>NZ_JBVJKV010000002.1:544861-964007 GCF_055585065.1 Streptomyces sp. NPDC054047 | reverse complement strand
CAACCCCCGCCCGGGCAGGCACACGGACACGTACACGAGGACGAACCCGACGCCGGACGCCAACGCGAAGAACACCCCCGATCGAGGCCGACCCGCAAACAGCAACCCCCGCCCGGGCAGGCACACGGACACGTACACGAGGACGAACCCGACGCCGGACGCCAACGCGAAGAACACCCCCGATCGAGGCCGACCCGCGAACAGCAACCCCCGCCCAGCCTCAGGCGTAGACGCGAACAGCACCCCCCGCCCGCCCCCGGGCGCGGGCGTGAGCGTGGGGTTCATGTGACCCTGCATGCCGTGGCCCGTGCCGCCGGGGTGTCCCCGGCCACCGCGTCGCGGGCCCTGAACGGTACGACGCGCGTCCGCGAGGACCTGCGGCTGCGGGTGCTCGAAGCGGCGGATGAGCTGGGGTACATCCCCAACGCCCATGCGCAGGCGCTCGCCAGCTCGTCGAACAACACCATCGGCGTCATCTGCCACGACGTCGGCGACCCCTACTTCGCGGCGATCGCGAGCGGAGTGATGGCGGCGGCGGCCGAACAGGACCTCCTCGTCATGCTCGCCAGCACCTTCCGCGCCCCGGCACGGGAGATCGCGTACGTCTCGATGCTGCGGGCGCAGCGCGCCCGCGCGATCCTGCTCATCGGCTCGGGCTTCCAGGACCCCGCGTGGGAGAGGTCGTTGGAGGCCGAGCTCGTCCCCTACATGCGTGACGGGGGCCGTGTCGCCGTGGTCAGCCGGCACCGCAGCCTGCGCGTGGACACGGTGCAGCCCGAGAACCGGGCCGGGGCCGGCGCGCTGGCGCGGGCTCTCCTGGGCCTGGGCCACCGGGAGTTCGCCGTCCTCACCGGCCCCGAACGGCTCACCACGGTCGCCGACCGCCTGGCCGGGTTCCGCGCGGTCCTGGCCGAGGCGGGGGTCGCCCTTCCCCCGGAGCGGATCGTGGAGGGTGCCTTCACGCGTGACGGGGGCCATGCGGCGGCGGTGGAACTGCTGCGCCGGGGGCAGCGGCCCACCTGCGTCTTCGCGGTGACGGACGTGATGGCCGTGGGGGCGCTGGGAGCGCTGCGGGAACGGGGGCTCCGGGTGCCGGACGACGTGTCGCTCGCGGGCTTCGACGACATCCCCCTGATCGGGGAACTGACCCCACCGCTGACCACGGTGGCGCTGCCGCTGACGCGGATGGGGCGCGACGTCCTCGCCCTCGCCCTGCGCGAGCGGGGCGCGCGGTCACGGGTGGAGCGGGTGCGGGGCGAGGTGGTGCTGCGGGCCAGCACGGGGCGGCCCACGGCCTGAGCGCCTGGACGTGAGGGGCCTGGAGGGCGGGCGCCCCCACAGCCATGGGGTCCATCACGCCACCCGGTGGCCCGCCAGCATCGGCTCGGAAGTCGACGCCCTGCGCAGGTGGTCGGCCAGGGCCTGGGCCGAGGGGGAGGCGGGGCCCGTTTTGGTGGCCCAGGCCAGCAGGTGGTGGCGGCGGGCCCAGGGGTCCTGGAGGGCGCATACCTCCAGGGGCTGGGTGGGGTCGATCACGCGGCGCGGGACGATCGCGAGGCCGACGCCCGCGGCGGCCAGGGCGACCAGGACGTTGAGGTTGGCGACCGTGGTGCGGTAGCGGACGACCGGTGCGTGGGGGCCCACGTGTCTCTCGATCCAGCGGCGCAACGAGGCATCGGCGTCGAGCCCCACCAGCGGGTGCTCGGCGGCCTCGCTGTACGTCATCGACGTACGGCCCGCGAGGATTCCGCCGGGCTGGCCGACCACCACGAGGGAATCGTCGCCGAGGGGTTCCATGGCAAGACCGCAGTCGCGGGCCTCGTCGTCGAGGACGACGCCCAGGTCCGCATCGCCGTCGGCCAGCATCCGCACGATCTGCGGGGTGCGGTTCTCAAAGACGCGGACGTCGATGTCCGGGTGGGCGCGGAGGAAGGTGACCAGGGCCTGCGGGACGAGCCGGTGCACGGCCGAGCCGCCGCCCAGCAGGGTCAGGGGCGCGGTCGGGGATCTCGTATAGCTCGCGACCGCGCTTTCGAGCCGCACGGTCTGGGCGAGGACCTCGCGCGCGTGCCGGGCCAGGGTCGTCCCCGCCGGGGTGGGGCGCACGCCCCGACGGCCGCGGATCAGCAGGGGCACACCGGCCTGTTGTTCGAGGGAGCGGACCCTGGCGCTGGCCGACGGCAGGCTCAGATGCATGCGGCGGGCGCCCGCCGTGATCGACCCCTCCGTCACGGTGTCGAGGAAGAGCCGCAGATCGTCCAGGTCGTAGCGCACCTCGTGAGCCTATGGCACAGCCTTAGGCTGGGTACACCGATAACGCATTGTGGACCCGCCCGTCACAGGGCGATGCTCGGCGGGTGCCCGAACTACTGCTCGTCCTGCTGGCAGGCATCGCCGCCGGAGCGCTGAACTCCGTCGGCGGCGGAGGCACGTTCGTGGCGCTGCCCGCCCTGGTCGCCGTCGGCCTCTCCCCCGTGACGGCGAACGCGTCCTCGACCATCGCCCTCGTACCGGGAGCCGTGGCCAGCGGATGGGTCTACCGGCGCGAACTCGCCCCGGTCGGGGCGACGTCCACGCGAGCGCTGACGGTGGTCAGCGTGGTCGGCGGCGGACTCGGCGCACTCCTGCTGCTCACGCTGCCCGCGGCGTCGTTCGACGCCGCGGTGCCCTGGCTGCTGGCCTTCGCCACGGTGGTCCTCGCCTTCGGCCGCCGCCTCTCCAGCGCGGTGAGCGACGCGCTCGGCCACCAGCTCAGCATGAGCCCTCGCGCCGTCCTGGTGGGCCAGTTCCTCCTCGCGCTGTACGGCGGATACTTCGGCGGAGCCGTAGGCATCATGATGTTCGCCCTGTGGGGCATCGGCCTCGGTCTCGACACCGCGGTCAGCAATCCGATGCGGGTCACCCAGATCGCGGCCATCAACCTCAGCGCCGCCGCACTGCTCCTCGGCGCATCGGACGCGCTGAGCACCCCGCTCGTCCTGGCCCCCATGTTCGTCGGCGCGCTGGCAGGCGGCTTCACCGGCGCCCACTTCGCACGCCGCCTCTCCGACCGGCTGCTGCGCGGCATCATCCTCACCACCGCCGTGACCATGACCGTCCTCTATTTCGTACGCGGTTGAGGCCGACCGGCATGAGCGACAGCGATGACGACCCCCGCCCCGCCGCCCCGTCGTACGCGGAGCCGCCCACGGAGCCCTGCACCGACGCGGCCCGAGCCCGTCTCGCGATGGCCTACGAGGCGTACGCCCTGTCAGACCTCGCGCGTGCCGCCGTACCGATCGGCGAGCACGAGCTGCGTCCCGACGGCACCGCCCGCTCCCCCGGCTCCGTACTGGCCGACGCCGTCCACGTCCTCAGGGCCGCGCACCGGTTCTTCGAGGCCGCGGCCGTGGCCGAGCGGCTCGGCGGCGCCGGGTGGCAACTGATCGGCGACGTCCTGGGCGTGGACGCACGGACCGCGCGGGCGCGGTTCGCCGCGGCCGAGTCCTGCTTCCGGGAGGAACTGCGCTCCCCCGAGGGGATTTCCGCCACCGGCGATCCCGGCGATGCGGGCTGGTGGCGGGCTTACACCGCCGGCAACCCGCTGGAGGCGGCACGCGACCTCGACGACTGGGTCCTGCGCCACGAGGAGGGGGACGGCGGCCTCGGCGCCGCGCCGGTCTCCGGCGGCCTGGCCCGGCCGAACCCCGGGCAGCGTCCGAGGCGGCGGCGTCACGGGTGAGAACCGGCCCCCCGCACTCCAGGCGCGTTCCGCCCCGCCACGCATCCCCCAACGGGTGTGCTGACGGGGAGAGTTGACGCCACCTGGGTCGACGCCCGCACGGAAGAACGCCCCAAGTCCCGGTAATTGAGGGGTGAATAGCAGCCGAAATCCACCCGTATCGGTATCCGGTCTCAGCTCCTACTCTGTGAGGCGCACACGCGGGGGATCACTGTCCGTCTTCCACGGAGGTTGGCAATGTCTGCGTTGTCCGAGGGGATCTACCTGCTCAAGAACGAGGCGAGCGGGCTGTACGCGGGAGTGCAGGGGGCCAAGACCGCGCAGAGCGTCCCGATCGTGCAGCAGGAGCTGCACCCGCAGGGAACCGCCCGGTACAGCCAGTTGTGGCATGTGCGGCCCAACGCCGCCAAGGAGGGCGCCTGGACGCTGCAGAGCGTGCACAGCACCCTGCGCATGGACATCATGACCGGCCGCGGCCGCGCGGGCTCGCCGGTGCAGCAGTGCCCGGCGGAGACCCGGCAGGACCTGCTGGTGTCACAGCTGTGGCGGCCGGAGGTGGTCGGCGACGGGTACGCGCTGGTCAACGTGAACAGCGGCCACCTGCTGTCCGTCCACGACGACAGCGTCGCGCCGGACGCGGCCCTGGAGCAGGCGGGCAGGCCCACCATGGGGCCGCGACCCGCCCAGCTGTGGCGCCTGGAGCGGGTGCCGAGCCGCGGCCAGGCCAAGGCGTTCGACGCGCTGACGGCCACCGTGGTCTCCGCCGGCGGCGGCATCCTCGGCTCGGTCCTCGGCTCCCTGGGCGGCGCGGCCAAGCAGGCGCTCGACGCGGGCGGCGGGATCTTCGAGTCGGCGGCCAAGGCGATCCCGGACAGCGACGCGCCCTACGTACGCTTCGACGGCTTCCGCGGGGACGAGTTCATCCGCTTCTCCAAGCGGCGCGGCATCGAGTCGGGCCCCCGGAGGATCGCCGACCAGTTCCCGCACCTGCCCAAGACGTTCAGCGACGGCTTCGACGCCGTCGGGCCCGCCCCCAAGAGCAGCGGCCACACCTATCTGGGCTTCGCGCAGGGCCAGGCCGTCGAGTTCTCCGACAAGAGCCACGGCCCCCTCCATGAGGCGGAGGACGTCCTGTCCCGCGACCTTCTGGAAAGGGCCGGCGAGCTGTGCGACGTCACCGGCTTCGGCGCCGATGGCGGCAGGCTGCTGGTCTTCGGCATGCAGGGCAGCTTCACCACGGCCCTCTCGCGCGGCTCGTCCCAGCAGCTCTCGCTGACGGCCGCACCCGATGCCTTCGGTTTCGGCCCGGACGCCGCGGCCACGGCCGTGACCGAGTCAACGGCGCACTACTTCCTCACCAAGGGCGACGAGTTCGTCGTCGTCACCGAGGACAAGCTCATCCAGGGCCCGTCCAAGCTCACCGATGCCTACCCGTTCCTGGACGGCCTCTGGATGTAGCCGCCGTCCCGCGCCCTCCGCATCCGGTCCGCATCCTGTCCGGTCCCGTCGGGCACGCCCCGGCGGGACCGGGCCGCGACACCGCCGCTACTCCGCCGCCTCGCCCAGCGCGTCGAGGACCGGGCGGATCAGCGGGTGCTCCTCCGCGCCGCACCGCACCGCCGCGAAGACCCGGCGGGTGGGGGCGACGCCCTCCACCGGGCGGATCACCACGCCCGAGACGTCCATGCCCCGCAGCGCCGACCTCGGTACCAACGCCACGCCGGCGCCCGCCGAGGCCAGCGCGACCACCGCGCGGAAGTCGTCCGACCAGTGTTCGAGCAGGGGCTGGAAGCCCGCCGCCTCGCAGGCGAGTATCACCACGTCGTGGCAGGGGTTCCCGGCGAAGGGGCCGATCCACGCGTCCTTGGCCAGCTCCGCGAGCGGCACGCGTTCCGCCGCCGCGAGGCGATGCGTCTTGGGAAGCACCGCGTCGAACGGCTCCGCGTAGAGCGGGACCCGCGTCAACCGCGGGTCGTCCACGCCCGGAGCGCCGCGGTACTCCACGGCCACCGCGACGTCCACCTGCCGGTCGAGCACCATCGGCAGGCTCGCGTCGCCCTCCGCGTCCTGGACCCGCACCCGGATGCCGGGCGCCGTGGACGAGAGACGGGCCAGGGCGGGGCCGACCACCAGGGCGATCCCCGTGGCGAAGGACGCCACGGTCACCGTCCCCGCCTCGCCGGAGCTGTACGCGGCGAGCTCCGCCTCGGCCCTCTCCAGCTGGGCGAGGACCGCGTTCGTGTGGGAGAGCAGGATCTCGCCCGCCGGGGTCAGCCTGACCCCGCGGGCACCCCGCTCGACCAGGCGGTGACCGGTCTCCTGCTCCAGGGCGGTCAGCTGCTGGGAGACCGCCGACGGCGTGAGATAGAGCGCGGCGGCAGCGGCCGTGACCGTGCGGTGGTCGGCCACCGCACGGAGGATGTGCAGCCGCCGCGCTTCGATCATGAGGCCGATTGTCCCAAACCGCGGGCCTCACCGACACCAGCGGCCTCACCCAGCGGTTCAGGCACCCGCGGCGTCCAGCTCCGCCCGCGCCGCCACGAAGGCGTCCACCGCACGGTTCACGTCCTGCGTGGAGTGCGCGGCCGACAGCTGGACACGGATACGGGCCGCGCCCTGCGGCACCACCGGGTACGAGAAGCCGATCACGTACACACCGCGCTCCAGGAGCAGCTCGGCCATCCGTCCGGCGACCGAGGCGTCGCCGATCATCACCGGGGCGATCGCGTGGTCGCCCGGCAGGATGTCGAAGCCCTCCTGCGTCATCCGCGAGCGGAACAGCGCCGTGTTCGCCGCGAGCCGCTCGCGCAGGTCGCCCGCCGACTCCAGGAGGTCCAGGACCTTCAGGGAGGCCGCCGCGATCACCGGGGCCAGCGTGTTCGAGAAGAGGTACGGGCGCGAGCGCTGGCGGAGCAGCGCGACGATCTCCGCACGGGCGGCGACGTAGCCGCCGGAGGCGCCGCCGAGCGCCTTGCCGAGCGTGCCCGTGATGATGTCGACGCGGTCCATGACGCCGTGCAGCTCGGGGGTGCCGCGACCGCCGGGGCCGACGAAGCCGACGGCGTGCGAGTCGTCGACCATCACCATCGCGTCGTAGCGGTCGGCGAGGTCGCAGATCTCCCGCAGCGGGGCGACGTACCCGTCCATGGAGAAGACGCCGTCGGTGACGATCAGCTTCCGGCGCGCGCCGCCCTCGGCGGCCTCCTTCAGCTGCTGCTCCAGGTCCGCCATGTCGCGGTTGGCGTAACGGAAGCGGCGGGCCTTGCTCAGCCGGATGCCGTCGATGATGGAGGCGTGGTTGAGCGCGTCCGAGATGACCGCGTCCTCCGCGCCGAGCAGCGTCTCGAAGACGCCACCGTTGGCGTCGAAGCACGACGAGTAGAGGATCGTGTCCTCCTGGCCGAGGAACGCGGACAGGCGCCCCTCGAGCTCCTTGTGCACTTCCTGCGTACCGCAGATGAAGCGCACGGACGCCATGCCGTAGCCCCAGCGGTCCAGGGCCTCGTGCGCGGCGGCGACCACCTCGGGGTGGTCGGCGAGGCCGAGGTAGTTGTTCGCGCAGAAGTTCAGCACCTCGCCGGGGCGGCCCCCCGCGGTGACGGAGACCGTGGCGGACTGCGGGGTGCCGATGACGCGCTCGGGCTTGTGCAGGCCGGCGGCGCGGATCTCGTCGAGGGTGGTGCGCAGGTCGTCGCGTACGGAGTCGAACATGCTTGATTCCTTTGGGAGTTAAGCCGTGGGAGCCATGGGAGGGCCGAGAGGTTCAGGAGGTCCAGTCGAGGATGACCTTGCCGCCGCGACCGCTGGCCGCGTCGTCGAAGGCCGCCTCGAAGTCACGGTGGCCGTAGCGCCCGGTGATCACGGGGGCGAGGTCGAGGCCGCCTTCGAGCAGCACGGACATGGAGTACCAGGTCTCGAACATCTCGCGGCCGTAGATGCCCTTGATCGTGATCATGGAGGTGACGATCCGGGACCAGTCGACGGCGAATTCCTCGGCCGGCAGACCGAGCATGGCGATCTTGCCGCCGTGCGTCATGTTGGCGAGCATGTCGCGCATCGCGACGGGGTTGCCGGACATCTCCAGGCCGACGTCGAAGCCCTCGCGCAGGCCCAGCTCGCGCTGTCCTTCGGCGATCGAGGTCTCGGCGACGTTCAGGGCCAGGCTCGCGCCGACCTTGCGGGCCAGCTCCAGGCGCTCCTCGCTGACGTCCGTGATGACGACGTTGCGGGCGCCCGCGTGCCGGGCCACGGCCGCGGCCATCAGGCCGATCGGCCCCGCCCCGGTGATCAGCACGTCCTCGCCGACCAGCGGGAACGACAGGGCGGTGTGCACCGCGTTGCCGAACGGGTCGAAGATCGCGGCCACGTCGAGGTCCACGGGGACGCGGTGCACCCACACGTTGGCGGCGGGCAGCGCGACGAACTCCGCGAACGCCCCGTCCCTGCCGACGCCGAGCCCCACCGTCGCGCGGCACAGGTGGCGGCGGCCGGCCTGGCAGTTGCGGCACTTGCCGCAGACCAGGTGGCCCTCGCCGCTGACCCGGTCGCCGATGTTGATGTCCGCGACGTCACGCCCGGTCTCGACGACCTCGCCGACGAACTCGTGCCCGACGACCAGCGGCGCCGAGATGGCCTGCTGCGCCCAGCCGTCCCAGGCCCGGATGTGCAGATCGGTGCCGCAGATCCCGGTGCGGAGCACCTTGATCAGGACGTCTCCGTGGCCGATCACCGGCTCGGGTACGTCCATCAGCCGGAGCCCTGGCTCCGCCTTCTCCTTGACCAGCGCCTTCAACGCAACGGCTCCTGTCGTACGTCGCTTCTTCCACCGACGACACAGGAATCTTCCTTACGGCGGCGCCCGGGTCCATCGAGGATTTCTTAAGCGCCGCCGCAGCTTTCCTTCAGGCCCGGCTTCAGGCCCCTCCTTCAGGCCCGGGTCTGGCCCCGCTCGAAGTACGCGATGAGCTCCGGGTCGAGGACCGGCACCTCCCGAGGCGTGCCCCCGTCCCGCAGCGACTGGGTCGCGCGCACGCCCGCCGCCACCGCCATCCTGGCCGCGACCGGCGACGTGTCGGTGCGCCCGCCCTCGCGCACGAAGCGGACGAACTCCTCGATGAGCAGCGGGTCGGAGCCGCCGTGCCCGCCCTCGTCCTGGGCGTCCGGCACCGGGTACTCGGCGTCGGCCTCGGGGCGGTAGGCCGAGCGGCGCTCGTTCCAGACCTTCACCACTCCCCCGGGGCCGTCGCCGAAGTTCTCCAGGCGGCCCGCGTCGCCGATCACGGTGTAGTTGCGCCAGTAGTCGGGGGTGAAGTGACACTGCTGGTAGGAGGCCAACACCCCGTTGTCCAGGCGCATGTTGACCAGGGAGACGTCCTCCACGTCGACGACGGGGTTGAGGTCGCGCTGGGTGCGCGGCGGCCAGTGGCCGTCCGCGGTGTACCAGTCGTCCGTCTTCGGCTCGCCCAGCTCGCGGCGCGGGTTGTCCCCGTAGACCATGAGGTCGCCCAGGGCCTGCACCTGACGGGTGTAGCCGCCGGCGAGCCAGTGCAGGACGTCGATGTCGTGGGCGGCCTTCTGGAGCAGCAGGCCGGTGGTGTGCTGCCGTTCGGCGTGCCAGTCCTTGAAGTACCAGTCGCCTCCGTAGGCGACGAAGTGGCGTACCCAGACCGTCTTGACCTCGCCGATGTCGCCGCGCCGGATGATGTCGCGCATCAGCCTGATCACGGGCATGTGGCGCATGTTGTGGCCTACGTAGAGACGCGTTCCCGTCTCGTAGGCGGTCCGCAGGATCTCGTCGCAGGCCTCGATGCCGATGTCCAGCGGCTTCTCCACGAAGACGGGCTTGTTCGCGCGCAGCGCCTCGCAGGCGAGCCGGGCGTGGGTGTGGTCGGGGGTGAGGATCACGACGGCGTCGACGTCCGGGTCCTCGACGACCTTGCGGTGGTCGGTGGATATCAGGGCTCCGGGGAAGGCCACGGCCGCCTCCGTCCGCGCGGTCACGTCGTGGTCGGCGAGCGCGGTGACGCGGGAGCCCGCGCCGGGCCGGTGGGCGGTGCGGGCGAGCGAACCGCGCAAGCCGTAGCCGAGGACGCCGAGACGGAGGTCGGTCATGGTGTGCCTTTCCGTACAAATACCTGTGCGAGTGCGGGTGTTGCCTATGTACGTGCAGGGTGCACGAGTACGTGGGCGAGCGCCACGCGTCCCGTGCCGGTGAGCTTGATCCTTATGTATCTGGCTTCCGCGTCCGTGTCGAGGAGTGTGGGCCGAAGCGCTCGCCCGGTGACGTGCAGGGTCCTCGCGTCGGCGAAGTCCGCGCGCCGGGCGAGCTGGACGTCGAAGCCGGCCGTGGTCATGGACGTGCCGTTCCAGACCTCGACCTGGCCTACGCGCCGCACGTCACCGAGGTCGACCTGCCACCAGGCGCCCGGTTCGGACAGCGTGCGGGTGTCGGTGGAGGTGTCGCCGTCGGTCGCGTACGCCGCCTCGGCCGCGCCGTCCGTGGAGGACTGGGACGCGGTGCCCGCGCGGGCGAGGTCCGGGCGGAGCTGCTCGGGCGCCGCTGGGTGCGCGCCCGCGCGGGCCGCCACGGCGAGCGCATCCGAAGGCAGCCGGTCGAGCTCCGTGTGGTTGTCCCGCATCGTCGATCCGGTGCCCGTGAGGGCGGGTGCGTCGGTGTCGGTCCAGTTGCCGGTGGCGTGGTTCTGGATGCCGTAATCGGCCCAGTTGGAGACCCACTTGTAGCCGATGCGGGTGATGACGTTGCCCTCGACGCGGATGTACGAGGACTGCTCGTCGAGGTAGATGCCGTTGCCGTCGCGCTCGGTGTTCCCGTAGGCGGAGCGGTTGATGTAGTTGCCGGAGACGACCGTGCCGGGCTGGGCGCCCTGGGTGTAGACGGCGCCGCCGTCGTGCTGGGCGTTCTCGACGCGCATCACGTCCGTGATCCTGTTGCCGGTGATCCGGTTGTCCCGGAGCACGGACTTCTGGGCCTCGGGCTGGTTCCAGCCCCAGCCGACGGAGATCCCCGAGTAGGGCAGCTCGTCGAGGGTGTTGTGGTCGACGCTCAGCTCGGCCTCGTACCCGGCCCAGATGCCCACCGCGTCGGTGTACTCGACGCCGGTGCTGCGGATCGTGTTGTACGCGACGGTGTTCCGCTCACCCGCCAGTTCCGCGTCCGGCTTCGGCTCGGTGTCGCCGACGTACACGGCCCCGGACGACAGGTCCGTGAAGCGCGAGCGCGTGACGGACGTGTCCTTGGTGCCGGCTTCGAGGACGACTCCGGCGCCGCCCAGATGCGTGAACTCGGCGCCTCTGACGGCCACATGACGGCCGCCGCGCACCGTCAGGGCCGCGCTCGGCTTGGTGTAGTGGCGGCCCGCGTGATCGACCGGGCCACTCGCTCCGGTGAGGGTGAGACCGGCCTGGGTGCCCGCGTAGCCCTCGTCGGTGGAAGGTTGGCCGTACGCCGCGTACGCGAAGCCGATGCCCTGCACGCGCAGGTCGTGGGCGCCGTCGACGACCATGAGCCGCTCGGTCACCGGGGTGAGCACGCGCGCGTGGCGCATGTCCTCACCCTTGCGCGGGAGGTAGGTGACAGTGCGGTCCTCGGCGTCCCAGACGAACTCGCCCGGCTTGTCGAGGAGTTCGCGGGCGTTCTCGAAGAAGGCCACTCCGGAGTAGCGCGACGAGTCGACGGTGGTGGAGTCCCAGGCGGGTCCCGTACGGTTCGTGCCGCTCGCGGAGTTGGTCCAACAGGGCTGCGCGAAGGTGAGGTCGTCCCCTTCGACGCCCGCGATCCGGCAGTGGTAGTCGCGCCAGCGGATCTTGATGACGGCTTCCGCGCCGGTGGGCCGCTTCCAGTTCGCGATGCCGGTCGCGGTGGCGCCCGTCATGCCGGTCTTCGTGGCGTCACAGGTGCTCGCCGCGCAGGCCTTCCCCCGCGCGCGCAGCGCCCGCTCGCCGTCCACGAACAGCTGGCGCGGGGTGATCCCTTCGGGGACACGGGCGGTCCAGGTGCCGTCGGTGGCTTCGGACCATCCCTTGAGCGCCCGGCCGCCGGAGAACACGGGCTCGGCCCCGCGCGCGGCGGTCCAGGTGACGGTGTGCCCGTCGCGCCCGGAGTCGGCCGCGCCCAGCGTCAGCGGTTCGCGCATCTCGTAGGTGCCGTGGGCGAGTTCGATGCGTACGTCCCGTCCGCCGACGGTGCGGGCGGCGTCGCGCGCGGCCTGCGGGGAGCAGGGGCGGGCGGCGGTGCAGGACTCTCCGGAGCCGTTCGGGGACACGTGGAGGATCTTGGGGCCGGGGGCGGCCTGGGCCGTGCTCTGCGGGGCGATGGCAGCCCCGGCGGCGGCGAGGGCCATGGTGATCCCGGCGATGCGGGGGCTTCTCACGCTTCTCACTTCGCGACACCCCAGTCCGGGTGCCCCGGCATGGGCGGGTTGTCGAGGTCGAACAGCCAGTGGTGCAGGAACGTGCCGACCGAGTCGTCGCCGGTGACCTCGACGGCGTTGTCGATGAAGTCCTGGGTGGAGGCGTTGCCGTGCCGGTGCTCGGTCAGCCACGCCTTCATGACGGCCTCGAACCGCTCGTGGCCGATCTGCTGGTCGAGGGCGTAGAGGGAGACCGCGGCTCCGTCGTAGATGTTGAAGCCACCGAGCCCGGTGGGCTTTCCGGGCGGGCCGTCGGTCTTGCGGACCGCGTCGAGCTTGGCGTACGCGGTCTTCATCTTCTCCTCGATGGGCTGGAAGCCCTTCTGGTCCGCCCACACGGCCGCGTAGTAGACGGCAGGTCCTTCGTTCAGCCAGGCGTCCTGCCAGGTGGCGGGGGTGACGGAGTCGCCGAACCACTGGTGGGTCAGCTCGTGGACCATGGTGGTCGAGTAGGTGGGCCGGTCGAACCACGACGGCCCGAAGAGCGAGAGGGTTTGGTTCTCCAACGCGTCGCTGTAGCCGTCCCGCACGATCTGCACGCCGTACGTGTCGAACGGGTAGCGCACGCCGAGAGTCCTCTCCAGCCAGGCGAGCTGCCCGCCGGTCTCCTCGGCGATGGGCCGGTACTTCGCCAGTTGGTCCTCGGGGAGAAGGTGGCGCAGCTTCACTCCGTGCGGGCCGCGGCCGTGGACGTAGGTCTGCTTGTTGACGGAGATCCCCAACAGCTCGGGCGCCATGCGGGACTTGAGGGAGAAGTCCCAGGTCTTCTTCTGCCCCGCGTCGCGGGTGCCCGTCAGGTTTCCGTTGGCTCCTGGCGTCCAGCCGTCCGGGGCGGTGAGGTGGAAGGACCAGGTGGCCTTGTCGGAGGGGTGGTCGTTGACCGGCGCGAAGGTGTCGGCGCGGGAGGCCTGGGCGGCGGAGGCGAAACCGCCGTCGGACATGTACCGCCAGCCCGGCTGGCCGATCGGCTTGGTCTTGCCGTTGCCGTGGTAGGTCAGTTCGACGTCGAAGGCCCGGTGGTCGCGCAGGCCGCCCGCCGGGGTGACGGTGAGCTCCTGGCCGGTCTTGCCGGGGCCGATCGCCCATGCGGCCTTCTTGCCGTTGACCTTGATGGCGTCGATGGCCAGCGAGTCGACGTCCAGGTTGAAGGACGACAGGTCCTGGGTGGCTCTCGCCTTGATCCTCATGGTGCCGGTGAAGTCGTACGTCACCGGCGTGAAGTCGAAGGAGAGGTCGTAGTGGCGGACGTCGTAGCCGCCGTTCCCGAGCGTCGGGAAGAGCGGGTCGCCGACGCCGTCCGCGCCCGGGGTCGGGTCGAGGGGCGCCGCGTGGGCGGGGAGGGCGAGCGCGAGGGTGGCGGCCGCGGCCGCCGTCGCCGTCGCGGCGCGGAGGGTGCGGGTGGTACTGCGAGCACGGACGGTCCGGGTACTGCGAGCACGTACGGTTCGGGTCCTGTTCTCAGCCATGGGGCCGCAACGTAGTAATCGCTTACTGTCGCCGTCAACACCCAGAAGGCCCTCCGCTCTTGGACTTTCCCACCCTCCTCACTGGGCGGGCGGCTGTAACCGGTTAAGGCGCGTGGGATCTCCACGAAACCCCTGTGGACAGAAAGAACATAGAAAGATGCCGGGCCCTCTTGCCCCCGCACAGCAACCGCTTACATGCTGTCGCGGAATCGCTCACGCCTCTCCCTCCCCTGCCCCGATGCCCCGACACCCACGGGAGTTCCGCATGCCTACGCCCCTCCCCGGCCCCGCCGGCCCCCGACGCCGCACACTCCTCGCCGCGGCTGCCGCCTCCGCGCTTCTGCCGGTGGCCACGGGCGGCACGGCATGGGCAGCCCCCGGGGACGGAGCGGACCCGTACGATCCACTGCTCGTCCGCGCGGCGGCGCAACTCACCGGCGGCGCGTTCGACGCCGCCGACCCGGACTTCGCGGCGGCTCTGAAGGTCCTGGACACCCAGGCGGCGGGCTGGTGGCGGGACTTGGACCGGTCCGCGGGCCGCAGCGCCCTGTGGGCCGACCTCTCCCCCGCGAAGGACCCGGGCAACTTCGGCCAGAGCTACACCCGCCTGCGCACGATAGCCACGGCCTGGGCCACGCCCGGCACCTCCCTGAGCGGCAGCGCCGAAGCGGCGGACGGCCTGCTCGAAGCCCTGCGCTTCCTGCACGCCGACGCCTACAACACCAGCCGCCCCGAATCCGGCAACTGGTGGTTCTGGGAGATCGGCGCGCCCCGCGCCCTGATGGACACGTGCGTGCTGCTGCGCGAGAAGGTTCCCGCGGCCGACCTGGCGAAGTACACCTCCACGGTGGCGAAGTTCTGCCCGGACCCGGACCGCCGCACCAACATCCCGACCCTGTCCGAGACGGGCGCCAACCGCGCCGACAAGGCCGTCATCGTGGCACTGCGCGGACTCCTCGCACGGGACGCGGCCACCCTGGCCCTGGCGCGCGACGGCCTGTCCGACGTCCGGGACAAGGGCAAGAACAGCCTGTTCACGTACGTCACTTCGGGCGACGGGTTCTACGAGGACGGGTCGTTCGTGCAGCACGGCTCCGTCGCGTACACGGGAACGTACGGCAGTGTCCTGCTCGGCAGCGCGGGCCAGCTGATCGCGCTGCTCGCGGACTCCGAGTGGGCCGTCACCGATCCGAAGACGTCCGTGCTGTTCGAGGCGGTGGACCGGACCTTCTCGCCGGTCATCTTCGACGGCCTGATGATGGACGCGCTGCGCGGCCGTGCGACGTCCCGCGAGAAGGCGCCGGACCACAAGGACGGCGCGGCGGCCCTCACCAACATCCTCCAGCTGGCGGACGGCGCCCCGGCCGCGTACGCCGAACGCTGGCGCGCGCTGGCCAAGGGGTGGATGAGGCGCAACAAGACCCACCCCTATCTGAGCCTGGTGGGCGTCCCGGCGCTCGCCCGCGCCAAGGCCGTCATTGACGACCCCGCCGTGCCGGCCACCGACCGGCTCACCGGGCACTTCGCGTTCGCGGACATGGACCGGGTGGTGCACCGGCGCCCCGGCTGGGCGCTCACGCTCTCGCTCTCCTCGAAGCGCATCGCCGCGTACGAGGCGGGCAACGGCGAGAACCTGCACGGCTGGTACACCGGCGACGGCATGGCCTATCTGTACGACGGCGACGACCTGGGGCAGTTCGGGGACGGCTTCTGGGCGACGGTCGATCCGTACCGCCTGCCGGGCACCACCGTGGACACCCGCAAGCGCGCCGACATCGGCTCGGGCGGCGGCACGGGGACCTACCGGCCGAAGAACGCCGTCGCGGGCGGCGCGGTGCTCGACGGCCGGTACGGCGCCGCCGCGATGGAGCTCCTCGCCGACGGCAGCACGCTGCGCGCGAGGAAGGCGTGGTTCTTCCTCGACAACGCCGTCGTCGCCCTGGGCGCGGACATCACGGCGAGCGACGGCCGGACCATCGAGACGGTCGTCGAGAACCGCAACCTGTACAAGGCCGGGGCGCCCCGCCTCACGGTCGACGGCCGGCGCAGGCCCTCGCACTCGGGCTGGTCGGCGACCCTGCCCGGCGCCCGCTGGGCCCACCTGGAGGGCACCGGCGGCTACGTCTTCCCCGACCACCCCGGAACGACCTCCGACGACCGGGGCGGCGCCCGCCTGCACGCCCTGCGCGAGGAGCGGACCGGCACCTGGCGGGAGATCAACACCGGCGCGGACACCGGGGGCAGCACGACTCCGCTCACCCGCCGCTATCTGACCCTGTGGCTCGACCACGGCGTCTCCCCCGCCGCGTCCTCGTACGCCTACGTCCTCCTCCCCGGCGCCGGCGCCACCGCGACCGCTCTCTGGTCCCACTCACGGCCGGTCCGCATCGTGGCGAACGACGCCACCGCCCAGGCCGTCGAGGCCCGTCGGCACGGCCTGGTCGCCGCGCACTTCTGGCAGCCCGGCAGCGCGGCCGGCCTCACGGCATCGGGACCCTGCACCGTGATCGTGCGACGCGGCGGCGACGGCGGCATGTCGCTGGCCGTGGCCGACCCGGGCCGCACGGGCACGACGGTCACCGTGGAACTGCCCTTCGCCGTACGGAAGGTGGTCCGTGCCGACGACACGGTCACCGTCACGCCGGGCCGCCGCCCGGTCGTCACCGTCCGCGTCGGGGGCTCACGCGGCCATACGCACACCGCGCTCCTGAGGTGACCGCGAGGTGACCGCCGCCCCACCGACCTCTCGGAGGACCCGCCATGCCCGCACCGCACCTGGCCCTGCCGCCCACCGACCGGGTCCTGTCCCCGCTCACGGGGTGGACCCGCGCCCACTGGGAGGCGCTCGCCGACCGGCAGTTGGAGGCGCTCGTCCCGTACGCGACGCCGAACTTCGCGCAGTACCGGCTGCCGGGGCGCGGCAGTTGGTCGGGGGTCGTCTCGGACGGTCTCGAAGGGTACGCACGGTCATTTCTCCTCGCCTCCTTCCGCATCGCGGGAGCGGGCGGTGAGGTGGACCCCCACCTCCTCGAACGCTACGCGCAGGGTCTGACAGCGGGCACGGACCGCGACGGCGCCGGCGGTGAGGCCTGGCCCGCACTCAGCGACTGCTCGCAGCAGATGGTCGAGGCGGCGTCGATCGCGATCGGGCTGCACGAGACCCGCCCCTGGATCTGGGACAAGCTCGATCCCCGGGTCCAGGAGCGGGTCGTGGACTGGTTCTCCGGCTTCGTCGGCGGCAGGACGTGGGACAACAACTGGCGGCTCTTCCAGGTGGTGTCCGAGCAGTTCCTGGCCTCGGTCGGCGCTCCGTACAACCAGGCGGACATCGACGGCGGCCTGGACCGCATCGAGGACTGGTACCGCGGCGCCGGCTGGTACAGCGACGGCGACGGGCGCAACTTCGACTACTACATCGGCTGGGCGATGCATCTGTACCCGCTGCTCTGGTCCCGCATGGCGGGCCCGGACGGCGAGGCGCGCGCCAAGGTCTACCGCGAGCGGCTGGCCCAATTCCTGGACACCTACCCGCAGTTCTTCGGTGCGGACGGCGCTCCCGTCCACCAGGGCCGCTCCTTGACCTACCGGTTCGCGACGACCGCCCCGGTCTGGATGGGCGCCCTCGCGGACTGCACGCCCCTGGCACCCGGCCTCACCCGGCGCCTGGCGTCCGGCACCGCACGGCACTTCGTGGAGCGCGGCGTCCCCGACGAGCGGGGTCTGCTGCCGCTCGGCTGGTACGGGACGTTCCTGCCCGCCACCCAGGCCTACTCGGGTCCGGCCTCCCCCTACTGGGCCAGCAAGGGGTTCCTCGGCCTGCTCCTGCCCGCCGACCACCCGGTGTGGACCGAGCGCGAACTCCCGCTCCCCGTCGAGGAGTCCGACCAGTACACGGCGCTCCCCGAGCCCGGCTGGCTCCTGCACGGCACACGGCACGACGGCATCGTCCGCCTGGTCAACCACGGCAGCGACCACAACCCGCTCGAAGGCCCCGCGGCCGACGACCCGCACTACGCCAAGTTCGCCTACTCCTCGGCGACGGCCCCCGAAACCGCCCCGAGCGCATGGGGCCGCACCGTGGACAACCACCTCGCGCTCCTCGCGCCGGACGGCACCCCCTCGCGCCGCCGCCGCATCCACCCGGTGCGCTGCGAGGGGCGCGTGGCCGCATCCCGCCACGAGGCGCTGCTGCCCGGCACACGGGAGGCGTTCCCCGTCGAGACGACCAGCGCGCTGCACGGCCCGTGGGAGATCCGCGTCCACCGGGTCCAGGCCCCGGCGGGCGCGACGGTCCGCGAGGGCGGCTACGCGGTGGCCGACGAGGCACCCCCGCACGCCGAACAGGGCCCCGGCTGGGCGCTCACCCGCACGGAAACCGGGCTGACCAGCGCCGTCGTCGCACTGCACGGCTGGGACGAGGGGGCGGGCATCGCCCGTGAGGTGGCGGCGAACGCCTACGGGCCGCACTCGGCCACCCCGTATCTGACGTCCGCCCGCCACGAGGGCGGGGCGAGCGTCCACGTCACGCTGGTCGCCCTCTCCCAGGACGCCGTCCGGCCCTCGGCGCTGCGGCAGGCCGTCTCCTGCGAGGTGGACGGCGACACCGTGCGTGTCCGCTTTCCCGACGGCGACGTCCTGGAGGTGTGACTCAGATCCCGCCGTCCTCCCGGCGGTGGATCTGCTCGATCAGCTCCGCCGCCATCGCCTTGATCGTCTCCAGGCCCGCCCTGCCCCAGGGCCGGGGCTCGACGTCCACCACGCAGACCGTGCCGAGCGCGATGCCCGTGCGGTCGATGAGCGGGGCGCCCAGATAGGAACGGATGCCGATCTCGTCGACCACCGGGTTCCCCGCGAACCGCGGGTAGTCGCAGACGTCCTCCAGGACGAGGGCCTTGCGCCGCACGATCACATGCGGGCAGTACCCGTGATCGCGCTCCATGTAGCGGTGCTCCGGATCGCCCGGGGTGTGCAGGCCCGCGAAGAACTGCCGGTTCTCGTCGATGAAGTTGACCATGGAGTACGGCGCGCCCGTGACCTCGGCGAGCCGGTCGGCGAAGGCGTCGAAGGCGAGGTCCGGACGGAGTCCTATGCCGAGCCTGCGCAGCCTCCGCACCCGGGTCGGCGCCTCCCTGTCTACGGGGGTGAGCAGCAGGTTCGCGGTCGCGTCGTACATCAGGTGTGGGCTCCGTAGCTCGGTGCGGCCGGGGCGTGGGCGAGGAGGTGCTTGACGAGGGTGAGGAGGGTCGCGATGCCCGAGCTGGAGATGCGCGCGTCGCACCGCACGACGGGCACCTGCGGGTCCAGGTCGATGGCGGACCGTACCTCTTCGGGTTCGTAGCGGTGGGCGCCGTCGAATTCGTTGATGGCGACGATGAAGCCCATGCCGCGCTGCTCGAAGAAGTCCACCGCCGCGAAGCAGTCCTCCAGGCGGCGGGTGTCGGCCAGGACCACCGCGCCGAGCGCGCCCTCGGAGAGTTCGTCCCACATGAACCAGAAGCGTTCCTGGCCGGGCGTACCGAAGAGGTAGAGGACGTGCTCGGGATCGAGGGTGATGCGTCCGAAGTCCATGGCCACGGTCGTCGTGGTCTTGTTCTCGACGCCCGACAGATCGTCGGTGCCCTCGCTGACCGTGGTGAGGAGCTCTTCCGTGCTGAGCGGCGCGATCTCGCTCACCGCGCCCGTGAAGGTCGTCTTGCCGACCCCGAATCCGCCCGCGATCAGGATCTTCAACGCGGTGGGGAAGGGGTCAGAGCTGTCGTCGTAGTCCATCGAGCACTGCCTCCAACAGGGACCGGTCAGTGGGGTTGTGGTAGAAGTCCGGGGCCCTCAGGGTGAGCGCCCCGCAGTCGACGAGATCGGAGAGCAGCACCTTGGTCACGACCGCGGGCAGTTTCAGCTGCGCCGCGATCTCCGCGACCGACGTGGGTGCCGCGCAGAGCCCGAGCGCCTGCGTGTGCTCGGGCCCCAGGTAGCCGATGACCGGTCTCCCGGTGGCCATCACCTGGGTCAGGAGGTCCAGTTGGGCGGTCGGCCGGGTCCGTCCGTCGCTGACCGTGTAGGGACGGACGAGGCGTCCGGCGGATTCGTCGAGCCATGGCCCGTCGTGCGGGGCCGCCACGCTCAATGCCTCATCGGGGCGGGTTCGCCGGCGGGCTGCCGGGGTCCGGTCATCAGGTAGGGGCGCACGCTCTTGACCAGCATCGTCATTTCGTAGCCGAGCACCGCCGCGTCCGCGTCGCGCCCGGCGAGCACCGCCAGACAGGTGCCGGAGCCGGCCGTGGCGACGAACAGGAGGGTGGAGTCGAGTTCCACGACGACCTGGCGCACGTCACCGCCGTCGCCGAACCGGATGCCGGCACTGCGCCCCAGCGAGTAGAGCCCGGAGGCGAGGGCCGCCATGTGGTCGGCGCTGTCCGGGTCGAGGCCGTGGACCGACTTCACGAGTCCGTCGGAGGAGAGCAGGACCGCGCTGTGGGTGTGCGGCACGCGCTGCACGAGTCCGCTCATCAGCCAGTCGAGGTCGGATACCTGCCCGGTCGGCGCATCGCTCGCCATGGTGGATCGACTCCTTGGGGTACGAGGGTCTGCCGGGGCAGACGTGGTGCCGGCGGGGTGGTGGGGTTCAGCCACCCTGGTCGCCCCCGTCGCGGGGGACATGGAGATCGGGGAGGTCGGCTTCGGGCGCCGCGTCGCGCGTCTCCTGGGCGGCGGCGAGTCCGATGCCGCGCTGGAAGGCGGCCATCAGGCCCGGGTCGTGGCCGACGGGGTAATCGCTCTCCGGGCGGGGCGCGGGGGCGTCCCGCAGCTGGGGTGCGATGTGTTCCTGGGCGCGCCGCTTGGGCAGTTGGGGCTTTCCCACCCGTCCGCGCACGGCGCCGTTGAGGGGGGTCGGCGGTGTCCCGGCGTTCTCGGCCGCGGCCTGGCGGTCCTCAGGCCTGATCCCCGGCACGGCGTCGGCCGGGGTGGGCCTGCCCTCCCGGCCGCGCACGGGCAGCGGGGCGGGCCCGGAGCCGTTCGCCACGGGAGCGTGCGGTGCGGGAGCGTGCGGCCCGCTCGGCGGCACGTCCGGCACCGGCTGCCGCGGCACGGCCACCGGCTCCGGGTGGGGGACGGCCGCGGGTGCCTGTGTCCTCTGCCGTACGCCGTCGGGGGCGTCCTGCGGCGCGGCGTCCGGGGCCCCTTGCGGGTGCCCGGCGGCGACGGGTTCGTTCTGCGGCTCGGCGCCCAGCAGGCCCTGCGGCAGGATCAGTACGGCCTGCACGCCGCCGTAGATGTTGGTCTGGAGGCGGACCGCGATGCCGTGCCGCCGGGCGAGCGCGGAGACCACGTAGAGGCCGATCCGTCCGTCCTGGAGGAGGCTCGCGACGTTGACCTGGTCCGGGTCGGCGAGCAGGTGGTTCATCTTGTTCTGCTCGGTCAGGGGCATGCCGAGCCCGCGGTCCTCGACCTCGACGGCGAGCCCCGCCGTCACCAGGTTGGTGCGCAGCAGGACCTGGGTGTGCGGGGCGGAGAACACCGTGGCGTTCTCGACGAGTTCGGCGAGGAGGTGGATGACGTCGGCGACGGCGTGGCCGCGCAGGGTGCCGGCGATCGGCGGCACCAGCTTGACCCGGGAGTACTGCTCGACCTCCGCGATGGCCGAGCGGAGCACCTCCGTCATGGAGACCGGGTTGCTCCACTGGCGGCGCGATATGGCGCCGCCGAGCACGGCGAGGTTCTCGGCGTGCCGGCGGATGCGGGTGGCCAGGTGGTCGACGTGGAAGAGGCCCTTGAGCAGTTCCGGGTCCTCGACCTCGTTCTCCAGGTCGTCGAGGATCGAGATCTCGCGGTGCACGAGGGACTGAAGGCGCCGGGCCAGATTGACGAAGACCTCGACCTTCTGTTCGCTGCCCGCGTGGCTGGAGAGCTGCGAGGCCTGCACGACGGCGGAGACGGCGACGTCCTGGGCCCGGGACAGCTCGTCGGCGAGCAGCCCGAAGTCGTCGCCGTCCTGGGCGGATCTGGCCGGTGCCCTGCGCGGGGGCGGACCGTCGCCGCGGCGTAGCTTCTCGACGACGTCGCGCAGTTCGGCCTGGCCGCGCGCGGTGCTGCGGCGCAGGGTGCCGACGCGCTCGCGTACGGAGGTCGCGGTGCGGTCGGCGGCGACGGCGGCGATCACGACGCTGGCCAGGCTGATGGCCCCGGCGGCGGCCAGGATGAGCAGGAGCGCGGGGTCGAGCGGGCCCGGGGCGGACCGGACGATGAAGATCACGGCGGCACCGGCGCAGAGCACCACCGCGACGGCGGGCAGCACGGCGATACGCAGGAGCTGGGGCCGTATCCGGGCCTCGGGCAGCGGCGCGGCGGGGCGGCTGCCGGGCCTGCCGTGCCGCCCGCCGCCCTCACGGCGGTCTGCGCGGGCGGCCGGTGCACGAAGGTGAGACATCAGCGTCCTCGGTCAGGGTGCGGGCTCCGACGGGCGCGCGTCGCGTGGCTTCGCGGCATCGCCGTACCGGTCGGGAGGGCACAGGCGCGATCCCTGTCCATGATCCCTGCGTCGACCGGCGGAAACTCACGGTAGTCACCAACGCTTCATGTGCGGGAGGCAGTTGACAAAGTCCGGCACTCCGCGTCCCGCTCTGGTATGACGCGTCGCACGACCGTCCGAATAGACGGTGGGACGTCTGTTCGGTGGGGCGTCTGTTCCGACCCTCGTCACCAAAACCCGTTGAGACTCGGCCGTCCGTTGACGAGAGTCTGTGCATGGAATTCTTCTGCTACCACCGCGATCGGCCCGGCTCCGTCACGTTGCGCGAGGAACTGCTGGAGGCCCACTGGTCCTACATGGACCAGTACGCGGCGGAGCTGATCGCGCGCGGTCCGACGTTCGCGGCCGACGGCGAGACGCCCACCGGCAGCGTGCACATCGTGGACCTGCCGGATCCCGCCGCCGCCCGCGCGTTCGCCTTCGACGAGCCCAACTACCAGGCGGGCGCCTACCGCGACGTGCTGCTGCGCCGGTGGCGCAACACGCTGGGGCGCACCATGTGGGACTTCCCCGGTGGCACCACCGAGGGCAACCGCTACCTGGTCATCGGCCTCGGCTCGGGCCGGGACGCCGACCTCGACACACCACCGGACCTGGACGAGCTGATCGCGTACGGGCCGCTGCTCTCCGACGACGGCACCACCTGGCTGGGCACGGCGGCGCTGGTCCGGGCGCCGGACCAGGACACGGCACGCGGTGTCCTGGCTTCCGACCGGTACGCGGGCATCGAGGTCCACGACTGGGAGTTCGGCGGGCGGCGGTAGCGATCCGACCGGGGCCGATCACGCCGATCACGGCGGATCACGGCGGAAGACGCCGACGACGTGATCCTGTCGCGCCCTGCTCCTGGTCGAGGCCCATTAGCGCTCGCACCGGCCGAGCAGGGTGCGGGCCGCCGCTCGGCCCTGGCGTCCGCGCCCGGCCGGGGCTCGGGGCGGCGCGCCCGGCTGGGGCCTCGGGGCGGCGCCTCCGGCTGGAGCCTCAGGGCGGCGCGTCCGTCGTACGCGGGCGCCCCGGCCTCCCGGGAGGTGCCGCGGGCAGCGAGCACCCCGGCGCCTCCCGGCCCGCTTCCGTCAGCCGACCCGCGCCGCCTCGGGCTCGCCGGTGCCCTCCGTGCGCTCCGCGCGGTCGGCGGGCTCGGTGCGCTCGACGTCCGCCGTGACGTCCTGCGGAGGGGTCCACCCGCCCTCCGGCTCGATCGCGACGCCGCGCCACCACGGCTCCGCCGGAACGGAGTCCGCCGCGGGCTCGAACGGCTCACCCGGGACGGGCAGCGCGATCCGCGCCCCCGCACGGCCCGCCGCGGCGAGCGTGCCCTCGCCCGGCGCGGTCCACGGGTGCGGCGCGAGGTTGAACGTGCCCCAGTGGATCGGCAGCATCACGCCCTCGGGCCGCCCGCCCTGGAGGTCCAGGTGCGCGCGCACGCCCTCCTCGGGGGTCATGTGGATGTCAGGCCAGAACTCGCTGTACGCGCCGATCTGGATCATCGTGACGTCGAAAGGACCGTGCTCCGCGCCGATGTCCCGGAAGCCGCCGAAATAGCCGGTGTCCCCGCTGTGGTAGATGCGGTGCTCGGATCCCGCGACGACCCAGGACGCCCAGAGCGTGTGCTGGTAGTTGCGCAGGCCGCGGCCGCAGAAGTGGCGCGCGGGCGTCGCCGTCAGGGTCAGGCCCGCCACCTTCGCGGACTCGTTCCAGTCGAGCTCGCGCAGCCGGTCGGCGGGGACGCCCCAGCGCTCCAGGTGGGCGCCGACGCCCAGCGGCACCGCGAAGACCGTGTCCGTGCCCGCCAGGGCCTGGATGGTGGGCATGTCGAGGTGGTCGTAGTGATCGTGCGAGATCACCACGACGTCCACCGGGCCGAGCGCCGCGAGCGGCACCGGCACGGGGTGCAGCCGCTTGGGGCCGACCCAGGAGAAGGGGGAGCAGCGCTCGCCCCAGACCGGGTCGAAGAGCACCCGCCGCCCGTCGATCTCGGCGAGCACACTGGAGTGCCCCATCCAGGTGATCCGCAATCCGCCGACCGGGGGCTTGGCGAGGTCGGCGAGGGTCGTGGCGTGCACGGGAACGGTGCCCGTGGGACCGCGCCGGATCCGCTCCTCCTTGCGGAAGTAGATCTTCGCGAACTCGAGCGTCGATCCGGTGGGCTTCGTCCGCGCCCCCTCGGGGTTCTGGAAGGTCCCGTCGGCGAAATTCGGCGATCTGCGGATCCTCGCGAGCCGCTCACCGGCCGGATCCGCGCCGAAGGGCGCGGTCCTCAGCGAGCGGAGCCCAGAGCTCAGCGAACGGGACACAGCACCTCCTGGAATGGGTGGGTCAGATCTCCATTATGTCCACCGCCTCCGACAGCGGCCGGGCGGAGCGACCCGCATCGGCCACAACCGCATCGGTGCGTGATGTACTCCTACTGATTCCCCATTCAGTAGGAGTGGACTCCATGACCCCTGTTCCCCCCGTGTCCGCCGGTATGCCCACGCCCCTCCTCTCCCTCACCTGGACCGACCACATCACCGGTCACCGGGGTTTCCTGGTCATCGACCGCCTCGTACGCGGTGTCTGCAGCGGCGGCCTGCGGATGCGCCCCGGCTGCACCCTCGACGAGGTCACAGGGCTGGCGCGCGGGATGACGATGAAGGAAGCCCTGCACTACGCCCCCGGCGCCCGCTACATCCCGCTCGGCGGCGCCAAGGGCGGCATCGACTGCGATCCGCGCACCCCCGAGGCGTACGACGTCCTGGTGCGCTACCTGCGGGCGATGCGGCCCTACATCGAGAGCTCCTGGACGACGGGCGAGGACCTGGGCCTGACCCAGGACCTGGTCGACAAGGCGGCGGCCGAAGCAGGCCTGATCTCTTCCGTCCAGGCCGTCTACCCGCTCCTGGACGACGAGGCGGCGGCCCGCGAGCGCCTGGCGGACGCGTTCGCCGTGGAGGTCGACGGGATCGGCCTGGGCGAGCTGGTCGGCGGCCACGGAGTGGCCGAGGCGGTCCTCGCGGCGCTCGATCGTGCGGGCCACGCGCACGCGGGCGCGCGCGTGGCGGTACAGGGCCTGGGCACGATGGGCGGCGCGACCGCCCGGTTCCTCGCCCGCGCGGGACTGACGACGGTGGCCGTCGCCGACATCAAGGGCACCATCGCCAACCCCGCGGGACTCGACGTGGAGGCCCTGCTCGCCGCCCGCGACGCGCACGGCACCGTGGACCGCTCGGTCCTGCGCCCCGGCGACCGCGAGCTGCCGGGCGACGCCTGGCTGGCCGCGGAGGCGGAGATCCTGGTCCCCGCAGCGGTCTCGTACACGATCAACCAGACCAACCAGGCGCGGATCACGGCCCGTTGGATAGCGGAGGCGGCCAACATGCCGGTCCTGCCCGAGGCGGAGCGGCTCCTCACCGAGCGCGGCGTCACCGTCCTGCCGGACGTCGTCGTCAACTCCGGTACCAACGCCTGGTGGTGGTGGACGCTCTTCGGCGACATCGGGGCCGACGCGGACGAGGCCTTCGCGCACACGCGCCGATCGATGCGGGCCCTGGTCGAGGTGATGCTGGACCGCGCGGACGCGGAGGGCACGACGCCGCGCGCGGCCGCCCACGCGCTGGCGGCCGACCGACTGCCGGTGATCGGGGAGCGATTCGGCTGGTACGCGAACGCGCAGGCGGCGGGTGGATAGGCTGCCCGGCGTGGCGAGAGTGCGGTTGAGCGTGGCGGAACGGCGGGCGGAGCTGCTCGCCGCCACCGTCGAACAGATCGAGGTGCGCGGCGTGGCGGCCGTGCGCATCGCGGACGTGGCCGCGGCGCTGGGGGTGAGCAACGCGCTGGTCCTGTACCACTTCTCCACGAAGGAGAAGCTGGTGGCGGCGGCCTTCGCGCACGCCGCGGAGGGCGACCTCGCCCACCTCCGCACCCTGCTGGACCGCCGCGGCACGGCCCTGCGCCGTCTGCGCGCCGCCGTCCGCTGGTACGCCCCCACCGGCCAGGCCAAGGGCTGGCGCCTGTGGATCGAGGGCTGGTCCGCGGCGCTGCGCGAACCCACCCTGCGCACGGTGACGCGCGAGCTGGACCAGCAGTGGAAGGCGGCGCTCGCGGCGGTCATCGCACAGGGCGTCTCGGCGGGCGAGTTCACCTGCGCCGACCCCCGGACCACGGCCCTGCGGCTCACGGCGCTGCTCGACGGCCTGGCGGTGCAGATGACGGCGTACGAGGGTGCGCTGCCCCGCACCCGCATGCTGGCGTGGGTGGACGAGGCCCTCGACCGCGAACTGGGCCTGCTGTCGGCCGAATCGGCGACGGACTGACCCCGGACACAACGAAGCCGCCTGCCCGGTTTCCCCCGAGGGCAGACGGCTCACGCCAGGTGTCCAGAGATCGAAGTCGGTGCGGGTGACAAGGTGCTCTACCCCATTGAGCTACGCCGACCCGAAGTCGACGACGGGACTCGAACCCGCAACCGCCCCAACAAAGGAAGTAACCCGCGCCTTCGCACCTGGACACCTTCACCGTAGTGATCACCGCCCACGGAAGCATCCGGTTTTCCGTGCCCCCGGCCCCGCGCCTAGGACGCCGACGTGATGTGCATCCTGACGGTGTACGGGTCCACGCTGCCCTTCGCCTCCACGTGGTCCCCCGACGACTCGCCGCGCAGCCGCCGCCCGAACCACGGCACCAGGTACTCGCGCGCCCAGTTGATGTCGTCGCGCCGCACCTCGAGCGTGCCGCGCGGCGGCTCCGGGGGCCACGGCTGGTCCGGGTCCGCCGGGACCTCGAGGCCCAGGACCTGGGCCGCGCGGAGCGCCACGCGCGTGTGGCCCTCGGCGGAGAGGTGCAGCCGGTCGCCGTCCCAGGCGCGGCGGTCCTGGATGGTCTTGAGGGACCACAGGTCGAGGACCGGGCAGCCGTAGCGGTCGGCGATCGCGCGCACGTGACCGTTGTACGTGGCGATCTTGCCGCGCAGGTGCTTGAGGACCGGCACCCCGCGGGTGTCGAACCCCGTGGTCACCATGACCGTGCCGACCGCCGACGTGAGGTCGACGACGGCCCGCTCGAACCGCTCGGCGACCTCGTCCGGGTCGGTGCCGGGACGGATGATGTCGTTGCCGCCCGCACAGAACGTCAGGAAGTCGGGGCCCAGCTCCTTGGCCAGGGGCACCTGGTCCGCGACGACCTGGTCGAGCAGCTTGCCGCGCACGGCGAGGTTGGCGTACCGGAAGGTGTGCTCCGGAAGCCGGTCGTCGAGCAAGACGGCAAGGCGGTCGGCCCAGCCGACGAACGTTCCGTCGGGACCGGGGTCCCCCACGCCTTCGGTGAAGCTGTCGCCGACCGCTGCGTAGGAGGTGAATGTGTCTGGGATGAAGGATGTCGACTCTGCTCTCACGTCGTCATATCTTTCACCTTGCTAAGTGACCTACGCCACCGTAGGGAGGGGTTGACGGGGGGTGAGATAAGCCACCGGTCAAGTTTCCTCCAAGCCAGGAATACGCGGCGGGCCCCTGCGCCGCTTACACCCGGCGGACCTCCCCCGTGGACCCGCGGTCCGAACTCCGTGTCCGTACGGCCGGGTTGGTGCCGCACCCGGCCGGACCTGTGAGGCAACGCTCACGCACCAGCACTGATTGCCTCAGGAACCCATGTCGTATGGTCGAAGCCGCACCCCACCGGCGAGCCGCGCCGGCGGCCGGACGGGAGGAGCCCCCCGTGACGCAGCAGGTCCCGCCGACGAAGCCGACCGAGCCCGAGCTGGCCGGAGTCCGCAACTTCCGTGACGTGGGCGGACTTCCGACCGTGGACGGCCGCCGGGTCCGGCAGGGCCGGCTCTTCCGCAGCGGTCACCTCGCGCACGCCACGGCGGCCGACGCCGCGTTCCTCTCCACCCTGGGCCTGCACACGGTCTACGACTTCCGCAACGCGGCCGACCAGCGGCTCGAGGGCCCGGACGTCGAGCTGCCCGGCGTGCGCAACGTGAACCTGCCGCTGACCGACCCGGCGCACGGCGCCGAGTTCTGGACGATGGTCCGCGACGGCGACATAGACCAGCTGCGCGCGGCCCTCTCGGACGGGCAGGCCGCGGGGAGCCTCTCCGACACGTACCGCGCGATCATCAAGGAGCGGACCGCCGAGCACAGCCGCGTGCTGCACGACATGGCCGCCGACAGCCTGCCCGCCCTGATGCACTGCGCCGCGGGCAAGGACCGCGCGGGCCTTTCGATAGCCGTCACGCTCCTGGCCGTCGGCGTCGAGCGCGACGCCATCGAGGCGGACTACCTGGAGTCGAACGCCACCCACCGCCGCTACAAGGTGCGCCGCGGCGACGACTCCCCCAACGCGATGTCCCCCGAGGTCATGCAGCTGCTCAGCCCCCTCTTCGAGGCCCGGATCGAGTATCTGCACGCCGCCTTCGAGACGATCGAGCAGATCTGGGGCGACACGGAGACCTACCTCGCCGAGGGCCTCAAGGTGACCCCGGAGATCCGCGAGCGGCTGCGCGAGCGCCTGCTGGACTGAGGGGCGCCGCCCGTCACTGGTTCTGCGCGCCCAGCGAGAACAGCAGATAGATGAAGGCCGCGAAGAGGTGGCCGACGGCCACGTAGACGATCAGCCGGACCCAGAGCCCGCGGGGGAACTTCTCCTCCATGGACATCGCCTTCTTGGCGGGTGCGGGCGGGGACACAGGCGTGGGCACGGGCGCGGGGTCCGTCGGGGCGGGACGCTGCGCTTCGGGTTCCGTCATCGCGGGTCTCCCAGGCTGGGGCTGTGCGCGGTCCCGCCGAGGCACAGCGCGGTGGCGGGACTCTGCAGCAGGGTGTGGACGAAGAGAAGGTCGGTGCCGAGGTGGTCGGCGGCGGCGATCCGGTGCGGGGTCAGCGAGTCGAAGTGCGCGCTGTCCCCGGGTTCGAGGGTGTGCGTGGTGTCGCCGAGCCGCAGCCGCAGGCGCCCCTGGAGGACGTAGAGCCATTCCTCGCCGGGGTGGACGCGCACGATGTCGCCCTGCGCCCCGTGCGGCACGTGCACCCGCAGGGCCTGCATGCCACGGGCCTGCGCGCCCGCCTGCCAGTAGGTCCAGCCGCCCGCCCGTGTCGGCTCCATGTCCGCGGCGCGGACGATCGCGTCCCGGTCCGTGGGCGTCTCGCCGAGGAGCTCCGAGACCGTCGTACCGTAGGTGCGGGCGAGTGCGAGCAGCATCGGCAGGGACGGCTGGCGCTGCCCGGTCTCCAGACGGGAGAGATGGGCGGGCGAGAGCCCGGCGGAGCGGGCCGCGGCCTCCAGCGTCAGCGTGGCACGGCGCCGCAGCTCACGCAGTTGCGGGGCGACGGCCGGCAGGGCCTCGGCGGCCTCCGGGCCGACCGTTTCGGGCTCGGCATTGCTCATACCCCGATTGAGCCAGGCCTTTGCCCCCGAGGCAACTTTCTTGCCTCAGAGGCAAAAGCCTCCGGCCCGGCCTCCGGGCGGCTCAGCGGTTCGCGACCGCCTGCTTCACCAGCGTCTTGCCGAAGTCCCACATCAGCCCGCCGCCGCTGTGCGCCTCGTCCATCACGTCGGTGAAGGCCTCGACGAACCGGTCGACCTCCCGCTCCCCGATGGTCAGCGGCGGGATCAGCTTGATGACCTCCAGATGGTCGCCGGAGACCTGCGTGAGGATGCGGTGCTTCTGCAGCAGCGGCACGACCACCATCTGCGCGAAGAGCCCCTTGCGCGCCGCCTGGAGCATGGCCCAACGGCTGCGCAGCTTCAGCGACTTGGGGCGGCCGAACTCGATGCCGACCATCAGGCCCCGGCCGCGCACCTCGCTCAGCAGCTCGTAGCGGTCGACGAGCGCGCCGAGCCGCGACTTCAGGAGCTCACCGGTGACGCGCGCGTTCGCGACGATCTCCTCGTCGTCCATGACGGACAGGACCGCGAGCCCGGCCGCCATGGCCTGCGCGTTGGAGCCGAAGCTCGCCGAGTGCACGAGCACCCGGTCCATGGACGAGTAGACCTTCTTGAAGATCCAGTCCTTGCCGAGGGTCGCGCCGACCGGCACATAGCCGCCCGACAGCGCCTTCGCGACGCACAGCAGGTCCGGCTCGACGCCTTCCTCGTGCTGGTAGGCGTAGAAGTCGCCGGTCCTGCCCAGGCCGGTCTGCACCTCGTCGGCGATGAGCAGCGCCTTGTGCCGGTGCAGCAGCTCCTGGGCGGCGCGCAGATAGCCGGGCGGCGTCTCGTGCACGCCCTTGCCCTGGATGGGCTCCAGGATGAGCCCGGCCACGTCGCCCTTCTTCAGCTCCTTGCTCAGCGCGTCCAGGTCGCCGAGCGGGATCGCCGTGTCGGGGAGCAGGGGTGCGAAGCCGTCCCGGAAGCCGGACTCGCCGTTGACGGAGAGGGACCCGGTGGTCAGGCCGTGGAAGGCGTGCGTGCAGTAGAGCACCCTGGGCCTGCCCGTCGCGTACCGCGCGAACTTCAGGGCGGTCTCGACGGCCTCCGTGCCGCTGTTGCCGAAGAACACCCGGTCCAGGTGCGGACTTCTGGTCAGCAGCTGCTCGGCGAGGAGGCCGGGCAGCGGCTGGCAGTCGAAGCGCGTCAGGTCGGCGAGCGAGGCGTCCAGGACGTCGTGCAGCGCCTTGCGCACGACGGGATGGTGACGGCCCAGGCCCATCACGCCGAAGCCCGCGAGCATGTCGAGGTAGTCGTTGCCGTCCGCGTCCCAGAAGTACGCGCCCTCGGCCCGTTCGTAGACCTTGTCGAAGCCGATGGTGTGCAGCATGCGCGGCAGTTGGTGGTTCAAATGCCGCGCGTGCAGTTCGTAGCGCTCGGCGCCCCGCTCGGCGAGGAGTCTGCCGAGGTCGAACTCCTTGGTCATGCTCCGTGCTCCTTGGCTGCCAGGGTGGCGCTGATCCGCCCCGCGATCTCGACCGGGGTAAGCCCGAGGTCCGCGAGCACCTCGCCCCGCTTGGCGTGCGCGAGGAACTGCTCGGGGATGCCGAACCTCCTTATGGGTACGTCGACTTCGGCATCGCCCAGCGCGAGGGCGACCGCAGCACCGACCCCGGAGGAGCGGCTGTTGTCCTCGACGACCCCCACGACCCGGTGGCGCGCGGCGAGGGCGGGCAGCTCGGCGTCGACCGGCTTGACCCAGCGCGGGTCGACCACGGTGCAGCTGAGCCCCCGCTCCCGCAGCAGCTCCGCGGCCTGGAGGCAGACGGGCGCCATCACGCCGACCGCCACCAACAGCACGTCCGCGTCGGTGTCTTGGCCGTCTCGGCTCAGCACGTCCATGCCGCCGATCCGGTCCACCGCGGGGATCGCGGGACCCACCGACTCCTTGGGGAAGCGCAGCAGCGTCGGCGCGTCGTCCACGGCGACCGCTTCCCGCAGCTGCGTCCGCAGCTGGTCGGCATCGCGCGGCGCGGCGATCCGCAGGCCCGGCACGACCTGGAGGATCGACATGTCCCACATGCCGTTGTGCGAGGCTCCGTCGACGCCGGTGACACCGGCCCGGTCCAGGACGAAGGTGACGCCGCACTCGTGCAGCGCGACATCCATCAGGAGCTGGTCGAAGGCGCGGTTGAGGAAGGTGGCGTAGACGGCGACGACGGGGTGCAGGCCCCCGGTCGCGAGCCCGGCCGCCGACACCGTGGCGTGCTGCTCCGCGATCCCCACGTCCCACACCCGGCCGGGATAGGCCTGGGCGAACTTGGTCAGGCCGACCGGGCCCAGCATGGCCGCGGTGATCGCGACGACGTCCTCCCGCTCGGCCCCGATGCGTACGATCTCGTCGCCGAACACCGAGGTCCAGGAAGGGCCGTTGGAGGGTGCGAGGGGTTCGCAGGTCAGCGGGTCCATCACGCCGACCGTATGAAAACGGTCGGCCTCGTCGGCGAGCGCGGGCTCGTAGCCGCGCCCCTTCTCGGTGAGGCAGTGGACGATGACGGGTCCGTGGAAGCGTTTGGCGCGTCGCAGCGCCGACTCGACGGCCCCGGTGTCGTGCCCCTCGATCGGCCCGACGTACTTGAGCCCCAGGTCCTCGAACATGCCCTGCGGCGCGAAGGCGTCCTTGAACCCCTTCTTGGCTCCGTGCAGCGACTCGTACAGCGTGTGTCCGACGACGGGTGTGCGCTGGAGTATGTCCTTGCCCCAGGCCAGGACCCGTTCGTAGCTGTCGGTGGTGCGCAGTGTGGCGAGGTGGTTGGCCAGGCCGCCGATGGTGGGCGCGTACGAACGCTCGTTGTCGTTGACGACGATGATCAGCGGCCGGTCCTTCGCGGCCGCGATGTTGTTGAGCGCCTCCCACGCCATGCCGCCGGTGAGCGCGCCGTCCCCGATGACGGCGACGACGTGGCCCCGCTCCCCCAGGACCTGGCGCGCCTTGGCCAGGCCGTCGGCCCAGCCGAGCGCGGTCGACGCGTGGCTGTTCTCGACGATGTCGTGCTCGGACTCGGCGCGCGAGGGATAGCCGGACAGGCCGCCCTTGCCGCGCAGCTTGGAGAAGTCCTGCCGGCCGGTCAGGAGTTTGTGCACGTAGCTCTGGTGGCCGGTGTCCCACACGATCCGGTCGAGCGGCGACTCGAAGACCCGATGGAGGGCGATGGAGAGTTCCACCACCCCCAGATTGGGCCCGAGATGACCTCCGGTCCTGGCGACCGCGTGCACCAGGAACTCCCGGACCTCCCCGGCCAGTTCGTCGAGCTCGGCCTCGGTCAGCGCCTTCAGATCGCGCGGCCCCCGAATGGTTTCCAGAATGGTCATGCTCGGGCCCCCTCTCTGGTTCTTCTCAGCTCACGGTGACGTCGGGCACCCCTGAGGTGACGCCCTCGTCCTCCATCTGTGCGGCGATCTTCATCGCCTCTTCGATGAGGGTCTCCACGATCTTCGACTCGGGGACGGTCTTGATGACCTCGCCCTTGACGAAGATCTGCCCCTTGCCGTTGCCGGACGCGACACCGAGATCCGCCTCGCGGGCCTCCCCCGGCCCGTTCACGACACACCCCATGACGGCGACGCGCAGCGGCACTTCCATGCCGTCCAGGCCCGCCGTGACCTCGTCGGCCAGCTTGTACACGTCCACCTGGGCCCGCCCACAGGACGGGCAGGAGACGATCTCCAGGCGCCGCTGGCGGAGGTTGAGGGACTCCAGGATCTGGATGCCGACCTTGACCTCCTCGGCGGGCGGCGCGGACAGCGAGACCCGGATGGTGTCGCCGATGCCCTCGCTCAGCAACGCCCCGAAGGCCACCGCCGACTTGATCGTGCCCTGGAAGGCCGGGCCCGCCTCCGTCACACCGAGGTGCAGCGGGTAGTCGCAGGCGGCGGCCAGCTGGCGGTAGGCGTTGACCATGACCACCGGGTCGTTGTGCTTGACCGAGATCTTGATGTCGCTGAAGCCGTGCTCCTCGAAGAGCGACGCCTCCCACAGGGCCGACTCGACCAACGCCTCGGGAGTTGCCTTGCCGTACTTCTTGAGCAGGCGCGCGTCCAGGGAGCCCGCGTTGACGCCGATCCGGATCGGCGTACCGGCGTCGTTCGCGGCCCGCGCGATCTCCTTGACCTTGTCGTCGAACTGCTTGATGTTGCCGGGGTTCACCCGCACCGCCGCGCACCCGGCGTCGATCGCCGCGAAGACGTACTTCGGCTGGAAGTGGATGTCGGCGATCACCGGGATCTGCGACTTGCGCGCGATGGTGGACAGCGCGTCCGCGTCGTCCTGCGTCGGGCACGCGACCCGCACGATCTGGCAGCCGGACGCCGTGAGTTCGGCGATCTGCTGCAGCGTCGCCCCGATGTCGGACGTACGCGTCGTGGTCATGGACTGCACCGAGACGGGCGCACCGCCCCCCACGGCCACCGGCCCGACCTCGATGCGCCGCGAGACGCGACGCTCCGCGATCGGTCGGACCGGCAGCTCAGGAAGGCCCAGTGCGACAGGCGTTCCAGGGGTCATCACGTCACCCGCGGTTTCCGGAGACCGTCTCGCGGGCGGCGCGGATGGACTCCTTGAGGGAGCCCATGGTGGCGAGGACGGCGGTCGGCTCGTAGCCGCAGTGCGCCATGCAGTTGGCGCACCGCGGGTCCTTGCCGCGGCCGTACTTGCTCCAGTCGGTCTCCTCGATGAGCTCCTTGTACGTCGGGACGTACCCGTCGCTCATCAGGTAGCAGGGGCGCTGCCAGCCGAAGAGCGAGTAGTTCGGGATCGCCCACGCGGTGCACGGGAAGTCCGCCTTGCCCTCCAGGAAGTCGAGGAACAGGGGCGAGTGGTTCAGGCGCCAGCGCCGCCTGTTGCCGCCCGCGAAGGCCTTCTTGAAGAGCTCGCGGGTCTGGTCGACGCCCAGGAAGTGCTCCTGGTCGGGCGCCTTCTCGTAGGCGTAGGCGGGCGACAGCATCATCTCGTCGACTTCCAGCTCGTCGTTGAGGAAGTTGAGGACCTCGATGATGTTCTGCGGCGTGTCGTTGCTGAAGAAGGTGGAGTTGGTGGTCACCCGGAAACCCTGCTTCTTGGCTTCCTTGATGGCCTCCACCGCCTCGTCGAACACACCCTCCTTCGCGACGGATTCGTCGTGCCGCTCACGCATGCCGTCGATGTGCACGGCGAACGCGAAGTACGGGGAAGGGGTGAACTTCTCCAGCTTCTTGCGCAGCAGCATGGCGTTGGTGCAGAGGAAGACGTACTTCCTCTTCGCCACCAACTGCCGCACGATCTCGTCGATGTGAGGGTGCATCAGCGGTTCGCCACCGGCGATGGACACCATCGGCGCACCGGATTCCAGCACGGCGCCCACGGCCTGGGCCACCGGCATGCGCTGCTTGAGCACTCCGGCCGGGTGCTGGATCTTTCCGCATCCCTCGCACGCGAGATTGCACGCGAAGAGCGGCTCCAACTCGACGATCAGCGGAAACTTCTCACGCTTGCGGAGCTTCTGTTCAAAGAGATACGTCGCGACCTTGATGGTCTGGCGCAGCGGCATGGCCATCTGGCTCACCTCCGGGGGAGCAAAGAAGAACGGTGCCATTCGAAAAATGCGGGAAGCACGGCACGAAGAACACGGAAAGCCGATATTCCACCGCGCACCGTGCCGATGCGGACGAGTTCGTGCTGTGGGGCGTCCACGACCACCCGGACGGCGGCAACCGGCCGGTCTCCCGCCCGCAGCGCGCTGTGCAGCGTCGCGGCGGACTCCATGTCCACCGCGATCGCGCCCGTGGCGAGCAGGTCGGCGCGTTCGTGTCCGCGGACGACGTGGTCGGAGCCGGTGAGCGGGCCGGTGTGCACGGTGCGTCCCGGCAGGGCGCGCACCAGCTCCTTGACCAGCAGATCGGTGCCAACGCACTCCGTGTGGCCGTGTGCGTCGCGGGTCTCCTCGGCGACGACCAGGTCGCCGGGGTGCATGCCGGGGGCGAGCCCGGCACAGAAGCCGGTGGCCACGACGGCGGCGTGGCGCAGCGGTTCCTTGCCGAGGGCGCCGGTGACGGCGCGCTCGGCGTTCTTGGGGCCCATGCCCGTGCGGAGCACGGTGACCCGCCCGTGCGCGCCCGTGCGGTCGCCCGTGCGCAGGGCGAGGCGCTCGATGCCGAGCGCGCAGGCGATCAGCAGCGGTGCGGGGTCCTGCGCGGCCGGGGTGCGCTCCATCAGCCCCCCTTGACGGTGAGGCCCGCGAACGGCTCTCCGTTGACGTACCGGCCAAGGGCGGTGAGGGGGAACACCTGCCGGTAGAGGTGGTAGTTGATGGAGAAGTCCCAGGGGAAGCCGGTGCCGGTGAAGTACGGCTCGTCCCAGGAGCCGTCGTCCCGCTGGGTCTCGGCGAGCCAGGTGACGCCGCGCTCCACGGCCTTGGACTCCGCCTCGCCGGCCGCGAGCAGCGCGAGCAGCGCCCAGGCGGTCTGCGAGGCGGTGGAGGCGCCGTGGCCCCGCCACTCCTCGTAGCGGTAGGAGCGCAGGTCCTCGCCCCAGCCGCCGTCGTCGTTCTGCACCGACTCCAGCCAGGCCACGGCGCGGCGCACCGCGGGGTGCGAGCCCGGCAGGCCCGCCGCGGTGAGCGCGGGCACCACGGACCCTGTGCCGTAGACGTAGTTGACGCCCCAGCGGCCGAACCACGAGCCGTCCGGCTCCTGTTCGGCGAGCAGCCACTCGATGCCGCGCCGGGTGCGCGGGTCGTGTGCCTTGCCCTCGATGGCGAGCATCTCGACGACGTGCCCGGTGACGTCGGCCGACGGCGGGTCGATGACCTCGCCGAAGTCGCAGAACGGCAGCCGGTTGGGGAACGGGCTGGTGTTGTCGGCGTCGAAGGCCGCCCAGGCGCCGTTCTTGGACTGCATGCCCAGGTTCCAGCGCACGCCGCGGGCGATCGCGTCCTCCATGCGCCGGCGGTCCGGGTGGTCGACGCGGCGCAGCGCCAGGATGACCTCGGCGGTGTCGTCGATGTCCGGGTAGTTGTCGTTGTGGAACTCGAACGCCCAGCCGCCCGGGGCCAGTCGGGGCCTGCGTACGGACCAGTCACCGGGGCGTGTGATCTCCTCGGCGAGCATCCAGTCGGCGGCCTTGACGAGCTGCGGGTGGTCGGCGGGCACGCCCGCGTCGGCGAGCGCGATGGTCGCCAGACAGGTGTCCCAGACCGGCGACTGACAGGCCTCGATCATCCGGGCGCCGTCCTCGCGCCAGACCGCGAACCGGTCGAGCGAGGCGAGGCCCGCCTTGAGGACCGGGTGCTCCAGGTCGTAGCCGAGCAGATGCAGGGCGATCACGGAGTAGACGGCGGGCGGCTGGATGCCGCCCCAGCAGCCGTCGTTCTCCTGGCGTTCGATGATCCAGCGAGCGGCGTGGTTCATCGCCGCCTTGCGTACTTTGCGCGGGGCGACCTTGTGGTAGAGGTGCAGCGCCTTGTCGAGGCGCTGGAAGACGCCGTCCCAACTGGCCATCGGCGCAAGGGGCTTGCCGGGGTTGGGTACGCGCGCGTCGCTGTGCAGTTCGTCCAGCGTGAAGGGCGCGGGCCGGACGGGGCGCTTGGCGGAGACGACCGTGAGCGGCACGATCGTCTGCCGGGCCCAGCACCCGAAGTCGTAGATGTTGAGGGGCAGCCACTTGGGGAAGTAGATGAGCTCCGGCGGGAGTTCGGGCAGGTCGTCCCACTTCCACCAGCCGAACAGGGCGAGCCAGATACGGGTGAAGACCCGGCTCGCGGCGATGCCGCCCTGGTCGCGGATCCAGGCGGAGGCCCGCGCCATGTGCGGATCGCCCGGGGCGTCGCCCGCGAGGCGCAGCGCGACGTACGCCTCGATGGTGGTGGAGAGCTCGCCGGGGCCGCCGAAGAAGGTGGCCCAGGTGCCGTCGTCGCGCTGCTCGCCGCGGATGAAGAGCGCGGCGGCGCGGGTGGTCTTCTCGTCCCGGATTCCCAGGAACTGACGGAGCAGCAGGTCCTCGGCGTCCATCGTCACGTTCGTGTCGAGGTCGCCCTTCCACCAGCCCTGGGCGTCCTGCTGCGCGAGCAGGAAATCCGTGGAGCGCCGTATGGCGCGCGCGGCGGCGTCGAGCGGCCCTGCCGTCGCTACGGCCCGGTCGAGTGGCTGGCTGGCCGAGGCCGCGCGGGGCGTCACCGCTCCGGTGCTTCCGTCGGTCGTCGCTGTCATGGCTTCCCCTTCGTGCAGTCGTCTTCTCTGCTGTGGGTCCGCCGTCGGCCGACGCGCTGGGCGCCGGCCGGCGACTGCGAGTCATATCTGCCCGATAGTGATCATCTCTTCCGTACGACGACGAAGTCGGCGAGCGCGACGAGCTGCGCCCGAACCCGGTCAGGCATCTGGACGGTGTCCAGCGCCTCGATGGCGATGGTGTGCTGGCGCCGGGCCTCCTCGGCGGTCCACTCACGGCCGCCCGCCTGCTCGATCAGGGCGGCGCGTGCGGCGAACTCCTCCTCGGAGAAGCTGTCGAAGTCGTTGCTCTTGGCGTCGGCCGCGAGCAGCTCGCCGAGCTGCTCGGAGGCGGGTCCGCCCGCGGCGAGCGCGGCCACCACCGGCAGTGACTTCTTGCGCTGGCGCAGGTCGCTCCAGGTCTGCTTCCCGGTGGCCTCCGGGTCGCCCCAGATGCCGAGCAGGTCGTCCACGGCCTGGAAGGCGAGGCCGAGGTGGTAGCCGTACTTCTCCAGCGTGTCGGCGGTGTGGTCGTCGGCGCCGCCGAGGACCGCGCCGATGGAGACCGCGCAGGCGAGCAGGGCGCCGGTCTTGTTGCCCTCCATCTCCAGGCACTCCTCGACGGTGACCCGCTCGCGGTGCTCGTAGGAGATGTCCTGCGCCTGGCCGTCGATCAGGGCGCGGGTGGCGGTGGTCAGGCGGCGCGTGGCGCGGCCCGCCTCGACGGTGCCGATCTCCAGGAGGATCTCGTTGGCGAGCGCGAAGAGGGCGTCGCCGACGAGGATGGCCTGGGCCGGGCCGTGCACCTTCCACACCGTGTCGCGGTGGCGGCGCTGCTCGTCGCCGTCCATCAGGTCGTCGTGCAGCAACGAGAAGTTGTGCACCAGTTCGACGGCGACAGCTCCGGGTACGCCGACCTCCGGCGCGGCGCCCGCGGCCTCCGCGGAGAGCAGGGCGAGGGCGGGGCGCACGGCCTTGCCGCCGTCGCCGTCCGCCGGGTTGCCCTCGGCGTCGATCCAGCCGAAGTGGTAGGCGGCTACGGTGTCCATGGGCGGCGCGAGGCGGTCCACGGCGGCCCGCAGCACCGGGGTGGCCAGCGTCCTTCCGCGCTCGAGCAGTGAGGTCACGTCCACCGTGTCGGCAGCCGATTCGGCCGAGGGCACAGTCGGCACAGTCTCTCCTCTTGTTCCGGTGCTGGATTCCTGGGGACCTGACCCCAGAAGGTCGAGCTTCACGCGGCCTCCTCGACGTCGAAGAGGTGGTCACGGGGGCGGTCGAGCGCACGGAGAGCCGCGTCGGCGGCACTGATGCCGCTGCGGACGGCGCTCTCCATGGTCGCGGGCCACCCGGTGGCGGTCCACGCACCGGCCAGGTACAGGCCGTCGGCCTTGGTGCGGGCACCGGGCCGCAGCCGGCCCACACCGGGCGTCGGCGCGAACGTGGCCGTGCGCTCCCGGGTCACGAAGAAGTCCCGCACCTCGGCGCCGTGCGCGGCGGGCAGCAGCCGCTCCAGCTCCGGCAGATAGCGCTCGCGCAGCGCGGCGACGGGCGCGTCGATCTCGTCCTGGGCAGCGGACTGGGACAGCGCGAGGTACTGGCCGTCGGCGAGCCCGGAGGCGTCGGTCCGGTCGAAGACCCACTGCACCGGCGAGCCGATGGCCGCGAAGAAGGGCCGCTTGAGCACCTTGCGGTCGTACACGACGTGGATGTTGAGGATCGGCGCGTTGTCGATGTCGAGCAGCCGGTCGGGCTCGTCCAGGACGCCGTCCGGCAGCAGGTCGTGGGTCTCGTGCTGCGGCACGGCGAGCACGACGGTGTCCGCCTCGATCTCCTCGCCGGGAACTTCTACCTTCCAACCCCCGTTCTCCGTACGGGAGATGGAGGTGACTCGTGTCCTCAGTTCGGTTCGCACGCCCGCGGAGTCGAGCGCCTTGCGGGCGAGCGTGTCATGGAGATCACCGAGGGGCACGCGTGCCCAGCCGATGTCGGCGGCGCCCGGGTCCGAGAGCAGCCCGGTCTTGAAGACCATCGCGGCGAGGCCCAGCGAGGAGTCCCCCGCGACGGCGTTCAGCGTGGCCACGCCGACCAGGTCCCACAGGGCCTCGACGGCACGCGCGGACTGACCGTGCGCGGCGAGCCAGCTGCCGAAGTCCTGGCCGTCCAGCTTGGGGTCGGCCGGGTCGAGCCCCTTGAGGGCGAGCGCGGCGCGCCCGACGTTGGCGCGCTCGGCTAGCGACAGGTGCGGATACGTGGCGAGGCTCGCCGCCAGGTGCAGCGGCACGGGCAGCGCGGTGCGGCGCAGCCGGCCCAGACGGTTCCGGTCGGCGTCGAGCACGGGCACGTCGAGACGTTCCTGCAGGGGCGCGAGGGCCGCTGCGTCGACGCGGTCGAGGAACCAGCGGTAGGCGGTGCAGCAGCGCAGATAGACGTGCTGGCCGTTGTCGACGGTCAGCTCGCCGCGCTTGAAGGAGAAGGCGAGCCCGCCCAGCCTCGGCCGTCCTTCGAGCAGCGTCACGCGCAGGCCCGCGTCGGCGAGGGACAGCGCCGCGGTGATGCCGGCCAGACCGCCGCCGACCACCACGGCGGCCCCTCGTCCCACGTGGTCGTCGGCCTCCGCGGACGATCGCGTGTCGTCGTCTCTCATGCGCTTCCCCCCTCGGCCGTTGCAGTCTGGGACGCCGGGGCGGAGCGGAGGGTTGCCCACCGGTTGGCGGAGGTTGCCCTACGTTCACCGCATTCGCCGTGGATGCCCATCAAGTACGCCTCCTGACGGTCTGTCGGGAGATGGTGCGGGCGTCGAGACCGGAGAGACCGCGCACGGCGACGTACGCCTTTTCGCGTCCCGGCAGCGAGACACGTCCGCGCAGGACCGCCTCCGGGTCCCGCTCGATGCGGTCGAGAAGCCGCCGGTAGATGCCCGCCATGGCGGCGACGCAGGCCCCGCTGCGCCTGTCCAGCATGGGCAGCAGCCGGTACCCCTCGGCGAACAGCGCCCGCGCCCTGCGCACCTCGAAGTGCACGAGCCCGGCGAAGTCGGACCCGGCGGGCGGCTGCGGGCCCGAGAAGCCGGCGGAGCAGCCGAACTTCGCCAGGTCGTCGGCGGGCAGATAGGTGCGACCGCCCTCCGCGTCCTCGCGAACGTCACGCAGGATGTTGGTCAGTTGGAGCGCGAGCCCGAGCGTGTCGGCATACTCCGGCGCGCGCTCGGCGTTCAGCGCCCCCCGCTCCGTGCCGAACACGCCGAGGGAGAGCCGTCCGATGGCCCCCGCCACGCACCGGCAGTAGACCTTGAGGTCCTCCCACGTCTCGTACGTCTCACCGCGGACGTCCATCAGGACGCCGTCGATCAGCTCGTCGAGCCCTTCGAGCGGGATGGAGAAGTGCGTCGCGGCGTGCGTGAGCGCGACCGCCACCGGGTCGGTGTCGTCGTCGTCCACCTCACCCTTGCGGATGCGGGCGAGCAGCGCCCGGGTCTCGTCGAGGCGCTCGGCCTTGACGTCCGGCGCGAGCGCGCCGTCGCCGATGTCGTCCACGCGCCGCGAAAGGGCGTAGAGCGCCGACATCGCGCGGCGCTTGGGCATCGGAAGCAGCCTGATGCCGTACGCGAAATTGCGTGCCTGCTGCCCGGTCACGGCCTCGCAATAGCTGTATGCGGCGAGTACCGGCGCGGACACGTTCGGGCCTGACTCCACGGTCCGGCTCACCCCTCTCCTCGCAGAACCGCACCCACCTCGCGCAGCAAACGCGGTTTGGTGGGCTTGGGCGGTCCAGGAAGTACGTCGTATCCGGCAGCGGCGATCGCGTGAACCGCCGCTCTCCCCCCAGCCACGAAGCCCGCAAGCAGCACCTTCAGCCTGCCGTGGACGCTACCCACCAGGGGGGTGCCTTCATTCAGGAGGCAGCGGGCGCGTTCTGCTTCATATGCAACCAGCGCGCGCACCGATGCGCCTGCTGTCACTGCGGTCAGGTCCCGCTCCTGGACATGAAACCGCTTCATGTCCTGCGCGGGCAGGTAAATACGGTCCCGCCCCAGGTCCTCGGCGACGTCCTGCAGGTGCTCGACGATCTGGAGGGCGGTGCACACCGCGTCCGAGCGGCGGATCCGCTCCGGGGTCGCGGTGCCGGTGATGCCGAGGACCAGACGGCCCACGGGGTTCGCGGACAGCTCGCAGTAGGCCAGCAGGTCGTCGTACGTCTCGTAGCGCGCGACGAGCTGGTCCTGGCGGTTGGCCGCGATCAGGCCGAGAAAGGGTTCGGGGGTGAGGCCACAGCGGCGCACGGTGGGCTGGAGGGCGCGCATCAGCGGGTGGCGGGGCGTGCCGTCGAAGACCCGGCGCAGGTCGGCCTCGAAGGCGTCCAGGAGGGCGATGCGGTCGTCGGCGGCCTCGGGGTCCACGCCGAGGTACCGGGCGTCGGCGCCGCCGGGGGCAAGGTCGCCGTCGCCGATGTCGTCCACGAGGCGGGCGTAGCCGTACACGGCCATGAGGTCGTCGCGCCAGGCGCGGGGCAGGAAGAAGGGCGCCACCGGGAAGTTCTCGTCCGCGGCCTTCGCGAGGACGGCGGATGCGTCGCGCAGATGGAGATCATCCGTAGCCATTGCCGTCACATCTCCCGTTCTACACTGCCGACCCAATACATCCTATTTCGGACACGCCGCCCGGCACTCCGCGAGGCGGACCGAGTCATGAGCCGGGGCGCCGCGCGATATCGCCCCACTTGCCGCGAATCAGCACCGGTACAGCTTACGTTGTACAACGCAGCCTGCATCGTCGGGGTGTTCCGCGCATCACAACAACACACCGATTGGCGTCAATCTTCCCTGGGCCCAAGGGACTTGAGAGGCCATTGGGGCAGTCGAAGACTGATGACGCGGCAGAGCCCCACCGGGTTGACTCCGGCGGGGCCCTGGCGTATTCGGACGTACGGGCGGGGCTACTTGCCCGTGAACTTCTCGTACTCCTTGATGACCTCGTCGGTCGGCCCGTCCATGCGCAGCTCACCGCGCTCGAGCCACAGCACACGGTCACAGGTGTCACGGATGGACTTGTTGTTGTGGCTGACCAGGAAGACCGTGCCGGCCTCCTTGCGGAGCTCGCGGATGCGGGCCTCGGAGCGCTTCTGGAACTTCCGGTCGCCCGTCGCCAGCGCCTCGTCGATCATCAGTACGTCGTGGTCCTTGGCGGCCGCGATGGAGAAGCGCAGACGGGCGGCCATGCCGGAGGAGTAGGTGCGCATCGGCAGGGTGATGAAGTCGCCCTTCTCGTTGATCCCCGAGAAGTCGACGATGTCCTGGTAGCGCTCCCTGATCTGCTCGCGCGTCATGCCCATCGCGAGCCCGCCGAGTATGACGTTGCGCTCGCCGGTCAGGTCGTTCATCAGGGCCGCGTTCACGCCGAGCAGCGAGGGCTGGCCGTCGGTGTAGACCTTGCCCTTCTCCGCGGGCAGCAGGCCCGCGATGGCGCGCAGCAGGGTCGACTTGCCCGAGCCGTTCGAGCCGATCAGGCCGATGGCCTCGCCGCGGTAGGACGTGAAGCTGACGCCGCGCACGGCGTGCACCTTGCGTACGCCCCGCTCCTCGCCGCGCCGGACGATGCGGCTCAGCGCGGAGGTGGCGCTGCCCTTGCCCGTCTTCGCGCCGTTCACGCGGTAGACGATGTGCAGCTCGTCCGCGATGACGGTGGGGATGTGCCCCTTGTCGGTGATCTTGTCTTCTTCAGCCACGGCCGTAACGCTCCTCAGCCTTCCAGAAGTACACGAAGCCGCCGACGGCGACCAGCACGGCCCAGCCCGCCGCGACCGCCCAGACGTGGTTCGGGAGGTATTCGCTGCCGTAGCCGTCGATCAGCGCGAAGCGCATCAGGTCCATGTAGATGGCCGCGGGGTTCCACTGCAGGATGTCCGCGATCCACTCCGGCCTGCCCTGGAGCATGACCGGGATGGAGAACATCACGCCGGACGCGTACATCCACGTACGCATCACGAACGGCATGAGCTGCGCGAGGTCGGGGGTCTTGCTGCCGAGCCGCGCCATGATCATCGCGAGGCCTGTGTTGAACAGGAACTGCAGGGCGAGGACCGGGAAGATCAGCAGCCACGACAGCTTGGGGTAGCTGCCGAAGCCGATCGTGATGATGAAGAGCACGATCATCGAGAACAGCAGCTGCTGGAGCTGCTGGAGCGAGAACGAGATCGGCAGCGAGGCCCGCGGGAAGTGCAGCGCGCGGACCAGGCCCAGGTTGCCGGAGATCGACCGGACGCCCGCCATCACCGAGGACTGCGTGAAGGTGAAGACGAAGACGCCCGTGACCAGGAACGGAATGTAGACCTCACGTTCGAAGCCCCGGTCCGCCTTCAGGATCAGGCCGAAGATCAGGAAGTAGACGAGCGCGTTCAGGAGTGGCGTCGCCACCTGCCACAGCTGGCCGAGCTTGGCCTGGCTGTACTGGGCGGTCAGCTTCGCCTGCGAGAAGGCGAGGATGAAGTGGCGCCGTCCCCAGAGCTGGTGGACGTACTCGAAAAGTCCGGGCCGTGCGCCGCTGACGGTCAGACCGTACTTGGCGGCGAGATCGGCGCGGGAGAGCCCGTCATCGGGCGACGGGGGCGCTGTCACCGCGACTCCGCCGTCATGCGTTGTCTCACTCACGAGTGGAAACTTTCGTCTTCAGATGCGCAGCCGGTCGGGCGTAGGCGTGGGCCAGGGACCGGGGTATGGCCCAGATGTTCTCAGACCCGAGCTTGTCAGATGACAGGAGGTCGGCCCAGTCGGGTCAGGCGCCACACCGTACGCCACTTCATCGGTCGGCGAGGTCCGCAGGGCGTCGTCCAGCCCTCCTTGAAGCCGCCGAACCAGGCCTTGAGCGCGGGGCCCGAAGGCCGCCTGGCCAGGGTCAGGAGCATCCACACGCCGAGGTAGACCGGGACCAGGAGCGCGGGCAGGTTGCGGCGGGCGAGCCAGACGCGGTTGCGGGCGACCATTCGGTGGTAGACCGCGTGCCGGGACGGGGCGGTCGTGGGGTGGAAGAGCACCATGTCGGCGCGGTAGTCGATCATCCAGCCCGCGTTCAGCGCACGCCAGGCGAGGTCGGTCTCCTCGTGGGCGTAGAAGAACTCGTCGGGCAGGCCGCCGACCTCGGCCATGACCTGCGTACGGACGGCGTTGGCGCCGCCGAGGAAGGTCGTCACGCGCGAGGAGCGCATCGGGTCGGCCGCGCGCAGCCGCGGGACGTGGCGGCGCTGGGTCTCACCCGTGTCCGGGTCGGCGATGCGGAAGCTGATGATGCCGAGCTTCGGGTCGGCGGCGAAGGCCTCGCGGCACAGCTGGGCCGTGTCCGTGTTGGCCAGGAGGCCGTCGTCGTCGAGGAAGAGGAGCACGTCGACGTCGGTGCCGCCGGGGCCGAAGGCCTCGATGCCGACGTTGCGCCCGCCGGGGATGCCGAGGTTCTCGGGCAGCTCGACGGTGCGTACGCCTTCGGGGACGTCGGGCACGGGGGCGCCGTTGCCGACGACCACCACCTCGACCGGGTCGCCGTCCTGCTTGGCGACCGAGTCGAGCAGGGCGCGCAGCTCCTGCGGCCGGTTGCCCATGGTGATGATGACCGCGCCGACCTTCAGGGGCCGGCTCCCCGCCGCACTCACTTCAGCCTGCTGGAGGCGAGGATGGACACGAGGTGCAGCAGGGTCTGCAGCATCGCGATGCCGGCCAGGACGGCCACACCGATGCGCGAGAAGAGCAGGTCGCCGCGGACCGAGTCCACGATCGCGAGGACCAGGATCAGCAGGGACGCCTCGATGCCGAGCACGAGCCGGTGGAACTTCAGGGCGCCCGCGGCCCTGCGGGCCAGGGCCATGCCGGAGGAGCGCGGCTCGGAGGCCGACTCCTTGACCGGCGCCAGGCCCTGCTGGTGCCGGGCGACACCGACGAGGTCGGTCTCCGCCTTGATCAGGATGGCGCCGAGCGCGGCGAGCGTGCCGAGGAAGGCCCACAGCCAGTCGATGCGGCCCGAGCCCCACAGGTCGGCGGCGCGCAGGCCGAAGCCGACGAGCACCGCGGCGTCGCACAGGTACGCGGCGACGCGGTCCAGGTAGACGCCGGCCATGGAGTACTGCTTGCGCCAGCGGGCGATCTCGCCGTCGACGCAGTCGAGCAGCAGATACAGCTGGACCATGATCACGCCGAGCACGGCGCCCGTGATCCCCGGCACCAGAAGCGCCGGGGCGGCGAGGGCGCCGGCCACGGTCATCAGATACGTGAGCTGGTTGGGCGTGATCCTGGTGTTCACCAGGTAGCGGTCGCAGCGCAGCGAGATCTCTCGCATGTACAGGCGTCCCGCCCAGTGCTCACCGCTGCGCCGGTCCTTCACCCCTGCGGGGTGAACGACGGGGCGGAGTTCAGCTACCGATGGCCTTGGCATAGTCGGCGTATGCGTCCTTGATCTGGTCGGAATTCAGATTGAGGTGCTCGAGGATCGTGTAGCGCCCGGGGCGCGTCTGCGGGGCGTACTCCACGACCTGGACGAACTCGTCCACGGTGAAGCCGATCTCCTCCGGCGTCACGGGAAGGCCGTGCCTGCGCAGCACCTCCACCATGTACGCGGACTCCTCGTGGGCCCCGCGCAGGAACATCGCGAAGGCCGCGCCCAGGCCGCACTGCTCGCCGTGGCTCGCCGCGCGCTTGGGGAAGAGGAGGTCGAAGGCGTGGTTGATCTCGTGGCAGGCGCCGGACGCCGGGCGGGAGTCGCCCGACACGGACATCGCGATGCCGGTGAGGACCAGACCCTCGGCGAGGACCTGCAGGAAGGCGTCGTCGCCGACACCGCCGGGGTGGCGCAGGACGGCTTCGCCGGCCTGGCGCGCCATGGCGGCCGCGAGCCCGTCGATGTCCTCGCCGCGCTCGCGTGCGGCCAGCTCCCAGTCCGCGATCGCGGAGATGTTGGACAGGGCGTCGCCGATGCCGGAGCGCACGAAGCGCACGGGGGCCTCACGGATCACATCGAGGTCGATGACGACCGCGATGGGGTTCGGCACTCCGTACGAGCCGCGGCCCGCGTCGTTGTCGAGCGTGGCGACCGGCGAGCACAGGCCGTCGTGCGACAGGTTCGTCGCGACGGCGACCAGCGGCGCGCCGACCCGCGCGGCGGCGAACTTGGCACAGTCGATGATCTTGCCGCCGCCGAGGCCGACGACCGCGTCGTAGCGGCCCTTCTTGATGGCGTCGGCGAGCTTGATGGCGTCATCGAGCGTGCCGCCGCCGACCTCGAACCACTCGGCGGTGGGCAGCGACGGTTCGAGCCGCTGGCGCAGTACCGCGCCGGAGCCACCGCTGATCGCGATGGCGAGTTTGCCGGAAGACGAGCAGATCCGCTGGTCGGCGAGGACACCGGCCAGGTCGTTGAGCGCCCCCGGCCGGATGTCGACGACGACCGGCGAGGGGATGAGCCTCGTCAGTACTGGCACGCGATCTCCCGACCCTTGGCGAGGTCGTCGTGGTTGTCGATCTCGACCCACTTGAGGTCGCCGATCGGCGCCACGTCGATCTTGAAGCCGCGGTTGACGAGCTCCTGGTAGCCGTCCTCGTAGTACAGGTCGGGGTCGCGCTCGAAGGTGGTCTTCAGGGCGTCGGCCAGCTCTTCGGCGGCCTCGCCCTCGATGAGCGTGACACCGATGTACTCGCCGGTGGCCGTCGCCGGGTCCATCAGCTTGGTGATCTTCTGGACGCCCTTCTCGGGGTCCACGATGACCTTCATCTCCTCGTCGGCGAGGTTCTTCACCGTGTCGAGGGCGAGGATGATCTTCTTGCCGTCGCCGCGGGCGGCGAGCAGCGTCTTCTCGACGGAGACGGGGTGCACGGTGTCGCCGTTGGCGAGGATCACGGTGTGCTTGATCGCGTCACGACCGCACCAGAGGGAGTAGGCGTTGTTCCACTCCTCGGCCTTGTCGTTGTCGATCAGCGTGAGCTTGAGGCCGTACTTCTCCTCGAGCGCCGCCTTGCGGTCGTAGACCGCTTCCTTCTTGTAACCGACGATGATCGCGACCTCGGTCAGACCGATCTCCGCAAAGTTGCCGAGGGTCAGGTCGAGGATGGTGGTGTCACCGTCGACCGGCACCAGGGCCTTGGGAAGCGTGTCGGTGTAGGGGCGAAGACGCCGTCCGGCGCCGGCCGCCAGCACAAGGCCGATCATGCGGGTTCTCCTTCATCGTGTACGGCGGGTGCGCCGCGCTTGTGGGCGGTCACCCAGTAGCGGATGCTCTCGACGAGCACCACGAGTGCCACGGCCACGGCGAGTGCCGTGAGCGCGACGGTGAAATCTGTGTCGGTGAGCAGAGCGGCGGCGAGTGCGACCGCCAGCGTCCTGCCCTCGTGCCCGCCGATCGCCCGCACCAGCCAGTGCGGCGGCGCGCCCGCGCCGCCGCGGATGCGGTACACCGTGTCGTAGTGATGGTAGGCGACGGCGGACACCAGTCCGAAAGCCGCGGGCAAGGCGCCGTTCACGTCCGCCTTGGCGGCGAGCAGCAGGATCGTGCCGTACTCGGCCGCCCGGAAGAACGGCGGGACCAGCCAGTCGAGGGCGCCCTTGAGGGGGCGGGCGACGGCGAGACCCGAAGTGATGACGTAGATCACCGCGGCGACGACGACCCACGGGCTGCCGTAGGACGTGAGACCCGCCACGCAGACGATGGCCGCGCCGCCGGCGAAGGCGAGCACCGGCGCGGGCACCGGCAGGGCGGCGCGCCCCAGCGCCGCGAAGGCGGAGGCGAGCGGCCCGGAGTCGGCGAGGTCGGCCAGCGCCTGTGCGGCGCGGTCGGTGCGGGTCGCCCTGCGGGTCAGCGAGCGCAGGACGCGGCCCGCCGTGGTGTAGCAGGCGGCGAGCGCGCAGCCGACGAGCAGTACGACCAGGGTGATGCGCGGCGTGGTGACCGCGGTGAGCACGGCGATCAGCGCCCAGCGCTCACCGATCGGCAGCACGATCATCCGGCGCAGCCAGACCGTCCAGCCGACGCTGTCGAGCTTGTCCGAGAGTGCCGCGGTGGGGCTGGTGTTGGCGGTCGCGGCGATGCTGTCGGCGTTTGCCTCGTTGAAGGAGAAGTCCACGACGTGCCGGCAGGTCTGCAGGACCATCGCGCCGAGCGCCAGCGCCCATACGTCGTCGCCGCCGCGGGCGGCGCCGAGCGCGAGGCCCGCGTAGTAGGCGTACTCCTTGGCGCGGTCGAACGTCGCGTCGAGCCAGGCGCCCAGCGTCGAGTACTGCAGGGAGTAGCGGGCGAGCTGCCCGTCCGTGCAGTCCAGGACGAAGGAGAAGAGCAGCAGCAGGCCGGCCGCGACGAAGCCGCCGCGGGTGCCGGTGGCCGCGCAGCCCGCCGCGATCAGCGCGACGACCAGCGAGGCGGTGGTCACCTGGTTCGGGGTGAGGCCGCGGCGCGCGCACCAGCGGGCGATGTAGCGCGAGTAGGGGGAGACGCAGTACGTCGTGAAGAAGCCGTCCCGCGACTTGACGGCCGTGCGCAGGCGTACGGCTTCGTCGTCCACGGCGGCGACGGCCTGCCGTGCCTCGTTCCGCGTCTGCGGATCGCTGGGCACGGTGGCGACGAGGGTGCCGAGGTCGGGGCGGTGGACCGCGCGGCCCTCGGCTTCGATCGTTTGCGCCGCCTGGTCGGCGAGTGCCTCGACCGTCAGGGCCGAGCCGCCCGTGGTGCCGGAGCCGGTGGTGGCCTGCAGCGCGCGCGTCAGGTCCGCCCTGGCCTCGGGCTGGGCGGTGACGGCGCCGGGGACGGCCGACGCGGCGAAGCGCGGGTCCGTCAGGCCGAGGCGAAGCGCGTGGACGTGGCCCACGAAACGCGCGTCGACGACCGCGACCCGCTGTCCGGCGGGGACGGCGGCAAGCAGCGTCTCGGTGTCCGCCGCGTCGGAGGCGATGCGGACGTCAAACCCCAGGGACCGCAGATCGCCTTCGAGCGGCGACCCGGGGACCGGCTGACCGGTCAGGATGGCGGTCGACAGACGAACTCACTCCTTGATTGCCGGCGCGGCTCGCGCCGGGCACGTGCGTGATGAGGGGCGCCCCAGGCCGGCAGCGGCCGGGCGGCACGTCGGCAGAGGCTATCGGATGATTGGAAGCAGGCGTTCACCGCCTGTTTACGGCCCGATAAGCACGGCCTGCGAGGGCCCGTGCCAACTCGATCATCATGGTCGATCGGGGGCGGCACCCACAAACCGCGCTTCGTTCGACCGGCACAAACGACATAAAGTCGACGCCCATGACATGGATGATCACAGGTGGAGCGGGATATATCGGGGCACATGTGGCGCGGGCGATGGCCGGCGCCGGGGAGCGGGTCGTCGTCCTGGACGACGTCTCGGCCGGGGTGCCCGAGCGGCTGCCGGCGGACATCCCTCTCATCAGGGGCTCTTCGCTCGACGGTGAGCTGCTGCGGCGGGTCTTCGCCGAGCACGGCGTGACGGGTGTGGTGCATCTCGCGGCGCGCAAGCAGGTCGGCGAATCCGTGGAGCAGCCGCTGCGCTACTACCGGGAGAACGTGGGCGGCCTGGTGACGCTGCTCGAAGCGGTGGCCGACGCCGGGATCAAGCGGTTCGTCTTCTCCTCGTCGGCCGCGGTGTACGGCAACCCGCCCGACGTGGAGCTGGTGGCGGAGGACACCCCGTGCGTCCCGATCAACCCCTACGGCGAGACGAAGCTCGCCGGGGAGTGGCTGGTGCGGGCGGCGGGCCGGGCGCACGGCATCGCGACCGTGTGCCTGCGCTACTTCAACGTGGCGGGCGCGGCGTCCCCCGAGCTCGCGGACACCGGGGTCTACAACGTGGTCCCGATGGTCTTCGACCGGCTGCGCAACGACGAGGCGCCGCGCATCTTCGGCGACGACCACCCGACCCCGGACGGCACGTGTGTCCGCGACTACATCCACGTCGCCGACCTCGCCGACGCCCACCTCGCGGCGGCCCGCCGCGTCGAGGCGCACCCCGAGGGCGACCTGACGGTGAACATCGGCCGCGGCGAGGGTGTTTCCGTACGCGAACTCGTCACCCTCATCGGCGAGATCTCCGGCGACGGGCGCCCGGCGCTCGTCGAACCGCGCCGAGCGGGCGACGCGCCGCGCGCCGTCGCGGACGCGCGTCTCGCCGCCGAAAAGCTGGGCTGGAAGGCCCGGCGCTCCGTACGCGAGATGGTCGAATCCGCGTGGGACGGCTGGTGCCTCCACCACCCCGAGGCGCGCCGCTCCTGATCGTTCCGACGCTCTGACCTGCGGTCATTTCCGCAGGTCAGAGCATATGACAACGGTGTTCAGTGCCGTGTTGCCGGATACCCCCCACCCGTAGTTCACTGTGATCGCGACAGACGCGCGACCAGGGAACAGACGACCGATACCGAGCACACGGAGGCGGCTTCCATGGGGGCTGGGCACGACCACGGGCACACGCACGGGGGGACGGCGACGGCGGCGTACCGAGGGCGGCTGCGCATCGCGCTCTCGATCACGATCACCGTCATGGTGGTCGAGATCGTCGGCGGCATCATGGCGGATTCGCTCGCGCTCATCGCGGACGCGACGCACATGGCCACGGACGCGCTGGGCCTGGGCATGGCGCTGCTCGCGATCCAGTTCGCCAACCGCCCGGCGACGGAGAACCGCACCTTCGGCTACGCCCGCGCCGAGATCCTCGCCGCACTCGCCAACTGTCTGCTGCTGCTCGGCGTCGGCGGCTACGTCCTGTACGAGGCGATCGAGCGGTTCATCACGCCCGCCGAGACCGAGGGCGGCCTCGCCATCGTCTTCGGCGTCATCGGCCTCGTCGCGAACATGATCTCGCTCTCGCTCCTGATGCGCGGCCAGAAGGACAGCCTGAACGTGCGTGGCGCCTTCCTGGAGGTCATGGCCGACGCGCTGGGCTCCTTGGCGGTCATCGTCGCGGCGGTGCTCATCCTGACCACCGGCTGGCAGGCGGCGGACCCGATCGCCTCGCTGGTCATCGGCCTCATGATCGTCCCGCGTACGGTGAAGCTGCTGCGGGAGACCCTGAACGTGCTCCTGGAGTCCGCGCCCAAGGGCGTCGACATGGCCGAGGTCCGCTCGCACATACTGGATCTGCCGGGCGTCGAGGACGTCCACGACCTGCACGCCTGGACCATCACGTCGGGGATGCCGGTCCTGTCCGCACACGTGGTCGTCAGCACCGAGACGCTGAACGCGATCGGCCACGAGAAGATGCTGCACGAGCTTCAGGGCTGCCTGGGCGACCACTTCGACGTCGAGCACTGCACGTTCCAGCTGGAGCCGGTCGGCCACGCGGAGCACGAGGCGAAGCTCTGCCACTGACGCACCCTGAGAGTGGCTTCGGTGGTTCCTTGCCGATAGGGCCCCTCGCGTACGGCAGACTTGAAGCTCGAAGACCGAAGCGAAGGATGGGTATGCCGACCACACCTGCCACCGCGGCGAACAGCTCGTCGAACGGCACCGGAGAAGCGATCTTGCTGGAACTCGTGGACGAGGACGGCAGGACGATCGGCACAGCGGAGAAACTCTCCGCGCATCAGGCGCCCGGGCAGCTGCACCGGGCGTTCTCCGTCTTCCTCTTCGACGAGCAGGGGCGGCTGTTGCTGCAGCAGCGCGCCTTGGGCAAGTACCACTCCCCCGGCGTCTGGTCGAACACCTGCTGCGGCCACCCGTACCCGGGCGAGGCGCCGTTCGCGGCCGCCGCGCGCCGGACGTACGAGGAGCTGGGTGTCTCGCCCTCGCTGCTCGCGGAGGCGGGCACCGTGCGCTACAACCACCCGGACCCCGACTCGGGCCTGGTGGAGCAGGAGTTCAACCATCTCTTCGTGGGGATGGTCCAGTCGCCGCTGCGGCCCGATGCGTCCGAGGTCGGCGGGACCGCGTTCGTGACGGCCGCCGAACTGGCCGAGCGGCATGCGAAGGGACCGTTCTCCGCGTGGTTCATGACCGTCCTGGACGCGGCGCGCCCCGCCGTCCGGGAACTGACGGGGCCGTCCGCCGGCTGGTGAGTCAACTCCCCTGCTAGGCGCAGCCGTTGGGCTTCAGGGGCAGGGCCGCCCAGATGACCTTGCCCCCGCTCGCGGTCTGTTCGACGTCGCAGGCACCGCCCGCCTCCTGCGTGATCTCACGGACGAGGAGGAGACCGCGGCCCCCGGTCTGGCCGTGGTCGGTCACCAGGGCGGTCGGGCGGTAGGGGTGGTCGTCCTCCACGGAGACCCGCACCCACTCGGCGCCCACCGCCACCTCCACCGCCAGCATCGGCGAGAGCAGCGCCGCGTGCCGCACCGCGTTGGTGACCAGTTCGGAGACGATCAGGAGCAGGCCCTGCACCAGGTCGTCCGGGGCGGGCACACCCTGCCGGGCGAGCAGGTCACGTACCGCGTGCCGCGCCTGGGGCACCGAGGCATCGACGGCGGCGGCAGTGAACCGCCACACTCCTTCGTACGGAACCTTTCCGGTCTCCGGAGGGAGCGGGCCGGGCCCCCTCCCGTCGTCGTCCATCGTCCGGTCGCCGCCCTTGCGCTCGATTGTCACCACGCATCGAGTGTTGGGAATGCCCTGGTCCGGACCGGATAACTGACCAGAAGTCAGCGACTATCGACGGTTTTTGATCACTGACGCACATCCACGTCAGTTGTGTGACTGCTCCTGTCCGTCCGGTTTCGCTTTCAAGCTTTCTTCGGGTTGTACGGGTTGCCCGGCTCCCGGCCCATCGGCAACCATGCTCACGATCCGGCGCCCGCCCAGGCCCGCGGCGAGCAGGCCCAGGCCGTCGAAGAGCAGCGCGAGCGAGAAGAAGCAGCCGATCACGTACTGGCTGCTGCTGGGCCAGTTGGCGAGCACCAGGATGCCGAGAAGGAGACCGAAGGCGCCCTGCACGAGCGTCCAGCCGAACTGCGGGCCGCGCACCACCAGACTGCCGACAAGCCGGAACACGCCGCCGGTCAGGAACAGCAGCGCCGCGAACATCGTCAGCGCCTCCGCCGCCACATCCGGCCTACGGATGATCACGACACCGGCGGCGAGGTTCAGCGCGGCCACGACCACGCCGAGCCAGAAGAAGTTCGTGCCCCGGGACTGCACCGCGTGCAGCAGTCCGACAAAACCGCCGATCAGGAGCAGCCAGCCGAAGAGGAGCATGGAGGTCAGGGTGGCGACGCCGGTGTAGACCAGGCCCACGATCCCCGCCACCGCCAGGATCACGCCCATCAGGGCCAGCCAGCCGAGGCTGCGGTTGAGCTGTTTGGCGCCCTGGGCCTCCGGTGCGGCGGGCCTGGCGTTCTTGGGTCGGGCCATCAGCGTCTCCGTCCTGCTTCCCCCGGCTGCGCAGAGTTCTCAGGGCCACCCCTTCTTGATCGTACGTTCGAGCAGTGCGGATAGCATCCTGCGCATGGAGCCGCAGCTGAGGCAGGCCGTCACCCACGGCGTCGCCACCGTCGTCATCGACCATCCGGCCAAGCGCAACGCCATGACGGCGGACATGTGGCGACAGCTGCCGCCGCTGCTCGCGGGGCTCGCCGCCGACCCGGCCGTACGGACGGTCGTGCTGACCGGCGAGGGCGCGACCTTCTGCGCGGGGGCCGACATCTCTTCGCTGCGGGAGTCACCCGGCGAGGCGCAGGATCTGGCGGTGCGGGCCGAGGAGGCGCTCGCCGCCTTCCCCAAACCGACGCTCGCCGCGGTGCGCGGGCACTGCGTGGGCGGCGGCAGCCAGCTCGCGGCGGCCTGCGACCTGCGGTTCGCCGACGAGGGCGCCCTGTTCGGGATCACTCCGGCGAAGCTGGGCATCGTCTACCCCTCCTCGTCCACCCGGCGCCTGGTGTCGCTCGTGGGGCCCGCCACCGCCAAGTACCTGCTGTTCTCGGGTGAGTTGATCGACGCCGGGCGCGCGCTGCACACCGGTCTGGTGGACGAGGTGCTGCCCGCGGGCGAACTCGACAAGCGGGTCGCGGAGTTCACCAAGGTCCTCGCCGCGCGCTCGCAGCTGACGCAGGCCGCGGCCAAGGAGTTCGCGGCGGGGCACACGGACCGGGACGCGTACTGGACCGGGCAGGCGCGCGCCGGAGGCGACACCGCCGAGGGGGTCGCCGCCTTCCTGGAGCGCCGCGAGCCGCGTTTCACCTGGACTCCCGGCGGCGCCGCTACTGACTGAAGCGGCTCCCGGCGCGGAACTTCTCCACCAGGTGCGCGGGGGCCTTCTGCGGGGACCCGGCGTCGTAGGGCGGCTGCGGGTCGTACTCCGTCAGGAGCTGCACGGTCTGGGCCTGCTCCTCGCCCGCGATCCGGCCGATGAGCGCGAGCCCCATGTCGATGCCGGAGGAGACCCCGGCCGCCGTGACGTACTTGCCGTCGAAGACCACCCGCTCCCCCGTCGGCTCGACGCCGAACCGCTCCAGCTCCGCGAGGGCCAGCCAGTGCGAGGTGGCCCGGCGGCCCTTCAGGAGCCCGGCGGCGGCCAGCAGGAGCGAGCCGGTGCACACGGACGTCGTCCAGGTGCTGGTGGCGTCGGCGGAGCGCAGCCAGCCCAGGAGCGCCTCGTTCGCCATGTTGTCGCTCTGCCCCGGGCCGCCGGGGACGACGAGGATGTCGGGGTCCGGTACGTCGGCGAAGGCGCGGTCGGCGACGAGCGCGAGGGAGCCGCTGTCGTTGCGCACCGGGCCGGGGCGCTGCGCCACGAAGACGGTCTCGGCGCCGGGCATGCGGCTGAGGGTCTCGTACGGACCGACCGCGTCCAGGGAGGTGAACCGTTCGAACAGGGCGATGGCGATCTGCATGGAGGGCTGCCTATCCGTTGAGGGCGGGTGCCTGCTGAGGGGCGAGAGGGGCGTGGAAGCGCCGCCGGTACTCGGCGGGCGCCGCCCCGAGAGTCTTGACGAAGACCCGGCGCATGGCCTCGGGGGTGCCGTAGCCACAGGCGCGCGAGACCTCCTCGACCCCGTGGGAGGTCTCCTCCAGGAGGCGGCGCGCGTGCTCGACGCGGACGCGTTCGACGTACTTGCCCGGCGTCATCCCCGTCTCCGTCTGGAACGCGCGGGCGAAGTGCCGGGGCGAGAGCCGGGCGCGGGCGGCGAGCGACTCGACGCAGAGGTTCTCGGCCGGGTGTTCGGTGATCCACTGCTGGACCTCGCGCAGGGGCTCGCGCTGGGCGGTCTGCGCGGCGAGCTGGGCGCTGAACTGTGCCTGGTTCCCCGGACGCCGCAGGAAGACGACGAGATGGCGCGCGACGGTGAGCGCCTCCTCCCGGCCCAGGTCCTCCTCGACCAGGGCCAGGGCCAGGTCGATGCCGGCGGTCACGCCCGCGGACGTCGCGACATGGCCGTCGCGCACGAAGATCGGGTCGGGGTCGACCTCGATGGCGGGGTGGTCTCGGGCGAGCTCGGCGCAGTACGCCCAGTGGGTGGTCACCCGGCGGCCGTCCAGGAGGCCGGCCTCGGCGTACAGGATGGCGCCGGTGCAGACCGAGACCAGGCGCTGGGCGCGCGGGGCGTTCGTCCGCAGCCAGTCGATCAGGCGGGGGTCCGCCTCGCGGCTGCCGAGACCGCCCGGGGCGACCAGGGTGTGCGGCACGGGGGCATCGGCCAGGGAGGAGTCCGGTACGAGCGTGAGCCCGCTGGTCGTGCGCACGGGGGCGCCGTCCAGGGACGCGGTGCGGATGCGGTACGCCGACGTGTCGCCGCCGCGGCAGGCAGCGGCGCCCGCGAAGACCTCCACCGGCCCCGTGACGTCGAGGCTCTGGACCCCGTCGAAGAGGACGACCAGGACAGTTCGCTGCTCCATGCCCATGATTCTTGGCCCCGCGGGAGATGGCCGCAATGACGAATGGCCCACTTTTCCTGCCATGGGCGCATGCGGCGGCGGGGCGGTCCTGCCGTGGCCGTGCCCCGGGCTTCACCTCATACCAACCAGTCGGTAGCGTGCCTCCATGACTTCTCTCACGCCCCCATCCCCGGCCGCCGCGCTGCACCCGCGCGCGGGACGTCGATGCCACAACGTGCTCAACGCACTGCACTCGACGCACTACTTCTCGCCCGACGCGGGGCGCGAGCTGGCCGAGCTCGGGATCACCAACCCCCGGGCGGTCAATTTCGCCGTCCGCACGGCGGCGATGGGACCGGTCGGCGCCGGAGTGGTCACGGCGGCGTTCTACAACTACCGGCACGACCTCGTCGCCCAGCACGTGCCCGCCATCTGGCGCACCGCCTCCCCCGAGGACGTCCTGGCGGCGCGGCTGCGGGCCGTCGACACGACCCTGCGGCGCCTCCTCGGCGATGAGGCCCTCGCGTCCCCGGAGATGGCGGAGGCGGCCGGGCTCGCCCTGCGCGCCACCGAGGCCTGCTCCCGCTCGGCCCGCCCGCTCTACGCCGCCCACGCGGACCTGCCCGTCCCCGAGCAGCCGCACCTCGCGCTCTGGCACGCCGCGACGCTGCTGCGCGAGCACCGCGGCGACGGACACCTCACGGCTCTCCAGTACGCCGAACTCGACGGCCTGGAGGCCCTGGTGAGCCACACCGCGACCGGCAAGGGCATGACGCCGAAGTGGAACTTCACCACGCGCGGCTGGAACCAGGACGACTGGGACGCCGCCGTGCGGCGGCTGCACGCCCGCGGACTCCATGACGGCGGGACCGAGTTGACGCAGGCGGGCGTCGAGCTGCGCAAGGACGTCGAGGAGGCCACGGACCGCCTCGACCGGGCACCGTACGAGCACCTGGGCGCGGCGGGCGTCGAACGCCTGACGGAGCTGGGCACGGTGTTCGCCGGCGCGGCGCTCCAGGCGGGTGCGTTCCCGGCGGATCTGCTCGGCAAGGAGTAGCCACCCGCACGGCGCAGGCATGGACGGCGCCCCGCGAGGTACTCGTCCGTCTCCGGTCCCGCGCGCTTCGCGCCGGACCGGGCGACGAAAGGGGAAATCCCGTGTTCCGAGCGATCGCAGATGTCCTGCGCCAGATCGGCGCGGCACTCGCCACCGTGGTGACGCTGCCGTTCCGCGCCGTTGCCCGGCTCTTCGGCGGTGCCTCGAGCTCCACACGGCGATCGGGGCGCCGGTCGGGCGGCCGGACGCGCGGCCGAGCGGGGCGGGCACGCCGGGTCTGATCCCCCCGCTGTCGGCGCCACCTGCCACAATTGCCCCGCAACCCCAGTGAGAAGGCGGGAAACGTGGCACCTCTGCAGACGTCCACTCCAGCATCGATCGAAGGCAGGATCGCCGAAGAACTCGGCGTACGGGAGCGGCAGGTGAAGGCTGCCGTCGAGCTGCTCGACGGCGGCTCGACGGTGCCCTTCATCGCTCGCTACCGCAAGGAAGCGACCGAGATGCTCGACGACGCGCAGCTGCGCACGCTCGAGGAGCGGCTGCGTTATCTGCGGGAGCTCGAGGACCGGCGCACCGCGATCCTCGATTCGGTGCGCGAGCAGGGCAAGCTCACCGACGATCTTGAGGCGCAGATCCGCGCCGCCGACACCAAGGCGCGCCTCGAGGACATCTACCTGCCGTTCAAGCCGAAGCGCCGTACGAAGGCGCAGATCGCCCGTGAGGCAGGCCTTGAGCCGCTGGCCGACGGCCTGCTCGGCGATCCGTCGGTGGAGCCGCTCGCCGCGGCGGCGGCCTTCGTCGACGCCGACAAGGGCGTCGCCGACCCGCAGGCCGCCCTGGACGGCGCCCGCGCGATCCTCGCCGAGCGGTTCTCCGAGGACGCCGACCTGATCGGCGAGCTGCGCGAACGCATGTGGGTGCGCGGACGGCTCGCCGCGAAGGTCCGCGCGGGCAAGGAGGAGGCGGGCGCCAAGTTCGCCGACTACTTCGACTTCGCCGAGCCCTTCAAGGAGCTGCCCTCGCACCGCGTCCTGGCGATGCTGCGCGGCGAGAAGGAGGACGTGCTCGACCTCGTCCTCGAACCGGAGGAGGCCACGGAGGGCCCGTCCTCGTACGAGGGGATGGTCGCCCACCGCTTCGGCGTCGTCGACCGCGGTCGCCCCGGGGACAAGTGGCTTCAGGACACCGTGCGTTGGTCCTGGCGGACCCGCATCCTGGTGCACCTGGGCATCGACCTGCGCCTGCGGCTGCGCACCGCCGCCGAGGACGAGGCCGTGCGGGTCTTCGCGTCGAACCTGCGCGACCTGCTGCTCGCGGCGCCCGCGGGCACCCGCGCGACACTGGGGCTCGACCCCGGTTTCCGTACGGGCGTGAAGGTCGCCGTGGTCGACGCGACCGGCAAGGTCGTGGCGACGGACGTCATCAACCCCCACGTCCCGGCCAACAAGTGGGACCAGTCCCTTGCCACCCTCGCGAAGCTCGCCAAGGAGCACGCGGTCGACCTGATCGCGATCGGCAACGGCACGGCGTCGCGCGAGACGGACAAGCTCGCCGGTGAACTCATCACCAAGCACCCGGAGTTGAACCTCACCAAGGTGATGGTCTCCGAGGCGGGCGCCTCGGTGTACTCCGCCTCGGCCTTCGCCTCGCAGGAGCTGCCGGACATGGACGTGTCGCTGCGCGGCGCCGTGTCCATCGCCCGCCGCCTGCAGGACCCGCTCGCCGAGCTCGTGAAGATCGACCCGAAGTCCATCGGCGTCGGTCAGTACCAGCACGACCTCTCCGAGGTGAAGCTGTCGCGCTCGCTCGACACGGTCGTCGAGGACTGTGTGAACGGCGTCGGTGTGGACGTGAACACGGCGTCCGCCCCGCTGCTCGCCCGGGTCTCCGGCATCGGCGCCGGACTCGCCGAGAACATCGTGTCGCACCGCGACGCGAACGGCCCCTTCGCGTCGCGCAAGGGCCTCAAGGACGTGGCGCGCCTTGGCCCCAAGGCGTACGAACAGTGCGCGGGCTTCCTGCGCATCCGCGGCGGCGACGACCCGCTGGACGCCTCAAGCGTGCACCCCGAGGCGTATCCGGTGGTGCGCAAGATGGCCAAGAAGACGGGCGGCGAGGTCGCGTCGCTCATCGGCGACACGGCGACGCTGCGCTCGCTGCGTGCGGACGAGTTCGTGGACGAGTCCTTCGGCCTGCCCACCGTGAGCGACATCCTCAAGGAGCTGGAGAAGCCGGGGCGCGACCCGCGTCCCGCGTTCAAGACGGCGACCTTCAAGGACGGCGTCGAGAAGATCTCCGACCTGGCCTCCGGGATGGTCCTCGAAGGGGTCGTCACGAACGTGGCGGCGTTCGGCGCCTTCGTGGACATCGGCGTCCACCAGGACGGGCTCGTGCATGTCTCCGCGATGTCCAGGACGTTCGTCAAGGACCCGCGGGACGTGGTGAAGCCGGGCGACATCGTCAAGGTGAAGGTGATGGACGTCGACATTCCGCGCAAGCGGATCTCGCTGACGCTGCGCCTGGACGACGAGGCGGCGGCGGACACCGGCGAGGAGCGCCCCAAGCGCGGCGGGCGCCCCCCGCAGCAGCGGCAGCAGGGCGGCGGACAGCGCCCCCAGCGCCAGGGCGGCGGTCAGGGGAAGCGGCAGCAGGGCCCGCCGCCGGCCAATGACGCGATGGCGGACGCGCTGCGGCGGGCCGGGCTCCTGGACCCCAAGAGGCGCTGATCCGGCGGGGGTCGGCGGAGGTCAGGGCGACAGTTCGGTCACCTTGCCCTCCGTCACCTCCAGCCTTCGCGTGACCCGCACCGCGTCCAGCATCCTGCGGTCGTGCGTCACCAGGAGCAGCGTGCCCTCGTACGCGTCGAGGGCCGACTCCAGCTGCTCGATCGCCGGCAGGTCGAGGTGGTTCGTCGGCTCGTCCAGGACCAGGAGATTGACGCCCCGGCCCTGGAGCAGCGCGAGACCCGCCCGGGTGCGCTCGCCCGGGGAGAGCGTGGCCGCGGGGCGCAGGACGTGGGCCGCCTTCAGGCCGAACTTGGCGAGCAGCGTGCGCACTTCGGCCGGTTCGGTGTCGGGCACGGCCGCGCAGAACGCGTCCAGGAGCGACTCCGGTCCGTGGAACAGCGCGCGGGCCTGGTCCACCTCTCCGACGAGCACCCCTGAGCCGAGCGCCGCGTGGCCCGCGTCCGTGGGGATGCGGGTCAGCAGGGTGCCGAGGAGGGTCGACTTGCCCGCGCCGTTCGCGCCGGTGATCGCCACCCGGTCCGCCCAGTCGATCTGGAGCGTCACGGGCCCCAGGGTGAAGGCGCCGCGGCGCACCTCGGCCTCGCGCAGGGTGGCGACGACGCTGCCGGAGCGCGGCGCCGACGCGATCTCCATCTGCAGCTCCCACTCCTTGCGGGGCTCCTCCACGACGTCGAGCCGCTCGATCATGCGCTGTGTCTGGCGCGCCTTAGACGCCTGCTTCTCGCTGGCGTCGCTGCGGAAGTTGCGGCCGATCTTGTCGTTGTCGCCCGCCTTGCGACGGGCGTTCTTGACGCCCTTGTCCATCCAGGACCGCTGCATCTGGGAGCGGCCTTCGAGCGCGGCCTTCTTGTCGGCGTACTCGTCGAACTCGTCGCGGGCGTGGCGGCGCGCGACCTCGCGCTCCTCCAGATAGGCCTCGTAGCCGCCGCCGTAGAGGTGGATCTGCTGCTGGGCGAGGTCGAGTTCGAGGACCTTGGTGACGGTGCGGGTGAGGAACTCGCGGTCGTGGCTGACGACCACCGTCCCGGCGCGCAGTCCGCGTACGAAGCTCTCCAGGCGGTCCAGGCCCGCCAGGTCGAGGTCGTTGGTGGGCTCGTCCAGGAGGAACACGTCGTAGCGCGAGAGGAGCAGCGACGCGAGGCCCGCGCGGGCGGCCTGGCCGCCGGAGAGTGAGGTCATGGGCTGGTCGAGGCCGACGCCGAGGCCCAGAGAGGCGGCGACCTCCTCGGCCCGCTCGTCCAGGTCGGCGCCGCCGAGCGCGAGCCAGCGCTCCAGGCTGAGCGCGTACGCGTCGTCCGCGCCCGGGGTTCCGTCGACCAGGCCCTGGGTGGCCTCGTCCATGGTCCGCTGGGCCTCGTCGACGCCGGTGCGGCGGGCCAGGAAGCCGCGGATGGACTCGCCGGGGCGGCGGTCGGGCTCCTGCGGGAGGTGGCCCACGGACGCGCCGGGCGGGGAGAGGCGCAGTTCGCCGGTCTCCGGGGTGTCGAGGCCCGCGAGGAGGCGCAGGAGGGTCGACTTGCCGGCGCCGTTGGCGCCGACCAGGCCGATGACGTCGCCGGGGGCGACGACCAGTTCCAGGGCGGAGAAGAGGGAGCGGTCGCCGTGGCCGGCGGCGAGATTCTTGGCGACGAGGGTTGCGGTCATCAGGGGGTCGAGTTTAGGCGAGGTGCGGGCCGCTCGGTTTTTCCGGGTGGGCCCGCCGGACCCGGGCCCACGTCCAGGCCCGCAGCCCGCCGCACAGAAATGCGAGCCACGTCACACAGGAAGGAGCCTCGACGCCTCGGAGTTGCCGATCACCTCACTATCGGTGCCACCAGAACGCTGTCCGTCGTGCGCGCCACCACGAACGACTCCCCCTTCGTCGCCTTCGCGTCCAGCTCGACGCGGTGCTCCCCCGGCGCGAGGACACCGTCGAAGACCTCGTGGACCTGGGTGCGGGAGAGCAGGTCGAGGCGGTACGCGATGAGCTGGACCCGGCAGGTCGAGGTGATCTCGACGTCCGCCGCGCCGTCCGCCGCCCCGAGCCGCGTCAGGCGGCGCAGCTCCAACGGGCTGCGGTCCAGGGCGTGTTCTATCTGGGCGACCAGGAGCGGGATGATCGGGGCGAGCCCGTCGACGTACGCGACCTGGAGCCCCGCCCCCTCGAACGCCGCGCGCACCCCCGCGCGCGTCGCCGCCGGGACGGCCCGCCCGAAGACCACCGCCCCGTACGTCCGCAGCTCGTCCGGCGGCACGCCCGCCGCGTCCGCCGCGATCTCGGCGCCGACACCGATCGTGCGCAGCGCCGCCGCGAGCTTGGCGAGGACGGCGACACGGGCGCCGATCAGGAGCACCCTGCGGCGCGCCGCGGGTTCGCCGCGGGCCAGCAACTGCCCCAGCGCGTCCCGGTATGCGGCGCCCTCGAAGCGGAAGGGCCCTATGCCGTGGTAGCCGTTGCGTTCCATGTCGGCCCGCTCGGCCGTCTGCCAGGCGAAGTCCCGCCATATGTAGGCGTCGGTGCCGTCCGGTGCCCGCTCGATGACGGCCGTGACCGCCCCGCACTCCAGGCCTTCGCACTCGGGACAGCCGTAGATGACGTGCCGGTCGTCGCGCAGGGGGGCCTGCGCCTCCAGGAGGAGTCCGCGCACGTGGTGGGTGAAGATCGCCGGGGGGACGTCGGAGGCGAGTGGGGAGACGGCGTCGAGGTCGGAGAGCTGGAACAGCAGCGGGCGCCCGTTCACGATGAAGTCGACGAAATCCCGGTGGACTTGATAGTCACCGTTGGCGAGAACTCCACCGGCGCGCATGGCCGGTGCCAGACCGAAAGTCGCGTACTCGGCAGACATGGTGTGAGTATCCCCATCTGGGCGGTGATGTGAGCACGGCATCCCGCATTCCGCTGCGCTCCCGGGACAAACGGGGCGGATGACCGTGGTGTGCCCCCGATCGGCGTACGCATGGTCGATGGCGTACAAGGCGTTCCCCGGCTGGACGACGACGCGCAGGAGGCGGCAGCCTCGCGAACGAAGCGGCCGCCTCCTGAGAGCGGGGAGAAGAGAACTCAGACCTTCGTGGCCCCGCTCTCCTCGTCGTCGCCGTTGCCGTTGTCGCTCGGGCCGATGCGGATCTCGAAGTCACCGTCGTACTGCTCGTGGCCCGCGATCACGGCCTTCTCGACGGCGTCCGTGCCGTGCTCGCCCCGGACGATCAGCGGGTCGTGGCGCAGGTCCCTCATCAGCGCCACGCACATCCCGATCATCACGAGGGTGAAGGGCGCGGCCACCAGGATCGTCAGATTCTGCAGGCCCTGGAGGGCGTTGCCCGAACCGTCGCCGATGAGCAGCATGATCGCCGCCACGGCTCCCGTCACGACACCCCAGAAGACGACCACCAGCTTGCCGGGTTCGAGCGCGCCCTTCTGGGAGAGCGTGCCCATGACGATCGAGGCCGCGTCCGCACCCGAGACGAAGAAGATGCCCACGAGGATCATGACGAGCAGGCTCGTCACCGTGGCGATCGGGTACTCGTGCAGCAGGCCGAAGAGCTGGCCCTCGGGGGTCGACTCGCCGCCGAGACCGCCGGCCTCCTTGACCTTCATCGCCGATCCGCCGAAGACGGCGAACCAGATCAGGCTGACGGTGCTGGGCACCAGGATGACCCCGCCCACGAACTGCCGGATCGTGCGTCCCCGGCTGATCCTGGCGATGAACATGCCCACGAAGGGCGTCCAGGAGATCCACCAGGCCCAGTAGAAGACCGTCCAGCTGCCCAGCCAGTCCGACACGCCCTTGCCGCTCGACGCCTCGGTGCGCCCGATCAGCTGGGGCAGATCGCCGAGGTAGGAGCCGATCGAGGTCGGCACCAGGTCGAGGATGATGACGGTCGGGCCCGCGATGAAGACGAACACGACGAGCAGCAGCGCGAGCACCATATTGATGTTCGAGAGCCACTGCACGCCCTTCTCCACACCGGAGATGGCGGACGCCACGAAGGCCACCGTGAGAACGGCGATGATGGCGACGAGCAGACCGGTGGGGACGTCACTGCTCCAGTCGAGGACCTCGAAGCCGCTGCCGATCTGCAGGGCGCCCAGGCCCAGCGACGCGGCGGAGCCGAACAGCGTCGCGAAGATGGCGATGATGTCGATGACCCTGCCCCAGGCGCCGTTCGCGCGCTTCTCGCCGATGAGCGGCGTGAAGACGGCACTGATGGTCTGCCTGCGCTTGCGCCGGAAGGTGCTGTACGCGATGGCGAGACCCACGACCGCGTAGATCGCCCATGGATGGAGCGTCCAGTGGAAGAGGGTGGTGGACATCGCCGTTTCCATCTTCGCCGCGGAGTCGGCGGGATCGGTGCCCGGCGGGGGCGTGGTGAAGTGGGCGAGCGGCTCGCTCACGCCGTAGAACATCAGGCCGATGCCCATACCGGCGCTGAACATCATCGCGACCCAGGAGACGGTGCGGAACTCCGGGTCCTCGCCCTCCTCACCGAGGGTGATCTTTCCGTACCGGCTGACGGCGAGCCAGAGCGCGAAGACCACGAACCCGCTCGCCGCCAGCATGAAGGCCCAGCCACCGTTGTGGATCAGGCCGTTGAGCATCTTCGTGGAGACGCTCTCGAGCGAGTCCGTCGCGACGGCGCCCCAGACCACGAAGGCCAGGGTGAGCACGGCGGTCACACCGAAGACGATGCGGTCGGTCTGGGGATGGCTGCCGCCGTGCGCGGCATGCATGAGGTGCCCGTCCCCTCCCCCGTCGTCCGCTTTCTGTTGGTCCTGCGTCACAAGCACACCTCTCACGGTTTCGCATTCGTACAAACTCTGTGGCCCGCTACCCAGTACCACATGTGACGCACCTATCAATCACTCAACAGCGGGTGTCGGGCGAACCTGTGACCAGGTGGTAGGGCGCGCGCTCGTCGAGCAGCAACGGTACGAGAGATCGCGCGGATTGCCGCATCGGCACATAGGCGCCCGATCCGTCCCGTTTGACCGTGACGCCGTGCAGCGCCAGTTCGTCCTTGATGTCGCCGTACTGGGCGGCGTCGAGGCGGTAGCCGCAGGGCGGGTCCTGGATCACTTCGGACGGCTCGGCGGGGTCGTTGTCCGCGCCGCCGATGTAGACGGGCCCACGGTCACGGAAGCCTTCGACGCGGGCCGCGCCGGTGGCCGCCTCCAGCCGGCCGCGCCGCTCGTCGGCATAGGCGAACAGGCCGCCGAGGGCGGCCAGTTGCGACTTCACCCGGCGCCGGTTGTTCAGCGCCTCGTCCTTCTTCTCCGCGTCCGTGAGCGGGTCGACGCGGCTCTCGATGAGCAGACCCGCCGCGTGCTTGATGCCGGAGACGTTGCGCAGGATGCGCTCCTGGCCGTCGCCCGCCGTCTGCTTGATCGGGTCACCGGTCACGGGGTCGGTCCAGATTCCGTACGTCCCCGTCGTGTAGCCCGCCTTGTTGGCGGCGGGCCTGACATAGGCCTTGGACAGGGTCTGCGCCTCCTCGTGCACCGCCTCGTCGGTGTTGAGGTTGCGCGGCCACAGGTCGAACAGGTCCTTGTCGTAGTACTTCGGGGTCGCTCCGTACTCGTGCAGGTCGTAGATGGAGTCCGGCTGCCGGTCGCGGATGACGGCGGCCATGGCGCGGGCCTCCGCCGTCTGGAGGGATATGTGGTCGCGGTTGATGTCGACGCCGTCGGAGTTGCCGCGGGTGTCGGCCGCGCGGCCGTCCGGGTTGGCCGTCGGTACGACGAGGAGCGTGGTGCGCGAGAGGAACGTGCGGGTCTTCTTGTCCTTCGCGTACGCCAGGTCGCGGATCGTCGACAGACACGCGTCGCGGCCCGACGGCTCGTCGCCGTGCTGGCTGCAGATCAGCAACACCGTGTTCTTCGTGCGGCGTTCACCGATGCGGACCAGCTGGACGGGCCGGTCCTGCTTGGTGGTGCCGATGCGCGAGACGGAGACCCGGTCGGTCGCCTTGTCGACGGCGGCGAGGAGCTTCTGCTCCTCGGGCTGGCTGGTCCAGCGTGCGCCGTTGCTCTCCTCGAACCCGGTGCGGGGCGGGGTCGGCGTCGCCTGCGCGGGCGCCGTCAGGAGCGGTGCGGCGAGCGCGGCGGTGACGCAGGCGAGCGCCAGGGTGCGGATGCGGGGTGTGAGGCCGGTGCGGGGTCTCATGAAGTGCTGCCTCCCGGTACGGGGCGGAACGGACGCGGCGGGGCCACGCCGTCGAGACGGGATTCGCGGGGGACGACGCTCTCGGAGGAGGTGCGGAACGCGTCGGCGCCGCCGACCAGCGGGACCTTCGCCGACGTGCGGGACAGGTCGATGGCGAGCGTCGGGGTGTCGGCCGGCGGGTCGATGAGGTCCTTGTCGGTGCCCGCGACGATCAGCGCGAGGCGGTGGCCCTTGGGCACGACGTGGTCGCTCGCGGCCAGGTCGAGGGTGATGGTGTGCTTCTTGCCCGGCGTCAGGGGGCCGCCCTTGTGGGCGTCGGCCCAGTTGCCGAGGTCGGCCCAGCCGCGGCTGAAGACGGTGTAGTCGACGTCGGCGGTCTTCGCCTTCGTCTCCTTGAAGCAGGAGCTGTCGCCGCCGGTGCTCGCGCCCCAGCAGGTGCGTTCGGGAAGCGTGGTGATGCCCTCGCCGGCGCCCGCGTAGTCGCGGATGGTGTCGGGGCCGAGGTCGACGAGGACCGCGGAGAGGTGGGCGGTGCGGGTCGTCGGGGTCGCGGTGACGGTCACCTCGGAGGAGCCCGACAGACGCAGGTCACGGCCGAGGGGCTTGCTGATGAACCCGGCCTTCGAGGGGGTGGAGGTGTCGATCTGGGCGGCCCAGTCGGTCTCGCTCAGCTTCGGGTCGTCGGTGAAGGTCTCGCTGCCGGTGCCGGGGCGGGTGCCCAGGGTGCCGACGCCGGGGGAAGTCCCCTTGGCGGGGCGGAGCTTGACCGTGTCCGTGGCGCGCGGGGGCCAGACGCGGTCGGTGGTCCACCGGTCGGGGGCGCGCTCGATGTCGGCCATCGGCTCGCGGTCGATGCCGTTGTCGTAGCCGAGGAGTTCGTGGTCGAACCAGCGGTGCAGGGTGCGCACCCAGTCGCCGCGGCGGAAGTCGAAGGGGTCGACGTGGCCGGTCTGGCTCAGCCACACCTTGCGGTCGACGCCCTGGTCGGCGAGCGCGTCCCACCACTGGCCGAAGTGCTTCATCCGGACGTTCAGGTCCTGCATGCCGTGTACGGCGAAGACGCTGGCCCTGACCTTGTCCGCGTCCGGGGTGTGGTCGCGCTCGCTCCACAGCCGGGTCCAGTCGCCGGTGCGCGGCGCGCCGTCGACCAGTCGTTTCTGCACGGCACCGCAGCGGGCCCGCGCCTCGGGGCTCTCCACGTAGTCCGAGAGCCACTCGGGGCCGCTGTCGTAGAGGGGGGCGCCCTTGGCGAAGTAGTAGTCGTACCAGGAGGAGATCGCGCCGATCGGGACGATCGTCTTCAGGCCCTTGACGCCGGTGGCGGCCACGCCGTTGGCGATGGTGCCGTCGTAGCTCTTGCCGATCATGCCGGTGGCGCCGTTCGTCCAGGACGCCTTGGCGTTCTTGCCGCCGGTGCGGGTGGTGTAGCCGCGGGCCCGGCCGTTCAGCCAGTCGACGACGGCCTTGGCGGACTGGACGTCGGAGCGGCCCCCGACGTCCACGCAGCCGTCGGAGCGGTTCGTGCCCGCGAGGTCGACGGCGACGAATCCATAGCCGCGGGGCACGAAGTAGTTGTCGTAGTAGAGCGGGAACTGGACGGGGTTGCCGTCCGCGTCGTACGTCTTCTTCTGGCTCTCGTTGCCGCGCCCGCAGCAGGAGTAGTACGGGCTGGCATCCATGATCACGGGTATCTTGCGGCCCTGCTGGGCCGGTTCGCGGGGCCGGACGATGTCGACGGCGACCCGGTCGGTCTTCCCGTCGTCGTCACCGTCGATCCTCGTGTCGACCCAGACGGATTCGCGGATCGCGCTCTCGTACGAGTAGACGGGTTTGCTCTCGCGCGGGGCGCTCGGCGCCCCTTGCGCGGCACCCGGGGCCACGAGCGTGGCGAGGAGGGCGGCAAGGGCCGCCGTCAGCAGTGATCTCCAGATCAAGCGCGTGCGGCGCGCACGTATCGGCATGGCGCGGAAGGTACACCGGTCAACTCCCGCGCGACAGAGGGCGGTACGCGCCGATGACAGCCTCATGGGGCGTTTTGGCACATGTCGGCCGAATGGCGATCGTGTGACAGTGGCGACCATGGACATGACGCGTGACCACCGGGCTCAATAGGGTCGGACGCGTCTACCGAAGTGCCCCTACGACTTGTACGACTTGGAGCTCTTGTGCACCGCAGACTCATCGCCCCGGGCGCGCTCGCGGCCTCCCTGCTGCTGGCGATCCCGGCATCGGCCGCCGACTTCACGCCCGGAGCCCCGGGTATCGGCGATCCCTACTACCCGGCCAGCGGCAACGGCGGCTACGACGTCTCGCACTACGACCTGCGGCTGAAGTACCAGCCGAAGACCGACCTGCTCGAAGGCACGGCGACCATCAACGCCACCACGACGCAGAACCTCTCCCGCTTCAACCTCGACCTCGGCCTGAAGGTCAGCGAGGTGCGCGTCAACGGCAAGAAGGCCACCTTCAAGAAGTCCGGCGAGCAGGAGCTGGAGATCACTCCGCCGGCCGGGCTGCCCAAGGGCACGCCGATCACCGTCGTCGTGCGGTACGCGGGCAAGCCGTCCGAGGTGAAGATCAACGGTTTCACCGCGTGGGCGCGCACGCCGGACGGCGGCGTGGCGGCGCAGGAGCCGGAGTCGGCCGCCTGGTGGTACCCGTCCAACGACCACCCGCTCGACAAGGCGACGTACGACGTCTCGGTCTCCGTGCCGGACGGCTCGCAGGCCATCTCCAACGGCGTGCTCCAGTCGCAGAGTTCGAAGCTCGGCTGGACGCGCTTCAACTGGCGCTCGAACAAGCCGCAGGCCAGCTATCTGACGACGCTCGCCGTCGGCAAGTTCGACATCACGACGGACAAGACCGCGGACGGTCTGCCCGTCCTGAACGCCTACAGCAAGGACCTCGGCGACAACGCGGGGGCCGCGCGGGCGAGCATCGAGCGGTCGACCGAGGTCGCCGAGTGGCTGGAGACGGTCTTCGGGAAGTACCCCTTCAACGCCCTGGGCGGCTACGTCCCCAACGTGACCAGCGGCTTCGCCCTGGAGACGCAGACGCGGCCGTTCTACAGCCCGCGGCAGTTCGCGAACGGGTCCAACGTGTCCGTCGTGGTCCATGAGCTGGCCCACCAGTGGTACGGCGACAGCGTGTCGGTCGACGGCTGGAAGGACATCTGGATCAACGAGGGCTTCGCGCGGTACAGCCAGTGGCTGTGGTCGGAGAAGGAGGGCGAGGGGACGGCGCAGGAGCTCGCGGACTACGTGTACGCGCAGCACCCCGCCGACGACCCGTTCTGGAAGGTCAAGCCGGGCGACCCCGGTCCGGAGAACCAGTTCGACATCGCCGTGTACGACCGCGGGGCGCTGGCCCTGCAGGCGCTGCGCAACGAGATCGGCGAGAAGTCGTTCTCGGCGATCTTGAAGGGGTGGCCGAAGGAGCACGCGTACGGGAACGCGAAGGTGAGTGACTTCGTGAAGTACGCGGAGAAGGTGTCCGGGAAGCCTCTGGCTTCGCTGTTCGACGCTTGGCTGTTCCAGCCTTCGCGGCCGGACGCTCCGGCCGCTCGGGGGGCGGGGATTGCCCGGTCCTCCGCGGTCCCGGCTGCGCCGAAGTCGTGGAAGTCCATCGCTGCGACGAACGGTGTGCACGACCACGGTCACGGTCGCTGACACTGAGCCGCCGCTTCGCGGCGGATGTCTCCCGCCCACCCACCCGATTGCCCGGCAGCCAGCTGCTGGGGAGGGCGGGTGGGCGGAGGTCGGTCCGGGGTGGGCGGGTGGGGGGAATCAGCCCTGCTGACGAGGTGGGCGGTGGGGGGAATCAGGCCGACGGACGGGGTGGGCGGCGGAATCAGGCCGACCTACGGGATGGGTGGGAGGGGGAATCAGCCCTGCGGATGGGGTGGGTGGGTGGGTGGGGGAACTAGCCCGGTCGGCGTTTGAGGACGAGCCCGGCGCAGCCGGTGCTCCTGCGGTGCGCCCGAGCCCTGCGAGCCTGCGGCAGGTAGCGCAGGCGTTCCGGCAGCCGGGGGACCACCGCGCGGATCACCCGGCCGAGGCGGCGCAGCCTCCGCTCCTGGGCGTCCGTCCACGGCAGGCCGATGGCCGCCCTCGCGTCCGGAGGCATCAGGCCGATCGTGATGAAGCGCCGGAAGCGGGCCAGGGGTGGCAGGAGCACGGGCCACAGGGCGCGCAGGGCCAGCCGCAGCACGTAGGGGCCACGGTCCGGCGGCGGGACCGGACGGTCCGTGGCGACCAGGTCGCGCACCACCTCCGTCTCCTCCAGCTCGTCCGCGAGGACCTTCGCGTAGTACGGCCAGAACTCCTCGATCGTCTGCGGCATGTCCCGGTCGTGGATGCCGAGGATCCGGCCGACCTGGAGCCACTCCGCGTACAGCTGCCGCTCCTGCTCCTCGGTGAACGGGCGGCCCAGGTACTTCTGGGCGTGGTGGTAGACGGGGAACCCGGTGGCGTGGACCCACGCGTAGTAGGCGGGCGTCAGCGCGTGGTAGTCGCGGCCGTGCGCGTCCGTGCCCCGGATGTGCTTGTGCAGCTCACGCAGCCTGCGCCCCTCCTCGGCCGCGCTCTCGCCGCCGTACACCCAGGTCTGCAGCGAGCGCAGCGACCGCTCGCCGCGCCCCCACGGGTCGGTGCGGAAGACGGAGTACGTGTCGACGCCCGCGCCCACCGCGGGGTGCGCGACCTGCATCGTGAGCGCGGCGGGCAGGGCGAGCAGGGCGCGGACGTCGCCCGCGATGTCCCACAGGACCCCGCCGGGCGGGGGCGGCTCGGGAGCCTGGCGGCGGTGGGTCATCACGCGGCTCCCAGGGGTCGGCGGGCCCGCCGGTCGGTGCCCGGTTTGTGTGTGTTCCAGTATGCGACGGCCATGGTCAGCGCGATCCGCAGGGGTGGCGGCACCACCGCCATCGCGACCCGGACGAACCGGGTGACGCGGCGCAGCGCGCGCTCCTGGCGCGGGGTCCAGGTCAGGCCGAGCCGCTCGCGGAGGACCGGCGGCAGCGTGCCCACGTTCACGAGCAGCGCGTAGTGCGCCGACAGCGCGCCGACCGGCCGCCAGAGCGGGGCCGGGATCCACCGCACCGGCGGTTTCCGCGGGCGCGCCAGCTCGTCGAGCACGTCACGCACCGACTGGTTCAGTTCCAGGCGTTCGCGCACCATCTCGTCGTAGTACGCGCAGAACGCGGCCCAGTCCGGCGGCAGATGGTGGTCCCTCAGCCCCCACACCCGCCCCACGTCCCGCATCTCCTGGTAGTACGCCTCGGTGTCGGCCGCCGAGAGGCCCTTGCCGAAGATCCGGTGGCCGTCGTACCCGCCGCGCACCAGCGTCGCGTGCACCCAGTGGTACGCCTCCGGGTTCAGGGCGTGATAGCGGCGCCCTTGATCGTCGACTCCCTTCAGGTGCTCGTGCATCGCGCGGATCCGGTCCGCCTCCGCCGTGGCCGCCGCCTGCCCTCCGTAGATGACTGTGCTGAGCGAGGAGACCGTGCGCCACAGGCGCTGCCACGGCTCGGCGCGGAAGTTGGAGTGCTGCTCGACGCCCGCGCCGACGACCGGGTGGGCGACCTGGAGCAGCAGCAGTTGGGGCGAGATCAGGAAGTTCCGGGTGTCTCCGAAGTAGCGCCAGGCGGCCCCGCCGCGCCGTGGGGCCCGTATGCCGCTCGGGCGTGGGGCCCGTGTTCCGCTCATCGCGACTCCCTTCGTCGAATCTGCGTCAGCAGTGTTGACGCGCTCGATGAAACAAGTCAATAGTCCTTGTAACTTTGACTCATCGAAGGAGAGGGGTCGTCAAATGGCTTTACTTGACGGCGAGTTGAGCGCAGAAGGACGTACGCACTGGAAGAGATCGGCCGTGATGTTCGTGCCGGGCGTCGCCGCGGTCGGCGCGGTGGTGATCGCCCTCGCCCAAGGTGCGATGGCGGCCTCCTTCGCGGTGTCGGGCAAGAACTTCAAGGTCTCCGCCGAGGAGATCACCGGCCGCGGGATCTCCAGCTTCCCCTCGTCGCTGAGCAGTTCGGACGGCAAGGGACACGCGGTGCTGCTCGCCGGGATCAAGAGCGGCACGGCGAAGGGGGTGTGCCTGTCGATGAAGCAGAAGCTGCCGCTGGTCGGCGAGGTCTCGATGATCGTCAGGTCCGGCGACGGCAAGCCGATCAAGGGCGAGAACCTCGTCGTGAACGCCGACGCGCTCACCAGCGGCGGCGGTCGCGTGACCGGCGTCCAGGCGGGACGTGACGCCTCGACGCTCGACGAGGTGCCCGGCATCCAGGGCCCCAAGGGAATCTTCGGCGTGCAGGCCTCGGGCGCGGTGGCCCGTGACGTGAAGTCCACGGCGTGGGCCTCCAACGGCGGCTCGCTCACCCTCGACAAGGTCAGCATCGAGCTGAGCCGAGACGGCAAGGAGTGCTACTGACGTGCCGCCGCAACGGACCACGGCCGACGTGCCCGCGGAGCGTGCCACCGGAAGGACGTGCGCATCGTGATCGGACTGGTGCTCGGCTTCGGCGCCGAGCTGGCCAAGGAGACCGGGGCGTGGCTGGACCGGTTGCTCCCGGCGCCCCGGCTGCGCGGGACGCTGCGGTCCTGGCGCCGGCGCCGACCGTTCTGGGCGGGCGTCTGGACCGTGCTCGGCGGCCTGGAGATGATCTTTCTGCCGCTGGCGCCGCTGCCGCTGATGCTCAAGGTCGGCATCGGCGCGATGTCGGCGATCGGGGTGGGGCTCGTCCTCATCGCGGGCGGTCTCTTCTTCGTGTTCGCGCCCGCGCAGCGGATGTTCGTGTCGGTGGTGACGGCGATCGCCTCGCTGGTGTCGCTCGCGACGACGAATCTGGGCGGGTTCGGGATCGGCGTGGGTCTTGGCCTGCTCGGCTCGTCCATGGCGTTCGGCTGGCTGCCGCATGCGAAGGCGCCCGGCGCCGCGCCTGAGCGGGACCCGGAGGCGTCCGGCGGCGGAGCGGAGGGCCTGCGCCCAAAAGCACGTGAGGGCCGCGCCCGGCGGCGTCCCGCCGCCTCCCCGCGGCGCGGGACGGGCGTGGCCCTCGCCCTCGCGCTCACCGCCGGGTTCCTCGTCGGCGTGCCCGGCACCAGCAGCGCGGCGGCGGACTGCCCCGATCCGGCGACCGGGCCCGATCCCCTGCCCTGGCTGCTGGACCGGCTAGGCCTGCCCGACGTACCGCTGCCCCGGGACGCGACGGAGTGCTCGGGCGACACCGACACCGGGGCCGACACCGGTACTGGCACCGGTACCGGCAGCAGCGCCGACCCTCCGCAAGAACAACCCGACGCCAAAGCCCCGCCCCCCGCAGCGCGCGACGCCGACGAAGACCCCCGCGACGCCCTCGCGAAGGTCTCCCTCCCCTGCCTCACCGGCGTCGACACCGGTGGTGCCGACAACCCGCCGCCCACCGGGCCGCCCCCGTCCGAATCCGCCGAGCCCGGCGAGATCGGCGACCCCGGCGACCTCACCGCCCTCAAACCTCCGCTCGTCGTCGGCGACCAGCCGGGCCCCGGCCGCGCCACCTACCCCGTCAGCCCCTACCACCCCACGGTGAAGGCCGCCCGGCTCGCCGCCACCGACGCGATCATCCACGGCTCGACCTATCTGCCGACCGTCGGCGGCGGCCGCGTCAAGGTGCTGTGGGTGCACGCGAAGCGCATCGTGGCCCGCGACTACCACTTCGAGGCCAAGGGGCCCGACGGGTCGACGCACGTCCTGGACGTACAGCTCGACATCCGCGACGTCGACGTCTACGCCACGTACTTGAAGGGCGCCATCGAGATCCCGGGTCTGAAGGTCAGGACGCCGCAGATCTGCATCGGCGCCGATGTCATCCCGGCCAATCTGCCGGTCGCCGTCCAGCTTCCCGAGCTGACCCTGGAGCCGGTGACGGCCGGCCAGGTACTCGTGGACGCCGCCGACGTCCGCTACACCGTACTCAGCAGCTCGCCACGCCGATAGGAGAGCGTTCATGGGCCGCTACAGCCGGCTGCGCGAGATCCGCCGCATGGATCCCGCCCGCGACTACGCGCACATACACAAGCTCATCTCCCAGTACGAGTTCCCCTGGGACTACGCGCAAGGCGTGAGCATCGCGTTCCTGCGTGACTATGGAGTGCCTCGCATATCGCAACTCCTCGACCGCACCCAGGAGTTCGAGAAGGCCGGCCAGAAGCGGTACGACGACACCGTCCTGTTCGGCTTCGAGATGGCGCAGGACGGCTTCGACTCCGAGCGCGGCCGGGCCGCCGCCCGCCACCTCAACCGCATCCACGGCAAGTACCAGATCCCCAACGAGGACTTCCTGTACGTCCTCGCCACCACCGTCGTCGGGCCCAAGCGCTGGATCGACCGCTTCGGCTGGCGGCCGCTGTGCGCCAACGAAGCGGAGGCGCTCGCCCTGGTCGGCCACAAGATGGCGGCGATGATGGACATCGACCACGCCCCGACGACGTACGCCGGATTCGAGAAGCTCCTGGACGACTACGAGGCGGAGATGTTCGCCTACGATCCGGCCAACCGCCGGGTCGCGAACGCCACGTTCCGCGTGATGGCGTCCTGGTATCCGCGTCCGGTGCGCCCGGTGGTCGCGCGGTTCACCCTCGCACTGCTCGACGAACCCCTGTTGCGCGCACTGGGGTTCCGGACGCAGGCTCACTGGGTGCGGATCGCTGCCGAGCGTGCCGTCCGGGCGCGCTCGACGTTCGTCCGGCTGCTTCCCGCGCGGCCGCGCCGTCGGCCCGCACTGCCCAAACCCCGGTCGTATCCCTTTGGTTACACCCTCGACGACCTGGGCCCGCACTGGGCACAGGGCCGTCCGGTGCGGCCGCTGCCCGACGAAGTACCCCTGGAGGGCTGAATCATGGCCACTTTCTTCGTACGTTCCCCCGCCACCGGAGAGCAGGTCGGCGAGCACCCCGTGCACGGCGCCGACGACATCGCGCACGCGGTCGTACGCGGCCGGGGAGCCGCCGCCGTGTGGGCGGGGCTCGGCTGGTCGGGCCGTCGTGCGCGGCTGCTCGCGTGGAAGCGGTCGCTGGCCGGGCGGATGGACGAACTCGCGCGGACGGTCGCCGCCGAGACGGGCAAGCCGGTGCACGACGCGCGCGCCGAAGTGCTGCTCGCCCTGGTCCACTTGGACTGGGCGGCGCGTCATGCCCGTGGGGTGCTGCGGGTGCGCCGGGTGCCGTCGGGGATGCTCTCCGTCCATCAGCGGGCGCTGCTCGGCTACCGGCCGCTGGGCGTCGTCGGGGTGATCGGCCCCTGGAACTATCCCGTCTACACCCCGATGGGATCGATCGGCTACGCGCTCGCGGCGGGCAACGCGGTCGTCTTCAAGCCCTCCGAACTCACCCCGGCCACAGGGGTGTTCCTCGCGTCGAGCTTCGACGAGGCCGTGCCGGACTGTGCGGGGCTGCTCCAGACGGTGACCGGGCCCGGCTCGACCGGACAGGCGCTCGCGGAAGCCGACGTCGACAAGGTGGCGTTCACCGGGTCGCCGGGGACCGCGCGGAAGGTGGCGGAGGTGTGCGCACGGTCGTTGACGCCGCTCCTCGCGGAGTGCGGCGGCAAGGACGCCGTGATCGTCGGCGCGGACGCCGACCTGGAGGCCGCCGCGGACGCGGTGGTGTGGGGCGCGATGGCCAATGCGGGGCAGACCTGCGCGGGTGTGGAGCGGGTGTACGCGGTCGAGTCCGTGCACGAGCGGCTGTGCGCGCTGATCGTCGAGCGGGCACGGTCGCTGAGCGCCGGTGAGACGTACGGGCCGATGACGCTTGCCTCCCAACTGGGGGTGGTGGAGCGCCACATGAAGGAGGCTCTGGCCGCCGGGGCGCGGGCGCCGCTCGGCGGCCCCGAGTCCGTGCGCGGGCCCTACGTGCATCCGGTGGTTCTGGTGGATGTCCCGGAGGAATCCCCCGCGATGACCGAGGAGACGTTCGGTCCGGTCGTCGCGGTGAACCGGGTGCGGGATCTGGACGAGGCGGTGCGGCGGACCAACGCGTCGGCGTACGCGCTGGGCGCGGCCGTCTTCACCGGGTCCCGGCGGACCGGGCTCGACGTGGCGGACCGGCTCAACTCCGGTTCCGTGTCCGTGGGTTCGGTGCTCGGGTTCGCGGCGGTGCCCGCGCTGCCGTTCGGCGGCACCGGGGAATCGGGGTACGGGCGGATCCACGGCGCCGAGGGGCTGCGGGCGTTCGCGGTGCCGCGCTCGGTGACGGTGAAGCGGTTCGCGCCGTACGCGGACCTGACGTCCTTCGCGACGGCGCGGGAGAAGACGGCGCGGGCGGTGGAGCTGGGGCGCAGGCTGCACGCGCGGTTCTAGCGCTCCGCGCTCGCGTGGCTACCTGCCGAGCAGGGGGACCAGATAGCGGCGCGCGAAGTCCCGTACGTGGTCGTCGTCCTCCAGCTCGAAGCAGCTCACCGGGTTGAGCAGGAAGGAGACCGTGATCCGCACCATCAGCTCGGCCACCGGTGTCGGATCACCCTCTTCCTTTCCCTCGGCGCGCTGCGCGCGGCGCAGCCGGTCGGTGAGATATCCGCGCATCGCGAGGAACGCCGGGCCGCTCTCCAGGGTCAGGAACGGCAGCATCGTCTCCGGCTCCAGGCGCATCAGGCCGCCGATGAGCGGGTGTTCGCGAATGTGCCGCAGGACCACGACGAAGCCCTCGACGATGCGGTCCTCCATGGTCGGGAGGGTGGCGACGGCCTCGTCCACCTCACCGACGAAACGGCGGTACTCGCGCAGCAGGCAGGCGGAGACGAGCGCCTCCTTGTTGCCGATGCGGCGGTACACGGTGACGCGCGAGACCTTGGCGCGCTTGGCGACGTCGTCGACGGTCGAGCGGCGCAGGCCGAACGTCATGAACTGCTCGCGCGCCGCGTCGAGTATCTGCTCGGTCAGGGCGTCGGACGGCGGCGCCGAGTCCAGCGCGCGCTCCATCATCGAATCCATGAGCCCTCCCCGTCGTCCCCACGCACTCAACCACAGCTACACAGACACTAACTCAATCTCTTTGTAACTACGCCCAGTCCAGGAGGGTTTCATGACGGAGAGGCTCGGCTCGGAACGGCTCAGCTCGGAGCAGCTCGACTTCATCGCCGCGCTGCGCGATTTCGCCCAGCGCGAGTGCGGCACGCGCGAGCAGCGCGACGCCCTGACGGCCGCGTCCGGCGGCCCGCACTCCCCCGCCCTCTACGCGAAGCTGGCCGAGCTGGGCTGGCTGGGCGTGTGCCTGCCCGAGGAGTTCGGCGGGTCGGGCGGCGGCATGACGGACGCCTGCCTCTTCCTGTGCGAGACGGCACGCGGTCTGGTCCCGGCGGGCGGCTTCGTCACCTCGGTCATCACGGCGAAGGCGTACGACAGGTTCGGCTCGGCGGCGCAGAAGAAGGCGGCGGTGGGCGGGGCCGTCGCCGGGCAGGTACTCTCGATCGCGATGTCGGAGCCGGACGCCGGGTCGGACGTGGCGGCGCTGCGGTGCCGGGCCGAACGGACCGCGGACGAGGGGTGGTTGATCAACGGGCACAAGACCTGGATCTCCAACGCGCATCTGGCGTCGTACATCCTCCTGGTCGCGCGCACGGACGCGAGCGGACCCAGGCACGAGGGCCTGACGATGTTTCATGTCCCCGCCGACACACCGGGGATCGAGATCCGGGGCATCTCCACGATGGGCGGGCGCGAGGTCAACGACGTCTACTTCACGGACGTACGGCTGCCCGCGGACGCGGTGGTGGGCGTCGAGGGCAGGGCCTGGCCTCAGCTGATGGCGGGGCTCAACGCGGAGCGGCTCTTCCTTGCCGCGAACATGCTGGGCCTGGCGGAGCGGATTCTCGACGACACGGTCACGTACGTGCGCGGGCGCGAGCAGTTCGGGCGTCCGGTCGGCTCGTTCCAGGCGCTGCGGCACCGGATCGCGGATCTGGCGACGGAGATCGAGTGCGCGCGGCTCCTCGTCTTCGACGTGGCGGCGAGGTGCGACGCCGAACCGGAGCGCCTCTTCCCGCGCGAGGCCTCGATGGCCAAGCTGAAGGCCACCGAGACGGCGAAGCGCGCGGCGCTGGAAGGCATGCAGATGATGGGCGGTTACGGCTACGCGACCGAGTACGACATGGAGCGGCATCTGCGGGCCGCGGTGGTCTCGACGGTGTACGGCGGGACCAGTGAGATCCAGCGGGAGATCATCGGGAAGAGCTACGGGCTGTGACAGCGCCCCGCGGCCCCACCGCCCCGCCTAGCGCGCGGCCGCGTACGCCTCCCGGATGATGTCGACGACCGCGTCCGGCTCGCGCAGGGTCGGGAAGTGATCACTGTCCCGCAGCCGCACGAGGCGGCAGCCCGGGATGCGGGACGCCATCTCCTCGTTGCAGCGGACCACCTCGGGATCGTCCCGCTCCCCCAGGACCAGGACACACGGCACGTCGAGCTCGCCGAGCCGGTCGAAGGCGGGCGGGTCGGGCACCTGGTGGGGGTGGACGGCGAACCAGGCCGGGATCACCGCCCTGATGAGCTCGTCCGCCTCGGGGTCGCCCCCGGTCCCCGCGGCGGCCGACGTGCGCTTAACCAGGGCCACGATGCCGTCCATGTCGCCCGCCTGGGCGAGCCGGCCGACCTCGGCCGTGAACGCCTCCATGACGAAGTCCGGGTTGCCGGTGATGCCGGGGACCAGCAGGGCGAGCCCCGCCACCCGGGCGGGGTCGCGCAGCGCGAGGCCGATGGCGGTGGCGCCGCCCATGCTCGATCCCGCGAGGAAGGCACGGGCGACGTCGAAGTGGTCGAGGACCGCGATCAGGTCGTCGACGAGCGAGAACGACGCGGTGGGGGCGGGCGACCTGCCGTATCCCCGCGCGTCGAAGCGGATGACCCTGCGCCCCTCCTCGAGGCGCGGCAGGATGCCGTCCCAGACCCGGGAGTCGCCGACTCCGGGGTGCAGCAGGACCAGCGGCAGCGCGTCACCGCCGGCGCCTGACGGGCCACCCGGTCCTCCCGAGTCCTCGGCCCAGACCTCGCCGTCCTTGACCGGCACCATGAGTTCCATGCACCGAGCGTGCCGTGACCCGGGCCGGGGCGCCAGACCGGTGGGCCGCACGGGCCCGGGCGGGACGCAAAGCGTCCCCTCAGCGGCCGGAACCCGTCGTCGCGGCGACCGGCTCGCCCACGATCCTGCCGGCCAGCTCGGAGGCCAACTCCGAGACGTGGGCCCGCAGTTCGGCATCCGCCGAGGCGCGCTGGGCCTCGATCCTGGCCTTGCCGCCCGCCAGCACCTCGTCGCGTTCGCGTACGCCGTCCTCGCGGGCGGCGGCGATCAGTGCGGCGCCTTCCTCGCGGGCCTGCTGGCGCACCTGCGCGGCCTCGCGACGGGCCTCGGCCAGGGTCGCCTCGCGCTCGGCGCGTATCCGCTCGGCCTCACGCCGCAGTTGCGCCGCAGGACCGCCGGTGACCCCTTCGAGGATCGTGGCGCGCTCTTCGAGTACGCGGTTGACGCGCAGGATCATGCGCCTGACGAAGACGTAGAGGGAGCCGAACAGCACGGCTCCGACGACCAGATTCTCGACATCCGGATTGATCGGCCCCAGCGGCATCGGTATGAGCTGCATGGAGCCGATCTACCCGCTCAACCGTGCGCAACAACGCACACCTGTACGAGAGTTGAGTGATTCCCGCCACGTACGCCGTTACTTCGTGAGGTTCGCCGCCTCGTGGTCCACCCTGCGGCGGATGCCGTACCAGCCGGCGACCAGGGCCGCCGCGATGACCGGGATGAGGTAGAGCGTCTTGCGGCCGATCTCCGGGTCCTTCCACATCAGGACGAGCACGGAGAGCAGGAAGACGATCGTGACGATCTCCGTGACCGGGCTGCCGGGGAGCCGGAAGCTGGGCCGGGTGATCACGCCCTCCTTGGCGCGGCGGACGAACGCCAGGTGGCAGACCATGATGATCACCCAGGTGCTGATGATGCCGAGGGACGCCACGTTCAGGACGATCTCGAAGGCCTGGCTCGGCATGAGGAAGTTCAGGCCGACGCCGAGCACACACACCGCGGAGGTGAGCAGGATGCCGCCGTAGGGCACCTGGCTCTTGTTCATCCTCGCGGTGAACTTCGGCGCCGAACCCGCCATCGCCATCGAGCGCAGGATGCGTCCCGTGGAGTACAGGCCCGAGTTCAGCGACGACAGTGCCGCCGTGAGGACGACCAGGTTCATCACGTCACCGGCCGCCGGGACGCCGATCTTGGAGAGGACCGTCACGAACGGGCTCTGGTCGGCCGAGTACACCGATCCCGGCAGGAGCAGCGCGAGCAGGACGACCGAGCCGACGTAGAAGAGACCCACCCGCCACATGATCGAGTTCACCGCGCGCGGGACGACCTTCTGCGGCTCGGCGGTCTCGCCCGCCGCGACGCCGACCAGCTCCAGCGATGCGTACGCGAAGACGACACCCTGCATGACGATCACGACCGGCATGATGCCGTTCGGCAGGAAGCCGCCGTTGTCGGTGATCACGCTCAGGCCCGGCGTCTGCCCGCCCACGTCGTGCTGGGTGACCAGCAGGAAGATGCCGATCAGCATGAAGGCGACCAGGGCCGCGACCTTGACGATCGCGAACCAGAACTCCATCTCGCCGAAGTACTTCACCGAGATCATGTTGATCACGAGGACGACGGCGAGGGCTATCAGCGCGAGCACCCACTGGGGGATGTCGGTGAAGAAGCTCCAGTAGTGCGTGTAGAGCGCGATGGCCGTGATGTCGGCGATGCCGGTGGTCGACCAGTTGAGGAAGTACATCCAGCCGGCGACGTAGGCGCCCTTCTCGCCGAGGAACTCACGCGCGTAACTGACGAACGAACCCGACGACGGCCGGTAGATGACCATCTCGCCGAGGGCACGCACGACGAAGAAGGCGAAGATGCCGCACACGAGGTACGCGACGGCGAGCGCGGGGCCCGCGGAGTGCAGGCGGCCGCCCGCACCGAGAAAGAGTCCAGTTCCGATCGCGCCACCGATGGCGATCATGTTGACGTGACGGGCCTTGAGGTCCTTGCTGTAACCGGCGTCGCCCGCGTCCGCGGGGGCCTGGGACGCATCTGTGCGGGATGCGTCCGCAGCGGCCGTGTCTACGGCTTCCTTGCTCACGTGGGGGGTCTACTCTCTGGTGCCCGGAAAACTCCGGTGTCCGGATGTGCTCCGGTCCACGACACCCCTGACGTGCGTGGACCGACGCGACACCTTCCCCCAGAGATCGCCCGGCATGCGGTGGCGCACGTCACATAGCGGCACTTCTCACATGGTGGGCAGGGGGTGTACACACAATGATCACGAGGTGTACAGGCTGTTGATGGCGTCCTCGTACTTCTCCCGGATGACCCGGCGGCGCAGCTTCAGGGACGGGGTCAGCTCCCCGGTCTCCGGGCCCCACTCCTCCCCCAGGAGCCGGTAGCGCTTGATCTGCTCGGTGCGGTTCAGGCGCGCGTTGGCCGCCTCGACGGCCCGCGCGACCTCCTCGTGCACGGCCTCGCTCGCCATCAGGTCGCCCGTGATGCCGCGCGACGCGGCCCACACGGGCGCCATCTCGGTGTCCAGGACCAGCAGCGCCACCAGGTAGGAGCGGCCGTCGCCGTGGACGAGGGCCTGGCCGATGAGGGGGTGCTCCTTGAGGGTGTTCTCGACGAGCGCGGGCGAGACGTTCTTGCCCGTCGACGTGACGATCAGTTCCTTCTTGCGGTCGGTGAGCCACAGGAAGCCGTCCTCGTCGATCCGCCCGACGTCGCCGGTGGCGAACCAGCCGTCCGCGTCGCAGGCCGACTCGACACCGCCTTCGGGCAGGAGATAGCCGTCGAAGACCGTCGCGCCGCGCACCAGGATCTCGCCGTCGCCGTCGGTGCGGATCTCCAGGCCGTCCAGGGGCCTGCCCACCGAGCCGAGCCGGAAGGCGGCCGGGGTGTTGATGGTGACGACCCCGGTCGTCTCCGTCAGCCCCCACGCGTCCATGATCACGATGCCGAAGCCCGACCAGAAGCGCACCACGTCGAGCGGCATCGACGCCGCCGCGCTCGCGGTCCACACCAGGCGGTCGAACCCGGCCAGGGAGAGCAGTGGGTCGAGGACCTTCTCCTTGGCCTCGCGGTACGCCGTCTCCAGGTCGGCCGGCGGGTCCTCGCCGCGCTCGACGTACGCCAGGTGCGCACGGGTCGTCTCGTTCGCCGCCTCGATCGACTCCCGCTGTTCCCGCGGCAGCCCGGCGAGCACGGCCTTCACGGACGTGGCCAGCTTCTCCCACACGCGCGGGACCCCGAAGAACTGCGCGGGACGCAGCTCGCGCGCGGTCGCGGCGACGGCGGTCGGATCCGCGCACAGGTGCACGTGCGAGGCGCGGAACACCGGCAGGTAGATGCCCAGCATGCGCTCGGCGACGTGGGCGAAGGGGAGGTAGCTGATGTGCTCCACGAAGTCGGGGAGCTCGACGACGGCGTCCAGGGCGACGCCGTTGAGGACGACGTTGCGGTGCGTGATGCGGACGCCTTTGGGGTCGCCGGTGGTGCCCGAGGTGTAGACGACGGTCAGCGGGTCCTCGGACCGGGACTCGCGCCAGGCCTTGTCGAAGGCGTCCGGGTCGAACAGGCGGCTTCCCGTGGCGTGCAGGGAGCCGTACGTGCGGTGCGTGCCCGCGTCGGCCGCCTCGACGACCACCAGGCGCTCCAGCGGAGCCGTGGTGTCCGACAGGAGGGGCTCCCACCGGGCCAGCTCGTGGGCGCCCTCGACGATCGCGAAGCGGGCCCGGCTGTGCCGGGCGATGTGCGCGATCTGCTCGGGGGCCGATGTGCCGTACACGGTGATGGGCACGGCGCCCAGGTGCACGAGGGCGAGATCGCTCAGCCAGTGTTCGGGACGGTTGCCCATCATCATCAGGACGTGCTCGCCGCGCCGTACGCCGAGCGCCGCGTACCCGGCGGCCAGGACGGCGACCTTGCGGCGGGCCTCGCTCCAGGTCAGTGTCGTCCACTCCCCTTCGGGGGTGGTGCGCCAGGAGAGTGCGGGGCGGTCGCCGTGGTCCTCGGCGTTGCGGAGCAGCAGGGCGGGGAGCGTGATGTCGGTGGGTTCCCCGGGGAGTCGCAGGATCGTGGTCATGACCGCCTCCTGGCGTCATCGACGAAGCAAGTGACTGGGCGGGACGCTTTCACAACAGTGGTGAGACAGCAATACTGTTGCACCTGATCGGTGCACAACACCGGTGCACGACTGGGGAGGCGAAGCGCTGCCATGACGATGACGACGACGTCGGACACCGACGAGCCGACGCTCACGGTCGACGAACTGGCCGCACGCGCGGGTGTCACCGTCCGCACCATCCGCTTCTACAGCACCAAGGGCCTGCTGCCGCCGCCCGTGATCGGCCCGCGCCGGGTCGGGCACTACGGCCAGGAGCACCTGTCCCGGCTGGGGCTCATCGAGGAGTTGCAGCACCAGGGCATGACACTGGCCGCGATCGAGCGGTATCTGGAGCAGCTGCCGCCCGACCTGAGCGCCCACGACCTCGCCATCCACCGTGCGGTGGTGGCCTCCTGGGCCCCGGACTCGGCCGAGGACACCGACCGGGCGGAGCTGGAGCGCAGGGCGGGCCGGTCGCTGACCGACGCGGACCTGGACCGGCTCTCGGCGATGGGGGTCGTCGCGCCGACGGAGTTCCCGGGGGCCTACCGCGTCGACCCGGGGCTGCTGCGCCTGGGCGTGGAGCTGCTCGACGTACCCATCGCGCACGAGACGATCCTGGCGGCGCGCACGGTGCTGATGGAGCACACCCGCTCGGCCGCCGTCGAGCTGTCCCGGCTCTTCCGCGACGAGGTGTGGGGGCCCTACCGCGAGCGGGAGTCGGACCCCGAGCACGTGGCGGCGATGCGGTCCCTGTCGGCCCACATGCAGCCGATGGTGGTGCAGGCCCTGGTGACGGCGTTCCAGCGCTCCCTCAAGGAGGAGCTGCGGGAGTGGCTCAAGGAAGGCTGAGCCGCTCCCGCAGCGGGGCGACAGGTCAGGCGTCGCTGAACTTCTCGCCCTTGTCCGCCTTCTCGACAAGCAGCGCGGGCGGCGTGAACCGCTCCCCGTAGCGGTCGGCCAACTCGCGTGCGCGGGCCACGAATCCGGGCAGGCCGCCCTCGTAGCCGTTGATGTACTGGAGCACGCCGCCGGTCCAGCCGGGGAAGCCGATGCCGAAGATGGAGCCGATGTTGGCGTCCGCGACGGACGTCAGGACGCCCTCCTCCACCAGGCGCACGGTGTCCAGCGACTCGGAGAAGAGCATGCGCTCCTGCATGTCCTCGAACGGGATCTGGGTGCCCGGCTTGGTGAAGTGCTCGCGCAGGCCCGGCCACAGCCCCGCGCGCTTGCCGTCCACGTAGTCGTAGAAGCCCGCTCCGCCGCTCCGGCCCGGACGCTCGAACTCGTCGACCATGCGGTCGATGACGGAGTCCGAGGGGTGCCCGGCCCAGGTGCCGCCGGCCTCCTCGACGGCGCGCTTCGTCTCGTTGCGGATCTTGCGCGGCAGGGTGAGGGTCAGCTCGTCCATCAGGGAGAGGACCTTCGCCGGGTAGCCCGCCTGGGCCGCCGCCTGCTCGATCGACGCGGGCTCGATGCCCTCGCCGACCATCGCGACGCCTTCGTTGATGAAGTGCCCGATGACGCGCGAGGTGAAGAAGCCGCGCGAGTCGTTGACGACGATCGGCGTCTTGTTGATCTGGCGTACGAGGTCGAAGGCGCGCGCAAGGGCCTCGTCCCCGGTCCGCTCGCCCTTGATGATCTCGACGAGCGGCATCTTGTCGACGGGCGAGAAGAAGTGCAGGCCGATGAAGTCGACGGGGCGCGTGACGCCCTCGGCGAGCTGGGTGATCGGCAGCGTCGAGGTGTTGGAGCACAGCAGCGCGTCCGGCTCGATGACGTCCTGGATCTCCTGGAACACCTTGTGCTTGAGCGCCGTGTCCTCGAAGACGGCCTCGATCACGGCGTCGCAGCCCGCGAGGTCCTGCGGGTCGGCGGTCGGTGTGATGCGGGCGAGCAGCGCGTCGGCCTTCTCCTGGGTCGTACGGCCGCGCTGCACCGCCTTGGCGCACAGCTTCTCGGAGTACGCCTTGCCCTTGGCGGCGGCCTCGGCGGAGACGTCCTTGAGGACGACCTCGATGCCCGCGCGGGCACAGGAGTAGGCGATGCCCGCGCCCATCATCCCGGCGCCGAGCACGGCGGCCTTGCGGACCGGGCGTGCCTCGATGCCCTTGGGGCGGTTGGCGCCGGAGTTGACGGCCTGGAGGTCGAAGAAGAACGCCTGGATCATGTTCTTAGCGGTCTGGCCGGTGACCAGCTCGGTGAAGTAGCGCGCCTCGATGGTCAGCGCGGTCTCGAAGTCGACCTGCGAGCCCTCGACGGCGGCCGCCAGGATGTTGCGCGGGGCCGGGTAGGGGGCGCCGTTGATCTGCTTCTTCAGGTTGGCCGGGAAGGCGGGCAGGTTCGCCGCGAACTTCGGGTTGGCCGGGGTACCGCCGGGGATGCGGTAGCCGGGCTTGTCCCAGGGCTGCGCGGACTCGGGGTTGGCGTCGATGAAGGCGCGGGCCTTCTCGATCATCTCCTCGCGGGTGGTGGCCACTTCGTGGACCAGGCCGTTCTCCAGGGCGCGCTTCGGGGAGTACTGGGTGCCCTGGAGCAGCACCTTCAGGAGCGCGTCCGCGATGCCCATCAGGCGCACGGTGCGGGTCACGCCGCCGCCCGCCGGGAGCAGGCCGAGGGTGACCTCGGGCAGGCCGATCTTGGAGCCGGGCGCGTCGAGCGCGACGCGGTGGTGGCTGGCCAGGGCGATCTCGTAGCCGCCGCCCAGGGCGGCGCCGTTGATCGCGGCGACGACGGGCTTGCCCAGGGTCTCGATGCGGCGCAGGGATGCCTTGATGGCGACGCCCGCCTCGAACGCGTCCCGCGCGTTCTCGGGGCCTGCCTGCATCATGTCCTTGAGGTCACCGCCCGCGAAGAAGGTCTTCTTGGCGGAGGTGTAGATGATGCCGCGGATGGAGTCCTTCTCGGCCTCCGCGCGCTCGGCGATCGCCGCGATGGAGTCCTTGAACCCCTGGTTCATGGTGTTCGCGGACTGGTTGGGGTCGTCGAGGACGAGGGTGAGGATGCCGGTGGCGTCCTGTTCCCAGCGGATAGTGGTGCTCTGCGTCATGATGCGCTCCGTGAAGTGTGAGTGGGCCCGGGCGGGATCCGGGGCGGGTAACTGAGGGGATGTGACCGGCTGACCGCCGGTGGGGGCTGGTCGCGCAGTTCCCCGCGCCCCTGGAGATGCGCACTGCGTGCGCCATCTCCAGGGCGCGTATCGGGGAAGGCTGCGCGCAGCGCATGCCTTCAGGGGCGCGGGGAACTGCGCGAGCAACCACGACGCACCCGCGGTCGGCGACGGCCCCAGCCCCAGCGGCGCTACACCCGTTCCACGATCGTGGCGATACCCATGCCCCCGCCCACGCAGAGGGTGGCCAAGCCGTACCGCAGGTCCCTGCGCTCCAGCTCGTCCACCAGCGTGCCCAGGATCATCGCCCCGGTCGCGCCCAGGGGATGGCCCAACGCGATCGCGCCGCCGTTGACGTTCACCTTGTCCAGCGAGAGCCCCATGTCCTTCACGAAGCGGAGCACCACCGCCGCGAAGGCCTCGTTGATCTCGACGAGGTCGATGTCGTCGATGGTCAGGCCCGCCTTGGCGAGCGCCTTGCGCGCGGCGGGGGCGGGGCCGGTGAGCATGATGGTCGGCTCGGAGCCGGAGACCGCCGCGGAGACGATGCGGGCGCGCGGGGTGAGGCCGTAGCGCTCGCCGACCTCCTTGGTGCCGATGGCCACGAGCGCGGCGCCGTCCACGATGCCGGAGGAGTTGCCCGCGTGGTGGACGTGGTCGATCTTCTCGACCCAGTGGTACTTCTGCAGCGCGACGGCGTCGAAGCCGCCGAGGTCGCCGATGTCCTTGAAGGACGGCTTCAGCTTGGCGAGCGAGTCGGCGGTGGTGCCGGGACGCATGTACTCGTCGTGGTCCAGGACGACCAGGCCGCTGCGGTCCTTGACCGGTACGACGGACCTCTCGAAGCGGTTGTCCTTCCAGGCGGCCGCGGCACGCTCCTGGGACAGGGCCGCGTACTCGTCGACGTCGCGCCGCGAGTAGCCCTCGACGGTGGCGATCAGGTCGGCGCCGATGCCCTGCGGCACGAAGCCCGTCTCGTAGTTGGTCATCGGGTCGGCGAACCAGGCGCCGCCGTCCGAGGCCATCGGGACGCGCGACATCGACTCGACGCCGCCCGCGAGGACGAGGTCCTCCCAGCCCGAACGCACCTTCATCGCGGCCATGTTGACCGCTTCGAGGCCCGAGGCGCAGAAGCGGTTCTCCTGCACGCCCGCCACCGTGTCCGGCAGCCCGGCGGCGATGGCCGCGATGCGCGCGATGTCGGAGCCCTGGTCGCCGACGGGGCCCACGACGCCGAGGACGATGTCGTCGACGGCCGCCGGGTCCAGGTCGGGGAACCGCGCCCGGATCTCGTGGATCAGGCCGACGACGAGGTCGATCGGCTTGGTGCCGTGCAGGGCGCCATTGGCCTTGCCGCGTCCGCGCGGGGTGCGGATCGCGTCGTATACGTACGCTTCGGTGGTCAAGACAGCAGCCTTTCGCAAAGAACTGTGCAGGTGAGGGTGGAGGAAGGCTCAGGCGAGCAGGGAGCGGCCGATGATCTCCTTCATGATCTCGGTCGTACCTCCGTAGATCGTCTGGATGCGGCCGTCGGTGAAGGCCTTGGCGACGCGGTATTCCGTCATGTAGCCGTATCCGCCGTGCAGTTGCAGACAGCGGTCGGCGACGCGTTTTTGCAGCTCGGTGGCCCACCACTTGGCCATCGACGCGTGCACGGCGTCGAGCTCCCCGTTCGAGTGATCCACGATGCAGCGGTCGAGGAACGTACGGGTGACGGCGCACTCGGTGGCCATCTCGGCGATCTCGAAGCGGATGTGCTGGAGCTTGGAGAGCGGGCGCCCGAAGGCCTCGCGCTCCTTGACGTACGTGGTGGTGATCTCCAGGAGGTGCTCGGCGGCGGCGATCCCCGCGACGGCGATGCCCATGCGCTCCTGCGCGAGGTTCGTCATCAGGTGGATGAAGGCGCCGTCGAGCTCGCCCAGGAGGTTCTCCTTGGGGACGCGTACGTCGTTGAAGAACAGCTCGGCGGTGTCCTGGGACTTCTGGCCGATCTTGTCGAGGTTGCGGCCCCGCTCGAAGCCGTCCATGCCGCGCTCGACGACCAGGAGGGACAGCCCCTTGGCGCCGCCCTCCGGCGATGTCTTGGCGACGACGACCACGAGGTCGGCCAGGATGCCGTTCGAGATGAACGTCTTGGAGCCGTTGAGCAGCCAGTGGTCGCCCTGGTCGGTGGCGGTGGTGCGGATGCCCTGGAGGTCGGAGCCCGCGCCCGGTTCGGTCATCGCGATGGCCGTGATGATCTCGCCGGAGCAGAAGCCGGGCAGCCAGCGCCGCTTCTGGTCGTCGGTGGCCAGGGAGGTCAGATACGGGCCGATGATGTCGTTGTGCAGGCCGAGCGCGAGCCCGGCCGCGCCCGCGCGGGTGAACTCCTCGGCCAGGACCGCGCTGTAGCGGAAGTCGGTGTTCCCGCCGCCTCCGAACTCCTCGGGCACGGCGAGTCCGAGCAGCCCCTGCTTGCCCGCGGCGCGCCAGGCGTCACGGCTGACGATGCCGTCCTTCTCCCACTCCTCGTAGTGGGGAAGCACCTCCTTGGCCAGGAAGGTGCGGACGGTCTCGCGGAACGCCTCGTGTTCGGCGGTAAAGATCTGTCGCTTCACGTACGGCCTCCTGGAGCCCTAGAGCCAGCCCTTGACGGTTTCGATCAACTTGGCCGGCTCGGGGCCGACGGGAATGACGTTGAGCATGTCGACGCCTGCCTCGCGGAAGGCCTCGACGCGCTCGCGGACGTAGCTCTCGGGGCCGCACAGCGACATGAGCTCGCAGAACTCGGCCGGGACGGCGGCCTCGGCCTCCTTCTTCTTGCCCGAGAGGTACAGCTCCTGGATGAGCTTGGCTTCCTTCTCGTAGCCGTACGCGACCGCGAGGTCGTTGTAGAAGTTCTTCCCCACAGCTCCCATGCCGCCTACGTAGAGGGCGATCTGGGGCCGGGCGAAATCCCGTACGGCGGCCGCGTCGTCACCGATGGCGAGCAGTCCTCCGGCGACCGTCTGCAACGGGCCGAGCGCCGGATCGCGCTTCTCCCTGCCCTCGGCGAGCGGTGCGCCCCACACCTGGTGGGCCTTCTCCGGGATGAACAGGGTGGGCAGCCAGCCGTCGGCGATCTCGGCGGTCATCCGGACGTTCGCGGGGCCCAGGGAAGCGACGTACAGCGGCACTTGCGAACGCACCGGCTTGGTGAGGATCTTGAGCGGCTTGCCCAGCTTGCCGCCCTTCTCCTTCGGCAGCGGCATGTCCGTGATGCCGTGGTGGTCGATGACCTCGCGGCGCAGGATGCGGCGGGTCAGCTCGATGGCCTCGCGGGTGCGGGCCAGGGGCTTGTCGTACGGCTTTCCGTGCCAGCCCTCGACGACCTGCGGGCCCGAGGCGCCGAGCCCGATGATCGCCCGGCCCCCGGAGATCGCGTCGAGTCCGGCGGCGGTCTGGGCGATGAGCGCGGGGGTGCGCGAGTAGACGTTGAGGATCGCCGCGCCGATCTTCATACGCTCGGTGCGCGCGGCCAGGTAGCCCATGATGGTGGGCGAGTCGAAGCCGTACGCCTCCGCCACCCAGACGGCGTCCAGACCGGCGGACTCCAGGGCCGCGACGTCGTCGGCGGCCTGGCGCGGGTCGCCCGCGTAGGCGAGAGGTGCGGAGAGTTGCATCAGTCGTCTTCCTTCGTGGGTGTGCCCCGCAGGGCCGGTACGTCCCAGTCGCGGGCCACGTCCTCGGTGTCCGCGCCCGGCTGGGCGGGGCCGCTGCGGACGTGGGTCGGGGTCGTGGAGAAGCGGGGGGCGGGAGCGGGCTGGGTGATGCCGCCGTGGTCGACGAAGGTGCCGCGGGCGGCGAGGTGCGGGTGATCGGGGGCCTCGGAGAGCGAGAGCACGGGCGCGACGCACGCGTCGGAGCCTTCGAAGACGGCCGTCCACTCCTCGCGCGTGCGGGCCTTGAAGCGGGCGGCGACCGCCTCGCGCAGCTCGCCCCAGCGGGCCGGGTCCTTGCGCGCGGGCGCCTCGTCCGCCAGGCCGAGCAGGGCGATGAACTCGTCGTAGAACTGCTGCTCAAGGGCGCCGACGGCCATGTAACCGCCGTCGGCGGTCTCGTAGTTGCCGTAGAAGGGGCAGCCGCCGTCCAGGAGGTTGGCGCCGCGCCGGTCCTGCCAGCCGCCGGCCGCGAGCATGCCGTGGATCATCGACGTGAGGTGGGCGGTGCCGTCGACGATCGCGGCGTCCACGACCTGCCCCGTGCCGTGCTCGCGGGCGTGGTGCAGGGCCGCGAGGATGCCGACGACGAGGTAGAGCGAGCCGCCCGCGTAGTCGCCGACGAGGTTCGCGGGGACGGTGGGCGGCTCTCCCGGATTGCCGATCATGCCGAGGGTGCCGGTGATGGCGATGTACGCGATGTCGTGCCCGGCGCGCTGGGCGAGCGGGCCCTCCTGCCCCCAGCCGGTCATCCGTCCGTAGACGAGCTTCGGGTTGCGGGCGTGAGCGGCGCCCGGCCCGACGCCGAGGCGCTCGGCGACGCCGGGGCGGTAGCCCTCGATGAGCACGTCGGCGCGGTCGACCAGGTCGAGGACGCGGTCCGCGCCGTCCGCCGCCTTGAGGTCGACGATCACGGAGCGTTTGTTGCGGTTGGTGACGTCGTACTCGGGATTGATCGCGAGGCCGCCGCCGCCCGGCCGGTCGACGCGTACGACGTCGGCGCCCAGGTCGGCGAGGAGCATGGCCGCGAACGGGCCGGGCCCGATGCCCGCCAGCTCGACCACACGCACCCCGGCGAGCGGTCCGTGAACACCCTTGTCCGGCACTGCCATTGAGCCCCCAGCGCTATGACACAACTGATGTAACACCAGTGATGCTAAGAACGTGTTCCACTCAACACAAGACCCTAGCAAGCAAGCGCTTAGACAAATCGGGTCACGTGGAGCGGGTGTCCAGTTCCGCGACCAGCTTCTTCGTGGCGATCGTGCGGTAGCTCTCCTCGACCCAGTCGCAGAGCAGGTCGGCGGCCGGGGCGCCCCTCTCCTCCAGCGGGACGCGCACCCATCCGGCCTTGCCCAGGCCGTAGCCCGCGGGCTCCGCGCCCGGCGCCGTCAGGGCATGGGCGTGCGCCGCCTCGTCCGTGAGCTTGACGGTGATGCCCAGTGGGTAGCTTCCGTCGTCCGTTCCGAGGAAGACGAACACCTTCTTGTTGACCTTGGCGACGCTCTCGCCCCACGGGAACTCCTCGACGGCGCCCGGCATCCCGAGCGCGAAGTCGCGCACCCGTTCCCACTTCGTCAGGGCACTCTTCAGGACAGCCATGGGGTACCTCCTGGTAACAACGCCGACTCCTCACGCTAGCCTCGGCCACCGACATCGGCGCGGGGTGCACGGCAGAGAGGTGCCATGACCAGTCAGAACGGCAACGGCAAGGAGCGTGCGGCGGACCGCACGTACGACATCGTCCTCTTCGGAGCCACCGGTTTCGTCGGCGTGCTGACCGCGGAGTACCTCGCCGCGCACGCGCCCGACGGGCTGCGCTGGGCGATCGCGGGGCGTGACACCGGCAAGCTGGAGCGGCTGCGGGAGACGCTCACCGAGGCCCACCCGGCCTGCGCGGAACTCCCCCTCGTCCGCGCGGACGTGGCGGACCCGGCGTCCCTGCGGGAGATGGCCGGGCAGGCGCGCGTGGTCGCCACCACCGTGGGCCCCTATCTCGCGTACGGCCAGGAGCTCGTCGCCGCGTGCGCGGAGGCGGGCACGGACTACGTGGACCTCACCGGGGAGCCGGAGTTCGTAGACCTCATGTACGTGCGGCACGACGCCCGCGCACGGGAGACGGGCGCCCGGCTCGTGCACTCCTGCGGCTTCGACTCGGTGCCGCACGACCTGGGCGCGTACTTCACGGTGCGCCGGCTCCCGGAGGGGGTGCCGCTGCGCGTCGACGGGTTCGTGCGCAGCAACGCGACGTTCTCCGGCGGCACGTTCGCCTCCGCGCTCGCCCAGTTCGCGCGCGGCCCGCAGATGCTGTCCGCCGCGCGGGACCGGCGACGGCACGAGCCGCGCCTGGTGGGCCGCAAGGCGTACGCACCGCCGGGCGCGCCCCGCTACGACGGCGAGGTCGGCGCCTGGGCCCTGCCCCTGCCGACGATCGACCCGCAGGTCGTGCAGCGCTCGGCGCGGGCCCTCGAACGCTACGGGCCCGACTTCCGCTACCGGCACTACGCGGCCGTCAAGACCCTGCCCTTCGCGGTGGGCGGCGCGGCGGCCGTCAGCACCCTGGTGGCCGCGGCGCAACTGCCGCCCGCGCGGCGGTGGTTGTCCTCGCGGCTCAAGCCGGGCGAGGGGCCAAGCGAGCGGCGGCGCGCGGAGAGCTGGTTCTCCGTGCGGTTCGTCGGCGAGGGCGGCGGCAAGCGGGTGTTCACGGAGGTCTCGGGCGGCGATCCGGGGTACGACGAGACGGCGAAGATGCTGGCCGAGGCGGCACTGTGCCTGGCCCTTGACGACGATCTGCCGGACGTGGCGGGGCAGCTGACCACCGCCGTGGCGATGGGCGACGCGCTGACCGCCCGGCTGACGGCGGCGGGGCTCAGGTTCCGGGTGGCGGCGTCGCGCTAGCGATCGCCTCGCGCAGGGCCGCGCGGCACAGGGCGTCCGCGCGCCGCGTCGACTCCGGGAGGCGGTAGCGCGGCGTCAGGGCGAGCGTGTGGGCGCAGGCGTTGTCCAGGCTCACGCGGTGGCCCACGGAGACGAAGACCGGTTTGACGTCCTCGCGGGTGCGCAGGGCGCGGCCGACTTCCTCGGTTCCGTCGAGGAGGGGAGCCGCGCTGCCCCGAGGCGCGCCGGGAGCCCCGTACGTGAACGTGAAGGGGTTCTTGGCCACGCCGATCGTGGGCAGGCCGGTGAGGACGCCGAGGTGGCTGGCGAGGCCGAACCCGCGGGGGTGCGCGATGCCGTAGCCGTCGCAGACGACGAGGCCCGGGGCGGCTTCGAGCTCCCCCAGGGCGGCGAGGACGGCGGGAATCTCGCGGAAGGCGAGCAGGCCCGGCACGTACGGGAAGGCCACGCGGCCCACCGCGGTGGCCTCCTCGACGACGTCGAGCGTCGCGGCGTCCAGGACGACGACCGCGGCGGCGACGAGGTCGCGCTCGTCGTCGTAGGCGACGTCGACCCCCGTGACGTGTCCCGTGCCCGGCCGCGGTCCCACTTCGTCGAGCACGACGCGGGTGCGGAGTCCGTCCTGGACGGCGCGGGCGGCCTGTTCGTCGGTGGGCCAGTCGGCGGGGATGTGCGCGAGGGCGGCGGCGTGGGTCGTCATGGTGCGGTCAAGACTAGGTCTTGCCTCGCCCCGGGCCGGAGTCGGCCCGTGAACGGGAGAGAGCGGGAGAGAGCGGGCAGGGAGCGGCCGAACACGGGGGCGGGCTGAGCTCGACCCGCCCCCGCCGTGCGCTACTTGGCCGCGAACTTCCAGGTGAACGGCTCGCCGTCCTCCTCGGACCAGTGGATCTCCAGGTCCTTGGCGTCCTTGGGGACCAGGTAGGTGTCGCACAGGACGTGGCTCTCGCCCTGCTTCCAGCCCTCGATGTCCAGGGCGTCCTCGCAGCCCGGCGCGTCGTCGGCGGCGCCGATGACCAGGGTGCCGCGCCGGCCGTCCGCCCAGATGGTCGTGCCGTCGTTGGCGTCCGGGGTCTCGGTGAGGGGCGCGCCGGACTTGTGCGTGTACTTCACGTACGAGATGGCCGGGACCAGGCCCTTGGCCTTCTTGGGGTCCGACACCATCTTCTTGGTGTCGGCCTCCGTGCCCAGGTCCACCTTCTGCGCGGTGATCTCGTAGGTGACGTCGGCGTCGCCCTCCTTCACCTTGCCGGTGGCGCTCTCGCCCGCCCCCATCTCGCCCCCGGACTCGGGCGACGGCTTCGCGCTGGCCTTGGCCTTGGGCTTCTCGTCCGCGGAACCCGACGCCTTGTCGTCGTTGCATCCGGTCAGCGCGAGGGCGAGCACGGCCACGGGTGCGGCAACGCGCAAAGCGGTCTTCCTGTACAGCAAAGTGAACTCCCGGCAGAAATGGACCGGCCGCGCACCACGAAGTCAGCTCATGGACCGGCCGGTTGAGCGGTCAGCATAGGAGTCGACTACACGCCGGGTCGAGGCGCTTTCACACCGTGCACACAAGGTGAGTTCACACTTGCTACGGATACGGGATAAAGCGAACGCACCTGCCCGCGGCCACGCCGGCGACGCGCGGCGGTAGCCTCGCGATCATGTTCGTTCTCGAATTGACCTACACCGCGCCCGTGTCCGCCGTCGACAAGGAGCTGGAGGCCCACGTCGCCTGGCTCGACCAGCTGTACGCGCAGGGCGTCTTCATCGCCTCCGGGCGCAAGAATCCGCGCGACGGCGGCGTGATCCTCGCCGTCGCCGACGACCGTGCGGCGATCGAGGAGATCGCGGCGAGCGACCCGTTCGTGGTCGCCGAGGTCTGCGAGTACCGCATCACCGAGTTCATCGCCACGAAGACGGCCCCGGAACTCGCCCCCTACCGGCAGGAACTGCCCTAGCCCTGCCGGCCGCAGCAGCGCTAGTCCCGCTCCCAGCGCGCGATCCGGCCCTTCTCGCCGGACGCCCAGCAGGCCCGGTCGCGCGTGCAGTCCACGGTGTCGTACGACCCCGTGTCGATCGTCCGCCAGCTGCGCCCGCCGTCCGCCGTGACGTCCGTGCCGGTCGGCCCGACCGCGAGGGCGCCCCGGCGGCTCCCGGGCAGCCAGGCCACCCCGGAGCGGTAGGCGGGCGGCGGCGCGGCGGACGTGGTCCAGCTGTGGCCGCCGTCGCCGGTGGTGGCCGCGGCCTTTGGCGACGGCTGGCCTGCGCGGTAGTCGCCGCCGACCGCGATGCCGTGCGTACGGTCGCGGAAGGCGAGGCCGAAGACGCCGCGGGCCGGGTCGCCCGCCGGGATCGGGGCGTCGGTGGCGCTCCAGGTGCGGCCGCGGTCGGCGGAGTGCAGCACCCGCGCGCGCGCCGCTCCGCCGGTGGCCAGCCACACGTCGCGGGTGCCGGAGCTCACCAGGCACTGGCCGCTCGCCGCGAAGCCCGACTCGCCCTCCTGGGCGGCGGGCATGCCCTTGTCGGGCAGGACCTTCCAGGAGCGGCCGCCGTCGGCGGTGGACAGGATGCGGTACTTGCCGTTCACCGGGTCGCTCATCGCCAGGCCGTGGCGGCGGTCGAAGAACGTCATGCAGTCGTAGAAGGCCTTGGGGTCGGTGTTGCGGAAGGACTCCGTCCAGGTCGCTCCGCCGTCCGCCGTGCGGAAGACCCGCGAGGCCTCGCCCTCCCCGATGGCCAGGACCACCGCGCGGCGGCCGTCGAAGGCCTCGATGTCGCGGAACTCCAGCTCCCCCGCTCCGGGCGGGGAGACGTCGCGCCAGCTGTCGCCGCCGTCCGACGTGCGCAGCACGGTGCCCTTCGCGCCGGCCACCCAGGCGGTGTCCCGGCTGACGGCGGCGAGACCGCGGAAACGGGCGTCGGTGCCGCTGCCCTTGAGGTCCCAGCCGCCGTGCTGCGGCTGACTCACCGGGCCGCCGCGCTGCGGCTGACCCGCCGGGGCGGGCGCCGCCTGGGCGAGCCCTGGCAGGGCAAGGGCCGTCGCGGCGAGAGCCGCCCCGCACAGCCCCACCGACACCGCACGACCCACCGACCGCGACCGTCTCGTCTTCCCCAAGGACTTCATGGCGGGCGAAGTTACCACCGGAACGCAGGATTCCTTCCGGAATTCCTGTGAAGACGGTGAAGAGCACGCGGTGACCGAGGTCACTCGGTGTTCGCGTGCACGGATTCCGTCATTCCGACGTCTATCCAAGTGCCGACCCGAGTCGTCCAGCTGTAGTTGAGGGAGCAGGCGTTGTCCAACACCATCGAGCAAGCCGTAGAGGCCCGCCTCGTCGCAGCCGCGCCGCGGATGCAGACCATTCCCGCGACGCTGCACTACGACCAGGGCGATCCGTTCGCCGTCCGGATGAGCTTCCCCGCCCCGGCCACCCTTGAGGGCGTCGAGGTCTACTGGACCTTCGCCCGCGAGCTGCTCTCCCAGGGCATGGAGCAGGCGGTGGGCGACGGCGACGTCCGCGTGCGGCCGTACGGCTTCGACCGCACGGTAGTGGAGTTCCACGCCCCCGAGGGCACGGCCATCGTCCACATCCGCACGGGCGAGCTGCGCCGCTTCCTGCACCGCTCCCTGACCCTGGTGCCCACGGGCGACGAGCATCTGCACGTCGACCTGGACCAGGACCTCGCCGACCTGATGCGGGACGCCTGCTGAACCGGCGCCATCGCCGGTCCCTCAGCCGCCCCCGCCGCTCGACCTCGCCGCCTCCGCGTACGAGACCGCCGACGCCAGCGCCTTGCGCAGCCCCCGCATCAGCTCGGGGAGCTCCGGGGACGGGGCCCCGCTGCGGTCGGTCAGCGCGTCGAGGCGGTCCTTGTACTGCCTGCGGTCCTTGCCCGAGATGATGCCGCGCAGCTTGCCCGTCGCCGCGCACACCACCAGGGCCGCGTCGCCCGCGGGGACCTCGGACACCGGCACCGGACCGCGCAGCACCGCCAGCGCCTCGGCGTGCAGGACCTCGACGTAACCGGCGCGCTCGAGCTCGTACCGCCGGGAGGGGAAGACCCCGAGGATGCGGGTGCGCTCCATCCGCAGATAGCCCTCCGCCGCCAGCTGGTCGCGCACCGCGTCCTGCGTGGCGTGGGACTTGTGGGTGATCCAGCCGCTCCATTTGCGGGGCCGGGACTCCTCGACGAGTTCGAGGACCGAGTCGAGCGCCGGATCTCCCGTGCGCGCGCCGAAGACCGGTGTGACGATGCCGCCCACATCCGAGACGAATCCGCGCTGGGCCAGCTCCGCGAGCGCGCAGGCCCGCACCGCGTAGTGCAGGTCGGGGGCGCCGGCGATCCGGTTCCGGCCGGTGTCCCAGGCCAGCAGGAAGATCCGGGTCGGCAGTGAGAGCGAGCCAAAAGGCATCGGGCCTCCTTGTTCGCGGTCACGATAAATCGTTGACAGCCATCGGGTCGCACCCTACGGTGTATAACGGTTCTGTTGTCGCCGATAGGAGTAGGACGTTGCTCGTCTGAGGTCTGGAGTCACCGCGTCACACGGCTCGGCCGTGTGCGTAGCGTGCGACCTCGGCGTTCGAGCCGTCCCCCGGCGCAGGGCCCATTTTTCCGCCCTCGCCTCCTGACGACGCTGCTTCCGCCCGATCCGTCGCGCCTCGCGGTGCCCCCGAAACGCGTGCCCCTGACCGCGCTTCATCTCACGCAACCGCGAGGACCCCATGTCTACTTCCCCCACCTCCATCACGTGCACCTCCCTCGACTTCACCTGGCCGGACGGCACCGGCGTCTTCGACGGGCTCCAGGCCGCCTTCGGGACCGGCAGGACCGGACTCATCGGCGTCAACGGATCAGGGAAGTCAACCCTGTTGAAGCTCATCGCCGGTGAACTCGCGCCGAGCGACGGCGCCGTGCGCGTCGCGGGCGACATCGGATATCTGCCACAGAACGTCACCCTCGACACCGGTCTGCGCGTCGACGAGGTGCTCGGCATCGCCGCGACGCGCGCCGCCCTGCACGCCATCGAGGCGGGCGACGTGGCCGAGGAGCACTTCACCGCGGTCGGTGACGACTGGGACGTCGAGGAGCGCGCCGTCGCGACCCTCGATCAGCTGGGCCTTGGCCACATCGGCCTGGACCGCACCACCGGCGAGGTGTCGGGCGGCGAGTCGGTGCTGCTGCGCCTTGCCGCGCTGCTGCTGCGCCGCCCCGACGTGCTCCTGCTCGACGAACCCACCAACAACCTCGACCTGTACGCCCGGCGGCGCCTGTACGCGGCCGTCGACGCCTGGTCCGGGGTCCTGGTCGTGGTCAGCCACGACCGTGAACTCCTGGACCTGGTCGACCAGATCGCCGACCTGCGGGACGGCGAGGTCAAGTGGTACGGAGGCAACTTCACCGCGTACGAGGAGGCACTGGCCGCCGAACAGGAGGCGGCGGAGCGCATGGTGCGCGTCGCCGAGTCGGACCTGAAGAAGCAGAAGCGCGAACTGGCCGACGCCCAGGTCAAGTTGGCCCGCCGCAAGCGGTACGGCCAGAAGATGTGGGACACCAAGCGCGAGCCCAAGGTCATCATGAGCGAACGCAAGCGCCAGGCCCAGGTGTCGGCGGGCAAGCACCGCATCATGCACGAGGAGAAACTCAGCGAGGCGAAGGAGCGCCTCGACGACGCCGTCGACGCGGTGCGGGACGACGACGAGATCCGGGTCGACCTGCCGCACACCGCGGTCCCGCCGGGCCGCACCGTACTCACCCTGCGCGAGCTCTCGCTGCGCTACGGAGCGCGCGTGCGGGGCGAGTTCGAGCTGCGCGGCCCCGAACGGATCGCGCTGGTCGGCCGCAACGGCGCGGGCAAGACCACGCTCCTGCGCACCATCGCCGGAGAGCTGGAAGCCGTGGAGGGCGAGGCGCGGGCGCACGTCCCGCTGCGTTTCCTGCCACAGCGGCTCGACGTGCTCGACGACGAACTGACCGTGGCCGAGAACGTGGCGCGCTTCGCCCCCGACGCCACCAACAACAGGATCCGGGCCCGCCTGGCCCGCTTCCTGTTCAAGGGGGCGCGGGCCGACCAGCGCGCGGCGACCCTGTCGGGCGGCGAGCGGTTCCGGGCCGCGCTGGCCGCGCTGCTGCTCGCGGAGCCCGCGCCGCAGCTCCTGATGCTGGACGAGCCGACGAACAACCTCGACATGGCGAGCGTGAAACAGCTGGCCACGGCCCTGGAGTCGTACGAGGGAGCGCTGATCGTGGCCAGTCACGACGTGCCGTTCCTGGAGTCGATCGGCATCACGCGCTGGCTGCTGCTGGACGGCGAAATGAAGGAAATCCCGACAGAAGGTGTCGGGTATTTTGGCTAGCTTCGGGTGTATGCACCAATACATCACGATCACCGGAGCCCGTGAGAACAACCTCAAGGAGGTGAGCCTGCGCATCCCGAAGGACCAGCTCACGGTCTTCACCGGCGTATCGGGGTCGGGGAAGTCGTCGGTCGTGTTCGACACGATCGCGGTCGAGTCGCAGCGCCAGCTGAACGAGACCTTCACGTGGTTCGTCCGCAACCGGCTGCCGAAGTACGAGCGGCCGCACGCGGACACCATCGAGGAGCTCTCGCCCGCGATCGTCGTCGACCAGCGGCCGATCGGCGGACACTCCCGGTCCACGGTGGGCACGATGACGGACATCTACTCGGTGATGCGCGTGCTGTTCTCGCGGCACGGCACACCGAGTGCCGGTCCCGCGACCGCCTACTCGTTCAACGACCCCTCGGGGATGTGCCCCCGGTGCCACGGCCTGGGCAAGACCGTGCGGCCCGACTACGACCGCATCCTGGACCCCGCCAAGTCCCTGGCGGACGGCGCGATCCTCTTCCCGCCGTTCGCCGCGGGCACCTGGCACGGCCAGACGTACACCAACACCCCCGACCTGGACACGCGCAAGCCGGTGGGACAGTTCACCGCGGCACAGCGGCAGTTCCTGATGCACGGCGACCGGCACAGCGGCAAGGTCAGCGTCGACAACACCGGCGGCGCGCGGGACATCGACTACGAAGGGCTCGCCGACCGCTTCGAGCGGCTCTACCTCAACCGCGATCTGTCGACGCTCTCCCAGAAGACCCGCGACCTGGTGCAGCGCTTCCTCGTCGAGGGCAGGTGCGACCTCTGCGACGGCGCGCGGCTCAACGCGGCGGCGCTGGCCACCCGCATCGACGGCCTGAACATCGCCGACTGCTCGCGCATGGAGGTCACCGACCTCATCGCCGCCCTGGAGCCGATCGACGACCCGGTGGCGGGACCGATCGCGGCGGCGGCCGTCGCGGCGCTCGAACGGATCGAGGCGATCGGCCTCGGCTACCTCAGCCTCGACCGCGAGACGTCCACGCTGTCCGGCGGCGAGGGCCAGCGCCTGAAGACGGTGCGGCACCTGGGCTCCAGCCTGACCGGCATGACGTACATCTTCGACGAGCCCAGCATCGGCCTGCACCCGCGCGACGTGGGCCGGCTCAACGACCTGCTGCTGCGCCTGCGCGACAAGGGCAACACCGTCCTGGTCGTCGAGCACGACCCGGACGTCATCGCCGTCGCCGACCACGTCGTCGACATGGGCCCCGCGGCGGGCACCGGCGGCGGCCTGGTGGTCTTCGAGGGGACGCCGGACGAGCTGCGCCGCGCGGACACGCTCACGGGACGGCATCTGAGGCGCTCCACGGGCATCAAGGAGAGCCCGCGCGAGGCCATCGGCGGCCGGTGGGTCAAGGGCGCCGATCTGCACAACCTCAAGGACGTCAGCGTGTGCGTGCCGACCGGGGTGCTCACGGCGGTGACGGGCGTCGCGGGCTCGGGCAAGAGCACGCTGGTGTCGGGGGCGTTCGTCGCCGGGCATCCGGACGCGGTGGTCGTCGACCAGTCGGGCATCGGCATCTCGGGCCGCTCCACCCCGGCGACATACCTGGGGATCATGGACTCGCTGCGCAAGCTGTTCGCGCGGGAGACCGGCCAGGAGACGGGGCTCTTCAGCTTCAACTCCCGTGGCGCGTGCGCGAGTTGCCAGGGCCGCGGGATCATCTACAGCGACCTGGCGTTCATGGACCCGGTGACGACGACCTGCGAGGCGTGCGAGGGGCGCCGCTTCAAGGACGAGGTGCTGCGGCTGACCGTCGACGGCAGCTCCATCGCCGACGTGCTCGACATGACGGCCGAGCGCGCCCTGGAGTTCCTCGCCGCCGTCGACGACACGGCGGTGCGCCGCCGGCTGCGGGCCCTGCACGACGTGGGGCTCACCTACCTGACGCTCGGGCAGCCGCTGAGCACCCTGTCGGGCGGCGAGCGCCAGCGCATCAAGCTCGCCACGCAGCTGCACCGCACGGGCACGACGTACGTCCTGGACGAGCCGACGACCGGACTGCACATGGCGGACGTGGACGGCCTGCTCGCCCTCCTGGACCGGCTCGTGGACGCGGGGAACACCGTGCTCGTCGTCGAGCACAACCTCCAGGTCGTCAAGCACGCGGACTGGGTCATCGACCTGGGCCCCGACGGCGGCAAGCACGGCGGCCGGGTCGTCTTCGAGGGCACTCCGGAGCAGCTGGTCGACGCGGACGGCTCGTTCACCGCCGCTCATCTGCGACGAGACCTGGGCCTGGACCCCTTGCACGCTGCATGATGTGCGGCAGCGCCTTGATCCGGCCCCCGCCGGACCGGGCGCCCCGCCGCTCCCGCACCTACGGAGACCCAGTCGTGCCCAGCCGGAAAGCGCTGATCCGCCGCCCCAGCCCGCGCCTCGCCGAAGGCCTGGTCACGCATGTCGAGCGGGCCCCGGTCGACGCGGGCCTCGCCCTCGACCAGTGGGAGGCGTACGCCGACGCGCTGCGGACGCACGGCTGGGAGACGGTCGAGGTGGAACCCGCCGACGACTGCCCGGACTCGGTCTTCGTCGAGGACACGGTGGTCGTCTTCCGCAACGTGGCGCTGATCGCCCGGCCCGGCGCCGAGTCGCGGCGGGCGGAGACCGCGGGCGTGGAGGAGGCGGTGGCCCGGCTCGGGGCCTCCGTGAACTGGGTGTGGGAGCCGGGCACGCTGGACGGCGGCGACATCCTCAAGATCGACGACACGATCTACGTGGGGCGTGGATCAGGAGGTGCGGCGCGCAGCGCCTCTTTGGAAGGGCGGGGGCGGGAGACGGGCGGGCGCACGAACGCGGCCGGCGTCCGGCAGCTGCGGGCCGTCTTCGAGCCGCTGGGGGCGCGGGTCGTGGCCGTGCCCGTCAGCAGGGTCCTGCACCTGAAGTCGGCGGTGACGGCGCTGCCGGACGGCACGGTCATCGGCCACCCGCCGCTCGTGGACACCCCCTCGCTCTTCCCGCGCTTCCTGCCGGTGCCCGAGGAGTCCGGGGCGCACGTGGTGCTGCTCGGCGGCTCGAAACTGCTCCTGGCGGCGAGCGCGCCGAAGAGCGCGGAGCTGCTCGCGGACCTCGGGTTCGACCCGGTCGTAGTCGACATCAGCGAGTTCGAGAAGCTCGAAGGCTGTGTGACATGCCTCTCAGTGCGGCTCAGGGAGCTGTACTCCTGACCAGTGCTGGGGCGGGTGGGGCAGGAGGGGCACAAGAGCCCCGCCGTCGCAAGCACTTTACGGAGCGCTTAACCTACGGCAACGTAACCTACGACACCGTAGGTAGGTAGCACCCGCTAGTGCTACCGCGTAACCCCTACGCACGTAGTCCGTAAAAAATCTCCCGTCCCCCCTGGAGCCCCCGTGACGATCACCTCTCCTCATCTCGGCAGCACGGACGACTGGACCGATGCCCGGTTGCTGTTCGCCCTGGAAGAAGTGGTCGAGAAGGAGCTCAACCGCCACATGAAGGTGGCGAAGGACTGGATGCCGCACGAGTACGTGCCGTTCTCCGACGCCAGGAACTTCCCCGGCTACTTCGAGGACGGCCAGGCCTGGGAGCCCGAGCAGTCCAAGGTGACCGACATCGGCAAGATCGCCCTTGTCGTCAACCTGCTGACCGAGGACAACCTCCCCAGCTACCACCACGAGATCGCCTCCCTCTTCGGCCGCGACGGCGCCTGGGGCACCTGGGTGCACCGCTGGACCGCCGAGGAGGGCCGCCACGGCATCGTGATGCGCGACTACCTCCTGGCCTCGCGCGCCGTGGACCCGGACAAGCTCGAGCAGTTCCGCATGGCGCACATGGCCGAGGGCTTCGAGTCCGACAACCGCCACTCGATGCTGCACTCGGTCGCGTACGTGGCCTTCCAGGAGCTCGCGACCCGCGTCTCGCACCGCAACACGGGCCACCAGTCGGGCGACCCGGTCTGCGACCGCATGCTGGCGCGCATCGCCACCGACGAGAACCTGCACATGGTCTTCTACCGCAACCTCCTGGGCGCGGCCTTCGAGCTCGCCCCGGACCTCACCATGCAGTCCGTGCGCGACGTCGTCGTCGACTTCCGGATGCCCGGACACGGCATGCCCGGCTTCGAGCGGGCCGCCGCGCAGATGGCGATCGGCGAGATCTACAACATGCGCATCCACCACGACGACGTGATCCAGCCCGTCCTGCGCTACCTGAAGGTCATGGAGATCGGCGGGCTCGGCCCCCAGGGTCTCAAGGCGCAGGAGGAGCTCGGGCTCTACATGAACGGCCTCGACACCGAGGCGAGCAAGTTCGACGAGAAGCTGGCCGCGCGCAAGGCGCGGATGGCAGCGCGGGGCAAGTAGTCCCCTGCCCTGCGGGCTGCCGGGTCCACGATCACTCGTACGACGTGCACACCGTCAGCGCGGCGTCCCGCACGTCCGGGACGCCGTGGGCCCGCAGGGACGTCAGCAGCTCCCTCCACGGGCCCGCCCAGTCCGTTCGCTCCCCGAGGGACTCGGCCGCCGCCACGGCGAAGAGACCGGCCGCGTGGCTTCCGTCCTCCGCCAGCCGGCGTGCCACCGCGAGCAGCGGGGCCACCCGCTCCGCCGACTCCGGGTCGGCGAGGCGCGAGCCCAGCGTCGACGCCGTGGCCACGGCCAGCGCGGGCCGCCCCTCGTGCAGCCGGGCGAGGCGCGACAGCGCGGCCCCCACCTCCGCGGGCGCGGCGTCCAGTGCGACCGCACCGGCGAGCAGCTCGGCGGCCTGCGGCACGAAATCCCCGTACCCGGCGAGAAGCTCGCCCGCCCGCAGGGCGGCGGCCCGGTACACCTCGCCCTCTCCGGCCAGCGACTGCGCCACGTACTCGATCCGCCGCCGCGCGGGCAGATCCCGGTCCGGCGACGGGGCCGCATCGGAGCCCGCGAGGGCCGCGAGCGCCCCGCACAGTGCCTCCTCGCCGTGCGGCGCCGTCGCCGCCGCCGTCACAAGGCCCCGCGCCGCCACCTGCCACGTGGCCCGCCGGTCGAGATCCGCGGCCGCCTGCGCGAGCACGGAGGCCGCGTCCGGCGACCACGGCGCCCACCGGGCCAGCGCGGCGAGCGCCGGGCCCGCCGCCTCGTCGTCGTCCGCGCCGACCACTTCGCGCACGAGACGCGCGTACCGCTCGCGATACCCCTGAGCCAGATCCAGCGGCCGCACCCGCAGCACAGCCGTCCGCAGCACCGCCTCGCCCCCGGCCGCATCCCGCAGCAGCCCCCACACCCGCTCCTCGCCGAGCAGCCCGCCCGCGAAGGCGACACAGGCCGCCCGTACGTCGCGGTGGGCGTCCGGCGCCTCGTAGGCGTCGCCGAGCAGCGCCGCCGCCTCGGGGGCGGGCAGCCGCACGGCGGCGAGGCGCGCGGCCTCCTTGCGGCTGGTCACCTTCTTGCCTGGCCCGCACAGGACGTCGCGCAGCAGCGCGGCGAGCCGGGACGGCGGGACGTGCCGGGACGCCTGCGTCGCCGCGTACACCGCGACCCGCGCCCGCTCGCCCCCGGCGTGCGCGAGCAGTTCGGGCAGCGCATCCCCCGGCCGCGAGACGTGGGCGAGGGCGCCGAGCGCCGCCTCGGCGAGGACGGTGTCGGGCGACCCGGTCCAGCGGCGGACGGTCTCCTCCCCCGCGCCGGGGATGTGCGCGCTGCGGGCGATCGCCAGCGCACGGTCCCACCGCGGGAGACCCGCGTCACTCGCGCTGCGCGCCAACTGCCTTGCCAGTGCTTCCTGTTGGCGTGGCAGCCAACGCTGGACCCGGGTGGGTTCGGCGGGCACGGTCCAGGCCGCGCCCTTGGTCAGGAACCGCCCGTACGGCGGTGTGCCGGACAGGAGTGGGTCGAGCAGGTCCGTGCGGCGGGCGCACAGCACGGAGTGGACCGGGGCGAGCACGGCCGTCGAGGGGTCCTGGGCCAGGACGCGGGCGACGCGTTCGTCGCGGGTGGCGGGCGGTTCGAGCCACAGGTCGACCGCCCGCGAAACGGTCGCGTTGCCGCCGAACCGGACGGCCTGCCACAGGAGTTCCTGAAGCTCCGCCATCCCGGCGGCACGTCGGCCGACCGCGCGGGCCAGCGCGAAGGCGAGGCTGTAGTCGGCCTTCTCCGCGCCCGCCTCGATCCAGGGGCGCAGCGCCTCGAACACGGCGTGCTCCTGGCCGCGGCGCAGGGTGTGGTCGAGGCGTCCGAGGTCGGCGCCGCCGGTGTTGCCGGAGATCCGGACCAGGGTGCGCAGCGCCCAGTTCACCAACTCCCGCCGCCCGCCCGCCGCGTGCTCGCGCAGCACGGCGACGGCCAGACGGCTGAGGCTGCCTCGGGTGCGGTGCGAGGAGTCGCGGGCCGCGACGGCGTCCGCGGAGATCCGGTCGAGGAGCGGTTCGGCTTCGGCGCCGAAGAGGGCGGGCCGGGTCTCGGCGAGCGCGGACAGCGCCGCGGCCCGTACGGGGTCCTGCTCGTTCACGAGCCGGGTCAGCTCTTCGAGTACGGCGGTGACGTGGGCCCTGCTGCCGGAGCGTGCCGCATTGCGGACGAGCAGCGGCCACGCCTCGGCGCGGTCGTCGGCGGCGGGCCGCCGGGTCGCCGCCACGAGCCGCTCGCGCACCTCGGCGCAGGGCAGGAAGGACTCGGCGAGCAGCACGGAACTCCACTGCCCGCCCCGCTCCTTGGCCCGCTCGGCCGCCCGGCGCGCCTCGTCGGCCACGGCGCTGCGGGGCAGCGCGGCGAGGATGACGGCGTCGACGGTGGCGTATCCCGCGCCGCGCCCCTCGACGGCCCGCGCGTGGACGGCGGCACGCTCGGCGGGGGCGTGCGCGAGCATCAGCCGGGCGAGGCCGGCGGAGTCGTCGGCGACGGTACGGGCGTACGTGAGGAGTTCGGGCGCTCCCGAGCGGGCGAGCTTGTGCAGCACGGAGGCCGTGAGCGCACCGCCGCGCCGCAGCGACCGGCCCCAGGTGCCGGAGAGGATCGCGAGGACGCGGCCGGGCGCCGCGTCGGCCAGCACGCCGAGACGGGGGCGGAGTTGACGGGGGAACGCGCTGGGCGCGAACCGGTCGAGCAGGTCGAGCACTCGCACCGGATCCGCCTCCGTGGCCGCCGCCATCCCCGCCGCGTACCGCTGCCACCACCCGTCCCGCAGCGCCTCGGGCAGCGCGCCGAGTTCGCGCGCCGCCACGTCGAACAGCGCACCCGCATGCCGCCTCGCCAACGGCCGCCACCCCCGCACGGCATGGAAGAGTTCCGGCAGGAGCCGCTCCACCACAGGGCCCGAGCAGCCGGGCAGCAGCCGGGCAGCCTCCACGTCACCCCACTGGTGGCGCAGCGGGTCGATGACGCGATCGGCGAGCGCGGTGCGCCGCCCGGCAACTATCGCGCGCAGCAACTGCCGCCGCACCGCCTCGGGAGCGTCCTGGAGCGCGGCCTCGAACGCGGCGTCCGGCACCCGGTGACTCTCCGCGGCCCGCAGCGCGTGCCCCCGCACGAAGGCGTCGGGGTCGGCGATCCGTGCCGCGGTCCACTCGGTGTCCCGGCCCGCACAGGCCAGCACGACGGCCACCCCGCGCTCGTAGGGGCCGCCGCCCTCCAGCTCCTCCAGGACGGGCCGCAGCGCGCCGCGCCCCGCGAAGTCCCGGGCGCTCTCGGCGATCTCCCGCATGCGCCGCGGATACGGCAGGGGGTCGAGGTCGGAGAGCAGATGGCGGGCGGCGGACTTCTCGGGCAGAGCCATGCGCGGATTCTGCCCGGCGGGAGCGGCCCGGGGACAGCGAATTGCCGAGGAGCGGGTCGTCGGGAGGGGCGGGGCGGCCGGCCATCGAGAAGGAGGGGGCGGGGCGGCTGGATTCGAACCAGCGTGTTCCGGTTTTGGAGACCGCCGCGACTGCCTCTGCGCTACGACCCCGCCCTTGGGACGGATCGTACCCTCCCGCTTCAGGCCGTCCCTCGGGCGGAGGTGTTCACCACTCCGCCTCCCGGTAGTCCTTGAGGAACACCCCCGAGAGCGGCGCGCCCGCCTCGCCCCGCACGATCGGGTCGTAGATCCGGGCCGCGCCGTCCACCACGTCCAGGGGCGTGCGGAAGCCCGCGCCGGCGATGCGGTCCTTCTTGGGTGCGGGGTTCTCGTCGGTGATCCAGCCGGTGTCGACGGCGCACATGTGCACGCCGCGCTCGGCGAGTTCGGCCGCGCTGGTCCGCGTGAGCATGTTCAGGGCGGCCTTGGCCATGTTCGTGTGCGGGTGCCCGGGCATCTTGTTGCGCACCGCGAAGCGGCCCTCGACCGCCGTGACATTGACGATGTACGTGCGGGGGCGGGGCGAGGCCAGCAGCAGCGGCAGCAACCGGTCGCAGAGCAGGGCCGGGGCGAGCGCGTTGACCAGCTGGGTCTCCAGGACCTCGGCCGGGTCGAGGCCGCCGAGCCGGGCCGACCAGGAGTTCTCCGGCGAGGGATCGGGCAGCAGACCCGCCTCGTCGGCCGCGCGAAGGACGTCCGACCCGGGCAGGACCTCGGACTCCGGCAGGACCAGGGCGAGCGCGTCCCGCGTCGCGGTCGAGCCCTCCGGCGTCCGCATCGGCCGGAACCCGGGCGCGCCCCGGGCCCCGGCGGGCAGTTCCGCGGACTCCCCCGCCGCCAGGGCCGCGTACGACTCGGGCGGCCTACGGACCGTCTGCGCCGCGTTGTTGACCAGGATGTCGAGCGGCTCACCCTCTTTCCGCAACTCCTCGCACAGACCGAGGACTTGGCGCGGGTCACGCAGGTCCACGGCGAGCACCGTGAGCCGGTCGAGCCACTTCTCGCTGCCCGGCACCGCGCGGAAGCGCCGCTCCGTGTCGTGCGGGAAGCGGCTGGTGACCAGGAGTTCGGCGCCGTCGCGCAGCAGCATCAGGGCCAGCTGGAAGCCGATCTTCACGCGGCCCCCGGTGAGCAGCGCGCGGCGCCCGCTCAGATCGGTGGTGAGCGCGCGCCGGGCACGGTTGTCGCCCGCGCAGTCGGGGCAGAGCCGGTGGTAGAAGGAGTCGACCTGTCGATACGACGCCTTGCAGACATAGCAGGGCCGTGGCCTCCGGAAGACCCCTGCCGCACCCTCGGCGACCAGCGGCGCGTCCTCGCGGCGGCCGTCGGCCCCGGTGGCGGTGGCCGCCATCACGGCGGCGTCGGCGGCGGAGAGTTCGGCCCCGCGCGCCTTGCGCCTGCGCAGCCGTCCGTCGCGGGCGAAGGAGGCGGCGACCTGTTCGGCGCGCAGCCGTACCGGGTCGTCGACCGGCAGCTCGCGGAGCCTGCCGATCATCTCGTGGAAGACCGCCAGGTCCGCCTCGCTGATCCCACCGCTCTCGTTCATCCGTCCCGCCCCGCCCGCGCCGTGCGCGCCGTTCCGCTCGTGGTCCCGACCGGATTCGAACCGGCGTATCCGCCATGTCATGGCGGTGAGTCTGCCTCTGCTCTACAGGACCCCGCACACGCGCCCGACCAGCAGTCTTCGGTCCGCCCGCGCCCCCGGATCGTATCCACACAAGGACCGGCGTGCCGAACGGATTTACGGCCGCCCACCCCGGTGCAACGGTGGGCAGCGGGGGTGGAACCCATGGCACAGACCCATGAGTGGATGTTCTACGAAGTCATGTGGCGCGGCTGGGCGGGGCGGGCCCGGGTGCCCTATCCCGTTCCGTGGTGGGCCCAGGCGGCCTTCCGGCGCTGGAGCGACGACTTCGACGCGGGAACGTACGAATCCAAGGAGGCCGCCTTCGCCTCCAACGCCCTGTACCGCTACTGGCACATGGTGGGCGTCAAGGACCACCGCCAGGAGTCCCTGATCGGGCAGGCGGGCGAGATCGAGCCGGTCTACGACAAGTACTGCCTGTCCTTCTTCCTCTACTCGCCCTCGACCGGCGCCGTGCGCCTGCCGCAGCTGACCGACGCCGGGGCCGTCGGCCAGCGCATGGAGGCGCCCCATCTGCCGGTGGTCCTGACGACGTTCCGCACGTCTGACGGCACCGAGTTCGTGCAGCGGACCTTCGGGACGGCCATCGGCCCCCGGCAGCGGGACCTCGTGGTGACCCGGCTGACCGTGGGCAGCGCGACCGGGCAGCCGCGCGAGGGCTGGCTGTGCGCGGCCGTCATGCCCGCGGGGCCGAGCGGCTTCCAGCGGCACGACCGCAACGGCCGCCAGATCACCGACCGGCGGCTGACCTTCCTGCGCCATCTGCCCGACGAGGGCAGGGTGGAGACCAACAGCGGCTGGGGGCCGGTGTTCGACACGCCTCCCGAGCAGTACGGCGTGTACGGCAACCCGGACTTCACGTACGACCCGGACTCCTATCTGACCCGCAACCCGTTCCACGACCTCGTCATGGGCGGCAAGCTGAACGGCGCGCAGCAGGCGCAGGACCAGATCGCGGGACTGTGCAGCGCGGCCTTCGCCTGGCCCTACCGGGTCGCGGACGACGAGCTGTTCGAGCTCGACGTCCGCCTTCCGGTCGACCGCTACAGCGGCGGCGCCGACCTGGCGGAGATCAGGGCCACTCCGGCCGCCGCACTGGAGGAGGCCAACCGCGTCTTCTGGACGGGCAAGCTGATCGCGCAGGGCGTGCAGCCCGAACTGCCGCAGCCCGTCGGCCACTTGGCCGACCAGTTCCGCCAGTGCCGCTCGCAGCTCCTGATCCTCTCCGACCACGGCGAGATCCATCCGGGCCCGACGGTGTACGACTCCTTCTGGATCCGTGACTCGTCCGTCGAGGCCACGGCGTGCTCGCTGGTCGGCGATGTGGCCCTGGCCGAGCGCCAGTTGGGCACGCACTATCCGCTGAAGTTCAACCGTGGCACGGGCCGGATCGGGCCGTGTGCCGAGTACGGCTTCTACGGCGGGCCGCACGAGAAGAACGACCACGAGTGGGACAGCAACGGCCAGGCGCTGTGGGCGATCGGCCGCTTCGACCGGACCCACGGCCGCTCCACCGCGTTCGGCGCCAAGCTCTACACGCCGTACGTCGTCGACGGCGCCCGGTGGCTGCGCGACAACCGCGATCAGTACGGCCTGCTGCACAGCGGGTGGAGCGCCGAGCACCTGGGCGAGCGAGACAAGCCGCACTACTGGGACGACCTGTGGGGCCTCGCCGGTCTGTACGAGGCCGCGCGGCTCGCGGAACGGATCGGCTCCCCCGACGTGCCCGAACTCTGGGGCGCCTTCGACGACTTGAAGCGGGCGACGGCGACCTCGATCCGCTGGGTCCTGGCCGAGCAGCGCAGGCGCGGCGCCTGGGAGACGTACATCCCGACCGGGCCCGCCGACGTCGGGCGGCTGGACTCGACGATGATCGGCGCGGCGGCGTTCTTCCACCCGCTGCGGCTGCACATGGGCAGCAAGCTGGGCGAGGACATCGACCGGGCGGCCCGCTGGACGCTCGACACCATGTACGCGCACTTCGTGACCGGCGGCTACCGCCACGAAGCGGCCTGGAACACCTACGGCCCCTACCTCACGACGCAGTTGGCGCACGCCTACCTGCTGTCCGGCGACACCGAGCGGATGGACGCGCTGCTCGGCTGGATCGTGGGCGCCTCGCTGCCGCGCACCGAGCAGCGGGCTGTGGCGCTGGGCGCCTGGAACGAGCAGCACGCGTTCCCCATCGCCTCCGACTACCGCGAAGTCCCCTCCCGCCACTGGTACATGGGGGACATCCCGCACGGCTGGGCGGCGGCCGAGTATCTGCTCCTGATCCGCGACATCCTCTTCTTCGAGGCCGACGAGGACCGGGACCCGCATCTCTACATCGCCCCGGGCGTACGTCCTCACTGGGTGCCGGACGGCGCGACGGTGGCCGTCGACGACGCCCCGAACCTGTTCGGCGCGCCCTTCGGCTACCGGCTCACCCATGACGCGGGCGGCCGGAAGGTCACCGTGGACATCACGCGGGCGCCGGAGCGCGTGCGGTACGTCTATCCGTGCCGGTTCGGCCCGGTGCGCGCGGCCACGGCGGACGGCCGGGATCTGACGGTGACGGGTGACGACGTGCACATTCCGGCGGGGACGAGGAGGTTCACGGTCACGTACGCCTGAGGCTGAGCCGTTCCTTCTCCGAGAGCCCGCCCCAGACGCCGAACCGCTCGTCATGGGCCAGGGCGTACTCGAGGCACGCCGGGCGCATCTCGCAGAGCTGGCAGATGTACTTGGCCTCGCGCACCGAGCTGCCCGGTTCGGGGAAGAAGAACTCGGAGCCCGTCTGGGCGCACAGGGCCTGCTCCCAGGCGATTTCCGGCTCGGCTGTCATGTGGATCTGCATGCCGACGATGCTGGCAGGGCGCGCGAAACAAGGGATCAACGAACGATCAACACCATGGCATGGGCTGTTTCGGCCGCTTCCGCCTCGGGCCCCTGCTGGCTGCCCACGCGGGAACGCGGCGAAACGCCCGCTGCGGGTTCGGGTGCCGGACGGGAGCCGGGGCGGCATCGGGGCGAGTGCCGGGTTGGCGCATGGCGAGTGCCGGACGGGATGGTTCCGTCCATCGTCTCTCGTGCCGCTCGTGCCGCTCGTGCCGCTCGTGCCGCTCGAACCTCGTACCGCGCCGTCCCGCCCGACCGTGCCCGCCGGCCCGCACTCCTCAGCCCGCGCCCGGCGCCTCCGGCTGCATCAGCGCGAACCGCGCCCCGGCCGGGTCGGCGAGCTTGGCGAAGCTGCCGACGCCGGCGAGGTCCATGCGCGGCACCCGCACCGTGCCCCCGGACGGCTCGACCTTGGCCAGCACCGCGTCCATGTCGGTCACCTGGAAGTACGGAGTCCAGTACGGCCCGGCATCGGCTTCCTCCGGGGCGTCGGACAGCGGCCACAGGCCGCCGAACATGTCGTTCTCCGTGCCGCCCGCGGGGTGCACCATCGTGTACGAACCGCCCTCGAAGGCCTGGGTGGTGGCGCCCCAGCCGAACACGGAGCCGTAGAACTCCTGGGCCGCCTCGATGTCCGGGGTGTAGAGCTCCGTCCAGCACAGGCTGTTCGGGGCGTCGACCAGGTCCAGGCCCTTGTTCGTGCCCGGCTGCCATACGGCGAAGCCGACGCCCTGCGCGTCGTTGAACACCGCCATGCGGCCGAGGTCGCCGACGTCCATGGCCTCGTACACCGTGCTGCCGCCCGCCTGCTCGACCGCCTTGGCCGTCGCGTCGGCGTCCTGCGTCTTGAAGTAGAGCGTCCAGCCCGGAGGGGACTGGTCGGCGGTGACGGTCATGGCGCCCGCCACGGCTTTCCCGTCCGCCTGATACATGCCGTATCCGCCGAATTCCGCGCCGCCCGACTGGAACTCCCAGCCGAAGAGCGCGCGGTAGAAGGCATGGGCGCCTTCCAGGTCCGGCGTGCCGAGGTCCACCCATGTCGGGGCGCCCACGACATAACGGGTATTGAGCATGATCGACTCCTTTGTCGCATCTCTCTTCCGTCCCCTGAGTCTGACACCCGGCACTGACAGTGCGCGTGTGCTGCCACCTTGTGAAGGAAACAAGATTCTGAGAGCGCTCTCAGCCATAACTCTTGACGCCGGAATTCGCCGCCGCGACAGTGGTCGCACCACGCGGCCGAGCACCCCCCACAGTCACCACGGCCGCACGACATCCCCCCACACACCCATCCCGGGAGACCTTCCGTGATATCGCGTCGAGTGTTCCTGTCCACTGCCGCGGGTGCCGCCGGAGCCCTCACCTACCCCGTCTGGGGAAGCGCCCTCAGCCCCGGCGCCAAGGCAGCCCCCGCGACCTGTGAACTCGCCCTCCAGAACAAGTCGTTGCCCGGCCAGGTGCGCGCCTACGTCACCGGACACGAGCAGGGCACCGACCGCTGGGTCCTGCTGAAGCCGGACGGCGGCGTCTACCGCCCCGACTCCCCCTCGGCCCCGCAGACTCCGCTGCCCGTCGACTGCGCGATTCCGCTCGGCGCGGCGGGATCGGCGCCCAAGGTCCTGACACTTCCTCACATGTTCGGCGCGCGTGTCTACTTCGTACGCGACGACAAGCTGGACTTCTTCCTCAACCCGGGCCCGTCGCTGGTCGAACCCGCCTTCGCGACCAAGGAGGACGCCAACTACGGGCGCACCTGGTCGTTCTGCGAATTCACCTTCAACAGCACGCAGTTGTACGCGAACATCAGCTACGTCGACCTCGTCACGGCCCTCCCCATCGGCCTGACCCTGGAGGGGGACGCCACCCACACGGTGGCACCGCTGCCGGACGGAGCCGTCGGCAAGATCGCCTCCGACCTCGTCGCCCAGGGGGAGAAGGACGGGCAACCCTGGGGTGACCTGGTGATCCGCGGCGACGGCGGCGACGTGCTGCGCGTCATCTCCCCCCAGAACCTCATGGCTCCGTACTTCGACCGCCCGAACGAGATGCCGTTCCGGGACGTGTGGAACAGCTACATCGACCAGGTGTGGGACAAGTACCGCAGCACCGACCTGAAGATCGACCTCCAGGGCGGCCGGGGCGTGTTCACCGGCCGGGTGAGCGGCGACACGCTGACGTTCAACGGCGGGCACACGTTCTCGAAGCCGACGTCCAAGGACATCTTCACCTGCAACCACGGGCCGTTCACCAACAACCCGGGGGACTCCGACGACAAGAAGGGCCTGCTCGCGCGGCTCGCCGCGGGGTTCAACCGGAGCATCATGCTGTCGCACCCGGAGCAGCCGAACGGCGCCGGCGCCGGGGACTACTACAAGGGCGACGTGACCAACCACTGGGCCCGCGTGGTGCACGCGAACTCGCCCATCGGCTACGCGTTCCCGTACGACGACGTCCGCCCGGACGGGCAGCCCGACGTCTCCGGGGCCGCACACGACGGGAACCCGCGGCGGTTCACCGTGAGCGTCGGGGCCTGACGCACACGCCCCGCCCCGCCCCGTAGCGATCAGCTCGCGACGGGGCGGGGCGGGGTCCGGGGCCTACTTGCAGGTGTTGCCGCCGGCCGGGTTGAGGAGGCCGACGACGTTCACGGAGTTGCCGCACGCGTTGACTGGGACATCCACGGGAACCTGCAGGAGGTTGCCGCTGATGACGCCGGGCGAGTTCTGAGCCGTGCCCTCGGCGTAGGCGCCGGGGCCGGGGTCGGCGACGGCAGAACCGGCACCGCCGATGACGGTGACCGCGGCGAAGGCCGCTGCTGCCAGGATCGCGCACTTGCGCATGGTGTTACCTCCGGATGAGGGGAAGTGCTGAACCGAGCCTCACCCCGGCACACCGCGGCAAAAACGCAGGTGGACCGTGCGGGGGAACGAGGGCACCCGTTCGTGGGACAACGACCGCCCCCGGGCCCTCGCGGCGCCCGTGAGCCGCGCGCCGACTGCCCTCACGGCCACCCGGAGGCGCGGGCCGGTAAGAGTCCCATTAGGCCGAGCCCCTTACGCCGACCCCCTCAGCACCAGCTTCGTCGGCAGGACCACGCTTTCCGTCGGCAGTTCGCCGCGCGCCAGGAGCATGCGGGCCATCAGGCGGCCCATTTCCTCGATGTCCTGACGTACCGTCGTCAGGGGTGGCTCCACCTGCTCGGCCACCGCCAGCATGTCGTCGAAGCCCACCACCGCTACGTCCTGGGGCACCCGCCTGCCCCGCTCGCGGAGCACCCGGAGCGCGCCCGACGCCGTCAGATCGTTGGCGGCGAAGACCGCGTCCAGCTCAGGGACGCGGTCCAACAGCTCGCGCATCGCGCGCTCACCGCCCGCCGGGGTGAAATCGCCCTGCGCGACGAACCTCTCCCCCGCATCCGGCAGGACGTCGCGGAAGCCGTCGAGGCGGTCCACCGCCGACGTCTGGTCGAGCGCTCCGGTGATGTGCGCGATGCGGGTGCGGCCCAGCGAGACCAGATGCCGCACCGCGTCCCGCGCTCCGCCTCGGTTGTCGCAGTCGACGTACGGAGACGTCACCGTCCCGTCCGGCCACCCCGGACGGCCGCCGAACACCGTCGGCACCCCCGCGCCCCGGATGATGCCGGGCAGCGGATCGTCCAGGTGCAGGGAGAAGACGAGGGCGCCGTCCACATGGCCGCCCGACAGGTAGCGGCCGACCCGCTCGTGGTCGTCCCGGCCCTCCGTGAGCAGCAGCACCAGTTGGACGTCCCGCGACGTCAACTCCTTGCTGATGCCCCGTAGTTGCATGGCGAAGAACGGGTCGGCGAAGACCCGTGTCTCCGGCTCGGCGATCACCACGGCGACCGCGTCGTGGCGGCGGGTCACCAGACTGCGGGCGGCGCGGTTCGGCACGTAGCCGAGCTCGTCGACCGCCCGCCTGACCTTCTCGGCGAGCACCTCGCGTACGCCCGTGTCGCCGTTGACGACGCGGGACACCGTGGCCCGGGAGACTCCGGCCCGGGCCGCCACGGCCTCCAGGGTGGGGCGCGGGGCGGCGCTCGGCGGCTCGGTCACGTGGGGCTCCTCGGGGGCGGCTGGCTGGTGCGCCGGTCAGGATACGACCGGCGGGCGGGGCGGGGGGACACCCCCTTCCCGCGTCACCTGCGCGCGTCCGCCCTGATCAGCTCGGCCGCCTTCTCGGCGAGCGCCACCGTGGGAGCGTGCGTGTGACCGCGCGTGATCCGCGGCATGACCGACGCGTCCACGACCCGCAGCGCCGTCACGCCCCGCACCCGCAGCCCGGGGTCGGTGACCGACTCCTCGTCGCTGCCCATCCGGCAGGTGCCGACCGGGTGGTAGAGCGTCTCGGACACCCCGCGGATCGTCCGGGCCAGGGCCGCGTCGTCGACCGTGCCCGGATGCGGCGCCAGCGGCCCCGACACGTACGGGGCGAGCGCGCGGCCCGCGACCAGCTCCTCCGCGCGGCGCACCCCGGCGACGAGGGTGCGGATGTCGGCCTCCGCCGTCAGATAGCCGGGGTCTATGTGGGGCGCGGTGCCGACCCCCGGGCCCCTCGGCGTGATCCGGCCCTCGCTCTCCGGCTGGAGCAGCACCACGCCGATCGTGATGCCGTGTTCGGTCGGCGGGGTCAGGCCGTGGTTGATGAAGGGGACCGGGGCGTAGATCAACTCGATGTCGGGGGCCGCGAGTTCGGGCCTGGTCTTGATGAAGGCGACGGCCTCGGCGACGTTCGACGTGAGCGGTCCGCGCCCGCCGAGCAGGAAGCGGCCGATGTTGGCGAAGGAGTCCGCTCCGGTCAGGGTGACGGGCTGCGGGCAGCGCATGGTGATCGCGTAGGCGAGGTGGTCCTGGAGGTGGCGGCCCACCCCCGGGGCCTCGACGCGCGTCTCGATGCCCGCTTTCGACAGGTCACGCGGGTCACCGACGCCGGAGGCCTGGAGGAGCTGCGGGGAGCCGATGGTGCCCGCGCTGAGGATCACCTCGCGGCGGGCGATCAGCCTGCCGGGTACGCCGTCGGCGATGACCCCGGCCACGCGCGTCCCGTCGAACTCCAGCCTGCGGACCCGGGCTTCGGTCAGGACGTGCAGGTTGCGGCGGCGCCGTGCCGGTTTCAGGTAGCCGTCGGCCGCGCTCCAGCGGCGGCCGCGGCGCTGGTTGACCGGGGTGAGCGCGAAGCCGCTGTGGTCGGGCTCGTTCAGTTCGGTCAGCTCGCGCAGGCCCGCGTCGCGGCAGGCGTCGAGGAAGGCGGTGGTGGTCGGGTTCAGGGCGCGGGGCGGGGAGATCCAGAGCGGCCCGTCACTTCCGTAGACACTGTTCGCTCCGGCCCCGCCCGCACCGCTCGCCCCGACAGCCCCGCCCTTCGGGCCCGACCACCGCTCCGCCCGCCGGAAGTAGGGCTCCAGCGCGTCGTAGGACCACTCGGGCCCCGCCGCCTCGCCCCAGGCGTCGTAGTCGTCGCGGTGGCCGCGCACCCACATCATGGCGTTCAGCGAGGACGAGCCGCCAAGGGTGTGGCCGCGCGGCCAGTACAGTTCGCGGCCGTTCAGCGCGGACTGCTTCGCGGTGGAGTAGTCCCAGTCGTAGGGCGTCTTGAACATCTTCGGGAAGGCCGCCGGGATGCGGATCTCGGGCTTGCGGTCGCGTGGCCCCGACTCGACGAGCGCCACGCGCACCGCGGGATCCTCGGAGAGCCGGGCGGCGAGGACGCATCCCGCGGAGCCGGCACCGACGATGACGTAGTCGTACACGCTGTCCTTGCTCAACTCGACTCCCTTGAATGGCAGTTCACGGAGGGTGCGCACGGAGGACGTACGGGGGGTGGCGCGTGGATGAGGCGACGTTGATGCGACGACGTGGGTGAGGCGTACAAGGAGTACACCCACCGTGGACCTTTGGGTAAAGGGATGGGGCCTGGACCGGCATGTCCTACAGGATCTCCACATGCCGACCGGAAGGCCGCCGTATACCCACCGGAATGGCCGCCGTATGCCCACCGGAATGGCCGCCGCCGGGCACGGCCCGCGGCCGGGCACGCACCCGCATCAAGCCCCTGCGGCCCGGCACCTAGGCTGTCGTGATGTTCACGAAGCGGAGAGCGCGCAAGCAGGCTGAGCTGCACGAGGAACTGGCCGCCGCGCTACGGGACCCGGACGCGGAGGTCCGGCGGATGGCGTCGAAGACCGCCGCCGAGTCCGGCGAGCTTTCCTGGGCGCTGCGCGAGCTGGCCTCGGCGGTGGAGCGCGAGCCGTGGGCGGAGGAGTTCTCCGAGACGGTGGTGGAGGGCTTCGCCGCGGCGCTGCGCCGCGAGCGGCCGCTGCGCGAGCGTACGGAGCGGATCTTCACGCAGCACCTGGACGACCCCGAGGGCCTCGTCCGCGCCTGGACCGAGCTGACGGCGGAGCTCGGCGGCGCCCCCGCGCTGCGGGAGGTCGACAGCGACCTGCGCGATGACATGCGGGCCGCCCTCCGCCGGCTGCGCGGCCGGGCATGGGCGTCCGAAGGTCTCTTCCGGACCGGTGATCCGGACGGATTCCTGCGCGCCATGGCCTTCGACGACGCGGTCACGCTGACCTGCGTGGCGATGCGCTGGAGCACACCCGTGTCCGGTCAGGAAGCGGACCAGGTCCGCGCCGAGGCACGCACTGCCCTCAAGAACGCGCTGCTCCACGCGCCGGGGAGCGAAGAACGAGCCGTGCTCCTGGCCCCGTTCGCCCCGGCCTCGGAGCAGGAGTCGTGGACCGACCGCGCCCGCGCCGCCATCCGCGCCGACGAGGCACTCGCCCTGTGCACGGACGAGGTACTTGACCTGTGCACGAGCGAGGCGAACAAGGCGAACGAGGGCGAGGCGAACGAGGAGGGGGAGAACGAGGGGCGGGACATGGTGACTCTGGGCGTGGAGGCCCTGGCCAAGATCCTCTTCTGCAACACGGTCCGGCGCGACCGGGTGCTCGAAACACTCGACCGCCTCGTCGCACGGCAGGCCCAGGACACGCGGGACCCCTTCCTCCTGAGCGGGATCCTGCGGTGCTACCAGCATCTGCACCTGCCTCGATCCCTGGAGGACCCGCCCCTGGACCTCTTCCTGGACGGGCTGCGTCACCCTCACCCCGCCGTCCGCGCCTCCGCCGCCGACGGCCTCCTCCCGATCGCCGCGGGCTCCCCCGAGGAGGCCAGGGCCGTGGAGGGACTCATCGGCCTCCTGGATCACGACCCCGAGGTCAGCGTCCGCCGCGTCGCGGCCAGTGAACTGCGCTGGCTCCAGGCGGGCGAGGCAGGCCACGCCCTTGCCGCCGACGCACTCGCCGCCCAAGCCCTGGAGCGCCAAGCGGACTCCGCCGAGCCCGAGATCCGCGCGCTGAGCATCGCCGACGCCCTGCGACGCGGCGCCCCGGACGCGTTCGACCGGCTCCTCGGCGCGCTCGAATCCCCCGACCCGCACTGGGAGCTGCTGGTGGGCCTCTCGTACGTGCCCGGCGGCGTCCGCAGCGGTCTCCCGTCGCGCTCCGTGCGCAAGGTGCTCATCGAGCGCCTCGAAGCCCTGCACGACACGGGCTGGGCCGTCCGCAACGCGCCGGAGGGTTTCTCGGACGCCGCCGCCAGGGAGGAGCTCGCCGTCCTCCTCGACAACGTGCGCAAGCGTTAGCCCTCGCGCCAGCCTTCGCGCTCGCGCTAGCTGTGATCGTGATCGTGCCCGGACGACCCGGCCTTGGCGGAATCCCCGGCAGCTGCGGACTCCTTCGCCCCGCCTGAGTCCCCGGACTTCTTCGCATCCCCCGAAGACTTCTTCGCGCCCCCGGCCACATGATGCGGCTCATAGTCCGGGATCGTCCCGTCCGCCTTCTTCACCAGGAAGTAGCCCGCCATCCCCATGTCGGAGTGGCTCTGCACGTGGCAGTGGTACATCCACGCGCCCGCGCCCACCCCCTCCCCCGCGATGACCTGGAAGCCGAACGAGTCCCCCGGTCCGGTGATCTTGTCGTCGAGGACCTGGCTCGGGTCGTCGGGGCCGGTCAGCAGGCCCGTGCGGTTGTCCGCCCAGCGGTGACCGTGCACGTGGAACGTGTGGTAGTACTCGCCGTGCGTGATCGAGACGAACTCGACCCGATCACCCACCGTGGCCTCGAAGTTGGGGCTGTCGTGACCCGCCTTGTTGTTGATCGTCATGTCGTTGAAGACGATCGTGAAGGTCTTGTCCGGCAGCAGATCGCCCTTGCGGCGCACGATCAGCGCGCCGTAGAGCCCCTTGCGCACGCCGCCCGTCCCGTGATCGGTGCCGACCACGTGGTCGTGGTAGTGCCAATAGCCGGCCGTACCCGGCCGCCACGTGCCGTCCTTGCGGCGGCCCGGCGCGTGCGTGCGCCAGGTGTAGGTCCGCTTGCCGCCCGGCTCGACGTGGCTCTTGGTGTGCCTGGTGCCGTCGCTGGATATCTCGTAGTCCATGCCGTGGACGTGCAGGCTTGCGTCCACGTCCATGGTGTTCTCGAACTCGATGTGGAGGGTGTCGCCCTCGTTCAGCTCGATCAGCGGGCCCGGGATGGACGCCTTGCCCTTCTCCAGGCCGTAGCCCATCTGCCCGTCCGGCAGCTTCTCGGCGTACATCTTGATGCGGCGCACCTCGCCGCCCGCAGGGGCGGTCTTCGGCCCTTCGGCCGTGCTCGCCTCGGGCGCGGTGGCCAGCGACAACGATGTCACCCCGGCCGTCGCGACCGCTCCACCCACGAGCATCCGCCGGTTGAAGCTCCGTCGGTCCATGCCCAACTCCCCACTGCGGTACGGAGACTGACGGGGCACAGGAGGCCCCCGAGACGGCCACACGGTATCGGGGGGATCTTCGTTTATCCACACGCAGGACAAAGTTCGCGGAATTCCGTCCGTACCTATTGGCGAGTGACGGAAAGAGGTCTAGCTTCATCCGCGCCTGTTGCTGTGACCGACGAGGGGTGGGTGTACTCATGCGGCTCACACCGCATCAAGAGCCCTTGGCTGTACGAGGGTTGAGCAGAGCCAGACGCAGATCGAACCGCCAGGACGAGCCAAGGAACCAGAACCAGAAGCCCAACCGGGTCGGCTCGCGCCGCGCCTGGGCCGCCGCCCTGCTCTCCGGGGCCATGGTCACCGGCGCGCTCTCCACACAGGCCGCCACCGCGCGGCCCTATCCCGAGCCACCGTTGACAACGATGTCCCTGCCGTCGCCGCCCGGCCAGGCGAACGTACGCGTCCTCGTCTTCCACGGCTCCGCCGCGGGCGGCGACGAGTCACCGGTGGTGAACGCGGGCATCGAGGCCATCGAGAAGATCGGCCAATCGGGCCCGGCCGCCCAGCGGTTCAAGATCGAGGCGACCGACGACCCGGCGGTCTTCACGAACGAGGCCAAGCTCGGCAAGTTCAACGCCATCGCCTTCCTGACCGGCGGCGGCGACATCCTCGACCCCGAGCAGGAGGCGGGTCTCGAGGCCTACATGGAGGCGGGCGGCGGTTTCGTCGGCATCCACGACGCGGCCCGCGCCGAGCCGTACTCGACCTGGTTCACCGGCCTGATCGGTGCCCGCCCGGCCGATTCGAGCCCCACGAACGTGCAGCGCGCCACCGTCGAGGTCGGCGACCGGGAGAACCCGGCCACCAAGGACCTGCCCCTCCAGTGGAAGCGCCCCGACCAGTGGCTGAACTGGACCAAGAACCCGACCGGCGAGGTCCACACCGTGGCCCGCGTGCGCGAGTCGACCTACCAGCCGGGCGAGAGCAAGAACGGCGCCGACCACCCGGTCTCCTGGTGCCGTGACTACGACGGCGGACGCTCCTTCTACACCGGCATGGGCGGCACGGCGGCCTCGTACGACGAGACCGACTTCCGCCAGCACCTGCGCGGCGCCCTGCTGTGGACGAGCCGCATCGCGCGCGCCGACTGCAAGTCGACGATCACCGCCAACTACAAGGCGCAGCGCCTGACCCAGGCCAACCAGCCGGGCCAGAACGACCAGATCGGCGAGCCGCACGGCCTGGTCACCGCGCCCGACGGCCGGATCTTCTACATCGGCCGCGGCGGCGCCGACTCCTCGCAGCCGGTCGTCACCGACTGGAACAACCCCGACATCGGCAAGGGCAAGGGCGAGATCCACGTCTACGACCCCAAGACCAAGAAGGTGACGCTCGCGGGAGCGCTCACCATCTTCGGCAACAAGGGCGGCGGCGATGAGCTGATCAAGGTCGAAGAGGGCCTGCTCGGGATCGAGTTGGACCCCAAGTTCGAGCAGAACGGCTGGGTGTACCTGCACTACACACCCCACTCGAAGATCAACCGCGAGACGCACATGGCCGAGCGCTACGTCTCGCGCTTCACGCTCGACCAGGCGACCGACAAGCTGGACCTCGCGAGCGAGAAGGTCCTGCTCAAGTGGCCGGTGCAGATCCACAGCTGCTGCCACGCGGGCGGCGGGATGGCCTGGGACTCCAAGGGCAATCTCTACATCGCGACCGGTGACAACAACTCCTCGGGCTTCAGCTCCGGTTACTCGGGCAACAACCCGCAGCCCAACTTCAAGGGCGTCTCCTTCGCCGACGCGCGCCGCACGGCGGGCAACACCAACAACCTCAACGGCAAGATCCTGCGCATCCACCCGGAGGCCGACGGGACGTACACGCTCCCCGAGGGCAACCTCTTCACCGGCAAGGAGCCGGACGAGGGCGGCGGCAAGACGCGCGGCGAGATCTATGTGATGGGCGTCAGGAACCCGGCGCGCATCTCCGTCGACAAGAAGACCGACACCCTCTACGCGGGCTGGGTCGGTCCCGACGCCGGTGAGCCGTCGACGACGTGGGGCCCGGCGAAGTACGACACGTTCGCCGCGATCACCCACGCCTCCAACCGCGGCTGGCCGTACTGCATGGGCAACAACCAGCCCTACCGCGACCGCAATCTCCCCGACCCGTCGAAGCCGCTGGGCTGGTACGACTGCAAGAAGCTCAAGAACGAGTCGCCCAACAACGACGGCCTGGTGAACATCCCGCCGGCCGAGCCGAACAACATCTGGTACTCGCCGCAGGGCGGCGGCGTCGACTACCCGCGCGACGCGAACGGCATCCCGAGCTACAAGACGTCGGAGCAGAAGACGCTCCTGCCGTGGCTCAAGGGCGGCGGCCAGGCCACGATGAACGGCCCGGTCTACCGCTACGACGCCACCAGCACCAGTGCGGACAAGTGGCCCTCGTACTGGGACGGCAAGTGGTTCGTCGGCGACTTCTACGACTCCGACCAGCCCCGGCACGCGGTCCTGACCGACCCGAAGACGGTCGGCAGCGGCGGTCTGCCCGTGCACGCCGAGTCCCTGAAGAAGATCATCCCGATCGGCAACGACGGCATCAAGAACCTCATGGACTGGAAGTTCGCCCCCGACGGCTCGTTGTACGTGCTCGACTACGGCCGCGGCTTCTTCACCTCGGACTCCAAGTCGGCGCTGTGGCGCGTCACTTACTCGGGCGGCGAGGCCACGCCGGCCGCCAAGGACCTGGCAAGGAGGGCGGGATGACGAAGCCCGCGATACGCAGGCGAAGACTCTGGACGGCGCTCTTCGCGTCGCTCCTGATGGTGCTCGGCCTGACGTCGACGGCGGCGAGCCAGCCCGACAACCCGGGCCGGGCCGCGGCCCAGACGCTGACCTGGACCGCGAACAACGCGATCGACAAGTACGCCTCCGCGCCCGCCACGGCGGTCGCGGGCGCGACGACGATCGTCTTCGAGAACAGCACGGCGACCGGCAACGACACCGGAATGCCGCACACGCTGACGTTCGACGTCTCCGACCCCGAGTACAACAACGACGTACCGCTGAACATCCTGGCCAACCCGAACGACGACCAGGGCGGCAAGCACACGGCCGAGGTCACCCTCTCTCCCGGTCGTTACCGCTACCACTGCACGATCCCCGGCCACGGCTCGATGCAGGGCATCCTCGTGGTGACCGAGGGCGGCGGCGAGGACACCACCGCTCCCGAGACGGCCGCCAAGGTCGAGGGGCAGACCAACGCCGACGGCGCGTACGTCGGTTCCGCCACCGTCTCGGTGACGGCGACCGACGCGGGTTCGGGCGTCGACAAGACCGAGTTCGCGGTCGGGGCCGACGGCGCCTGGCAGCCGTACACGGCGCCCGTGGTCGTCGACCAGGTCGGCACCCACAAGATCCGCTATCGCGCGAGCGACAAGGCGGGCAACGTGGCGGCGGAGAAGGCCGTCGACTTCACGGTGGTCGCGCCGGACACGAACGACAAGACGCCACCGGAGACCTCGGCCACGGTGAGCGGCGAGAAGAACGACAAGGGCGAGTACGTCGGGATGGCGACGGTCACCGTGACGGCGTCCGACACCGGCTCCGGCGTCAACAAGATCGAGTACGCGGTCGGTGACGGCGGTGCGTGGACGGCGTACACCGCGCCGGTCATGGTCCACGCGGCGGGCGCGCACAAGATCCGCTACCGCGCGTCCGACAAGGCGGGGAACCAGGCGGCGGAGAAGGCCGTCGAGTTCACCGTGGTCACGCCGCCGGTCGAGGACAAGACGCCGCCGGAGACCGCGGCGAAGGTCGAGGGCGACAAGAACTCGGACGGCGCGTACGTCGGCAGGGCGAAGGTGACGGTCACCGCGACCGACGCCGACTCGGGCGTCGACAAGGTCGAGTACTCCCTGGACGGCGGTCCGTATCTCGCGTACACCGCTCCGGTCGTCGTCGACCGCGTGGGCCGGCACACGGTGGCCTACCGCGCCGGCGACAAGGCGGGCAACACCGCGGCGGCCAAGGACGTCTCCTTCACGGTCGCGGAGGGCGGCGGGGTTCCGTCCCCCAACTGCGCCGAGTTCGACGAGCGGCTCACGGTCATCGTCGGCACGGTCGACACGGGCATCCCCAACCGCGTCACCAACAACCGGTGCCGCATCAACGAGCTGATCGAGGACGAGAAGGAGTGGACGTCCCACGCGCTGTTCCTGAAGCACGTCAAGGCCGTCACGGACAAGCTCCTGAAGGCCGGTGAGATCGACCAGCGCGAGTACAACAAGATCAACCGCGCCGCCAAGCAGTCCGGCATCGGCAAGCCGGGCCAGACCGAGGGCTACCGCAAGATCTTCGACGGCACCCAGGACTCCCTGAACAAGTGGGAGCAGGTCGGCGGCGGCAAGTTCGGCCTGAACCCCGACGGTTCGATCACCAGCAGCACCACCGTCCAGGGCATGGGCATGCTGTGGTTCCCGCAGCGCAAGTACGGCGACTTCTCGCTGAAGCTCCAGTGGCGGGACGACGCGCCGGGCAACGGCAACGCCAACGGCGGTGTCTTCGTGCGCTTCCCGCAGGTCCACGACCACCCGGAGGAGTCACGTCCGGAGTGGGTCGCCATCAAGTACGGGCACGAGATCCAGGCGCTCGACCGGCCTGACGGCGACATGTACAAGTCGGGCTCGATCTACGGCTTCGACCGGGTGGGTCTCGGCGGCGCCGGGGTCACCCCGAAGGGCACGTGGAACGACTACGAGATCAAGGTGGTGGACCAGCACTACTCGATCTACCGCAACGGTGTCCTGATCAACGAGTTCGACAACACCGGCGGCCAGGAGTTCACGCCGCCGCGTGGCGACGACCCGGGCACGGACGGGCGGCGTTACTCGTCCGGCTATGTCGGGTTGCAGGTCCACGGGGTCACGGACGTGATCTCCTACCGGGACATCAGGATCAAGGAGCTGTAGTCAGCCCCTGACCGGTCCGGCTCCGGCCCCCGCACCCCGACCCGGGGCGCGGGGGCCTTCGTCACTCCTCGTGCCGGGCCCGGCTCGGCTGCACGCGCTTCGGCTCGCCCGGCATCTTCGGGTACTCGGGCGGATAGGGCAGATTGCCGAGGCCGTGCTCCCGCTCGTCCCGTTCGGCGAGTTCGAGGAGGGGCTCCAGGGAGAAGGCGTGCTTCTCCATGTCCGCGTGCACGTCGCCGAGCCGGGCGAACCGCTCCGGCATCGTGCCGATGTCGAAGTCCTCGGGCACCGCGTCGGAGACCTCGTCCCAGGTCAGCGGCGCCGACACGGGGGCGTTCGGGCGGGGGCGCACCGAGTAGGCGGAGGCGATGGTGCGGTCGCGGGCGGTCTGGTTGTAGTCGACGAAGATCCGCTCGCCCCGCTCCTCCTTCCACCACGCGGTCGTGACGGCGTCCGGCATCCGGCGCTCCAGCTCGCGCCCGCAGGCGATCGCGGCCCGACGTACACCGGTGAAGTCCCACCTCGGTTCGATGGGCACGAAGACGTGCAGGCCCCGCCCGCCGGAGGTCTTGGGCCAGCCCTGGAGGCCGTACGCGTCGAGAACCGCACGCAGCTCGTGCGCGGCGCGCACCGCGTCGGCGTAGTCCGTGCCGGGCTGCGGGTCCAGGTCGATGCGGAGTTCGTCGGGGTGGTCGGTGTCCGCGCGCCGGACCGGCCAGGGGTGGAAGGTCAGCGTGTTGAACTGGGCGGCCCAGATGACGGCCGCGATCTCCGTGGGGCACATCTCGTCGGCGGTGCGGCCGCTGGGGAAGGCGATGGTGGCCGTGGGGATCCAGTCGGGATGGTTCTTGGGGATGCGTTTCTGGTAGAAGAACTCGCCCGCGACCCCGTCCGGGAAGCGCTGGAGCGTCGTGGGCCGGTCCCGCAGGGCGCGCACGATCCCGTCGCCGACCGCGAGGAAGTACTGCGCCACGTCCAGCTTGGTGAAGCCCCGCTCCGGAAAGACGACCTTGTCCGGACTGGAGAGCCGCACAGAGCGCCCGCCCGCGTCGAGCTCCACCGCTTTTCCACCCATGCGGCCACGCTAGGCGCAACGGACGAGAGTCGCATACCGGGCGGAGGGTGACTTATGGGGACAGAATCGAGGCATGGATCTGCCGGTCATGCCCCCCGTCAAGCCCATGCTCGCCAAACCCGTGGCGAAGATCCCGCCGGGCATGCAGTACGAGGCCAAGTGGGACGGCTTTCGCGCGATCGTCTTCCGGGACGGCGCGGACCTGGAGATCGGCAGCCGTACGGGCAAGCCGCTGCCCCGGTACTTCCCCGAGCTGGCCGAGGCCCTGCTCGAGCGCCTTCCCGACCGCTGCGTCCTCGACGGTGAGATCGTGATCGCCCGGGACGGGCGGCTCGACTTCGACGCGCTCACCGAGCGCATCCACCCCGCCGCGTCCCGCGTGCGGACGCTCGCCGAGCGGACCCCGGCCTCGTTCGTGGCCTTCGACCTCCTCGCCCTGGGCGATGCGGGCCATCTCGACACTCCTCTCAGCGAGCGGCGCGCCTTGCTGACCGAGGCCCTGGAGGGCGTGACGGCCCCCGTCCACCTCGCGCCCGCCACCCTGGACCCCGAGCTCGCCCGGAAGTGGTTCGAGCAGTACGAGGGCGCGGGCCTGGACGGCGTCATCGCCAAGCCGCTCGATCTGCGCTACCGGCAGAACGAACGCCTCATGTTCAAGATCAAGCACGAGCGCACGGCGGACTGCGTGGTCGCGGGCTACCGCCTCCACAAGAGCGGCCCCGTCGTCGGCTCGCTCCTCCTGGGCCTGTACGACGACGAGGGCACCCTCCAGCACGTCGGCGTCTGCGCCGCGTTCTCCATGCAGCGGCGCGCGGAGCTGATCGACGAGTTGGAACCGCTGCGGATGGAGACGGCCGCGGGCCACCCCTGGGCGGCCTGGACGGACGAGTCCGCGCACGAGGCGTCCCGGATGCCGGGCGCGCCCAGCCGCTGGTCGGGCAAGAAGGACCTGTCCTGGGTGGCGCTGAGCCCCGAGCGCGTCTGCGAGGTGGCATACGACCACATGGAGAACGGGCAGCGCTTCCGGCACACGGCACGGTTCCGCACCTGGCGACCGGACCGTACTCCTGACAGCTGTACGTTCGCCCAGCTGGAGGAGCCGGTCCGGTACGACCTGGCCGATGTGCTGCGCTAGTACGCCGCGCTAGAGGCTCACGCGGCGTACTGGCTCTCCGGGCGGGCCAGGCCGTAGTGGTCGCGCAGGGTCGTGCCCGTGTACTCGGTGCGGAACAGGCCGCGGGCGCGCAGGATCGGCACGACCTGGTCGGCGAAGAGGTCGAAGCCGCCGGGCAGGCCGGGCGGCATGACGTTGAAGCCGTCGGCGGCGCCCTGCTCGAACCACTCCTGGATCTGGTCCGCCACCTGCTCGGGCGTGCCCGCGACGACACGGTGGCCGCGCGCCCCGGCGAGGCGGTGCAACAGGCCGCGCACGGTGGGCTGTTCGCGGTCGATGATGTCGAGGATCACCTGGAAGCGGCTGCCGTTGCCGCGCTCACCACCGGTCTCGATGAGCTCGCGGGGTACGGGTCCGTCCAGTTGCCCGGCGGTCAGCCGCAGGCCGAGCATGCGGTGCAGGAGCTGCAAGGAGTACTCGGGCTGGGTGAGTTCGTTGTACTCGTCGTGCAGGGCGTGCGCCTCGGCCTCCGTGGAGCCGATGAAGGGGCTGATGCCGGGCAGGACAAGCACCTTGTCGGGGTCGCGGCCGGCCCCCGCCGCCCGCTTCTTCAGATCGGCGTAGAAGTCCTGGCCGTTGCCGAGCGTCTGGTGCGCGGTGAACACGGCCTCCGCGTACCGCGCGGCAAAGGCGCGACCGTCCTCCGACGAGCCCGCCTGCACGTAGACGGGGCGGCCCTGCGGTGTGCGCGGGGTGTTGAGCGGGCCGCGCACCTTCAGGTGCGGCCCTTCGTGGTCGATGGTGTGGATGCGGTCGGTGTCGGCGAAGAGCCCGGTCTTCTGGTCGGCGACGAGCGCATCGTCCTCCCAGCTGTCCCAGAGCTTGGTGACGACGTCGAGGAACTCCTGTGCGCGGTCGTACCGTTCGGCGTGCACCGGGTGCGCGTCGAGGCCGAAGTTCCGGGCGGCCTGCGGCGCTCCGGTGGTGACGATGTTCCAGCCCGCGCGCCCGCGGCTGAGATGGTCGAGCGAGGCGAAGAGACGGGCCAGGTTGTACGGCTCGCTGTAGGTGGTGGACGCGGTCGCGATGAGGCCGATGCGCCGCGTGACGGCGGCGATCGCGGAGAGCCAGGTGAAGGGCTCCAGGCGGAAGCGGCTCGCGTAGCGGACGTTGTCGGCGAGGGCCGGGCCGTCGGCGAGGAAGATCCCGTCGAAGGTGGCGGCCTCCGCGCGCCGTGCGAGGTCCTGGTAGAAGTCGATGTCCAGGATGCGCGCGGGGTCGGAGCCGTGGTGGCGCCAGGCGGCCTCGTGGTGCCCGCCGGGGTAGACGAAGAGGTTGAGGTGCAGTTCGCGGCGGCTCATGCGACGGCCACCTCGTCCTTCGGGGCGTGCGAGGCGGACGGGGCAGGTACGGCATGCGGGGCGCGCTCGGCGCCGCCGGCGGGCACGGGATCGTCGCCGGACAGGTCGACCCCCAGCTGCCGCAGCAGCCTCCCCCGCAGCTCCGCGTACTGAGGACTCCCCTGGCCGCGCGGCGCGGGAAGCTCCACCCGTACGTCGGCCGCGATGCGCCCCGCGTCCAGGACGACCACCCGGTCGGCGAGGGCGATCGCCTCGTCGACGTCATGGGTGACCAGGAGCACGGCGGGGCGGTGCGCCTCGCACAGGCGGCGCAGCAACGCGTGCATCCGGATGCGGGTGAGCGCGTCAAGGGCGCCGAACGGCTCGTCCGCGAGCAGGAGTTGCGGTTCGCGGACCAGGGAGCGGGCGAGCGAGACCCGTTGCTGTTCGCCGCCGGACAGGTCCGCCGGCCAGGCGTCTTCCCGGCCCGCCAGACCCACTTCGGCGAGCGCCGCGCTGCCGCGCTCCCGTGCTCCGGGGCCCGTCAGACCCAGTACGACGTTGTCCAGGACCCGCTTCCAGGGCAGCAGCCGGGCGTCCTGGAAGACCACCGAGACATCGCCGGGTGCCGACAGCTCCCCGCTGCCCTCGACCTCGTGGTCGAGGCCCGCCAGGGCCCGCAGGAGCGTGGACTTCCCTGAGCCGCTGCGGCCGAGCAGCGCCACGAACTCGCCCGGCGCGATGGACAGTTCGAGTCCGTCGAGAATCGTGCGGTCCCCGAAGGACCGGACCAGCCGCTCGATGCGCACGGCCGGACCGTCGTCCGTCAGCCCGCCAGTGTGCGTCGCCATGACAGCGCCTTCCTCTCCACGAGCCGGACGAGTGCGTCCGAGATGAGACCGAGGAGGCCGTACACGACGAGGCCGACGATGATGATGTCGGTCTGCCCGTAGGTGCGGGCGAGCTCCATCATGTAGCCGATGCCACTGGTCGCGTTGACCTGCTCGACCACGACGAGCGAGAGCCACGCCGCGGTGACCGCGAACCGCATGCCGAGCAGGAAGCCCGGCAGCGCCCCCGGCAGGACGACGTGCCGCACGAACCCGGTCCGCGAAAGCCTTACGGTCTCGGCGAGTTCGGCGTAGCGGCCGTCGATCGTGCGCAGCCCGTTGTGGGTGTGGATGTAGACCGGCACGAACACGCCGAGCGCGATGGTGATGACCTTCATCGACTCGCCGATGCCGAACCAGAGGATGAGCAGCGGGATCAGCGCGAGCGAGGGGATGGCCCGCTTGATCTGCACGGGTCCGTCGATGATGCCCTCGCCGATCCTGCTGAGCCCGGCGGCGATCGCCAGGGCGAGTCCGGCCGCGGTGCCGAACAGCAGCCCCAGCAGGGCGCGTTCGGCGGAGGTGGCGAGGTTCGACTGGAGCCGCCCCTCGGCGATCAGGTCGCCTGCGGTGCTCACCACGGTCCAGGGCGCGGAGAGGTTGCGGGCGTCGATGAACCCGGCGGCCGACCCCGCCGACCAGAGGGCGAGCAGGAGCAGGGGGCCGATCGCCCATCCGTAGGGGACGGGCCTGCCGGGTCCGAGCCTGCGGCGCGGACGTTTCCCCGCCGCCCGGACCACGGGCGCGGGGCGGGTGGCGGAAGCCTTGGTCAGGGTGGGGGCCTCGGCGCTCATGAGCCCTCCCCCGCACCGGACTTGCCCGCGTCCGCACCGGACTTGCTGTCGGTCGCCCCGGACTTGACCGCGTCCGCGGCGACCGACTCGTAGCGCCGGTCGAAGAGGACCTCCGCGTCGAAGGTCTCCTTCCCGGTCTCCTTCGCCAGCAGGTCGACGGTCTTCTGCTGCCGGGCGATGGCGGCGGTCCAGTCGGCCGGGATGTCGGGGTGGCCGATCCCCTTGACCAGGTACTCGCCGTCGGCGCGGGTCAGGCCCTGGTCCTTGACGTAGTAGCCGTCGATCCATTCCTTGGGGTGCTGGTCGGCCCATGCGGAGGCGCGCGCCCAGTACTTCACGAACTCCCGGATGGCCGCGGCCTTCTGGGGGTCCTCCACCGACTCGGTGGGCACCCACAGGTGGCCCGGGTCGTCCCGCAGCCCGTGCTGGATCGTCTTCGCGCCGTCCTTGCCGTACTTCGCGGGATAGCGCTTGATGTTGACCCCGCCCAGCGGCGCGGCGTCGACCTGGCCGTTGCCGAGCGCGGACGGGTACACGTCGCCGGTGCTGGGCAGTTCGACGAGCTGTACGTCGTCCTTGGCGAGCCCGGCCTTGGCGAGGATGCGCAGGACGAGGGCGCCCTGCGCCTGCCCCGGGCTGTAGGCGATCTTCTTGCCGCGCAGGTCCTTCAGCGTGTCGATGTCGGCTCCGGGAGCGATGCCGAGTTCGTACACGGGGTGCTTCAGCGGGTCCTTGCGGTATTTGGCCGCCACCAATTTCGTGTCGAGCCCCGTCCAATGCGCGTGAATGGACGGAATTTCGGCCGCGGAGCACACGTCGAGGGAATTCGCCCGGAATGCCTCGGAGCACTGGGGGCCGCCGCTGATGTTGGCCCATTTCACCTTGAAGGGAATCTTGTCGAGCTGTCCGGAGAGTTTCAGGGCGACCTGGGCTTCCGGCGCCCCGACGGTGATGGTGGTGCCCGGATCCACTTTCGCCGGGATCTTGGCGGAGACCTGCTTGGCGTCGACGGTCGTGGTCGACGAGGCGTTGTCGGCGCATCCTGCCAGGAGCAGCGGGGCGACGAGGGCAGCGCCTAGCGCCGCCCGTTTGTGTGTGGGCATGGGCTCTTTCCCGGGAGTGGCGGACGTACACGGAAGGGGAAGCCTGGAATGGCGCGCGGCTTCCTGCGAGAAAGCGTTCCGAGCGTCAGCTACACAGGGCGGCGGCGACGCGCATCAGATCAACAGCGCGCCGCTGCTTGAACCGCCGGGATATTCGCATGGCGTCGAAACTAGCCACGGCACCAAGAGAGGGTCAAGTCATCTCGCCCGCCCCGGCTCTCCGGAAACGCAGCCTTCGTACTCCTGCCATACGCGCGTCACACCGGCCGAAGGCCCCCGGCCGGGAGAACCTCCGGGAACTGCCGAAAACCACCGGGTACGCATTCACGCCAATGTTCGCGCCCGCGCCCTCGCGCCGCTTCCCCGTCATCGGCGGCGACCGTAAGCTCCTGCGCCTGACACGGGAGTTACTTACGGTAAGGGGGCCGGGTCATGGGGTACTCGGGAGCTGCGGGCAGCACGAGACGGACGTTCGTCGCGGGGGCGGCCGCGGCGGGCGGCGCGGTGGCACTGGGGGCGGGAGCGCTGCCGGCGGCGGCCGATGAGCGCGCCGCGACAGCGGATGCGGCGCAGCGGAATGTGGCCGTGCTGGGCGGCGGCGTCGCGGGACTGACCGCCGCCCACGAGCTCGCCGAGCGCGGCTTCTCCGTCACGGTCTACGAGCGCAGGGCCCTTGGCGGCAAGGCCCGCAGCATGGACGTACCGAACAGCGCGAAGGGCAACCGCAGGCCGCTGCCCGGCGAGCACGGGTTCCGCTTCATCCCGGGGATCTACCACAACCTCCCGGACACGATGCGCCGCATCCCCTTCCCCGGGAACGCGAACGGCGTCTGGGACAACCTCGCGGCGCCGCGCGAGATGGCGTTCGCGCGCACCGGGCGCGAGGACATCCGGATGCCGATCCCGTGGCCGGGCAGCGAGCCGGAGAAGCTCACCCTGGACGACATCGCCCGCGCGCTCACCGCGCTCCTGGACACCGCGTTCAACCTGCCCGCGCACGAGGCCGCGTACTTCGTGAACCGCGCCCTCGTCTTCCTCACCAGCTGCGACGAGCGCCGCGACGACACCTGGGAGGCCATGCCCTGGTGGGAGTTCGTGCGCGCCGCGAAGATGTCGAAGGACTACCAGCGCATCCTCGCGATCGGCGTCACCCGCAACATCGTCGCCACCAAGGCCGAGGAGGCGAGCACCCGCACCGTCGGCACACTGGGCGAGGCCTTCGTCTTCAACGCGCTCGGCCAGGGCGCGGACGGCCCGCCCGACCGGCTGCTCAACGCGCCGACGAACGAGGCGTGGATCGACCCGTGGGTGACCCATCTGAAGTCCCTCGGCGTGGAGTTCCGCATCGGCTGGACCGTGCGGCAGCTGGGCTTCGCAGGCGGGCGCATCACGAAGGCCGTCGTCGATGACCCCGACGGCGTACGCCGCGACGTCACCGCCGACCACTACGTCCAGGCGATGCCGGTGGAGCACGCGCGCAGGACGTGGAGCGCGGAAATGAAGGCGGCCGACCCGCAGTTGGCGCGCTGCGACAAGCTGGAGACGGACTGGATGACGGGCATCCAGTTCTATCTGACGGAGCGTCCGCCCGTGGTGAAGGGCCACTTCAACCTCATCGACTCGCCCTGGTCGCTCACCGGCATCGCGCAGGCGTCCCACTGGCCGGATCGCGACTTCCCCGCGGACTACGGCGACGGCGTCGCGGTCGAGTGCCTCTCCGTGGACATCTCCGAGTGGGACAAGCCGGGAATCCTCTACGGCAAGACGGCCAAGCAGTGCACGCGCGACGAGGTCGCCAAGGAGGTGTGGGCGCAGCTCAAGGCCGCGCTCAACGACACCGGCAAGGTCGTCCTGAGCGACGGCAAGCTGCACTCGTGGTTCCTGGACCCGGGCGTCGACGGCATCGGGACGCCGAACCCGACCAATGAGGACGAGCTCCTCATCCACCCGGTCGGCACCCTCTACAACCGCCCGTCGGCCGTCACGAAGATCCCCAACCTCTATCTGGCGGGCGACTACGTGTCCGTGCCGATCGACCTCGCGACGATGGAGGGCGCCAACACGTCGGCGCGCCAGGCGGTGAACGCCATCCTGAAGAGCGTCGGCTCGGACGCCGCACCCTGCACGGTGGCCTCTCTGTACCGCGTCCCGGCGATCGAGCTCCTCAAGCGCCACGACCGCACCCGCTACCGGCTCGGCCTGCGCAACGCCCTCGATCTGGGCTGAGGGGCCCGGGGACGGGAGAGCAGGGGCGGACGGGGTAGGAACTCCGTATGGGAACGGGATCGGGAACGCGGACACGACGCATGACGGCGGCGGCGGTGGCGGCCGTCGCCGCCTTGGGCCTCGCGCCCGGCTGCACCCCGAACGACACCGGCGGCGGCGACGGGAAGGGGCCGTCCGACGAGGGCGGACGCGTGCTCGCCGTGAAGATCGACAACGTGGGCCCGGCCCGCCCGCAGACGGGCCTGGAGACGGCCGACGTCGTGTACGCGGAGCAGGTCGAGGCGGGCCTGAGCCGGCTGATGGCGGTGTACGCCGGCCGGCTGCCACCGATCATCGGCCCGGTGCGCAGCGCGCGGGAGACGGATCTGGAGCTGCTCCGGCAGTTCGACGATCCGGCCCTCGCGTTCTCCGGGGCCCAGTCGAAGCTCCTGCCGCTGATCTCGGCGGCTCCCCTGCGCCCCCTGTCGCCCGGCAAGGCACCGGAGGACGCCTACTTCCGCAGCGGCGCCAAGCCGGCCCCGCACAACCTCTTCGTACGCCCGGAGAAACTCAACGCCGACCTGGGCGAGGGAGGCCTGGAGAGCACGGGCTTCCTCTTCGGCCCGCGCCCCAAGAAGGGCGGCACCCCGGAACGGGAGCGCACGGTCCGCTTCCCGGCGGCGCGGTTCACCTTCACCTGGTCGGCCGAGCGGGCGCGCTGGCTGGTCTCCATGGACGGTGCGCAGGCGCGCACCGTCAACGGAAAGCAGCTGGCCGCTTCGACGGTCGTCGTGCAGTACGTGAAGGTGCGCGAGTCCCGCTTCCACGACCGCTCCGGCAACAACACGCCGTTCACCGAGACCATCGGCTCGGGGAAGGCGCGCGTCCTGCGGGACGGCCGCGCCTACGACGTGCGCTGGGAGCGGTCGTCCGCCGACGACGGCACGGAGTTCACGACGGCCGACGGCGATCGACTGCCGTTCGCCCCGGGCCAGGTGTGGGTGGTGTACGCGAAGGGGTGACTCAGGTCCTGCCCGCCGCGAAGGGCTCGGCGGGATGGCGCAGGCCCTCCGCCGCCTCCGAGACCCGCTGGATCAGGTCGAAGAAGACGGTCTGCTCGTCCGCGGAGAGCGGGCCGAGGAAGACCTGGTTCATCCGGGCCGTCCGCACGGTCAGCTTGCGGTGCGTGCGCTTGCCCTCGTCGGTGAGGTGCAGCAGATAGCGGCGGCCGTCCTGCGGGTCGCGCACCTTGTCGAGCAGCTCGCGGCGGATCAGGCGGCTGATGACCTCCGCGATGGTCGACCGGTCCAGGCCGACCCGCTCGCCGACGGTGCGCTGGTCGAGGCCGGGCTCGGCCACCAGCGCGTTCAGGACGGCGAACTGCGGCGAGGTGATCTCCTCGGAGACCATCGTGTTCCACAGCAGATAGTGCGCCTGCTGCAGACGCCGGGCCAGGTGCCCGGGGTGGGTGGTCAGGTCCACCGCGGCCATGGGTTCCTCCACTGACTGTGCCGGTAGCTGTGCCTGTGACTGTGCCGGAGATTTCTGTAGGTGCACTGAACACTACTCGCTCTTGACGGCCCAGGGAACGAGTGGCAGCGTAAGTTCAACCTCGTAGAAATAGTCAGTGCCCTGATTAATGCGTGGGGCATCGAAGACTTGGAAGAGATGGGGCTCGACGGATGGACAAGGTGGTGGCCTCGGCCGCCGACGCGGTGGCCGATGTGGGCGACGGTGCGTCCCTGGCGGTGGGCGGGTTCGGGCTGAGCGGTGTGCCCGGCGTGCTGATCGGGGCGCTGTACGAGGCCGGAGTGTCGGGCCTGCGGGTGGTGTCCAACAACTGCGGGGCGATGGAGTCGGGGCTCGCGGTGCTGCTCTCGGCGGGCCGCATCGCCCGGGTGACCGGTTCGTACATCGGCGCGAACAAGGAGTTCGCGCGCCAGTACCTGGGCGGTGAGCTGGAGGTGGAGATGATCCCGCAGGGCACGCTCGCCGAGCGGCTGCGCGCCGGAGGGTGCGGCATCCCCGCGTTCTTCACGCCGGCCGGGGTGGGCACACAGGTCGCCGACGGCGGGCTGCCGTGGCGCTACGACGGCTCGGGCGGGGTGGCCCTCGCCTCACCGGCCAAGGAGGTGCGGGAGTTCGACGGGCAGGAGTACGTCCTGGAGCGCGGCATCCGTACGGACTTCGCGCTGGTGCGGGCCGCCAAGGGCGACCGGCACGGGAACCTCGTGTTCAACAAGTCCACCCGCAACTTCAACCCGCTGGCCGCGATGGCCGGACGGGTCACGATCGCCGAGGTGGAGGAGCTGGTGGAGCCGGGCGAGATCGACCCGGACGCGGTGCACCTGCCGGGGATCTACGTCCAGCGGGTCGTCGAGCTGACCCCGGAGCAGGCGGTGGACAAGGGCATCGAACGGCGCACGGTCTCCGTGCCCGAAGCACGAGGGACGGTGAGCGGCTGATGGCCTGGACCCGTGAGCAGATGGCCGCACGCGCCGCACGCGAGCTGCGCGACGGACAGTACGTGAACCTGGGCATCGGACTGCCCACCCTGATCCCGAACTACCTCCCCGAGGGCGTCGAGGTGGTCCTGGAGTCCGAGAACGGCATCCTCGGCGTGGGCCGCTACCCCACGGACGCCGAGGTGGACCCGGATCTGATCAACGCGGGCAAGGAGACGGTCACCGTGCGGCCCGGCGCCTCCTACTTCGACTCCGCGCTGTCCTTCGGGATGATCCGCGGCGGTCACATCGACGTCGCAGTGCTCGGCGCGATGCAGGTCTCCGCGCGCGGAGACCTGGCCAACTGGGCGATCCCCGGCAAGATGATCACGGGGATCGGCGGGGCGATGGACCTGGTGCACGGGGCGCGCACGGTGATCGTGGCGATGACGCACACCGCCAAGGACGGTTCGCCCAAGATCCTTGAGGAGTGCGCGCTGCCGCTGACCGGCCGGACCTGCGTGAACCGGATCATCACCGATCTCGGCGTCCTGGACGTCACCGAATCCGGCCTGGAACTGGTCGAGTTGGCCCCCGGTGTCACCCCGGACGAGATCACCGCCAAGACCGCGGCCAAGGTCCACGTCCCCGTGTCCGTCTCCGAGGGATTCCCGTCATGAGCCTGCGTGACGTCTACATCGTCGACGCCGTGCGCACCCCCGTCGGCAAGTACAACGGCGCGCTCGCGGGCGTCCGCCCGGACGACCTCGGCGCGCACGCCATCCGCGAACTCCTCGCCCGTACACCGGACTTGGACCCTTCCCTGATCGGCGACGTGTACTTCGGCAACGCGAACGGCGCGGGCGAGGAGAACCGCAACGTCGGCCGCATGGCGGCCCTGCTCGCGGGCCTGCCCGTGACGGTGCCGGGCGTGACCGTCAACCGGCTCTGCGCCTCCGGTCTCGAAGCCGTCATCCAGGCCGCGCGGGCCATCGCGCTGGGCGACGTCTCCATCGCCCTGGCCGGCGGGGTCGAGTCGATGACCCGCGCCCCCTACGTCCTGCCGAAGAACGACCGGCCCTTCCCCGCCGGGGGCACCGAGCTGTACTCCACCACGCTGGGCTGGCGCATGGTCAACCCGCGGATGGAGCCGCAGTGGACGATTCCGCTGGGCGAGAGTGCCGAACTCGTCGCGGACAAGCACCGGATCACGCGCGAGCAGCAGGACGCGTACGCCCTCGCATCGCACCGCAAGGCGGCACAGGCCTGGCAGGACGGCCTGTTCGACGCGGAGGTCGCGCCGGTCTCCGTCCCCCGGCGCAAGGGTGACGCGGCCCTCTTCGAGCGCGACGAGTGCGTGCGCGCCGACGCGTCCCAGGAGGCGATGGCCAAGCTCAAGCCGTCCTTCCGCACCTCCGGCGGCACGGTCACACCCGGCAACGCGTCGCCGCTCAACGACGGCGCCGCCGCACTCCTCCTGGTCGACGAGGAGGGCCTGCGGGCGACGGGCCGCGAGCCGCTGGCCCGTGTATCGGCATCCGCCGTCTCCGCGATCGAGCCGCACTACTTCGGCCTCGCGCCGGTCGAGGCCGTCAACCGCGCCCTCGCGAAGGCGGGCAGGTCCTTCGGCGATCTGAGCACGCTGGAGCTCAACGAAGCTTTCGCGGCCCAGGTGTTGGGGTGCGTGGCCGAATGGCCCGACCTCGACCCGGACGTCCTGAACCCCCTCGGCGGCGCCATCGCGCTCGGCCATCCGCTGGGCGCGTCCGGCGCACGCCTCGCCGGAAGCGTCGCCCACCAGCTCGCCCGGCGCGGCTCGGGCACGGGCGTCGCCACCCTCTGCATCGGTGTCGGCCAGGGCCTGGCCCTGGTCCTCGAACGCTGAGCCGCCGCCCACCACCACCGTCAGCACCACGCCGTACCTCACGGAGCCGAGAGACATGACCCTCACCGAACCCCTGCCCGACGGGCTGAGCCAGCAGGAGATGGACACGGAGGTCGCCAAGGCGCAGGCCGCCGCGGCGCCCTCCGACCACCCGCCGCGCGACTACCCCCCCTACCGCAGCAGCCACTTCCGCCACCCCAAGCAGCCGCTGATCCCGCTGCACGACCCGGAGGCGGTGGAGCTGAGCGGCCCCGCGTTCGGCGTCACCGACATCACCGCGCTCGACCGCGACCTGACCCGCCAGCACCTGGGCGAGCCGCTCGGCGAGCGGATCACCGTGTCCGGCCGGGTCCTCGACCGCCAAGGGCGGCCCGTGCGCGGCCAGTTGGTCGAGCTGTGGCAGGCCAACGCGTCCGGCAGGTACGCCCACCAGCTCGACCAGCACCCGGCGCCGCTCGACCCGAACTTCACGGGCTTCGGCCGCTGCCTGACCGACGACGAGGGAACGTACTCCTTCACGACGATCAAGCCGGGCGCCTACCCGTGGCGCAACCACGTCAACGCGTGGCGCCCCGCGCACATCCACTTCTCGCTCTTCGGCACGGCGTTCACGCAGCGTCTGGTGACGCAGATGTACTTCCCGGGCGACCCGCTGTTCGCCCACGACCCGGTGCTGCGCTCAGTCACCGACGAGTCGGCGCGCCGGCGCCTGGTCTCCGCCTACGACCACGATCTCTCCGCCCCCGAGTGGTCGCTCGGCTACCGCTGGGACATCGTCCTCGACGGCCCCTCCGCCACGCTCTTCGAGGAAGGCGACCACCACTGATGTCGTACGCTCCCACTCCCTCCCAGACGGTCGGCCCCTTCTACGGCTACGCGCTGCCCTTCCCGCGGGGCGGCGAGGTCGCACCGGCCGGCCACCCGGAAACGATCACCCTGCACGGGTACGTGTACGACGGCGCGGGCAACCCCGTGCCGGACGCCCTCATCGAGACCTGGCAGCCCGCGCCCGACGGCTCCCGCACGGGCGCCCCGGGATCGCTGCGGCACGACCCGGTCACGGGCGAGGTCATCGGGCGCGACGGGCTCGCGTTCACCGGGTTCGGCCGCGTGCCGACCGACGCGGACGGCCACTGGACGGTCCGTACGCTCCCGCCCGGCGGCGTCTCGTACATCGCGGTCGCGGTCTTCGCGCGCGGCCTGCTCCACCACCTGTACACGCGCGCCTACCTGGTCGACGAGCCGGGCGACGCGTTCCTCGGCTCCCTGGACCCGGCGCGGCGCACGACGCTGATCGCCCGCCCCGAGGCGAGCCGCACGTACCGTTTCGACATCCGCCTTCAGGGCGAGGGCGAAACGGTGTTCCTGGAGTTCCAGTGAGTCTTGTGAGTCTTGTTCCAGCGGATCTTGAAGGTGCCGACGTCGGCCTGCTCGCCCCGGGGCATGCGGGCACCCCCGCCGAGGCCACGACGGGCGACACCGCGTTCCTGCGGGCGATGCTGGACGCGGAGGCGGCGCTGACGCGGGCCCAGGCGACGGTGGGCATGGCTCCGGCACAGGCGGCGACGGACGTCGCCGCCGCGGCCGACGCCGACCGCTTCGACGTACGCGATGTGGCGCTGCGCGCGCGGGGCGGCGGCAATCCGGTGATCCCGCTGGTCGCGGACCTGACGGCGGCGGTGCCCGCGGACGCCGCGCCCTACGTCCACCGGGGCGCGACGAGCCAGGACATCATGGACACCGCGATGATGCTGGTCGCGCGACGCACGCTGGACCTCATCCTGGCGGACCTGACCCGCACGGAGGCGGCACTGGCCCGCCTCGCGTCGGAACACCGGAACACGGTGATGCCGGGCCGTACCCTGACGCAACACGCGGTGCCGACGACGTTCGGCCTCAAGGCGGCGGGCTGGCGCTCACTGGTCCTCGACGCGCGGGACAGGGTGAGGTCCGTCCGCGACACCCTCCCGGCCCAACTGGGCGGCGCAGCAGGCACGTTGGCTGCTTTCGAGACGTACGCGGGCACCTCGCGACCGGGGACGTCCGCCGATGCGGGCGGGCTCGGCGAGCGTCTCGTGTCGGCCTACGCCCGTCATCTCCGGCTGGCCGGACCCGCCCTCCCCTGGCACACCCTCCGTACCCCGATCGCCGATCTCGCCGCTGCTCTCGCCTTCACCGCGGGAGCCCTGGGCAAGGCGGCCACGGACGTGCTCACCCTCAGCCGTACCGAGCTCGGCGAGCTCTCGGAGGGGTCGGGCGGCGGCTCGTCCGCCATGCCGCACAAGGCGAACCCGGTCCGCTCCACCCTCGTCGCGGCCGCGGCCCGCCGCGCCCCCGCCCTGGCGGCGACGCTCCACGCGTCGATGGCCGCCGAGGACGAACGCCCGGCAGGTGCCTGGCACGCGGAGTGGGAGGCCCTGCGCGACCTCCTGCGCACGGTCGGCGGCGCGAGCCACCATGCGGCGGAGCTCGCCGAACATCTCCGGGTCCACCCGGAGGTCATGCGTGAACACCTCGGCCTCACCCACGGGTTGATCGTCTCCGAACGCCTCACGGCGGAGCTGGCACCGCTCCTGGGCCGGGCCCGCGCGAAGGAACTCCTCACGTCGGCGGCCCGCCGCACCCGCGACGAGGGCAGGTCCCTCGCGGAGGTGCTCGCCGAAGAGCCCGCTCTCTCGGCCGTCGACCTCACCGAACTCACCGACCCCGCCCGTTACACCGGCTCCGCAGGAGCCCTCACGGACCGAGCCCTGGAGCGACGATGACCGGCAAGCTGCCGCACCACACCACCGAGGGCGCCCCGACCGCTCCCCCGCTCCTCCTCGGCTCCTCCGTCGGCACGTCCACCGCGCTGTGGGACGCCGTCGCGCCCGAACTCTCCACCACCCACCGGGTCGTGCGCTGGGACCTGCCCGGCCACGGCAAGTCGCCCGCCGACCTGATCGGCCCGGGAGCCACCGTCGCCGACCTGGCCGCGCTCGTCGTCGCGCTCGCCGACTCGCTCGGCATCGACCGCTTCTCGTACGCGGGGGTCTCCCTCGGCGGCGCCGTCGGCCTGCACCTGGCCGTGCACCACCCGGAGCGGGTGGCAAGCCTGGCAGTGATCTGCTCGTCGGCGCACTTCGGCGGCAGCGCCCGCTGGGAGGAGCGCGCCGCGCTGGTGCGCCGCGAAGGCCTCGCCACGCTGGCGCAGAGCGCGCCGGACCGCTGGTTCACGCCCGGGTTCACGGTCCCCGGCCTGGTGGACGACCACCGGAACACCGACCCCGACGCGTACGCGGCGTGCTGCGACGCGCTGGCGGCGTACGACATCAGGGACGCGCTGGCCACGATCACCGCGCCCACGCTCGTCGTCGCGGGCCGCGAGGACCCCGCGACGCCGCCCGCCCACGCGCGCGAGATCGCCGACGCGGTGCCGGGCGCCTCCCTCACGGAGCTGGCGGGCGCCTCGCATCTGGCGCCCGCGGAGCGGCCGGAGGCCGTGGTCGCCGCGTTGCGGACGCACTTGACGGGTGCGGCGGCGAGCGGGATGGCCGTACGGCGGGCGGTCCTGGGCGACGCGCACGTGGACCGCGCGCAGGGGAACACCACGCCCTTCACGGCCCGCTTCCAGGACTTCATCTCCCGCTACGCCTGGGGCGAGGTCTGGACCGACCCCACCCTCGCGCGCCGCGAACGCAGCATGATCACCATGACCGCCCTGGTCGCGCACGGGCACTACGACGAGCTGGCCATGCACGTCCGGGCGGCCCGCCGCAATGGACTCACGCCCGAGGAGATCGGCGCGGTGCTGCTCCAGACGGCGGTCTACTGCGGTGTCCCCGCGGCCAATTCGGCGTTCGCGGTGGCACAGCGGGTCCTCGCGGAGGAGTAGCGGAGGGCAGGACAGGAGGCCGACGGAGGAGTAACGGCCGCGAGTGCCGCCACCAGCACCCTTTAGGCTGCTGCTGATCAGGGGGGTCCTGGGATCAGGGGAAGCAGGGGGCAAGGGGCGATGAACGACGCGTCTGAGGTGTTCCAGCCGCTACAGACGGACGATCCGCCGGTGGTGGCCGGTTACCGACTCGCCGCCCGGATCGGCGCGGGAGGCATGGGCCGTGTCTACCTGTCGCACACGCAGGGCGGCCGCCCTGTCGCGATCAAGGTGGTACGGCCGGAGCTTGCCGACGACCCGGCCTTCCGGCGGCGGTTCGGCCGGGAGATCAAGGCGGCCCAGCGGGTCCGGGGCGCGTACACGGCCGAGCTGATCGACGCCGACGCGGACGGCGTGCCGCCCTGGCTCGCCACCTTGTACGTGCCCGGCCCCTCCCTGACGGAGGCCGTCGCCCGGCGCGGACCGCTTCCGGTGCCGGCGGTCCTGTGGCTGATGGCGGGGATCGCGGAAGCGCTCCAGGCCATCCACGGCGCGGGCATCGTGCACCGGGACCTGAAGCCGTCGAACGTGCTCCTCGCCGCCGACGGGCCGCGCGTGATCGACTTCGGCATCTCACTGACGTCCAGCGCCACCTCCGCGTACACGGCCACGGGTTCCGCAGCCGGCACGCCCCAGTTCATGGCTCCCGAGCAGGCGTCAGCGGGCGAGGTCACGGCGGCCACCGACGTCTTCGCGCTCGGTCAGACGGCGGCGTTCGCGGCGCTGGGCGAGCCACTGTACGGGGACGGCCCCTCGGTCAGCGTGCTGTACCGGATCGTGCACTCGGAGCCCGACCTGTCCCTGCTGCCCGCGCAGCTCCGTCCGCTGTTCGCCCGTTGTCTGGCCGCCGACCCGGCGGAGCGGGCCACCCTGGCGGAGGTCGTCCACTGGTGCCGCCAGCGGCTCGGCGGGGGTGCCGACGCGGGCGCGGGGCCTGCCGTCTGGCGGGAGATCACGGGGCCCGAGGTGGCGGTTCCGGCTCCGGTCCCCCACCCCACCCGGGTGCACACGCAGCCGTTGCTGTTCGCGCCGCCGCAGCCGACCGTGCCTACGGGGGCGGACGAACGGCGGACCCGGCGAAGACGCAACGCGCTCATCACGGGCGCCGTGACGGCGAGCGCCCTGCTGCTGGCGGGCCTGACGTGGACGGTCATGGACGCGACGGACCTCCTCCGCCACCGGGACGCGTCCTCGAAGTCCGGTGCGTCGGGCTCCGAACGGTCGTCGGGCTCCGGTGCGGCATCCGGCGGGACGACCTCGGGGGACGGCGAGAGGGCGGCGACCGGTGAGAAATCGGGGACCGGCGACAAGGGCGACGGGGCCGCAGGCGCTTCGCGCCCCTCCGCGGGCTCTTCCTCGACCGCGACCACCCCGCCGCAGGCCATCGCGTACCCCCAGCAGTGGTTCGACGAGAAGAACTCCGTGAGCCTCCGGGAGCCGGTCGACCGCAAGGACCGCAAGGGCGATCTCCGCTTCACCTGCGGGGCGTCGAGCTGCTCGCTGGAGAGCGACAAGAGCGTGATCACGCCGCTGTACGGCAAGCCTGGGGCCACCCTCGATGCGTGCCGCACCATCCTGAAGGGCGCCGACAGCCACAATCTGCCGCTGGCCGCGGTGGCGGCCGGCAGCGAGATCTGCGTGAAGAACCCTGCCGGGGACATCGCCCTGCTCGTGGTCCTGGTGAAGTCGACGGCGATGCCGCAGGACGGGGTCAGCTTCCTGACGGCGGACATGACGGTCCGGCCGGCGCGCCAGCCACCTGGAGCCCCTGGGACCTGAGGCGGGCCCTCAGGTGGCGCTCCGTTCGCTCGCCTCGCGGTACCGCCGCTCCATCTCGTCGATGTACGCGTCGTCGCCCGGCCGACCCGCCCGCAGCAGGCGCCACCACTGGTCGATGCTCCAATTGGCCGGTTCCGTCGACCCGATGAACTCCTCGACGAGCGAGAGGAAGCGCGCGGGATCGGCGTGAAAGGGGAAGTGCCCGGCCTCCGGGAAGATCTCCAGGCGGCTGCCGGGCATCGCCTCGTGCGCGGTGTAGGCGTGGTCGACCGGCAGGACGCCGTCCCGGTCGCCCCAGACGAGGAGCGTGGGCATGCCCTGGGCGAGGTAGCAGCGGTCCAGCATGGTGACCACCTGGCCGCGCCAGTCGACGACGGACCGCAGCGTGCGGATGAACGCGGCCCGCGCCCACACGTCCGGCAGCGCGTCGACCAGGCCCACCAGCTCCGGCGCGTCCCGCCCCAGACCCGTGTCGAGCAGCCGCAGCAGCGCGACCACCGCCCGCACCGGCACGTCGGCGCCGGGCAGTCCGAGCAGCGAGAGCAGCAGCGCGGCGCCGGGCAGCGACACACCCCGCAGCACGGGGGTGACCTGCGGGCCGACGCCTCCCGTGCTCACCAGGACGAGCCGGTCGACGCGCTCGGGGAACTGGTAGGCGAACTGCATCGCGACACCGCCGCCGAACGAGTGCCCGACGAGGGTGACCCGTTCGACGCCGAGCACGCCGAGCAGGTCCCGGACTCCGTTGGCGTACGCGGCCACCGAGTAGTCGGCCCGCGGCTTCTCGGAGGCACCGTGGCCGAGCAGGTCGGGGGCGATGACCGTGTGGCTCCGGGCCAGTTGGGGGATCAGCGGGGACCACGTCGCCGAAGAGTCGCCGATGCCGTGGATCAGCAGAATCGCCGGTCCCTCACCCGCGACGCGGTACGCGCGCCGGTAGCCGTGCACGGTACGGAACCGCAGTGAGGCCCCGCTCTCGTCGCCGGTGGGAAGCCGCCTGGGCTGGAAGGGCAGGATCCGCGCCATGGGCCGGAGTGTAGGTGGGCGGCGCGGTGGGGTGGTTTCGGATGGGTTTCGGGTGGCGCAATACGGGCGTACCCCAGCAGAGTCGCGCGACGGCGCGGTGTCCAGGGAACGTGTCGACTCCTGCGCCTGCCAGACACACCGTCGGGCCGTCACTGGGGCCGTTACCGCACCGGCCGAAAGGGCGGCACGCACGCCTGATCGAAGGGTGGCCGTCGCGCCGTGTCACCACCGGGTCACCCAGGTGACACATCTGGCGGGTTAAGTTACTTGGTGACCATGCGAGTTGCGCAGCCACGTGAGGACTTTGCCACCGTGACGGGAGCCGGAGTGCGCAGGCGGGTACTGCCCGCGGCGCTCGTCGCCGTGCTCCTGGTGATCGTCCAGTTCTTCGCGCACGGCGTCAACGAACCCGCGTCCGGCGTGCCCTCCCGTACGCCACCGGCCACGGCCCCCTACGCGCACTGCGGCGACGACACGCACCCCGGGGAGACCTCCGAGCGCTTCCGGGCCCGCGGCCGGCCGCACTGCCGCGACCTCACCCCCGACACGGCCCCGCCCCTCGCCGCCCGCGAGGTCACGGCCGCGGCCGTCGGCACGCCCGCGCCGCGCCCCGTCACCGTCGGCCACCACGACACGGGACCGACAGGACGCGAACTACCCGCCCTGCTACAGGTCTTCCGCTGCTGATCGGCTCACCCGGCACGGCCATGCCGCCAGGCGCTCACGTCTGAGGCGACCCCGCCGGCCGGACCCGGACACCGGTCCACGTCACACCGACGCGCCCCCCCCACGGCGCTCAGGAGTCAACCGACATGCAGCTTTCCCCTGCCTCCGTACACGACCGCGCCCGCTCCCTGTTCCGGGCGCCCGACAACGCGCGGCGCGATCTCACCGCATCCGTGGTCGTCTTCCTCGTCGCCCTGCCCCTGTGCCTGGGCGTGGCCGTCGCCTCCGGAGCACCCGCCGAACTCGGCCTGATCACCGGCATCGTCGGCGGTCTCGTCACCGGTCTGCTGCCCGGCAGCAGCCTCCAGGTCAGCGGTCCCGCCGCCGGCCTCACCGTCCTCGTCTACGAAGCCGTGCGGGAGTACGGTCTCGCGGCGCTCGGCGCCCTGGTGCTCGCCGCCGGGGTCCTCCAGCTGGTCATGGGCTTCCTCAGGCTCGGCCGCTTCTTCCGGGCCATCTCCGTGGCCGTCGTCGAGGGCATGCTCGCCGGGATCGGACTCGTCCTGGTCGCCGGGCAGTTGTACGCCATGGCCGACCGCGAAGCCCCCGCGAGCGGCCTCGACAAGATCGCCGGGCTGCCGGGCCTGCTCACCGGGGTGATCGGCTCGGAGCGCGCGCTGACCGCCTTCGGTCTCGGCCTGGCCACCATCGCCGTGCTCGTCCTCTGGCGCAGGCTCCCCGCGAAGCTCCGCGCGGTGCCCGCACAGCTCGCCGCCGTGGCGCTCGCCACGGGGGCCACGCTGCTCTTCTCCCTGCCGGTGGCCACGGTCGAGGTGCGGGGGCTCATCGAGGCGGTGCGGATGCCGGACGCCACCGCCTTCGGTGATCTGCTCGGCATCGGCGCCATCGGCACCGTCATCGCCTTCGCCCTGATCGCCTCGGCGGAGAGCCTGTTCAGCGCGGCCGCCGTGGACCGACTGCACGACGGTCCGCGCACGTCGTACGACAAGGAACTGATCGCGCAGGGCGCGGGCAACACCGTGTGCGGGCTGCTCGGCGCCCTGCCGATGACCGCCGTCATCGTCCGCAGCGCGGCCAACGTACAGGCGGGTGCGCGGACGAAGGCGTCCCGCGTCCTGCACGGCGTCTGGCTGCTCCTCTTCGCGGCGCTGCTGCCCGCCGCGCTCGGCCTCATCCCGGTCGCGGCGCTCGCGGGCGTCCTCGTGCACGCGGGCTGCAAGCTGATCCCCGTACGGCAGTTGGCCAAGCTCTGGCGCGAGCACCGCAGCGAGGCGGTCGTCCTGGTCGTGACGGCCGTGGCGATCGTTTCGGTGAACATGTTCGAGGGGGTCCTGATCGGCCTGGCACTGGCCGTCATAAAGATCGCCTGGGAGACGCCGCGCGTGCAGGTGGAGGTCGTCGACAAGGGGACGGGACCGCTCCGCGTCCATCTGTCGGGGCACGCCACGTTCCTGTGCCTCCCCAAGCTCCTCGACGCGTTGGAGGCCCTGCCCCAGGACCGCCCGATCGAGCTCGACCTCGCGGAGCTGCGGCACCTCGACCACGCGTGCCGTACGTCGCTGGAGAACTGGGCGGCGCGGCACAGCACGGAGGGCACGCAACCGGTGCGCGTGGCGTCCGGGGCCTGACGTCGCCTCGCGCCGGACGGGCTTTTGCCGCACGGACTCTTGCCGCACGGACTCTTGCCGTACGGACTCCCACCGGACGGGCTCTCGCGGCAGGCCCGTCCGGCGCCGCCGGGGCCCTGCCTCCTACCTCGCCCCGTACACCGGCTGGGGCACCTCCGATCCCGCGAGCAGCTTCAGCGTCGCGTCGCCCGCCTCCGCCGGGGTCCAGCGGGCCCCCTTGTCGGCCGTGGGTCCCGGCCGCCAGCCCTCCATGACGGTGATGCGCCCCGCCTCGGCCTCGAAGACGCGGCCGGTGACGCCCGCGGATGCCTCGGAGCCGAGCCACACCACGACCGGCGACACGTTCTCCGGAGCCATCGCGTCGAAGCCGCCGCCCTCGGGCGCGGCCATGGTCCGGGCGAAGGTCCGCTCCGTCATCCGCGTCCGCGCGGCGGGCGCGATCGCGTTCACGCGCACTCCGTAGGCGGCGAATTCGGCCGAGGCGACCATGGTGAGCCCGAGAATCCCGGCCTTGGCCGCGCTGTAGTTCCCCTGCCCGACGCTCCCCAACAGGCCCGCTCCGGAGCTGGTGTTGACCACGCACGCGTGCCGCGCGCGCCCCGCCTTCGCCTCGCCTCGCCAGTAGGCGGCCGCGTGCTTCAGCGGCAGAAAGTGCCCCTTCAGGTGAACGCGCATCACCGCGTCCCAGTCGTCCTCGTCGAGGTTGACCAGCATCCGGTCGCGCAGGAACCCCGCGTTGTTGACCAGGGCGTCCAGCTGTCCGTACGTGTCGAGCGCGGCTCGCACCAGGGACGCGGCGCCCTCAGACGTGGCGATGTCGCCGCCGTGCGCCACGGCGTCGCCGCCCGCCGCGCGGATCTCGTCGACGACGTCGTGCGCGGGCCCACCGGACGCCCCGGAGCCGTCGGGCCCCACACCGAGGTCGTTCACGACGACCTTGGCACCCTCGGCCGCGTACGCGCGCGCGTGCGCACGGCCGAGGCCGCGGCCCGCGCCCGTGACGATCACGACGCGGCCCTCGCAGATTCCCGTGCCCGGCTTGTTCGTGCCCGGCTTGTTCGTGCCCGGCTTGTCCGTGCCCGGCTTGTCCGTGCCCGGCTTGTCGGCTGAGGTCATGCGGAACTCCTCGGATACGTTCAGTGGTTGACTGACGCGACGTCCAGGAAGGCGGGGCGTTCGCCGCCCCCGTGCAGATGCAGTGCGGCGCCGCTGATGTAGCGCGCGGCGTCGGACGCGAGGAAGACGCACGCGTCCCCGACGTCCGACGGATCGGCGAGGCGACCGAGCGGGACGGTGCGGGCGACCTGCGCGATGCCCGCCTCGTCGCCGTAGTGCAGATGGGCGCTCTCGGTGCGGGCGAGGCCGAGCACGACGGTGTTCACGCGCACCGTCGGGGCCCACTCGACGGCCATCGTGCGCGCGAGGTTCTCCAGGCCCGCCTTGGCCGCGCCGTAGGCACCAGTGCCGGGCGAGGGCCGCGAGCCGCTCACGCTCCCGATCATGGTGATGCTGCCCCCACCGGTCTGCTGGCCGCGCATCACCTCGTACGCCGCCAAGGACGCGTACAGCGGGACCAGCAGGTTGAGTTCGACGATCTTGGCCTGGCGGGCGGGGGCGGACTCGGCGAGGAGCCCGAAAGGCGTGCCGCCCGCGTTGTTCACCAGCGCGTCCAGCCGTCCGTGATCGGCGGCCACATCGGCGAAGAACGCGTGCGTGGCCTGCGCGTCACGCAGGTCGAGGGGCCGGAACTCGGCTGCTTCCCCGCCGACTTCGACCGGTTGGTCCGGGGGCCTGCGGGCGCAGACGACGACCCGCGCGCCCGCGGCGAGGAAGCTGCGGGCGATACCGGCGCCGACGCCTCGGGTGCCGCCGGTGACGACGACCACCTGTCGGGTGTCAGTCATCGCTGCTACCGTCCTAACTAACAAATGTTTGGTTGAAGGGCCTGGTTGAAAGGTAGCGGATCCTCTGATGTCTGTCTCCACCTCGACCCCGGACAAGGGCGTCGCCGTCGTCACCGTCGACTTCCCGCCCGTCAACGCCCTGCCCGTGCAGGGGTGGTTCGACCTGGCGGCCGCCGTGCGCGCGGCGGGCCGTGACCCCGGGACGCGCTGTGTCGTCCTGGCCGCCGAGGGCCGCGGTTTCAACGCGGGCGTGGACATCAAGGAGATGCAGCGCGACAGCGGCCACAGCGCCCTGATAGGCGCCAACCGCGGGTGCTACGAAGCGTTTTCCGCGGTGTACGAATGCGAGGTGCCGGTCGTGGCCGCGGTGCACGGCTTCTGCCTGGGCGGCGGCATCGGCCTGGTGGGCAACGCGGACGCGATCGTGGCCAGCGAGGACGCCACCTTCGGCCTGCCCGAGCTGGACCGGGGCGCGCTCGGCGCCGCGACCCATCTCGCCCGCCTGGTGCCGCAGCACCTGATGCGCGCGCTGTACTACACCTCGCGCACGGCCACGGCGGCCGAGCTGCACGCGCACGGATCGGTGTGGCGTGTCGTGTCGCGCGAGGAACTGCCGGACGCGGCCCTGGAGTTGGCGCGCGAGATCGCGCAGAAGGACGGGACGCTGCTGCGGTTCGCCAAGGCCGCGATCAACGGCATCGACCCGGTCGACGTGCACCGCAGCTACCGCTTCGAGCAGGGCTTCACCTTCGAGGCGAACCTGAGCGGTCTGGCCGACCGCGTCCGCGGGGGCTTCGGACAGGAATCCGGCAAGGAAAAGAAGGAAGAGAAGCAAGAGAAGGGCAGGGCATGAGGGACAAGACCATGACGCCCGACGCGATCGTGGGGCGGCTGCGGAGCGGGATGACGCTCGGCATCGGCGGCTGGGGTTCGCGCCGCAAGCCGATGGCGCTGGTGCGGGCCCTGCTGCGGTCCGGGATCACGGACCTCACCGTCGTGTCGTACGGCGGCCCGGACATCGGCCTGCTCGCCGCAGCGGGCAAGATCCGCAAGCTGGTCACGGCGTTCACGACACTCGACTCGATCCCGCTGGAGCCGCACTTCCGCGCGGCGCGCGAGCGTGGCGCCTTCGAACTGGTCGAGCTGGACGAGGCGATGTTCATGCAGGGCCTGACGGCCGGTGTCCAGCGGCTGCCGTTCCTGCCGATCCGCGCGGGACTCGGCTCGGACGTCCTGCGGGTCAACCCCCAGCTGCGTACGGTGACTTCGCCGTACGAGGACGGGGAGAAGCTCGTCGCCGTGCCCGCCCTGCGGATGGACGCGGCGCTCGTCCACCTGAACCGCGCCGACCGCCTGGGCAACGCCCAGTATCTGGGCCCCGATCCGTACTTCGACGACTTGTTCTGCGAGGCGGCCGACACGGCGTACGTGTCGTGCGAGCGGATCGTCGAGTCGAGCGAGCTCACCGAGCGCGCGGCGCCGCAGGCCATGCTGATCTCCCGGCACGCGGTGACGGGGGTGGCCGAGACGCCCCAGGGCGCGCACTTCACGTCGTGCGTGCCGGACTACGACCGCGACGAACTCTTCCAGAAGGCGTACGCGACCGCCGCTGCCGACCCGGAGGCCTGGAAGGAGTTCGAGGACCGCTTCCTCGGCGGCACCGAGCAGGATTACCAAGCGGCTGTCCAGGCCTGGCACAAGGAGCAGCGATGACGCAGACCGACCCGACGGCGGCGGCCGTCACCCCCGAGGAGACCGCCGCGACCGCCACGACCGCCTCCACTGCCGTCAGCGCCGCCACTCGCGCCGAGTACTGCGTGATCGCCTGCGCCGAGGCCTGGCGTGGCGCCGGTGAGATCCTCGCGTCGCCGATGGGCACGGTCCCGGCGATCGCAGCCCGCCTGGCCAAGCTGACCTTCTCGCCCGAACTGCTGCTCACGGACGGGGAGGCGCTGCTGATCGGGGATGTGCCCGCCGTGGGGGCGCCGTCGGCGGTGACGGAGGGCTGGTTGCCGTACCGCAAGCACTTGACCATGGTCATGGGCGGCAGGCGTCACGTGATGATGGGCGCGAGCCAGATCGACCGCTTCGGGAACCAGAACATCTCCTGCATCGGCGACTGGGAGCGGCCCAAGCGCCAGCTGCTCGGGGTGCGCGGAGCGCCGGTCAACACCCTCAACAATCCGGTGAGTTACTGGATACCCCGTCACTCGACGCGCGTCTTCGTCGAGAAGGTCGACATGATCAGCGGGGTCGGTTACGACAGCGCGGCGGCGGCCGGTCCCTCCGCGACGCGCTTCCACGATCTGCGCCGGGTCGTGTCCAACCTCGGCGTCTTCGACTTCGGGGCGGCGGACCACGCGATGCGCCTGGTGTCCCTGCATCCGGGCGTGACGGTGGAGCAGGTGCGCGAGGCGACGGCCTTCCCGCTGGCGGCGGCGGACGACGTGCCGTGCACCCGCGAGCCGACCGCGGAGGAACTGCGGCTGATCCGGGACGTGGTGGACCCGCGCGCTCTGCGCGAGCGCGAGGTGCGCTCGTGACTCCGGCCCCGCCGGGCATGGAGACGGCGCTGACGCGGCTGGTCGGGGTCCGGTACCCGATCGTGCAGACCGGCATGGGCTGGGTGGCGGGCCCCCGCCTGGTCTCCGCGACGGCGAACGCGGGCGCCCTCGGCATCCTGGCCTCCGCGACGATGACCGTCGAGCAGCTGCGCTCGGCCGTCCGGGAGGTCAGGTCCCGTACGGAGGAGCCGTTCGGGGTCAATCTCCGTGCCGACGCGGGCGACGCTCGGGACCGGGTGCGGGTCATCGTCGACGAGGGAGTGCGCGTCGCGTCCTTCGCGCTCGCCCCCTCGAAGGAGCTGATCGCGGAACTGAAGGACGCCGGGGTGGTCGTCATCCCGTCCATCGGTGCGCGACGGCATGCCGAGAAGGTGGCGGCGTGGGGTGCGGACGCGGTGGTCGTGCAGGGTGGCGAGGGCGGCGGGCACACGGGCGAGGTCGCGACGACCGTGCTGTTGCCGCAGGTCGTGGACGCGGTGGACATACCGGTGGTCGCGGCGGGCGGCTTCTTCGACGGGCGGGGGCTGGTCGCCGCGCTCGCCTACGGCGCGGCGGGCGTCGCGATGGGCACGCGCTTCCTGCTGACGTCGGACTCGACGGTGCCGGACGCGGTCAAGGCGCGGTATCTGGCCGCGTCGGTCAAGGACGTCACGGTGACCACACGCGTGGACGGTCTCCCGCACCGGATGCTGCGGACGGAGCTGGTGGCCTCACTGGAGAGGTCGGGGCGCATGACATCCCTCGCACGCGCCGTACGCCACGCGGCGGCGTTCCGGAAGATGTCCGGCATGGGCTGGGGAGAGATGGTCCGTGACGGGCTCGCGATGCGGCACGGGAAGGGGATGACGTGGAGCCAGGTCCTGCTCGCCGCGAACACACCGATGATGTTGAAGTCGGCGATGGTGGACGGGGTGCCGGAGGCGGGGGTCATGGCTTCCGGGCAGGTGGCCGGGGTCATCGAGAACCTGCCCTCGTGCGAGGAGCTGATCTCGCTGACGATGCTGGAGGCAGCCGAGGTACTGAGCCGATTGACCTTCCCTACCTCACTCACCCCCAAGGCCTGGTCTCACCCCCAGCCCCCGACCCGTTAGCACCACACGGGACGGGCTGCGAGCACTGGCCCGCCACTGCCGACTGCCGACCTGGCAGCCGAGCGCCCGTCAGCGCCGGACAGGCCACTGAACACCATCCCACCAGCGCCGCACGGCCGCTGAGCAGCAGACTGCCGGCCGCCGCACGGACTGCTGAGCACCGGACGGGCCGCCGGGCATCAGCCCGCCGGCACCATGCACGCCGCTGAGCGTCAGCCCGCCCCTCAGCTCACACCCCCGCGACCTCCAAGGACGCTCGTGCTCGCGCGGCCAGGCCGTCTGCGCCGCAGGATTCGGCCAGGGCGAGGCCGCGGGCCAGGTCGGTTGCCGAGCCCGCCGCGATTCCGTACTCGACCCGGGCGAGCGCGTGCTCATAGGCGCACGGCGATGCCTCCAGGCAGGCGACGGCTCGGGCGTACAGCGCGATCGCGCGCTGGCCGCTCTCCAAGGACGCCGCGCACCGCAGCGCCTCGCCGATCGCCGTCTCCGTGCCGAACAGCTCCGCCTGGACCCGCGCGTCCGCGACCAGCTCGGCGGCCCGCCGCGGGTCGTCAACGGCGAGTTCGCGGGCCAGGTCGTGTGCCCACGGGTTGACGACCGTGTTGTAGCGGCCACGTTCGTTCGCCGCCTTGGCCGCCACCTCCAACTCGCTGATGCCGTCAGCCCGTTGCCCCGTGGCGATCAGCAGGCGGCCCCGCACGGAGTGGATGTCGGGCAGGAGGATCGTGGACGGGTAGGGCGGCGCGATGCCGTACCGGTCGGCGACCTCCTGTGCTTCGTCGGCCCTGCCCCCGGACGAGCAGGGTGTCGATGAGCTTGCACGCGGCATCCCAGTGCATCGGCAGGCCGCTGCCGACGCGGTCCGTCAGGCGCAGGCTCTCCCGCAGCGAGGCCTCCGCCTCGCTCAGACGTCCGCGTCTGCGGTACACCAGGCCCAGCCAGGCCTTGGCGACGGCCAGATGACCGCCGCTCCAGCCCGCCGCCTCATAGGCGCGGACCCCTTCGGCGAAGACGCTCTCGGCACGGTCGAGGCGGTCGGTGAAGATGTAGGCGCCGCCCAGCATCGTCAGGAGCTCGAAGCCCCACTCCGTGTCGGTCCAGCCGAGCCCGGGCGCGAGGCGGCCGTTGACGAGGGAGCGGTCGCAGAGTTCGACGATCTCCTCCGCGTTCTCCCCGCGGGTCATGGCGTCGAAGGCGCGCAGGATCAGCAGCGCGCGCTCGGAGTTGTCCCGTCCCTGCAGCGGTCCGGCGAGCGCGGCGAGGCGGCGTGATCGGCCCGTCGCGTCCTCCTCGCGGGAGTAGATGCCCTCCCACATGTAGTGGACGCCCTGGAGACGCATCTGGTCGGGCCCCGGCGCCAGCCGGGCAGCCTCGGCGTCCACGACCCGCAGGGCCTCCTCCAACTGGTCGTTGTGCACTAGGGCTTGGGAGAGCCGGCAGACGGCGTCCACGTGCAGCTTGCGGTCGAGACCGGGGGTGTGGAGTGCCTCGCGCAGGTGGCCGATGGTGGTGGCGGGCGAGGTGAGGAGCGTGGCGCAGCCCAGTTCGTAGAGCACGCGGGCGTGGGTCTCGGGCAGCGGCGGTTCCCGCAGGGCTCGTTCGAGACAGCGGCGGGCCGCGTCGGGCGCGCCGACCGCGAGGTGCTCGGCCGCCGCTTCGCGCAGCTGCTTGACCAGCTCGGGGTCGTCGTCCGGATGGACCTCCAGGAGGTGCCGGGAAGCGGCCGCCGCGCCGCGGCCCGACAGGGTGACGGCCCAGGCGGCCTGGCCGTGCATCGCGGTGCGGGTGGCGGGCGGGATCGAGCGGTAGACGGTGCTGGCGATCAGCGGATGGACGAACTCCAGGCCCTCGTCGGCGCCGAGCAGGATGCGCGCGGTGCGAAGCCGCTCCGCGCACCGCTCGGCCGCCTCGCGGGTCATTCCGGCGAGCGAGGCGGCGAGGTCGAGCGGGATGTTGGTGCCCAGGATGCCGGCCGCCCAGGCGAACCGCGTGACGTCCGTGCCGAGTCCTTCGAGGCGGGCGACGAGTCCACGGCCGCGCGCCGAGCGGTTCAGGGCGCGCAGTTCGGCGGCGGAGCTCTCCACCGGCTCGAGATCGCTGTCCTGCACCTTGGCGAGCAGTTCCACGGATTCGTAGGGATTGCCGCCGGTGACCGCCCATACCTCGCGGCAGAACGGGGCGTCCGCGTGCTCACCGAGGGTGGCGCGGGTGAGCCCGGCCGCCGCGTCCGGGGTGAGCGCACGCAGCGGGGGCGAGGGACGGGCCGCCGCGCCGACCGCCGCGAGGTGGCGCGCGCTCTCGCCGGTGGCGTCGTCCGGGCGGTGGGCGACTACCACGAGGACGGGCAGTTCGTCGAGGCGCTGGGCGAACGCGGCCAGCCAGTGCAGGGTCTCCTGGTCGGCCCAGTGCGCGTCGTCGATGAGCAGGACCAGCGGCCAGTGCACCCCCGAAAGGCGCACGACCGCCTCGACCAGGCCGTCGCACACACCTTGCGGGTCGGCCTGGATACCGGTCGGCTCGGCTATGCCGAGAGCGGGGCCGGCGATCTCGTACCAGTCGCCGAGATACTCCCGTGCCTCTTCCTGCGAGAGGGCGACGAGAGCCGGCTGCAACAACTGGCGTACGACGTTGAAGGGAACGGAGGTGACGGTCTCGCCGCCGCGCGCGGACCACACCATGGCCCGCCCTTGCGCGATGCGGCGCACCTCGGCCAGCAGCGCCGTCTTGCCGATGCCCGCCTCGCCCTGGAAGACGAGCAGCCCGCCCGCCGTCGTGGATTCGGAGCACAGTTCGTCGACGGCCCTCGTGGCCGCGGCGAGTTCCGCATCGCGTTCCCACAGCGGGGCCCAGATGGCACCTCCGGGCCGTCCCTGCGTCATCGCGCTACCTCCCGAGGTCGCTCAATCGACGTACAGACATCGAGACTAGCTGGGGAGAGGGCCTCACGGTGCGGGGTCCGGCCAGCAATTGCCGCAAGGAGTGACGGACGGGCCCGAAGCTGGACGCGATCAGAGGCGCTCGATGATGGTCACGTTCGCCTGGCCGCCACCTTCGCACATGGTCTGGAGGGCGAACCGGCCGCCGGTGCGCTCCAGTTCGTGCAGGAGCGTCGTCATCAGCTTGACGCCGGTCGCCCCGAGGGGATGTCCGAGAGCGATCGCACCACCATTGACATTGACCTTCTCCGGGTCGGCCCCGGTCTCCTTCAACCAGGCGAGGACGACCGGCGCGAACGCTTCGTTGATCTCGACGAGGTCGATGTCGCCGATGCTCATGCCGGTCTTCTTGAGGGCGTACGCGGTGGCGGGGATCGGCGCGGACAGCATCCGGATCGGGTCCTCGCCGCGCACCGAGAGGTGATGGATGCGGGCGCGGGGCGTCAACCCGTGCTCCCGCACGGCCCGTTCGCTCGCGACGAGCATCGCTGCGGCTCCGTCCGACACCTGCGAGGAGCAGGCGGCGGTGATGGTGCCGTCGTCCAGGACGGGTTTGAGGCCCGCCATCTTCTCCAGGGTCGTGTCGCGGCGCGGGCCCTCGTCGGTGGTCACGTCTCCGTAGGCGGTGAGTTCGCGGTCGAAGCGGCCCTCGTCGATCGCGCGCACGGCCCGCTGGTGCGAGCGGAGCGCGAACTCCTCCATGTCACGGCGGGATATGCCCCACTTCTCGGCGATCAGCTGGGCGCCGTGGAACTGGTTGACGGGCCGCTCTCCGTAGCGGGCGCGCCAGCCCTCGCTGCCCGCGTACGGGCCTTCGGTGAGGCCGAGCGGTTCGGCGGCCTGCCGGGAGGCGAAGGCGATGGGGATCATCGACATGTTCTGGGTGCCGCCCGCGACGACGAGGTCCTGGGTGCCGGACAGGACGCCCTGCGCCGCGAAGTGCACGGCCTGCTGCGAGGATCCGCACTGCCGGTCGATCGTCACGCCGGGCACCTCTTCGGGGAGGCCCGCCGCCAGCCAGGAGGTGCGGGCGATGTCCCCGGCCTGCGGGCCCACCGTGTCCAGGCAGCCGAAGACGATGTCCTCGACGGCGGCGGGGTCGATCCCGGCGCGCTCGACGAGCGCCGTCAGGACGTGGGCTCCCAGGTCGGCGGGGTGGACGGCCGCGAGGCCGCCCTTGCGCCTGCCGACGGGGGTACGGACCGCTTCGACGATGTAGGCCTCGGCCATGACTGCGTACTCCTCGTACTCCTCGGTCGGGGCGGTCGCCGGGGTGACGACGCGCTCCCTACGTGCGGACGGCGATGCCGTCCAGGACCATCGACAGGTACTGGCGGGCGATCTCCTCGGGGCTGTGGCCTCCCCCTGGGCGGTACCAGGACGCGGCGACCCAGACGGTGTCGCGCACGAAGCGGTAGGCGAGCCGGATGTCCAGGTCGTCGCGGAAGACGCGCTCGGCGACTCCGCGCTCCAGCGTCGTCAGCCACGTCTTCTCGAAGCGCTGCTGCGAGTCGGTCAGGTACTGGAAGCGCGCCTGGGCGACCAGGTGCTTGGCCTCCTTCTGGTAGATGGCGACGGCGGAGCGGTGCCGGTCGATCTCCCGGAAGGATTCGGTGACGAGCGCCTCAAGGGTCTCGCGGGGGCCGAGCTGCGACTGGAGCACGGTGTCGTACCCGTCCCAGAGCTCGGCGAGGAAGGTGGAGAGGATCTCTTCGAGCATCGACTCCTTGGAGTCGAAGTGGTAGTAGAGGCTGCCGGCGAGCATGCCGGCGGCGTCCGCGATCTTGCGGACCGTGGTCGCGTTGTACCCCTGCTCGGCGAAGACGTCGGCCGCGATGGCGAGGAGTTCGCCGCGGCGCTCGGGCGATGGACTCACCGGGGCCTTCTTCTTCGCGGTGCCGCCCTGCTTCGTCGCGGCGCTGCCGCCCTGCTTCGCCATGGTGCTGCTCTGCTTCGTCGTGGTGCTGCTCTGCTTCGGTTTCGACACACGGTCATTCTCCGCCTAGGCGTGCTGGTTGCTGACCGAGACCGTCTCCCCCGTCATGTACGAGGAGTACTCACTGGCCAGGAAGACGATGACGTTGGCTATCTCCCAGGGCTCGGCATGCCGCCCGAACGCCTCGCGCGCGGTGAGCTCTTCGAGCAGCTCGGGCGATGTGACCTTCGCGAGGTGCGGGTGCATGGCGAGGCTGGGCGACACCGCGTTGATCCGTATGCCGTGGGGCGCGGCCTCGACGGCGGCGCAGCGGGTGAGCGCCATGACGCCGGCCTTCGCCGCGGCGTAGTGCGCCTGGCCCGCCTGGGCGCGCCAGCCGAGCACCGAGGCGTTGTTCACGATCACGCCGCCACGGTCGGCGGCCCGCATGCGGCGCAGGGCGGCCCTGGTGGAGCGGAACGTGCCGTTCAGTGTCACGTCGATGACTCTGTCCCACTGCTCGTCGGTCATCTCGGTGAGCTCGGCCGTGCCGCCGAGTCCCGCGTTGTTCACGACGACGTCCAGGCCGCCGTGGCGCTGCTCCGCCAGGTCGTACAGCCCCTGCACCTGGGCCTCGTCCGTCACGTCGCACGGGGTCCCGTCGATCCGGTCGGCGCCGAACTCCCCGGCCAGCGCCTCCACCGTCTCCTTCGTGCGGCGCGGGTGGGCGTCGCCGATGACGATGCGCGCGCCCTCCTCCAGGAAGCGACGGGCGGTGGCGCCGCCGATGCCCGCTCCGGCCGCCGCGGTGATGACAGCGGTCCGGCCCGCGAGCAGACCGTGCCCCGGCACATACGCGGGTGCGTCCATGCTCGGCCCCCTTCAGCTCTCGACTCGCTCTCGACGACTGGCCCAACACCAGGGTAATCTACCAAACACTTGTTAGGGAAGACCGCCGGAGAAGAACCGCCCCTGGCACCGCTCGAAGCACCGACCGAAGCACCGACCGAAGAGGTGGGCCACTGATGGACCTCGACTTCACCGCCGGGGAAGAGGAGTTCAGGCAGCGGGCGCGCGACTGGCTCCGCGGGCACGTGCCCGCGGAGCCGCTCCCGTCACTGGAGACCCAGGAGGGCTTCGCGGCCCACCGCGCCTGGGAGGGCGAGCTCGCGGCCGACCGCTGGTCGGTGGTGTCCTGGCCCGAGGAGTACGGCGGGCAGGGCGTCGACATCGTCAAGTGGCTGGTGTTCGAGGAGGAGTACTTCGCGGCGGGCGGCCCCGGCCGGGTCTCGCAGAACGGCATCAACCTCCTCGCGCCGACCCTCTTCGACGTCGGCACGGACGAGCAGCGCGCACGGATACTGCCCCCGATGGCGAGCGGCGAGGTCATCTGGGCACAGGCCTGGTCCGAGCCGGAGTCGGGCTCGGACCTGGCCTCCCTGCGCTCCACCGCGCGCCGCACGGACGGCGGTTGGCTGCTCAGCGGGCTGAAGACGTGGTCGTCACGGGCCGCCTTCGCCGACCGCGCGTTCGGCCTGTTCCGCAGCGACCCCGCCGTCGACTCCGCCAAGCCGCACCGGGGCCTGACGTATCTGATGTTCCCGCTCGACGCGGACGGCGTGACCGTCCGCCCCATCGGGCGCCTGGACGGCAGACCGGCCTTCGCCGAGCTCTTCCTCGACGACGTCTTCGTGCCGGACGAGGACGTGATCGGCCAGCCGGGCCAGGGCTGGCGGATCGCCATGTCGACGACGGGCAACGAACGGGGCCTGACGCTGCGCTCCCCCGGCCGCTTCGTCGCCTCGGCCGACCGCCTGGTGCGGCAGTGGCGCGCGCACGGCGACCCCGCGGACACCGCGCTGCGCGACCGGGTGGCCGACGCCGTGATCGGTGCCCGCGCCTATCAGCTGTTCACCTGGGCCAACGCCTCGCGCTTCGCGGCGGGCGAGACGATCGGCGCGGAGTCGAGCCTGAACAAGGTCTTCTGGTCCGAGTACGACATAGCGCTGCACGAGACGGCGCTCGACCTCCTGGGCGCGGAGGGCGAGTTGGCGGACGGCGGCGAATGGGCCGAGGGGTACGTCTTCTCGCTCGCCGGGCCGATCTACGCGGGCACGAACGAAATACAGCGCGACATCATCGCCGAGCGGCTGCTCGGACTGCCGAAGGGACGCCGCTGATGAGGTTCCTCCTCGACGCCGAGCAGCGCGAGTTCGCGCGCTCGCTCGACGCCATGCTGACGGCGGCCGACACCCCGGCGGCCGCGAGGGCGTGGGCCGCCGGGGACCACGCGCCGGGCCGCGCCGTGTGGGGGCGGCTCGCGGATGCGGGCGTCTTCGCCCTGGCCGTCCCCGAGGAGCACGAGGGGGTGGGGCCGCTCCCGGTAGAAGTGGCCGTCGCATTCGTCGAGTTGGGGCGCCATGCGGTGCCGGGGCCGCTGGTCGAGACGGTGGCGGCGGGCGCGCTGCTCGCCCGCCTCGCCGAGCTGGGCGAAGCGGCCCCGGCCAAGCGGCTCCTTCCACCCCTGGCCTCCGGGGAGGCCGTCACGACGCTCGCTCTCCCCGAAGGGGGGCCTTTCGCCCTGGATGCGGACGCGGCGACGCTGCGGCTGAGCGCCACGGGCGGTGAGCTGCGCGTGGCCTCCGGGCACGCGCGCGTGGAGCGGTCGTTGGATCCCGTACGGCGCCTGGCGCGACTGTGGCCGGGCGGCGAACTCCTCGCCTCGGGCCCGGCGGTGACGACGGCTTCCCGGTACGCGGCCGACTGGGCCTCGCTCGCGACGGCCGCGCAGGCGTTGGGGGTCGGGCTCGCACTGCTGGACAAGACGGTCGCGTACGTGAAGCAGCGCACCCAGTTCGGCACGCCGATCGGCGGCTTCCAGGCGGTCAAGCACCGCCTCGCGGACGTCCTGATAGGCCTCGAATTCGCCAGGCCTCTGCTGTACGGGGCAGCGTTGACCCTGGAGACGGCCGATGTGGCCGCGGCGAAGGCGGCGGCGGGCGAAGCCGCGTACGGCGCCGCGCGAGCGGCGCTGCAACTGCACGGGGCGATCGGTTACACCGCGGAGTACGACCTGTCGCTGTGGCTGACGAAGGCGCGGGCCCTGCGCACCGCTTGGGGCAGCCCCGGGGAGTGCCGGCGGCTGGTGCTGTCGGGAGGGCGGGGGCACGGCTGACGCGTCATCCGAAGCGGCCCCTGCCGCGCACATGGGGCCCCACCTCCCTCACGCGTACTCCCATCCCCCCTCGCCCACCTGCTCGCGCGCGATCCGGCGCCACTCCGGGAGGCCGCCCGGGAGCGGCCACGCCCACGTGGGGCGGTGTGCCGTGCGCAGCTCGTGGAGGCGGCGGGCGAGGGCCGGTCCGGCGAACTCGGCGCCGTCGGGGACCCGCGGGCCCTGCGTGGCGCGCAGTTCGGTGAACCTCGCCAGCTCCGCCTCGTACGCCGCGACGGCCCGCTCGGTGCCGGTGTCCACCTCGTCCCGCGGAGTGGTCCGCTGCAGTTCCAGGACGGCCGGTTCCACGGATTCGGCGATCGCCGCGGCCAGCCGTGCGTGGCCGTCCAGGACGAGGTGGCTGTCGAGCCCGCTCACCCACCAGAGCAGGACGGGCGGCAGCGTGCCGTCCCTCGCCTGCTTGCGGTACGCCTTGACGCGGGGGTCGTCGGCGTCCGGCATCGCCCGCAGCGGAAAGATCTCCCACGAGCCGCTGTGAATCCACCAGTCGATGTAGCCGTCGGGATCGCCCTCGACGAGCAGCGAGCGCCAGTACTCCCCCTCGCGCTCGCCCGGATGCTTCCACCGGAGCAACAGCGGGTCCGGCTTCAGCACCCACCGCCCGTCGTGCAGAGGGCTGTCGGGGGATGCGGTGAGCAGCGTCGCGAAGTGGTGGGCCCAGCGTTGCCGGGAGCCTCCGTAGGCGCGGGCCTGGTGTGCGCGCAGCGGTGGGACGAGGGGGCGGTGGCGACCGGTCCGGTAGAAGTCGACCCCGTGGCGGTCCGGGTCCACCAGGGCAAGGAGCAGCGGTTCGGCGGCGGCTCCCCGCGTCAGGAGCAGACGGTTTTCGGCGGTCCACAGGCGCAGGCCGGGGAGCGGCCGTTCGCGCACCTCCAGGAGCAAGCCGTTCCAGACGCCGTCGGTTCGGGGGCCATCGGTTCGGGTGAGGTTCGTGCGCCGCGTCCCCGCGCTCGGGCCCGGCGATCCCGTGGTGGACATGGACAAGGCGCGCTCTCCCCCACGTCGATGGCCTGAACTGGATCGTACGTGCGAGTGCGCATGCCTCGTCATCGCTGCGATGATCAAACACACCGGTGAGGAGAGCGAGAGGGGTAGCACGTGCGCGTAATCGGGCTGATGTCGGGGACTTCGTACGACGCCATCGACGCCGCGGCGGCCGACCTGTCGATCGACGGCGACCGGCTGCTGCTCTCCCCGTTGGGTCTCATCACCCGGGGGTACGACGAGTCGCTGCGGACGGCGCTCGGTGCCGCGCTGCCGCCCGCCGCGACCACGCTGGCCGACGTCTGCCGCCTCGACACCCGCATCGGCCAGGCCTTCGCCGCGGCGGCGGCCGAGGCGGACCGCGAACTGTGCGACGGGCGCGCCGAGTTGGTCGCGTCGCACGGGCAGACGGTCTACCACTGGGTGGAGGACGGCCAGGTGCACGGCACGCTGCAGATCGGGCAGCCCGCGTGGATCGCCGAGCGGACGGGCCTTCCGGTGGTCGCCGACTTCCGCCCCCGTGACATCGCGGCGGGCGGCCAGGGCGCGCCCCTGGTCAGCATCGTCGACCGGATGTGGCTGCGCGGCAGGTCCGGCGCCCCCGCCGCGCTGAATCTGGGCGGCATCGCCAACATCACCGCCCCGGACGGCACCGCCTTCGACACGGGCCCCGCCAATGCCCTCATCGACGCCGCCGTGCGCGAGCTGACGCGGGAGCGGCTCACCTGCGACCTCGACGGCGAGATGGCCGCGCGCGGCACGGTCGACGAAGGGCTGCTCGCGGCCCTGCTGAGCGAGCCGTACTACGCGCGGCCCGCCCCGAAGACCACCGGCAAGGAGCTCTTCCACCTGCCCTATCTGCGGGCGGCCCTCACCGGGTACGAGGACCTCGCCCCGCAGGACGTCGTCGCCACGCTCACCCTGCTGACCGCCCGCACGGTCGCCGACGCCGTCAGGGGGGTCGACGCCTCCGAGGTGATCGCCTCCGGCGGCGGTACGCGCAATCCGACGCTGATGGCGTTCCTGCGGGCCGAGTTGGGCGGCAAGATCCCGGTGCGCACCTCCGACGAGCTCGGTCTTCCGTCCGCCGCGAAGGAGGCGTACGCGTTCGCGGTGCTCGGTTTCCTGACGGCGCACGGGCTGCCGGGGACGGTGCCGCAGAGCACGGGGGCCCGGCATGCGAGCGTGCTGGGGTCGATCACTCCGGGGCGGGCCGGGGTGCGGGTGCCCGCTCCGGAGGGTGGCGGACCTGTGCGGTTGGTGGTGGACGGGCAGGGGAGGTGAACTCGCCTCTTCCCCGGGCGAATCCCGCCTCTCCCCCTGGCGAATACAGCGGCCGAACGGTGACCTCCGTACAGGCCCCCTCTCATCCCGCTTTCACCGAATGCTCATACCCTGGCGCCCATGACCCAGGTAACCCCTCCCGGCTGGTACCCCGACCCCGGCCAGACAACTGACGGCCCCCGTACCGAACGCTGGTGGGACGGGAGCGTATGGACGGATCAGGTCCGCGCGGTGGGTTCCGCCGCCGGGTGGGGCGGGCCCGCCCCGGCGGCTCCGCCGGCCTATCCGCCCGCGGCTCCGACCGGTGCGCCGCATGTCGCCCAGGGCGCGTACCCGAGCTATCCCTCCTATCCGGGGCAGCCCACCGCCCCTCGCCGCGGCCTCCGCATAGGCATAGCCGTGGGCGTGGCCATCGCGGTGCTCGCCGGGATAGGCGGCGGCGTCTACTTCCTGACCGCCGACGACGACGGCAGCGACAGCGCCTCCGAGCCCCCTTCCTCCACCGCTCCCTCGAAGCCCGGCGCACCTCAGGACCCCGAGCAGTCGCAGCCCCCCGGCCGCTCCGCGCCGCCGTCGGAGGAGGGGTACGCCACCGACCTCCTCAGCGGCATAAGCCTCCCTGTTCCAGACGGCTGGACCGGCGCGAGCGGCCAGGAGGGCGGCGCCTCGGTGACCACGGGTCCCTATCCCTGCCCCAGGGAAACCTCCAAGACCTGCACCCGCGGCGGCGCCTACTCCGGCCCCGCCAAGGGCTTCAAGGTCGACGCCAAGACGGCGGAGGCAGCCGCCAAAGCGGACATCGCCGTCAACGCCAAGGAGTCCTACGGCGGCAAGACCTACGGCAAGATCACCTCGCACAAGGAGCTGGAGTCCAAGGCGGTCACCGTGGCCGGACAGAAGGGCTACCTCGTGCGCTGGAAGGCCGTCACCGAGAAGAGCGACGACGGGTACGTCCAGTCGCTTGCCTTCCCCTCACCCACCGTGAAGTCCGAGCTGGTCATCGTCCGCTTCGGCATCGACGTCAACGACAAGTCCCCGAAGGTGTCCGTTATGGACGAGATCACCAAGGGGATCAAGGCCGCGGCGGGCGGCGGAGGCGGCAACGGCCAGGAGGTCTGAGAACTCTGAGGCGGCCTCGCCACGACTGCGACCGGAACGTCGGAGCCGGGCGGGCCGGAACCACGAGGGTTCCGGCCGCCCGGCCAAGGTCGGCCACGCCACCCCCGTCCCCACGGTGCGGCGCGGCGCAGGCAGATCGGGGTCCGTCATCCGTCGGACCCCGGTCCACGATCAGGTGGGTCCGGTCAGACCCAGTGCGGGCAGCACGCACGCCTCCACGAAGTCGGACAGGTACTCCTCGTCCGCGTGCTTGCCCTCCAGGACCGGGCGGGCCCGGACCACGCCCATGAGCTGAGCCGTGATGAACCGCGTGGCCGGATGGTCCGCCGCGATCTCGCCCCGGGCCACTCCCCGCGCGACCAGGTCGTCCAGCGCCCGGGTCTCCGGCTCGACCAGCGCCTCGCGCAGCGCGCTGCGCAGATCCTCGTCCTGCAGCACGGCATGGCTCAGCGCCTGGACCAGCATGCTGTCCCGGGTCGACCACTCCCCCGCGGCCCGCGCCGCCTCGCGCAGGTCACCGGCGAGCGTGCCGGTGTCGATGCCCGCGAAGCGCACGCAGCGGTTGGCGCGCAGTGCGGCCGCGACGAACTGGGGCTTCGTCTTCCACTGGCGGTAGAGGGTGGACTTGCTGCAGCGGGTCGTCGAGGCCACGCCTTCCATGGTCACGGCGTCGTACCCGCACTCGCGGAGCTGGTCGAGGACGGCGTCGTAGAACTCCTGCTCACGCTCGGGCGTGATCTTGGAGCGGCGCGACGAGCACGCGGGGTCCGCTGTCGCTGTATCTGGTGCCTGGTCCGGCGACGTCATGACTCTTCTCCTCGATGCGGCGGCTTCGACCGACCCTATCGATACGCCAGTGTACCGGTACGTCTCCGTATCGGTACACTGGCGTATCGGTACACTGGCGTATCGATGCGTGGGGCGCTCCCTCACTCACTACCCGCACCACCCAGTCATCACGTAAAGGGGCCGGGGGATGGAATCCCGAACCGAGCCTGCCGAAAGGGAACCGGACATAACCGTCCGGGAGCCGGACACATCTGCCCGACCGCCCCTCGTCCGCGAGCTCCTCCTCGTCGTAGGACTCTTTCTCGTCTACAAATTCGGCAGGCAGCTGGCCAACGGCCACACCGGTGAGGCCTTCCGCAACGCCCACCACGTGTGGGACGCCGAGCGCACCCTGCGCCTGCCGGGCGAAGGGGCCGTACAGGACGCGCTGCTCAGCAGCGACACCCTGGTGCACATCGCGAACACCTACTACGCGACCGCCCACTTCCCGGCCACCGCGCTGTTCCTGGTCTGGCTCTACCTGCGCAGGCCCCGGCACTACGTATGGAGCCGGCGGGTGCTCGCCGCGCTGACCGCGGCGGCCCTCGTGCTGCACCTGACCTTCCCTCTCGCACCGCCCCGGATGCTGGAGGCGGCGGGCCTCGTGGACACCGGGCAGGTGTACGGCCCCACGGTCTACGGCTCCACCCCGCAGACCGACACGATGGCGAACCAGTTCGCCGCGATGCCGTCCCTGCACTTCGGGTGGGCGCTGATGCTCGCCGTCGGACTCATCGCCGCGACCTCCTCGCGGTGGCGCTGGCTGTGGCTGCTGCATCCGCTGGTCACCCTGCTCGTGGTCGTCGGGACCGCCAATCACTACTGGCTCGACGCCATCGCGGTGACCGCACTGCTGGGCATCGCGCTCGCCGTGATCAAGCTGCCGCATCCCGCGCGCTCGTTCGTCGTACGACGCCACGCACCCGCCCGCGAACTGGCCGCCCCGGGGGTCCGCCGATGAACGCGACCCTCCTCGCCGTCGCGCTCTCACTCGTGTCGGCCGCCGCGTACGCCTCCGCCGCCGTGGCCCAGGAACGCCTCGCCGCCCGCATCGCGGGCACCGGCAACGGCTTCCTGCGGCTGCTCGGCAGCGGCGCGTGGTGGTCGTCCGTCGGGCTCAACGCATGCGCGGCGCTGCTGCACGTGGCGGCCCTGAAGTACGGCCCGCTCACCCTGGTCCAGCCGCTCGGCGCGCTCACCCTGGTGGCCGCCGTGCCGCTGGGCGCGCGGCTCGCGGGGCGGCGGGTCACCCCGCTGGAGTGGCGTGGCACGGGGCTCACGCTGATCGGCCTCGGCGCCCTGCTGCTCACGGCCTCCGGGCCCGCGCCCGACGACACGCTGACCCTGACGGAGGCGGTGGCCGTCGCGGCCCTCACGATGACCGTGATCGGCGCCCTGTCCCGCCCGGGCACACGGCCGGGACTGCGGCACGCGACGGCTTCCGGGTTCGCGTCGGGCGTCGCGTCCGCGCTCACCCAGACCGTGACGGTCGCCGCGACGGACCGCTCGGGTCCGCTGCTCAGCCCGCAGGTGATCGTCGTGGCGCTGCTCGTCGCCGCGTTCGCCGTGGGCGGTCTCTTCCTGTCCCAGACCGCGTACCGCGGGGGCCTCGGAGCGCCGCTTGCGGTCGTCACCCTGGCCAACCCGGTGGCCGCGGCCGTCATCGGCCTGACGCTGCTCGGGGAGCGCCTGCAAGGAGGCGTGGCCGGACTGTTCCTGGCGGCCGGGGGTGCGGCGATCGCGGCGTACGGAGTGGTGGTCCTGACGAGGTCACCGCGCGACGAGGCCTACGACAAGGCACCTTCGGAGCGGTCCTCGGAGCTGTCTTCGGAGGACTTCCTGCCGTCCATCCCAAGCCAGGCGGAGCCGGTCGCCATGCACCTGCCCTAGCCCGTAGGGGCGCGGGGAACTGCGCGACAAGCCCCCACACACCCGCAGACGAAAGAACAGAAACGGCATCGGCGCCCAAGATCCAGGGCGCCGATGCCGTTCCCGTCCCCGTGAGGAACAACCTCACCCGAAGCCGCGCGAGTCCTGCTTCAGGGCCGTGTCGACCGTCAGGGCCGTCGCCACGACGAGGCTCAGGAGCGGCTCGGGCAGCTGGTAGTGGATCTGCAGGACGTAGTTGTCCGCGGTCGTGAACATCGTCTTGGCGAGGCCTTCCCAGGTCTTCGTGATCCGGGCGACCTCGTTGTCCGCGTGGTCGACGATCGAGAAGTTCCAGGCGCGCCAGTTCTCGGCCTTGATCGCGCCGGCCTGCTGGCCGTTCACCATGATCGCGAAGTTGATCTTCCCGATCATGTTCTGCTGGACGATCTCACCGATCGGCTGGCCGTCGGCGCGCTCGACGATGACACGCGACTTCATGAACTTGCGGGGGCGGGTCAGCTGCATCACCGGCTGGCCGTACGCGTCACGGATCTCGAGCTTGTGCGTCATGAACTGGTCGATGCTGGAGACGAAGCGCGCGACCTTCTTCAGCGTGCTCTGGCCGACCTGGACGACCGAGCCGAGCGTGTTGCCCGCCTGGTCCATGACGCTGTACTCGTTCGTCAGCTCGATGAGCTTGGCCTTCTGGTTCACCACCAGGACCGGCTCGGTGAAGAGCGTGCCGCCGCCCTGGGCCGAGGGCGTGACGCCCGCCTGCTGCTGGACCTGACGCTGCACCTTGGCGGGGTCGGCCTGCGCGGCCGCCTGCTGCGGGTGACCGTACCCCTGCTGCGGAGCCTGCTGCTGGGGCTGCTGGACGAACTGCCCTTGCTGCTGCCCGTATTGAGCCTGCTGCTGACCCTGCGAGGCCTGGGCCTGCGCGGGCTGCTGGACCTCGGCGGGCTGCTGGGCCTGCTGCGGGACCTGCTGTGCCTGCGCGGGCTGGCCACCGGCCTGCTGGTTGGGGCTGGTGTGCTGGGTCCACTGGGAACCGTCCCACCAGCGCAGCAGCTGGAGCGCGCCCTGGGGGTCCGGATACCAGCCTGCAGGAGTGTTCGATTGCGTTGTCACCCGCGCACACTACCCCGCAGGCAGGGGCCGTCCGCCAGCCCTGCGCGGCCCCTGTGACGACGGCCTCACCGTGGCGCGTTCTCGACGCTGACCTCGACCCTCAGCGGAGTGTCGGCCTCCGCCAGTTCGACCGCCCCGACCCGCCCCGCGGCCCGGACGTCCGCCTGCGCGAGGGCGAAGCGGTCCAGGCTCGCGCGCGGGCCGAAAACCACCACTCGGGCCACCTCCGCCCGCATGGAGAGCCGCGCCTCCGACTTCGCCTTGCGGACCGCGGCGATGACCTCCGAGGCCGTCGCCAGGACGGAGGCGTCCGCTCCGGCGGGGACCCGCGGGGTCGGCCACGCCGCACGGTGCACCGAGCCCGTGGCGTACCAGGACCACACCTCCTCCGTCACGAAGGGAAGGACCGGCGCGAACAGCCGCAGCAGCGCGTCCAGGACCGCCCGCAGCGTCACGCGCGCCGACTCCGTCCCCGCGCCCTCCCCCTGGTCGCCGTACGCCCGCGCCTTGACCAGCTCCACGTAGTCGTCGCAGAAGCGCCAGAAGAACCGCTCCGTACGTTCCAACGCCCGCGCGTAGTCGAAGTCGTCGAAGGCGGCGGTCGCCTCCTCGACGGTCGCGGCGAGTTCGGCGAGCACCGCCAGGTCCAGCGGCTCGGTGACCGCGGCGAGGTCCGGTCCGTCCGCCGCACCGAGGCTCAGGACGAACTTGCCGATGTTCAGGAGCTTCGTCGCCAGGCGGCGGCCGACCTTCATCTGGCCGACGTCGAACGCCGTGTCCGTGCCGGGCCGCCCGCTCGCCGCCCAGTAGCGGACCGCGTCCGAGCCGTGCTTCACGAGCAGGTCCCCGGGCGTGACCACGTTCGACTTGGTCTTCGACATCTTCTTGCGATCAGGGTCGAGGATCCAGCCGGAGATCGCGGCATGACGCCACGGCAGCTCCCCCTGCTCGGCGTGCGCCCGCACCACCGTCGAGAACAGCCAGGTACGGATGATCTCGTGCGCCTGCGGCCGGACGTCCATGGGGAAGACCCGCGCGAACAGATCCGGGTCCGAGCGCCAGCCGCCCGCGATCTGCGGGGTGAGCGAGGAGGTGGCCCAGGTGTCCATGACGTCCGGGTCGCCGATGAAGCCGTGCGGCACGCCGCGCCGGGTCTCCTCGTATCCGGGCGGTGCCTCCGCGCTCGGATCGACGGGCAGGGCGGACGCGGCCGGGACGATCGGGTGGCCGTAGTCCGGCTCGCCGTGGCCGTCCAGCGGGTACCAGACCGGGATCGGGACGCCGAAGAAGCGCTGCCTGCTGACCAGCCAGTCGCCGTTGAGACCGCCGACCCAGTTCTCGTAGCGCACCCGCATGTGCGGCGGATGCCACGCCAACTCGCTCCCGCGCGCCATGAGTTCCTCCCGCAGCGCCTCGTCGCGGCCGCCGTTGCGCAGGTACCACTGCCGGGTGGTGACGATCTCCAGGGGCCGGTCGCCCTTCTCGTAGAACTTCACGGCGTGGGTGACGGGCCGCGGCTCGCCCTCCAGTTCACCGCTCGCCCGCAGCAGCTCCACGATCCGCTCCCGCGCCGTGTGCGCCGTGGCGCCCGCCAGCTTCGCGTACGCCGCGACGGCAGCCGCCGACTCGACCCCGCTCGGCGGCCGCGCGAGGAAGCGGCCGTCCCAGCCGATCACCGGGCGCGTGGCGAGCCGCAGCTCGCGCCACCAGGTGACGTCGGCCGTGTCGCCGAACGTGCAGATCATCGCGATGCCCGTGCCCTTGTCCGGGACCGCGGCGCGGTGGGCCACGACGGGCACCTCGACGCCGAAGAGCGGCGTGCGGACCGTCGCGCCGACCAGCTGCCGGTGGCGTTCGTCGTCCGGGTGCACGACCAGCGCGACGCAGGCCGGGAGCAGTTCGGGCCGGGTCGTGTCGATCGCGACCGGCAGGCCGTCCGGCCCGTGGAAGGTGAGCCGGTGGTAGGCGCCCGGCCGCTCCCTGTCCTCCAGTTCGGCCTGGGCCACGGCCGTGCGGTAGGTGATGTCCCACAGCGTGGGCGCCTCGGCGATGTAGGCCTCGCCACGCGCCAGGTTGTTGAGGAACGCGAGCTGCGCGGTGGCACGTGCTTCGGTGCCGATCGTCCGGTACGTGCGCGACCAGTCGACGGACAGGCCCAGCAGCCGCCACAGTTCCTCGAAGGCCTTCTCGTCCTCGACCGTGAGGCGCTCGCACAGTTCGATGAAGTTCCGCCGGGAGACGGGCAGTTGACCCTTCGCATGACCCTTCGCATGACCCTTCGCAGATTCCGGTGGCCGGAACGACGGGTCGTACGGCAGGGCGGGATCGCACCGCACGCCGAAGTGGATCTGGACGCGGCGCTCGGTGGGCAGGCCGTTGTCGTCCCAGCCCATCGGGTAGAAGACTTCCTTGCCGCGCATGCGCTGATAGCGGGCGACGGTGTCGGTGTGCGTGTACGAGAAGACGTGTCCGACGTGCAGGGAGCCGCTGACCGTGGGCGGCGGCGTGTCGACGGAGAAGACCTCCTCACGCGTCCTGGAGCGGTCGAAGGTGTATACGCCCGACTCGTCCCATCGCCGCGACCACTTCTCTTCGAGCCCGTCGAGAACAGGCTTGTCGGGGGCGCCGTCCGCGCTGGTGCGATGGGGGAAGGTCATGCCTCCGCATGCTAGGCGCGGGCGGGACGCGCCGGCCTCCTGTTTTCGGCAGCCTCCAGGGCGTGGGGCCGCCGCCGGAGATCCGGCTCCGGCGGCGGCCCCGCTCCGTGCCCCGCGCCTAGGCGGAGACGATCGCCGGGTCGCTGACCCCGGCCCGGCCGTTCTCCACGTGTCCGGCGAAGCGCCGCAGGAAGGTGGCGTCCGCGTCGGACTTCACCGTCACGTCGTACCAGCGCTTGCTCGTCCGCAGGTCGACGGTGTGCTCGACGGTGCCGCCCGCCTTCACCTTGAACGTCTGGGCCGCGCCGCCGTAGGAGTTGGCGACGCTGAGGTTCACGTCGACGCCGCCCGCGTTCCTCAGCGTCAGCTTGAGGTTGCCGGTGGCCTTGTCGTGGCGTGCGGTGACCTCCGGGCCCGCCTTCTTGCCGGGCCCCTTGAAGACGCGCAGGAAACCGTTCGGGCCGAACACCGACAGGTCGTACGCACCCTTCGAGTACGCCGTGTTCCAGGTGTCGGAGAGCTTCTTGCCGGCCCCCGTGGTGTACGTCCAGGGCCCGTCCGTGCGGTTGTTGGAGCGCACGTGGAAGCAGACGCCCGCCGCGTCACCGCCGCCGAAGGTCAGCGTGAACTTGCCGTCGGCGGGCGTTCCCGCTCCGTCCACCAGCGGGGCGTACGGCAGCGGGCGCGCGGGCCGGGAGCCGGTCTCCTGCTTGGGCAGGTTCGCCTTCGCGGGGGCCTTGGGCACGTAGTCGGGGTGGCGCTCGTTGTCCGGCGGCTCGTAGGCGTCGGTGTCCGGCAGCTTCGCGGGGTCGGTGTCCTTGCCCGCGAAGTCGAAGGCGGAGGTGAGGTCGCCGCAGATGGCGCGCCGCCACGGCGAGATGTTGGGCTCCTGCACGCCGAAACGCTTCTCCATGAACCGGATGATCGACGTGTGGTCGAAGACCTCGGAGTTCACGTAGCCGCCGGTGCTCCACGGCGAGACGACGATCATCGGGACGCGCTGGCCCAGGCCGTAGTGTCCTGCGGCGTACTGCGCGTTGCCCGGGAAGTAGTCGAGTGCCGTGTCGACGGTGGACTTGCCCTGGCCCGCGTCCTTGGGGACGTACGGCGGGACGACGTGGTCGAAGTAGCCGTCGTTCTCGTCGTACGTGATGAACAGCGCCGTCTTGGCCCACACCTCGGGGTTGGAGGTGAGGGCGTCCAGGACCTGCGCGATGTACCAGGCGCCGAAGTTCACCGGCCAGTTGGGGTGTTCGGTGAAGGCCTCGGGCGCGGCGATGTAGGAGACCTGCGGGAGCTTGTCGGCCTTGACGTCGGCCTTGAGGAGGTCGAAGTAGCCGTCGCCCGCCTTGACGTTCGTGCCGGTGCGCGCCTTGTCGTAGAGGGGGTCGCCGGGCTTGGCGTTGCGGTACTTGTTGAAGTAGAGCAGCGAGTTGTCGCCGTAGTTCCCGCGGTAGGCGTCGTCTATCCAGCCCCAGTGCCCGGCCGCGTCCAGGCCGTCGCCGATGTCCTGGTAGACCTTCCAGGAGACCCCGGCCTGCTCCAGGCGCTCGGCGTACGTCGTCCAGTCGTAGCCCAACTCCTGGTTGCCGAGGACCGGGCCGCCGCCCTTGCCGTCGTTGCCGACGTGGCCCGTCAGCATGTAGTAGCGGTTGGGGTCGGTGGCCCCCATGAACGAACAGTGGTAGTCGTCGCAGACGGTGAACGCGTCGGCGAGGGCGTAGTGGAACGGGATGTCGTCGCGTGTCAGGTAGGCCATCGTCCGCTCGGACTTGGCGGCGATCCAGTTGTCGTACCTGCCGTTGCCGAAGGCGCTGTGGCCACCGGCCCAGTCGTGGTCGAGGCCCGCGATGAACTGCATGCCGAGGTCCTCGGCGTCCGGGTGGAAGGGCAGCACCTCTTTGCCGCCGCCGGACTGGTTCCAGACGGGCTTTCCGCTGGGCAGGGTCACCGGACGCGGGTCGCCGAAGCCGCGTACGCCCTTCATCGTGCCGAAGTAGTGGTCGAAGGACCGGTTCTCCTGCATCAGGACGACGACGTGCTCGACGTCCTCGATGGAGCCTGAGCGGCGCTGGGCGGGCAGGGCGGCGGCGCGGGCGATGCTCTGCGAGAGCGTCGCGAAGGCTGCGGTGCCGCCGGCGAGTTGCATGAACCGGCGCCGATTGAGTTCTGGCATGAGTGGATTCGACCTCGTCATATGGGGTGTGGGGGACGTGAGCGGGTGCAGTGTGTCAAGGGGAGCAAGGATCAGGGAAGGGGCCGTGACCTGGATGTGAAGAGAAGTCCAACCCTTGGTGGGTGGGACACAAGTCCCGACCCTATGGGGCCTAAAGTCCCGTATTTGACATATGTGAACCGACATGCCTGACTTGGCCCTGCACCGCTCGATGGTGCGTTCTTCCGTGTCCCGCGATCGCTTGGAGGTGTTCGGGATGAGTCCCGAAGGAAGTCCTCGCGTCAGCGCCACGTCTCTCTGAAGCGCACTGCTCACTGAAGCGACAGCGCTTCCCGGCTGAGGCGCCGTTGCGCCTCGCCCCTCTTTTCCGTCATCACACGGTCATGCACCCGCGGCCCTGCGCCGCGGTCATGCGCCGTGCCCGCCGACGGCACCACCCATCACCCCTACGACCCCTGTGCACGGGCGTGCTTCGCCATGCCCCCGCACGGAGGGAGGTCTGCCATGAACAAGCTGATTCCCCAGGTACGCCCGGCGACGCCGGGCGAGAACCCCGTGAACAACCGCGAGCGCAAGGCCGCCGAGCTGGACGCCCGCACCCGCGAAGTCGGCCTACGACTGGCTGAGTTGAGCGCGAAGCCCGCCCACGACGTCTTGCGGGACCTCGGCACGGACAGCCGTGGACTGCGCCAGGACCAGGTCCTCGAGCGCCTGGAGCGGCACGGCGAGAACGTCGTCGCCCAGGAGCGCGCGCCGCACTGGACTTCGCAGCTCGCCAAGTCCTTCCGCAACCCCTTCATCGGCGTCCTGGTCGTGCTCGCCGCGGTCATGTACTGGCAGGACCCGGCCGACCCCGGCGTCTGGATCCTCACCTCGATGGTGCTGATCAGCGGACTGCTGCGGTTCTGGCAGGAGTTCCGCTCGACCCGCTCGGCCGAGGCGCTCAAAGCGCTGGTCACCACCTCCTGCGCGGTCCGGCGCCGGTGGAGCGAGCACCCCGCGACCGAAGAGATCCCCATGGAGCAGGTCGTCCCCGGCGACCTCGTGCGGCTCGCCGCCGGTGACATGGTCCCGGCCGACCTGCGGCTGCTCACGGCCAAGGACCTGATGGTCAGCCAGGCCGCCCTGTCGGGCGAGTCGCTGCCGGCCGCCAAGGCGGACACGCGCTCCCCCGACCTCGGCCAGCGCGCCACCACCGACCCCGTCGAGGCCGACAACCTCTGCCTGATGGGTACGTCGGTGACCTCGGGCACGGCCACCGGAGTGGCCGTCGCCACCGGCGCGGACACCTACTTCGGCTCGATGGCGGGCGCCCTGGTCGGCGACCGCCCGCAGACCGCCTTCGACCTCGGGGTGCGGCGGGTCAGCTTCCTGCTCATCCGCTTCATGCTGGTGATGGTCCCGATCGTCTTCGCCGTCAACGGCTTCACCAAGGGCGACTGGGACCAGGCGCTGCTGTTCTCCGTCTCCGTGGCGGTCGGGCTCACGCCCGAGATGCTGCCGATGGTGGTCTCGGCGAACCTGGCGCGCGGCGCGGTCGCGATGTCGCAGCACAAGGTCGTCGTCAAGCAGCTCAACGCGATCCAGAACCTGGGCGCGATGGACGTGCTGTGCACCGACAAGACGGGCACGCTCACCGAGGACCGCATCGTCCTCGACCGCTACCTCGACGCACACGGTCACGAGGACCGCGAGGTGCTCGAATACGCCTACCTCAACGCGCACTTCCAGACGGGCCTGCGGGGCCTCATGGACCAGGCGGTCGTCGACCGCGTCGACGAGGCCGAGGAGGTTGTCGTCGACCGGCTCTTCACGATGGTCGACGAGATCCCCTTCGACTTCGCCCGACGGCGGATGTCCGTCGTGCTGCGCCGCGACGAACTGTCCGGACCGGCCGACGAGCACACGATCGTCACCAAAGGAGCGGTGGAGGAGGTCGTCGAGCTCTGCGCCCACGTCATGGACCGCGGCGAGCGCGTCGAGCTCACGGACCAACTGCGCGCCCAGGTCAGGCACATCAGTGAGCGCCACAACCGTGAGGGCCTGCGGGTCCTTGCGGTCGCGACGCGCGGCGTGCCCGCCGATCGCGACACCTACACGGCGGCGGACGAGTCGGACCTGGCCCTGGTCGGATTCCTGGCGTTCCTCGACCCGCCGAAGCAGGACGCGGCCGAGGCCCTGCGCGCGCTCGCCGAGAACGGCGTCGCGGTCAAGGTCGTCACCGGCGACAACGAACTGGTCGCCGCGCGGGTCTGCGCGGACGTCGGCCTCGACGTCAGCGAGCTGATCACGGGCGCCACGATCGACCTGGTCGACGACGCCGAACTGATGCGCCTCGCGCGTACGACGACGGTGTTCGCGAAGGTCAACCCGGTCCAGAAGGCACGGATCGTACGGGCCCTGAAGGCCGACGGGCACACGGTCGGCTTCCTCGGGGACGGCATCAACGACGCGGCGGCGCTGCGCGAGGCCGACGTGGGCGTCTCCGTGGACACGGCCGTCGACATCGCCAAGGAGTCCGCCGACATCATTCTCCTGGAGAAGGACCTGATGGTCCTGGAACAGGGCGTGCTGACGGGACGTCAGACCTTTGGCAACACCATCAAGTACATCAAGATGACGGCGTCGTCGAACTTCGGCAACGTCTTCTCGGTCCTGGTCGCGTCGGCGTTCCTCCCCTTCCAGCCGATGCTCGCCATCCACCTCCTGGTGCAGAACCTCTGCTACGACATCAGCCAGCTGTCGATCCCCTGGGACCGGATGGACAAGGAGTACCTGCGCGAGCCGCGCACCTGGGACGCGAAGGGCATCGGCCGGTTCATGATCCGGGTCGGTCCCATCAGCTCGGTCTTCGACATCACCACGTTCCTGGTGATGTGGTACGTCTTCCAGGCGAACTCGCCCGCGCAGCAGACCCTCTTCCAGACGGGCTGGTTCGTGGAGGGTCTGCTGTCGCAGACGCTGATCGTGCACATGATCCGCACGCGCCGGATCCCGTTCGTCCAGTCGCGCGCGTCACTGCCGGTGCTCCTGATGACGGGCGCGGTGATGGTCCTCGGCCTGTGGCTGCCGTTCTCGCCGCTGGCTTCGGCCCTGTCGATGGGGCCGCTGCCGATGAGCTACTTCCCGTGGCTGATCGGGACGCTGCTCGCGTACTGCACGCTCACCCAGGTGGTGAAGGGCTTGTACATCCGGCGCTACGGCAGCTGGCTCTGACACCGCCGTGACGCTGACCGGCGCGACGCCGTCAGCTCGTGAGGACGACGAGTTGCTGCGTCGCGCGGGTCATCGCCACATAGCGGTCGACCGCTCCTTCGATCCCGTCCCCGAAGGTCTCGGGGTCGATGAGCACGACCAGGTCGAACTCGAGTCCCTTCGACAGCTCCGGGGTCAGTGACCGGACACGGGACGTCGCCGCGAAGGCGGGATCGCCGATGACACAGGCGATCCCGTCCGTGTGCGCGGCCAGCCAGGTGTCGAGGACCGAGTCCAGGTCCGCGACAAAACCGTGGACGACGGGGACACCGCTGCTGCGGATGGAGGTCGGCACGTTGGCGTCCGGGAGCGCGGCCCGGATGACCGGCTCGGCCTCCGTCATGACCTCCTGTGGCGTCCGGTAGTTGACGCTCAGGGACTCCACGCCGACGCGGTCGAGCCCGATCCGCTCGAGACGTTCCTGCCACGACTCCGTGAACCCGTGCCTGGCCTGCGCGCGGTCCCCGACGATGGTGAAGCTGCGGGACGGGCATCGCAGCAGCAGCATCTGCCACTCCGCGTCCGTCAGTTCCTGGGCCTCGTCCACGACGACGTGCGCGAACGGCCCCGCGAGCCGGTCCGGGTCGGCGGGCGGCAGCTCGGACTCGTCGACCAGGCTGACCTGGGCGTCCTGACCGCGCAACATCCGCACCAGGCCCACACCGTCGTCCCCGTCGGCGCCGGAGGCGGACGCGGCGTCGATCAGGTTGTCGACGACCTGCGTCATCTGCTCGCGCTGGGCGGCGAGGACGGCCTCGTGGCGGCGCTTCTGCCGGGCCGCCTCCGGGTCGCCGAGCCGCTGGCGTGCCGCGTCCAGGAGCGGCAGGTCGCAGACCGTCCAGGCCTGGGGCGCCTCCTTGCGCATGAGCGTGCGCACCTCGTCCCGGTCGAGCCAGGGCGCGCACATCCGCAGATAGGCGGAGTTCGACCACAGGTCTCCGACGAGGTCCGCCGCTTCGAGCAGCGGCCAGGCCTGGTGCAGGGTGGTGACCAGCTCCTCGTCGTGCCGCAGCGACTTCTCGAAGAGCTCGCCGGGAACGTCGCCGTCGAGCTTGTCCAGGAGGATCGCGACGAGCTCCTCCCACACCAGCTCGCGCGCCTCGTTGTGCGGGGTGCCGTGGCCCGCCGCGCCGAACGCCTCGGCCCAGTCGTCGGCGCTCAGCCGGACGTCGGCCCAGTCGGTCGAGACCGTCATCCCCTTGGTCGGCGGCTCCTCGTAGAACCTGACGGCCTTCTCGATCGCCTTGACCATGTCCGCGGACGACTTCAGGCGGGCCACTTCGGGGTCGGTCTCGGGCCGCGCCGCCGCTCCCTCGGTGACGAGGTCCTGAAGGATGCAGGTCTGCACGCCCTCCTCGCCGAGGCTGGGCAGGACGTCGGCGACGTAGTTCAGGTAGGGCCGGTGCGGGCCGACGAAGAGCACGCCGCCCCTGCTGTGACCGAGGCGCGGGTCGGAGTAGAGGAGGTAGGCGGAGCGGTGCAGGGCGACCACGGTCTTGCCCGTGCCCGGGCCGCCGTCGACGACGAGGGCGCCGCGGGACCCCGCGCGGATGATGGCGTCCTGGTCGGACTGGATGGTGGAGAGCACGTCCCGCATCCGGGCCGACCGGTTGCTGCCCAGGCTGGCGATGAAGGCGGACTGGTCGTCGAGGGCCGCGTGCCCTTCGAGCCCGTCGGCGGTGAACACCTCGTCCCAGTAGTCGCTGATCCGGCCGTCGGTCCAGCGATACCTGCGGCGGCTCGCGAGACCCATCGGGTCGGCGTGGGTCGCCGCGAAGAACGGCTCGGCCGCGGGGGCGCGCCAGTCGAGCAGCAGCCGACGGCCCTCGCTGTCGGTGAGACCGAGCCGTCCGATGTACACCGGCTGGGAGTCGTCCGCGCCGACGATGTGTCCCAGGCACAGGTCGAGCCCGAAGCGGTTCAGGGCGCTCAGGCGACCGGTCAGGCGGTGGATCTCCAGATCCCGGTCCATCGCGTCGCGGCCCATGCCGCCGGGCGCCTTGCGCAGGACGTCGAGACGGTGGGACACCTCGGCGATGGTCTGCTCGAGGGTCTGGGCGATCGCCGCGAAGTGCTTCTCGTCACCGGCGATCAGCGTGGGGTCGGCCTTGGGGGCGAGATGGGCAGGAAGGTCGAACGCAGACAGCAACGCAGGCACTTGGTGAATCTCCCGTTTCCGCAGGTCCTGGCTTTGGCCTGCGATTGTGCGGCATCACCGGGGCCTTGCCGCAAGCCCCCCTGTGCGCTATAAATTAAGAGTGGCAAGGAGTGGGAACACCTCCTTGCCTTTTCTTTTTGCCTCCGCCAAGATGCGCTTCCGGCGATCGAGGAGAGTCATGACCGCACGCGTCCACGGCACCTGCGCCCCCGGATTCGAGAGCGTACGCGAGGAGTTCGAGCGGAACTTCTCCGAGCGCGGCGATCTCGGGGCGGCCGTCGCGGCCACCGTGGACGGCGAGTTCGTCGTCGATCTGTGGGGCGGTGACGCGGACAAGAGGGGCACGCGCGCGTGGGAGCGCGACGCGCTGGTGAACGTGTACTCCACGACCAAGGGGATGACCGCGCTGTGCGCGCATCTCCTGGCCGACCGCGGCGATCTCGACCTGGACGCTCCGGTCGCCCGCTACTGGCCCCAGTTCGCCCGAGAAGGCAAGGAGGACATCCCGGTGCGCTGGCTGCTGAGCCATCGCTCCGGGGTGATCGCACCGCGCGAGCCCATGACGTCGGAGGACCTCTACGACTGGGAGAAGGTCTGCGGGGCGCTGGCCGCGACGCCGCCGTGGTGGAAGCCGGGCTCGGCCCAGGGGTACCACGCGGTCAGCTTCGGCTATCTGGTCGGCGAGGTCGTCCGGCGGATCACGGGGGTCTCGCTCGGTACGTTCCTGCGCGAGGAGGTCACCGGGCCGCTGGGGGCCGATGTCTTCGTGGGCACCCCGGAGAGCGAGCACGGCCGGTGCGCGGACATGGCGAGGCCGCTCGCATCCGACGACGGCCCGCGCAGCGCGCTGGGCTCCGCCCCTCCGCCCGCACCGCCGGTGACGTCGATCGACGAGCACCCGATGGCCGCCGTCACGCTGGCCCTGCAGTACCTGCCCGTGGGCAACGTGAACAAGGCGGCGTACCGATCCGCCGAGATCCCCGCGGCCAACGGGCACGCGTCCGCGCGGGGGCTCGCGACGGTATACGCGGCGCTGGGGGCCGGGGAGTTGCTGAGTCCCGCCGCGCTGGAGCGGCTGCGGACGCGGCAGGGGGAGCCCGACGAGCCCGATCTGGTGCTCGCGGCGGGCACGGAGTGGGGCGCGAAATGGGACTGGGGGCTCGGCTACATGCTGAACCTGTACGGGCAGGCCGGGCCCAACCCGCGCGCCTTCGGGCACGGGGGCGCTGGCGGGTCGTACGCGTTCGCCGATCCGGAGAACAAGGTCGCGTACGCGTACGTGATGAATCGGATGGGCGGCGGGACCTCGGGGGAGGATCTGCGGAGCGTGCACCTGGTGGGGGCGCTGTACCGAAGCCTGAAGTGATCTGAGTGACCTGAAGTGAAGGGACCGGGGGACGTAGCCCGAGGTGAGGGACGCGGGGAACGTAATCTGCCCCCCATGGAGCAGCACACCCCGCGCCACCGCCCGTCAGGGCAGTACGCCGCCGCCGACACCCGCAGAGCGGCCATCATCGACTCCGCTCTCGCGCTCTTCGCCAAGGCGGGCTATCTGAACTCCTCCCTGGCGAAGATCGCCGCGGAGGCGGGCACCTCCGCCACCGTCATCACCCACCACTTCGGGTCGAAGCAGCGGCTCCTGATGGCGGTCCTCGAAGCCCGCGACGAGCGCACGATGCGTACGTTCGGAGAGCTGGGCCCCGACTCCGGCGGCGACGACGTGCGTGCGCTGTTCCGGGAGGTGCTCGCGCTGGCCGCGTACAACCTCACCCAGCCGGGGCTCATCCAGCTCTACACCAAGCTGTCGGCGGAGGCCGGAGATCCCGCGCACCCGGCGCACGCCTACTTCGCCGAGCGGTACGAGCGTGTCGCGCACTCCCTCGCTTCCGCGCTGCAACGCTCTTTCGACGCGGGGCAGTTGAGGCCCGGCACCGATCCGGAGAGCATCGCGCGCGAGATCCTCGCCGTGTCCGACGGACTCCAGGTGCAGTGGGCGATCGCCGAAGGGCGCCTGGACTTCGTCGGGCTGTACCGCGCGCACCTGGACCGGCTCACCCAGGCCCTCACCGTGGACGGTCAGGGCCTCGATGAGCCGGCTGGGGCGGAGCGACTCCCCTAGGTCGCCTCCTCAGTGGTACTGGCCGACCTGGTAGTCGCCGGCGGGCTGCTGGTTGATGACGTTCCCGCGGTTGAAGGCGTTGATGAGGGCGATCTGGGCCACCAGGGCGGCGAGCTGGTCCTCGTCGTAGTGCTTGGCGGCGTTCGCCCACGCCTCGTCCGTGACGCCACCGGCCGCGTCAGCGATCCGCGTCCCCTGCTCGGTCAGCTCCAGGGCCGCGCGCTCGGCCTCGGTGAAGACCGTGGCCTCGCGCCAGGCGGCGACCAGGTTGAGGCGCAGCGAGGTCTCCCCCGCGTGCGTGGCGTCCTTGGTGTGCATGTCGACGCAGAACCCGCAGCCGTTGATCTGGCTGGCGCGCAGGCTCACCAGTTCCCGCGTCGAGGCCGGCAGCGTCGACTCCGTGAGCGCCTGGCCCGCGGCGACGAGGTGCTTCAGGGCCTTGGCGGCGACCGGGTTCGCCATGAGGTTCAACCGAGCTTCCATGGTGTACTCCTGTGTCGTCCTTGCTGGATACACCCTTTGGACGAGACGGCCCCCGTGAGTTGTGACATGCACGAACGTGACGTGGGTCTCACCGCCGTCTAGCGCGCTGTCCCCGTCAGCCGGATGTCGCGCGACGACGACCCGACGTACACCGCACGCCTCCCTTCCGGGCGCACCCAGCGGCCCCGGTCCGTGTCCCAGTACGACAGCTGCCGCTCGGCGACCCGCACCCTGACCCGGCGCGACTCCCCCGCGCGCAGCTCGACGCGGTCGAAGGCGGCCAGCGTCCTCACGGCCATCTCGACATCTGCGCCGCGCGGCGCCCCGACGTACACCTGCGGGACCTCGGCGCCCGTGCGCCGCCCCCGGTTGGTCACCGTGAACGACACCTCGTAGCCGTCGCCCGCCCTGCGCACGGACAGGTCGCGGTAGCCGAACTCCGTGTAGGACAGGCCGTGTCCGAAGGGGAAGAGGGGCTCGATGCCCGCCTTGTCGAAGCCGCGGTAGCCGGTGAAGATCCCCTCGCTGTACGTGACCACTCCGTCGACCCCGTAGTAGCGCTCGGGGTGAGCCGGGTCCAGGGTGGGGTGGTCGGTGTCCTTCTTCGGCCAGGTCACCGTGGCCTTGCCGCCCGGGTTCGCGCGGCCGGTGAGCAGATCGGCGGTGGACCAGCCGCCCTCCTGGCCGACGTAACCGGTGTGCAGGATCGTGCCGACCTCGCGGCGCCAGGGCATCGTCGCCGGGCAGCCGGTGGTGAGCACGACGACGGTACGCGGATTGGCCTCGGCCACGGCCGTGATCAGCTCGTCCTGGTGGGCGGGGAGCGTCAGCGTGGTGAAGTCGCCGCCACCGCCCACCGATCCGCCCGAGCCGTTGAAGGCGAAGACGACCGGGGTGTGGACGCGCCGGGCCAGCTTCGCCGCCGCGTCGATGGAGGCGCCGCGCCGCTCGGGCGTCACCCAGGCGAACCGGACCTGGACCGGGCCGCGGTCGGCGACGGTCGCGGCCCAGCCGGTGGCCTTGACGACGACCTGGTAGGACCTGCCGCCGGTGAGCTCGACGGGTTCGGCCTGGCCGTTGTCGAGGCCGTCGGTGGTCGGGACGATGGAGGACCACTTGCGCGCGAAGCTGTCGCGGGCGCCCGCCGCGGTCGTCAGCTCCTTGCCGTCGATACTGAGCGAGACCGCCGCGCTCCAGCCCTGGATCTTGAGCGCGTACTCGCCGGTGGTGGGCGGCACGAAGGTGCCGGTCCACTCGGCCGTCGTGCCGACGGGAAGGGCCTTGTCGCCGACGAAGTCGATCTTCTTGTCCGTGCCGCCGCCCTTGCGCGTCAGGCCCTTGGGGAACGCGGAGGCGGGGACGGCCGTGCCCGTGAGGTCGACGCCGACCTCGTACGCGATCTTCCGCTTGGTGCTGCGGCGCAGCGCGTCGAGCGGGCTGACCAGGCGCTCCTCGAAGCCGTACGCGCGCTCGCCCGAGACCGAAGTGGCGACCTGGCCCGCGGTCGGGCCTATGAGCGCGAGATCGCGCAGCGCTGCGTGCGACAGCGGAAGGCCGCCGTCGTTGGCGAGCAGCACCGCGCCCTGGGTGGCGACTTCGCGGGCGACGCGGGCACCCGCCCTCACGTCGATCTCCTTGCGGGCGGGGACGCGGCTGCCGTCGAGCATGCCGAAGGCGTCGTACCGGCCGAGGATGCGGGAGACGGCGGTGTCCAGGGCGGACTCGGGGATGGAGCCGTCCTTGATGGCCTTCTTCAGGGGCTCGCCGTAGAACGAGCCGTCCCACATCTGCATGTCCTGGCCCGCTTCGAGCGCGGCCGTGGAGTGGGTGGCGCCCCAGTCGGACGTGACGAAGCCCTTGAAGCCGAGTTCGCCGCGGAGGATGTCGGTGAGGGTGCTGCTCTGCTCCGAGTTCCACTTGCCGTTGAGGTGGTTGTACGCCGACATGACGGAGGCGACCCCGGCGCGGACGACGGCCTCGAAGGCGGGCAGATAGAGCTCGTGCAGGGTGCGGTCGTCGACGACGAAGTCGTAGGAGTTCTCCGGCTTCTCGCGGTCGAACTCGTGCAGGCGCTGGTTGTTGGCGAGGAAGTGCTTGGCCTGGGCGAGCATGCCCTGCGCCTGGACGCCCTCGACCTGGGCGGCGCCGATCAGGCCGTTGAGGTACGGGTCCTCGCCGGACTGGTCCTTGTTGCGGCTGAAGAAGGGCGTGCGGGAGAGCTCGATCTGCGGGGCGAGCAGCACGTCCATGTCGAGGGTGCGGCCCTCACGGCCCATCACTTCGCCGTACTGGCGGGCGAGTTCGACGTTGAACGAGGAGCCGAGGGTCGCGACCGGCGGGAGGCCGGTGGCGGACCGGGTGACGTTCACGCCCGCGGGGCCGTCGCTCAGGCGCAGCTCCGGTATGCCCAGGCGTTTGACGCCCGGCAGGTATCCGGCCTGGCCCAGTCTTCGCGGATCGGTGGCGCCGTGGACGAGGCTGATCTTCTCGTCGAGGGTGAGGCGGGCGATGAGCCCCCGGACGCGGCGCGTGGCGGCGGCCGCGCCCGGGGAGGCGGTGGCCTCGGCGCCTGCGCCGACGGCCGCGGCGGGCGAGGCCGCGGCGATCGGGCCGGCGGCGGCCACGAAGGCGAAGGCGGCTGCGGTGCCGCCCAGTTGCTTCATGAGTTCACGACGTGTGGTGGCAGGCATGGCGAATGGCCTCCGAACGCGGCTCTGGGCGTGCCGAACTGGGTCGACGACGCCAAGAGCTGAATGCGTCATCCGCGCCAGTGCGGTGTTACGGGGCCTGAGTCTTGATTGGTTGAACACTTAAGGTCAAGGCTCGCGTCGGCAAAACTTTGCGGGGTGTTCAGTTTTTGGGCGGCGACGGAGAAGGCTCGCCCGCGCTTCTCGCCGACGCCCCTCGACCACACTTCTCGCCCGCGCCCCTCGCCCGCGCCCGCGCCCGTCATTGCGAGCTCGTGAACGCTGCGTCGCCTGGGGAATAGCGGGGTGATCATGGCGGTCGTGGAAGGTGACACCTGCGTCGATGCACGGTTCACGCGGTTCACGTGCACGGTTTACGGCACACGGTTCACGGTTTACGGCACACGGTTCACGGCACGCGGTTCGAAGCGAGGGAGCACATGTCCAAGGCGTACGTATTCACCCGGTTCGGCGGCCCCGAAGTGGAGGGCTTCGTCGACCAGGACCCGCCGGAGCCCGGCCCGGGTCAGCTCCTGGTCGCGGTGCGGGCGGCCGGGGTCAACCCGGTCGACTGGAAGCTGCGGGCCGGGAAGCGGAGGCCGGGGGCGCCGCCCGTCGCGTTCCCCGAGGTGCTGGGTAGTGAGGTCGCCGGGGTGGTCGAGGCGGTCGGCGCGGACGTGGAGGGCTTCGCCGTCGGCGACGCGGTGTTCGGCAACCCGGACACCGGCGGCTACGCCGAGCACACCCTCCTGCCGGCCTCGCTCGCCGCGCACAAGCCCTCGGGGCTGACCTTCGCGGAGGCCGCCGCGCTGCCGGTCGCGGTGGCGACGGCGTACGACGGGGTGCGGCAGCTGGATCTGCCCGCCGGGGCGACGCTGCTGATCACCGGGGTCGGTGGCGGCGTGGGCGTGGCCGCGGCGCAGCTGGCGCGGCACTTCGGTGTCCGTGTCGTGGGCACGGCGAGCGCGGGCAAGAAGGACTTCGTCGAGGCGCTGGGGGCGGTGCATGTGCCGTCGGGGCACGGCGGCCTTGGGACGGATCTCGCGGACCGGGTGCGGGCGGCCGCGCCGGGCGGGCGCGTCGACGCGATCTTCGACCTGGTGGGCGGCGAGGATCTCGTGGCGGTGGCGTCCCTGCTTCCCGACCGCGCGGGGAAGCTGATCACGGCCGCGGCCAAGGAGACGGTCGCCGAGCTGGGCGGGGCGGCGGTCGCGCGGGCGCGGACCCGTGAGGTCCTGGACGCAGTGGCGCGGCTTGCCGTCGACGGGGTGCTGCGGCCGCAGGTGACGGCGACGTATCCGCTGGAGCGGGCCGGGGAGGCGCTCCGTGCGGTGGAGGGTGGGCATGCGCGCGGCAAGGTTGTGATCGAGGTGGGCGTGTGACTGAGGTGACGGGGCTGACGGGCCTGACGGGCCTGACGGGGCTGACGGGGGCCGGCCTTGAGCCCCTGAGCCGTGAGGTGCCCCCGCTCGGGTCGCACCCCTTGGACAACCCGGCCTACGCCGCGTTGAACGGGCCCCACGCGCGGTTCGCCGAGCGGCGGGGGCGTGTGGCGCGGTACCAGCTGGACGTGTCGCCGTGGATCGGCCTGCCCGATGTTCCGGAGGCGGACGACTGGGCGGATCTCGCCGCGCTCGCGGGGCCCGGGGTGGAGGTTCCGCTGGCGGGGGCGCGGGTGGTGCTTCCGGAGGGTTGGGAGGTGGCGTTCGACATCGACGGCGTGCAGATGGTGGATGAGGGGGTGGCGGCGGCGCCTGAACCGGAGGCTGTGCGGCTCGGGGCGGATGACGTGCCGGAGATGCTGGATCTGGTCCGGCGCACCCGGCCAGGTCCCTTCTTGCCACGCACCGTCGAGCTCGGCACGTACCTCGGCATACGTCGTGGGGGTGCGCTCGTGGCGATGGCCGGGGAGCGGTTGCGTCCGCCGGGGTGGACGGAGATCAGCGCGGTCTGCACGGATCCGGGGTTCCGGGGAGAGGGGCTTGCGTCGCGGTTGGTGCTGGCGGTGGCGGATGGGATCCGCGGCCGTGGGGAGACGCCGTTCCTGCACACGTCGGCGCGGAACACCGACGCGATCCGGCTGTACGAGTCACTGGGGTTCCGGCTGCGGCGCAGGGTGCGGTTCTTGGCGGCTCGGGTGCCGGTGGGGGGTGCGGGTTAGCGGGGCGGGTCTGGGTGGGGGGTACGGGGCCGCGCCGGTATGTCCGTCCTCGCTATCGTCCGGTGACCGCGAGGGTGCTGCGGCACCGGAGCGCCGCGAACCGTGCTCCGGGCGGACATACCGGCACGTCCCCTCGCGTGCCCGGCCGCCTGCAGGCCGTGGGGCTTGCTGCGGGGCCGGTCCCGTGGTGGGGACGGTGCCGTGCCGGTATGTCCGTCCTCGCTATCGTCCGGTCGCCGCGAGGGTGCTGCGGCGCCGGAGGGTTGGGAGCCGTGCTCCGGGCGGACATACCGGCACGTCCCCTCGCGTCTCGCTGCCGACTGCAGGCCGTGGGGCTTGCTGCGGGGCCGGTCCCGTGGTGGGGACGGTGCCGTGCCGGTATGTCCGTCCTCGCTATCGTCCGGTGACCGCCAGGGTGCTGCGGCACCGGAGGAGTGGGAGCCGTGCTCCGGGCGGACATACCGGCACGCCCCCTCGTGCCTCGCTGCCGACTGCGGGTAATCGCTCGTTGCTGCGGGGCAATCGGGCGGGTGGGCGGGAAAGGCTTGTTCGGTCTGGTGGGGCTGCGGGGGACCCGCATGACGTTGAGGCGCCCACGCCAGGTCAAAGCAGGCAGAACTCGTTGCCCTCCGGATCAGCCATCTCCACGTGATCCGGCCTCCCCCGCATCTCGTGCTCCCGGATCACCCGCGCCCCCGCAGCAGTCAACTTCTCGACCGCCGCGACGACCCGCGGCCACCGCACCTCCCACGGAGTCTCACGGCCGCCGCCCACCTGCACGTCCAGGTGCAGGCGGTTCTTGACCACCTTCGACTCCGGGACCTTCATGAAGGAGAGGCTGGGGCCCGAACCGTCCGGATCCGACAGATAGGCACCGTCGTCCCACTCCTCCTCCGGGACCTCATGGAGCGCGAACCACGCCTCCCAACTGGCGAAGCCGACCGGCGGCGGCTTCTGCGCATAACCCAGCGCCAGCGCCCAGAACTTGGCCAGTTCTCCCGGCTTCGCGCAGTCGATGGTCACGGTCCACTTGGTCGACATGGAGGCTCTCCCTCTTGCCCGCAGGGTGCGATGGACCGAGCGTGCCATGAGGGACTGACAACAGAACTGAGATGATCACCGGATGAGTCCCGTCATCTCCATCGGATCCGCCGCCGCCCGCCCCTGCACACTGGTCGTGTGCCGAGGCTGCTGCTGCGGCAACGCTCGCAAGCACCCCGGCACCGACCACGACTGGCAGCTGGCGCGGATGCAGGCCGCCGCCGCGCAGTCGGCAGGGCGGTTCGCGGTGCGTACGAGTGAGTGCCTCGGGCCCTGCGGGCAGGCGAACATCGTCGTCGTACAGCCCTCGCGAGAAGGTCGCCGCAGAGGCGGTCGAGCCGTCTGGGTCGGCTTCGCCATGGACGACGAGTCGATCGACGAGATAGTCGCGTGGGCCGAGGCGGGCGGGCCGGGGATCGCGGCACCCTCGGCGGCGCTCACGCTCCAGGTGGTCGACCCCCGGAAGGTCTGAGGCTCAGGCCGCCGACTTCGAGCCTTCGAGGACCTTGTCGATGAAGCCGTGCAGGTTCGCCACGGTGCGCGCGTTCTGCTCCTCCAGCGTGAGGCTCTCCTCGAAGCGGCGGGCCAGCGCCGTGGTCTTCTTGCCGCGTACGTAGAGGGAGCAGGCGAGGTCCGCGCAGATGTAGATGCCGACCGAGTTGCCCTGTCGGCCCGCCGGGCCGGAGAGGGGCGCCACGAGCAGGGTGATGCCCGAGCCGGACTGCGGGGTCACGCAGACCGAGCAGATGCTGGACTTGAGCAGGCTCTTGCGCGCGCCGGTCGAGGCGCGCAGCGCGATGCCGACGTACTCGCCGTCCCGCTCCGTCACGATGTAGCCGCGGTCCGGCGCCTTGGGGTCACGCCAACCGAGGAAGTCCAGGTCGGCCCAGGGCGTCTCCGGAAAGCCCGCGGGGAGAGTGAGTCTGCGGGCTTCGCCCTTGGAGCAGTTCACGAAGGCCGCGCGAATCTCTTTCTCGCCGATAGGTTCCATGATCCGGAATTTACCAATCCCCCCTCCAGCCGTCCTCCCATTTTCTCCCGCCGCGCACCCGCAGCCGGCAACGAGACGCGAGGGGACGCGCCGGTATGTCCGCCCGGAGCACGGCTCCCAACCCTCCGGAGCCGAAGCAACCCCACGGCCATCGGACGATAGCGAGGACGGACATACCGGCACGGCACCGTCCCCACCACGGGACCGGCCCCGCAGCAAGCCCCACGACCCGCAGCCGGCAGCGAGACGCGAGGGGACGTGCCGGTATGTCCGCCCGGAGCACGGTTCCCAACCCTCCGGCGCCGCAGCACCCTCGCGGCCACCGGACGATAGCGAGGACGGACATACCGGCACGGCACCGTCCCCACCACGGGACCGGCCCCGCAGCAAGCCCCACGACCCGCAGCCGGCGACGCACCCGGGATGCAAACGGACCGCCCTGCCCCCCCCAAGGCCCCCGGCCCGATTCAGCGCAAGTACCCCAACCCCTCATGCACCGCCCGATACCCCTCCACCAACCGCCGCGCCACCGCCACGGAATCCACCAGCGGATGCAGCGCGAACGCCTTCACCGCGGTGGTGCGTGAGCCGCTCTCCGCAGCGGAGAGCACCTCCCTCTCCACCGCCTTCACCGCGCACACGAGCCCCGTCGCATGCCCGGGCAGCGGATCGACGGACATGGGGTGTGCGCCATTGGCGTCGACCGAGCACGGCACCTCGATCACCGCGTCCGCGTCCAGCGCCGAAAGGGTCGTACGGTTGCGGACGTTGAGGATCAGCGTCGTCCGCTCGTCCCGCGCGATCGCCCGCATCAGGGCGAGGGCGACCTTTTCGTATCCCCCGGATTCCAGGTCCTCGGCAGCCCGATCACCGACCCCCGCAGCCTCCCGGTTCTCGGCCATGTACGTGGCCTCCCGCTCCGCCCGCGTCGCGTCCCACGCCTTCAGCGCGGATGTCGACGCCTGCCCTCCACTCAACTCCTCGTAGAAACGCGCCTGTTGGTCGCGCAGGAACGCTCCCCGCGTCTGCTCCGCCTCCTGGTACGCGCGTACCGCCTCGCGGTTGAAGTAGTAGTAGTGCAAGTACTCGTTCGGGATCGCCCCCAGTGACTGGAGCCACTCCGCCCCGAAGAGCCGCCCCTCCTCGAACGAGCCCAGCAGCTCCGCATCGGCGAGCAGCCGCGGCAGCTCGTCGCGGCCCGCGATCCGCAGGCCCCGCAGCCAGCCCAGGTGATTGAGCCCCACGTAGTCGATGAACGCCTCGTCGGGGTTGCCGCCCAGCATGCGTGCCACCCGGCGGCCCAGGCCCACCGGCGAGTCGCAGATGCCGATGACGCGGTCGCCGATGTGCCGGGACATGGCCTCGGTGACCAGGCCCGCGGGGTTGGTGAAGTTGATGACCCAGGCGTCGGGGGCGAGCTGTCGTACCCGGCGCGCGATGTCGACCGCCACGGGCACGGTCCGCAGGCCGTACGCGATACCGCCCGCGCCGACCGTCTCCTGCCCCAGGACACCCTCCGCGAGAGCGACCCGCTCGTCGGCCGCACGCCCCTCGAGACCGCCCACCCGGATCGCGGAGAAGACGAAGTCCGCGCCCCGCAGCGCCTCGTCGAGGTCGGTGGTGGCCGTGACGGCGGGCGCGTCCGGCACCCCGACCGCCTGCTCGGCCAGCACGCGGGCGACCGCGCCCAGCCGCCCCGCGTCCAGGTCGTGCAGCACGACCTCGGTGACCCGGCCCTCGGCGTGGTCACCGAGCAGCGCGCCGTACACGAGCGGAACGCGGAATCCGCCGCCACCGAGAATGACCAGCTTCACGTCTCAACCACCTTCTGTCGGAACAGCCGTCGCGCCATCAGGCCACAGGCTCACGCTCATCTGTCGACCTGTCAGAACTCGACCGTCGACAGAGGCCACGTTACGTACGATTGCCCGGCAGCGATCGACCCCCCACGGAGGTAGCGCACCGATGACACCCCTCAAGACCTTCGCGAAGACATCCGCCAAAGCATCCCTCGCCCTGCTCTGCGCCCTCACCCTCGCGACAGCGACCGGAACCAGCGCCTCCGCCGATACGTCCGCCGACGCCGCCCCGAGATCCCCCGGCGGCTGGCAGGAGACCGGCGTCTCGTCCGTCAACTCCCTCACCGGCAGCCAGGGCCTGGCCAGCCGCGCCGACGGCAGCCTCCTCTACCGCGGCCTCGCCTCGATCCCGCTCGACCTGCGGATCAAGGGCTGGGGCCACGTCGGCGACCCGGACATAGCCGCGGGCCACACCGTCGACGCCTATCAGGGCGGCGACGGCGCGAAGTCGAAGATGTTCGCCGTCACGACACCCGGCGGCAAGCGCTACCTCTACGAGCACCAGCTCGACGCGGGCGAGAAGCTCAACAACTCCTTCGCGGCCGTGTCGCCCGACAACCAGTGGCTGGTGTCGGGCGAGTGGGGCGACCAGAGCCGCCTCCAGGTCTTCCCCGCCCCGCTCCTCAACTCCTCCACCCCGCCCACCGGCGGCGCACTCCCCCAGGCCGGTCAGATATCGCTCGACAAGCCGGTGCGTGACATCCAGGGCTGCGACTTCGTCTCCGCGACCCGCCTCGTGTGCGCGTCCAACGACGCGTCGAAGGAGCTGTGGCCCCAGGACCGCCCCGTCCTCCAGGTGGACCTGGAGCACGCACTCGACGGGAAGCCCGTCACGGGGAAGGTCTCCAGCCTGTTCGCCGTCCCGCAACGGAGCATCTGCTCCGGCACGTTCGAGACGGAGGGCGTCGACTACGACACCGGGCGCCGCACGCTGCGCGCCGAGGTCGTACCGCCGGCGCCGTGCCTCGTGACGACGTCGGTCTACTCGTACAAGCCGACGACGGGCTGACCGGCACAGGGCCGCACACCCCGCACACACTCCGCCGGCGCCGGACGTGTGCGGACGGGCCGGGCGGGGGATGGTCGCGATCATGACACAGCAACACCGGCACGAACCTGTGCCCGACACGCTCCCCGCCCAGCCAGGACGCCCCGTACGGCAGCTGCTCGCCGCGTCGGTGGGCAACGCCGTGGAGTGGTACGACTGGTACGCGTACACGTTCCTCGCGACGTACATCGCCGACCAGGTCTTTCCCAAGAGTTCGGGCAACTCCCTGGTGCCGCTGCTCTCCACGTTCGCCGTCTTCGCGGTCGGCTTCTTCATGCGGCCGGTCGGCGGACTGCTCATGGGCGCGGTCGCCGACCGGCGCGGCAGGCGCGCCGCGCTGACCGTGACGATCCTGCTGATGGGCGGCAGCAGCCTGCTGGTCGGCCTGACGCCGACGTACGCGTCCGTGGGGGTGCTCGCGCCGGTCGTCCTCGTCCTGGCGCGGCTGCTCCAAGGCCTGTCCGTGGGAGGTGAGTTCGCGGCCTCGACGACCTTCCTCGTCGAGTCCGCCGGGCCCGGCAGGCGCGGCCTCTTCTCCAGCTTCCAGTACGTGTCGACGAGCGCGGGCCAGCTCGCCGCGTCCGGCGTCGCGGCGCTGCTCGTCGGCACGCTCTCCGACGGGCAGATGGACGGCTGGGGCTGGCGGCTGCCGTTCGTCATCGGCGCGGTGCTCAGTCTGGTCGGCTTCTGGATCAGGCAGGGCGCGTACGAGACCCACCAGGCCCCGCAGGACGCGGCCGAACGCCCCGGCCTGTTCGACGCCCTGCGCAAGCATCCGCGCCAGTCGCTGCTGATCTGCGGCATCACGGCGGGCGGCACGATCGCCTACTACACGTGGACGTCGTACCTCCCGACCTACGCCGAGCTCAACACCGACATCAGCAAGAGCCAGGCCCTCCTGTCGGGCACCCTCTCGCTCGCGTTCTTCGCGCTGCTGCAGCCGGTCGGCGGGCTGCTCTCCGACCGCTTCGGCCGCAGGCCGCTCCTGCTCTTCTTCGGCCTCGGCTTCGCCGTCCTGAGCGTGCCGCTCCTGCGCTCCCTGGACGGCTCGTTCAGCTCGCTCCTGATGGTGCAGTGCGCGGGGATGGTCCTGCTCACCGGCTTCACGTCGATCTCGGCGGCCGTGAACGCGGAGATCTTCCCCGCCCGCGTACGTGCCGCGGGGATCGGTTTCCCGTACTCCCTCACCGTCGCGCTGTTCGGCGGCACGGCCCCGTACATGGGCACCCTGTTCAAGGAGATCGGCGAACCGGGTCTGTTCCCTTGGTACGTGGCCGTGCTCTGCCTCGCGTCGTCGGCGGTGTATCTCAGGCTCCCGGAAACCGCCCACAAGGAGCTGGAGCGCTAGCGCCGCAACCGGCGCTAACCCTCCTTCGGCACCTGGGCGATGGAGCGGCCCGCCCACTGCGGGGCCGGTTCCGTGAGGCTCGTCAGGTGGTCGCGGATCGGGTCCGGGAACGGGGTCGTCCGGCCCGCGTTCTGGTCGACGTGGAGGGCCAGGAGTTCGGTGGTCGCCGCCGGGGTCGCGTCCGGGGTTATCGCAGCGTCGGGCTCGTCCACCACGTACAGCTCGTGGGTGAAGCGGGCCTTCTTGGCGTCGGCGCCCAGGATGCGGGTGCGGACCGCCAGGTGGGCGCCCTCCGCGACGTCGTCGAGATAGCGGATGTGCGCCTCGACCGTGTAGAGGGAGCAGCCGGTGGACTCGCGGTATCCCGCGTGCAGGCCGGTCTCGATCATCATGGCGTCGGTGGCGTAGCCGAAGACGAGGACGTAGAAGGCCTCGCTCATGTGGCCGTTGTAGTCGATCCACTCCGGACGCACGGTCCGGTGCAGAAGGGGCAGGGGCTCGGGGGGCAGGGACTCGCTCACTTGGTGTCCTCCTGTGCCGTGCGCTGCTGCGGCAGGCGGCCGGTCGCGCGCAGTACGTCGATGACTCCCTGGTCCCGCTCGGCGACCAGGTCGGCGATGGTCCGGCCGTCGGCCGCGTCGTCGCATCCGGCGACCACGGCGTCGTACAACTCCTTGTCCAGCTCGGGTGCTTCGAGGCGCGTCCACGGGGACTTCAGGGACGGGCCGAAGTGGTCGAGCATGTGGGCCATGCCGCCCTCGCCGCCCGCGAGCGCGAAGGTGAGCATGGGGCCCATGAACGCCCAGCGCAGGCCGGGGCCTTCGGTGATCGAGTCGTCGATCTCCTTCACCGTGGCCTCGCCGTTGGCGACCATGTGCAGCGCCTCGCGCCAGAGGGCTTCCTGGAGGCGGTTGGCTATGAAGCCGGGGACCTCGCTCGCCATGGTGATCACGGACTTGCCCGCGACCTCGTAGAAGCGGGACGACCAAGTGACCGCGTGCGGGGCGGTCTTGTCGCCGCCGACGACCTCGACGAGCGGGATGAGGTAGGGCGGGTTGAAGGGGTGTCCGACGACCAGGCGTCCGGGGTCTGCCGCCTCGGTCTGCATGTCGGTCATGGGGTAGCCGGAGGTGGAGGAGGCGATGACGACTCCGGCGGGCGCGGCGGCGTCGAGCTGCGCGAGCAGGTCCCGCTTGAGCTCCAGCTTCTCGGGGGCGCTCTCCTGCACGAACTGGGCGTCGGCGACGGCCTCTTCGAGGGTCGCGGTGACGGTCAGCCGGTCCTGCGAAGCGCCTTCGGCGAGGCCCAGCTGGGTCAGCGCGGGCCAGGCGGCGCCGACCAGGCGGCGGAGCTTCTGCTCGGCGTCGGGGGCCGGGTCCCAGGCGGTGACGTCGTAGCCGCGGGCCAGGAAGTGGGCGACCCAGCCGCCGCCGATGACACCGGCGCCGATGCAGGCGACGCGGCGGACGTCCTCGGGGGCGCAGGGTGCGGGGGGTGTGGTGATGTCGTTCATGGAGGGGGTCCTACTCGTCGTGGGGGTGCGGCGGGGTCGTGCCCCGAGGGGCGCGGGTCACCGCGCGACCGGCCACAGCCGGTCCGCGGCCGGATCTCCGCGCGATCCGGCGAAGCGCTACCGCTTGAGGCCGAGCTTCTGGCGGGCCTCGTCCGGGGTGGCGACGCGCGAGCCGAGGTTCTCGGTGATCTGCACGGCGCGCTCGACGAGTTGGGCGTTGCTGACCTTGTTGCCCTTGCCGAGGTAGAGGTTGTCCTCAAGTCCGACGCGGACCTGGCCGCCGAGCAGGATGGACTGCGCGACCCACGGCATCTGCATGCGGCCGAGTGCGAAGCTGGCCCACTGGGCGCCTTCGGGCAGCATGTTGACCATGGACTGGAGGACGCCCGGGTCGGCGGGTGCGCCCCACGGGATGCCCATGCAGAGCTGGAAGACGGTGGGGTTGTCGAGCAGCCCTTCCGCGAGGAGCTGCTTGGCGAACCAGAGCTGGCCGGTGTCGAAGATCTCCAACTCGGGCCGCACGCCCAGCTCCTGGATGCGCTTGGCGCCCTGGCGGAGCATGTCGGGCGTGGAGATGTAGAGGTTGTCGCCGAAGTTGAGGGAGCCGCAGTCCAGGGTGCAGATGTCGGGGAGCAGGTCCTCGACGTGCGGGAGGCGGTCCAGGCCCCCGACGAGGTCGGTGCCGGGCAGCTCGCCGAGCCCCTTCAGCGGTTCGGCCGGGTCGATGACCAGGTCGCCGCCCATGCCCGCCGTCAGGTTGATGACGACGTCGGTGCCGGTCTCCTTGATGCGCTCGACGACCTCGCGGTACAGGCGGGGATCGCGCGACGGGTCGCCGGTCTCGGGATCGCGTACGTGGATGTGTACGACGGCGGCGCCGGCCTCGGCGGCCTCCACGGCGGAGGTGGCTATCCGCTCGGGGGTGACCGGGACGTGGGGACTCTTGCGTACGGTGTCGCCCGCGCCGGTGAGGGCGGCGGTGATGATGACGTCTTGGTTCACGGGCATGGTGAACTCTCCCTCGGGGATGGGGTGTTGATGAACTTCTGGAGCTGGAGCTGGAGCCGACTGGACGCGTCTGCGGGTGTCTACGCGCCGCGCGGGGCGGCGAGCGTCGCGTCGACGTACACGAGCAGCGCCTCGTGCATGTCGTCGGGGGTCGTGCCGTCGGTGCCGGGGGTGGAGGCGAGCACCTGGGTGGCGAGACCGTCGATCAGCGCGGTGAGCCGGAGCGCGGCCGACTGCGGGTCGACGAGGCGGAACACTCCCTGGTCGACACCGCGCCGGATGACGTCGGCGACGGTCGCGCGCCACTGCCGGTAGTACTCGGCGTGCAGCCGTCCGACGGCGGTGGAGCGTGCCGCCTCCGCCCACAGGTCGAGCCAGACGCTCCACTGCCAGCGCTGCTGCGGGGTGCGGGGGATCTGGAGTTCGACCAGCTGACGCAGCTCGTCGGCGGCGTCGGCCGCGTCGGCGACGCGGGCCGCGCGGCGGGCGGTGTCCTCGTCCATGCACCAGCGGACAGCGGCCTCGAGGAGGTCGTCGCGGCCGGGGAAGTGGTAGTGGATGGCAGCGGTGCTGGTGGCGCAGGCTTCGGCGATGTCCGCGACGCGTACCGCGTGGAAGCCGCGTTCGGCCACGAGCCGGACCGTTTCGCGGACGATCTGGAGCGGGCGGCCGCCGTCCGGGGCGGCGGCGGTGCGTTCCCGGCGGGCCGGGGGTGCCACGGTCTGGGCGCCCGTGCCCAGGAGCCAGCCCGCGTCCACGCCGCCGGTGTCGGCGATGCGGGCCAGCTCCGCGGCGGTGAAGCGGCGGGTGCCGCCGAGGGAGCGGGAGAGCTTGGAGGGGTCCATCACGATGCGGCGGGCGAATTCGCGCTGCGTCGCGCCGGCGTCGGAGATGACCTTGCGGACTCTGTCCGCGACCTCGGGGTCTTGCTGCATGGTCGGTCACGCTACCTGGGCGTTGCGGTGATCGCAATCCGCAGGGAGCACCTTTCCGCAGCTACCTAAGGTCTTGCGATCCTGACTGACGTCTCAGTTATCGCAATGCCGGCCCTTTCTGCCCGGATACGGGAACACCCACCCGCTCACCCCTGCACTGCGGAGGCAATCGGGTGGGTGGACTGGAGAGCTTCGCCGCGCGGCGGCGGCTAGGTCCGGTCCTGGACCCCCTGGACGAACTGATCCAGGAACGGATCGGCGATCTTCACCGCCCCCAGCTGATGGTGCTCCGCCGGGTCCACGGAGATCGCCCGCGCCTGTTCCACGAGGGACTCCATCGCCGCACGCTCCCGCGCGGCCCGCGCGTCATCCCCCTGCTGGGCGGCGGACAGCGCCGCGAGCCCGTGCCCCAGCGCGGCACCCCACAGCTCCGTCGCGTCCAGCCACTGCTTCGCGTCGTGGAGGAACTGTGCGTCCGGCACCCCGGAGCGCAGCACCGCGGGAACCTTCTCGATCTCCCGCGCCGTGGGCCGCAGCGCCCGTACCGCCCCGGCGGGATCACTCTCGTACCGCTTCCAGAAGGCGTCGAGCTTCGCCCCGAGGACCGGGGACTGCGGCTGCCAGTTCGTCTCGCCGAACGTCGGCGCCGCGTGGTTGAGGTCCACGAACGTCTCCACCGCGCGGGCGACCCGCTCCTCTCCCCCGGCGAGATACAGCGCCGCCTGCCGACCCGACCGCGCCCGGTCGTACCCGCGGTCGTTCCACGAGAAGTCGTTCATGGTGAAGACGGCGAGCTTGCTGGCCCCCTCCTGGTTCATCGGGTTGGACACGATGCCGCTCAGGTGGCCGGACAGGCCGGGCTCGCGCTTGTCGTAGGGCGCGAGCAGCAGCCGGCCCGCCGTACGCGCGAAGTCGTTCACGGGAAAGTTGTCCCAGACGAACACCTTGCGCCCGAAGAGCTCGGCGGCCTTCTCCGCCTGGGAGTTGGTGATCTCCGGCGGGACCACGTCCGTGCCGGTCCACATCACCTCCACGGCGCCGTCGAGCTCGGCCCGCATCGTCTGCTTGTACGCGGTGTCCGTGAGGTCCCCATACTCCGTGGGCACCATCTGGAGCGGATTGGCGCCCTCGCGCTGCGCGATGAAGTCCCGCTGGATGGTGTTGAGGAGCCCCACCTGCGCCTTCGCCGCCGGACCGCGGCCCGGCGCGCCGAACTTCGCCTTGTCGGCGTCGCAGTTCCACTTGGTGTAGCTGATGTCGTCCAGCGGCACGGAGAACGACCGCACCCCGAGGTCGTACATCGCCTGGAGCTTCGCCGTCAGCGCCTTGACGTCCGCAGGGTCCGAGTAGCAGATGGAACCGCCCGGCGAGACGGCGAACGTGAAGCGCACGTGGTTGGCGGTCGCGCGGTCGATCAGCTTGCCGAGCTGGGTGAGCTTGTCCGCGGGGTAGGGCTCGCGCCACTTCTCGCGGTGGTAGGGGTCGTCCTTGGGCGCGTAGACGTACGTGTTGGCCTTGGTGTCGCCCAGGAAGTCCATCTGGTCGAGGCGTTCCGCCTCGGTCCAGGGCGGGCCGTAGAACCCTTCGATGCTGCCGCGCAGCGGCATGGCGGGGAAGTCGGAGACCTCGGCCCCCGCTATGCGCCCCTTGGAGATCAGCTGGGCGAGGGTCTGTGCCGCGTAGAACTGGCCGGTCGCGTCCTTGCCGCCGAGCGCGACGGTGCGGTGCTTCGCCCGCAGGGCATAGCCCTCGGCCTGCGCGGGAACCTTCGTCGCGCCGAGCGCCTTCGCGATGTCGGGCCGGGTCGCCGGGCCGAGCAGGACGGTCAGCGGGGCACGGCCCGAGGCCTTCGCGCGTACGTCGATGTCGCGCACCCCGTGGGCGCGCAGCGTCTCGGTGACGCGGCTTCGGGCCGCCTCGTCCGTGTCGTCGCCGACGACGAGTTCGGCGCGCCGGGCCAGCGGCACGTCGTCGCCCGCGCGGGCCAGGTGCTGCGGGGTCGGCGATACGACGGGGAGCTTGCGGGTCATGGACTCCTCCTGGGCCTCCCCCTGGGCCGCTGCGGGCGCGGCGACCGCCGCGGGCGCCAGCGGAACGGCGAGGACGGCCAGCGCGAGCAGCGCCGTACGCGGTCTGAGCGTGCGGGTCGTGCGGGGCATGGAACCTCCGGGCTTCGGGACGGGGGTGCGGGCGGGTTCAGGGGGCGACTGCCACGAGGGCCGCCGTTCTGGCAACGTTGTCGTGGGCGAGGACGCGGCCGGTGACCGCTGGACCAAAGCGCTTGGGCGCGAGCAGGCTAAAGCGAGAAAGATGTCATGTACAAGGGGGCGTGAGGCAGCGATCCGGCCGAACTCCGCGTACCGAGCTGCGCATACCGAACTCCGCGTACGGGCAAGCGGTTTTAACCGCGCGGGTCACGCGATGGTGTGACGCTCCGGTGATCGCCGCATCGGTCACCCCCGCGCGGGTAGTGCTCGGCTGCCCGTACGCCACCGCGCGAGGAGAACGCCGTATGTCGCAGCCCTTCGAACTGCCCGCCTTCTACATGGCGCATCCCGCCCGCCTCAACTCCCATGTGGAAGAGGCGAGGGAGCACTCCAGGAAGTGGGCTCGCGACATGGGGATGCTGGAGGGGTCGGGCGTCTGGGAGCAAAGCGACCTGGACGCCCACGACTACGCGACGCTGTGCGCGTACACCCACCCCGACTGTGACAGCCCGGCGTTGTCCCTGATCACCGACTGGTACGTGTGGGTGTTCTTCTTCGACGACCACTTCCTCGAACTGTTCAAACGGACCCTGGACCGCGAGGGCGGCAAGGCCTATCTCGACCGGCTGCCCGCCTTCATGCCGATGGACCTGTGCGCACCCGTGCCGGAGCCGACCAATCCGGTCGAGGCGGGTCTCGCGGACCTGTGGGCGCGCACGGTGCCGTTCATGTCCAAGGACTGGCGGGCGCGGTTCGCCGAAAGCACGGAGAACCTGCTCAACGAATCCCTGTGGGAGCTCTCGAACATCAACGAGGGCCGGATCGCCAACCCCGTCGAGTACATCGAGATGCGCCGCAAGGTGGGCGGCGCGCCCTGGTCGGCGGGGCTCATCGAGTACGCGACGGGCGCGGAGGTCCCGGTGGCCGTCGCCGGTTCCCGGCCGCTGCGCGTCCTCAAGGAGACGTTCTCCGACGCGGTGCACCTGCGCAACGACCTCTTCTCGTACCAGCGGGAGATCGAGGAGGAGGGTGAACTCTCCAACGGCGTGCTGGTCCTGGAGAAGTTCCTCGACTGCTCCACGCAGGATGCGGCGGAGGCCGTGAACGACCTGCTGACCTCGCGGATGCAGCAGTTCGAGAACACGGCGTTGACCGAACTGGCCCCGCTCTTCGCCGAGACCGGTCTGCCGCCCAAGGAGTGCGCGGACGTGCTCGCGTACGCCAAGGGCCTGCAGGACTGGCAGTCCGGCGGGCACGAGTGGCACATGGTGTCGAGCCGCTACATGAACAAGGGCGGAGCCGCGCCCTCACCGCTGGCAGGGCCCACCGGGCCCGGCACGTCGGCCGCCGGGATCAAGGCGCTGATCGCGGCCACGGGCGCGGAGCGGCTGCGCGGCCACACGCACGTTCCCTTCCGGCGGGTGGGACCGTCCCGGCTGCCCGACTTCGACCTGCCCTACGCGACCCGGCTCTCGCCCCACCTGGAGGAGTCGCGCCCCCGCACCGTGGACTGGGCGGACCGGATGGGCATGCTCGAACCCCAGGCCGGGGTGCCCGGTTCGGACATCTGGGACGCGCGCAAGCTGCACGGCTACGACTTCCCGCTCTGTGCGGCGGGCATCCATCCGGACGCGGACCTGGAGGCTCTCGACCTGGGCTCGCAGTGGCTGACCTGGGGAACGTACGGGGACGACTACTTCCCCGTGGTCTTCGGCAGGCACCGCGATCTCGCGGGGGCCAGGCTCTGCAACGAGCGGCTCTCGCTGTTCATGCCGCTGGACCTCGCCGACATGCCCGCCCCGGCCAACGCCCTGGAGCGGGGCCTCGCCGACCTGTGGGAGCACACGGCGCGACCGATGGACGAGGAGGGCCGCCGCACGCTGCGCACCGCCGTCGAGGTCATGACGGCCAGCTGGCTCTGGGAGCTGGAGAACCAGGCGCAGAACCGTATCCCCGACCCCGTCGACTACATCGAGATGCGCCGCCTGACCTTCGGCTGCCCGCTGACGATGAGCCTGTGCCGCCTCGGCCACGGCCCCCAGGTCCCGCAGGAGATCTACCGCACGGGCCCCATGCGGAACCTGGAGAACGCGGCGAGTGACTACTCGGCCCTGATGAACGACGTCTTCTCGTACCAGAAGGAGATCGAGTACGAGGGCGAGATCCACAACGGCATCCTCGTCGTGCAGAACTTCTTCGACTGCGACTATCCGAGCGCGCTCGGCATCATCGACGACCTGATGAAGTCGCGTCTGAGCCAGTTCCAGCACGTCGTGGCGCACGAACTACCGATCCTGTACGACGACTTCGCCCTGCCGCAGGAGACGCGGGACATCCTCGACGGCTATGTGCGCGAGCTGGAGAACTGGATGGCGGGGATCTACACCTGGCACCGCGAGTGCCGCCGCTACCGCGAGGAGTACCTCTCGCACGGCCCGCTGCGCACCCCTTCGGGCTTCGGCATGGCGGCCGTACGCCCGGACTGGCTCCGGGAGTTCGGCCTCGCCGTCGACCGCCAGATGGAAGGGGCGCTCGGCCTCGGGCAGGGCTGAGGAGGCTCGGCCAGGGCTGCGGAGATCCGGTCTGGGGCGGCGGGGGCAACGGGGGCGGCGCGACCGGGGTGGGGCCCATGAGTCCCGTCCCAGACCGCGCCCGCCGCGCCGCCCGCGCCCTGGCCGATGCCCGCTACGGCCTGGACGCCGTACCCACCGAGCGCCCCGGTCCCGCTGACTATCCGGCTTCCTGGGGCTCCGGCAGGATCTGGCGGAGTCGGGGGTCGGGGTGGCGGTCGCGGTGCCACTCGCGCGGGTAGCCGACCGAGACCTCCTGGAAGCGGACGCCGTCGTGCCAGGTGGTGCGAGGGATGTGCAGATGGCCGTAGACGACGGCGGCGGCGTCGTACTTCACGTGCCAGTCGGCGGTCAGCTCGGTGCCGCACCACAGGGCGAACTCGGGGTAGTGCAGGATCCGGGTGGGGTCGCGCACCAGCGGCCAGTGGTTGATCAGGACGGTGGGCAGGCCGGGCGTCCGCCGCGCGAGCATCTCCTCGGTGAACGCCACGCGGGCGCGGCACCAGTCGTCGCGGCCGAGGTAGGGGTCGGGGTGCAGGAACACCTCGTCGGTGCAGACGACGCCCGCAGCGTGGGCCGCCTCCAGGGCGTCCCGCTTGGCGTACGTGCCCTCGGGGCGGAACGTGTAGTCGTAGAGCAGGAACAGCGGCGCCACGGTGACCGGGCCGCCCTCGCCGCGCCACACCGGGTAGGGGTCCTCGGGGGTCGCGGCGCCCAAGGAGCGGCACAGATCGACGAGGTGGCGGTAGCGGGCCTCGCCGCGCAGCTGGATCGGGTCGTCGCGGGGTGTCCACAGTTCGTGGTTGCCCGGTGTCCACACCACTTTGGCGAAGCGTTCGGTGAGGGTGCGCATCGCCCACTCGATGTCGGCCATGCGCTCGGCGGTGTCCCCGGCGACGATCAGCCAGTCCTCGTCGGTCTCCGGCCGCAGGGTCTCGAGGAACTTGCGGTTGTCGTCGTACGCGACGTGCAGATCGCTGATGGCGTACAACTTCGGCGTCTTTTCGGGTACTTGTGTCACTCCGTGAGGCTAACCGCAGAGCTGATCGCGCGGGGCGCGATCAGCTCCCTTCGGCGCCCCGCCGTCAGTGGTGTCCGTCCCCGCCGCTCCGCTGGATCTCCAGGTACTCCTCGGGCGTCGCCTTGGGCACCTGCGCCGACGGTCCGAACATGGCCCGGCCCAGGCGCGCCCGCACCCGCTCGCCCCGGGTGACCTTGCGCGCCACGCCGTGCTCGTCGACCACGGGGCCGATCTCGTACGGCTTGGGCTGCTCGTGCGCGGTCAGTTTGTACAACTCGCCCTGCGAGAGCGGTTCGTGGACCTCCACGTACTCACCGTGCGGCAGGCGTTTGATCGTGCCGCTCTCGCGGCCGTGCAGCACCTTCTCGCGGTCGCGGTGCTGCAACCCCATGCACCATCGGTGCGTGATGAAGAAGGCGAGCACCGGCCCGACGAAGCAGGCGATCCGCACGAACCACGTGATCGCGTTGATGGAGAGATGGAAGTGCGTCGCCCAGATGTCGTTGCCGCCGCCGACCATCAGCACGGCGAACAGCGTCAGCCACGCCACGCCGAGCCCGGTGCGCACCGGGGCGTTGCGCGGCCGGTCCGCGATGTGGTGCTCGCGTTTGTCCCCGGTGACCCAGGCCTCGATGAAGGGATAGACCGCGATCGCCGCCAGGATCAGCGGGAAGAGCGAGAACGGGATGAAGACGCCCAGTTCGAGCGTGTGCCCCCAGGCGTTGATCTCCCAGCTGGGCATCACCCGGATCAGGCCTTCGGAGAAGCCCAGATACCAGTCGGGTTGAGCGCCGGTGGAGACCAGATCGGGGCGGTACGGTCCGATCACCCACACGGGGTTGATGGTGGCGATCGCGCCCATCAGCGCCAGGACGCCGAAGACGAGGAAGAAGAAGCCGCCCGCCTTGGCGATGTAGATGGGCAGGAAGGGCGCCCCCACCACGTTCTTCTCGGTCTTTCCGGGCCCGGCGAACTGGGTGTGCTTGTGGTAGAAGACCAGGATCAGGTGGGCGACGACGAGCCCCAGCATGATCCCCGGCAACAGCAGCACATGCACGCTGAAGAGCCGCGGAATGATCGCGTCCCCCGGGAACTCCCCGCCGAAGAGGAAGAAGGAGAGATACGTCCCCACGACCGGGACGGACAGGATCGCACCCTGCGCGAAGCGGATACCGGTTCCCGAGAGCAGGTCGTCCGGGAGGGAGTAGCCGGTGAGGCCGGTGATGATCCCGAGGAACAACAGCGTCCAGCCGAACAGCCAGTTGACCTCACGCGGCTTGCGGAAGGCGCCGGTGAAGAACACCCGCATCATGTGCACGAGCATGGCGGCGACGAAGACCAGCGCGGCCCAGTGGTGGATCTGCCGGATCAGCAGGCCTCCGCGCACCTCCATGCTGATGTCGACCGTGGACTCGAACGCCCGGGTCATCTGGATGCCCTTGAGCGGGGTGTAGACGCCGTCGTAGACGACCTCGGAGCCGCTCGGCTCGAAGAAGAGCGTCAGCCAGACCCCGGTGAGGATCAGGATCAGGAAGCTGTAGAGGCATATCTCCCCGAACATGAAGGACCAGTGGTCGGGAAAGATCTTCCGCATCTGGCTCTTGGCCAGGGTGTTGATGCCGAGGCGGCCGTCCGCCCAGTCGGCGACCCGCTCCCCCTTGCCGGCCGGGGCCGACCGTTTGCTGTCCCGGGTGTGCTCGACGCTTCCACTCATTCGTCTCCCCCTCAGGCGGCTACCAGGTTAGATCAAGGGTTTCCCGGAGCCAACAGGCCCTGCCCGGCGGGTAGTTGACGATCAACGGACGCGCTGGTCGGGGGCGGTGGCGGCGGCGACATCCGAGGGCCGAGAAGTCGATTGCCCGGCCGTGGTCCCGTATGAGACATTCGCACTGCATCACGCCCATCCTCGGACTCACCTCCGCGGTCTCACCTCCGCGGACTCGTCTCCGCGGGCCCATCTCTTCGGGTCCGTCTCCTCAAGGAGCACTCATGACGCTCGGCACGGTGCCCGGCCTGGTGCTCGGCGACGCCTCCCGCACTTCGACGCGGGAGCCGCACCACCTGCCCTGAGCCCCTCGCTCCCGCTCCTCGTCGAAGTGCTCTTCGTGCCCCGCACGTTCACTCTCTGAGGAGTACCTGTGTCCGAGATCCACTGGATCCGCTGGATCGACGGCGACGCCGAGCACACCGCACGCTGGCACTCCGAGACCGGAATGCCGGCGCCCCGCCGTGTCGTCGTCGCCGACGACCGCATGAACGCGTCCACCGCCCACCGCCTGGCCTGCGAAGGCACCGCCCTGCTGTGGCGGGGCGACTACCACCAGGCGCGCCAGCTGCTCAGGGCGATGGGCCGGCGCGTCGACCGCAAGACCCCGACGGCGGCTCCCTCGGCGGTCCCGTCCCCGACGGCGGCTCCTCCGGCGGTCCCGTCACCGACGGAGGCTCCCTCGGCGATCCCGTCCCCGACCTCGGCCTTCCATCTCCAGCGCCGCGCGAGCGGCCACCGGGCCCGCGTACTCGGCAGGCTCCTGGTGCCGCTGGACGCGGACCACACGCTCGCCCTGCGCAGGGCGCCGGACGTCCGGGCGGCCTGCGCGGAGGCGTACGGTCCGCCCCTGCCGACCCCGTCGGTGGTCTCGCTGCGGGAGCTGCTCGGTGTGCTCGGCGCACACCAGTGGCGCGCCAAAGGCGTGGACGTCCCCGCGCTCGGCGCCCGGATCCACCCGCACTACGGGGTGTTCTCACCGGTCAGGGGCGAGTACGTCGACCTGGTGGCGCAGGCGCCGCTGCCCGGCCCCGCCGCGCACGGCGGGCCCGCCTACGACCTCGGCACCGGCACCGGCGTCCTCGCCGCGGTCCTTGCCCGCCGGGGCATCCGCCACGTCGTGGCCACCGACAACAACCCCCGCGCGGTGGCCTGCGCCCGCGCCAACGTCAGCCGCCTCGGCCTCACCGGCCAGGTGGAGATCGCCACCGGCGGCGACCTCTTCCCGCCGGGCCGCGCCGCCCTGGTCGTATGCAACCCGCCCTGGCTGCCCGCGAAGCCCAACTCGGCCCTTGAGCAGGGCGTCTACGACCCCAAGGGCGCCATGTTGCACGCCTTCCTGACGGGCCTGGCCGAACATCTGCTGCCCGGCGGCGAAGGCTGGCTGATCATGTCGGACCTGGCCGAGCACCTGGGCCTGCGCGCCCCGGGCGAACTCGGCGGCGCCATCACGGCGGCGGGCCTGCATGTCGCCGCCCGCATCGACACCCGGCCGCACCACCCCCGGGCAGCCGACCCCGCGGACCCCCTGCACGCGGCCCGCGCCGCCGAGGTCACGTCGCTGTGGCGGCTGACGGCCGGGCCACCGGAGGGCTCCCCTGCCGCTCCACCTCCCGGACCAGTTCGATCGCCCGCCCCAGGGTCGTGAGCCGCGCGTCCAGGCTCTCGCCCGCCGGATAGAAGCGGACCGTGTCCACGCCCGCGTCCCGCCACACCCTCAGCCGCTCGCGGACCATGTCCTCGGTGCCGATGAGGGTGGTGGCGAGGACCATGTCGTCGGTGATCAGGTCCGCCGCGCCGTCGCGGTCGCCGCCCTGCCAGCGGGTGCGAACCTCAGCCGCGATGTCGGCCCAGCCCTGCCTGCTGTAGGCGTTGTTGTAGTAGTTGGTGGTGGCCGAGCCCATGCCGCCCAGGCTGAAGGCGAGCTCCTTCTTGCGGCTCGCGACCATCGTGCGCAGCGCGTCCTCGTCCTCGGCGAAGGCCACTTCGGCGCCCTGACAGATGTTCAGGTCGCCGCGAGTGCGGCCGGAGGCGGCGAGGCCCGCGTCGAGGTGGTCGAAGTAGGCCTCCTTCGCACCCTCCGGGACGAAGCTGGTGCCCAGCCAGCCGTCGGCGATCTCGCCGGTCAGGCGCAGCATCTTGGGCGAGAGCGTGGCCAGGTAGATGGGCAGTTCGTGCTCGGCACGCATCGACAGGCGCATGGGCCTGGCCTCGCCCCCGGGCAGCGGCACGGTGAACTCCCGTCCCGCGTAGGAGATCTTCTCCCCCGTGGCGGCCTGGCGGACGATCTCCACGGTCTCCCGCATCCGGGTGAGCGGCCGCGCGAACGGCACGCCGTGCAGGCCCTCGATCACCTGCGGCCCCGACGGTCCAAGGCCGAGGATGAAGCGGCCCTCGGAGATGTTCGAGAGGGTGATCGCCGCGCGGGCGATGGCCGCCGGGGTCCGGGTCGCGAGCTGGATGATGCCGGAGCCGAGCAGCATGCGCTCCGTGCGCGCGGCCAAGTAGCCCAGCGGGGACGGCGCTTCGGAGCCCCAGGCCTCGGCGACCCAGCAGATGTCCATGCCCAGTTTCTCGGCCTCGGTGACGAAGTCGACGGTCTCCCGCCAGTTCGCCCCGGACGCCTCGATGGTCGTCGACGTACGCATCACGCCTTCGCCTCCCCGGCCGACCCGGAAGCGGCGCCCTCGGCCAGCTTCTTGATCGCGTCCAGCGTGGCGGTCATGTTCTGCTCGAACTCCCGCATCCGTACGTACACGATCTTCTGTTCCTTCTCCGGCATCCGGTCGATCGCGTACGACAGGCCCGAGCGGCCCGGCCCCATCCGCACCCACTGGGTCAGCTCGGTGCCGCCGTCGTCCGCCGCCCCCAGGCTGAACCGCCAGAGCGCGCTGGGGCGTTCGGGGTCCTCGACGGCCCAGGCGAACACGCGCGGGGCCTCGCACTCCACGACGTACGACGTGGTCTCCCACGCACCGAACGACGCGTGCTCGCTGCGGCCGACGAACCGGGCGCCGGGCACGGGCCAGGTCGCCCCGTCCAGCCACTCGACCGACCGCAGCTCCGCGCTGAGCGTGGGCATCAGGCCGATGTCGGAGACGAACTCCCACACGCGTTCCGGTGACGCGGCGATCCGTGTCCGCACCTCGGCCGTCGGCCCGTCCGCGTAACGCGCGCCTGTCCACTCCATCGTGGGTCGCCTCTCTGTAGTCAACTAGTCAACTCTGTAGCCGCTGACCACGAGAGTTGCGTAGATAGACTCACTCGTCAAGGGTGAGGTCCCCGACGGTGAGGCAGGGGTTCAGCGGTTGAAGCGGTCCCGGATGTCCGGCCGTTCGGCGAGCCGCGCCGGGTAGCCGGGGCCCAGGCGCGGATGCGTGTCCGCGGCCGACATCGGCTCCTTGCAGTGGCCGCAGACCACCTCGGCCTCGGCCTCGTGCCCGCAGCGGTCGTGCTCGAAGACGACCGGCGCGCCCTCGTCGCCGCTCAGCCAGCGGTTGCCCCAGCTGTTCATCACGGCGAGCACGCCGAAGAAGTCGCGGCCCTTCTCGGTGAGCACGTAGTCGTAGCGGACCGGCTCGCTCTGGTAGGCGCGCTTCTCCATCAGGCCCTCGTCGACCAGGCGGCGCAGCCGGTCGGTCAGGGTGTTGCGCGCGATGCCCAGCTCCTGCTGGAAGACGTCGAACCGCTTGATCCCGTAGAAGGCCTCGCGCAGCACGAGCGGGGTCCACCAGTCGCCCAGCAGGTCCATGGTGCGGGCGATGGAGCAGGGCCAGTCGGCAAAGGAGGTCCGCCTCATGCCGCAAGGATACGAGAAGGGACCAGCGGTCCCGGTGGGTCTCGGGACTGGACTCAGCAGCCCGTGGCGGGTGCGGGAGCGATCACGTGACGTTCGACGCAAACGCGGCGGCGGCGTTGTGGAGCGACGCAGAGGGCTGATCAAGTGGCAGCAGCTGCTCTGCCCGCCCACTCGAACCAGCCGCTGTTCCCCACCACTCCGATCCACCGTTGTGCTCCACCCGCCCCGATCCACCGTTGTGCTCCACCACTCCGATCCGCTGTCGTGCTCCACCGCCCCGAATCAGCCGCTGTACCCGACCACCCCAAATCGGCCGCTGTGTCCCACCACCCGACTCGCGATCACGTCGCACCCGCCATGCCGGAGGCCCCGTTGCTCTTCACTTCCGTGGACGATGTCGCCACGCGGCTCGCCGAGACGGGCTACCTGGCCTCGCCGGCCGTCGCCACCACCGTCTTCCTGGCCGACCGCCTGGGCAAACCGCTGCTCGTGGAGGGTCCGGCGGGGGTCGGCAAGACCGAGCTGGCCAAGGCCGTCGCCGAGGTCGCGGACGCACGCCTGGTCCGCCTCCAGTGCTACGAGGGCGTGGACGAGTCCCGCGCGCTCTACGAGTGGAACCACGCCAAGCAGCTCCTGCGCATCACCGCGGGCCGCGACGAGTCGTGGGACGAGACGCGCACGGACATCTTCAGCGAGGAGTTCCTGCTGCCGCGCCCGCTGCTCACCGCCATCCGCGGCGACGAGCCGAAGGTCCTCCTGATCGACGAGACCGACAAGGCAGACGTCGAGGTGGAGGGGCTGCTCCTGGAGGTCCTGAGCGACTTCCAGGTCACGGTCCCCGAGCTGGGCACCATCACCGCCACGCGCCGCCCCTTCACCGTCCTCACCTCGAACGCGAGCCGCGAGCTCTCCGAGGCGCTGCGCCGGCGCTGCCTCTTCCTCCACATCGGCTTCCCCGACGAGGAGTTGGAGCGCCGCATCGTGCGCCTGAAGGTGCCCGGACTCGACGAGGCGCTCGCGCAGTCCGTCGTCCGCGTGGTCGGCGCGCTGCGCGCGATGGACCTGCGCAAGGTGCCGTCGGTCGCGGAGACCATCGACTGGGCCCGTACGCTGCTCGCCCTCGGCGCCGGCACCCTCGACGAAGACGTGGTACGCGACACGCTCGGCGTCGTGCTCAAGCACCAGGACGACGTGCTGAAGGCGGCGGCCAAGCTGGACCTGGACGCGGTGTGACGGCGGCGGCGACCGGGGTCCCCGAGCGTCTCACCGCACTCGTGCAGGCGCTGCGCTCGCACGGCATCCGGATCGGTACGGGCGAGACGGTGGACGCCGGGCGGGCCATCGAGGCGCTCGGCCTCACCGACCGGGAGCGGGTGCGGGAGGGGCTGGCGGCGGCGCTGCTGCACAGCGAGGGGCAGCGGCCGGTGTTCGACCCGGTCTTCGACCTGTACTTTCCGCGCGGGATCGGGGCGCCGGACACCAAGGACACCTCCGGCACGGGGCGGGGCTTCGACAGGGACGACCTACGGGACCGCCTGGCAGCGGCACTGGCCGCCAACGATCAAGCGCTGCTGGCCCAGTTGGCGGCTGAGGCGGTGGACGGCATGGGCGGATACGGGACGCGGCCGGGCTCCGGAGGCACAGGCGGGTCCGGCGGCGCAGGCGGGTCGGGCGGCGCAGGCGGGTCGGACGGATGGTCGTCGCACCAGACGCTGTCCCGGCTCCGTCCGGAGACCCTGCTGGCCCGCATCCTGGCCGGTATCCGCCAGGGAACAGCCGAAGACGACTTCACCGACCGCCTCACGGCCGACGAGATCCGCCGCCGCATCGAGAGCTTCCGCGGCCAGGTGCGCACCGAAGCGCGCCGCCGGATCGCCGAGCGGCGCGGCGCGGACGAGATCGCGCGGCGGGCCATCGCCCCGACCGCCGACCGGGTGGACTTCCTCATCGCGGGCCGCGCGCAGCTCGACGAACTCCGCAGGACGGTCCAGCCCCTTGCCCGCAAACTGGCGACGCGCCTGGCCGCGCGCCGCCGCCGGGCCGCCCGCGGCCACATCGATCTGCGCAGGACCCTGCGCGGCTCCCTCTCGACGGGCGGTATCCCGATGCGCCCGGTCCTGCGGCTGCGCCGCCCCGCACGCCCCGAACTGGTCCTCCTGTGCGACGTGTCGGGCTCGGTGGCGGGCTTCGCCAACTTCACGATGCTGCTGGTCCAGGCGCTGCACGACCAGTTCAGCAAGGTGCGGGTCTTCGCCTTCGTCAACCGTGTCGACGAGGTGACCGACCTCATCGCGCGCGGCACGTCCGACCCCGAGGGCCTGGGCAGCCGGATCATCTCCGGGGCGGCGGTCACCGGCTACCACGGCAGCAGCGACTACGGCTCCTCCCTGGGCGAGTTCACCGAGCGCTACGCCGATGCGGTCACCTCGCGCTCTACGGTCTTCGTACTCGGCGACGCCCGCACGAACATGAGCGACCCGAACGTCCCCGCCCTGCGCACCCTCGCGTCGCGCGCCCGCAAGGTGTACTGGCTCAACCCGGAGCGCCGGGCCCAGTGGCAGACGGGCGACTCGGCGGCGGGGACGTACGCCGAGCTGGTGGAGATGTACGAGTGCCGCAACGCGCGGCAGCTCAGCGCCCTGATCGCCCGGCTGCTGCCGGTCTGATCCGCCGACGTCCGCCGACGTCCGCCGGCGGCCCCGGGACCCATGAGGGCCCCGGCGGTTCGAAGAAATCAACGCCTTGGCATCCCCTGCGGCCGTGCCCGAGGGCGGCGCTCCGGGACCCGGGCCGCACCGCCTTAAGCTGTCCCGGCAGCGGTGGGCGGAACGGCGAGGAGACGACGTGGCAGGCGGCGTGGACCAGGTCAAGGAGGAGATCCGGGAGCGGATCAGTGACGTCCGGGGTGAGCTCGTCGGGCTCAGTCGGCGCATTCACGCCCATCCGGAGATCGCCTTCGAGGAGCGGCAGGCCGCCAGGTGGTGTGCGGACGTGCTGCGTGCGCACGGCTTCGCGGTGACCGCGCCCGCGTACGGGCTCGACACCGCCTTCGAGGCGGTCCTGGGGTCGGGGCCCGTGACCGTCGCGTTCACCTGTGAGTACGACGCGCTGCCCGGCATGGGGCACGCCTGCGGGCACAATCTGATCGCGGCGGCCGGAGTGGGGGCCGCTCTCGGGCTCGCTCCCTTCGTCGAGCAACTGGGGCTCACCGTGCGGGTGTTGGGTACGCCTGCCGAGGAGAGTGGTGCCGGGAAGGCGTTGCTGCTCGACGCCGGTGCTTTCAAGGGCGTCGACGCGGCGATGATGATCCACCCGTGTCCGTTCGAGGTCGCCGACTTCCACTCGTACGCGATGGGGGCGCTCTCCGTTCAGTACACCGGCAAGTCCGCGCACGCCGCGCTCAACCCGCAGGACGGGCGGAACGCGGCCGACGCGCTGACCGTGGCGCAGGTGGCCCTGGGGCTGCTGCGCCAGCAGCTGCCCGGGGAGTGGAAGGTGCACGGCATCACCACCGAGGCCGGGACCGCGCTCAACGCGATTCCCGAGCGGGCCAGCGCGGCCTACGCGCTGCGGACGCCGTCGGTGGAGGAGCTGCGCGAGCTACGGGAGCGGGTGGCCGACTGTTTCCGGGCGGGGGCGCTCGCGGCCGGGTGCGCGGTGGAGCTGGAGCAGCCCGCGCCCGACTATCTCGACTTCCGGTCCGACGCCGGTCTCGTCGCGCTGTGGGAGGCGAACGCGCGCGCCCTCGGGCGGCCCGAGCCGCAGCGGCGCGGGCCCTTCGCGTCCACGGACATGGGCAACGTCTCGCACGTCGTGCCCTCGATCCACCCCGTGCTCGACATCAGCGGGGGCGGCTGCGGCCCGCACCAGCCGGAGTTCGCCGCGGCGGCCGCCACGCCGGTCGCCGAACAGGCCATGGTCGACGGGGCTGTTGGGCTCGCGTGGACGGCCGCGGACTTCGCCATCAGCCGCTCGGAGATTTCGTAGGCGCCTTCGCCTTGGCCTTCGCCTTCGCCTTCGCCTTCATCGTCGGTACGACCACCGGGGAGCCGTCGCCCGGTGCCTGAAGGATGTCCGCGTCGATCCCGTACAGCTCCTTGACCAGCTCGGCGGTCACCACATCGCGGGCCGGGCCGTTCGCGACGATCTTTCCCGCGTTCATGGCGATGACGGTGTCGGCGTAGCGCGCGGCGCTCGCCAGGTCGTGCAGGACCATGACGACCGTGCGGCCTGCCGCGGCCACCTCCCTCACCAGGGACAGGACTTCGACCGCGTGCCCGAGGTCGAGCGCGCTCGTCGGCTCGTCCAGGAGAACGATCGGTGTCTGTTGCGCGAGGACCATCGCCAGCCAGCAGCGCTGGCGCTGGCCGCCGGAGAGGTGGTCGAGGCGGCGCGCGGCGAGGTCCGTGGTGCCGGTGGCTTCGAGGGCCTCGCGCACGGCGGCCTCGTCCTCGCGCGACCACTGGCGGAACAGGCCCTGGTGGGGGTGGCGGCCGTAGCGGACGAGTCCGGCGACGGTGACCGCCTCGGGGGCCTGCGGGGACTGGGCGAGCAGTGCGATGCGGTGCGCCGCGCGGCGCTGGGTGAGCCGCCACACGTCCTCGTCCCCGGCGTGCACCGTGCCCGAACTCGGCTTGTGGAGGCGGGAGATGGAGCGAAGGAGCGTCGACTTTCCGCAGCCGTTGGGGCCGACGATGGCGGCGACCTGTCCGCTGGGGATGGTCAGGTCGACGCCGTCCACGGCGGCCGTGTGGCCGGGGTAGCCGGAGGTGAGCGCCTCGACGGTCAGTTGCACGGGGTCAGGCCTTTCCGGTCTGCTCGGAGTTCTTGCCGAAGAGGACCCACAGGAGGAAGGGTCCGCCGAGGACGCTGGTGATGACGCCCACCGGGATCTCCACGGGAGCGACGACGCGGCCGAGCGCGTCGGCGGCGCCCACCAGGGCCGCGCCGACCAGGGCCGAGCCGATGATCGGGACGCGGGTCGGGCCGCTGAGCCGGGTGGCGACGACGGGGGCGGCGAGCGCGACGAACGCGATCGGTCCGCCGATGCCGACGGCCACGCCGGACAGGGCGACGGCGAGGGCGAGGGTCACGGCGCGCACGCGGCGGACGTTGACGCCGAGGGTGGCCGCCATGTCGTCGTCGAAGCGCAGGAGTTGGAGGCGGCTTCCGGCGACGAGGGAGAGCGGGACGAGGACGAGCAGGAGCAGCGACAGGGGCGTGCCGACGCTCCAGTCCCGGCCGCTGAGCGAGCCGACGGTCCAGAGGAAGACGCCGCCCGCGGTGTTGTCGTTCTCGCGGGACATGACGAGGTCGGTGACGGCGCCGATGACGGTGGAGACGCCGATGCCGACGACGAGGATGCGGTAGCCGCCGCTGCCCGCGCCGCCCGCGCAGGCGACGACGACCATGGCCGCGGCGGCGGCGCCGAGCGGCCCGAGCCACCAGTCGCCGATCATGCCGGTGGACGAGCCGACGACGGAGGCGACGACGGCCGCGGTGGCGCCTTCGTTGACGCCGATGATGTCGGGGGTGGCGAGCCGGTTGCCAGCGAGGGTCTGGGTCAGGCACCCGGCGATGCCGAGCGCGGCGCCGACCATGAGCCCGACGGCGATCCGCGGCAGCCGGAAGTCCCGCACCAGCATCACGGTGGCGGAGTCGCCGGTTCCGAGTAGCCCGGAGAGGCTGTCGGAGAAGCTCATTCCGGTGGAGCTGGCGAAGGTGGCGAGCGAGACGACCACGCCGATCACCAGCGTGAGTCCGACGGCGGCGAGGGCGCTGCGGTAGGGGAAGAGCCAGGAGAAGGTGCCGACGCGTACGGCGGTGGAGTCGGGCGGGGTGATGTCGGGCGGGACCGCTTCCGAAGCCTTCGAAGTCCGCGGGGTCTCCGGAGCCCCCGGAACAGCCTCGGGTGTCTCATGGGTACTCACGCCGCAACCCCCGCCGTCGACATCCGCTGCGACCGTGCGATCCAGATCAGCAACGGGCCGCCGATGAAGGCGAGAAGCACGCTCACCGGGGTCTCCCAGGGGCGGATCACGACCCGGGCGAGCAGGTCGGCGGCGATCATCACGTTCGCCGCGACCAGTGCGGAGAGCACCAACTGGCCCGCCATCCGGGGGCCGGTGACGGCGCGCGCGGCGTAGGGGGCGAGGAGGCCGAGGAAGGCGATGGGTCCGGCGAGTGCGACCGCCGAGCCCGCGAGGAGCGTCACCGCCGCCGCGACGATCAGGCGGATGCGCCCCGGGTGGTGGCCCAGCGAGCGTGCGCTGTCGTCGCCGAGCGCGAGGGCGGAGAGCGGGCGTACGCAGCAGAAGGCGATGAGGAGTCCGACCGCGATCAGCGGGATCAAGGGGTAGGTCTCGGAGGTCTTGATCCCGGCCAGCGAGCCGATGGTCCAGTAGCGGTAGGTGTCGAAGGTGGCCTGCTCACCGAGGAGGACGTACGACGTCATGCCGTGGAAGGTGGCGCCCAGCGCCGATCCGGCGAGCACCAGCCGCAGCGGCGAGCCCGCGGCCCGGCCGGACGCGGCGAGCAGGAGCACCACCGCGCTCGCGGCCATGCCGCCGACCAGGGCCCAGACCAACACGCCGTACGCGGAGGTCACTTCGAAGTAGGTGAGGCCGATCACGACACCCAGCGCCGCGCCCGAGTTGACCCCCAGGAGGCCCGTCTCGGCGAGCGGGTTGCGCGTGACGGCCTGCAGGAGGCAGCCCGCCGCGCCGAGGGCGACACCGACCAGGACGCCGGCGAGCGTACGCGGAAGGCGTACGTCCATCACGGCGAGGCGGATCTGGGCGTCGGCCCGCGCCGACCGATCCCCGGTGAGGAAGTCCCAGGCGCGGCCCATCGGCGTCGATCCCGACCCGACCAGGAGCGAAAGGAGGCCGAGCAGCAGGAGCAGGACGACGAGGGCGGCGGCCGCCCACAGTGTGGGGCGATGCATCTTCGCCAAGTCCGGTATCGGAGGTCTGGATCCGGACGTTGGGACCGGCCCCCCTTGCGCAACCAACATGAAGTTAGCCTAACCTAACCTTGACCTGGAGCCCCGAGTCGGGGTGGCGGCGAACTCCCTGTTCCTTCAGGGGCAATTCGTCATGCCCCGACACGGCCAGGGATGACCCTTATGTCCGGACTGACCGCCGGACTACAGAATCATGGAGATCACGGACATGCCCTCGAACCACTCCCCGCGCACCCGGCTGACCGCGGTTGCGGCCCTCACTCTGGCCTCCGCGCTCGCTCTTTCCGCCTGTGGTTCGGACTCGTCCGACGACTCCGGCTCCGGCTCCGGCGACAAGGCCAAGAACGCCGCGAAGAACGTCACCGTCACCGACGCCTCCGGTGCGGAGGTAAAGGTTCCGGCCAATCCCGAGAAGGTCGTCGCGCTGAGCGAGATGGACCTCGACTCCGCCCTCGCCCTGAAGGTCAAGCCCGTCGGCCTCTCCGCGGGCCGCGGCCAGAAGGGTGCCCCCGAGTACCTGGCCGACCAGGCCAAGGACATCCCGGTCGTGGGCGCCGTCACCGGCCCCGACATCGAGAAGGTCCTGCAGGCCAAGCCGGACGTCATCCTCGCCGGTCAGCTCGCCGACCAGCAGGTGCTCAAGCAGCTCAAGGCGATAGCCCCGACGGTCGTCACGATCGACAGAACCAAGGACTGGAAGAAGTCCCTGGAGATCACCGGCGAGGTGCTCGGCAAGTCCAACGAGGCCGACGCGTTCCTCAAGGACTACGACGCCAAGGCCGCCGCCGTGAAGAAGAACCTCGGCGACAACGCGGGCGCGAGCGTCTCCGTGGCGCGCTACTCCGCCAAGGGCACCGCCGTGATGCAGCAGGGCGTGTTCATCTCCGACGTCCTGAAGGACCTCGGCTTCAAGCGCCCCGGCATCCAGAACAAGAAGGGCGAGGGCCACTCGACGCCGCTCAGCGACGAGGACCTCAAGCAGATCGACGCCGACTGGCTGTTCATCGGCACGCTCGCCTCCGCGGGACCGGACGCCGACCTCTTCAAGGAGCTGAAGGGCAAGGCCGCGTACAAGCAGCTCGACGCGGTCAAGAAGGACCACACCACCGAGATCGACGGCTCGAAGTGGACCAGCCTGGGCGGCGCGCAGGCCGCCGTGTCCGTCCTGGAGGACGTCGAGAAGGCGATGGGCAAGTGACTTCCGGCATAACCGACCCTGAGCTCGCGGGCCGGGTGGCTCTGGTCACCGGCGCGGGCCGGGGCATCGGACAGGCCGTGGCCCGCGCGCTCGCCGAGCGCGGCGCGCGGGTCGTGGCCGCCGACCGGTCGCCCGACGTCAAGAAGCAGGACGTCGAGGCGCGGCCCGAGGGCGGCGGCCGCATCACCGGCATGGTCCTCGACGTGACCGACGCGGCCGCCGTGGACGCGGCGTTCGAGGAAATCGAGCGCACCACGGGGCCGTTGGACATCCTCGTCAACGTGGCGGGCATCCTGCGGCCCGCCCCGGTCGTCAAACTCACCGACACCGACTGGGCGGAGACCTTCGCCGTCAACACGAACGGCGTCTTCCACACCTCGCGCGCCGCGGCCCGCCGCATGACCGCACGGGGCAAGGGGTCCATCGTCACGGTCGGCTCGAACGCCGCCGGAGTGCCCCGCACGCAGATGGCCGCGTACGCGGCGTCCAAGGCCGCGGCCACGATGTTCACCAAATGCCTCGGCCTGGAGGTCGCCCGCGACGGCGTGCGCTGCAACGTCGTGTCGCCGGGCTCCACGCACACCGACATGCAGCGGCAGTTGTGGACGGGCGATCACGAGCGGGCCGAGGCCCGGGTCATCGACGGTGACCCGGCCTCCTACCGGGTCGGCATTCCGCTCGGCCGGATCGCCGACCCCTCCGACATCGCCGACGCGGTCGCCTTCCTGGTCTCGGACCGGGCCAGGCACATCACCCTGCACGACCTGTACGTGGACGGCGGCGCCACCCTGCGCGCCTGAAAGCCGCGCCGCCCTCCCCTACTTGACGAGGAGTCATCCGTGACACCCCCCCATGACGTGGTCGCTCCCGCCGCCCCCACCACCCCCGGGGCCGTCGGCGCGGCAACCGCTCTGCTCGACGCCTACCGACCCGGCGACACCCGGTTCTTCGCGTCGCCCACCCGCACCCTCCTCGCCCACGGCACGGCCGCCGAAGTTCCGCACGACGAACGGCCGTTGACGGAGCGGGTCGCCGCCACCCTCGACGCGCAGCGACGCGCGGGCAACCAGGCCCCGATCGTGGTCGGCTCCATCCCCTTCGACCCCGCCGCGCGCGCCGTGCTCGCCGTGCCCGAAGCGACCCGCTGGGCGCCCGCGCTGCGCACCGACCCGCTGGTCGCGCTGCCCACCCAGCCGCCCGCCACGGCCGGCGGCTGGCAGGTGCGCGAGGTTCCCTCCGGAGCGGAGTACGCGGCTTCGGTCGAGGCCGCCGTTGCGCGCATGCAGCGCGGTGAGTTCGACAAGGTCGTCCTGGCCCGCACGCTGGAGCTGTCCACGGACAGCCCGCTCGACCTGCCCGCGATGCTCCAGCGCCTGGCCCGGCGCGACCCGCGCGGCTACTCCTTCGCCGTGCCCACGGGCGCGGGACGCACCCTCCTGGGAGCCAGCCCGGAGCTGCTCGTCTCCCGGCACGGCAACCGCCTGACCGCCAACCCCCTGGCCGGTTCGACGCCCCGCTCGGCGGACCTCGCCGAGGACGTGCGCCGGGCCGCCGCGCTGCTGGAATCGTCGAAGGACCTGCACGAGCACGCCGTCGTCGTGGACGCCGTGCACAAGGCCCTCGCCCCGTTCTGCACCGACCTGGAGGTGCCGGAGCGGCCCACGCTGGTGCGCACCGCCACCATGTGGCACCTGTCGACGACCGTGACCGGCGAGCTGGCCGAACCGGCCACCTCCGCCCTGGAGCTGGCGACCGCCCTGCACCCGACTCCGGCTGTCTGCGGTACCCCTACCGGGCACGCCCGTGGCGTCATCGGCGAACTGGAGCCTTTCGACCGAGGCCACTACACCGGCATGGTGGGATGGAGCGACGCGCGCGGCGACGGCGAGTGGGTCGTCACGATCCGCTGCGCCGAGGCCGAGGAGACGGAGAGCGGCGGCGGACAGCTGCGGCTCTTCGCGGGCGCGGGGGTCGTGGCCGACTCCTCGCCGGAGGCCGAACGGGCCGAGACGGGCGCCAAGTTCCGTACGTTCCTGGACGCGGTGGGGGTCGACCGATGACGACGGCAGACAGGCGCCCAGACGCACCGCCCATCCCCGAGGTCTTCGCCGAGCGCTACCGCGCCGCCGGGTACTGGCGCGGCGAGACGTTCGGCGGCATGCTCCGCGAGCGTGCCGACGCGCACCCCGCGCGGGTCGCGATCACCGACGGGGACCGGAACTGGACGTACGGCGAACTCGACGTGCGCGCCGACCAGCTGGCCGCGGGCTTCGCCGCCCGCGGCATCGCCAAGGGCGACCGGGTCGTCGTCCAGCTGCCGAACGTCGCCGAGTTCTTCGAGGTGATCTTCGCGCTCTTCCGGATCGGCGCCCTGCCGGTCTTCGCGCTGCCCGCGCACCGCGAGACGGAGATCCACTACTTCTGCGAGTTCACCGAGGCCGTCGCCTACGTCATCCCGGACCGGGCAGGCGGCTTCGACCACCGTGACCTCGCCTCGAAGATCCGCGCCGAAGTGCCCACCCTGCGCGAGGTGTTCGTGGTGGGCGAGCCGGGCGAGCACACGGCACTGTCCGACGTGCCGCGCGAGCCGGCGCCGGTCGACGGACCCGAACCGTCCGACCTCGCGTTCCTCCAGCTGTCGGGCGGCAGCACCGGCGTGCCCAAGCTGATTCCCCGCACCCACGACGACTACATGTACTCGCTGTGGGGCTCGAACGAACTCTGCGGCGTGACCGAGGACTCCGTCTACCTGGTGGCGCTGCCCGCCGCGCACAACTTCCCGCTGTCGTCTCCCGGTTCGCTGGGGCTGCTCTACGCGGGCGGCCGTGTCGTGCTGTGCCCGCAGCCCGACCCGGACACCGCGTTCCCGCTCATCGAGCGGGAGCGGGTGACGATCACCGGTCTCGTCCCGCCGCTCGCCCTGGTGTGGACGGACGCGGGACGCACCACGCCGTACGACATCTCCAGCCTGGAGGTGCTCCTGGTGGGCGGCGCGAAGTTCAGCGAGTCGGCCGCGCGCCGGGTCGCCCCCGCGCTCGGCTGCACCCTCCAGCAGGTCTTCGGGATGGCCGAGGGTTTGGTCAACTACACGCGTCTGGACGACCCGGCGGAGACCATCGTCACCACGCAGGGCCGCCCGATCTCCCCGGCCGACGAGATCCGCATCGTCGACGACCTCGACCAGGAGGTCCCCGACGGCGAGGCGGGCCACCTGCTGACCCGCGGTCCGTACACCATCCGCGGCTACTGGCGCGCTCCCGAGCACAACGCCCGCTCGTTCACCGCCGACGGCTTCTACCGCACCGGCGACATCGTGCGCCGCACCCCCACCGGGCATCTGGTGGTGGAGGGCCGGGCCAAGGACCAGATCAACCGCGGCGGCGAGAAGATCGCACCGGAGGAGGTCGAGAACATCATCCTCGCCCACCCCCACGTCCACGACGTGTCGGTCGTCGCCGTGCCCGACGAGTATCTGGGCGAGCGGACCCTGGCGTACGTGATCCTGCGCGCGGACGCCGAACCGCTGAAGCCCGTCGCCATCAAGAAGTTCGTACGGGAGCGCGGTCTGGCCGCCTACAAGGTGCCCGACCGGGTCGAGTTCGTGACCGCCTTCCCGCAGACCGGCATCGGCAAGATCAGCAAGAAGGACCAGCGGACGACCGCCGCGGCCCCGGGCGGCTGACCCCCGCCCCCGGCTCCGGCTCCGGCTCCGGCTCCGGCTCCGGGCAGCCGACCACTGCCCGGCAGCACCCGATCCACCCAGCTTTCCTGGATTTCCCGAAAGGCCACCACCATGGCGCTCCCCGCCGTCACGCCGTACCCGATGCCCTCGTCCGAGGAACTGCCCGCCAACCGGGTCTCCTGGACCATCGACCCGCAGCGGGCGGTGCTGCTCGTCCACGACCTGCAGAACCACTTCCTGACCGCCTACACCCCCGACACCTCGCCGACCACCGAACTCCTTGCGAACGTGGGCGAGTTGGCGAAGGCGGCGCGCGCGTCGGGCATCCCCGTGCTGTACTCGGCGCAGCCGGGCGGCCAGTCGCCGGCCGAACGCGGTCTCCAGCAGGACTTCTGGGGCCCCGGGCTGCCCGACGACGAGCACGCCAAGGCCATCGCGGGCCCGGTCGCGCCGGAGCCCGGCGACACCGTGCTCACGAAGTGGAAGTACAGCGCGTACGTCCGCACCGACCTCGAGGAGCGCATGCGCGCGGCGGGCCGGGACCAGATCGTCATCGTCGGCGTGTACGCGCACATCGGCGTCCTGATGACGGCCTGCGACGCGTGGATGCGGGACGTTCAGGCGTTCGTCGTCGCGGACGCGGTGGCCGACTTCTCCCGCGAGGACCACGACATGGCGCTGCGTTACGCGGCCGGACGGTGCGCGGTCGTCACCACCACCGACACGGTTCTGAAGGGGATCTGACATGGCGCTCAGCGTGGAACTCATACGGGCCGACGTCGCCGATGTGCTCGGCGAGGACCCGGCCGACATCCCCCTCGACGAGAACCTCGTCGACTACGGCCTTGACTCGGTGCGCATCATGTCGCTCATCGAGCGCTGGCGCCGCGAGCACGAGATCACCGCGACCTTCGTGGACCTGGCCGAGCAGCCCGCCATCGAGGCCTGGGCGCCGATTCTGGGAGCCTCGGCATGAGGCTCACCGCTGCCCAGTCGGGCATGTGGTTCGCGCAGGCGCTCGACCCCGGCAGCCCGGCCCAGAACACGGCCGAGTGCCTGGAGATCCACGGTCCCGTCGACCCGTCGCTGTTCGCGCGGACGCTGCGTCAGGTGGTGTCCGAGGCCGACGCCCTGCGCGTACGGATCATCGAAGGGGCCGACGGGCCACAGCAGTTGGAGGTCGTCGACCCGACGCTGCCGCTGAAGGTGCGCGACCTGCGCGCCGCGCCCGACCCGGACGCCGAGGCGCGGGCGTGGATGCGCGAGGACCTGGCCACGCCGTTCGACCTGGCGGCCGGGCCGCTGTTCGCGCACGCGCTGTTCCGCGTCGGCGACGAGCGCTGGCTGTGGTACCAGCGGGTGCACCACATCGTGATGGACGGCTTCGGCTACTCGCTGCTCGCGCGGCGCACCGCAGAGGTGTACACCGCGCTGGCCGCGGGCGAGTCGCCCGGCCAGAGCCCCTTCGGGCGTCTTGAGGACCTGGTCGCCGAGGACACCGCGTACCGCGCGTCGGAGGCGTTCGACACCGACCGCCGCCACTGGGACGGCGCCTTCGCCGACCGGCCCGACGCCCCCAACCTGGCGGGGCGCACCGCGCTGCCGTCGCGCACCTTCCACCGCCGCAGCGCCCGCCTCTCCCCCGAGGCGACGTCCCGGCTGCGGGAGTCGGCGTCCTCGATGCGGGCGACCTGGCCCGAGGTGCTCGTCGCCGCGCAGGCCCTGTACGTCTCGCGGGCCACCGGCTCCGCCGAGGTGGTGCTCGGCCTGCCGATGATGGGCCGCATGGGTTCGGTGGCGCTTCGCGTGCCCGGCATGGTGATGAACGTGCTGCCGCTGCGGCTCACCGTGACCCCGCGGGCGACCTTCGCCGAGCTGACCCGGCAGGTGGTGCTCGGCATCCGTGCCGCCCGCCGCCACCAGCGCTACCGCTACGAGGACATCCGCCGCGACCTGGGCCTGCTCGGCGAGGGCCGCTCGCTGGTCGGACCGCTGATCAATGTCATGCCGTTCGACTACGGCCTGACCTTCGCGGGCGCCCGCACCGACGCCCACAACCTGTCGGCGGGCCCGGTCGACGACCTCACGGTCAACGTCTACGACCGCGCCGACGGCAGCGGCCTGCGCATCGACTACGACGGCAACCCCGCCCTGTACGAGCCGGACGAACTCGGCGTCCACCAGGCGCGGTTCATGGAGCTCCTGGAGCGCATCGCGGAGGCGGGACCGCACACCCCGCTGGCCGAGCACACGATCGCGCGCCGCATCGAACTCTCCCTGGTGGTCGACGAGTTCAACGCCACGGCGCATCCGGTGCCGCCCACCACCCTGATCGGCCCGATCGAGGGTCAGGTGGTCCGCACCCCGGACGCCACCGCCCTGGTCTTCGGCGACCAGGAGCTGACCTACGCCGAGCTGAACGCCCGCGCCAACCGGCTCGCCCACCACCTCATCGAGGTGGGCGTACGTCCGGGCGCGCTGGCGGCGGTCGCCGTGCCCCGTTCCCTGGACCTGGTGGTCACGCTCCTGGCCGTGCTCAAGGCGGGCGGCGCCTATCTGCCCCTGGACCCGGACTACCCGGCGGACCGCCTCGCGTACATGCTGGACGACGCGGGCCCTGCCTGCGTGATCGCCGACCGCGCCGACCGGGTGCCCGCGTCGGGTGTGCCGCTCGTTGCCCTGGACCGCCTGGACACGACGCCGTACGGCACGTACGACCCACCGCGCGCGCTCACCCCGCACCACCCCGCCTACGTCATCTACACGTCCGGGTCGACGGGCCGCCCCAAGGGCGTCGTCGTGCCGCACTCGGCGATCGACAACCGGCTGCGCTGGATGCAGGCCGAGTACGAACTTACCGCCGGTGACCGGGTGTTGCAGAAGACGCCGTCCGGGTTCGACGTCTCGGTGTGGGAGTTCTTCTGGGCGCTGCGGGTGGGTGCGACGCTGGTCGTCGCCGAGCCGGGCGGCCACAAGGACCCGGCGTACCTCGCGCGCGTCATCCGCGAACAGGACGTCACCGTCTGCCACTTCGTGCCGTCGATGCTCCAGGTGTTCCTGTCCGAGCCCGCCGCCGCTGACTGCGCGGGCCTGCGGCACGTCTTCTGCAGCGGCGAGGCGTTGCCGCGCGAGACGGTGCGGGAGTTCGGGCGTGTGCTCGACGGCGTGCCGCTGCACAATCTGTACGGCCCGACCGAGGCCGCCGTCGACGTGACGTACCACCCGTGCGCCACCGGCGCGACGGGCCCGGTGCCGATCGGCAGGCCCGTCTGGAACACCCGCCTGTACGTCCTGGACGCGGCGCTCCAGCCGTGCCCGCCCGGCATCCAGGGCGAGCTGTTCCTGGCGGGGACGCAGCTGGCAGCCGAGTATCTGGGGCGGCCCGAGCTGACCGCGTCCCGCTTCGTCGCCGATCCGTACGGCCCGCCCGGCACCCGCATGTACCGCACGGGCGACCTGGCGCGCTGGACCGAGCACGGCGAGATCGAGTACCTGGGCCGCACCGACCACCAGGTGAAGCTGCGCGGCCTGCGCATCGAACTGGGCGAGATCGAGGCCGAGTTGGCCGCCGATCCGGCGGTGGGAGCGGCCAGCGTCCTGGTCCGCGAGGACCGGCCGGGCGATCAGCGGCTCGTGGGGTACGTGACGCCCTCCGACACCGGAATCGTGCCCGACCCCGAGGAGCTGCGGACCCGGCTGGCCCGCACGCTGCCCGACTACATGGTGCCGGGCGCGATCGTCGTCCTGGACGACTTCCCGCTCAGCCCGAACGGCAAGCTGGACCGGCGCGCCCTGCCCGCCCCCGCCTTCGAGGGGTCCGGCGACGGCGGCCGGGCGCCCGGCGGCCACCGCGAGGAGACGCTCACCCGGCTCTTCGCCGAGATCCTCGGCGTGCCCCAACTCGGCGTGGACGACGCCTTCTTCGACCTCGGTGGCACCTCGCTCCTGGCGGCCCGCCTGGTCGCCCGGGTCCGCGACACGCTCGGCGCCCGGCTCACCATCGGCTCGCTCTTCCAGGCGCAGACCCCGGCGGCGCTCGCCGCCCACCTGGACGCGGACCACAGCGACGCCGACCACGCCCTGGACGTGCTGCTCGCGCTGCGCGCGGGCGGCGACCGCACCCCGCTGTTCGCGTTCCACCCGGCCGGCGGCATCAGCTGGTGCTACTCGGGGCTGCTCTCGCGGCTCGATCCCGGCCAGCCGGTGTACGGCCTCCAGGCGCGCGGGCTGCACGGCGAGGGAGGACTCCCGGCCACGATGGAGGAGATGGCGGCCGAGTACGTCGACGCCCTGCGGGCCGTCCGGCCGCACGGCCCCTACCGGCTGCTCGGCTGGTCGGTGGGCGGCGTCCTCGCCCACACGGTCGCCGTACTGCTCCAGGAGGCGGGCGAGGAGGTCGAGTTGCTGGCGCTGCTCGACGCCTATCCGTCCGACCAGTGGCGCGACGCGGCGGTCCCGGCGGAGGCGGACGCCCTCAAGGCGCTGCTGCGGATGGCGGGTTACGACCTGACGGACGAGCTGACCCGCGAGGACGTCCTGGCGACGCTCCAGCGCGAGGGCAGCGCCCTGGCGGGGCTTCCCGACCGGACGCTGACGGCGGTCCTCGACATCGTGGTCAACAACGCCCGCCTGATGCGCGAGCACGAGCACCGCGCGTTCGACGGCGACGCGCTGTTCTTCACGGCCTCCGCGCCGCGCGCGGAGGACTGGCTGACCAGGGAGGCCTGGGCGCCGTACGTCAGCGGCTCGATCAGCAACCACGACGTGGACTGCCTGCACCCGGAGCTGACCCAGCCGCGCCGTCTCGACGAGGTCTGTGCCGTCCTCGCCGCCCGTCTCAAGGAGCTGGACCACGCATGACGAGCACACCCGGCCCCTTCGACGCGGTCGACACCGGCACCGGAACCGACACCGAGCCGACCCACCTGGTCCTGGAGAACGCGCTCGGCGAGTACTCCCTGTGGCCGGTCTTCCGCCACGCGCCCGAGGGCTGGACGGCGGTGTACGGACCGGAGACGTACGGCCGTTGTGTGGCCCGCCTCCAGGAACCGCCCGCGTGACGGAGCTCCACCTGGTCCGCCCGGCCCCGCTCGACGTGTCGCTCCTGGACGCCGACGAGCGGCGCCGGGCGGCGGCGTTGCGGCGCCCCGCGGACCGGGAGCTGTACGCGGCGGCACACTCCGAGCTGCGCCGGCGGCTCGGCGCGCGCCTCGGCGTCGATCCGGCGGCGGTGGAGCTGGTACGGCTGCCGTGCCCGCTCTGCGGCGGTCCGCACGGCCGTCCCGCCGTGGCCGGAGGGGCGGGCCCGCACTTCTCGCTTTCGCACACCGACGGCCTGGCGCTGCTCGCCTTCGCGGACCGGCCGGTCGGCGCCGACGTCGAGAAGCTGCCGTCCGCGGGCGTGCTGGCCGACGTGGCGGCGTCCCTGCATCCCCGGGAGCGGGCCGAACTGGCCGAACTCCCTGATGGGGAGCGGCCTTTGGCCTTCGCCCGCTGCTGGACCCGCAAGGAGGCGTGCCTCAAGGGGACGGGTGAGGGCCTCGCCGGTGACGGGATGGCGTCGCTGCTGGTGGGGACGGGGCGCACGCCCCTCGCCGTCCCGGGCTGGACAGTACGGGACGTGGCCGTGCCCGAGGGCTATGCGGCGGCGGTGTCCGTCGCGGACTCGGCGCCGAGCAGCCCGACGAGTCCGTCCGCGAGTTCGGTGCGCCAGCACAGGTAGTCGTGCCCGCCGTTGAACTCGCGGTACACGGCGTCGTCGTACCCCTTCTCCCGCAAGGTGGCGCGCAGCCTGCGCATGGCGGGCAGCGCGACCCACTCCTGCTCGCCGGCCGAGAGCCAGAACCGCACCGGCAGCCTCTCGCTCGCCGCGATGCGTCCGGTCAGCCACTCGGAGCGCTCCAGGTCGGGCCCGTCGGGCCACCAGAAGGACCCCGACTGTGCGAGGACGCGGCCGAACCGCCCCGGCGCGATCACTCCCGCATACGCGGCGGTGAGGCCGCCGAGGCTCTGGCCCGCGACGACGGTCCGGGCCGGATCGCCGGTCAGGGACAGCCGCTCGCCGGCCCAGGGCAGCAGTTCGGTCTCCAGGAACCCGACGAACCGCTCGTTGCAGGCGAGTTCGGCCCAGCGCTGGTCGGCGCCGAGGGATTCGGGGAGCAGGGCGGCGAGTGGCGGGATGCGGCCGTCGGCGACGAGGTTGTCCAGGAGCGCCGCGACATCCAGGCCCGGCTGCCACATCTCGCCGTCCATCAGGACCAGGACGGGCAGGTCGCGCCCGCCGCCCGGCGGCTCGTACAGATGCACGCGCCGTTCGTTGCCGAGCAGTTCGCTGCGGACGGAGTGGGTGGTGACGGTGCCGCGCGCGATGCCGTCGCGGCGCTGCCAGTCGTCGCCGGTCGGCGCCTGCGGCAGCTCGACGTACGAGACGGGGACGCCGCCCCAACGCCGGGTGAGGGTGCGCGCGTTGAGCGGGTCGGTGCGCTGCTGCTGTCGCAGCCAGGGCCAGTAGGCGCCTTGTTCCTGCGGTCCGTCCCCCTCGTCCACGCACAGGCTGTAGGTCGCTCGCCAGTCGGCGCGCATCCGGATCGACCAGTGCCAGATGTCGGTGCCCGGCACCCGCTCCATCAGGTTGGGGGTCATGTCACGCGGGTCGACGATCTTGTTCGGCATGACGAGGACGGCGCGGGTCGCGTCCGTGCCGCGCCACAGGAAGGTGACCACCCGGTGCCCGTCGTCGCCCTGCGGGTCGGGCTCGACGACCGGCGTCCCGCCAAAGGCCCGCACGTCGCCCCAGAAGTCGCCGCGCTCCACGGCCCGCTCCAGCCACGCACTCTCCGCGCGCTCGACGGGGCGCGGTCGCGGGATGCGGGGCGGCCGACGGGTGGCCCCGTCGGGAGGAGCGGTGAGCGGCATGGGGGGAGCCTCCAGGGGTTCGCTGCGCAGACGTTCACTGCTCCTGCGCACACATGGCTAAGGGTGACCTTACTTGAGTCGGCGCCCCCTGCGCCGACCAGGGCATGGCCGAGTCGCCTGCCCCGGGGCCACCGGTACATTGCCGCCTATGTCGATACCGAACCCGCAGCCCAACCAGCCCAATCCGTACCAGCAGACCCCGAATCCCTACCAGCAGCCCCCGGGCGGGGTGTCGCCTCAGCCCTACGGCCAGCCGCCGGGCCCCTACGGCCAACAGCCGGGCCCGTACGGCCAGCCGCCCGCCCCGCCCGCTCCCCCGGCAGGGCCGCGCAGGCCCACGCCGGGCTGGGTGTGGGGAATCGGCGGCGTCGTGGTCGCGTCGGCCCTGTGGGCGGGAGCGCTGTTCGCCACCGGCGACCTCGGCTCCGACAGCGGCTCCGGCGGCGGCGACGCGAAGGCGGACCTCGGCGGTTACCAGTACACGAAGAACCTCTGCGACGTCTCCCCGCTGGACGCCTTCCAGAAGAAGTACGAGATCGACCTGGACACCGCGTCGACCACGAACTACGGCTCCCGGCAGAAGGCGTTCGACCAGGGCTACTGCAGCCGCAAGCTCAAGGACCCGGACGCGGACGCCGACTCCTATTCGAGCACCTTCGTCTACTCCACCGCCCGGTGGCACAAGGCCACCGACCCGGCGGGCGACTTCGCTTCGGAGCAGAAGGCCTACGAGGACCAGTCGCAGAAGGCGTACAGCTACAAGACCAAGGCCGTGAGCGGCATCGGGGACGAGGCGTTCCTGGTGACCGAGACGAGCGGCACGGACGCGGACGACCTGAACGGCATGACCCTTGCCGTGCGCGACGGCTGGTTCACGTACCAGATGCACTGGAGCTCGTACGGCGGCACGGACGACAAGGCCGAGCCGCCGACCGCGGCGGAGGTCGAGGAGATGCTGACGTCCGACACCCGCGCGGCGATGGACGGGCTCAAGAAGTAGCCCGGGGACGCGGCCAGGGATGCCCCTCCAGGCGCTCGATGTCGGTGTTGAAGCGCTGGAGGAACCCGGCGAACGTCGCCACGTCCTCCCGTGACCAGTCGCCCAGGACCTTCTCCAGGCCCTGGGTGTACTCGGCCCGGTCGGCGTCGAGTTGCCGCGTGCCCTCGGCGGAGATGCGGAACTTGCGGGCCATGCCGCCGTCGGGGTCGGGGATGCGCTCGACGAGTCCGCCGCGCATCATGGCCGCGGTCTGCCGGTTGAGGGTGGAGGCGTCGAGACCGAAGGCGTCGGTGAGCTGGCCGATGGACATCGGACCGTCCATCTGGATGCGGCTGAGCAGGATGTAGGCACTGCGGTCCAGGCGTCCGCCGGACGAGCGCGTGCGGGGATTGAACAGGTGCGAGTGCCGTCCGAGCAGCATCGTCTCGAATTCGACCTGTCGAACAGGCTTGTCCGGGCGGCCTAGGGGCTTGTCGATGCGACGACCGGGATTGTCCATGGAGTCATCGTACTCGGTATGTGTATCATGCATGTCGTATGCATCATGCATATCGCGTCGCCATCAGGTCGCGCGATCGTCCGGAAGCCGCCTGGAAGCCGTCCGTGGGCGCCCGGATAACCGAGGGAGAAGTCTGTGGTCAGCTCGAAGCCCGATGTCCGCCCTGGGCGCGTCGTCGGGGTACTCGCTCTCGCGGGCATCGTGGCCGCGATCATGCAGACGCTGGTGGTGCCCCTGATCGGCGACCTGCCCGCCATGCTCGACACCAGCCCGTCGAACGCCTCGTGGGTGATCACGGCCACGCTGCTCTCGGCGGCGGTGGCCACACCCGTGGCCGGGCGGCTCGGCGACATGTACGGCAAGCGGCGCATGCTGCTCGTCTCCGTGGTGCCGCTCGTCGCGGGCTCGGTGGTCTGCGCGCTGTCCTCCTCCGTGGTGCCGATGATCGTCGGCCGGGGCTTGCAGGGCCTGGGCATGGGCGTGGTGCCGCTGGGCGTCAGCCTCCTGCGTGACGTGCTGCCCCCGGAGAAGCTCGGCTCCTCCATCGCCCTGATGAGCGCGTCCATGGGCGTGGGCGGCGCGCTCGGCCTGCCCTTCTCCGCGGCGGTGGCCGAGAACGCCAGCTGGCGCGTGCTGTTCTGGGTCGCCGCCGCCCTGAGCCTGCTGGTCGCCGTCCTGGCCTGGCTCTTCGTGCCCGCGGGACGGACGGGCTCCGGCACGGCCCGCTTCGACGTGCTCGGCGCGGTCGGCCTGGGCACCGGTCTCGTCTGCCTGCTGCTCGCCGTGTCCAAGGGCTCCGACTGGGGCTGGACGAGCGGCACCACGCTCGGCCTGTTCGCCGCCGCGGTCGTCGTCCTGCTGGCCTGGGGCCGGTGGGAGCTGCGCAGTAGTGAGCCGCTGGTCGACCTGCGCGTCACCGCACGCCCGCAGGTCCTGATGACGAACGTGGCCTCGGTCCTGGTCGGTTTCGCGATGTACGCCCAGTCGCTGGTGGTCCCGCAGCTCCTCCAGCTTCCGGAGGCCACCGGTTACGGCCTGGGCCAGTCGATGATGGCCATGGGCCTGTGGATGGCCCCGGCGGGCCTGATGATGATGGCCCTGGCCCCGCTCGGCGCCAAGCTCTCGGCCGCCCGCGGCCCCAAGGTCACACTGTCGGTCGGAGCCCTGGTCATCTCGCTCGGCTACGGCTCCTCCCTGCTCCTGATGGGGTCGACCTGGGGCCTGCTGGTGGTGACGCTCATCTGCAACACGGGCGTCGGCCTCGCGTACGGCGCCATGCCCGCCCTGATCATGGGCGCCGTCCCCCAGTCGGCGACCGCCTCGGCCAACAGCTTCAACACCCTGATGCGCTCGATCGGCAGCTCCGCGGCGGCAGCCGTGATCGGCGTGGTCCTGGCCCAGATGACGACGGACTTCGGCGGCCACTTCCTGCCCTCGGAGAACGGCTTCCGGGCCGCGATGCTGATGGGCTGCGGGGTGGGCCTCGCGGCTGCCGTGGTGGCCGCGTTCATTCCCGTACGCGAGGTGGTGGCCGGTCCCGACACCGAGACCGCCACCGATCCGCGCCCGGCGTCCGAAGCCACGGCCTGAAATACGCCGCTGATCGGCGGTGTGACAGGGGTGAACCGGTGAACGGCCGCGGGCCTGTTGTGGGACCGCGGCCGCACCTCTAGCATTTCTGCGGCTGTCACTCGATGCGTCTGCGCGCGGATACTCGTCCCGGAACTGCGAACGGAGCCGGCCATGACCGTGACGGTGGATCAGGAAGCCTCGCAGGACGACGAGTTCCCTCCCTCCGTCTACGAGTGGTTCGCCGGGCAGGCGCAACGGCGGCCCGACTGCACGGCCGTGGTGCAGGGCGACGTCCGGATGACGTTCGGGGAACTGCATGCCGGAGTCGTCCGCTTGTCCGAGGAGCTCCTGGGGCACGGAGTCGGTCCGGAGCAGACGGTCGGGCTCTTCGCGGACCGTTCGCCCGGCCTGGTCATCGGTCTCCTCGCCATACTGCGGGCGGGCGGCGCCTATGTGCCGCTGGGCACCGATCTACCCACGGAACGGCTGGCGTTCATGGTGCGCGACACCGCCATGAAACTCGCCGTCACCGATACCGGGCACGAGCGTCTGCCTACGGGCGAAGAGGTGCGGACCGTGCCTCTTCGCCCCACGAGCGCCACGCCGCCGAAGCACGCCCCCGCCCGGCCGGACGCGCCGGACCCCGCACGGCTCGCCTATGTGCTGTACACCTCCGGCTCCACCGGGCGCCCCAAGGGCGTGGCGGTGGAACACTCCGGGCTCTCGAACTACGTCGGCTGGACGGTGTCCGAGTTCTCCGGTGGAGCGCCGGTCGACACGTATCTGCATACGCCGCTCGGCTTCGACTTCTCCCTGACGAGCTTCTTCCTGCCGCTGGTCACCGGCGGCACCCTCCATCTGGCCCCGCGCGAGCAGGAGGCCGAGGATCTCGCGACGGCCGTCCAGAACCCGGACATCGACCTGGTGCGCCTGACCCCCTCGCACATCGAGATGCTCACGGCACGCCTGGGCGACCGGCACGGGCTGCGCGGGCCGCGGCGGTTCGTCGTCGGCGGTGAGATCCTGCGCGCCCGCCATCTCGCGGCCCTGCGGCGGCTCTTCCCCGACTCGGTCGTCTACAACCACTACGGGCCGACGGAGACCGTGGTGGGCCGCTGCTTCCTGCGCCTGGACGCCACCGCCGGGTTCCACGCCGGGGAGTACGCGCCGGACGATCCGCTGCCGATCGGCCACCCCCTGCCGCGTACGCGGGTGACCGTCGACCACGTGGACGAGCGCCGGGCGGCCGACGGGGTCGGCGAGCTGGTGATCAGCGGGGCGGGCGTGGCCCGCGGCTATCTCAACCTGCCCGACGCCACGGACAAGGCGTTCGGCGTGCTGCCCGACGGCGCCGGACGCTTCTACCGCACGGGAGATCTGGTCCGGCTCGACTCGCGGGGCCGTCCCGTCGTCGTGGGCCGGGCCGACGGGCAGGTGAAGATCCGCGGCCATCGGGTGGAAGTCGCGGAGATCGAGGCGCGGTTGTGCGCGGTGGAGGGGGTCCGCGCGGCGGTGGTGCTGAAGGCCCGCGAGCCACGCAGCGTGCTTGGCGCGTTCGTGGTCCTGGACGCGAGCGGCCCTTCGGGACCGGACTTCGGGCGGTTGCGCTCCGAACTCGCCGCGTCCCTCCCGCCGTACATGATCCCCCAGCACTTCTCCGCCCTCGCCGAGCTGCCGCTCACCCGGCACGGCAAGCTCGACCGGGGGCTCCTGCAGGACCTGTTCGAGAAGCAGGCTCCGGCGTCCGCCGACCGGGCTGCGGGGGAATCCGAAGCCGGACAGCGCGACGGGCTGATGCGTGAGGTGTGCGCCCTGTGCGAGCGCGTTCTCGGAGTGCGCGGAGTCCGGCCCGGCGACAACTTCGTCGACCTGGGCGGGGACTCGATCACGGCGATGAAGCTCGCCACCGCCTGCCGACGGAAGGGGATCACCGTACGCAGCGTGCGGTTCCTCACGGCGGACAGCCTCGCGGACGCGTTGCGCGGGGCGGAGGTCAGCGGCGCGCGGTGAGCAGGAACATCTGGCCGACGGCCGTCGGATCGTGTGCCGTGCGGTCCCGGTCGAGGTCCACGAGGCGCGCCAGATGGTCGGCGTTCGTCCCCGCCGCGCCGGCCCCCGTCACCTGCCAGTCCGGCGACGTGCAGAACGGCGTGGCGCGCGCCTCCGCGAAGCCCGCCTCCGTGAACTCCACGCGCAGCAGCTCCCGTTCGGTCAGCCGTGACCGCAGCTGGGCCATCTCCGCCGGTGAGTAGAAGGACAGGAACGTCTGAAAGCGGCAGGCGGGGTCCCACGCGCTCACCACCAGGAGCCCACCGGGCCGCAGCGTCCGGAACGCCTCGGCGAGGAAGCGCTCGCGCTGGGCCGCCGACAGGTGGTTGACCGTGCCCATCATGCACGTGACCAGGTCGAAGCTGCCCTCGCGGAAGGGCATCGCGGTGCCGTCGGCGACGGCGAACCGGCGGGCCCAGCGTTCGTCCACGCAGACCCGGATTCCCGCGTCGCTGAGGTCGATCCCGTACGACCGCACCCCGTACCGGTCGAGCACCTGGGGGTAGCGCAGAGTGCCGCTGCCGACGTCGAGCGAGGTGGCCACCGCGGTGACGTCCCCGACGGCATCCCCGACGGCGGTGAGCAGTTGCACCAGTTCGAGACGCTTCTTGATGCTGTCGTGCAGGCCGGTGTGGTCGAACTGGACGTAGAACAGAGCGTCGTAGGCCGCGATCCGCGAGTCGGAGTTCCCGAGCAGACCCCGCGCCTCCAGGTCCCTGACGAGCGCGGAGGACGGGACGGCCGGGCCGGCGCAGCTGCGACTGTCCTCATGCAGCTTCCAGGCATCCTCGTACGTGGCGTCCCAGGCGAGCAGCGTCTCGAAGCGGTCGGCGGCCTCGGCGTGTCTGCCCTCCTCCCGCAGGGCCCGCGCGCTCTCGTACAGCAGGCGTTTGTCGTCGTCCCCGGGGCCGCTCAGTGCCGCCTGCTGATAGGCGATGGCCGCGGCCGACTGGGCTCCGAGGTGCTGGAAGCACTCCCCGACCAGGTACAGGGCGCGGGCCCGCAGCCGAGGGTCCTCAGCAGCCTTCTGGAGCGGGCCGACCGCCGCGCGGTGGTCTCCCGTCTCGAACAGGGCCAGGCCCGCGTCGAACGCGGCCCGGCTGCCGTCGGGGAGGGCGAGTCTCTTCATCAGGCGGCACCGGCCCCCGGATCGTCGGTCAGGGTGGGGGGCTGGTTCCGGGTCAGGGAGTTGAGGGTGCCGACGAATTCGTCGAGCAGTTCGGTCATGGTCGCTTCCTCGAACAGCTCGGTGCTGTACTCGAGGAACCCGGTGATCTCACCGTCCGCGTCCGTCTGGCTCTCCTGGCTCTCCTGGCTCTCCTGGCTCTCCTGGCTCTCCTGGAGGATCAGCGCCACGTCGGACCTGGTGGTGTCGAGGCCGACCGGGACCGGTGCGATCCTCAGCCCCGGTATCTCCATGCCCGACCGTCCCGGCGTGTTGTTCAGCACGAGCTTGGTCTGGAACAGCGGGCTGTGCCGGCGGCTGCGGGGCGGGTTGAGCGCCTGGACGACCCGTTCGAAGGGCACGTCCTGATGGCTGAGCGCTTCGAGCACCGTGCCGTGCACCCGGCCCAGCAGCTCCCGCCAGGTCGGCTCGCCCGCGAGGTCGATGCGGAGCACCAGCTGGTTGACGAAGAAGCCGAGCATCTCCTGTGTCTCGGCGGCGGTGCGGCCCGCGACATCGGTGCCGACGGTGACCTCCCGCTCCCCCGTGCGGGCGCACAGGGCCGCGCCGAGCGCGGTGAGCAGCACGGCGAACGGAGTGGCCCCGGACTCGCGGCACAGCCGCCGGATCTCCGCCACGGTCTCCGCCGGGATCACGACCGGGAGCAGTCGGCCGCTGCCGGTGGGCCGCACGGGGCGTGGGTGGTCCGTGGGCAGCAGCGGCAGCTCCGTGACGCCGGCCAGCCTGCGTCTCCAGTAGGCGAGCTGGTCGTCCAGGTGGCCGTCGTCCAGCATCCGCCGCTGCCATAGGGCGTAGTCGGCGTACTGGACCTGTGGCGCGACCGGCTCGGGCTCGCGGCCCTCGGCGAAGGCCTCGTAGAAAGCGGCGAGTTCGGCGTTGAAGAGGCCGAGCGACCAGCCGTCGTGGACGATGTGGTGCAGGGACAGCAGAAAGGCGTGGTCCCGCGGCGCGAGGCGCACCACATGCGCCCGCAGGACCGGCCCCCGGGCCAGGTCGAAGGGGCGGTGGTACTCCGCCCGGACCAGCCGCGCCAGTTCCGTCTCCCGTGCGGCCCGGGGCAGGGCGCTGAGGTCGACCAGCGGGCAGGGCACCGGCTCGGGCGGCCGGATCTCCTGCCGGGGCACTCCGTCGGGCGCGGTGATCAGGGTCCGCATCACCTCGTGCCGGGCGACGAGCGCGTCGAGGGCCCGGGAGAGCGCGCGAACGTCGAGCGGGCCGTGGATCCGGTCGAAGACCGGGACGTTGTACCGGAGGTCGCCCGGGTTCAACTGGTCCATGAACCACAGGCGTTCCTGCGCGCACGAGGCGGGCAGCACCCCGGTGCGCGGCACGGCGGTGAGCGGCGGCGGCCCGGAACCTGCCTCGGGCTCGCGCAACGCGTCGACGCAGGCGGCCAGTTCGGCGAGGGTGCGGTGGTCGAACGGGGCGCGCGCGGGCAGGGCGACGTCCAGGCGCTTGCGCAGGCGGAAGACGACCTGAAGGGTGAGCAGGGAGTGCCCTCCGAGACCGAAGAAGTCGTCGCCGGGCGTGACGTCACCGCAGTCGAGCAGCTCGCGCCAGATGTCGGCGACCACCTGCTCGGTGCCGGTGAGCTCCCGGCCTGCCACGGTCCACACGGCCCGCTCCACGACCGCGGGGTCCGCCGCGAGCCGGCGCAGTTCGGTGCGGTCCGTCTTGCCGTTCGGGGTGAGCGGGAGTTCGGGCATCGGGACGTAGTGCGCCGGAAGGAGCGGCTCGGGCAGCCAGTTCCGTACGTGGGCGTCGATGTCCGGGACGGCCATCGCGCAGGCCCTGCGCCAGTGCGGGTCGTTGGTGTGATGCCGTGCGTCGAAGGGTTCGGCGGCGGGGGGCTCGGCGCCGGGCGTCGTGCGGCGCTCCGTGGCGTGGGGGTGCGTCGCCGTGGCCGGGAGCCCGGAGCCCTCGGCCGCACGGCGCACCAGGGTCACGTCGTAGGCGCCGTCGGACCGCCCGTCCAGCCAGCTCAGCTCCACCTCGTACGCGCCCTGCTCCGCCAGCTCCCACCAGTCCTCGGGCGCGCAGCCCTGTGGGGGCAGGGCGCTGGCGCGGGCACGGAGCTCGCCCACGGAGGAGGACGGCGCACGCTCCTCGATGAGGTCGCGCAGGGCGAGCGCCCCGCTCAGCCGGGCGTTGGGCACCCCGGCGAGGCGCAGGCGCTCGGGGCGCTCCCGCTCGACCAGGTCCAGCAGCTCGCCGGGGGCCAGGGGCGAGGTGGCCCAGTCGAGCACCGTGCCGGTGGGCTCCGGCGCGGGCGGCCTGGGGCCGACCGTGATGACGACGTCGTAGCGGTAGTGGCTGAGTTCGTTGTCGTCGCGGCCCCGCTTGGGCAGGACGCGGACCCGCGCGATCCTGGGCCAGCGAGCCGCGACCTCGTCGAACAGCCGTGGATCGACGCACAGTTCGGGGTCGAGGGCGCTCTGGCGGCGGATACGGGAGCGCAGTTCGCCGAGGCGCATGTTCGCGGGGGCCCGGTGCACCTGGACGGACGTGTGGAACAGGTCGAGCAGCGGAAGGCTGCGCAGATCGCCGAGGAAGACGTGGCCGCCGTCCGGTACCGCGTCGACGGCCTGCCGCAGCACGTCCAGGAGGTAACCGGCCGAGGGGAAGTACTGGACCACCGAGTTGAGCACCACGGTGTCGGGCGCCGGGGCCGCCGTTGGTCGCGTGATACTCCGGTGTGCGGGGGCCGTCCGGACCTCGACCCTGCCGGGCGGTAGGCCCATGGCGTCCACCGCGCTCCGTACGTGGGCGACGGCGGCGGCCGATAGGTCGGTGGCCCGGTAACTCCTGGCCGCATCCAGCAGGTTGAGCAGGATCATGCCGGTGCCGCTGCCGATCTCCAGGACGTCGCGGGGCCGCAGGGCCCTGAGGCGCCGGAGCGTCTCGTCCAGCCAGCCACGCATCTGCGCCTCGTCCAGGGGCCGCCCCGTGTAACTGCTGAGCCAGCCGGCGAGGTTGAAGGAGGCACCGCCGTCCGCGGGCAGGTCTCCGTACGTGGTCTCGTACAGGCGGCGCCACTCCTCGACGCGGTCGCCGTCCCAGTTCCCCTCGCTGCGGGCACCCTCCCGCAGGCAGACGAAGGCGATGATCCGCTCGTCGCCCGGTGCGCGTCGCACCACCTCGACGGCACAGTCCCGCACCTCGGGGTGGCTGCGCACCGCGGCCTCGACCTCGGCGGGTTCGAGCCGGTGGCCCCGCACCTTGACCTGTTCGTCCCGTCGGCCGAGGTACTCGAGCTCGCCGCCGGGCAGCAGCCGGACCAGGTCTCCCGTGCGGTACAGCCTGGCGCCCGGGACCGTGCCGAAGGGGTCGGGCACGAAGCGTTCCGCGGTGAGCGCGGGCCGGCTCCAGTAGCCCTGGCCCACTCCGGCACCGCCGACGCAGGCCTCGCCCGGCACGCCGACCGGCACCGGGCGCAGCGCCTCGTCCAGGACGTGGACGCGGACATTGGCGATCGGCCGCCCGATCGGCACCCGGTCCCCGCCGCCCGCCGCCCGCGCGATGTCCGCCTCCGTGCCGCCCGCCTCCTGGCCGCTCGCCGCCTCGAAGGCGGTGCAGGCCACGGCGGTCTCGGTGGGTCCGTACTCGTTGATGATCCGCGCGGCCGGTGAGCCCGCGCGCAGCGCGGACAGGGCGTCCTCGTGCAGGCCCTCGCCGCCGAGGACGACCGTCCGGGCGGGCAGAGCGAGCGGCGCGCCGTCCGCTGCCTGTTCGAGCAGTCTCAGGTGGGAGGGCGTCAGTTTGACGAAGCTCAGGTCGGCGGCGTCCGCCAGCAGGTCGCGCAGGGCGGCGTCGGGCGTGTCGTCGGCGGCCGGTGCCGGGAGCAGCACGCGCTGTCCGGCGAGCAGCGGCGCGAAGACGCTCGTCACGGTCAGGTCGAAGGCGAGGGGCGAGTGCACGGGTACGCCTGTTCCCGTGGCCGCGCGGTAGTGGTCCTTGGCCCACAGGAGGTAGTTGACGATGTTGCGGTGGGTGAGCAGGGCAGCCTTGGGCCGGCCCGTGGAGCCCGAGGTGAACATGAGGTAGATCAGGTCGTCCGCCGACACCCGCACGTCCGGTGCGTGTGCGGGCCGTCGCGCGATCGCGTCGGCTTCGGCGGCGGGCCGGACGACGCGGGCGCCGGCGGGGTCCACCTCGGTGGGCAAGCCGTCGTCCGCGAGCAGGACGGCGGCCCGGCTGTCGGCGAGCATGGCGTTCGTCCGGGACGGCGGGTGGGTGGGGTCGAGCGGGACGTAGGCGGCGCCGGTCTTGAGGATCGCGAGCAGCGCGGTCACCGTGTGGGGGCCGTGCGCCATCAGGACGGCCACCACGGTGCCGGGGCGGGCCCCGGCGTCCCGCAGGTGGTGGGCGAGCCGGTTCGCCGCGCCGTCGAGCTCTTCGTACGTCAAGGTGCGGTCCGCCCCGCACACGGCGACCGCGTAGGGGGTACGGGCTGCCTGGGCCGCGACCAGTTCGTGCAGGGGCGTGTCGCAGGAACCGGTGCCGGTGTCGTTCCACTCGTGGACGATCCGCCGCAGTTCGCGCGCGGACAGCACCGGCAGCGCGGACAGGCGCTGTTCGGGGTCGGTGACCGCGGCACAGAGCACTTCGCCGAGTGAGTCGCAGATGCGGCCGACGGTGGTGGCGTCGAAGAGGTCGGTGGCGTAGTCGACCAGGCAGTCGAGTCCCTCGTCGGTCTCCAGGATGTTGAAGTCGAGGTCGAAGCGGGAGGACTCGGTGGCCGTGTCCAGCAGCGTCACCGTCAGGCCGGAAGGGTCACCGGCGACGGGCGGCGTGTTGTGCAGCGTGAAATTGACCTGGTACAGCGGGTTGCGCGCGAGATCGCGCTCGGGGAACAGACGCTGGGCGATCAGGTCCACCGGGACGTCCTGGTGGGCGTGCGCCTCCAGGCAGGTCTGTCGCACCCGGGCCAGATGGTCCGCGAAGCCGGGGTCGCCGTCGAGGCGCGTGCGGAACAGCACCGAGTTGGCGAAGAAGCCCACCAGGTCGTGCAGTTCGCTCTGCCGCCGGTTGGCGACGGCCCCGCCGATGAGCATGTCGTCCTGCCCGCTGTAGCGGTGCAGGACGGTGGAGAGCGCGGCGAGCAGCGTCATGTGGAGGGTGGCCCCGTGCCGCACCCCCAGCTCGCGCAAGGACTCGGTCAGCCCCGCGCCGACCACGAAATGGTGGGTGGCCCCCCGGTGGCTCTGCACGGGTGGCCGGGGCCGGTCGGTGGGCAGGTCGAGCCGGTCGGGGGCGCCGCTGAGGTGTGTTTCCCAGTAGGCCAGTTGCCGCCGGATCTCCTCGCCGCCCTCGCGGACGGACTGCCAGCGGGCGTAACCGCCGTACTGCACCGGCAAGGGCGGCAGAGGGCTCGGCAGACCGAGTGCGAACGCCTCGTACAGTGCGGTCAGTTCGCGGCCGAGGACGGCGAGGGACCAGCCGTCCACGGCGACGTGGTGGAACACCGAGAGGAGCACCGACTCCTCGGCGGACAGCCGCAGCAGCCGGAACCGCGCGGGCGGGGCGGCCGCCAGGTCGAAGGGGACGCCGTGCTCGGCCTCGATGAGGCGGTCCGCCTCGGCCGCCCGCCGTGCGGGCGGCAGTGCGCGCAGGTCGACGACGGGCAGCGGGACGCGTACGGCATCCAGGACGCGCTGCACGGGGACGCCGTCGACCGTGGGGAACGCGGTGCGCAGGATCTCGTGCCGGGCGGTGATCTCGTCGAGGCAGCGGCGGAGCAGGGCCGGGTCGAGTCGCCCGGTGAGCCGGAAGGGGTTCACGCTGGTGTAGCCGGAGCTCTCCGGCTGGAGCGCGCCCAGGAAGAGGATGCGCCGCTGGGCCGACGACACCGGCGCGTCGCCCTCGGTGGGCCCGGCGAACAGGCTCAGCGGCGGGGTGATGCCGCGTTCGCTCAGCTGCCGGAGCAGTTCCGCGCGCTTCTTCGCGCCGAGGTTCTGGATCCGCTCGGCGAGATCGGCTTCAGGCATGGTCCTCCTGTCGCTCCAGGGCGGCCACGAGCGCGGCCAGTTCGTCCGCCTGCGCGCCCTCGCTCCCCGCGGTGTCCGACGCGGCGGCGACGGCCTCGGCAAGACCCGCGGGGGTGGGCACGCGGAAGAACGCCTCCAGGGTCACGTCGGCGCCGTAGCGCTCCTGGACCTGGGTGATGAGCACCGTCGCCAGGAGCGAATGGCCGCCGAGCCGGAAGAAGTTGTCGTGCCGTCCGATCCCGGACCGGCCGAGGAGTTCCTCCCACAGGGCGGCGAGTGCACGCTCCATGGAGCCCACGGGTTCGGTGTGGTCGGCGGCCGGTGACGGGCCAAGGGCCGGGGTCGCGTCCCGGGAGGGGGCGGCCATGAGCCGGCCGCTCCCGTCCGACCGCACCGCGACTCCGGTCGGCCGCGCGGGGACGCCGGGAGCCTCGGGCCGGTCGTGGCGCAGGAGTTCACCGACCGCTCCCTGCGGCGCGGGATGGCCGTAGGGGTCGCGGACGCTCAGCTCGGCATCCGCGGGCAGGTCCGCGAGGGCCTCCGTCCGGCGCAGCTCGTCCGGCAACGCGCCCGGGGCGTAGCGCCGCTCCTCGGCCAGGGGGAGGTCCCGCACGGCGCGGTCGGGCCGCTCGGCCAGCTCGCGCAGGGCCCGCCGCCAGGCGTGGCCCAGGGCGGCGACGGTGTCCCTGTCCCACAGCTCGGTCGCGTAATCCAGGGTCGCCGACAGCCGGCCGGCCGTGTTCGCGACGGTGCACACCAGGTCGAAGGTGGTCACGGTGGTGGCCGCTTCGCGCATCCGGACGCGCAGCCCCGGTACGGACAGATCGTCGTCCGGTTCGACGATCATCTGGAACACGATCTGGAACAGGGGGTTTCGGTTGGCCCGCCGGTCCCCGCCGTGCGCGGCCACCAGCCGCTCGAAGGGCAGGTCCTGGTGTTCGTAGGCGTCGTGGCAGGTCTCCGCGGTGGCTCGCAGCACGTCACGCAGGGTGTGGTCGTCGCGCACCAGGGTCCGCAGGACCACCATGTTCACGAAGGAGCCGATCACGTTCTGGGTCTCGGGGCGGGCGCGGCCGGACGTGGTGCCGCCCACGGCGAGGTCGGTCTGACCGCTGTAGCGGTGCAGGGCGACGTAGAAGCCGGCGAGGAGTGCCATGAACAGGCTCGCTCCCTCCTCCCGGCACAGGTCGTTCAGCCGGTCCGCGAGGTGGTCGTCGAGCGGGACGGAGAGCTCCTGGCCCCGGTAGGACCGCTGTTCGGGCCGCGGTCGGTCGGTGGGCAGGACGAGGTCGGGGAGGTCGCGGACGCGCTCGCGCCAGTGGGCGATGAGCCGGTCGTGGCCGCCGGACGCCTCGGCTCGCCGCTGCCAGGCCGCGAAGTCCGCGTACTGCAAGGGGAGTTCGGGCAGCTCGTGCGGGGCCCCGGCGACATGGGCCCGGTACAGCGCCCACAGTTCCCGCAGGAAGAGGTCGAGCGACCAGGCGTCGGCCACGATGTGATGGAGCGTCACGAGCAGGACGGACCGCCGGTCGGTGAGCCGGATCAGCGTGGTCCGCAGCAGCGGGACCCGCCGCAGGTCGAAGGGTTCGGCGGCCTCCTGACGGGCCAGCCCCGCGACCAGTTCCCGCTCGTCCACCGGGGTGTCCCGCCCGAGCAGGGCACGCAGATCGAGGGTGCGCGGCGCGGGCTCGTCGTCGGTGACGATCTGGCGGAGCTGTCCGTCGAGGACGCGGAAGCAGGTGCGCAGGCTCTCGTGGCGGCGGACGCATGCGCGCACCGCCGCGGCCAGGGACACCGGGTCGACGTCACCGTCCAGGTCCAGGACGCGGGCGACCGTGAACACCCCGGCCCGGTCGGCCAGTTCGTCGAGGAAGTACATCCTGGCCTGGGCGTACGACGCGTCGCTCACCAGGGCGGAGACGGTGCGGCCCGTCATGCCGGACGCCTCTGCCCGGCCGCCGCGACCGCCTCGGCCATGGCGACGGCGACCGTACGGGGGCGGGTGAAGGGTTCGCGGCCGTGCGCGGTGAGCATGTTGTCGACGACCAGGACGTCGTCGCGGACGTAGTCGAACCGGGTGGCCGCCGAGCGGTAGCAGTCGCGCACGTGCGCCACGACGTCGTCCGGGATGTCCGCGCCGTCGCCGAAGTAGCTCTGGTTGGGCAGATCCTCCTCGCCGAACAGTTCGAGCATGCCCGCGCGGTTCTCCGGCGACAGCGTCGAGAGGTGGAAGATCGCGGCGTGGTTGAACCACACCTCCTCCCCCGTCTCCGGATGCCGGTGCACGGCCTCGCGCACCGATGACGTGCGCAGTCTGCCGTCCGCGCGCCACTCGGCGTCGACGCCGTTGGCCGCGCAGAACCGCTCCACCTGCGCGCGGTCCTCGGTGTCGTAGACCTCCTGCCAGCGCAGCCCGAACTCGGAGCCGAAGTTGCGCACCACCTTCCAGCCACGCCGCTCGAACTCCTCGCGCACGGCGGGGTCGAGGGCGTGCAGCACACGACGGGTGTCCGACAGCGGGGTCGCCCCGCGGCCGCCCGGCGGTTGGACGCAGTAGAAGTACAGGCTCATCGGCCAGGACACGCGGTAGGAGTTCTCGTTGTGGAAGAAGATCTCTTCGTGCGGCGGGTAGTCGGTGGAGGTGTAGACCCGGCCCTTGATGGTGCTGCGCGGCGATGACCGTTCCTCGTAGGGCAGCGGGTCCTCGCCGGACAGTTCCCGCACCGCGGACTCGAATCCGTCGACCCCGCCGACCGCGAAGCCGCGCAGCAGGACGGCTCCGTTCGTGCGCAGCCGCCGCCGTATCGCGGTGCGGTCCCCGCCGATCCGGTCGAGGAGCTTCTCGCCCTCGTGTGCCTCGATGACGTGGGGCAGCTCCACGGCCGTCACTCCCGCCCGGCGGCCGGCTCGAACCGCAGCTCGTCGGCGCAGAAGGCACGCCACTGCGGCGTGGACGCCTCCCACAGCACCCCTTGGTCGGCCTGGACCGGGTGCCGTACGACGGCCAGGTCGTCGCGCAGGTACACCACGGTGTCATCGGGCAGGTCGCGCTGTTCCCCGGCCGCCGATGCGGCCCAGCCGGCGAAGCCGCGCACATCGCCGAGGAGGCAGCCCAGGTAGTACGGCGTCATCCCGCGGCCTCCCGCTCGATCCGGCGGCGCAGGCTCAGCGGCCGCATGTCGGTCCACACGGTCTCGATGTACGCCAGGCACTCCTCGCGCGTCCCGCCGTGCCCGGTGTCGTCCCAGCCCGCCGGCCGCTCCCGTCCCGCGGGCCAGATCGAGTACTGCTCCTCGTGGTTGACGACCACCCGGTATCCGTCCGGGTCGCCGCCGTGCGGTCCAGCCGTCACTAGCCCTCCTCGTACACGATGCGTTGGCGGGCGACCGGCACGATCCGGTCGAGCCGGCCCGGTCCTTCGTCCGTCCCGCCGTCGGTGGCGGGCTCGGCGAGCAACTGCTCGACCAGTGGCGCAAGGCGGGCCACCGTCGAAGCACGGAAGAAGGCCCGGACGGTGATGTCCACGCCCCAGGTGTCATGAGCGGCGGCGATCACTCGCATCACCATGAGTGAGTCACCGCCGTGGCTGAAGAAGTCGTCGTTCACGCCGATGTCCGCGCGCCGCAGCGCGGTGCGCCACAGGTCGAGCAGGGTGTGCTCGACCGGGGTGCGGGCCGGCCGTGAGGTGCCGGGCGGGGCGACCTCGGTGCCGACGGCTCCCGCAAGCGCGGCGCGGTCGAGCTTGCCGTTCGGGGTGAGCGGGAGCTCGGTCAGGAGCACCAGGCGGTCGGGCAGCATGTAGAGCGGCAGGTGCTCGCGCAGCACGCCGTGCCAGTCCACGCCGTCCTGCCCGGCCTTCGGTACGAGGTAGGCGTGGACTCGCTTCGCGTCCGGCTCCCCCTCGGTGAGGACGACGGCGTCGCGGACGTGCGGGGAACGGCGGAACGCGGCCTCGATCTCGCCGAGTTCGACGCGGTAGCCGCGCACCTTGAGCTGGTGGTCGCGGCGGCCGAGGAACTCGATGCGCAGGCCTTGTGGCCCGTGGCGGTAGCGGCCGCGGTCGCCGGTCCGGTACATCCGCTCGCCGGGCCGGGAGGCGAAGGGGTGCGGCACGAAGGCGTCGGCGGTGCGGCCCGGGGCGCCGAGGTAGCCGCGGCTGAGGGTGGGGCCCGCGATGTACAGGGTGCCGGGCACACCCGGGGGCACCAGGCGCATCCGGTCGTCGAGGAGATAGGCCTCGGTGCCGGGCAGGGGGGTGCCGATGAGCACGCACCGGGTGTCGTGGTCATCGGCGCCGACGGGGAAGTAGGTGCTGTCGATGGTGCCTTCGGTCAGCCCGTAGCAGTTGACCACGTCTGTATCCGGTCCGCACAGCCCGCGGATCCTCGCCAGCTCGTCGGCGGGGAAGGTGTCCGAGCCGACGATGAGCAGCTTGAGGAAGGCCAGGTCGGCGCGGTTTTCGGCGACGTGCGCGGCCAGGGTCCGCAGCACCGTGGGCACGAAGTCGGCCACGTCGACGCCCTCCTCGCGCATCAGCCGCAGCAGCCGGGCCGGAAGGAGCAGCGTTTCGCGGGGGCAGACCACGAGGGTGGCGCCGGACCCGACGCAGCGGACGAGCTCGCCGAGGTACCCGTCGAAGCTGAAGTTGGCCATCTGCAGATGGGCCCGGATGCGGCCGCGCAGGGCGAAGGCGTGCTCCCACGCGAGCTGGATGCGCCGGAGCGATCCGTGGGTGGCCATGACGCCCTTCGGGCGCCCCGTCGAGCCCGACGTATACATGACATAACAGAGGCTGTCAGGGCCGAGGTCGCGCTCGGGCCGGGTGCCGGGGGTGCCGGCGCTGTCCGCGTGGGCGGCCCCGCTCGGGTCACGGCCGTCCGGTCCTGCCACCAGGCTGCGTACGGGATCGCCGGCCAGGTCGGCGACGATCGACTCCTGGGTGACCACCACCTCCACCCCGGCGTCGGCGACGATCATCGCGCGGCGGGAGGCGGGGCTGTCGAGGTCGAGCGGCACATGGGCGGCGCCCGCCTTCCACACCGCGAGGACCGCGACGACGCTCTCGGCGGAGCGCTCCATGTAGATGCCGACGCGGGACCCGGGGGTGACGCCCTCGCCGAGCAGCCGGTGGGCAAGGCGGTTGGCCGCGCGGTCGAGTTCGCCGTAGGTGAGCCGGGTGTCGCCGTGCACCAAGGCGGGGGCGTCGGGCGTGCGGTCGGCCCACTGCTCGAACACGTCGAGCACGCAGCCTTCTGCGACGGACCCGGCGGACGCGTCGGACGCGACCGGCACTCCCGTCGCGGCGTCGAGCAGCAGCGCGCGGTCCTCGGAGCCGAGCGCTCCCGTCAGGCCGACGGGCTGTTCCGGGTCCCGGGTCATGTCGTCGAGCACGGACCGCCACAGGCGGAGCAGCCCGTCGACGGTCTCCGCGCGGTAGAGCCCGCTGTCGTAGTGGGCGAGGACGTCCGTACGCTCCTCATCGGCGAACACGTCGACGGTCAGGTCGAACTTGGCGACGCCGATGTCCACCTCCTCGGCGCTCGCGGTCAGGGCGCCGGGTCCGGTGCGGGTGGAGGGCGCAGCGATGTACTGGAAGGTGACGCCGAAGAACTGACCGTCGCCGTCGCCGTCGCCGCGCTCCGTGTCGAGGGCGGACACGACGTCCTGGAAGGAGACCGTCTGGTGTTCGTAGGCCCCCAGGCAGGTCTGGCGCACCCGGGCCAGGGCCTGGCGCACGGTCGGGTCGCCCGACAGGTCGGTGCGCAGGGCGAGCATGTTGAGGAAGGGGCCGATCAGCAGGTCGGCGTCGACGTCCTCCCGCAGGGCGCTCGGCGTGCCGACCAGGACATCGTCCTGGTCCATGTGGCGCGAGAGCGCGATCACGAAGCCGGTGAGGAGCACCATGAAGGGGGTGCCGCGCTCGGCGCGGGCCAACTCCCTTACGCGACGCATCAGTCCGGGATCGAGTGTGCGGCGCGCGGTGGCAGCGGGAGGCGTCGCCCGGCCGGGGGGCGTGCGGTCCGGGGGCAGTCGCCGGACGTCGGGAAGTGCCGAAAGTCGCGCGCGCCAGTAGGCCAGTTCGGCGTCGTACACGGGGTGGCCGGCGCTCAGGTGCCGACGCCGGGCGACGAGGTCGGCGTACTGAACGGGCAGCGGGGACAGGTGGGGCTCGCGGAACTCGGCCTGTGCGCCGACGAGTTCGAGGAATTCGTCGAGGAACACCTGCCGGGACCAGCCGTCGCTGACGATGTGGTGCCAGTTGAGCAGCAGGGTGTGGTCGTCGTCGGCCGAGCGCAGCAGGACCGTGCGTATCAGAGGGCCGGATTCCAGGTCGAACGGGCGTCGCGCGTGCTCCTCGGCGAGGCGGTGGGTCTCGGCGGCGCGGTGCTCGGGGCGCAGCCCGGTCAGGTCGATCAGGGCCGTGGCCAGCGGCAGTTCGGGGGCGACGCGGGTGCGGGGTACGCCGCCGTCGGCCGGGAAGCTCGCGCGCAGGACGTCGTGCCTGCGGACGATCTCCCGCACGGCGCCGGCGGTCGCGCCGGCGTCGAGCGGGCCCCTCAGGCGGATCGCCGAGCACGCGTTGTAGAGCGCGGTGCCGGGATGCATCCGGTCCAGGAACCAGAAGCTCTCCTGGACCGGGGAGAGCGTGTCCGTCGCCGACGGCGCCGTGGGGCCGGACAGGGGCCGGGTGCCGGGGGTGCCGAAGCTCATGCGACCTCTCCTGCCGGGCGGTCGGCGGCGTGGGGCCGGGCGATGCCGGTCAGCATGCCGGTCAGCGCGATGGCCAGGACGGCGACACCGATGACGAGACAGATCGTGGTGACCCCGGCTCCGGCGGCGGCCGCGGTGGTGATGGCCGCACCGATCGGCCCGAGCGCCGTGTGAATGGTCCAGAAGGCGGACGTGACGCGGCCGAGCAGATGACTGGGCGTCACTTCCTGACGCAGCGACATGGAGGAGATGCCGGCGATGCCGGTGCACATCAGGGTGATCGTCATCAGGACGGCGATCACGGGGACGCTCCCGGACAGGCCGATCCCGGCGACGGCGAACCCCGCGACCGAGAACGCGCAGATCCAGGTCGCGCCGAACGCGAACCGTCGGCGCACCCGGGCGACCACCGCGGAGGCGATGAACGAGCCGACCGTCCCGGCCGTCAGCACATAGCCGACCGTGGTGTCCGGGCGGTTCAGCTCGTCCTTGACCAGGTAGATGACGAGGTCGGTCAGGCCGTAGATGAGGAAGGTGATCAGCGAGAGCAGGAGCGTCAGGGGACGCAGCACGGGGTGCAGCCACAGGAACTTCGCGCCGGCCAGGAACTCGTTGCGGATGGAGCCGTGTTGGGCGGATTCGGACGTGCGCGGCCTGCCGTTGAACTTCACCAGCAGAACACCCAGGGCGGAGACCGCGAAGGTCGCGGAGTCGATGCCGATCGCGGCGGCGGGACCCGCGGACGAGGCCACGAAACCCGCGAGCGCGGGTCCGGCGACGCTGGCGACCGCGTACGTCGCATACATGTGGCCGTTGGCCCTGGTGATCTGATCCGGTTGAACGATGGCCGGCACCACGGTCACGTAGGTGACCTGGAAAAGCATCGAGAAGCATCCCGCGATGGGGACGACGGTGTAGATCAGCCAGACGGGCGTCGCGGAGATCCACGCGAGGGGGATCACGAGGTAGAGCAGGCAGCGCGCCCCGTCGGCAAGCATGAGGAGCCGTCTGCGGTCGAAGCGGTCGGCCACGACTCCGGCGAACAGGCCGGTCAGGATCGACGCGACACCGGTGAGGCCGGTGACGAGACCCATTTGGAGGACCGAACCCGTGCTGTGCAGCACCAACAGCGGCAACGCGACATAAGAGAAGGAGTCACCGAGCGCGGAAAGGGTCTGAACGCCTAAGAAAATGCGATACGCGGGGTTGCTCCATAAAGAGGGCGAACTGCCCTCCGTACCCGTCGGCCGTGCCTGATCCTGATCCTCGGACAGTTCCCCTGACGGCACGGGTTCCCCCAATCCAGATCTGCCGACGGGCAGTAGATCACACGCCCAGAGGGCCGTCAAGGACGCCTGGATCAAGCCCCCTTGATGCGCCTTCTTGACGGTGCTCCGTCACACATGCTAAACATTCAATTTCGCTTGGTACGTCTGTACGCACCCCCAACCGCCTCTTGCCTGGAGAGAAATTGCGGGTCGCTTTTGTGCATACGCCCATGTCTACCGTTCCTATTGCTCAGCGCAAAGACTTCTGGCGGAACTTCGACATTCAGTACCATGCGGCCCACCCGGGGCTCGACCACATGCGAAAGAACATGTGGGAGCTTCCGCACTGGATGCACTGGCTGGGCGGAGTACTCGTCGCGCACGGCTACACCGACATCGACGTGGTCGATCTCTACACCGATCCGGACGCGTTCACGCGACCGGGGCACCTGGCCGTGGACGCCGTGGAGGCGGCCGTGCGCCGGCACCCCGCGGACGTCTATCTGTTCTCCCCGATGACCGTGAACCTCTGCTACGCGTACGAGATCTCGGACGCCGTCAAGCGGATCAGTCCCGCGGCCCACATCGTCTACGGCGGGGTCGTCGCCACACCGCTGGCCCACGAGGTGGCCGCCCACCCCAGCGTCGACTACGTCGTGGTCGACCGCGGCGAGCATGCCCTGCCCGCGCTCCTGGACGCCCTGACCGACGGACGCGACGTGTCCGGCGTGGGCAACCTGGTGCACCGGCGCTCCGACGGCTCCACCGTCCGGACGGAATCCACTTATCCGCATCTGCTCCCGGCCGACATCCCCTTCCCCAAAGTGGACCTTTTCCCCACGAGCACCGGCGAGGACATCCGCTACTTACGGCAGGTCTATGCCCTGGGCTGCCCTTACAAGTGCACGTTCTGCACCATCCAGACGATCGGTCAACGCCCCGACTATTTCCCCCTGGACCGCGTTCTCAAAGAGATCCGCGCCTACCGGTCCCGCTACGGCGGTCGGCACAACATCTACTGGGGCGACGAAACCTTCACCCTGCACCCGGACCGCACCCTCGAACTCCTGGAACTCCTGGAGCAGGAAGGCGACATCAATTACGACTGCCAGACCCGGCTGAATTGCCTGACCGATGACCGCATATTGCGCAAGCTGAAGAGCAGCGGCTGCCAGTGGGTGGAGATCGGCCTGGAGACCGCGGTCCAGGAAAGTCATGAGACGCACAAACACCACATGAAGCTGAGTGCGACCAGGGAAACCCTGAAGAAGGTCAGGGACGCCGGGCTCGCGGCCTGCTCCTTCACCGTGAACGGCTTTCCCGACCAGAGCACCGACGACATGCGGCGCAGCATCGACTGGGTATGCGAACTGCTCGACGAGGACCTGCTGCAGGCGACCTATCTCTTCGGCCTCGTGCCCTATCCGGGAAGTGCCATGTTCGAGCACCCCGAGCGTTTCGGGATGAAGCTGCTCCACCGCGACTTCCGTCTTTACCACGAGGATCTGCCACCCGTCTTCGCCACCGACAAGGCCACCCCGGACCAGGTCTACGACGTGTTCCTTGAGGGCCAGGACCTGTTCGCGCAGGCCATGGACAAGACCCCGTACTTCGGTGCCGCGCCGGCCCCCGGCACCGCCGACGAGTACGGCACCTTCTGGGCCGATGCCCACGTATAGCCTTCCGCGGCCCCGGACAGACGGGAGCACCATGACTTCTTCTCGATGGCACGTACTGCGGCAGGGCGACGCGGGCCTCATCCTCACGGTGGCCTTCGACGCGGGGCGCGGGGACGCCCGCTTCGCCGACCTGGCCTCCTTCCTGGACGGAAGGCATGTACTGGAGGGGGTGCCGAATCACTGCACGGTCGAAGCGCTCCTGCGGCAGGGGCCCGGCGAGTACGTGACGCCCTGGCTGGAGGCCGTCAAGGAGCGCGGGCAACCGGTGCTCGCCGTGCTCGGACACTGCGCGGGAAGCGGCCTGGCCCGCGAACTGGCGTACCGGTTACGGATGTTGGGGCTCGGCGAGCCCTCCCTGATCACCTTCGATCCGGTGCTCGTCGACAGCCACACCCTGGGCGAGGACTACCGCACCGCCGTCCGCACGCTCGCCGCCCAGCTCTCCCCGCAGGACCTCGAGACCGCCCTCGCGGCGGCCCTGCCGTGCGACGGCGAACCCGCGGCGACCGGAGCGGACGTTCTGCCGCTCGCCGCGGCGCTGGAAACGGCCTACCAGGAGGCGGTGGCCGCCGCCAGCCGGCGCCTAGACGTCGCCCCCGCGGTGCGGCAGCAACTCGCCGACCGCTTCTCGCACTACCTCGCCTACCTGGCCGCGGCCGCCTGGACGGACGCGCAGCCCCCGCCGCCGGACGCGCCCCCGGCGACGACCGTCCTCTCCGCCACCGGGGGCGTCGGCACCTGCGCCGCCGACCCGCGCGGCACGACCACCGGGTTCACCGTGGACCGGACCCGACTGCTCGCGGACCCCGAGGTCGCCGCGTACGTCTCCCGTGTGATGGGCGGGTGACACCCATGGACCCCGCACCGCTCGCCGTCCCGGAAGCCCTGGCGCGCCGTGTGCGCCAGGCACGCGCGGACCGAATAGACCGTGAGCTGTACGAGGAGGAGAAGCACTGGCGTCTGCGTCCCGGCGACGGCGAGGACCCGCGCACCGTCTCGCAGGAAGCGCTGCTCCGCGAGGCCGCGGTGGAGGAGGAGATCACCGCCCGGCTCGGGCCGGCCACGGCCGGTCCCGAAGACCCGCGTCGCCGGGAAGAACGACGGCGCCTCAAGTACTTTCCGGTGCTCTTCGTCAGCGCCCCGCACATCGAGGAAGGCGCGACGGGTTCGTTCCCCGGCATGCCGACCCCGCTGCTCTACGCGACCTGCGTCCTCGACCGGATGCTGCGCATCGACGAGTTCCCCGGCACGCGGGTCCCCGAGGTCGTCGCCGTCCTCAACCCCCATGCCTACTCCCCCGCCTTCGAGGAGGAGCTCGTCGCCTGCCTGCGCGAGCACCGCCCGGTGGTGGTCGGCATCAGCAACCTCTCCGAGGGCCACCACTTCGCCCTGCGCATAGCGGAGACGGTCAAGAAGGAGTGCCCGCAGGCCCTCGTCCTGCTCGGCGGCCAGCACGAGGACGCCGTGAACCCGGACGCCTACCGCGCGGCCTCGCACCGTGTGGCCAAGATGAGCGGCCGCCGGCAGGAGAGCCACGACGACTTCCGGATCGGCGAGGAGGAACTCGGCCGCCTCACCGCCCTGCAGACGTTCGCCCGCCCCGAGGAACGGGAGTTGATGGACATCGTGTTCGCGGGCGACTCCGCGTTCGCGCTGCCCGAGGTGCTCAAGGTGGTGGCGGACTGCCTGCCGGCCGACACCGAGACCGTCAAGAAGCGCCTGCTCGCCGACCAGGACCGGATCGCCGAACTGCCGGGCGTGGGCAGCCTGTTCCTGTACGACTGGAGCACGCGCCGCATCGAGTCGATGCCGCTCAGCGGCGTGCCGATCGACGGCGACCGGCTCCCGTACATCGACGTGACCCGGCTGACGCACGAGAACCGCTTCCCCGTCTTCGGACACCGCCTCACCGCGCAGGTCATGGCCTGTCTGGGGTGCAAGTACGCGTGCTCCTTCTGCCATGAATCCGCGGACGCGTTCCTCTACGAACAGCCCAAGATCCGCCAGCGGTCCCCGCAGCACGTCATCGGGGAGATCCGGCTGCGCGTCGACCAGGGCTTCGAGGCGGTGTTCTTCGACGACAGCACCTTCACCCAGAATCCTCGCTGGCTCGCCGAGTTCCTGACCCTCCTGGAGGACCTCGCGGCCGAGCACGGCACCTTCGAGTGGGGCTGCCAGACCACCGTCAACGACGTGGACCGCGCCCTCCTGCGGCGCATGGCGGCGGCCGGCTGCAGCTACGTGTACTTCGGCGTCGAATCGGCCGAGCCCGACGCCGTACGCGTCCAGAAGGTCCGGCAACTGCTGCTGGTCTCCGAGAGCGACTGGACCGGACGCTTCCGCAGCGTGGCGCACTGGTGCCGCGAGGCCGGGATCCGGGTCGGCACGTCCTTGCAGTTCGGACTCGGGGAGACGGCCGAGCAGCGGCTGATGACGCTCGACCTCATCGCCGAACTGCACCGGGCGGGCTGCATCCCCGACGGCTGCGTCGCCCTCAACGTCAACAGCCCCTACCCCGGCACCCGCCAGTGGCTCCAGATGCTCCAGTCGGGCGCCACGCTGCCCGACTACCGCGAGAAGCTGGTGCGCCACCCTGCCTTCGAGACGGCGCATCAGTTCTCCTCGATCACCGGCCAGGACGTCGAAGCCCTGTATCTGCTCGCCGCCGACCGCCTCGGCCGGGCCCTGCACCAGGAGGAGCCCGCGTGAACACACCGCGCGGAGGCATGCCGGGCCCCGAGGGCCTCCGGCAGGCCGTTCCCTCCCCCCTCACCTTCACCTCCGACTCGCTCGTCACCCACGCGCCGCTCGCCGCCCCGGGCGAACCGCCCCTGCTCATCCGGCCCACCGCCGCCGGCGTCGATGTCGCGGCCTGGGCCTCCCGTTCGAGGGCGTGGCTCGACGAAGCCCTCGACGACCACGGCGCCGTGCTGCTCAGGGGGTTCTCGGTCACCACCACGAACGACCTGGAACGCCTCGCCGACGCGCTCATCGACCAGTTGTACCGCGACAACGGCGAGCATCCCCGTGCCTCGCTGAGCGGCAGCATCGTCTCCCCGGTGTTCTTTCCGCCCGAGGAGAAGCTGCTGTGGCACACCGAGAACTCCTTCAACGACACCGGGCCCGCCCGCATCATGTTCTGCTGTGCGCGGCCCGCCGCCTCCGGCGGCGAGACCCCGATCGTCGACAGCCGTGAGGTGTTCCGGCGGCTCGACGCGGACCTGCGGGCGGAGTTCCTGGCCAAGGGCGTGATGTACGTCCGGAACTACGGCACCGGGCTCGGTCTCGACTGGCGTGACGTCCTGCGCACCGACGACCGGCACACGGCCGAGGCACGCTGCGCCGAGCAGGGCCTGCGTTCCACCTGGGACGGCGACCGGCTGCGCACCGAGGCGGTACGCCCGGCAGCCGTCCGGCATCCGCGAACCGGCGTGTGGTCCTGGATCTGTCAGGCCCAGCACTGGCACCCTGCCTGCCTGGCCCCCGCGACCCGGGCGGCGCTGGAGGCCACCCACACCCCGGAGACGCTGCCGCGCCAGTGCCACTTCGGCGACGGCTCCGTGATCCCGGACGAGGCCATGGCCGAGATGTGCCGGGTGTACGCCGAGCTCGAAGTCTGCTTCCCCTGGGAGAGGGGCGATGTCCTGGTGCTCGACAACATCCTGGTCGCGCATGCCCGCAACCCCTTCCGCGGCCCACGCGAACTCCTGGTGGCCATGGGCGACATGGTGCGGTTCACATGACGGGGCAGGAGACCGCCGAAGACGGGAACCGGGGCGGGACGGCCGACCGGGTCGAGGGGTTCCGGCTCTCGTTCCAGCAGCAGCGCACCTGGCGGGCGTACGGATTCTCGGACCTCGGAGGGGCGCAGGCGCCGGGAGGGGCACGAGCGCCGGGGTGGGCACAAGCTCCGGGGTGGGCACAGGCGCTTCTCCACGTCGACGGCGCCGTCGACCCGGACCGGCTGGCCGACGCGCTGCGCGCGGTCACCGCCCGCCATGGTGCGCTGCGGGCCCGGTACCGCCGTGTACCGGGGGCGAACACCGCGCTCGCGGACCTCGACGGAGGGAACGGCGGAAGCGTCGAGTGGACGGTGCGGGACCTGCGGGCGTTCGCGCCCGCGGACGTCCCCGCGCAGCTGGACGCCGAGGTACGGGCCGAGCGTCTGCGGCCTGCGGGCATCGACGACGCCGCCCCGCTGCGCGCCCGCCTGCTCAGGCTCACCGACCAACGGCACGCGCTGCTGATCACGGCCTCCGGTCTGTCCGCCGACAGCCGGACCCTGCGCGCACTCCCGGCCGAGCTCGCCCTCGCCCACGACGGCCGTTCACCGGACGCCGAACCCCTGCAGTACATCCAGTACGCGCAATGGCAGCACCAGGTCGACGCCGCCGAGCCGGTGTCCGACGACGCCGCCCATGGCGTCGACACACCGCACCCCGGCCCACTGGCCCTGCCCCTGCGCCGTGCTCCGCGGGCCGGGCAGGACACCGGGACCGACGTCCTGCGCCTGGACCGCACGGTGCCGCCCCTGCTGGCGCGGGCCGTCCGGGCCTGTGCGAAGCAGCACCGCGTCACGCCCGACGTCGTGCTGCTCACCTGCCTGCTGGCTCTCCTGCGCAGGGTCACCGACCGGCCCGACGTCACCGTCGCCGCCGCCCTGCCGGGGCGCCCGTACGACGATCTGAGCGATTGCGCCGGGCCCTTCGCCCACTGGTCGCCCGTACGCACCGGGCCCGGCTCGGCCACCACGTTCTCCGGTCTCCTGGCCCAGGTCCGGAGCGAGCGTTCGCGCGCCGAGCGTGCAGCGGAGCGCCTGCCGGCTGCGTACGCCACCGCCCCGGCCGACCGGACGGCCGCGTTCGAGGCGAAGGAGGAGACACCCGCCGAGCATGCCGACGGCGTCACCTTCACCTTGGTCTGGGACGACGTCGAGGCCGAACCGTGCGCGCTGAAGCTGGAGAGCATCACGGGCTACGACTGCCTGCGGCTGGTGTGGCGCCACCACCAGGGCGAGTTCCCCGCCGACTACGTGCGGAGCATCGCCGGGCAGTACCTGACCCTGCTGGAAGGTGCCGTCGCCGCCCCCTCGGCCCCGCTCGACACCCTCAGCGTGCTCGACGACCACAGCCGTGACCTCGTACGGGCCGCGGTCGACCACGGCCGTGCCACCCGGCAGACGCCCTCGTGCCTGCACCGGATCATCGAGCGGCAGGCCCGGCGGTCACCGGACGCCGTGGCGGTCGTGGACCCCGGCGCCCGGCTGACCTACCGGCAGTTGGACGAACAGGCCGGCCAAGTGGCCCTGATGCTGCGGAAGCACGGGGTCGGGCCGGATCGGCCGGTGGCGGTGTCCATCGGGCACACCCGTCACCTTCTGGTGGCGATGCTGGGCGTGCTCAAGGCGGGCGGCGCGTATCTGCCGCTCGATCCGGAGCTGCCCGCGGCACGGACCGAGGACATGCTGGCGCGCTCGGGGTGTTCCCTGATCCTCACCGCACCGGACACTCCGCAGGACCAGGCGGGCACGATCCGCTGCCTGCGTGCCGACGGACAACCGGCGCCGGAGCAACCGGTCGGACCGCTGCCCGAGGTGACGCCGGAGAACCTCGCCTACATCCTGTTCACCAGCGGCTCCACCGGCGTCCCCAAGGGCGTGATGCTGCCCCACCGGGCCCTGGCCAACTACGTGCTCTGGGCGGCCGGAACCTACGTGCACGAGAACGGCACGGGGGCCATGGTCCACTCCTCCGTGGCCTTCGACATGACGGTGACCAGTCTGTTCGTGCCGCTGGTCAGCGGACGCACGGTGCACCTGGACCCGGCCTGGCGCGACGTCTTCGGCCTCACCGGTGAGCTGGGCCGACGGGCCGGTCTGGACGTGCTCAAGATGACTCCCTCCCATCTGGGCGTGATCAACCACGCGCTCGATCCCGCCGACACGCACGGGGTCGCGCACTCGCTCGTCCTCGGCGGCGAGAACCTCTCCTGGGAGCACATCGCGCCCTGGCGCGAACACGCGGCGACCACACGGATCTTCAACGAGTACGGGCCCACGGAGGCCGCGGTGGGCTGCGCCGTCCACGAGATCACGGCCGACGACCCGGCGGTCGGTGACGTGCCCATCGGCCGGCCCGTGGACGGCGGCGACATCCACGTCCTGGACAGCCGCCTGGACCCGGTGCCGGTCGGAGCGCTCGGGGAGATCTGCGTGGGCGGCATCGGCCTCGCGCGCGGCTACGTCGCCGATCCGGCCGGATCGGCCGAACGCTTCGTACCGCATCCCTTCTCCGATGTGCCGGGCGAACGCCTCTACCGGACCGGTGATGTCGGCTACTACGCCCCTGACGGGTCGCTGCACTGCCTCGGGCGCCGGGACGAGCAGATCAAGGTCCGCGGTGTCCGCGTGGAACCGGCCGAGATCGAGCGGGCGCTGCTCGACCACCCGGCCGTCCGCGACGCGGCGGTGGTGCTCGGGCCCGACGGTGGCGACGGCGGCCTGCTCACCGCGTTCCTCTCGCCGTCGGCCGAAGGCGCGGTCGCGCCTTCCGAACTGCGCGGCCACCTCGGCGGGCGGCTGCCTGCCGTCATGGTCCCCGCCTCGTACGTCTGGCTCGACCGGTTGCCCCTCACGGCGAACGGCAAGACCGATCGCGACGCGCTGCTCGCCGCCGACGCCCCGCGCGACCCCGGCGCACGGACAGCGGTCCGGCCGCCCGGCGACAGCCTGGAGGCGCGTGTCGCGGCCATCTTCGGTGATCTGCTCTCGGTCCCGTCCGTCGGAGCGGACGACGTCTTCTTCGATCTCGGCGGCCACTCGATCCTGGCGGTGCGGCTGATCGCGAGGATCAACGCGGCCTTCTCCGCCGAGCTGCCGGTGTCGGTGCTCTTCGAGGAGACGGCGGCCCTCGACGGACCACCGCTCGACCCCGCGACGCCGAGGGCACTTGCCGCACTGCTCCGAGACGCAGGCGCAGGCACAGGCACAGGCACAGGCGAGCGTCCACGTGACCTCGTCACGCTCCAGACCCGGGGCGAGGGAACCCCGCTGTTCTGCGTCCACCCCGGCGGCGGGGACGCCATCGGCTTCCGGAACCTCACCGATGGGTCCGTGCTCCGGCGCCCGCTGTACGCCCTGCACGACGGCGCCGATGGCTCCGATGGCACCGATGGCGCGCAACAGGGAGACACCGGGCAGGGGCGGACTCCGGAGACCGACGTCGAGGCACTCGCGGAGCGCCACCTCGCGGTGGTCCGCGAGGTCCGGCCGCACGGCCCGTACCTCCTGATGGGCTGGTCCATGGGTGGCCTCGTCGCCTACGAGATGGCCCGGCGGCTCACGCGGCTGGGAGAGCGGGTCGCCATGCTGATCCTCGTCGACAGCTACCTGGGCGGCCAGCTCCCGGCCGACGCCGGATCGGCGCCGGAGGACGCGCACGGGCGCGCGGCCCTGCGCTACCGACCGGCGCCCTACGACGGTCCGACGGCCCTGTTCCAGGCGCAGGAGAGCGATCCACGGGTGCGGGCGGCGGCGGGTGCGGCCTGGGCGGACCTGTGCTCGGCCCTCGCCCCGCCACGGGTCCTGGCCGGTGACCACTACTCCATGCTGGACGAGCCGTTCGTGTCCGGCCTGGCGGCGGAGATGGAGAAGACCCTTCAGGAGGCGGACGTCCCTCATGCCTGACGAGACCCGTGCCACGCCGTCCCCGCCTCAGGGAACAGTGCTGCGGTACTTCGACGACACGCGGCGCGCGTGGCCCGACCTGCCCGCGGTGGAGTACCGGGGGCGCCGGCTGTCGTACGAGGAACTCGGCCGTGCGGCGGACGAGTTGGCCACGCGCCTGCGACGCCTCTCCGTCGCGGGCACGGTCGTCGGCGTCCGCACCGACCGGTCCTTCCGGCTCCCGGTCGCCATCCTGGCCGCGCTGCGCGCCGACGCCGCGTACATGCCTCTGGATCACGCCTACCCGGAGGCCCGGCTCGACTTCATGATGCGGGACAGCGGCATGCGCGTCCTGCTCACGCACCGCACCCCCACGGGGCTGCCGCCCGCGCCCCTCGGAACGGAGGTCGTGCTGCTCGACGACGACCTGGCGACCGGCCCGGACCCGAGCCCGAACCCTCCGGAGGCTCCGGTCTCCACAGCCGGCACCGACGACCTCGCGTACGTCATCTACACGTCGGGGTCCACGGGCACGCCCAAGGGCGTCGCCATGCCGCACGGCCCGCTGCGCAACCTGATCAGCTGGCAGCGCGAGACGTTCACGTGCGGCATCGGCGACCGGACCCTCCAGTTCGCGGCGGCGAGCTTCGACGTGCACTTCGAGGAGATGTTCAGCACCTGGGGCACGGGCGGCTGCCTGGTGCTGATCGACGAGGAGATACGCCGGGACTCCCACCGGCTGCTGCGCTTCCTCGACGAGCAGCGGGTGCACCGCGTGTTCATGCCGTTCGTGGCCCTTCAGTCGCTCGCCCACACCGCACAGGACGTGGGTGGCCATCCGCGCTCGCTCCGCGAGGTCGTCTGCGGCGGTGAGCAGCTCTACGTCACTCCCGCCGTGCGGCAGTTCTTCGGCGCCCTTCCGGATGTCGCGCTGCACAATCAGTACGGACCGTCGGAGACGCACAACGTGACGGCCCTGCGGCTGCCCGGCGAGCCCGCGTCCTGGCCGGAGCGCGCTCCCATCGGCCGGTCCATCGACGCCGCGCGCGTGCGGGTCGTGGACGGGCAGGACAACCCGGTCCCGGCGGGGGTCACCGGTGAGATCGTCATCGGCGGCCCGGTGCTCGCCCGCGGCTACCTCAACCGGCCCGGCCTGTCCGCGGAGCGTTTCACGCCCGATCCGCTGGGGCCCGCGGGATCACGGGTGTACCGGACCGGCGACATGGGCCGGGTCGACGCGCAGGGGCGGATCCACTTCCTCGGCCGCGACGACGGGCAGGTCAAGATCCGCGGCTACCGCGTGGAGCTCGGTGAGATCGAGTCGGCGGTCAGGGCCCTGCCGGAGGCGGCCGACGCCGCGGTCGTGGTGAACGAGAGTCCCACGGCGGGCAAGCGTCTCGTCGCCTACGTCGTGGGAGAGACGCCGCTGCCCGGCGACCTCAGGGACCGGCTCGCCGAGGCCCTGCCCGAGTACATGCTGCCGGTGGCGTTCGTCCCGGTGGACCGGCTGCCGCTCACCCCCAGCGGCAAGCTCGACCGCCAGGCACTGGCCGCGCGCGAGCTGACGGTCACGGGCAGCGGCGCCAGCTCGGCCGAGGACGGCGTACAGCAGGGGCTCAGGCTCCTGTGGGAGCACGTCCTGGATGCGAAGGACATCGCGTACAACGACAACTTCTTCCAGCTGGGCGGCACTTCGCTGCTGGCCGCGGTGCTGATCTCCCGGATCAACGAGCGCTTCGGCGCGTACGCGGATCTGGAGACGTTCGTCTCGCGGCCGACGATCTCCGCGATGGCCGAGTGGATCGGCGAGCGGTCGGACCTGTCCCAACAACCGGTGAGGCTGGATTCGTGATCGACACTGACGACGGACATCTGGCGGACGACGGGCATCTGGCGGACCTGATCGCGGAGTACGAGGCGAAGGGCTGGTGCCGCTCTCCGTACCGTTTCACCGCCCCCTCGGTCGACCTGCTCCGCGACAGCCTGGAGGCCGTCATCGACCGAGGAGGGCCGGAGGTGGTGCACGAGAGGGGCAGCACCGCTGTCCGCGCGGTGCACGGCTGCCACGAGTTCGACGAGGCGTACGCGGCGCTCGTCCGCCACCCCTATCTCCTCGCGCTGGCCGAGGCGCTGACGGGAACGCCCGTCTACGTCTACCAGTTCAAGGTGAACCTGAAGCAGGCCCGTGAGGGCCAGGCATGGCCGTGGCACCAGGACTTCGCCTTCTGGAACGCGGAGGACGGCTTGCCGCGGCCCGCGGCGGTCACCCTCGCCGTCCCGCTGGACGACGTCCACGAGAACAACGGCCCGCTGATCCTCGTACCAGGATCCCATCGTCTGGGGTACCTCGGCCCCGGCAAGATCACGCCGGGCGGCAAGGGGGACTGGCGCAAGAACTTCGAGGCCGATCCCGAGCACACGATGGAGCCCGACCGCGCCCGAGAGCTGGTCACGTCCTTCGGCAGCGAGCGTGCGACGGGCCGGGCGGGCGCGATCCAGGCCTTCCACCCGAACATCGTGCACTCGTCGTCGGACAACGCGTCGGCGGACCGGCGGGCGCTGCTGATGGTGTCGTACAACTCCGTCGACAACGCCCCGCCTCGTCCGACGCGCCCCGAGTTCCTGGTGGGCCGCAAGACGGACCAGCTGAAGCCGAAGTGGGACGACCGTCTCACCCTGGAGACGGGCTGAGGCGGGCCGCCTCGGGGTTGAGCATGGATGCGGGGTTCCGCGAGCACGACAGAACCCCGTGGCCTCTTTGAGACCACGGGGTTCTGGTTGCTACTTGTGTCCGAGGGGGGACTTGAACCCCCACGCCCGATAAAGGGCACTAGCACCTCAAGCTAGCGCGTCTGCCATTCCGCCACCCGGACTAGGTGTCTGCCGTTCGCGGGGTGTTCCCCGCGGCGACATGGACAACAATACCAAGCTTTCGGAGTGCCTTTCACCTGCGTTATCCGTACGTCGGCGGGCGGATGCCCGGCGGCCCTCTCCGCCACATCTACAGTCTCACCATGAGTGACGGGCTGATTACTGGAGTGCTCGGTGACGTGAAGGTGCGGCGGCCTCGGCTGCTGTCCCCGCTGCGCGAGCATCTGCGGGACACCATGTGGTTCGCGCCGACCGCCGGGCTCGTGGGGGCCATGGTGCTGTGGGTGGCCGCGGCGGAGCTGGACAGCCGGATCGTGGCGGCGGCGCAGGACGCCGGGGACTACGACACCGTCGAGAGCCTGATGGGGATCGCCGACGACGCCAAGGCGGTGATCAGCACCATCGGCTCGGCCATGATGACCTTCATCGGTGTCGTCTTCAGCATCTCGCTGGTGGCCGTGCAGATGGCCAGCGGGCAGTTCAGCCCGCGAGTGGTGCGGCTGTACGTCAGGTCGCGGATCACCAAGATCACGCTCACCGTCTTCCTGGCGACGTTCCTGTTCTCCCTGATGACGCTGACGTCCTTCGACAGCGAGACCGATCCGCGGCGGCTGACGAGCGTGCCGCTGGTCGAGTCGGTCCTGGCGATGGCGATGGTGTTCCTGAGTCTGCTGCTGTTCGTCGCGTACGTGAACGGCACGCTCCGCATGATGCGGATCAGCTTCGTCATCGACCGGATCGCCCGGGAGTCGCTGCGGGTGGCCGTGAAGCACCCGACCGAAGGCGCGGTGGACGACGAACGCCTCGGCCCCGTCACCGCCCGGATCACTCACCACGGGCGGGCCGGAGTGCTGCGGGACGTGCACATCGCCCGGGTCGTGCGGGCGGCGAGACGGCACGGTGTGGTGCTGCGGCTGCTGCCGCGCATCGGGGACTTCGTGGTGCCGGGGACCCCGGTGTTCACCGTCCACGGCGGGGCGGCGCCGCCGCCGCGCGCGCTGCGGTACACGGTGTCGGTGAGCGTGGAGCGCACCTTCCACCAGGACCTCGGCTTCGGTCTCCGCCAGCTCGCGGACATCGCCCTGCGGGCCCTGTCCCCCGCGGTGAACGATCCGACCACCGCCGTGCAGGCCCTGGACCGCATCATCCAGTTCCTGGCGTCGGTCGCCGGATATCCGCTGGGCGCCCTGCGCCACCGCGACCGGCGCGGGGCGGTGCGGATGGTGCAGCCCGTGCCGGACTGGACCGCTCTGGTGGATCTCGGGTTCACCGAGATCCGGGGGTGCGCCATCGGCAATCCGCAGGTGACCCGGCGCATGCTGGCCGGCCTCGACGATCTGCTGCGGCTCGCGCCCGAGGAGCGCAGAAAGCCGCTCCTGCGCCACCGGGAGCTGCTCGGGCAGGCGGTGGAACGCACCGTCCCGGAGGCCGCGGACCGCGCGTTCGCCCTGCTGCCCGACCGGCAGGGCATCGGCTAGGGGCCTCTCCCCTGCCGGTCGGTGAAGGAGCTCACACCCAGGAGCTCACGCCGAGGAGCTCACGCCATCAGGTGGTAGCTGGGGAAGTTCCCCGGTGGCCGTTCCGTCGCCGGGCCGTGCGTGACCGCCCGCACAAGCAGCTCACCGCCGACGAACGCGCCGCGCCAGGACGCGCCGAACCCGCCGAACAGCTCGTCCCGGTCGCCGCGCGAGCGGGGCTTGCCGTGGCCCGTCTTGAAGGCGCGGATCTGCGGTGCGAGCCGTTCGTACGTCGCGGTGTCGTCCGTCGAGAGCGTGGCGACCAGCGCGCCGTTCGACGCGTTCATGGCAGCGAGCAGCTCTGCCTCCGTGTCGACCAGGACGATGGTGTCGACCGGGCCGAACGGCTCCGCGTGGTGCAGCGGGGAGGACGGGGGCGGGTTGAGGAGCGTGACGGGGTGGACGTACGCGTCCGTGTCCTGGCCCGGCAGGAAGAGGTCCGCCGACCGGGCGCCGCGGTACAGCGGCACGGCTCCGCGGTCGATCGCCTCCGTCACCTGGTCGCCCAGCTCCTTGGCCTTGGCCGCGTTGATCAGCGGGCCGAAGTCCAGTTGCGGGAACGGGTCTTCGGCGTGCGCGACCGCCAGGGGGTGGCCGACGCGGACGGTGCGTACGGCCGGGAGGTAGGCGGCGAGGAACTCGTCGAAGAGGCTCCGTTGGACGACGAAGCGCGGATACGCCGTGCAGCGCTGCTTGCCGTAGTCGAAGAGCTTGGGGACGACGGCGCCGAGCGCGTCCCAGTCGCTGTAGTTCCAGATGCCCCAGGTGTTGAGTCCTTCCTGTTCGAGGATGTGCCGCTTGCCGAGGTCGGCGACGGCGGTGGCGACGGCGGCGCCGGTGTCACGTCCGCCGACGAAGGAGACGCAGCCGATCTCCGGGGCGCGGACCAGCGCTTCGGACAGCTCTCCCCCGCTGCCGCTGACGAGGGTGACGGGAATCCCTTCGCGGGCGGCCAGGGCGCAGGCCAGGGTCAGACAGGCGACGCCGCCATCGGTCGGGGTCTTGGCGATGACCGCGTTGCCCGCGAGTGCCTGTACCAACACCGCGTGAACGAGCACGCTCATCGGGTAGTTCCAGCTCGCGATGTTGGACACCGGGCCATCCAGCGGGGTCCGGCCTTCGAGCATCGGCTCGATGCCCTCGACGTACCAGCGCACGCCGTCGATGGCCCGGTCGACGTCGGCCTGGGCCAGCCGCCAGGGCTTGCCGATCTCCCAGACGAGGAGGAGGGCGAGCAGTTCGCGGTGTTCGGTGAGGGCGTCGAGGGTGGCGGCGACGCGGGCGCGCCGCTCCTCCAACGGGACGTGGCGCCAGGCGCGGTGCTGGTCGAGCGAGGCGCGTACGGCCTGGTGGGCGGTGGCTGCGTCGAGGCGTGGCGGGCCCGCGATGGGGCTGCCGTCGACGGGGGAGGTGGCGGGCAGGGTCCGGCCGTCCGCGTGCCAGGTCCCGTTCCAGAGGTTCAGGACGCGGTCGTCGCGGAAGGCCTCGGGCGCGACGGCGACGCAGCGTCGCCAGGCCTCGGCCCAGGCCGTACCGGCCTTGAGGACGAGGGGGTTGGTGAGGGCGGGATGGTTGAGGGTGGGTGCCATTCGAGGTTCTCCGCTCACGGTGCACAAGTCGGGGCGGGAGGTGCATGGCTCGCACGGCGCCGCTCGGTTCGCGGTCCGCGCGTATGTGCTGGGGGACGCTAGTGCAGTCGGGGCCTGTCACCTATGAGTGACGTCACGCCCCGAGTCGGTTGAGAATCCGGGCCGGTGGAGAACGAGGCGGGCGGTTTCCGTCGGTGTGGCGCCGACGCGCACCCCGGCGGCCTCCAGGGCCTCCTGTTTCGCGCGGGCGGTGCCGGACGATCCGGAGACGATGGCGCCCGCGTGCCCCATGGTCTTGCCCTCGGGAGCGGTGAAGCCGGCGATGTAGGCGACGACGGGTTTGGTGACGGCGCGTTGGATGTAGGCGGCCGCGCGTTCCTCCGCGTCGCCGCCGATCTCGCCGATGAGGACGATCAGTTCGGTGTCGGGGTCGTCCTCGAAGGCGGCGAGGCAGTCGATGTGCGTGGTGCCGACGACGGGGTCGCCGCCGATGCCGACGCAGGTGGAGAAGCCGAGGTCGCGCAGCTCGTACATGAGTTGGTAGGTGAGGGTGCCGGACTTCGACACCAGGCCGACGCGTCCTGGTTTGGTGATGTCGGCGGGGATGATGCCCGCGTTGGCCTGCCCCGGGGTGATGAGCCCGGGGCAGTTGGGTCCGATGACGCGGGTGCCGCGCTCCTTGGCGTACGCGTGGAAGGCGACGGAGTCGTGCACGGGGATGCCCTCCGTGATGACCACGGCCAGGCCTATCCCGGCGTCGGCCGCCTCGGTGACGGCCGCCTTGCAGAAGGCGGGCGGCACGAAGACCACGGAGACGTCGGCGCCGGTGGCCTCGATGCCGTCACGGACGGAGCCGAAGACGGGGACGGCACGGTCGTCGAAGTCGACGGTGCGGCCCGCCTTGCGGGGGTTGACGCCGCCGACGACGTCCGTGCCCGCCGCGAGCATGCGGCGTGTGTGCTTCATGCCCTCGGCGCCGGTCATGCCCTGGACGAGGACCTTGCTCTCCTTGGTGAGGTAGATCGCCATGTCCCGGCTCCTTAGGCTGCGTTGGTGTGTCCGGCGAGTTCGGCGGCCCGGCGCGCGGCGCCGTCCATGGTGGTGGCCTGCTGGACGAGGGGGTGGGAGCGCTCGTCGAGGATGGCGCGACCGCGCGCGGCGTTGTTGCCGTCGAGGCGGACGACGAGGGGTTTGGTCAACTGGACTGATTCCAGGGCCTGGACGATGCCGTCGGCGACGGCGTCGCACGCAGTGATGCCGCCGAAGACGTTGACGAAGACGGACTTGACGGCGGGGTCGGAGAGGATGACGGAGAGGCCGTCGGCCATGATCTGGGCGGAGGCGCCGCCTCCGATGTCGAGGAAGTTCGCGGGGCGCGCTCCACAGCCCGCGACCACGTCGAGGGTCGACATGACCAGGCCCGCGCCGTTGCCGATGATGCCGACCTCGCCGTCGAGCTTCACGTAGTTGAGGCCCTTGGCGGCGGCGGCCGACTCCAGCGGGTCGTCGTGCGCGGAGTCGTCGGCGCCCCAGCGTGCCTGGCGGAAGCGGGCGTTGTCGTCCAGGGTGACCTTGCCGTCGAGGGCAAGGATCTCTCCCTGGGTGGTGCGGACGAGGGGGTTCACCTCGACCAGGAGCGCGTCCTCGCGGATCAGCACCTGCCAGAGCTTGACCAGTACGTCGGCGGCGGCTTCGGGCAGCCCCGCCGCGGCGGCGATCTCGGCCGCCTTCGCCTCGCCCACTCCTTGCGTCGGGTCGATCTCCACGCGCGCGACGGCCTCGGGGCGGCTCGCCGCCACCTCCTCGATCTCCATGCCGCCCTCGGCGGAGGCGATGGCGAGGAAGCGCCCCGCCGCGCGGTCCAGTACGTACGAGACGTAGAACTCGCTCTCGATGTCGACGGGTTGGGCCAGCATCACCTTGTGCACGGTGTGGCCCTTGATGTCCATGCCGAGGATCTGGCGTGCCGTGATCTCGGCGGCGGCCGGGTCAGCCGCCACCTTCACACCGCCCGCCTTGCCGCGCCCGCCGGTCTTCACCTGAGCCTTGACGACGACGCGGCCGCCCAGGCGTTCGGCGCCCGCGCGTGCCTCCTTCGCCGTGTCGGCGACCTCCGCTTGCGGCACCAAGATGCCGTATTCCTCGAAGAGTTCCCTTGCCTGGTGCTCGAACAGGTCCATTCCGGCTCCTGACGCCTTGTCGTTCCGGGGAGCGAACCCCCCGCCTCCGAAAAGTGCCGCACGCCCCCTGGACACCACTGACCGGATGCGGGATAACAAGCTTCATACAGTATTCGTCGACTGTATGCAATCTACCGCGAGAGCACCTACGAGCAGCGTGTGAGCGTGTGTGAGCGCTCCAACTCCCCTACGAAGGGACAGGACTTCGCCATGCCCGACGGCAGCAGCGACACGAACCAGACCCACATCTCCGGTGGGCACCTGGTCGCCAAGGCACTCAAAGCAGAGGGTGTGGAGGTCATCTACACCTTGTGCGGCGGCCACATCATCGACATCTACGACGGCTGCGTCGACGAGGGGATCGATGTCGTCGACGTGCGCCACGAGCAGGTCGCCGCCCACGCGGCCGACGGCTACGCGCGCCTCACCGGAAAGCCGGGATGCGCCGTGGTGACGGCGGGACCGGGAACCACGGACGCCGTCACGGGCGTCGCGAACGCCTTCCGCGCGGAGTCCCCCATGCTGCTGATCGGCGGCCAGGGAGCGCACACCCAGCACAAGATGGGGTCACTTCAGGACCTCCCGCACGTCGACATGATGACGCCCATCACCAAGTTCGCCGCGACCGTGCCGGACACGGCGCGGGCCGCGGACATGGTGTCGATGGCGTTCCGCGAGTGCTACCACGGCGCTCCGGGGCCGTCCTTCCTGGAGATCCCGCGCGATGTCCTGGACGCCAAGGTGCCGGTGGAGAAGGCGCGGGTGCCGCAGGCCGGGCAGTACCGCGCCTCCACCCGCTCGGCCGGCGACCCCGAGGCCATCGAGAAGCTGGCCGACCTGCTCGTGCACGCCGAGAAGCCCGCGATCCTGCTCGGCAGCCAGGTGTGGACGACACGGGGCACCGCATCCGCCATCGAGCTCGTGCGCACCCTGAACGTGCCCGCCTACATGAACGGCGCCGGCCGCGGCACCCTGCCGCCCGGGGACCCGCACCACTTCCAGCTCTCGCGGCGGTACGCCTTCTCCAACGCCGACCTCATCGTCATCGTGGGCACGCCCTTCGACTTCCGCATGGGCTACGGCAAGCGGCTCTCCCCGGACGCCACCGTCGTACAGATCGACCTCGACTACCGCACCGTCGGCAAGAACAGGGACATCGACCTGGGCATCGTCGGTGACGCGGGGCTGATCCTGAAGTCGGTCACCGAGGCCGCGTCCGGGCGGCTCAACGGCGGTGCCGCCAAGCGCAAGGAGTGGCTCGACGAGCTGCGCGCCGCCGAGCAGACGGCGATCGAGAAGCGGCTGCCGAACCTGAAGTCCGACGCCTCGCCGATCCACCCCTACCGTCTCGTCAGCGAGATCAACGACTTCCTTACCGAAGACTCCATCTACATCGGCGACGGCGGCGACATCGTCACCTTCTCCGGGCAGGTCGTGCAGCCCAAGTCGCCCGGCCACTGGATGGACCCCGGACCGCTCGGCACGCTCGGCGTCGGCGTCCCCTTCGTGCTCGCCGCCAAGCAGGCGCGGCCCGACAAGGAGGTGGTGGCCCTCTTCGGAGACGGCGCCTTCTCGCTGACCGGGTGGGACTTCGAGACGCTCGTCCGCTACAACCTGCCCTTCGTGGGGATCGTCGGCAACAACTCCTCGATGAACCAGATCCGTTACGGCCAGAAGGCCAAGTACGGCGAGGAGCGCCAGCGCATCGGCAACACCCTCGGCGACGTCCACTACGACAAGTTCGCCCAGATGCTGGGCGGTCACGGCGAAGAGGTCCGCGACCCCGCCGACATCGGCCCGGCGCTGCGGCGGGCGCGCGAGTCGGGCAAGCCCTCGCTGATCAACGTATGGGTCGACCCGGACGCGTACGCCCCCGGAACCATGAACCAGACCATGTACAAGTGAGGAGCCCGTGCGATGACGACCAAGGCTCTTGAGGGCGTACGCGTCCTCGACATGACACACGTCCAGTCCGGGCCCTCCGCCACCCAACTGCTCGCCTGGCTCGGTGCGGACGTGGTGAAGCTGGAGGCGCCCTCCGGGGACATCACGCGCAAACAGCTGCGTGATCTTCCGGACGTCGACTCGCTCTATTTCACGATGCTCAACTGCAACAAGCGGAGCATCACCCTCAACACCAAGACCGAGCGCGGCAAGGAGCTCCTCACCGAGCTGATCCGGCGCTCCGACGTGATGGTCGAGAACTTCGGCCCGGGAGCCGTGGACCGGATGGGGTTCACCTGGGAGCGCATCCAGGAGATCAACCCGCGGATCGTCTACGCCTCGATCAAGGGCTTCGGAGAGGGCCCCTACACCAACTTCAAGGCCTACGAAGTGGTGGCACAGGCCATGGGCGGCTCCATGTCGACCACCGGCTTCGAGGACGGTCCGCCGCTCGCCACGGGCGCCCAGATCGGTGACTCCGGGACGGGCATCCACGCCGTCGCCGGGATTCTCGCCGCCCTCTTCCAGAGGGAGAACACCGGCCGCGGGCAGCGCGTGAACGTGGCCATGCAGCACGCGGTGCTCAACCTGTGCCGGGTGAAGCTGCGCGACCAGCAGCGCCTGGCGCACGGGCCGCTCGCCGAGTACCCGAACGACGACTTCGGGGACGAGGTGCCGCGCTCCGGCAACGCGTCCGGCGGCGGACAGCCCGGCTGGGCGGTCAAGTGCGCGCCCGGCGGACCGAACGACTACGTGTACGTCATCGTGCAGCCCGTGGGCTGGCAGCCGCTGACCGAGCTGATCGGCCGGCCCGAACTCGCCCAGGACCCCGAGTGGGCCTCTCCGGAGGCGCGGCTCCCCAAGCTCGGCAAGATGTTCCAGCTGATCGAGGAGTGGTCCGCCACGCTCCCCAAGTGGGAGGTCCTGGAGCGGCTCAACGCCCACAACATCCCCTGCGGCCCGATCCTCTCCACCAAGGAGATCATCGAGGACGCCTCGCTGGCCGCGAATGAGATGGTCGTCGAGGTCGCGCATCCGCAGCGCGGCTCCTTCACGACGGTCGGCTCCCCGCTGAAGCTGTCGGACTCCCCCGTGGACGTGGTCAGTTCGCCGCTCCTGGGCGAGCACAACGCGGAGGTCTTCGTCGGTGAGCTCGGCCTCGGCGACGAGGAACTGCGCCTGCTCAAGTCGAACGGAGTGATCTGATTGATGGCCGAAGACCGCGCACTGACGGTGCGGGCGCTCCTGGACACCGTGCGCGCCGAGGGACGGACCTCGCTGACGGCCCCGGAGGGCAAGATCCTCGCGGACGCCTACGGGATCGCCGTGCCGGGCGAGGAACTGGCGACGGACGTGGACGAGGCGGTGGCGCACGCGGCCCGCTTCGAAGGGCCCGTCGTCATGAAGATCGTCTCCCCCGACATCCTGCACAAGACCGACGCGGGCGGCGTCATCGTCGGCGTGGAGGGCGCCACCGACGTACGGGCCGCCTTCTGCACGATCGTCGAGAACGCGCGGGCGTACGCGCCGACGGCACGCATCGAGGGCGTGCAGGTGCAGGAACTGCTGCCCTCCGGCCAGGAAGTCATCGTCGGGGCGGTGACCGACCCGACGTTCGGGAAAGTCGTCGCCTTCGGGCTCGGCGGCGTGCTCGTCGAGGTCCTCAAGGACGTCACGTTCCGCCTCGCGCCGGTCGACGCGGACGAGGCCGCCTCGATGCTCGACTCGATCCGCGCGGCCGAGATCCTGCGCGGGGTGCGGGGCGCGCCGGCGGTGGACCGGTGGGCCGTCGCCGAGCAGATACGCCGGGTCTCCCAACTGGTCACCGACTTCCCCGAGATCGCGGAGGTGGACCTCAACCCGGTGATCGCCACTCCGGAGGGGGCCATCGCCGCGGACATCCGCGTCATCCTCTCCGAAGGGGTTCAGAAGAAGCGCCGCACGTACACGCGCGAGGAGATGCTCACGTCGATGCGGCGGCTGATGGAGCCGCGCTCGGTCGCCGTGATCGGTGCCTCCAACGAGCAGGGCAAGATCGGCAATTCGGTGATGCGCAACCTCATCGACGGCGGCTTCTCCGGCGAGATCCATCCGGTGAACCCCAAGGCCGATGACATCTTGGGCCGCAAGGCGTACAAGAGTGTCACGGACGTTCCCGGTGAGGTGGATGTGGCGGTCTTCGCGATCCCCGCCAAGTTCGTGGCATCGGCCTTGGAGGAGGTGGGCCGCAAGGGCATCCCCAATGCGGTCCTGATCCCCTCCGGGTTCGCCGAGACCGGTGAACAGGGCCTCCAGGACGAGATCGTGGAGATCGGCGAGCGGCTCGGAGTGCGGCTGCTCGGCCCGAACATCTACGGCTACTACTCGACGTGGCAGGACCTGTGCGCCACGTTCTGCACGCCGTACGACGTCAAGGGCGGGGTCGCCCTGACGAGCCAGTCCGGTGGCATCGGGATGGCCATCCTCGGTTTCGCGCGCACTACGAAGACGGGCGTTTCGGCGATCGTCGGGCTCGGCAACAAGTCCGACCTGGACGAGGACGACCTCCTCACGTGGTTCGGCGAGGACCCCAACACGAAGTGCATCGCCATGCACCTGGAGGACCTCAAGGACGGCCGCGCCTTCGTGGAGGCCGCGCGGGCGACCGTCCCCAAGAAGCCGGTCGTGGTCCTGAAGGCCGGGCGTACGGCCGCCGGGGCGAAGGCCGCCGGATCGCACACGGGGGCCCTGGCGGGCGACGACGCCGTGTACGACGACATCCTCAGGCAGGCGGGCGTCATCAGGGCCCCGGGGCTCAACGAGATGCTGGAGTACGCGCGCGCGTTGCCGGTGCTTCCCACCCCGCAGGGCGACAACATCGTGATCATCACGGGTGCGGGCGGCTCCGGCGTGCTGCTCTCCGACGCGGTGACCGACAACGGGCTGCGCCTGATGGAGATCCCCGACGACCTGGACGCGTCCTTCAAGGCGTTCATCCCGCCCTTCGGGGCGGCGGGCAACCCCGTCGACATCACCGGGGGCGAGCCGCCGTCGACGTACGAGGCGACGATCAGGCTCGGCCTGGAGGACCCGCGCATCCACGCGCTCGTCCTGGGCTACTGGCACACCATCGTCACCCCTCCCATGGTCTTCGCCGAGCTGACGGCCCGGGTGGTCGCGGAGTTCCGTGAGCGCGGCATCGAGAAGCCCGTCGTGGCATCCCTGGCGGGCGACGTCGAGGTGGAGGAGGCCTGCCAGTACCTCTTCGAGCGGGGCGTCGTGGCGTACCCGTACACGACGGAGAAGCCGGTGGCCGCGCTCGGCGCCAAATACCGGTGGGCCCGTGCGGCCGGTCTGTTGGGGGGCGGTCGATGAGGTGACCGGTGTTGGGGCCGGCCGGCGGTGCGCGTCGGCCGGCCCCGGGACCCGTGCGCACACGAAAGGAATTGGACAGGGGGCGCTGGCCAGGATCTTTTCGACGCAAGGGGTGCTAGAGCGACATGACGACAACCGACATACCCACAGCCGTCCCGTACCGGGAGGTGACGGACGCCAACGGCCGGATGTACCGAGTCGGCGAGACCGACATCGACATCATGGGCCGCAGGCGCAAGTGGATGGTCATCCTGCCGTGGATCGGCATGATGGGAATCAGTTCGGCCGAGTACGCGTTCGCGTCGGCCGAGGACACCCTGCACACCGCGCACTCCTGGGGCGACACCCACATCTTCTGGATGCTGGGGGTCTGGGTCTTCTTCCAGGCCGCGGTGGCCTTCCCGGCGGGCAAACTGCGTGAGAGCGGCAGGCTTCCGGCGCGCTGGGCGATGATGTGCGGCGCCGTCGGGACGCTGCTGGGTTATGTGTCACTGGCGTTCGCACCCCATGTCGTCGTCGCCTACGTCGGCTTCGGCATGTTCAGCGGAATGGGCGCCGGCATGGTGTACGCGACCTGCGTGAACATGGTCGGCAAGTGGTACCCCGAACGAAAGGGAGGCAAGACCGGATTCGTCAACGGCGGATTCGCCTACGGGTCGGTTCCGTTCGTGTTCATCTTCACCGGCTTCATGGACCTGACGAACTTCCGCTGGGTGCTCGTGAGCGTCGGCCTCTTCCTGGCGGCGATGGTCGCCGTGGCCGGTTACTTCTTCCAGGACCCGCCGAAGAACTGGTGGCCGGCCGACGTGGACCCGCTGCGGCCGCCGGACGACCCACGGGCCAGGCGCGCGCTCGCGATGAACCCGCCCGCCGTGCGGCAGTACACGCCCAAGGAGGCGTGGCAGACCGGACGGGTCGCGCTGATGTGGTTCTGCCTGCTGTGCACATCGGGCGTGAACATCTTCGGCATCGCCTTCCAGGTGGACATCGGAAAGGAAGCCGGATTCGCCGGCGGAATCGTCGCCACGGCCATGTCCTTGAAGGCGATCGTCAACGGCACCGGCCGAGGCGTCATCGGCTGGCTGTCGGACCTCTACGGACGCAAACGCTGCCTGATATTCGTCTGCATCGTCCTGGGGCTCTCCCAGTACGGCATCCTGTGGGCCGCCGACATCAAGAACCTCCCGCTGTTCCTGATCTTCTCCAGTATTTCCGGCTTCGGAGGCGGCGCCATCTTCCCGATGTTCGCGGCGATGACGGCGGACTACTTCGGCGAGAACAACAACGCCTCCAACTACGGCCTGGTCTACAGCTCCAAGCTGGTGTCCGGGCTCCTCGGCTCCGGAATGGGGGCCGTCGTGGTGGCCAACTGGGGCCACACCGGGGCCTTCACCCTTGCCGGCTCCATTTCCCTGTTCGCGGGCTTCATCGCGCTCTTCCTTTCCCAGCCGGGAAGGCCCAAGGACAAAGGCATCAAACCCAATCCGCAACCCCTCGGTGAGGAGATGGCCTGACATGACGGCGGAGCCCATCGCCGCAAGAGACAAGGCGCCGGAGAGCGGCACCCCCTATCGCGAGATCACCGACGAGCACGGCCGCGTCTATCGCGTGGGCGAGACGGACCGGGACATACTCGGCCACTCCCGCAAGATCATGGTGTACCTGCCGTGGATCGCGATGATGGCCATCAGCGTCTTCGAGTACGCCTTCGGCTCGGCGGAGGACACCCTGTCCCACGCCCACGGCTGGACGCAGTCCAACACCTTCTGGATTCTGAGTGTCTGGGTCTTCTTCCAGGCCGGCATAGCGTTCCCGGCCGGATGGATGCGCGAGAAGGGCGTCCTGACGGCACGGAACGCCATGTACATCGGGTCGTTCATGTGCCTGACCGGATTCCTCGCCCTGTCACACCTGCACAACGTATGGCTCGCGATCATCGGCTTCGGCGTCATCGGCGGCGTGGGCTCCGGCCTCGTCTACGCGACCTGCATCAACATGGTCGCCAAGTGGTTCCCCGAACGGCGCGGCGCGAAGACGGGGTTCGTCAACGGCGGATTCGCCTACGGCTCGCTGCCGTTCATCTTCATCTTCAACTACGCGTTCGACACGGCCAATTACCACCGCGTCCTCGACCTGATCGGCGCGTACATCCTCGTCGTCGTCCTGGCCTGCGCCTTCTTCTTCAAGGACCCGCCGAAGAACTGGTGGCCCTCCGACGTGGACCCGATGGAGAAGTCGGGCGCCTCGAAGGACGCGGCGAGTCTGGCCAAGAACCCGCCCGCCGTGCGTCAGTTCACCCCGAAGGAGGCCATCAGAACGGGGATGCTGCCCCTGATGTGGTTCACGCTCGTCATGACCGCGGGGGTGTCCATCTTCGGGATCTCCTTCCAGGTGGCCTTCGCCAAGGAGGTGGGCTTCGGACCGCTCGTCGCGGCGACGTCGATGGGGCTCATGGCCGTCATCAACGGCATCGGACGCGGAGTGGTCGGCTGGCTCTCCGACCTCTGGGGCCGCAAGGCGACCCTGGTGTTCGTGATCCTGGTCCTCGGGCTCTCCCAGTTCGGTGTGATCTGGGCGGGCGACATCCACAGCGAGTGGCTGTTCCTGGTCTTCGCGTTCCTCTCGGGATTCGGCGGCGGCGCGTTCTACCCGATGTTCGCGGCGCTGACCCCGGACTACTTCGGGGAGAACTACAACGCCACCAACTACGGGCTCGTCTACAGCGGCAAGCTGATCAGCGGCCTGTTCGGCGGCGGACTCGGCTCGATGGTGGTGGCCGCGTGGGGCTACAACGGCGCCTACGCCCTCGCGGGCGGCATCTCCATGCTGGCCGCGGCCGTCGCGCTGCTGCTCCGGCAGCCGGGGCGGGAGCGGGCACCGGCGCCCGCCTGATCCCCGATCCCCGTGACGTCACACAGCTCTCGCCGCGCGGCCTCCGCGCGGCGAGAGCTGTGTGTGCGGGCGGTTCAGCGCCTCCTGTCAGCGCTTCTTGCGCAGGGCGGCCAGGTTGTCGTAGCCGATCTTCGCGAGTTTCAGGGACTGGCCGAGGTCGGTGCCGCTGGGCGCGTTGTCCTGCTCGACCATGGGGTTGTGGTAGTTCTTCTCGCCGACGCGGCTGAAGAAGGTGCGGTAGTCGATGACGCCCTCGCCGAAGGCCACCATGTCGTAGCCCTCACCGCTGGTGTCGTTGCGCGTGCCGTCCTTGGCGTGGAAGAGCGGGTAGCGCTTGTTGTTGCGGCTGACGAGCGCTGCCGGGTCGAAGACCTTCTTGCGCTGGGAGCCGTCGTGCGCGGTGTACGTGTGGAACTTGTACTGCGCGACGTGCGCCCAGTAGATGTCCATCTCCAGCCAGACCGACCTCGGGTCGGTGGCCTTGAGGAAGTACTCCAGCCTGCGGATGCCGGAACTGCGGGTCGGGCGGCCCTGCGCGTCGAGCGGGCCGCCGTCGAGCAGGAAGCCGTACGCCGCGTCGTGGTTGTGGGTGTAGAGCTTGATGCCGGCCTTGCGCGCGATGGCGCCCATGGCGTTCCACTTGTCGGCGGCCACGTCCCAGTCGGCCTTGTACGAGCTGTTGGTGGGGTCGCCACCGGTGCCCATGTGGTCCATGCCGAGGATGTTGGCGATCTCCAGGTGCTTCTTGAACGTGTCGAGGTCGGGCTGCGAGAGCGGCCACGACCCCGGTATGAAGCCGTGGTTGCCCTGGGCGCGCAGGCCGTACTCGTCGAGCCAGGAGCGCAGCAGCTTGGCGCCCGCGACGGACTCCAGACTTGCGCCGCCGGGGGCGTTGGCGTGCTGGCCGTAGCCCGCGAACTCGACCTGCTTGTAGCCGTAACGGGCCAGCTCCTTGAACACCTCGCGGAAGCCGGAGGGCAGGGTGCTCGCGAGCGGGTCGCGGCCCGTGGCGTCACGGACGGTGTAGAGGATGATGCCGCGCTTCTTCGCGGGCACGAGCTCGCGGCCGTGACCGCCGTGGCCGTGGTCGTGTCCGTGGCCCGGCGACTGGGCGAAGGACGGCGCCGCGCCGAACACGGGCGCGGCGATCGCTCCCGCGGCGACGGCGGTGCAGGTGCTGAGGAAGCGGCGGCGTTCGATGCCGAGGCGCTGTCTGAGGGCCTCGTCGGCGGCGGGAGTCTCGTGGATGTCGGTCACGGGTGCCTCTCTTGGGCTCTTGGACGTGCGGGCGGAGGCCACTGGCGCGTTGTCAGTGACGCATGTTTCACTCTTAGTAACTGCTCCTGGTCGGAGGGGTGCTGGGGCGAGGTGCGCCTCAGCCCAGGCCGGCCAGGTCCAGCAGAAGGGATTTCACGGCGGTGGCCGCGATCCGGTCGGGAAGCGCATGGGGGGTGGAGCTGATGATGAGCGGACCGTCGTCGTCGCTCAAGGGAAGGCGGCCGTGGCTGCCGCGAATAGGTGACGGGTCCAGGGGCACGACCGCCATGCGGTAGCGCATGCCGAGCTTCTTGCGGGCCAGCGCCTTCGCCGCCTTGACCTTCACGTACGGGTCGAGCGGGTCCATGAAGAGCTCGACGGGGTCGTAGCCGGGTTTGCGGTGGATCTCGACGAGCTGCGCGAAGTCGGGCGCGCGGGCGTCGTCGAGCCAGTAGTAGTACGTGAACCAGGCATCCGGCTCCGCGACGGCGACGAGTTCGCCCGAGCGCGGGTGGTCGAGGCCGTTTGCCTTCTTGCCCTCGTCGTCCAGGAGTTGCTCGATGCCGGGCAGGTCGGCCAGGGCCTGGCGGGTGACCTCCAGGTCCTCGGGCCTGCGCACGTAGACGTGGGCGATCTGGTGGTCCGCGACGGCGAAGGCGCGGGACGTCATGGGGTCGAGGTACTCCATGCCGTCCTGGGTGTGCACTTCGAGCAGGCCCGCGCGGCGCAGGGCACGGTTGATGTCGACGGGGCGGTCCACGCGGGTGATGCCGTACTCGGACAGGGCGACGACGGTGCGGCCTTCGGCCTTCGCCTCGTCGAGGAGGGGGGCGATGGTCGCGTCGAGTTCGGCGGCGGCCCGGTGGGAGCGCGGGTCGTCGGGGCCGAAGCGCTGTAGGTCGTAGTCGAGATGGGGGAGGTAGCACAGGGCCAGGTCGGGGTGGCGGGTGCTGATGATGTGGCGCGTGGCGTCGGCGATCCAGCGGCTGGAGACGATGTCCGCGCCCGGGCCCCAGAAGTGGAAGAGGGGGAACGTGCCGAGTTTCTCGGTGAGTTCGTCGTGCAGGTCCGGGGGCCGGGTGTAGCAGTCGGGTTCCTTGCGGCCGTCGGCGTAGTACACGGGACGGGGGGTGATGGTGATGTCGGTGTCGGCGCCCATGGCGTACCACCAGCAGATGTTGGCGACGGTGTAGCCGGGGTGCGCGCGACGGGCCGCGTCCCACAGTTTGTCGCCCGCGACGAGGCCGTTGTGCTGGCGCCACAGGAGTACGTCGCCGAGCTCGCGGAAGTACCAGCCGTTGCCGACGATGCCGTGCTCGGCCGGGGTGGTGCCGGTGAGGAAGGTGGACTGGGCGGCGCAGGTGACGGCGGGCATGACGGTGCCCAGCGGGGCCTGGGAGCCGGACCGGCCCAGGGACTTGAGGCGGGGCATGTGGTCCAGGAGACGGGGGGTGAGACCGACGACGTCCAGGACGAGGAGGGGTGTGGGGCTCATGGGAGTTCCTTGAGGCCGAGGTCCGTCAGGAGATCGCGGGCGAGGGTGAGCTCGGCGGCGATGCCGTCGGCGAGCTGGGGGCGGGAGCGGGGGCGCAGTTCGGGCGGCAGCGCCTGCCAGGTGTAGGTCTCGACCTCGAGGTGGCGGGTGCGGGGCTCGGGGCCGCCGACCAGGTGGGCGAGGGTGTCCTTGAGCACGGGGAGCGTGGAGGTGAGGGGCGGCGCGGGAGCCGCGTGCAGGGGTACGTGGAAGTGGGCGCGCCAGGGCCCCGTCTCGGGCAGGACGTCGCCGGCGAGGGATTCGCCGAGGTCGTCGGTGCCGTGCAGTCCGGCGGCGGTGCGGGTGCGGGTCTGGTGCAGGAAGCGGGGTTCGTCGAAGGCGGCGAGGGCCTCGCGGACTCCGGGGAGATGGGGGTGTTCGGCGTGCAGGGCGGCGGAGAGCTGGGACTTGACGACGGGGATGCCCGCGGCGGCGAGCGCGTCGAGCGCGGCCTGCGGGTCCTCGAAGGAGGTGGCGAGGTGACAGGTGTCGACGCAGACGCCGATGCGGTCGTGGCCGATGGCGGTGAGCGGGGCGATGGCGTCGCCCGTGGTCTCCACGGTGCAGCCCGGCTCCGGTTCGAGGCCGATGCGGATCGACTTGCCGGTCAGCTCCGCGAGGGCGTCGAGGCGCTGGGCGAGCGCGGTGAGGGCTGCGCGGGCGGCCTCGGCCCGGGTGGTGTCGAAGGGGGTGCGCCAGGCGAGGGGAAGGGTGGAGATGGTGCCTTCGGTGACGTCGTCCGGGAGGAGCGCGGCAAGGAGGCGGGCCAGATCGGTCGTGTGGGAGAGGCGCTCGGGGTCGGTCCAGTCCGGCTTGTAGACGCGGTACTTGACCTCCTCGGCGCCGAAACCCTCGTACGGGAAGCCGTTGAGGGTGACGACCTCAAGACCGCGCCGGTCGAGTTCGGTGCGCAGGCCGCGCAGCGCGGCCGGGTCGGTGACCAGGGCGTGCGCGGCGTCCTTGGCGAGCCACAGGCCGATGCCCAGGCGGTCCCTGCCGAGCCGTTTGCGTACGGGTTCGCAGTGGTCCCGCAGTTGCGCGAGGACGCCGTCGAGCGTCTCGGCGGGGTGGACGTTGGTGCAGTACGAGAGGTGGACGACGCTGCCGTCGGGGTGCCGGAAGCGCATGGCTCACGCCCCGCCGCGGAGGATGGAATTGCCCTCGTGGGTGGCTTCGGTGTCCGTGACATCGAGCGCGAGTCGGCCACTGAGTCCGTAGAAGGCGACCGGGTTGCGCCACAGCACCAGGTCGACGTCGTCCTCGGTGAACCCGGAGGCGAGCATGGCGTCGGCGACCTTTCGGGTCTTGAGCGGGTCGCTCTTGCCCCAGTCGGCCGCCGAGTTGACCAGGACCCGCTCGGGCCCGTGGTCGCGCAGGATGGCGACCATCCGGTCCTCGTCCATCTTGGTGTCGGGATAGACGGAGAAGCCGAGCCAGCAGCCGCTGTCCTTGGCCTCCTTGACCGTGGTCTCGTTGAGATGGTCGATCAGGACCCGGTCCAGGGGCAGTGCGGATTCCCGGACGACGTCGATGGTGCGGCGCAGTCCGGCGAGCTTGTCGCGGTGCGGGGTGTGGACGAGCGCGGGCAGCTCGTGGTCGGCGGCGAGCTGGAGCTGGGCGGTGAGCGCGGCGTCCTCGGCCGGGGTCATGGAGTCGTAGCCGATCTCACCGACGGCGACGACGTTGTCCTTCATGAGATACCGCGGCAGCTCGTCCAGGACCGGGGTGCAGCGGGGGTCGTTCGCCTCTTTGGGGTTCAGGGCGATGGTGCAGTGGTGGGCGATGCCGTACTGGGCCGCGCGGAAGGGCTCCCAGCCCAGGAGGGAGTCGAAGTAGTCGAAGAACGAGGCGGGTGAGGTGCGGGGCTGGCCCAGCCAGAACGCGGGCTCGACGACGGCACGGACGCCTGCGGCGTACATGGCCTCGTAGTCGTCGGTGGTGCGGGACGTCATGTGGATGTGGGGGTCGAAGATGCGCATCAGGACTCCTGCTCCTCGCCGGTGGAAGGGGTCGCGGGGGCCGGGGGCGTTGCCGCGGCCGAGGGGGCCGCAGGGGCGGCCAGGGCCAGGACGCGGTGCAGATCGCCGGGGACGGTGCGACCGGCGGCGGTGCGTTCGCCGGCGTAGTCGCCGAGCATGCGGGCCAGCTCGGCGTCGGCGCGGGCGCGGCGGTCGAGGTCGGCGACGGCCTCCACGGGCACGCCCGTGAACAGGCACTTGAGCACCGCGTGGCGCCAGTCGTGCGGGGCGAGGTGCCGGGCGGCGTACGGACCGACGGCGGCGGCGACGAGCCGGGTGTCGTTGGTACGCAGGGCGTCCTCGACCAGGGGCAGCGCCTGCGGGCCCTGGACCAGGTGGGGCAGGGCGTGCAGGACGGCGCGGCGCTCGGCCGCGGTGCCTTGTTCGTAGACGCGGGTGAGGGTGGCCGGGTCCGCGTCGGCCGCGTGCAGGAGCAGCACGCGGGCGGCGTCGGCGTGGTCCTGGCCGCAACGGCGTCCGGCTTCGGCGAAGCGCAGCTCCCAGACGGGGGCCGGACGCTGCTCCGGTCGCCCGGGGTGGGCGACGGCCTCCGCGGTGGCCTGGTCCAGCCAGGCGCGGGCGGCCCCGTCGAGGGAGGCTTCCAGACGGGTGCGGAGGTCGTCGATGACGGGGGTGTCGGTCACGGGGTTCCTCCTCTGGCTGCGATGGGGGCGGCCGGGGCGGCGCGGACCGCTTCCGTGGCCGCCTTGTGCAGGAACTCGATGGAGTGGGCGGCCAGTTGGGGGCCCGCGTGGGAGTGGCGGGGCAGTTCGACGACGGTGAGGCCCTGGTAGCCGGTGGAGGCCAGGGCTTCGAGGACGGGCGGGAAGTCGATCTCTCCGTCCCCGAACGGGAGGTGTTCATGGACGCCGCGGCGCATGTCCTCGATCTGGACGTGCCGCAGCCAGGGGGCGGCGGCGCGTACGCAGTCGGCGGGAGACTGCGGTTCGAGGCACTGGCAGTGGCCGATGTCGAGGGTGAGGCCCAGGAGTTGGGGATCGCCCAGGGCGTGACGGAGCCGGTGGAAGTCGGCGAGCGTGGAGAGGAGGTGGCCGGGTTCGGGTTCGATGGCCAGCGGTACGCCGGCGCCGGACGAGGCGTCCAGTACGGGGCCGATGGCCTCGGCGAGGCGCTGCCAGGCGGTGTCCTCGGGGGTGCCTTCGGGGGTGATGCCGCTGAAGCAGTGCACGGCGTGGGCGCCCAGGTCGGCGGCGACCTGGACGGCGCGGACCAGCAGGCGGACTCGGGCGGCGCGCGCGTCCGGGTCGGGGTCAAGGAGCGAGGGGCCGTGCTTGCGGCGCGGGTCGAGCACGTAGCGGGCGCCGGTCTCGATCGTCGCCGTCAGACCGAGCCGCTCCAGCCCACGGGCCACGTGGCGGGTGCGGGCGGCGAGGTCGGGGGCGAGCGGGTCGAGGTGCATGTGGTCGAGGGTGAGTCCGACGCCCGCGTAGCCGAGGTCGGCGAGGAGGCCGAGGGCGTCGTCGAGGCGGAGGTCGGTCAGCCCGTTGGTGCCGTATCCGAAGCGGAAGGGGTGCGGGGGGTCGGCGCCGGGTGCCGTCCCGGGCCGCGCCGTCGACAGCGGCCTGCCCGCCCGGGGGGCTTGGGGTGCTTGGTCCGCTTGGGGTGCTTGGCCTGCTTGGTCCGCTTGGGGTCCTTGGTGCGCTTGGGGCCCGCTGCTTCCGTGGGTCGCGGGGGCGCCTCCTGCTGCGGGGGGCCGCGGGGCGGCCTGCGGCGCGCTGACCGGGCCGCCGTTCGGGGTGTCTCCCCCGTTCGCCGTCTTCGTCACGTGACGCTCACCTTCCTGCCGAACTTGCGGGCTGCCGGGGCCAGGGCGGCGGTCAGCAGGGCGGAGCCCAGAGCGCCCTTGCGGGCGGAGAGTGCGGCCTGGAGCGGGATCATGGCTCGGATGCCGCCGCCGACCGCCCGCTGGGTGAGCTGAGGGGAGGGGTTGAGCGCGGCGTGGAAGAGGGGGCGTGCGGCGGTGGCCGCGTAGGTGGCGGCGAGCGCGGCCTGGACGACCCCGCGGGCGCCGGTCCGCACTCGGCCCGCCCTCCGGCCTACCGGGCGGCCCACCCGACGGCCCACCGTCAGCTCCCCCGAAGTGAAGCCCGGCAGACCGCGGGTGGCTGCGGTCACGCGGCCTGCCGGGAGTCGAGGGGTGCCGGCTTCAGTGCTCGGTGCGGCGCCTGCGCCTGCGCCTGTGCCTGTGCCTGCGCCTGCGCCTGTGCCACCGGCACCGCTTCGGGCGAGCAGTTGCGCGAGCCCTGCTGTAGCCGCGAGGGCGCACAGCGGGGCCACCGTGGAACCCCCTTGCGCCTCGCGGCGCGAGACCGCGGTCACCGCGAGGGTGTGGGCGCCCAGGACCAGAGCGGTGGGCGCCGCCGCGCGAAGGCCGGAGCCAGGGCCGGTCCCGGAAGTGGTCGCGAGCCTCACCGAGGGCTTCGCGGACGACGTCGTCGCCGCCGCCCCCAGGAGCAGGTCCAGGGAGCGGGCCGCGGCCATGGCCGCCGGGCCCGCCGGGGTGTGCTTCAACCCCAGGTCGTACGCCCATACCGTGGCCGCCAGGCCGCTCGCGACCGTCAGCGCGGGGCGACCCGCTGCCGCGGCCAGAGCCAGGCCCCCTGCCGTCAGGACCGCCGCCGCGCCCAGCGCGGCCGACGGGGCGATGCGACCCGACGGCAACGGACGGTGAGGCCGCTCGATCGCGTCCTCCTCCCGGTCCGCCCAGTCGTTGAGGGCCATGCCCGCTTCGTACAGGGAGAGAGAGGCGGCGATGGCGAGGAGGGTGCGGCGGTTGGGCCGCAGCCCCGTCGCCGCGGCGCCGGCGAGGGCGTCGCCGGGCACGGTGAACAGGGCGGAGACACGCAGCAGTTCGGCCCAGTCACGACCGGCGCCCAGGTCACCGAGGGCACCCGGAGCACCCGGGCGAAACCCACCGCGCGGCGCCTCGCCCGTGCCGCCACTGCGAACGGCCGCACGCCCATCACCAGCCGCACGCCCATCTCCAGCACCCGGAGCAGTACCGCCGACAAGACGCAGTCCCCGGGAAGCCTCACTCACGCCGTCCCCCCGGCCGCCCCGCGATCCCTCACCCTCACCAGCCCCGGACCCGGCGCCCTCCGGCACCCCGTCCGACACGCCGTCCGCCCCCCTCATACCGAAGCCCCCCGCAGCCGCGACGCGAACCCCACAAGCGCCGCGTACTGCTCCGCCAGCGCCGACGAGGAGCCGTCGTCCGGGTCCTTGAAGTAGAAGCCAAGATCCCCCAAAGGCCCTGACAGGCCCCGCTCGTGGGCGCGGGCCAGCAGGCGGGCCAGGTCCAGGATCAGAGGTGCCGCCAGGGCCGAGTCGCAGCCCTGCCAGGTCGTCTGCAGGACCATCCGCGCGCCGAGGAAGCCGTCGAACGCGATGTGGTCCCAGGCCGTCTTCCAGTCGCCCAGCGACGGGACGTCGTCGATGTGGACCTCGCCCTCCGGGGCGGAGCCCAGCGTGTCCGCAAGCACCCGTTCCTTGCCCGCGTTCTTCGCCGCCGCCGCGGCCGGGTCGGCGAGGGACGCTCCGTCTCCGCCGCCCAGGAGGTTCGTGCCGGACCAGGCCCGCACGGCGAGCGCACGCTGGGCGAACATCGGCCCGAGGACCGAGCGCAGGAGCGTCTGGCCGGTCTTGCCGTCGCGCCCCGCGTAGGGGAGCCCCGACGCGGTGGCCACCGAGGCGAGTGCCGGGTGGTGCAGGCCCGCCGACGGGGTGAAGTTCACGTACGGGCAGCCCGCCCGCAGCGCCGCCGCCGCGTAGAGGGAGCTGGCGGGCAGCCGCCCCTCGCCCTCCTCCGGCAGGGGTTCCGTCGACGCCACGTTCACCACCACCGCACGGGCGAGCCCCCGGCGGCGTACGAAATCGCGCAGGTCGGCGGCGAAGGACTCGATCAGTTCCTCGTCCGTCCTGGTGTCGAAGCCGCCGCGGCGCGGTCCGCCCATGCGTATCTCCGCGTCGGCAGCGGCCAGTTCCGCGCCCACCGCCGAGGGGACGCCGTGCGGCAGTACGCCCCCGGCCGCCAGCTGCTCCGCCCGCTTGGGCAGCGGGCACTCCACCGTGTCGTGGCCGCCGAAGACGAGCGACGACAACGTTGGCAGACCGCAGTCCGTGAACGGCGGGGTCTCCGTGACCATGCCGGTCGGCGGGTGCAGCCCCGCCGCCACGGCCGCGCACCCCGCGACAGCCGTCGTGGCGACCGAACCGCGTGCCCCGATCAGCCACACCCCGGTGGAACCACCGGCAGACGGGCCACCGGCAGACGGACCACCAACAGAAGGAGAGGTGGAAGAGGGGGAAGGTGAATTGGACACGGCTGCCTCCTGTCGTACGCGCGCGAACGCGCAGGGAAGAAAGACGGCGGGCGGAGGTCCGGCGTCCTCCGCCCGCCGTCGTCTAGCGGCCCCCGCCGGTGGCGGTGCGGGCCGGCAGGTCCTTCACCCGGATGTCGCGGAAGGAGACCTGGTCGTCGGCGCCGTGGTTCTGGATGCCGATGTGACCGTCCTTGAGGCTCCTCGCCGGATCCGTGTTGGTGAAGTCGTTGATCTTCACTCCGTTGAGATAGATCCGAAGGCGTTCGCCCTCGACCCGGAGTTCGTAGGTGTTCCACTCCCCCGCCGGATTCAGCGCCTTGTCGCGCTTCTTCAGGTCGGCGGACTTGAAGCCGTAGACGGAGCCCGTGGTCTTCTCCGGGACGTCGGTGGCGTCGATCTGGATCTCATAGCCGTTGTTCACGGCCGACCAGGGGTCGTCGGAGGGCGGGAAGCCCACGAAGATCCCGGAGTTGTCGTCGCCGTCCATGCGCCAGTCCAGCTTGAGGGAGTAGGAGCCGAGCTCCTTCGCCCCGTCGTACCAGAGCATGCCCATGCCGCCGACGGTCGTCAGGGTCCCGTCGCCCTCGTTCAGCTCGAACGAGCCGGGGCCCGCCTGCTTCCAGGCATCGAGGGACTTCGCCGTGCCGTCGAAGATCGGCGTGTAGCCCTTCTCCGGACGGCAGTCGGCCTGCGCCGCGCCCGCCGCCCAGCGGATTCCGCCGAGCAGATGGGTGCGGTAGGCGGGATCGGCGAAGGACTCCTTGGTGTGACCGCTGCCCGTGTAGAAGGAGCGGCCGCCCTGGTAGTCCTGGCACCAGGCGATGGGATGGTCCCCGGACATCGAGCCGCCCGAGTAGGACGACTCGTCGAGCGAGGCGAGGACGTGGGCGCGGTCCCGGGGATTGGAGCGGTAGTTGTACCACTCGTCGGTCCGGTCCCAGACCCCCGGCAGATGCGCCGTGGACGGGTGCCCGTGGTCCTCGACCTGGACCTTCGCGGGCTGGATCGCGGGGTGCGACTGGAAGTACGCGCCCGCGAGCCCGCCGTAGAAGGGCCAGTCGTACTCGGTGTCGGCGGCGGCGTGCACGCCCACGTACCCGCCGCCCTGCTTGATGTAGCCCTCGAACGCCGCCTGCTGCCTGGCGTCGAGGACGTCACCGGTCGTGGAGAGCCAGATCACGGCGTCGTACCGCGCGAGGTTCTTGGCGGTGAAGGCCTTGGCGTCCTCGGTCGCGTCGACGGTGAAGCCGTTCGCGGCGCCGAGCTCCTTGACGGCCGCGATGCCGTCGGGGATCGAGTCGTGGCGGAAGCCCGCGGTCTTGGAGAAGACCAGGACCTTCTCGCCCGCTTTCGGACCCGAGGGCTCGGGCTTGGAGGCCGCGGGGCCCGACACACAGCCGATGAGTACGGCGGCCGCGGCGCTCGCGGTGGCGATCCGTGCGGATGCGCGCATGGTGACCCCTTCCTCAGCTCGTGGTGAAGGTGAAGTCGTCGACGTCGTACAGGGCTCCGGTGCCCGTGCCCTTGAAGACCAGGAAGAGCGTCGTGGTCGCCCTGGGTGCCTTGCTGAGCGCGGCGGTCACGTCCGCGTACGTCTCCCAACCGCCGGTCGGGGTGACCTTGGCCTTGCCCAGGAGCCTGCCGGTGGCCGATCCGCTGCGGACCTCGAGGGTGCCGCCGGCGCCCGCCGACGCGACGCGCGCGGTCAGCTTGGTGGCGTTGCCGAGGATGTAGGGCTTGAAGGAGATCCAGTCGCCGTTGTTGATGTCGCCGACCGTCTTTCCGCCGTGCGCCGGGGTGTGGTTCACCACGGAGACGCCCTTGGAGTCGTTGAAGTGCTCGCCCTGGCGGTGCTTGGGCTGGACGACGTTCTGGTCGTGGGTGGTCAGCGCGGGCTGGCCGTTGGCGCCCTTGTCGGTGTACTCCGCGTCGAAGACCCCGAAGATGTTGGCGTTCGGGTCGTGCTCGCCGTCCGCCGACGTCTGGAGGGTGCCCTCGCAGCCGTTGGCCGAGGTCACCGGGTGGCCGTGGCTGTCGTGGCCGAGGATGTGCGTGACCTTGACCTTGGTGCAGTCGATCGGGCCGTCTTCCCTGTCGGTCACCTTCACCTTGAAGGGGATCTTGTCGCCGAAGGTGAACAGCTGCCCGTCACCGGGGAGTTCCAGGGTCACCTTGGGGGCGGTGTTGCCGACGGTGACGTGCGCGCTGGCCGAACCGGTGCGCCCGGTGGAGTCCTTGACGGTCACGGTCGCGGTGTAGACGCCGTTCTTCTTGTACGTGTACGAGGGGTTCTGCTGGGTCGACTTGCCGCCGTCGCCGAAGTCCCAGGCGTAGGTCAGCGTGCCGCCGTCGGCGTCCGTGGCCTTCGCGGTGAACTTGGTCTTCAGCGGGGCCTGGCCGCTGGTCACGGATGCGCTCGCCTCGACGACCGGCGAGTGGCCGTCGGTGGCGTTCTCGATGCGGAAGAGTCCGGAGTTCTCGTCGCCGCCGAACCAGGCGGTGCCGTAGTCGAGGACGTACAGCGCGCCGTCGGGGCCGAACTCCATGTCCATGATCTGCGTGCCGGTCCAGGGGAACGGGTTGATCTTGGAGACCGTGCCGTCCGCGCCCTGCTCGATGCGCTTGATCCAGCGCCGTCCGAACTCTCCGGCGAAGAAGTCGCCGTCGTAGGCCTCCGGGAACTTCACCGGGGAGGTGTTGGCCGCGTCATAGCGGTAGACGGGGCCCGCCATCGGGGACTCGGAGCCGGAGCCGAACTCGGGGACGGAACCGCCGTCGTACGGAATCCACGCTTCCTGCGCGGCCGGCAGATCGGTCAGGCCGGTGTTGTGCACGGAGTCGTTCTTGGGGGCTGCGCAGTCGAAGGCGGCGCCCGAGGTCTGCGTGGCGAAGTCGTAGTCGATGTACGCGTCGTTCTTGCCGGTGCAGTACGGCCAGCCGAAGTTGCCCGGCTTGGTCACGCGGGCGAACTCGACCTGGCCCGCGGGGCCGCGCTTGGGGTCGGCCGCGCCCGCGTCGGGACCGTAGTCGCCGACGTACACCGTGCCGGTGGGCTTGTCGACGCTCATGCGGAAGGGGTTGCGGAAGCCCATCGCGTAGATCTCGGGGCGGGTCTTGTCCGTGCCCGGGGCGAAGAGGTTGCCGTCCGGGACGGTGTACGTGCCGTCGTCGGCGACCTTGATGCGCAGGATCTTGCCGCGCAGGTCGTTGCTGTTGCCGGCGCTGCGGCGGGCGTCGAAGGCGGGGTTGCGGTCCGCGCGCTCGTCGATGGGCGTGAAGCCGTCCGAGGCGAAGGGGTTGGAGTCGTCGCCCGTCGAGAGGTAGAGGTTGCCGTCCTTGTCGAAGTCGATGTCGCCGCCGACGTGGCAGCAGATGCCGCGGCTCGCGGGGACGTCGAGGACCTTCTTCTCGCTGGCGTTGTCCAGGGTGCCGTCGGTCTTCAGGACGAAGCGGGAGAGGCGGTTGACGCCGTCGAACTTCTTGAAGTCCGCGGCCGTGCCGGTCTCCGGGGCGTCGCCTGCCGGGGTGTCCAGCGGGGGCGCGTAATAGAGGTAGATCGCGCGGTTCTCGCTGAACTTCGGGTCGAGGCCGATGCCTTGGAGGCCCTCTTCGTCGTGCGTGTAGACCGGTATCTTGCCCGCGATCTTGGTGTTGCCCGCGGCGTCCGTGAGGCGCAGCGTTCCGTCGCGGGAGGTGTGCAGGACCGAGCGGTCGGGCAGGACGGCGAGTGTCATGGGCTCGCCGGTCTCGGTCTCCCCCTTGGCGAGGGTGACCTGCTGGAAGTCCTCGGCCGCGGCGGCCTTGCCCTCGGCCGCCTTTGCCGCCTGCTCCTGGGCGGCGCGGACGACCTCCGGGTCGGCGGCGTTGGCGGTGGGGGCGGTGAGGCTGAGGGTGGCGCCGGCCAGCAGGGTGCCGGTGAAGAGCGCGAGGGTCTTGCGGAGTCTCAGGCGTTTCCTGTGCACGGGGTTCCTCCGGAAGGGGGACGGTCGTACGCGGGTGTGGTGCGGTGAGGGCGCTGGGCGCCGGGGTGCGCCGTCACCCCGGAAGGTTCATGTCCTGTACACATCAGGGACGGTAGCCACGTTTGTCTTGGACGGAAAGCCCTTGCACAGCAATGAAGTTCAGCTTTTTCCTTGGGCAGGACAAAGTGACTCCGCAAGAGGAGAGCGCGTGCGGCTCAGTTCCCGCCGAACGCCGCGTCGAAGGACGCCGTCGGCGGCTCGAAGTCGAACGCCTTCAGGCGCCGCAGCGCCTCCGGCGCTCCTTGGAGGCGGTCCATCCCGGCGTCCTCCCACTCCACCGAGATCGGCCCCTCGTACGCGATCGAGCCCAGCATCCGGAACACGTCCTCCCAGGGGACGTCCCCGTGCCCGGCCGACACGAAGTCCCAGCCGCGGCGCGGGTCGCCCCACGGAAGGTGCGAGCCGAGCCGGCCGTTGCGGCCGTCCAGGCGGCGCCGGGCCTCCTTGCAGTCGACGTGGTAGATCCGGTCCCGGAAGTCGTAGAGGAAGCCGACCGGGTCCAGGTCCTGCCACACGAAGTGCGAGGGGTCGAAGTTGAGCCCGAAGGCCGTGCGGTGGTCGACCGCCTCCAGGGCGCGGTGCGTCGTCCAGTAGTCGTACGCGATCTCCGAGGGGTGCACCTCGTGCGCGAACCGCACGCCCTGTACGTCGAAGACGTCCAGGATCGGGTTCCACCGCTCGGCGAAGTCGTCGTAGCCGCGCTCGATCATCGACTCCGGCACCGGCGGGAACATCGCCACCAGATGCCAGATCGCCGAGCCCGTGAAGCCCACGACCGTGTCGACGCCGAAGGCCGCCGCCGCGCGTGCCGTGTCCTCGATCTCGCGGGCGGCTCGCTGCCGCACGCCCTCCGCGTCGCCGTCGCCCCAGATGCGGGCGGGCAGGATCGCCTGGTGCCGCTCGTCGATGATCGCGTCACAGACGGCCTGCCCCACCAGGTGGTTGGAGATGGCCCAGCACTTGAGGCCGTACTTGTCGAGGAGCTGGCGGCGGGAGTCGAGATAGGAGCTGTCGCTCAGCGCCTTGTCGACCTCGAAGTGATCGCCCCAGCAGGCGAGTTCGAGACCGTCGTAACCGAAGTCGCGGGCGAGGCGGCAGACCTCCTCCAGCGGCAGATCGGCCCACTGGCCGGTGAAGAGCGTGAAGTCGCGGGGCATGGACAGGCCTCCTCAGACCGTGACGGGGGTGGAAGGTACGAGGGTGTAGACCGAGTTCTTCGCCGCGCTCTCCTCCACCGCGGCGAGCACCCGCTGCACCGAAAGGCCCGTGGCGAACGACGGTTCGGGCTGCTCCCCGGTGGCGACGGCGTGCAGCAGGTCGCGGGCCTGGTGCACGAACGTGTGCTCGTAGCCGAGGCCGTGGCCCGGCGGCCACCAGGCCTCCAGGTAGGGGTGGCCTGGTTCGGTCACCAGGATGCGGCGGAAGCCCGACGACGTGGCGGGCTCCGTGTGGTCGTGGAAGGACAGCTCGTTCAGGCGCTCCAGGTCGAAGGCCAACGAGCCGTCGGAGCCGTTGAGTTCGAGCTTGAGGGCGTTCTTGCGGCCCGCCGCGAAACGGGTCGCCTCGAAGGAGGCCAGGGCGCCCGACGGGAAGCGCCCGGTGAAGACCGCCGCGTCGTCCACCGTGACCTGACCGGTCGCGGCGCCGCCCTCCGCCGTGAGCCCGCTCGACGCCCCGTCGAGCAGCGGCCGCTCCCGTACGAACGTCTCGGTCAGCGCCGAGACCCCCGACACCGGCTCCCCCACCAGATACTGCGCGAGGTCCACGATGTGCGCCCCCAGGTCGCCGAGCGCGCCCGAGCCGGCGCGGTCCTTGCGCAGCCGCCACGTCAGCGGGAAGGAGGGGTCGACCAGCCAGTCCTGGAGGTAGGTGAGCCGGACGTGCCGCAGCGTGCCGAGCCGTCCCTCCGCCACCATCTGCCGGGCGAGCGCGAGAGCGGGGACCCGGCGGTAGTTGAAGCCGACCATCGCCACCTGCCCCCGCGCCCGGGCCCGTTCGGCGGCCTCGGCCATCGCCTCGGCCTCCTCCACGGTGTTGGCGAGCGGCTTCTCGCACAGCACGTGCTTGCCGGCGTCGAGCGCGGCGATCGCGATCTCCGCGTGGCTGTCGCCGGGGGTGCAGATGTCGATCAGATCGACGTCGTCACGGGCCACGAGTGCGCGCCAGTCGGTCTCCGCGGCAGCCCATCCGAGCCGGTCCGCCGCGGCGCGGGCCGCGGCGCCGTCACGTCCGCAGATCGCCGAGAGGACCGGCCGCAGCGGCAGATCGAAGACGCGTCCGACGGTGCGCCAGCCCTGGGAGTGGGCGGCGCCCATGAAGGCGTATCCGACCATGCCCACCCCCAACGGCCGCTTACCGGTCTCAGCCTCGTGTTCCGTCTCACGCATGCGGTACTCCTCCTCGTAAGTGCTCGGTGGGGGGTGCGGACGCGCGCATCACTTGAAGCCGGTGGACATGTACTTGCTGATGTTCTCCTTGTCGACCACGGCCGAGTAGAGCGTGATGAAGGCCGGGATCTCGAACTCGGCCATGCCGCTGACGCCCTTGCTCTGGCCGAGCGCGCGGGCCAGGTCGATCGCCGAGGCCGCCATGGACGGCGGGTAGAGCACGGTGGCCTTGAGCACGCTGTCGTCGGACTCGATGGCCTGCATGGCGGAGAGCGCGCCCGCGCCGCCGACCATCAGGAAGTCGTCGCGGCCCGCCTGCTTGATGGCGCGCAGGGCGCCCACGCCCTGGTCGTCGTCGTGGTTCCACAGGGCGTCGAAGTTCTTCTGGGCCTGAAGGAGCTGGGACATCTTCGACTGGCCCGACTCGACGGTGAACTCGGCGGCCTGCCGGGCCACCTTCTCGATGTTCGAGTAGTTCTTGAGGGCGTCGTCGAAGCCCTTCGTGCGCTGCTTGGTGAGTTCGAGGTTGTCGAGGCCCGCGAGCTCGACGACCTTGGCGTTCTTCTTGTCCTTGAGCTTCTCGCCGATGTAGTGACCGGCGCTCAGGCCCATGCCGTAGTTGTCGCCGCCGATCCAGCAGCGGTAGGCCTGCGGCGAGGCGAAGACGCGGTCGAGGTTGACGACGGGGATGCCCGCCCGCATGGCCTTGAGGCCGACCTGGGTGAGCGCCTTGCCGTCGGCCGGCAGGATCACCAGGACGTCGACCTTCTTGTTGATCAGCGTCTCGACCTGGCCGATCTGGGCGGCGGTGTCGTTCGAGCCCTCGGTGGACTCCAGCGTGACGTCCGAGTACTTCTTCGCCCGCTCCTTGGCGTTGTCGTTGATCGCGTTGAGCCAGCCGTGGTCGGCCTGCGGGCCCGCGAAGCCGATGGTGACCTTCTTGCCGGGCTTGTCGTCGGCGACCGGCTGGTCCTTGCTGTCCGAGCCCTCGTCCTTGGACTCGTTGCTGGTGCACCCCGTGATCAGGGCACCGGTGGACAGGGCGGCGGCGCCGAAGAGAAGTCCTCTGCGGCTCGCGAACGGTGATGTCTCTGGCATGGCGGTGAACCCTTCGGGTCTGCGGGGTCAGGTGGTTGAGGACGTACGTCGCTGGACCAGCACCGCGGCGACGATGATCGCGCCCTTGGCGATCTGCTGGACGTCGCTCTGGAGGTTGTTGAGCGCGAAGATGTTGGTGATCGTCATGAAGATCAGGACGCCGAGCACGGAGCCGGTGATGGTGCCCCGGCCGCCGCTGAGCAGGGTGCCGCCGATGATCGCGGCGGCGATGGCGTCGAGCTCGTAGAGGTTGCCGTTGGTGTTCTGGCCCGACCCGGAGAGGATGATCAGCAGGAAGGCCGCGATCCCGCAGCAGAGGCCGGAGAGCAGGTAGAGGTAGAGGCGCTGCCTGCGTACGTCGATGCCGGCCAGGCGCGCCGCTTCCGCGTTGCCGCCGACGGCGACCGAGCGCCGCCCGAAGGTGGTGCGGTTCAGGAGCAGCCAGCCGACGACGGTGACGGCCGCGAAGACGAGCACGAGCGGCGGTATGCCGAGGATGTAGGAGTCGCGCTCGCCGAGCTTCAACACCCCGTCCACGGTGACCATTTGGGTCTTGCCGTCGGTGATCTGCAGGGCGAGGCCGCGGCCCGACGCCAGCATGGCGAGCGTCGCGATGAACGGCACCATCCCGCCGTACGCGATGAGCAGGCCGTTGACGAGGCCGCAGGCCATGCCGACGACCACCGCGGTGAACAGGATGCCCGCGAAGCCGTACTCCTGGGTGGCGACCGTGGTGGCCCACACCGAGGCGAGGGCGACGATCGCGCCGACCGAGAGGTCGATGCCGCCGGAGATGATCACGAACGTCATGCCGACCGTGACGACACCGATGACGGACGCCTGGGTGAGGATCAGCTGGACGTTGTCAGTGTCGAGGAACGAGTCGGGCTGGGTGATGCCGCCGATCAGGATCAGGACGGCGAGCACGCCGAGCAGGGACAGCGTCCGCACGTCGGCACGTGCGGTGAGCGACCGCAACGGGCTTGCGCCGTCCGCCGGTCCACTCTTCGATGTGGCGGGCCGTGGCGGCGATGCGGGCTGCGTCATGACGCCGGGCTCCCTTCGAGTACGAGGTCGAGTACGCGGTGTTCGTCGAGGTCACGGGCGGGCGCCGTATGGATGACGCGCCCCTCGCGCAGGACCAGGACGCGGTCGGCGAGGCCGAGGACTTCGGGCACTTCACTGGAGACCAGCAGGACGGCCAGGCCGTCGTCGGCGAGGCGGCGGATCACGGCGTACAGCTCGGCGCGGGCGCCGACGTCCACGCCGCGGGTCGGCTCGTCGAGCAACAGGACGCGGCAGCCGCGGAGCAGCCAGCGGGCCAGGACGGCCTTTTGCTGGTTGCCGCCGGAGAGCGTGCGCACGGGCGCGGTGGGGTTGTCGGGGCGCAGGGACAGCTCGCGGGTGGCGGTCTGCGCGGCCTTCCGCTCGGCGCCCCGGTCGAGCCAACCGCCCCGCGAGAAGCGGGACATGGAGGAGACCGACACGTTGTTGGTGACGGACTCCAGCATCAGCAGGGCCTGCGCCTTGCGCTCCTCGGGGGCCAGGCCGAGCCCGGCACGGACGGCGGCGCGCACGCTGCCGGGCTTCAACACCCGGCCACCCAGCGTCACTTGACCACTGGTCGCCTTGCGCGCGCCGTAGATGGTCTCCAGGATCTCGGAGCGTCCGGAGCCGACGAGCCCGGCCAGGCCGACGATCTCGCCGGGGCGCAGTTCGAGGTCGAGGGGTTCGAACTCACCGGTGCGGGCGAGGCCCGTGACCTTCAGCACCGCGTCGGTGGTGGGTGGGCCGGCCGGCCGGTCCGGGAAGACGTACTCGACGTTGCGGCCCGTCATCAGGGCGACGACCTCGCGGGTCGGCGTCTCCTTCGCGGGGAGCCCGCCCGCGACCGCGCGGCCGTCCTTGAGGACGGTGACGCGGTCGCCGATGCGGCGGATCTCCTCTAGGCGGTGGGAGATGTAGACGACGGCGACGCCGTCCGCCGTGAGATCGCCGACGATGCGGAAGAGGTTGTCGACCTCGTCCGGGTCCAGGGCGGCCGACGGCTCGTCCATGACGATGAGGCGCACTTCGTGGGAGAGGGCGCGGGCCATGGAGACGATCTGCTGCTGGGCGGCGGAGAGGTCGCCGACGAGCGTTCCCGGGTCGATCTCGCCGTGGCCGAGTCGCTTGAGCAGGGCGGCAGTTGAGGTCTTGGCCTCGCGGCCCTTCACGACGAACCCGGCCGCGGTCGGCTCATGCCCGAGGTGGACGTTCTCGGCGACGGACAGGCCCTCCACCAGGTCGAGCTCCTGGTAGATGGTGGCGATGCCCAGGCGCATGGCGGCGATGGGCGACTTGAGCGTGGTGCGCTCGCCGCGCCAGGTGATCTCGCCGTCGTCGGGCTGGTGGGCCCCGGCGAGGACCTTGATGAGCGTGGACTTCCCGGCGCCGTTCTGGCCGAGGAGGCAGTGCACTTCACCGGCCTGGACCTGGAGGTCGACGCCGTCGAGGGCGCGGACGCCGGGGAACGACTTGGTGATGCCGGACATGGTGAGCAGCGGTGGTTCTGGTGCCATGACGGTTCCCTTGGGCGGGTGCGGCGGGTGCGGCCGGTTTCAGGGCAGGGCGGGGTAGGGCGGTGGCCCCTGCACAGGGGCGGAGACTGTTTCGGAGCAGGGCGAGGCAGCGCGCTGTACTGGGTGAGGTGTGGTGCGTGGCGTCTTACGGGCCGTGCGGGTCGTACATACCGGTCGGGCCGAAGAGGACGGTCAGGCCGGTGAGAACAGGTGGTCGCTGATGAGCCGGGCGCCGCCGATGACTCCGGCGGTCGGCCCCAACTCGCCCAGGACGATGGGGAGGTTGCCGGTCGCCAGGGGCAGCGACTGGCGGTAGACCTGCGTGCGGATGGCGGCGAGCAGCGTATGGCCGAGGCCGGTGACACCGCCGCCGATCACCACGAGGCCGGGGTTGAAGAAGCTGACGAGGCCCGCGATGACCTGGCCGGTGCGGTTGCCGCCCGCGCGGATGAGGTCGAGTGCGGTGGCGTCACCGGCGGCCGCGGCCGCGGAGACGTCGATCGCGCTGAGCTTCCCGGCGGCTTCCAGGCGGGTCGCGAGCTCCTGGGAGAGCCCGGCGCCGACGGCGTCCTCGGCGTCGCGGGCGAGTGCCGCGCCGCTGAAGTACGCCTCCAGGCAGCCCTTGTTGCCGCAGGCGCAGGGCCGCCCGTCGGGCTCGACCTGGATGTGGCCGATGTCGCCCGCGCTGCCGGTCACCCCTCGGTAGACCTCACCGCCGACGACGATCCCGCACCCTATGCCGGTGCCGATCTTGACGCAGAGGAAGTCGCCCACGGAGCGTGCGACGCCCGCGTGCTGCTCCCCCATCGCCATCAGGTTCACGTCGTTGTCGACCATGACGGGGCAGCCCAGGTCCTGACTGATGGCCTCCCGTACGGGAAAGCCGTCCCACCCCGGCATGATCGGCGGGGCGACCGGGACGCCTTCGGGGAAGCGGACGGGACCCGGGACGCCGATCCCGGCGCCGTCGAACCCTTCCGCGAGCCCGGAGGCCTTCAACTTGGCCGCCATGGCGAGGACTTGCTCGAAGACCGCGACCGGTCCTTCGCGCACGTCCATGGGCTGGTTGATGTGGCCGAGGACCTCCAGCTCGGCATTGGTCACCGCTACGTCGACCGAGGTCGCGCCGATGTCCACACCGAGGAAGCGGAGGGCGGGGGCCAGGCGGATGTTGTGGGAGCGGCGGCCGCCGCGCGAGGCGGCGAGTCCGTCGGCGACCACGAGTCCGGTCTCCAGGAGCCGGTCCACCTCGACGGCCAGCTTCGACCGCGAGAGGTCGACCTGATCGCCGAGCTGGGCACGGGAGTTGGGCCCTCCGTCACGCAGCAGTCGCAGCAGTCGCGCCTGGTGCGCATTGGCGGGTCGAGCCGTCATACGTCTCACGCGCCCCTCCCCGCCTCAGTGGGCAACTCATGTCGTCCAACTCGTCCCGCCGCGGCGGATTTTCGCCGTCGCGTCGGGCTTTCGAGGGGAACGTAGCAGCGCCTGCCGGGAGTGGGAAGAAGTTGCGCACGAATTACCCATGACTTTCTCCAGTCACAGGACAAAGAGGCGGACAGACGTGTCCCACGGGCATGTCCAAGGGGGGCGTACGGACTGAGCCGCGGAGCAGAACCGTACGGCTCAGTCTCCGCGGCTCAGTCCGCGCCGCTCGCTCCGCCCGGCCGACGCGTCAGGCCTCGCGCTCGCGCCGGTGGTAGGTCTCGCGGGTGTGTTCCGTGTGCGCGCGCATGATGTCCGTGGCCGCGCGCTCGTCGCGCTCGGCGATCGCCGCGATCAGCCGGCGGTGCTCGATCCAGGACTGCTTGCCCCGCTGCCTGGCCACCGGCGTGTAGTACCAGCGCACCCGGCGGTCCACCTGCCCGGCCAGCTCGGCCAGGACGACATTGCCCGCGAGCTCCATCACCTTGGCGTGGAAGGCCGCGTTCGTGGTCACCACCAGGTCCACGTCGCCGTCCGCGACGGCCTGCTCGCCCTTGGCGCACAGCTCTTCCAGGGCGGTGATCCCCGCGGTGCCGGTGTTCGCGGCGGCGAGCCGGGCGGCCTCCGCCTCCAGGAGCGTACGGACCGTGAGCAGCTGGTCCGCCTCCTCCTCGGTGGGCTCGTGCACGAACGCGCCCTGTGCGGGGCGCAGATCGACCCAGCCCTCGGTGTTGAGCCGCTGGAGCGCCTCGCGCACCGGCTGCCGCGACACCCCTAGATGCCCGGCGAGTTCGCTCTCCACGAGATGCTGGCCCGGCTGGAGCGCGCGTGTCGTGATGAGTTCGAGCAGCGCTTCGTAGACCCGCTCACGGAGCGGACCTGGGCGTTCCAGCTTGGGCACCGCCCCCTGCGGCAGTCCTGTGGACAACATCGCGGTCCCCTCGTCGACGATTGCCTTTTGTCTACAGTCTACTGAGCACAATGGCCAGCACCAGGGGGAGTCGGTCCGGTCACACGCGCCAGGGGCACGCTAGGGGCAGCGGATGACCTGGCCCGCGTACGACAGGTTCCCGCCGAAGCCGAAGAGCAGCACCGGATCCCCGTGGACGATCTCGCCGCGCTCCACCAGCTTGGACAGGGCGAGCGGGATGCTGCCCGCCGAGGTGTTGCCGGAGTTCACTACGTCGCGTGCGACGACCGCGTTGACCGCGCCGATCCGCTCGGCGAGCGGCTCGATGATGCGCAGGTTGGCCTGGTGCAGGACGACGGCGGCCAGGTCCTCGGGGGTGAGACCGGCGCGCTCGCAGGCCTTGCGGGCGAGCGGCGGCAGCTGTGTCGTCGCCCAGCGGTAGACGCTCTGGCCCTCCTGGGCGAACCGCGGGGGCGTGCCCTCGATGCGGACGGCGTTGCCCATCTCGGGCACCGAGCCCCAGAGCACGGGGCCGATGCCGGGCACCTCGCCGGGCGCGCAGGCCTCGACGACGGCCGCGCCCGCCCCGTCCCCGACCAGGACGCAGGTGGTGCGGTCCGTCCAGTCGGCCACCTCGGACATCTTGTCCGCGCCGATCACCAGCGCGCGGGTGGCGCCGCCGGCCCGCACGGCGTGGTCGGCGGTGGCGAGCGCGTGCGTGAAGCCCGCGCAGACGACGTTGATGTCCATGGCGGCCGGTGAGGGGATGCCCAGGCGGGCCGCCACCCGCGCCGCCATGTTCGGCGAGCGGTCGATCGCGGTGGAGGTGGCGACCAGGACGAGGTCGATGGCGTCGGGCGCCAGGCCGGCGGCGGCGACGGCCTTGGCCCCGGCCTGCGCGGCGAGCTCGTCGACCGGCTCCTCGGGGCCCGCGATGTGGCGGGTGCGGATGCCCACGCGGGAGCGGATCCACTCGTCGCTGGTGTCGACCAGGCCCGCCAGGTCCTCGTTGGTGAGGATCTTGGCGGGCTGGTAGTGGCCGACGGCGGCGATGCGTGAGCCGTGCATGTACGGGTCCCCCTTGTTGCCGGAGATGCGGGACCGTCCAGTCTGGTCAGCGACTCACCGGTAACAGGACACGTAATGCGACAGGAATCGGTCTCGGGGTTTGGACACTTCTCATCATCGTGTCACCCGGTGAAGAGCTGTGTGGCCTTGTGTACGAGTTCATACACCCCATATCCGAGCGGAACCCCCACCCAGAGCCAGGCACCGACGATCAGCGCCGTGCGGCGGGGCGGACTACTTGGCGGCGTGCTGGTCGGTGCCGTCATGGGCGGCCTCCCTCGGGGCGGGAATGTGGTGGCGGGCGTGGACGGGACGGACGAACTCGTTCGCCACGAACCCGATGACAAGAAGGCCGATCATGATCGTGAGGGAGAGGCCGTAGAGCCCCGCCCCGTGCTTGCCCGCCTCCTCCTGGCGGTCGGCGACCCAGTTGACGATCAGCGGCCCGAGGACACCGGCCGTGGACCAGGCGGTGAGGAGTCGGCCGTGGATCGCGCCGACCTGGTAGGTCCCGAAGAGGTCCTTCAGATACGCGGGGATCGTCGCGAAGCCGCCTCCGTAGAAGGAGAGGATCACCAGCGCGCAGACGACGAAGAGCGGTTTCGAGCTGTCCCCGAACTGGACGATCAGCAGGTACATCAGCGCGCCGACGCCGAGGTAGACGCGGTAGACGTTCTTGCGGCCGATCAGGTCGGACGTGGAGGACCAGCCGATGCGCCCGGCCATGTTCGCGGCGGAGAGCAGCGCGACGAAGCCCGCCGCGGCGGCGGCCGAGACCGGTGTCGAGGTGTCGGAGAAGAAGTCGGTGATCATCGGCGCCGCCTTCTCCAGGATGCCGATGCCCGCGGTCACATTCATGCAGAGCACGATCCACAGGCACCAGAACTGGGGCGTGCGCACGGCGGCCCGCGCGGACACCTGCGGCCCGTCGAGCACGCCGGGGGCGCCGGGGGCCCGCGCCCCTTCCGTACGCGGCACCCGCACCAGGAACACGCCGAGCGCCATGAAGGCGGCGTACGTGAGGCCGTGCACGAGGAAGGCGAGCGCGATGCCGTCGGAGTCGGAGCCGAAGGAGTCCAGCATCTGCGCCGACCAGGGCGACGCGATGAGGGCGCCGCCGCCGAAGCCCATGATCGCGATGCCGGTCGCCATGCCGGGGCGGTCGGGGAACCACTTGATCAGTGTCGACACGGGCGAGATGTAGCCGATGCCCAGACCGATGCCGCCGACGAAGCCGTAGCCGAAGACGATCAGCCAGTACTGACCGATCGCCGCGCCGAGTGCCGCGATCAGGAAGCCGGACGAGAAGCAGACGAGGGCGACCGTCATCGCCCAGCGCGGGCCGTTGCGCTCCACGAGGGTGCCGCCGAAGGCCGCCGAGAGGCCGAGCATCACGATGCCGAGCTGGAAGGGGAGCGCGCTCTGCGTGCCGCTGAGGTGGAGCGCTGATTCCAGCGGGGGCTTGAAGACGCTCCAGGCGTAGGCCTGGCCGATGGAGAGGTGGACGGACAGGGCGGCGGGCGGTACGAGCCAGCGGCTCCATCCCGGAGGTGCGACGGGGGGCCTCATGATCCAGAACAGTAGGAATCAAGTGGGGAGTTGGGAAGAGGCGGAACCGATTCCGTCGACGGTATGCAATCTGCCGCGCGACCCCTTGCTGGGGCAACTTCCATACTGTAGACAATATTCCATCGACTGTTATGGCATGCGATGTAGTCCGTCACGAGCATGCGATGTCGACCCTGAGCCTTCTTCGGATCCCTCAACCGAACGGAGCGCGCCACCGTGAAAGTCGCAGTCCTCGGCGCCGGTGCGATCGGCGCCTATGTCGGAGCCGCGCTGCACCGCGCCGGTGCCGACGTCCATCTCGTCGCCCGTGGACCGCATCTCGCGGCCATGAGGCAGCACGGAGTACGTGTCCACAGCCCGCGCGGCGACTTCACCGCGCGGGCCCACGCCACCGACGACCCGGCCGACATCGGCCCCGTCGACTTCGTCTTCCTGGGCCTGAAGGCCAACTCGTACGCGGCGTGCGGGCCGCTGATCGAGCCGCTCCTGCACGACAGGACGGCGGTGATAGCCGCCCAGAACGGCATCCCCTGGTGGTACTTCCACCGGCACGGCGGCCCGCACGACGGCCACCGCGTCAGCAGCGTGGACCCCGACGGCGCGGTCAGTGCGGTGATCGCGCCCGAGCGGGCCGTCGGATGCGTCGTCTACGCGGCGACGGAGCTGGAAGGGCCGGGAGTCGTCCGGCACCTGGAAGGCACCCGGTTCTCCATCGGGGAGCCCGACCGCTCGCGCTCCGAGCGCTGTCTCGCCTTCAGCGACGCGATGCGGGCGGGCGGCCTGAAGTGCCCCGTCGAACCCGAACTGCGCGGCGACATCTGGATCAAGCTGCTCGGCAACATCTCCTTCAACCCGATCAGCGCGCTGGCCCGCGCCACGATGCGCGAGATGTGCCTGCACGGCGGCACCCGCCGCGTCATCGAGATCATGATGAACGAGACGCTCTCCGTCGCGGCGGCGCTCGGCTGCCGCCCCGACATCTCCGTGGAGCGGCGCCTTGCGGGCGCCGAGCGCGTGGGCGACCACCGCACCTCCACCCTCCAGGACCTGGAGCGCGGCAAACCGCTGGAACTCGACGTGCTGCTCGCGGCCGTCGTGGAACTCGCGGAGATCACCGGAGTCCCGGTGCCGACGCTGCGCACCGTCCACGCCATCTCCGATCTGCTGGCCGACCGCATGAGGAGCGCGGCATGAGCGAGAACATGAGGAGCGCGGCATGAGCAAGAAACGGGACCGGGTGCCCAAGACGTACGCCCGGCTCACCCACCCCCTCGTACGCGACTCGCGCGACGAGCCGCTGCGCCGGGCCACCTGGGACGAGGCGCTGACCCGGACGGCGGCGGGACTACAGGCCGCGCGCGGCGCGTTCGGCATGTTCTCCTGCGCCCGCGCGACCAACGAAATGAACTACGTGGCGCAGAAGTTCGCCCGCGTGGTGATGGGCACGAACAACGTCGACTCCTGCAACCGCACCTGCCACGCTCCGAGCGTCGCGGGCCTCTCCGCAGCCTTCGGTTCAGGCGGCGGCACGTCTTCTTATGAAGAGGTCGAGCACACCGACCTGATCGTGATGTGGGGCTCCAACGCCCGCTTCGCGCACCCGATCTTCTTCCAGCACGTCCTGAAGGGGATCAGGAACGGCGCCCGCATGTACGCCGTCGACCCGCGCCGCACCAAGACCGCCGAGTGGGCGGAGAGCTGGCTCGGCCTGAACGTCGGCACGGACATCCCGATGGCGCACGCGATCGGCCGCGAGATCATCCACGCGGGTCTGGCCAACCGGGCGTTCATCGAGCGCGCCACGTCCGGCTTCGAGGAGTACGCGGCCCTGGTGGAGCCCTGGACGCTCTCGCTCGCCGAGAAGGTGACGGGCGTACCGGCCGCCGCCATCAGGGAGTTGGCGCACGCCTTCGCGCGGGCCGAGCGGGCGCAGCTGTGCTGGACGCTCGGCATCACCGAGCACCACAACGGCACGGACAACGTCCGCGCGCTGATCAACCTCTCGCTCCTGACCGGCCACGTGGGGCGCTACGGCTCGGGCCTCCAGCCCCTGCGCGGGCAGAACAACGTGCAGGGCGGCGGCGACATGGGCGCGATCCCCAACCGCCTGCCCGGCTTCCAGGACATCCTCGACCCCGAGACCCGGCGGAAGTTCGAGACGGCGTGGGGCACGGTCATCCAGCCGCGCTACGGGCTGAACCTGACGGAGATGTTCGAGGCGATGGACGAGGGCGGGCTCAAGGCCGTCTACTGCATCGGCGAGAACCCCGCGCAGTCGGAGGCGGACAGCGAGCAGGCGATGCGCCGGATGCGGGCCCTGGACTTCTTCGTGGTCCAGGACATCTTCCTCACCAAGACCGCCGAGCTGGCCGACGTCGTCCTTCCGGCGACCGCCGCCTGGGCGGAGACCGACGGGACGACGACCAACAGCGAGCGGCGCGTGCAGCGGGTGCGCAAGGCCCTGCGGCCGCCCGGCGAGGCGCGCGAGGACATCGACATCCTCTGCGACCTCGCCGAACGGCTCGGCCACGACTGGAAGTACGCGGACGCGCAGGCCGTCTGGGACGAGCTGCGCTCGGTGTCGCCGGACCACTGGGGCATGACGTACGACCGTCTCGAGTCCCTGCAGGGCATCCAGTGGCCCTGCCCTTCGGAGGACCGGGTCGAACCGACGTACCTGCACGGCCGGTTGTGGGACGCGGACCCCGCGCGGCGCGGCACGCTCGCGCCTTTCGGGCTGGTCGCGCACGATCCGCCGGTGGACCTCACGGACGACTCCTACCCGATCCGGCTGACGACGGGACGGCGGCTCGACTCCTACAACACCGGGGTGCAGAGCGGGAGTTTCGCCTCTCCGCTGCGGCGCGGCGAGTACGTCGAGCTGTGCCCGGAGGACGCGGAGCGGTACGGGGTCGTGGTCGGCGAACAGGTGCGGGTGACCTCGCGGCGCGGTGCGGTGACGGCGCCCGTGTGGGTGGACCCCGGACTCCGCCCCGGTCTGGCCTTCATGACCATGCACTTTCCCGACGAGGTCGACACCAACCAGCTGACGATCGAGGCCAATTGCCCGATCGCGGGCACGGCGGAGTTCAAGGCGTCGGCGATACGTATCGAGAAGCTGATCGACGAGCTGGCCCAGCCAGTCAGGTGAAGTGAGGGTGACGCATGGATCTGCACTTCGGTGACAGCAAGCCGACGGACGAGGAGCGGGCGGCCGTCGACGCGGTCCTCGGGCCGCCCGGGTCCGCCTGGGAGGGGGCCGCCGACCGTAGCGACGCGGACCTGCGGTGGGCGCGGGGAGGCCGTGCGGCGCGGGAGCGGCGGGACGAGCTGTTGCCGGGGCTGCACGCGCTCAACGACCGCGTGGGGTGGGTGAGCGAGGGGGGCCTGGACTACCTCTGCCGGCGGCTGATGGTGCCGCCGGCGGAGGGGTACGGGGTGGCCACGTTCTACTCCATGTTCGCGGTCCGGCCGCGTCCGGCGACGGTGGTTCGGGTGTGTACGGACCTTGCGTGCGGGGGCGGTGCGGAGCTGTGCGGGGCCGTGCAGGCACGCCTTGGGCCGGAGTCGGGGGTGGCCGTGGAGCAGAGCCCCTGCCTGGGGCTGTGCGAGAGGGCTCCGGCTGCGTTGGTGGTGCGGGCGGGTGTGCCTGCGGCGCTTCCTTCCCCAACCCCGCCCCTTCCCGAAAACTCGCCGGCGCGAGGGCCTGGCGTGACCGCCGATCGCCTTGACGGCTCGTCCTCAAACGCCGGACGGGCTGAAAGATCACGGCCGGGAGAAGGAGTTTCAGCCCGTCCGGCGTTTGAGGACGAACTCGGCGGAGCCGGTGATCAACGGCAACCAAGGCCCCCGCGCCAGAGCGGGTTTTCGGGAAGGGGCGGGGTTGGGGAGAAGACTTACGTCACCGCAACCATCGCCCCAGCCGCACCCGACACCCTCACCCAAGCGGCCCTCGCCCCGGAAGCCGCCCCCGCCGAGCCCCCAGCGGCACTCGCCGTCCCCCAGGCAGGACAGGAAGGCCTCCTGCTGCTCAGCAGGATCGGCAAGGTGGACCCCTCCTCCCTGGACGACTACCGCGCCCACGGCGGCTACACCGCCCTGCGCCACGCCTTCGCCATCGGCCCCGCCGCCGTCATCCGCGAAGTGACCGACTCCGGCCTCGTCGGCCGGGGCGGCGCCGCCTTCCCCACGGGTAGGAAGTGGCAGGCCACCGCCGCACAACCCGACCATCCCCACTACCTCGTCTGCAATGCCGACGAGTCCGAGCCCGGCACCTTCAAGGACCGGGTGATCATGGAGGGCGACCCGTACTCGCTCATCGAGTCGATGACCATCGCGGGGTACGCCACCGGCGCCCACCTCGGCTACCTCTATCTCCGCGGCGAGTACCCCCGCGCCCTGGAGCGGCTCACCCACGCCATCGCGCAGGCCCGCGCGCGCGGGCTTCTCGGGGACGACGTCCTCGGGCAGGGGTACGCCTTCGACATCGAGATCCGGCGCGGCGCGGGCGCCTACATCTGCGGGGAGGAGACCGCCCTCTTCAACTCCATCGAGGGGTATCGGGGAGAGCCGCGCTCCAAGCCGCCCTTCCCGGTCGAGAAGGGGCTCTTCGGCAAACCCACCGCCGAGAACAACGTCGAGACCCTCGTCAACGTGCTGCCCGTCCTCAGCATGGGCGCACAGGCCTACGCCGCCATCGGCACCGCCAAGTCCACCGGGCCCAAGCTCTTCTGCGTCTCCGGCAGTGTCGAGCGCCCCGGCATCTACGAGCTTCCCTTCGGCGCCACTCTCCGCGAGCTCCTCACCCTCTCCGGGATGCCGGACAACCTCCGCGCCGTCCTCCTGGGCGGCGCGGCCGGAGGCTTCGTACGACCCGACGAGCTCGACATCCCGCTCACCTTCGAAGGGACCAGGGACGCGGGCACCACCCTCGGCTCCGGGGTGGTCCTCGCCCTGGACGACACCGTGCCGCTCCCCCGCGTCCTGCTGCGCATCGCCGAGTTCTTCCGCGACGAGTCCTGCGGGCAGTGCGTGCCCTGCCGGGTCGGCACCGTCCGGCAGGAGGAGGCCCTGCACCGCATCGTCGAGCGGACCGGGGCGGAGGCCGCCGGGGACATCGCGCTCCTGCGCGAGGTGGGGCGGACCATGCGGGACGCCTCCATCTGCGGGCTCGGCCAGACCGCGTGGAACGCCGTGGAATCCGCCATCGACCGTCTGGGGGCGTACAAGTGACCGCCGTACCGCTGGGAATCCCGCGCCGTCTCGTCGAGTTCACGCTGGACGGGCAGGACGCCAGAGTGCCCGAGGGGGCGACCATCCTGGAGGCCTGCCGGGCCGCGGGCAAGGATGTCCCGACCCTCTGCGAGGGCGACACGCTGACCCCGAAGAACGCCTGCCGGGTGTGTGTCGTCGAGGTCGAGGGCGCCCGTACCCTCGCCCCGGCCTGCTCGCGCCTGGCCGAGCCGGGCATGACCGTGCTCACCGACACCGAGCGCACCCGGCACAGCAGGAAGGTGGTCCTTGAGCTGCTCGCCTCGTCCGTCGACATGTCGACCACGCCGAAGGTCGCGGGCTGGCTCAAGGAGTACGACGCCAAGCCCGACCGCTTCGGCCCGGACGCCGCGCGGCTCAACGAGGAGCCCCGTATCGACAACGACCTCTACGTGCGCGACTACGACAAGTGCATCCTCTGCTACAAGTGCGTCGACGCCTGCGGCGACCAGTGGCAGAACACGTTCGCCATCTCCGTGGTGGGCCGCGGCTTCGACGCCCGGATCGCCGTCGAGCACGACGGTCCGCTGACCGAATCCGCGTGCGTGTACTGCGGCAACTGCATCGAGGTCTGTCCGACCGGGGCCCTCAGTTTCAAGTCCGAGTTCGACATGCGGGCGGCGGGGACCTGGGACGAGGAGCGGCAGACGGAGACGACGACGGTGTGCGCGTACTGCGGAGTCGGCTGCAACCTGACCCTGCACGTGCAGGACAATGACATCGTGAAGGTCACCTCACCGCACGACAATCCGGTGACCCACGGCAACCTCTGCATCAAGGGCCGTTTCGGCTACCAGCACGTACAGAACCGGGACTGATCGACATGGGACGAGTCACGGAGCGCCGTCGCGTCATCCGCATCAGGGACGGGGCCGTCACCGAGCGGCCGGACACCCTGGTCGCGGAGGAGCCGCTGGAGATCCGGCTGAACGGGAAGCCGCTCGCCATCACGATGCGCACGCCGGGTGACGACTTCGCGCTCGCGGCGGGCTTCCTGGTGAGCGAGGGGGTGCTCGGCTCGGCGGACGAGCTCCAGTCCATCGTCTACTGCGCCGGGGCCACGGCGGACGGCGTGAACACGTACAACGTGGTCGACGTGAAGACCGCTCCGGGGCTCGTCCTGCCCGACATCACCCTCGAACGCAACGTCTACACCACCTCGTCCTGCGGCCTGTGCGGCAAGGCGAGCCTGGACGCGGTCCGCACGACGGCCCGCTGGGCGATCGACGACACGGACGGCGGCGCCACTGCCCCGGTCCGGCTCGGGACCGAGCTGCTCGCGTGCCTCCCCGACCGGCTGCGGGCGGCGCAGCGGGTCTTCGACCGGACCGGGGGCCTGCACGCGGCGGCCCTCTTCTCCGAGGACGGCGAACTGCTCGACGTACGGGAGGACGTGGGGCGGCACAACGCGGTCGACAAGCTCGTCGGGCGCGCCCTCCAGGACGACCGCCTGCCGCTGTCGCGCTCCGTGCTGCTCGTGTCGGGGCGCGCCTCGTTCGAGCTGGCGCAGAAGGCGGTGATGGCGGGCATTCCGGTGCTCGCCGCCGTCTCCGCGCCCTCCTCCCTCGCCGTCGATCTGGCCGCCGAGACGGGCCTGACCCTGGTCGGCTTCCTGCGCGGCTCCTCCATGAACGTGTACGCGGGCGAGCACCGGATCGCCGTGCGGGCCTCGGCCTCCCAGGGCTGACCGGCCGCTCCCCGCTGCACGGCGGCGGGACCCCGACCGGCGGGGAGCGCCCCCTGCGCCGGCGGGGTCCCGGGCCCGCTCCGCGGGTCCGGCCTCCTGACCTGGCTGCGTCCATTCGTGCCACGCACGCTTCTTGTGGGGTGTCGAGCCTCCCAAGTAGCGTCTGTGGCGCGAACGTTGGACGTGGGATGTCAGGATGTCCAGTCACCTTGAAGGGTGGGCCGCGCCATGCCATCAGCTCTCCGTTTACGCCTCAGATCCCTGCGCACCGCCACGGCCGCGCTGACCGTCGTCGCCGTCGGGGCGCTGCTCCCCGGGCCCACGGCGCAGGCCGCGCCGGACGACGCCCGTGCGGCGGGGTTCGAGCAGCAGGTGCTCTTCAAGGCCTCGCAGGACCCCGGGTACGCCTGCTATCGCATCCCCGCCGTGGTCAAGACGGTCAAGGGCACGCTCCTCGCGTTCGCCGAGGGGCGGGTGAACGACTGCAGTGACGCGGGCGACATAGACATCGTGCTCAAGCGCTCGCACGACGGCGGACGCACCTGGAGTCCGCTCCAGGTCGTCAACGAGGGCGCGGGCGACACGCACGGCAACCCCGCCCCGATCGTGGACCGCAGGACCGGCCGCGTCCTCCTGGCGGAGACGTACAACACCGGCCGCACGGACGGCGGGAACTGCGCCGTCCCCTGCGACCGCACCCCGCACCTCCAGTACAGCGACGACGACGGCCGCAGCTGGTCGGCGCCGCGCGACCTGAGCGACCAGATCCTGCCCGAGGACTGGAACTCCTGGTACGCGACCGGCCCCGTGCACGGCCTCCAGCTGACCCGCGGCCGGCACGCCGGGCGGCTCGTCTTCACCGCCAACACCGAGACCTGGGACGGCAGCCGGGTCACCGCGAACCACGCGGCACTGATCGTCAGCGACGACGGCGGCGACAACTGGCGGATCGGCGCCAAGGACTCGTACCCGATAGCGGCCGCCGACGGCACCTTCCGGCAGAAGCCGTCGGAGATGACCATCACGGAGCGCCCGGACGGGGCGGTATACGTCAGCGGGCGCGAGCAGGACGGCACCGACCTGGGGCATCGCACGCACACGGTCAGCCGGGACGGGGGCGACAGCTTCGCCGCGCCGTTCAAGGCCATCCCCGATCTCTACACGCCCCAAGTGCAGGGCTCCACGCTCCAGTTCGGCAAACGGATGCTGCTCGCCTGCCCCGGTGACCCCGACCGCCGCCGCACGATGCAGATCCGCTCCTCCTACGACGGCGGCCGCACCTGGGACAGCGTGGACCGCGGCACGACGGTGACCACGGACTGGTCGGGCTACTCGGACATGGTGCGGGCCGACGGCGAGCACGTGGGCCTGATGTACGAGGGCGGCGCGGTCGACGCCCGCGACGAGATCCGCTTCGCGCGCTTCACCGAGGACTGGCTCCAGCCGCGCCGCGGCCCGGACCCGAAGACCGCCGACCGCGCTCCGCACGCGAAGCCCGCGGCCGTCCTCGGCGGGGCGTCCACGACCGACGGCCGGTTCGGCGGGGCCATCGCCTTCGACGGCACGAACGACGCCGTGCGCCTGCCCTTCCGCAGCCAGCTCCCGCTCGGCACGAAGGACTTCACGGCATCGCTGTGGTTCCGCTACTCCGCGACCAGCGGTGAGCAGCCACTGCTGTGGATGGGCGGCATCGGGACCAACCAGCCGCAGGTGTGGCTGCGCGGCGAGCCCGCGAGCAACCGCGTCACGGGCCTGATCACCACGCGCGACGGCTCCACTCCTCCGAGGTCCGCGTCCGTGCGCACCACGGGTGCCTACAACGACGGCCAGTGGCACCACATCGCGCTGCGCAGGGGCGGCGGGCAGCTCACCCTGTCCGTCGACGGCACCCGGATCACCACCGCCGACGTCCCGGGCACGGTCACCCGCACCTCGGGGTACGGATTCCACGTCGGCCAGCGGGTCGACAGCCGCGCCCACTTCACGGGTGCGATCGACGAGGTACGCGTCTACGACCGGGCCTTGAGCGACGCGGAACTCACCGGGCTCGGCACCGACGGCGGCGCCAAGGCCCCTGTGACGCGGGACACCGTGGCACGGCTCCCCATGGACCACATCCGCCCGAGCAACTAACGTCCCGCACGTGTCCGCCGACCAAGGTCCACGCCCGGGTCGGAGCGCGCGCAGGACGTGGATCGTCCTGCTGCTCGCCCTCGCCTGCGCGGCCGTGCTGCTCACCGCCCTCCCGGACGACGACCGGGAGGGCGGCGACGCATGCGAGGCGCGCACCGTCTCGTCCTGGGCCGCCGACGACAAGGTCACCGGGGCGTTCGAGCGCTACGGCGACGACACGGCGCGGGCGGACGACTGGACCGGCGGCGACGGCACGCATTCGGTGCGGCTGCCGGACGGGCGGCTGCTGTGGCTGTTCTCCGACACGTTCCTGGGCCAGGTGCACGCGCCGCCCAACCCGGTGGGCCAGCCCCACACCTGGCGGGACTCCACCGCGCCCATGGTCCGCAACTCGGCCGTGGTCATGTCGCGTTCGGGCACCCTGCAGCGCACCTTGCCCGCCCCGCTCTTCCCCGACCCGGCGCCGCAGCAGTGGCGCTGGCCGGTCGCCGCGAAGGTGGAGCCCCGCTCCCCCGGCTCGTCCGACAAGGTCGTACGCGTCCTGCTGTGGTCCCGCGCCACCGGCACGGGCCCGTGGATCTACGGCGTGCCGAACGCCACCGAGGTCGCCACGCTCTCCCTGCCCGATCTGCGCGTCGAGGGCATCGTGAAGGTCTCCGACCAGAGTTCCGTGCCCGACCCGGAGAAGCGCGTCCTGTACGGCACGACGACGGTCGACGACGGCGACTGGACGTACGTCTTCGGCGGCAACGACGGCCAGGCCGCCTCCCGCTCCGCCTCGCACGCCTACGTGGCACGCGTCCCCAAGGGCCGGCTGGCGGAGCCCGGCGCGTGGCGTTACTGGAACGGCGACGGCTGGACGGAGACCGGCAAGCCGCGACCGGTCCTCGGGGACGGCGAACGCAAGGGTGTGGGCAGCGCGTTCACGGTGGTGCGCGTGAAGGGGACATACGTCCTGTTCACGATGGCCGCGGGCGCCGAGGGCCTGACCACGGTCACGTCCTACTGGGCGTGCTCGCCCACCGGTCCCTGGCACGGGCCCGCGAAGGGCTTCTCGCCGCCCCTGCCGAAGGACGGCTCGGCCGAGCAGGACATGGCCGCCTACAACCCGCAGGCCCATCCGGCGCTCAGCGGGAACGGACGGCTGCTGCTCAGCTACGACGTCAACTGGCTGGACGCGGCGCCCGCGAGCGCGCAGGCCAACGTCAGCCGGAACGTGTCCCTGTACCGACCGCGGTTCGTTTCTCTTCGGCTCGCGACGGCTCGCTGACGGCTTCCTCGGCGCCTTCGGCACCCTCGAAGTCCTCGATGTCGCGCGAGCGCCGCTTGGCGATCACCGCGCAGACCATCAGCTGCATCTGGTGGAAGAGCATCAGCGGCAGCACGGCGAGCGAGGCCTGGGCCCCGAACAGGACGCTGGCCATGGGCAGTCCGGCGGCGAGGGACTTCTTCGACCCGGCGAACTGGATGGCGATGCGGTCGCCGCGGCCGAACCCGAGCCGCTTGGCCCCGTACCAGGTGAGGGCGAGCATCACGGCGAGCAGCACCGCCTCCACGCCGAGCAGCGCGCCGAGCCGCAGCGGCGTCACCTGGTGCCAGATGCCCTGCACCATGCCCTCGCTGAACGCGGTGTAGACGACGAGCAGGATGGAACCGCGGTCGACGAGGCCGAGCACCTTCTTGTTCCGTGCGATGAAGCCGCCGATCCACCGGCGCAGGAGCTGTCCGGCGAGGAACGGCACCAGGAGCTGGAGCACGATCTTGAGGACGGAGTCCGCGGAGAACCCGCCCCCGCTGTTGCCGAGCAGGGCGGCGGCGAGCAGCGGCGTGAGGACGATGCCGGCGAGCGAGGAGAAGGAGCCCGCGCAGATCGCCGCGGGGACGTTGCCGCGCGCCATGGAGGTGAAGGCGATCGACGACTGGATCGTGGAGGGCACGAGCGTCAGGAAGAGGAACCCGCTGTAGAGGGCGGGTGTCAGGACGTACGGAACGAGTCCCTTGGCCGCGAGCCCGAGCAGCGGGAAGGCGATGAACGTACAGGCGAGGACGGTGACATGGAGCCGCCAGTGCTTGAGCCCGTCCAGTGCCTCGCGGGTGGATAGCCGGGCTCCGTAGAGGAAGAACAGGAGCGCCACGGCCCCGGTCGACGCCCCGCCCGCGATGTCGGCGCCGATGCCGCGCGCGGGCAGCAGCGCGGCGACACCTACTGTGCCGAGCAACGCCAGGATGTAGGGGTCGATCGGCATCCAGGTGGGCCAGCTCGGGCGTTTCACTTCGCTCCATCGGTTTGGTTCGCATCGTGCCCTCTTGATGATCCTCCTGATCACCGCAATCGGGAATCCCGGATACCGCTCTGACTGTCATCACGTTCCGCGATAACCTGGTGAGCATGTACGACCCCGCCCAGCTCCGTACGTTCCTCGCCGTGGCCCAGACGTTGAGCTTCACGCAGGCCGCCCGGCGCCTGGGTCTGCGCCAGTCCACGGTGAGCCAGCACGTGCGCCGCCTGGAGGACGCCACCGGGCGCCAGCTCTTCGCGCGCGACACGCACTCCGTGGAACTGACCGAGGACGGCGAGGCGATGCTCGGCTTCGCGCGGCGGATCCTGGAGGTGCACGAGCAGGCGTCGGCGTTCTTCACCGGGACGCGGCTCGGCGGGCGGCTGCGGTTCGGCGCGTCGGAGGACTTCGTCCTGACCCGGCTCACCGACATCCTCGAGTCGTTCCGGCACGACCACCCGGACGTCGACCTGGAGCTGACGGTCGAACTGTCCGGCACGCTGCACGAGAAGCTGGACGCGGGCAAGCTCGACCTGGTCCTGGCCAAGCGGCGCCCCGAGGACCCGCGCGGCGAGCTGGTCTGGCACGACGAGCTGGTCTGGATCGGTGCCGCGCGGCTGCGCCTGGACCCCGACGAGCCGGTGCCGCTCGTCGTGTTCCCACCCCCCGGCATCAGCCGCGCGCTCGCCCTGGAAGCCCTGGAGCGGCGCGGCCGTGCCTGGCGGATCGCGTGCACCAGCGGCAGCCTGAACGGCCTGGTCGCCGCGGCCCGCGCGGGACTCGGCGTGATGGCGCACTCCCACGGCCTGATCCCGCCGGGCCTGGTCCGCGTCCCGGAGCGGGCCGGCCTCCCGGAGCTGGGCGCGGTCGACTTCGTGCTCCTGCACGGGGAGCGGCGGGCCTCGGCGCAGGGCGCTGCGGACGCGCTCGCCGCGTCGATCCTGGCGGGCGGCGACCGGCTGCACCGGCGGCGTCAGCGGGGATAGGGCGTTCAGCGGGGACAGGCCGTTCAGCGCGGGTAGGGCCGGTACGTGAGCTGCTTGACCCGGCGCATGAACGGCGCCGTCTCGACGTGCTGGACGCCGTCCAGCTGGCCCAGTTTCCCGCTGAGGTAGGCGTAGAGCGCGGGGATGTCGCGGGCCACGGCGGTGGCCATGATGTTCGAGGGGCCTGCCACGGCGGTGGCGTGGGCGATCTCGGCGTGGGAGGCGAGGGCCCTGCCCACCGAGTCCATGGCCCAGGGCGCGGTGGTGATCCAGAGCATCGCCCCGACGTGCAGGCCGATGAGTGCGTTGGCGTACTCGATGTCGATGTAGATCGCGCCGGACGCGACCAGCGCGCCGAGCCGGCGTTTGACGGCCGACTCCGAACGCCCGGTGGCCCGCTGGAGCTCCGGATAGGTCGCGCGGCCGTCCTCTTCGAGCGCGGCCACCAGCGGTTCGTCCTCGGGCTCGATCCGCAGGGGCAGATCGGCTGCGCGGGCGGCGGCCGGGGCAGCCGCGCCGCGCAGGGCCGCGATCTGGTCATCGCCGAGCGGCCCGTGCTTCATCAGCCAGCCGTCCGGGCCGCCGAAGAAGCGGTGCAGCATCTGCTGGGCGCGGATGTCGACGATGTGCGGGGTGCGCGGCAGCTTGGCGAGCAGCAACTCGTCCTGGTCGGTGCGGGTGCGGGGCCGGGTGCAGCAGACGACTTCGGTGCCGCCGGAGGTGAGGCCGATCCATGAGGTGTCGGGGCGGCGCGCCAGGGCGGTGGCGATGGCGTCGGCGCCCTCGGGGGCGCAGCGCAGCCGCAGCATCCACTGGTCCTGGCCGAGCTTCTCGTGGTCCCGGACGGCGACGATCCGCAGGCTTCCTTCGGAGACCAGCCTGCGGTAGCGGCGGGCGACGGTCTGGTCGGAGACGCCCAGGACGGCGGCGATCTTGCTGAAGGGCGCGCGTCCGTCGATCTCCAGGGCCTGGAGGAGCCTGACGTCGAGCGAGCCCCGCACGGATGAAGTGGCGGATTCCGTTGATGCGGTGCTCATCGGTGTCGGATTCCTTCGATCTTCCCTGGCTGGCGACTTGGATCGTCCGGGCGGACTCCATCGTACGAGGCACGCACACGCGTCGTGAAACGCGTCGTAAGAGTCGTACGAGGAGAGTTGACAATGCGTACATGGGGGCCGCTCACAGCGGTGTGCCTGGGGACGTTCATGCTGCTGCTGGACGTGACCATCGTGGTCGTGGCACTGCCCGACATGGCGAGAGCGCTGAACGCCTCGCTGAGTGATCTGCAATGGGTGATCGACGGTTACGCTCTCGCGCTCGCCGCGCTGCTGCTCGGGGTCGGGGCCGCGGCGGACGTGCTCGGCAGGCGGCGGCTGAACGTGGCGGGCACCGCGCTCTTCGCGCTCGCCTCGCTCGGCTGCGGGCTCGCCACGAACGCGGAGCTTTTGGTGGCCGCCCGCGCCCTGCAGGGGCTCGGCGCCGCCGCGATGTTCGCGACGACCCTGCCGCTGCTCGGCGCCGCCTACCAGGGGCGGGACCGGTCGGTCGCGCTCGGCGTCTGGGGAGCGGTCAGCGGGGCCGCGGCGGCGATGGGGCCGATCGTCGGCGGGCTGCTCACCGAGGGGCCGGGCTGGCGGTGGATCTTCTTCGTGAACCTGCCGGTGAGCGTCGCCTCGATGTGGCTGACGCTGCGCGTGGTGCCGGAGTCGAAGGGACAAGCGGGGCGCAAGGTCGACTGGGCGGGCACGGTGACGTTCGCGCTCTTCGCGGGGGCGCTGACGTACGGAGTGGTGCGGGCGGGTTCGGAGGGCTGGACGTCGGCGCCCACCGTGGCGACCCTCGCGGTGTCGGTGCTCGCGCTCGCCGCCTTCGTGGCCGTCGAACGCCGCGTCGCGCACCCGCTGCTCGACCTGAGGCTCCTGCGCATGCCCGCCTTCACGGGCGTACTGGTCGGCGCGATCGGCTACAACGCGGCCGCGTTCGGCCTGATGCCCTACCTCTCGATCTGGCTGCAGACCGTGCTCGGCATGAGCCCGGTGACCGGCAGCCTCGTCATGCTGCCGCTGGCCGCGACCTCGTTCGTCGTGGCCGCGATCGGCGGACGGCTGCTGCACGGGGTGCCCGCGCGGCTGACCATCGGCATCGGGCTGCTCCTGATCGGGGGCGGCGGGGTCGCCCTCGCGGTGCTCGACGCGGGGTCGTCCTGGGGCTCGCTCGTCCCCGGGCTCACGCTCGCGGGCATCGGCACCGGCCTGGTATCTCCGGCCCTGGGGGGCGCGGCCCTCGCGGCGGTGCCGCCGGAGAACTCGGGGATGGCGGGCGGCGCGGTCAACACGTTCCGGCAGCTCGGATACGCACTGGGGGTCGCCGTCTTCGGCACGGTGCTGACCTCGCGCATGCAGGACACCCTCGGCCATGACGCGGCTCACACCGTCGCGGGCGGCGGTGCGTCGGCGGTGCGTGGGACGCTCTCCGAGCACGCCGTGCGGACGGCGTTCGCCTCCGGCCTGAACGCGGCGGCGGTCGTCGCGGGCGTGGTGGGTCTGGTGGCGGGGGCCGCGGTCCTCGTCATGGTGCGCTCCGCGCGCACGGCGCCGGGCACCACACCGGAGGCGAAGATTCCGGCACCCGTCGAGCGGATCTCCGAGAGGCAGCCACAGCCGTAACCGCCGCGTACAGATTCGGTGGAGATTACGCCACCGAAACTTACTGAACCGTAAGTATTCTGTCCCGCCTCTCCCCTTGTGGCCGGATTTCAGCGGCTGACCAGCGTGGATGGTACGTACCGAGGGGTCGGTCACCCCTCTCCCGCCCGGCACCGCGGTGGGGTACCGTCACCGGCGCTGTGCGGAGCGCCACAAGGAGCATCATTGCGCGAGTTCACGAACCCTCCGTTGGCGTCGGCGCCGCTGGTGGGCGGCCTTGCCGACGTCGTGTTCGACCATGCCCTTGAGGATCCGCTCCACATCGCCTTCGGCCGCAAGACGGACGGCGTGTGGCGCGACGTCACATCGGCGGAGTTCCGCGACCAGGTGATGTCGCTCGCCAAGGGTCTGCTCGCGCAAGGGGTGCGTTTCGGCGACCGCGTCGCCATCATGTGCCGCACGCGCTACGAGTGGACGCTCTTCGACTACGCGCTCTGGACGGTCGGCGCCCAGGTGGTGCCCGTCTACCCCACCTCGTCGGCCGAGCAGGTCTTCTGGATGCTGCACGACGCGCAGGTGTCGGCCGCCATGGTCGAGCACGAGGACCACGCGATGACGATCGGCTCGGTGATCGACCGGCTGCCGCAGCTGCGCAGGCTGTGGCAGCTGGACGCCGACGCCGTGGACGAGCTGCACCGTGCGGGCCAGGACGTCGACGACGAGGTGGTCAACCGCCACCGCCGCGCCGTCACCCCGGACTCGATCGCCACGATCATCTACACCTCGGGCACCACAGGCCGCCCCAAGGGCTGCCTGATCTCCCACGCCAACTTCATGTTCGAGGCGGAGACGGTCATCCAGCGCTGGGAGCCGGTGTTCCACTCCCGGCGCGGCGACGAGGCGACGACTCTGCTCTTCCTGCCGCTCGCGCACGTCTTCGGGCGCATGGTGCAGGTCGCGGCGGTGCGCGGCGGGGTCAAGCTGGGCCACCAGCCGAGCCTGAACGCGGCGGCCCTCATCCCGGACCTGGCCGCGTTCCGCCCCTCCTTCATCCTGGCCGTCCCGTACATCTTCGAGAAGGTCTTCAACGCCGCACGGCGCAAGGCCGAGAAGGACGGCAAGACCGGTCCTTTCGACAAGGCCGTGGAGTGCGCCGTGCGGTACGCGGACGCCATGGAGGCCAGGGCGTTCGGCACCGGGCCCGGGCCTTCGGCGGCCCTGCGCATGCAGCACTCGCTCTTCGAGAAGCTCGTCTACGCCAAGGTGCGCGACGCCATGGGCGGCCGCGTGCGCCACGCGATGTCGGGCGGCTCCGGGATGGACCGGCGCCTGGGCCTGTTCTTCGCGGGCGCGGGCGTCGAGATCTACGAGGGCTACGGCCTCACCGAGTCCACGGCCGCCGCCACCGCCAACCCGCCCGAGCGCACCCGCTACGGCACGGTCGGCCAGGCCATCCCCGGCACCACCGTGTACATCGCGGAGGACGGCGAGGTCTGGCTGAACGGCGGCAACGTCTTCCAGGGCTACCTGAACGACCCCAAGGCCACCGACGCGACCCTGCACGACGGCTGGCTGGCCACCGGTGACCTGGGCGCGCTCGACGAGGACGGCTACCTCACGATCACCGGGCGCAAGAAGGAGATCCTGGTGACGTCCGGCGGCAAGAGCGTCTCGCCGGGGCAGCTGGAGGAGCGGGTGCGCGACCATCCGCTGGTCGCGCAGTGCATCGTCGTGGGCAACGACCGCCCCTACATCGCGGCACTCGTCACGCTGGACGGCGAGGCCGTCGAGCACTGGCTGACCATGCGGCGCAAGCCGCCGATGTCCCCGACGGACCTGGTGCGCGATCCGGATCTGGAGACCGAGGTGCGGCGGGCCGTGGTGGCCGCCAACACCCTTGTCTCGCAGGCGGAGTCGATCCGTACGTTCCGGATACTGGCCCACCAGTTCTCGGAGGAGCACGGGTTGCTCACGCCCTCGCTGAAGCTCAAGCGCAAGGCCATCGAGACGGCGTACTCCGCTGAGGTGGAGGCCTTGTACCGGGCGTGAGGTGAGCCGAGCGGGTTTCTGACGGTTCATCAATTACCGACGCGTCTGTTATTGACGGTTCATCAGGTCCCGCACAGAATCAGCCCCACTTCGACGGAGGGGGCTCGAACCGTGTCGCGATCGATCCGCACCATCACCGCCACCGTGGCCGCACTGCTGCTCGCCACTGCCTGCAACTCCGCCTCCAACAGCAGCGATTCGAGCGGCGGCGACAAGGCAGGCGGCTCCGTACGCGGCGTGAGCGCCGACTCCATCAAGGTCGGCGGCATCGTCTCCATGACGACCGCCAGCGGCTACAGCAAGAAGGACACCGACCTCGGCGCCAAGGCCCGCTTCGACCGCGCGAACGCCGCAGGCGGCGTACACGGACGGAAGATCGACTACCTGGGCGCGGAGGACGACGGCCAGGACCCGGGCAAGAATCTCGCGGCGGCGCGCAAACTCGTCCAGCAGGACAAGGTGTTCGCCGTCGCGCCGATGAGCTCGGTGACCTTCTCCGGCGCCGACTTCCTCCAGAAGCAGAAGGTCCCGACGTTCGGCTGGGGCACCATCCCGCCGTTCTGCGGACCGAGTTACATGTACGGCTACGGAGGCTGCATGGTGCCGATGCCGGGCGGCACCATCACGCAGAGCTGGCCCGAGGGACTGAAGAAGGTGACGGACGGCTCGAAGGGCAAGTCCGTGGCCATCCTCGCCAACGACAACGACGCGGGCACCTTCGCCATCCGCACCTACAAGCAGAGTTTCGCGGCGGCCGGCTACAAGGTGACGTACGCCAAGTCGACCGTGCCCGCGACCTCCGTGCCCAGCGACTGGTCGGCGTACACGAAGGAGATCCTGCGCTCGGACGGCGGCGATGCGCCGGACGTGGTCGTCTCCGTGATGCAGACCCCGTACAACATCGGCCTGTTCACGGCCGTCAAGCGCTCCGGATTCAAGGGCGTCATCACGGACCCGACCGACTACGACCCGGGGCTGCTCACCAAGAGCGCGACGAAGAAGGCGCTCGACGGCGTGCACATCCTGCTGGCCTTCCAGCCGTTCGAGCAGAACACCCCGGCGATGAAGCAGTTCAAGGCAGACATCAGGAAGGCGGCGGGCAAGGACGTCCCGCTGAACATGCACATGATGACCGGCTACATGTCGGCCGACCTCTTCCTCTCGATCGCCGAGAAGGCGGGCAAGGACCTGACGGTCGACTCCTTCCAACAGGCGGCGAACGGCTTCTCCGACAAGGACACGATGGTCGGCGACCGCAGTCTGCCCAAGGGGCAGAAGGAGTCGTTCGGCTGCGGCGCCCTCGTCCAGCTGAAGGGCGGGAAGTACTCGGTTTCGTCGCCCTTCACCTGCTACGAACCCATCCCCTTCCAGTAGAAGGGCAGGGCAACACCCATGTCGGACCTGCTGGGATTCGTGCTGAGCGGTCTCGTCTCCGGCGCTCTGTACGCGCTGCTCGCGACGGGCCTCGTCCTGTCCTACTCCGCCTCCGGCCTCTTCAACTTCGCGCACGGCGCGACCGCCTACCTCTGCGCGCTCGCCTTCTACGAACTCCACTCCGGCTTCGGCTGGCCCGCCGTGCCGACCGCGCTGCTCCTCGTCTGTGTCGTGGCGCCCGCCCTCGGCTGGGGACTGGACCGGCTGATGTTCCGCAAGCTGGCGCGGGTGGGCGAGACCGCGCAGATCGTGGCGACGATCGGGCTGCTCGTCGCGCTGCCCGCGCTCGGCCTGTGGGTGGTGGAGCTCTTGGCGGACGCGGGGGCGTCCGTCAAACCGGCCGAGAACCAGTTCGGCCTGCCGGGCGTCGGGCCGAGCCCCGCCGAGAGCTGGCAGCTGATGGACGGCGTCGGCATCGACTCCGACCAGCTGATCACGTGGCTCGCGACGGCCGTGGTCGCGATCGGCCTGTGGGTCCTGATGCGGCACACACCCCTTGGGCTGCGGCTGCGGGCCGCGGTGGACAACCGCTCGCTGGTGGAGCTGCGGGGCATGAGCGCGGACCGGCTCTCGTCGGTGGCGTGGATGCTGTCGTCGGGGCTCGCGGGGTTGGCCGGTGTGCTGGCGACTCCCTTGCTGGGCCTGTCGTCCCACGACTTCACCCTCTTCCTCCTCGTGTCGGCCACGGCCGCGGTCCTCGGGCGCTTCATGTCGATCCCGCTGGCGTTCGCGGGCGGGCTCGGGCTCGGGGTGCTGCAGAATCTGGTCGCCGGGTACGCGGATTTCGCGGAGAACATCACCGGGTTCCGCACGGCGGTGCCGTTCCTGATCCTCTTCGCCGGACTGCTCCTGATGACGCGGCGGCAGCGGACGGCGGGCACGGCGGCGGTGGACGCGCCGCCGATCGACTATCTCGCCGGGAAGTCGTGGCTGCGCAGGTGGGGGCCGTGGACGGGTGGCGGCGTGCTGCTCGCGCTGTCCTTCTACACGGTCACCACGCCCTTCTGGAGCGGCATCCTCGCGCAGGGCCTGGCGATCTCGCTGGTCTTCATCTCCTTCACCGTGGTGACGGGCCTGGGCGCGATGGTCTCCCTGGCACAGGCGACCTTCGTGACGGGCGCGGCGCTCGTGGCGGGGCTCCTGATGAGCCATGGGTGGCCGTTCATCGCGGCCGCCCTCGTGGGGACGTGCGGGGCGGCGGTGCTCGGCGCCCTTGTCGCGCTGCCCGCGCTGCGTCTGGGCGGCCGGTCGCTGGCGCTTGCCACGCTCGCCCTCGCCTTCCTCGCCGATCAAGTCCTCTTCCAGATGGGGTGGTTGCGGAACGGAGACACCGGGTGGGAGATACCGCGCGCCGTCTTCGGCCCGGTCGACCTGAGCGACGACCGCGCGATGGGCGTGGCGATGGTCGTCCTGGTGGCGGCGGCCGTGGCCGCGCTGAGCGCGCTGCGGGGGTCGGCGACGGGGCGGGCGATGCTGGCCGTGCGGTCCGCACCGGCGGCGGCGATGGCCTCCGGGGTCTCGGTGGTGCGGACGAAGCTGCTGGTGTTCACGTTGTCGGCGGGGCTCGCGGGGTTCGGCGGTGTGATGTACGCGTCGTTCAACACCCGGATCACGGCCACGGACTTCACCGCGATGACGGGGCTCGTGTGGCTGGCGGTGGTGGTGGCCGCGGGGGTGCGCAGGCCGCAGTTCGCGGTGGTGGCGGGGCTCGTCTTCGCGATCGTGCCGCACTTGATCGCCGATTACGTGACGGAGTCCGTGCAGCTGCCGGTGATCCTGTTCGGGTTGGCGGGGTTGGCCCTGGCCAATGATCCGGACGGGTACTGCGCGGCGGTCTCGGTGCGGCTGCATCGGAGGCGGGTGGCGGGGCGCGAGGCTGCCTCAGGCGGTTCGCTCCCCGCTCCCGGGCCGGGTCTTTCAGCCCGTCCGGCGTTGGAGGACGAACTCGGCGAAGCCGGTGATGGCGGCACGCGAGGCTCCCGCGTCAGCGGGTCTTCGGGAAGGGGCGGGCTTGGGGAAAAGGTCCCGCCCTCCCTGGGCCTGCATGACGTCCACGCCGGATACGACGGCGCCCCCGTGCTCCACGGAGTGACCCTCGCCGTCCACCCGGGCGAGATCCTCGCCCTCCTCGGCCCCAACGGGGCGGGCAAGTCGACGACGTGCAAAGTCGCGGCAGGTCTCATCGCCCCCACCCAGGGGAAGATCCACGTCGCCGGGGCGGACGCCACCCGCGCCGGCCCCGTCCACCGCTCCCGAGCGGGCATCGTCCTCGCCCCCGAAGGCCGCGGCATCTTCCCCTCCCTCACCATCGAGGAGAACCTCGCCCTGCACCTCCCGGAGGGGGACGCCCGCGACGCCGTCTACGACCGATTCCCCGGTCTCGCCGCGCGACGGAAGGTCACCGCGGGTTCCCTCTCCGGAGGAGAGCAGCAGATGCTCGCCCTCGCACCCCTCCTCCAGCGGCCGCCCAAGGTACTGATCGCGGACGAGCCGTCCCTGGGCCTCGCACCCCGCGTGGTCGACGAGGTCTTCCGCCTCCTGGCCGAACTCCGCGACGCCGGAACGGGGTTGCTCCTGGTCGAGGAGAAGGCCGCCGAGATCCTCGGCATCGCCGACACCGTCGCGTACCTCGCGCAGGGCCGGGTCTCCTGGTGCGGCCCGCGCTCCGAGGTCCGTGCGGACCAGCTGACCGAGGCCTACCTGGGCATAGCCGCGCAGGACCGCACCGAAGGAGTGGGACAGCCATGAGCGACCGCGTCCTCGAAGCCTCCGGCATCGGCGTCCGCTTCGGCGGCATCCACGCCCTCACGGGCGTGGACCTGAGCCTCCGCCCCGGCGAGGTCTGCGGCCTCATCGGGCCCAACGGGGCAGGAAAGACAACGCTGTTCGACGTCGTCTCCGGCATCCGCCGCCCCGACCGGGGCCGCGTCCTGCTCGACGGCGTGGACGTCACCCGCCGCTCCCCCGTCTGGCGCGCCCGCCACGGCATGCGCCGCACCTTCCAGCGCCAGCAGCTCTTCGGGCAGCTCACGGTCGCCGACAATCTGCTCGTCGCGCAGGAGTGGCGCGGCGGAGGCGGCGGGTTCGGCGCCGATCTGCTGGCGGCGCCCACCCGGCGTACGCAGGAGAGGGAGAGACGCTCCCGCGCGTCAACTGTGCTGCGTGACTGCGGACTTGAGAACCTCGCCGACGACTACGCGGGCGCCCTGCCCGTAGGCCGGGCCCGCATGGTGGAGCTGGCGCGCGCGGTGGCGGACCCGCCCAGGGTGCTGCTCCTGGACGAGCCCGCCTCCGGCATGACGGCCGACGAGCGAGGCCAGCTGTCGGCCGTCATCCGGCACCTCGCGGACGCGGAGGGCTGCGCCGTGCTCCTGGTCGAGCACAACGTGGCCTTCGTGATGGAGCTCTGCGCCCGCGTGGTGGTCCTCGACCTGGGCGCCGTCCTGGCCGAGGGCACGGCGGCCGAGGTGCGCGCGGACCCGAAGGTGCGGGACGCGTACCTCGGGACCACCGCGGCCCAGGCCTAGCCGATGGTCACGCGGAAGATCTCGTCCGAACCGTCCGGCTGCCCGCCGTTGTTGTCGGCGTTCGTCGTGGAGAGCCACAGCTGGTCGGCGCCCGGCACGGCCGTGACCGCGCGCAGCCGCCCGTACTCGCCGACGTAGAACGCCTTCGCCGTCCCGACGTTCTCGTTGTCGGTGTTGATCGGGATGCGCCAGAGCCGCTCGCCCTTCAACGCCGCCATGTAGACCGCGCCGTCGACGACGGCGACACCGCTCGGGGAGGCCTCCGCGACGCCCCAGGTCTTCTTGGGGTTGGTCATGCCGGAGACGTCGCAGGTGCCTTCGCAGGTGGGCCAGCCGTAGTTCTTGCCGGGTTTGATGAGGTTCAGCTCGTCCTTCTTGCTCTGCCCCAGCTCCGCTTCCCACAGCCTCCCTTGGGCATCGAAGGCGATGCCTTGCGGGTTGCGGTGGCCCATGCTGTAGGCGTAGTTGCCGAAGGGGTTGCCGGGGGCCGCCTTCCCGTCCTTGGTGAGCCGCAGGATCTTGCCGTTGAGGGAGTTCTTGTCCTGCGCGAGGGCGCCGTCCTGGGCGTCGCCGGTGGTGGCGTAGAGGAAGCCGTCGGGGCCGAAGGCCAGGCGGCCCCCGTTGTGGTACTTGTTCTTCTTGATGCCCTTGAGCAGCGCCTTGTAGCCGGTCAGCTTCGTCCCGTCGTACGTCATGCGTGCGATGCGATTGCCCTCGGACGAGGTGTGCATGACGTACACGTGGTGGTTCGAGGCCCAGTCCGGGTCGACGGCGACACCCATCAGCCCGCCCTCGCCGCCGGTGGTCTGCGACTCCGGCACGGTGCCGATCTGCTTCTTGTCCCTGCCGTCCTTGGAGACCAGCCAGACGCGGAAGTCGTCGCGCTCGGTCACCAGGGCGGACGCGCCGTCGGGCGTCCAGGACGTGCCCCAGGGGATCGTCCAGCCGGTGGATATCGTCTCGATGTCCTTCGGTTCGCCGAGCGCAGCCTTCGGCCGCTCCGGAGCCGCGGACGCCGACGTGACGTACTGCGTGAGACCGACGACCAGGGCGGCGGCGCCGAGCAGGGCCACCCTCTTCTTGCCGCTGTCCATGTCTCAACCCCCGTACTGCGCGACGATTTTGGTGAAGTCGTACGGTGCCTGCGACACGCCACTGCAGGAGTCCCCGGCGTTTCCGCCGCCCGAGCAGGCGCGGTCGCGGTTGACGGCCCAGAAGGAGAACCGCGCGATGTGGTGCTGCTTCGCGTAGGCGAGGATCTGCTTGAAGTCGTTCGTGGTGACGGTCTCGCCCGCCACGTCGGTCTTGCCGTTCATCGAGGAGACACCGATGCGCTTGTACGCCTCGGCGTCGCTGTAGCCGTAGGCGCTCTTGACCGTGCTCTTCAGGCCTTCCATCGCGCCGACCGAGGCATCGCCCATGGAGCCGCTGTGGCTGCCGAAGTCGAACGGCATGACCACCCAGGCGTTGTTGTCGAGACCGGCCGCGGCGCCCCGCTTGATGAGGTCCTTGCCGGTGGCGTCGGGGCCGCTCGGGGTCGTCCCGATGGTCACGTACGTGACGATCCCCGGGTTCTTCTGCTTCACGATCTTCAGGGCGTCGACGACGCGCTGGCGCACGGTCGCGTTGCCGAACTCGGTGTTCTCGATGTCGATGTCGAACGCCTTGAGCTTGTAGGCGTCGATGACCTTCTGGTACGCCCCGGCGAGCGCGGTGGCGCTGCCGCACTTCTCGCCGAGCTTGGCGCCGCTCCAGCCGCCGACGGAGACGACGATGTCCCCGCCGGCGCCGCGTATGGACTTGATGGCTGACTCGTCGGAGCCGCCCTTCAGGGGGCGGTTGCCGTCCCAGGCCGGGTTGCAGCCGCCGTCGGAGAGGATGAAGGCGAGCGTGAACCACTTGACGCCGGTCGCGGCCATCACGTCGGTGGGCTTCTGCGGACTGCCCCAGCCGAGGTACTCGTACGGGGCGGCGTGGATGGTGCCGGCCGCCTTGGCCGACGGAGCCTTCGCCGTCGCCTTCGGGGGTGCGGCCGAGGACTGTGCGGCCGAGGACTGCGCGGCCAGGGCGAGGGACGCCGTCGTCGCGAGGGCGCAGGCCGCGGCCAGTGCGGTGGCCGTTCTGCGGGGGGTGTGAGACATGGGGGGTGTGTTCTCCTCTGCGTGATGTGTGTGGTTAGGGCGCTGTTAGGAAGGGTTCCTAACGATCTTTGGGCGCGGGAGTGGGGTCACGTCCCGCGGCGAGGGGTGGGGGTGTGCGGGGTTACGTCTTCGGGGAGGCCCGGTAGGCGAAGTCGCCCGCCCTGCCGTCCGTCCCGCCTTCTGTCCTGCTGTCCGTCCTGCCTTCCGTCCCGCCTCCCGCGCCGTCCACGAGGGCGCGGACCGCCCCGTTGTCCGGCGAGCGGTGGCAGGCGGGGTCCGTTCGAGCCGCGTCGCCGGTCAGGGCGTACGCCTGGCAGCGGCAGCCGCCGAAGTCCACGGTCCGCAGTTCGCAGCTGCGGCAGGGCTCGCGCATCCAGCCCTCGCCGCGGTAGCGGTTGAAGGCCGCCGAATCCCGCCAGATCCAGCCCAGCCGGTGGTCCCTGACGTTCGGCGCGTCGGGTCCCAGGAGTTCACCGGCGGCCGGGCACGGAAGCACCGTGCCGTCCGGGGCGACGGTCAGCGAGATGGCACCCCAGCCGCCCATGCAGGGCTTCGCGATGCCGTCCACGTAGTCGGGCGCCACCCACACCAGCTCCATGCGCCCCGCGAGCCGCTCCCGCCACCGCTCGACGCGCTCACGGGCCCGCGCGACCTGGGCGCGGTCCGGGAGCAGCGCGTCCCGGTTGCGCAGCGCCCAGCCGTAGAACTGCGTGTTGGCCAGCTCGATCCGGTCGGCGCCCCAGGCGAGGCCCAGCTCCACGATCCCGTCGAGGGCGTCGAGATTGGCGCGGTGCAGCACGGCGTTGAGCCCGAGCGGAACATCCGCGGCCCGCACGAGTCCGGCCGCTCGCTCCTTCGCCGTGAATGCCCGCGCTCCCGAGATGAGTTGGGCCATCTCCGGGTCGGAGTGCTGCACGGACAGCTGGACACTGCGCAGGCCCGCGTCGACGAGGGAGGCGAGACGGGCCTCGTGCAGGCCGACACCGCTGGTCACCAGCTGCGTGTGGATTCCGGCGGAGTCGGCCGCCGTGACGATCTCGGCGAGGTCGCGGCGCAGGAGGGGCTCACCGCCGGACAGATGCGTCTGGACGACACCGATGTCGGCGGCCTGACGCATGACGTCGCCCCACTGCCCGGCGGTCAACTCAGCTGTCCGTGCGACGAGTTCCGTCGGGTTGGAGCAGTAGAGGCACCGCAGCGGACAGCCGTGCGTGAGCTCGGCGAGCAGGGCCCACGGCGGCTCCACCGGGCGAAGGGACTCCGTCACCGAAGCCACCCCTCCGTCCGCAGCGCGGCGAGGAATCGGGGCACGTCGTCGGCCACCGCGGCACCAGGATGCCGCCGCTCCAACTCCCCCACGATCCCCGTGACTTCGCGCTCGCCGTCGCACAGTCGCAGGATGCTTCCGGCGGACCCGCGCAGCACGACCACGCGCTCGGGCAGCACCAGCAGGTCGACGCCGCGAACCCGGTCGTGCCGCAGGATCACGGAGCGGGCCAACGCGGGCCGCCAGTCGAGGCGTACGTCCTCACTCATACGGCCTCACCCATACGGCCTCACTCATCAGCCACACCCCGCCCCGGCCCTCTGTCGACCGCGTCGAGCAGCGTCCACAGCACGTCGCACTTGAAGCCGAGTGCCGCGACGGCCCGCTCCTGCTCCTCCCGGGTGCGCGCCCACTCCATGACGAGGCCGAGCGCCTCTTGCCCGTCGCGACTGCCCTGCTCCACGCGGGTGCGGAAGTACGCGAGGCCCTCCACCTCGATCCAGGGATAGTGCCGCTCGAAGGCCTCGATCCTGGTCCGCATCAGATCCGGTGCCGACAGCTCGGTGAGCGAGGCGGCGACGGCGTCGAGCGCGGGCCGCAGACGGCAGAAGTTGACGTATCCGTCGACCGCGAGCCGCACTCCGGGCAGCACCCGCGATGCGTCCAGGAGCTCGCCGCGCTCGACCCCGGCGGCCTCGCCGAGCCGCAGCCACCGCTCGATGCCGCCGTCGCCGTCCTTCTCCCCGTCGTGGTCCTGGATCCTGCGCACCCAGCCGCGGCGCAGCGCCGGGTCGTCGAACTTGGCGAGGATCAGGGCGTCCTTGACGGGGATGTGGCGCTGGTAGTGGAACCGGTTGACGATCCAGCGGCGCAACTCCTCGCGGGTGAGGGCGCCTTCATGCATGCGTACGTTGAAGGGGTGCCGGTCGTGATAGCGCTCGGCCGAGACGGCGCGCAGCCGCTCGGTGAACTCGCCGGGTGTCCAGGGAGCCGTCGGAGCCGTCACAGCTCGATCACCATCCGTTCCGCCGCGACTTCGATTCCCCACTCCGCGAGGAGCTTGTGCTGTTCGGCGTGCGGGTTCCCGAGCGGGTTGGTGTTGTTGAGGTGGGTGTAGAGGCAGCGCCCCGGCAGCCGCGCGAGACGGTGCGCCGTGCCGCCGGGCCCGGTGACGGGCAGGTGGCCCATGCCGGTGGCGGTGCGGGTGGAGAAGCCGGAACGCAGGGGTTCCTCGTCGTCCCAGAAGGTGCCGTCGACGAAGACGCAGTCGGCGTCGCGCGCGGCGGCGTCGAAGGCGTCGGACCAGACGGCGAGGGCGGGGGCGTAGAGCAGGGTCCGCCCGGTGCCGGGATCGCGCAGCCGAAGAGCGACGGACCAACTGTCGGTGCTGTCCGGGGAGTTGGCGGCGTACCGCGGCCTCTTGGCCGAAAGGGGCACGGCGCTCACGCTGATGCCGGACGCCCCGTCCAGCGGGCGGTCGCCGCCAAGGGACAGCTCGCGCCAGCGCACCGGCGTGTACGGACCGAGGACGGCATCGAGCCGCAGCCCCTCCCGCACGGCGTCGAGGACGGGCGGGGTCGCCACGACGTCGACGCCGCCCCGCGCCTCGCGGAGCCGGGCGATGCCGAGGGTGTGGTCGAGTTCGGCGTCGGTCAGGACGACGCCCGCGACGGGGGTCTGCCGGGCTCCGGGCCCGGGGTGGAGTTCCGGGGCGTCCTCGATCTGTGCACCGATGTCGGGGGTGGCGTTGACGACGTACCAGCTCCCCTCCCCCGCGCGTACGGCGAGCGAGGCGTGCCGGCGGCGGCGCTCCGGGTGGGCGCGTGCCCCGGTGCACCCGGGACACGCGCAGTTCCACTGGGGAAGACCGCCGCCCGCCGCGGTGCCGAGCACCTGCAGCAGCATGGCGGCGGGGTTACCGGTCGGCGCTGCGGTACGCGGTCACTTCGAGCGCGGTCTCCACGACCTCGTACTCGGGCGTCTGCCATGCGGTGACGGCTTCCGCCACTTCCGGCGTGGTGGGGTTCTGGTCTTCATTCATGGGCGTCTGGCTGCCTTCCTGAAAAGTGGGGGTTCAGGAGTCGCACCGTTCGCAGAGCGGCCGGGTGATGGAGGTAAAGCGGGTGCGGTGGTGCGTTCACCAGGCGTTCACATGAGTGTTCTGCGTTCAGTGACGTGCAATAGAGTTGCCGCATGACGGAACGCGGTCAATGGTGCGGACCAAAAAACGCCGGGACTTCACCCGGGAGTGTTCAAGGAATGCAGCACCGCACCTGATCGTTGACCATGGGAGTACCAACCGACGACACAAGGATCGAGAGCTCGTGAGCAAGGTCCCCCCGATCATCCTGAACAATGGCGTCGAGATGCCGCAGCTCGGCTTCGGCGTCTGGCAGGTACCGGACGACGAGGCCCGGTCGGCCGTCGCGACGGCGCTGGAGGCCGGGTACCGCAGCATCGACACCGCTGCCATCTACGCCAACGAAGAGGGCACCGGAAAGGCCATCGCCGAATCCGGCATCGCCCGCGAGGAACTCTTCGTCACGACGAAGCTCTGGAACGCCGACCAGGGTTACGACTCAACGCTCCGCGCCTTCGACGCCTCCCTCGAAAAGCTCGGGCTCGACCAGGTGGACCTGTATCTCATTCACTGGCCGCTGCCTTCCAAGGGCCTGGCCGTGGACACGTACAAGGCGTTCGAGAAGATCCAGGCCGACGGCCGCGCGAGGTCCATCGGCGTCTCGAACTTCCTGCCCGAGCACCTGGAGAAGCTGATCTCCGAGACGTCGGTCATTCCCGCCGTCAACCAGATCGAACTCCACCCGCACCTCCAGCAGCGCGCCTCCCGCGAGTTCCACGCGGAGCAGGGCATCGCCACGGAGGCCTGGTCCCCGCTCGGCCAGGGCAAGGGCCTCCTGGAGGTCCCGGCGATCATCGCGATCGCCCAGAAGCACGGCCGCACGCCGGCCCAGGTCGTCCTGCGCTGGCACCTCCAGCTGGGCAACGTGGTGATCCCCAAGTCCGTGACGCCGTCGCGGATCAAGGAGAACATCGACGTCTTCGGCTTCGAGCTCGACCCCGAGGACATGGCGGCGATCAGCGCGCTGAACGAGGACCGGCGGCTGGGCCCCGACCCGGTGACGTTCGACGTGGTCTGAGTCTGTCGGACGCACATCATCAGACGCACGCAGTCAGACGCACCCTGAAGGGCGTCGCCCCCGGCCTGTGCCGGAGGGCGACGCCCTTCAGTCCGTCCGTGCGGGAGCCCGCAGCCCGCCTACTCCTTGACCCCCACATGCACCGTCTGCACCGACAGCAGGAACACGTCGGGCCGGTGGTGCAGGCTCTGTTCGTCGTTCGCGTCCAGGAGGCGGTCCACCGTCGCCAGGTCGTCGGCGTCGAGTGTGTCCGCGTGCATCTCGCGGCGGCGGGAGAGCTCGGTGACGAGGTGGGCGCGGGCCGAGTCGGACACCGGGGCCGACAGGTCCAGGAGGAACGAGCGGGTGCCCGCGTGGCGCAGGCCCGCTTCGGTCAGGAGCCGGGGCCAGTCCTCCGTGACCTCCTTCGCGCCCGGCAGCTCCGCGCGCATCTGGGTGAACCACTTCTCGTCCGCCAGGTCGAAGCGGGTCTGGAGTCCCGGTCGGCCGAAGCCGATGTCGCGGGGCAGGCTGCGGGGGCTGAGGCCGCCCTCCAGGAGTGCGATCGCGCCGCCCGGCGCCAGGCGGTCCGCGAGGGCGGCGAGGGCCGCCTCCTGGTCGCCCACGTGGTGCAGGGCACGGCCGATCCAGAGGAGGTCCGCGGGCGGCAACGTGCCGATTCCCTCCGGGAGTTCCGCCTGGAGCGTGCTGACCCTGTCCGTCAGGCCCTCCCGGGCCGCCCGCTCCCGTGCGCGCTCCAGGAGCGGCTCCGCCGGGTCCACGGCGATCACCTCGGCCTTGGGGAAGATCTCGGCGAGGAGGAAGGAGATGCTGCCCGAGCCGCTGCCCACGTCCGCGATCAGGGCCGGTTCCGGCTGCCAGGTGCGCAGCCACGCGGCGATCTCGCGGTTCTGCGGGGCGGCGAGCTGTGCATGCCGCTCCAGCATCGGGCCCATGGTGGCCCAGTCGATGTCCTCGTGGTGGTGGCCGTGCTTGTGGCCGTGCCCGTGGTCGTGAGCCATCGTCTGCCGCCGCCTTCGCATGTCGGGAGTGGGTCCCCCGGGCGGATCTCCGGGAGCCGTACCCAGCCTGCTTCGCGTCTCCCTTCCTCGCCAGTTTCCTTGCGGTTTCGGCAAATGGGGTGGGCTGCGGCTCAACCGGTGGGCGGCCTCCGGAACGACCTGAGGGTGAACCGCGGGTCGGGGCGCGGCACTTCCTGGTCCGGCAGTGCCGCCAGGCCCGCCGCGAGCCGTGCGGCCAGGGGGCCGTCGGGCGGTATCCGGGTGAACCAGCCCCGGTGGAGGTCCTCGACCGTGGAGCGGGGCGTGCGGCCCTGGCCGTGGCCGCGGAACAGGGCCTCGCCCGCCGGTGTCAGGCCCCGCGCGGCCGCGTACGCCTCGACCGCCTGGGCGCGGTCGGCCGCCGGGCGCACCGGGCGCGGGGCGAGCACCGTGTCGATGTCGCTGCCCACGTCGTGCGCGGCGGCCTTGTCGACGGTCGTGACGAACACGCCGCCGGGCCGCAGCACCCGGGCACATTCGGCGACGACCGTCGCCGCTTCCTCGGCGCCGGACAGCAGGTGCAGCAGCCACACCGCGCTCACGGCGTCGAACGAGGCGTCGGGGAACGGGAGTTGGCGACTGTCACCCAGCACGACGGCGCCCGGGAGCCGTCCCGACGCCATGCGTGCCATGTTGAGGGCCGAATCGACCCCGGTCACCCGCAGGCCCGCGTCGGCCAGCCGCCGGGTGACCAGGCCCGTGCCGCAGGCCACGTCCAGGAGGGTGCGGGCGTGCGGCGGCAGCAGGCCGATGACGGCGGCGGCAGCGGCGTCGGCGCGGGGCTCGCCGCCGCGCGACGCGTCGTAGCGGTCGGCCTCCTTGCCGTAGTCCAGCATCGGCGCTCAGACCGCCCCGTGCGCGACCGCCAGCTCCTCGACCTTGCGGGCCAGGTCGAAGTCGAGGGTGGTGACGGCGCCGCCCGCGCTGTGCGTGTTCACGGACAGGGAGACGGTGTTGTAGCCGAGCGTCAGCTCGGAGTGGTGGCCGAGCTCTTCCTGGACCTGCGCGACGTGGACGACCATCGCGGTCGCCGCGAAGTGCGAGCCGAGCCGGAAGGAGCGGGTGATCCGATCGCCGTCGAGCGACCAGCCGGGCAGCTCGGCGAGCCGCTCCTCGACGTCCTTCTGTGACAACGGTTCGAGTGACATGGCCGCGCCCCTTTCCCGTGTGTACGGCGTTCGTACGGCGTGCGTACAACGTACGGGTGTACGTATATCCCTCAGCCTGCCACAGCGCCTCCCGCAAGGCCCTGATCAGGCCACCGGCCGCCTGGGACGGTGCCGCGGAACCCGGCGGTTCGCGAACGTCTTCGATTACTGTCTGGGTATGACAACTGCCGTGTCCACCAAGGAAAGCACCGGCGTCGGCCCGCTCCTGCGCGGCTGGCGCGAGCGGCGCAGGGTGAGCCAGCTGGAGCTGGCCCTGCGCGCCGACTCCTCCGCACGGCACATCAGCTTCATCGAGACCGGCAGGTCACGCCCGAGCGAGGAGATCGTCCTGCGCCTGGCCGAGCACCTCGACGTACCCGTGCGGGAGCGCAACTCGCTGCTCCTGGCGGCCGGTTACGCGCCCCGCTTCCGGGAGACCCCGCTGGACGACCCCTCGATGGGCGCCCTGCGGGAGGGCCTCGAACAGCTGCTGCGCGGCTACGAGCCCTATCCCGCCCTGGTCGTCGACGCGACGTACGACGTGATCGCGGCGAACCGCGGCATCGCGATGATCCTCGACGGCGTCCCCGAGCACCTCCTGCGACCGCCCCTGAACGCCATGCGGCTCACGCTCCACCCCGAGGGCCTCGCCCCGAAGATCCGCAATCTGCGCGAGTGGCGGGGGCATCTGCTGCACCAGATGGAGCGGCAGATCGCGCTGCAGCGGTCCGACGCGCTGCGCGCGGTGTACGAGGAGGTGGCGGCGTACCCGGTGGAGGACCCTGGTGTCGACGTCTTCGAGGCGGCGGGAGCGCAGAGCGAGGTGCCGTACATCGCGCTGCCCCTGCGCATCGAGCACGACGGGCACCTGCTCTCCTTCGTCTCGTCGATCTCGACCTTCAACACCCCGATGGACGTCACGGTCGCCGAGCTGGCCATCGAGACGCTGCTCCCCGCCGACCCGGCGACGGTCAAGTACCTCCAGTCGTCGGCGTCCTAGCGGCCGGTGAAAGGGAACATCATGCGGACCGAGGAGTTCAGCGGCGGCCGTCACGACGACGCGGACCTGACGCGCGCCGACTCGCTGGCCCGGGAGATCTTCTCGGGCGTGGCCAACAAGTGGGCGCTGCTGATCATCAACGCCCTGGCCGACCGGACGCTGCGCTTCACCGAGGTGCGGACCGCGGTGGACGGCATCAGCCACAAGATGCTCACGCAGACCCTGCGCGGCCTCGAACGCGACGGCGTCGTGCACCGGACGGTGTACGCCACCGTGCCGCCCCGCGTCGAGTACCGCCTGACCGAGGCGGGCCGAGGGCTGCTCGCCACGGTCGACGGCATGTGCGCCTGGACGCACCGGTACCTCGCGGAGATCGAGGCCGCCCGCACCCGCTTCGACGCGCGCGGCGCCGACGCGCCCCCGCGGGCCTAGGGCCGCAGGGCCCGCAGCGCCGCGTACTGCAGGGCGGCGAATCCGCCGACGGTCACGGCCTGGAGCAGGGTCCACACCGCGCCCGCCGTGCTGGGCGAGAGCCAGGCCACCAGCGCGACGACACTGAGCACCGCCCAGGCCGCGTTCGCCTCGATCACCCCGCGGACGGGCAGCGTGGGCGGACTCTTGCGCGAGGCGAGGTAGCCGACGCCCGCGCCGTACGCCGTGAGGAAGACGCCGAGGCCGAGCAGGAGGCCGGCGTCGACGCCGAGGAAGCGCCCGAGCGGGCCCGAGGCGGCAACGTACGCGAGGCCGTTTCCGGTGGTCACGACCGCGTCGAGGGCGAGGAAGCGGCGCAGCATGGTCTTCGGGTCGTTCGTGCGGGCCAGGGCGGTGAGCGGGTGTGCGGAGTACGTCGACATGAGGAACCGGCCTCCATCAGCGGAAGGGAAAGGGGGGGCGGACCCGGGCCGGAGTGCGCCGGACCGGATCCGGTGGGACCACCCTGCCGGGCGCCCGCGCGAGGGTCGATTACCTCAGGGGTAAGGCTGCCGCCCGGGGCCCGCCCCGCAACCCGTACGGCGGTCGCCGCCGTGTGCCCCCGCCGCCCCGCGCCTAGGTTCGTCGAAAGGCAGACTTAGGGAGCTCAAGGGTGACAGAGACGACCGAGCCCGGCGCCGCGCTGCTGCGCGCGGGGAAGTTCTTCCGCCGGGGCACCGCCGCCCCCGACCTGCACAGCATCGGCCTGGTCGGCGGCCGGGACGCGGACGCCTTCTACCGGGACCGGTGGAGCCACGACAAGGTCGTGAACTCGACGCACGGCGTGAACTGCACGGGCTCCTGCCGCTGGAAGGTGTACGTCAAGGACGGCATCATCACCTGGGAGACCCAGCAGACCGACTACCCCTCCGTGGGCCCCGACCGCCCCGAGTACGAGCCCCGCGGCTGCCCCCGAGGCGCCGCCTTCTCCTGGTACACCTACTCGCCGACCCGGGTGCGCTACCCCTACCTGCGCGGCGTGCTCCTTGAGATGTACCGCGAGGCGAAGTCGCGCCTGAAGGACCCGGTCCTGGCCTGGGCCGACATCCAGGGCGACCCGGAGCGGCGCCGGACCTACCAACAGGCTCGCGGCAAGGGCGGGTTGGTGCGGGCGACGTGGGACGAGGCCGTCGAGATCATCGCGGCCGCGCACGTCCACACGATCAAGACGCACGGCCCGGACCGGGTCGCGGGCTTCTCCCCCATCCCCGCGATGTCGATGGTGTCGCACGCGGCGGGCGCCCGCTTCATGTCCCTGATCGGCGCGCCCATGCTGTCCTTCTACGACTGGTACGCGGACCTGCCGGTCGCCTCGCCGCAGGTCTTCGGCGACCAGACCGACGTACCGGAGTCGGGCGACTGGTGGGACGCCGCGTATCTGATGATGTGGGGCTCGAACGTCCCGGTCACGCGGACGCCGGACGCGCACTGGATGGCCGAGGCGCGCTACCGCGGCCAGAAGGTCGTGGTCGTCGCGCCCGACTACGCCGACAACGCCAAGTTCGCCGACGAGTGGCTGCACCCGCACCCGGGCACGGACGGGGCCCTGGCCATCGCGATGGGGCACGTCATCCTCAAGGAGTTCTTCGTCGACCGGCAGACGGACTTCTTCACCGACTACGTCCGCAGGTTCACCGACCTGCCCTTCCTGGTGACACTGACCGAGCGCGACGGCGCGTACGTCCCCTCGAAGTTCCTGCGCGCCACCGACCTGGGCCAGAGCGGCGAGGGCGGCGACTGGAAGACGGCCGTCCTGGACGAGAACACCGGGCATCCCGCCGTCCCGAACGGCTCGCTGGGCTTTCGCTGGACCGAATCCGGCAAGGGCAAGTGGAACCTGGAGCTCGGCAACATCGAGCCGCAGCTCTCCCTGCACGACTCGGACGTGGCGACGGGCGTCGAGGTGCTGCTCCCCCGCTTCGACACCGAGGGCGGCACGCACGGCCAGGGGCGTGGCGAGATCGTGCGCCGCGGGGTGCCCGCCACGCGGCTCGGCGGCCAGGACGGGCCGCTCGTCACGACGGTCTTCGACCTGCTGCTCGCGCAGTACGGCGTCGGGCGCGAGGGGCTTCCGGGCGAGTGGCCTGCCTCGTACGAGGATGCCGACGCGCCCGGCACCCCGGGCTGGCAGGAGGCGCACACCTCGGTGCCGGCCGCGAAGGCGGTGAAGATCGCGCGGGAGTTCGCGAAGACCGCCGAGCAGTCGCGGGGCCGCTGCATGATCCTCATGGGGGCGGGGACCAACCACTGGTTCCACTCCGAGACGATCTACCGCGCCTTCCTCGCGCTGCTCCAGCTGACCGGCTGCCAGGGCCGCAACGGCGGCGGCTGGGCGCACTACGTCGGGCAGGAGAAGTGCCGTCCGGTGACCGGCTGGGCGACGCTCGCCGGTGCCGGCGACTGGAGCAGGCCGCCGCGGCAGATGATCGGCACCGCGTACTGGTTCCTGAACACCGACCAGTGGCGCTACGACAAGTTCGCGGCCGACGTGCTCGCGTCGCCGCTGGGCGAGGGCCGGTTCGCGGGGATGACGGGCGCCGACTGCCTCGCGCTCTCGGCGCGCACCGGCTGGATGCCCTCCTATCCGACCTTCGACCGCAACTCCCTTGAGCTGGGGGAGACTTCGGGCGCTTCGGGCGACCCGGTCGCCAATGCCGTCGACGAACTCAAGGCGGGCACCCTCAACTTCGCCTGCGAGGACCCGGACGCCCCGGAGAACTGGCCGCGCGTCCTGACCCTGTGGCGCGCCAATCTGCTCGGCTCGTCGGCCAAGGGTGCGGAGTACTTCACCAAGCATCTGCTGGGCACGCACTCCTCGCTGCGGGCCGATGAGGCGTCACCCGATGAGCGGCCCTCGACGGTGACGTGGCGCGAGGAGGCCCCCGAGGGCAAGCTCGACCTGCTCGTCTCGCTGGACTTCCGGCAGACCTCGTCGACGCTGCTCTCGGACGTGGTCCTGCCCGCCGCGACCTGGTACGAGAAGCACGACCTGTCCTCCACGGACATGCACCCCTACGTCCACTCCTTCACGCCCGCCGTCGACCCGCCCTGGCAGGCCCGCACCGACTTCGACGCGTTCAAGGCCATCGCGGAGCGGCTCAGCGAGCTGGCCGTGGACCATCTCGGCGTACGCAAGGACCTCGTCGCCACCGCGCTCCAGCACGACACCCCCGGCGAGACGGCGCAGCCCGGCGGTGTCGTCCTGGACTGGCGCAAGGGCGAGTGCGAGGCGATCCCGGGCAAGACCATGCCGGGCCTGACGGTGGTGGAGCGGGACTACACCGCGATCGGCGCGAAGTTCGCGGCGCTCGGCCCCCTCGCGGAGAAGCTGGGCCTGCCCGCGAAGGGCATCGCGCTGCGGCCCGACCAGGAGGTCGACGAGCTGCGCGAGCGCAACGGCGTCGTACGCGGCGGGCCCGCCGACGGGCGCCCCGCCCTGGACACGGCGATCAAGGCGGCGAACACCATCCTCGCCCTGTCCGGCACGACCAACGGCCGCCTCGCCACGCAGGGCTTCCACACCCTGGAGGCGCGCACGGGCCAGGAGATGGCGCATCTGGCCGCCGAGCACGAGGGCAAGCGCATCACGTACGCGGACACGCAGGCGGCGCCCGTCCCCGTGATCACCTCGCCCGAGTGGTCGGGAAGCGAGTCGGGCGGGCGCCGCTACACGGCGTTCACGCTCAACACCGAGCACCTCAAGCCCTGGCACACGCTCACCGGGCGCCAGCACTTCTTCCTCGACCACGACTGGATCCACGAGCTGGGCGAGGCGATGCCCGTCTACCGGCCGCCCCTGGACATGAACCGCCTGTTCGGGGAGCCGCGCCTGGGGCCGGACGGCGAGAGGGAGGTGACGGTCCGCTATCTCACCCCGCACAACAAGTGGTCCATCCACTCCGAGTACCAGGACAACCTCTTCATGCTGTCGCTCTCCCGGGGCGGACAGTGCGTCTGGATGGCGCCGCAGGACGCGGACGCGATCGGCGTGAAGGACAACGACTGGATCGAGGCGGTCAACCGCAACGGCGTGGTCGTCGCGCGGGCGGTCGTCTCGCACCGGATGCCGGCCGGCACGGTCTACATGCACCACGCGCAGGAGCGCACGGTGAACGTCCCCAAGGCGGAGACCACCGGCAAGCGCGGCGGCATCCACAACTCCCTGACCCGCCTGATCCTCAAGCCGTCCCATCTCATCGGCGGCTACGCCCAGTTGTCGTGGGCCTTCAACTACCTGGGCCCGACGGGCAACCAGCGCGACGAGGTGACGGTCATCCGCCGTCGCAACCAGGAGGTCACGTACTGATGCGCGTCATGGCACAGATCGCGATGGTGATGAACCTCGACAAGTGCATCGGCTGCCACACCTGCTCCGTCACCTGCAAGCAGGCGTGGACCAACCGCGACGGCATGGAGTACGTCTGGTTCAACAACGTCGAGACCCGTCCGGGCCAGGGCTATCCGCGCCGCTACGAGGACCAGGAGAAGTGGCGCGGCGGCTGGGAGCTGAACAAGCGCGGCGCCCTGAAGCTCAAGAACGGCGGGCGGATCAAGGCCCTCCTGGAGATCTTCTCCAACCCGAAGCTGCCGGAGATCAAGGACTACTACGAGCCCTGGACGTACGAGTACAAGAACCTCACCGACGCCCCCCTCGGCGACGACTACCCGGTCGCCGAGCCGCGCTCGCTGATCAGCGGCAAGCCCATGAAGATCGAGTGGTCGTCGAACTGGGACGACAACCTGGGCGGCGCCACCGAGTACGGCGATCTCGACCCGATGGTGGCCAAGACCCGCGAGAAGGCGGCCGAGAAGGTGAGGTTCGCCTTCGAGCAGACCTTCATGTTCTATCTGCCGCGCATCTGCGAGCACTGTCTGAACCCGGCGTGCGTGGCGTCCTGCCCGTCCGGCGCGATGTACAAGCGCGAGGAGGACGGCATCGTCCTCGTCGACCAGGACAGCTGCCGCGGCTGGCGCAAGTGCGTGACGGGCTGCCCGTACAAGAAGGTGTACTTCAACCACCGCACCGGCAAGGCCGAGAAGTGCACGATGTGCTACCCGCGCCTTGAGGTGGGCCTGCCCACGGTCTGCTCGGAGACGTGCGTGGGGCGGCTGCGGTATCTGGGCGTGATCCTCTACGACGCCGACAAGGTGACCGAGGCCGCGTCGGTCAAGGACGACAAGGCGCTGTACGAGGCCCAGTTGGGGGTCTTCCTCGATCCGGAGGACCCCGAGGTACGGCGCGAGGCCGAGCGGGCCGGGATCGGGCACGACTGGGTGGAGGCGGCGCGCCGCTCCCCCGTGCACGCGCTGATCAGCAAGTACAAGGTGGCGCTCCCGCTGCATCCGGAGTACCGGACGATGCCGATGGTCTGGTACATCCCGCCGCTGTCCCCGGTCGTGGACGCGCTGAGCGAGACCGGGCACGACGGCGAGGACCTGGACAACCTCTTCGGCGCGATCGACACCCTGCGCATTCCCCTGGAGTACCTGGCGGAGATCTTCACCGCCGGTGACGTGGGTCCGGTGCGCTCCTCCCTGGAGAAGCTGGCGGCGATGCGGGCGCACATGCGGGCCATCAACCTCGGTGACCGGCCGGACAGTTCGGTCGCCGACGCCGTGGGGATGTCCGGCCAGGAGATCGAGGAGATGTACCGGCTCCTGGCCATCGCCAAGTACGAGGACCGCTACGTCATCCCGACCGCCGCCGTCGGGGACGCGCAGCGCCTGGAGGAGTCGGCACTGCCCGACTCGTGCAGCCTCGACTTCGAGGACGGTCCGGGGATGGGCGGGGACGGCCCGTTCGGTCAGGACTCGGGCCGCAAGCAGCTGCCGCTGGTGACCATCGAGAACTTCCACGCACTGCGGGACCGGCAGACCGCCGACGAGCAGCCCTCCGCCACCGACAAGGACACCCTGTGAGCGACCATGCCGTGCTCTACCAGGCAGCCGCGCACTGCCTGTCCTACCCGGACGACGAGTTCCGCGCACTGCTGCCCCAACTGAGCGCCGCCGCACCGCAGTTGGGGAGCTTTCTGACGCACGCGGCGGCGGCCGACCCGTCCGAGCTCGCCGCGCACTACGTCCAGGTCTTCGACTTCAAGAACCGCCACAGCCTCTACCTCAGCTGGTGGCGCGACGGCGACACACGGCGGCGCGGGATGGCCCTGGTGCGCTTCAAGGAGGTCTACCGCGAGCACGGCATGGAGTTCACCGGCGAGGAGCTGCCGGACTTCCTGCCCGCGGTCCTGGAGTTCTCCGCGCACGCGGGCCCGGTCCTCCTGGAGGAGCACCGGCCGGGTCTGGAACTGCTGCGGCTGGCCCTCACCGATTTCGGCACGCCGTACGCGCCCGTGCTCGAAGCGGTGTGCGCGACGCTGCCGGGGCCTTCGCCGAAGGACCGGGCCGAGGCGCAGGCGCTCGCCCGGTCGGGGCCGCCGCGGGAGGACGTCGGCCTTGAACCCTTCGCACTGATCGGGGAGCACTGATGAGAACGCTGCTGTGGGGCGTCATCCCGTACGTGGCCGTCGTCCTCCTGGCGGCGGGCCTCTTCTGGCGCTACCGCTACGACAAGTTCGGCTGGACGACGCGCTCCTCGCAGGTCTACGAGTCCAAGCTCCTGAACATCGCATCGCCGATGTTCCACTACGGGATTCTGTTCGTCCTGGTCGGGCACCTGCTGGGCCTCTTCGTCCCGGAGTCGTGGACGGAGAAGGTGGGCGTGAAGGAGCACACGTACCACCTGTTCTCGCTGTACGGCGGCACGGCGGCGGGCGTCCTGCTGGTCCTCGGCATCCTGCTGCTGCTCTACCGGCGGCGCACGAACGCGCCGGTGTTCCGGGCGACGACCGCCAACGACAAGCTGATGTATCTGGTGCTGTTCGCGGCGATCGTGCTCGGCATGGTGGCGAAACTGACGCACGCCTCGGGCGACGGCTACAACTACCGCGAGTCCATCGCCCCTTGGGCGCGCAGCCTGTTCACCCTTCAGCCGGACACGGAGCTGATGGCGGGGGTGCCGGTCCTCTACCAGATCCATGCGGTGGTCGGCCTGGCGCTGTTCGCGCTGATTCCGTTCACACGCCTCGTGCACATGTTCAGCGCGCCGGTGCAGTACCTGTTCCGGCCGTACGTCGTGTACCGGAGCAAGGACCCGCGCAGGGTCGGGGCGCGTCCGGAGCGGCGGGGGTGGGAGAAGACGGGGTCCTAGCTCCCACCCCGTCAGGGGCTACCCCTCGGTTCCCTTGCCCTTCTCCCCCGGCTTCTCGTCGTCCACGATCTCCGCGTCGACCACGCCCTCCTCGCCGGAGGGCTCCGGGGCCGGCTGCTCCTGGCCGCCCTCGCCCGACGACGCCGCGTACATCGCCTGGCCCATCCGCTGACTGACCGAGGCCAGCTTCTCGGCGCCCGCGCGCAGGGCCGCCGTGTCGTCGGCCCTGTCCTTCAGGAGGGCCTTCAGCTCCGTCGCGGCGGCCTCCACTTCGGCCTTGGTGTCGGCCGGCACCCGCTCCTCGTTCTCCCGCAGGAACCGTTCCGTCTGGTAGACGAGCTGCTCCGCCTGGTTGCGGGTCTCCGCGGCGTCGCGCCGCTTGCGGTCCTCCTCCGCGTGCTCCTCGGCCTCCCGCACCATGCGGTTGATGTCGTCCTTGGGCAGCGCGGAACCGCCCGTCACCGTCATGCGCTGCTCGCGCCCCGTCGCCTCGTCCTTCGCGGAGACGTGCATGATTCCGTTGGCGTCGATGTCGAAGGTGACCTCGATCTTGGGGACGCCGCGCGGCGCCGGGGGCAGCCCGGTGAGGTCGAAGACACCCAGCTTCTTGTTGTACGCGGCGATCTCCCGCTCCCCCTGGAAGACCTGGATGCCGACCGATGGCTGGTTGTCCTCGGCGGTCGAGAAGGTCTCCGAACGCCGGGTGGGAATGGTCGTGTTGCGTTCGATGAGCTTGGTCATGATGCCGCCCTTGGTCTCGATCCCGAGGGACAGCGGCGTCACGTCCAGGAGCAGGACGTCCTTCACGTCGCCCCGGATCACACCGGCCTGGAGTGCCGCGCCGAGCGCCACCACCTCGTCCGGGTTGACGCCCTTGTGCGGCTCGCTGCCGGTGAGTTCCTTGACCAGTTCCGTCACCGCGGGCATCCGCGTCGAACCGCCCACCAGGATCACGTGGTCGACGGCGGAGAGCTTGATGCCCGCGTCCTTCACCGCCTGGTGGAAGGGGCCGCGGCAGCGTTCAAGGAGGTCCGCCGTCAGCTCCTGGAACTGGGCGCGGGTCAGCTTCTCCGCCAGGTGCAAGGGGCCGTCCGCCGACGCCGTGACGTACGGAAGATTGATGTCGGTCTCGCTCGACGACGACAGCTCGATCTTCGCCTTCTCGGCGCCCTCGCGCAGCCGTTGCAGCGCCATCTTGTCCTTGCCGAGGTCCACGCCGTGCGCGTTCTTGAACTGCCGCACCAGGTACTCGACGATGCGCTGGTCCCAGTCGTCGCCGCCCAGCTTCGTGTCGCCGTTGGTGGCCTTCACCTCGATGACGCCCTCGCCCATCTCCAGGAGCGAGACGTCGAAGGTGCCGCCGCCGAGGTCGAAGACGAGGACCGTCTGGTCGTCGCCCTTGTCGAGGCCGTACGCCAGGGCCGCCGCCGTCGGTTCGTTGATGATGCGGAGCACCTTCAGGCCCGCGATCTCGCCGGCCTCCTTGGTGGCCTGGCGCTGCGCGTCGTCGAAGTACGCGGGGACGGTGACGACCGCGTCCGTGACGTCCTCGCCCAGATAGGACTCGGCGTCGCGCTTGAGCTTCTGCAGGACGCGGGCGGAGAGCTCCTGCGCGGTGTACCGGGTGCCGTCCACGGACCCACCCTCCGGGAAGCGCCAACTCCCGTCGCCCATGTGCCGTTTGACGGAGCGCGCGGTGCGCTCCACATTGGTGACCGCCTGCCGCTTGGCGACCTCTCCGACGAGGACGTCGCCGTTCTTCGCGAAGGCGATGACCGAGGGTGTGGTGCGCGCTCCCTCCGCGTTGGCGACGACCGTGGGATCACCGCCCTCCAGGACGGCCACCACCGAGTTCGTCGTACCGAGGTCGATCCCGACTGCACGTGCCATGTCCAGTCCCCTTCCACCACGAGCCCGTTTCCCGGCGTACTTCGACCTCCATCACAAAACTTGAGCGGCCCGTTGTCAATGCCGCCCATGACGGTGCCGCCGCCCCTGAGGGACGGCGGCACGGTCGGAGAATGGCCGAAAGGCCGTACGTCAGGCGAGCTTCGCCGTCAGCGTGATGGTCGTGCCCGACAGCGCCTGGCTCACGGGGCAGTTCGCCTTGGCGTCCTCGGCGGCGGCGACGAACGCGGCCTCGTCGATGCCCGGCACGGCGCCCTCGACGGTGAGGTGGATGCCGGTGATGCCGGTGCCCGGCTGGAACGTCACGTCGGCGGAGGTCGTCAGGCGGGTGGGCGGGGTGCCCGCGCCCGTCAGACCGTGCGAGAGCGCCATGGAGAAGCAGCTGGAGTGCGCGGCGGCGATCAGCTCTTCGGGGCTGGTCTTGCCGTTGGCCTGCTCGGCGCGGGACGGCCAGGAGACGGCCTGCTCGCCGATCCCGGAGGAGTCGAAGGCGACGATTCCCGAGCCCTCCGTCAGAGAGCCTTCCCAGACCGTGTGCGCGGAGCGCGTGGTAGCCACGATGTAGATCCCTTCAGTGCGGTTCCGTGATGCGTCGCGGAACGTCCGTGCGCCCATCCGATCACATCCGGGCGTTCCGGCCGGTAAACCCGGGGTGTCTGAGGCGGCACGTCAGTTGCGGTGCGTGGTCGCTATGGCCGAAATGCCGCCTGTGCAAGGCGCGTCCGCGGTGACACTTTGAGGCCCCCTCGCACGGGACGAGGAGATCACTCAGGGGGTTTGGCCATGCGCATGAACTACACGGACCGCGGTCCGTCCCCACTGGAAGGGGCGAAGCCCGGAGCCGCCGACACCCGCGACTCGACGTTCGGCTGGTGGGGTGCCTTCAGCATCCAGAAGTTCGTCAACCAGTCGCCTCTCTTCCACACGCACGCCGATGCCACCGGGTGGCTGGCGTACCTCCAGCAGTTCTACGACCGCAACTTCTGGTTCGCGGACGGCGGGGCGCAGGTCTGGGCGTACGAAGAGACGTACGACAACTGGCAGGACCGGTACGGCATGGACGCGGTGGTCGCCGTGTACCACTCGGGCCACGGCGGCATGGACAACAACGGCGTCTTCTTCGCGCCGCTCGGCGCGGTCTGGGACGGCCGCAGCGACGCGGTCTCGAACCGGATGGCGCTGGGCAACGAGAAGGCGAACTACGTCTTCTGGTCGACCTGCACCTCCCTGCGGGTCCTCGGCGGGCACTCCCCGATCCGCACCTGGGCGGGGCCCAACATCGGCTTCCGCATGATCTTCGGGTTCGAGACCGTCAGCATCGACAGCCCGGACTACGGCAAGAAGTTCTGGGAGAAGTGGCGGGCCGGGCAGACGTTCACCGACGCGTGGCTGAACGCCAGCTGGGACATCTACAAGGGCCAGGCGCCCTCGGTCTGCGCGGTCGGCGCCAACCAGGCCGAGGCCACCGCGCGCCTCAACGGCGAGCGCACCCTCTACCGCGAGCACGTGCCGGACAACTGGTACGCATGGCGCTGGTACTACGCCCGCGACAGCCTCAGGGAGCCGCTGACGCAGGCGCCGAGCAGCCCGCAGATCGTGCAGCTCGCGCCGCGCGACCCGGGCGAGGAGCTCACCAAGGCGGGCCGCATCGCCGACTTCCCGTCGGCGGCGCTGCAAGAGGTGCAGGTCGAGCGCCAAGGCGTGCTCAGCGCGACTTCGGGCGACCGGACCGTCTCGACGGCTCCGCACGCCGTCCGCTGGGTCAAGCTCGCCGAGGCCAACCACCGCAACCTGCGGCAGCTTCCCACCGAGCAGGCCGTCGAGGCGGCGCGCACGTTCGCCGAGCGGCACGCCGACGGCGCCGAGCTCGTCGTGGACAGCGTGCACGACCTGATGCAGAACTCCGGGGCGAAGGACGGCTCCGAGCTCGGGGAGCCGGTGTCCCTGGAGACCCATGTGACGTTCCGGCAGGTCTTCGACGGCGTACCGGTCATCACGCCCGACCGCGGTGTCATCCGCGTGGCCCTGGACAACGACGGGACCGTCGTCCAGGCGCAGATCTCCACGCGCGAGGCCACCGGCACGACGCGCGAGCCGAGCACCGACATCGCGCCGCCTCCCGCGGGCGGCCAGACGGCAGCGTCGGCGCCGCGGGCCCGTGACCCGCGCGAGGCGCTCGCCGCGGCCCAGCGGAGGCTGCTCGCCGAGCTCGCCGCCGTCACGGCGGACGAGCAGGGCGGCGGCAAGGGCGCGGCGGCGCAGCAGGAGCCCCAGGTCAGGGACGTGCCGGGCACGTTCGACGTCGGCTATGAGATCGAGGGCAACGAGGCCTACCCGGCCGCCCGCAAGCTGATCGAGATCGGCCCGCCCGACGGCATGTTCACCACCCGCCGCTGGGTGGTCGCGCCGCTGGCCCGGTAGTCCGGCACAGCGGGGAGTTCCCGGGCCGACGGGGGCCGGGGAATCAATGGGTGGCGGTCCGCGCCTTGCGGGCCGCCATCCACGCGTAGCAGAGCACGCCCACGAAGAGGAACAGGACGCCCTGGTAGACGGCCGCGTACCCGGACCCGGCGACGAGCCACATGGAGAACCCGAACGCGATGCCCGCGAGGACGGCGTCCCGCACCAGGCGGGCGCGGTTGACGCGCTCGCCCTGCCCGGAGACGAGGAAGTAGATCTGCGCGGCGGTGGCCAGCAGGTAGGGCACGGTCGCGGTGAACGTGGTGATCAGGACGAGGGACTCGAAGACGCCGCTCGATCCGGCCGCGTAGTTGTAGACGGTGAGCAGCGAGGCGAGGACGACGGTGACCAGGACGCCCACGACCGGCACACCGCGCCTCTTCGTGCCGAAGGCGCCGGGGAAGAGCCCGTCCTTGGCGGCGGCGTACGGCGTCTGGGCGCTCAGCAGGGTCCAGCCGTTGAGGGCGCCGACCATCGAGACGAGCGCGGCGAGGGCCACCGCCGTGCCGCCCCAGGAGCCGCCGAACATGGCGTTGACGGCGTCAGAGAACGGGGCGGTGGAGCCGACGAGCTTGTCGTGGGCGACGGTGCCGAAGACCGCGAGGGTGCCGAGCAGATAGACGAGCGCGGCGCCGAGGGTGCCCAGGATGGTGGCGCGCCCGACGTTGCGGCGCGGGTCGCGCACCTCACCGGCGCTGACGGCGGCCGACTCCACTCCCAGGTAGGAGAAGAGCAGGATCGCGGCGGACGCGGAGATCGCACCGACCGGGCTGTCGTCGCCGGCCTGGAAGGGCCCGAGGTTGGCGCTGTCGAAGAAGAAGAGCCCGCCGATCGCGACCAGGAGCAGGGGCAGGAACTTCAGTACGGTGGCGACGAGTTGGACGGCGCCGACGTAGCGGGTGCCCGCGAGGTTCGCGAGCGCGGGCAGCAACTGAAGGACCAGGGCGGCCAGGCAGGCGGTCCACTTGTGGTCGCCGACCGGTATCAGGACGTCGAGATAGCCGACGGCGGCGACGGCGAGCGCTGCGTTGGACACCCAGGTGGTGGCCCAGTAGGACCAGGCCGCGAGGAACCCGGCGAAGTCCCCGAAGGCCTCGCGTGCGTAGACGTACGGTCCGCCGGTGCGCGGGTCGCGCTGCGCGAGCCGCCCGAAGACGAGGGCGAGGGCGATCGCGCCCGCGGTCAGGAGGCCGAACGCGACGAGGCTGATGGTCCCGAAGGGGGCGACGGAGGCCGGAAGCAGGAAGATGCCGCCGCCGATGATGTTGCCCATGACGAGGCAGGTGGCGATGGGCAGTCCGAAGCGGCGGGCGTGCCTGTCGCTGTGCTCCGCGGGCTGCTGCGGGTACTGCTCTGTCCGCTGTTCTTCCTGGTCGGGGGCCGGAGCCGTCTTGATCGCGGTTCCGGTGTCGTGCATGGGGTGGTGCCTCTCATCGTGCCGGACGCCCGGGATCGCCGGGGCGTCAGACATCGTCGGGCACGGCGCGGACCGCGCAAAATCAGCGGTCTTTCTCCTGCACGGCAGGGTCGGCGACCGCAAAAGCTGATGCGCCGGGGCCCTCCTGCCGGGAATCGTCCGCAGCGGTGGCACCCCCTCCCACCAGCGGAATCTCCGGTCCCTGGTACTCGCCGAGCCAGCGCCGGAGCACGTCGTGGACCCGCTCGGCGCCGACGAGTTCGTGCCCGTCGTCCAGCGGCGCGGAGAGCACGAGGGGCGACAGGAGGAAGGGGTGGGCCTGGGCGCCGCCGAGTCCGCCGTGCGAGCCGATCTGCTCCTCGAAGGCGAGGACTTCGCCGTCCTGGGGGTCGTACCAGGAGTTGACCATGATGTCGGCGACGTGCGGGAAGCCGTCGGTGCGGCGCACGGCGTCGGCCGCTCCTGGCCCGAAGTCGGCGAGCGGCCCGGGGTCGCCGGGCTCCCTGTCCTCCTCGTCGAGGTACACCTCGCCGCCGCGCGCGCCGAGCACGACCGGGCCGCGCTCCTGACTGCGTACGAGGAGGAAGCCGATGCCCGGGTGGTTGGCGAGGGTGGGAAGCAGCGCCGGGTGGCGCAGGTCGATCTCCTCGCGGGTCATGCGGTGCGGGACGTCGGGGAAGGAGACCAGGCCGAGGTTGCCGGACGCGAGCACGATGGGCTCCGCGCGGCGGGCGGGGCGGTGCTGGCCCGCGCCCTCCTCGACGGGGCGGCGCAAAGCGGCGCGGACCGTCGAGCGGGCCTCGGCGCCGCTGTGCGTGCGCTGCGCCTTGCGCGGCACGGGCAGGCCGCAGCCGGCCCGGACGAGGTCGCCGAGGGTGAGGCCGTAGCGGGCGCGGAAGGTCTCGCCGGGGCTCTGGCCGTGGTCGGAGAGGACCACGATGCGGTAGGCGCGGGGGGCGTGTTCGGCGACCTTCGCGATCAGCGCGAGGGACCGGTCGAGGCGCTGGAGCACCTTGTCCACGTCGCTGCCGACGGGCCCCGAGTGGTGGGCCACCTCGTCGTACGCGACGAGGTCGGCGTAGACCGCGCTGCGCCCGGCGAGCATGTCACCGATGACCGCGGCGACGACCACGTCGCGCTCGACGACGGTCGCGAAGGCGCGGATGAAGGGGTAGAGCCCGCCGCGGCCGATGCGCGGGCGCCGCTTCCTGACCCGGGCACGGGTCGACTCGCCGATCTCCCGGCCGACCTCGGCGATGAAGGACAGGGCGGTGCGGACGGCGTTGGCGGGGTCGGAGAAGTAGGCGAAGTACCCGGCGCGAGAGCGGTTCTCCTTGCCGCGGCGTGCGGCCATGGAGAGCACGAGGGCGAGCTGCTCGGCGCCGCCGCTGAAGAGGTTGCCGCGGCTCGCGCCGTCGAGGGTGAGCAGCCCGCCGTCGCCGGTGCGCTCGATGGCGCGGCGCTGGAGCTCGACGGCCGACGCGGGCCGGTTGGAGACCATGACCTCGCCGGTGTCCTTCTCGTACCAGCGGAAGGCGGGCACGTCGTGGTTCGAGCCGTGCAGGATGCCGAGCTGGCTCGCCCCGGTCTGGCTCGACCAGTCGGTGCGCCAGGGCGTGAGGCGGTGGCTGGGCTCGCCCCCGCGCCCGAGCCAGCCCGCGACGGTCGGCATCAGGTCCTTCTCGGCGGCGGCGCGCAGCACGTCGTGGCCGACGCCGTCGAGCTGGATGAAGACGGTGCCGGGCGGTACGGGACCGGTCTGGCCCTCGGCACGGCGGCGGCGCCTGCGGTCCGCCAGGCGGTAGAGGCGGCGGCGGTAGGCGTCGTCGTCGCGGACGGCCAGGGCGCCGCCGGTGGCGGAGGCGACGGCGGACATCACGGCGGCGACGACGACGGCGGTCTCGGCGTTGGCCTCGCCGCGGCCGTCGGGGATCAGGCTGAGGGCGAGCAGGAGCAGCGACCCGTTGAGGAAGAAGGCGAGCAGGCCGAGCACCAGCGCGGGCACGAGCAGCAGGGCCCGCACGAGCAGGGGCCACACCAGTGAGGAGAGCAGTCCGAAGGCGCCGGCGCCCAGGGCGGCCGTGACGGCGATGCGGGTGGCGCTGTCGCCGTTGTCGGACTGCAGCTGGAAGTCGGGCAGGATGCCGGCGAGCGCGAGCATGGTGAGCGTACTGACCAGCCACACCGCGACGGAGCGCCACAGCGCACTGCCGACCGCCCGCCATCGCCCTCGCCCCACGCCCGCCGCCTCACGTTTCATGACAGATCCGGACACCAGCGTGTCACAGGGCGAACAGGTGGGTGGCGGGCACGGGTCAGCGGCCGTCGTACCCCGCCGTCGGCATGGAGAGCCGCCGGTGGACATGGGCCTTCATCACCGCGTCGTACGAGGGTTCCGCGAGGCCCGCCGTCTCGATCCGCACGCCGCGCCGCCCGCACTCCGCGGCGAACTCCTCCGGCGAGCGCAGCGCGCTGTCCAGGACCCGGCGGCTCGGCACGACGAAGAGGTCCACGAGGCCCTCGTCGACGTCCGCCCAGAGCACGGCGTGGTCGGCGGGAAGGCCCCGGACGACGAGCTCCCGGGTGATGACGTAGCCCCGGGCGGCGGCCCACCGCGCGCACATCGCGTGCTGGCTGCGGGAGTCCACCAGGAACGGATCGGCGTCCAGCTCCTCCAGCGGAGTCAGGCTGGCGATCGAGGCGACCCGCACCACGGTCACGCTCGCGGCATCTCCCATCGCGTCCCCCTCACCTCTGGCGTCCTCACCACTGGCGTCAGCCGAAGACCCTACTCCTGGCCGTAGGCTCGTAAACAGTCGCGCGAAGGAGGAACCGGAGTGCCGGTGGAGATCACCTGGTGGGGTCATGCCACCTGCACGGTCGAGGATTCGGGGCTTCGGGTGCTCACCGACCCGCTGTTCGCCCGCCGCCTCGCCCATCTGCGCCGGCGCAGGGGCGCGCTCCCGCCCCCCGACGCGGCCGTCGCCGACGCCGTGCTCCTCTCCCATCTGCACGCCGACCATCTGCATCTGCCCTCCCTGGCGCGGATCGCCCCCGGCACCCGCGTGCTGCTCCCGCGCGGCGCCGGCCGGCAGGTGCCGGGGCTCGCGCGCAGGCTCTCCCATCTGCGCCTCACCGAGGTCGTGCCCGGCGACGAGGTGCGGATCGGCGATCTCGTCGTGCGCGTGGTGACGGCGGCGCACGACGGGCGGCGGCTGCCCGTCGGGCCGCACGGCTCGCCCGCGCTCGGCTTCGTGGTGCGGGGCGAGGCGCGGACGTACTTCGCCGGGGACACCGGGCTCTTCGACGCGATGGCCGAGGAGGTCGGAGAGGTCGACGTGGCGCTGCTTCCGGTCGGCGGCTGGGGGCCGTATCTCGGCCATGGTCATCTCGACGCGGCGCGCGCCGCGGTCGCCCTGGCGCGGATCGCGCCGCGCAGCGCGGTGCCGGTGCACTACGGGACGTACTGGCCGATCGGGATGGACGCCGTGCGGCCGCATGAATTCCACACTCCGGGAGAGGAGTTCGTGCGCCAGGCGGCGCGGCTCGCGCCCCAGGTGGCGGTGCACCGGCTCGGGCACGGCGAGAGCGTACGGCCCGAGGTCACCAAGGGGGACCCTCAGTGATCCTCTCCGCGGCGGCCCAGGTGCCGCCGGAGTCGACGCAGCAGGCGCTCGGCTATCCGTCGCTGTTCCTGCTCATCGTGCTCGGTGCGCTCGTGCCGGTGGTGCCCACGGGCGCCCTGGTCAGCTCGGCGGCCGTGGTGGCCGTGCACCAGGAGGCGCCCTTCGCGCTGCTCCTGGTGTTCGGCGTCTCGGCGTTCGCCGCGTTCCTCGGGGACATGGCGCTGTACTGGCTCGGCCGGCGCGGGATGCACTCGAAGAACGGCTCGCGGTGGCTGGCGGCGATCCGCGACCGGGCGCCCGAGGACCGGCTCGCGCAGGCGCAGGACAAGCTCGCGGACCACGGCGTCCTGGTCCTGGTCCTGTCCCGGCTCGTGCCCGCCGGGCGGATTCCGGTGATGCTGGCCTGTCTGATGGCGAAGATGCCGCTGCGCGAGTTCGCCCGCGGTGACGTGCCCGCGTGCCTCGCCTGGGCCGTGACGTACCAGTTGATCGGCATTCTCGGCGGCTCCCTCTTCAAGGAGCCGTGGGAGGGCGTGGTGGTGGCGGTCGGTCTGACGGTGCTGATCAGCACGGCGCCGACGGTGTGGCGCAAGGTCCGGCGTACGGCGTCCTAGACCCCGTCGCCCTGCTCGAGCACGCGGGAGGCGCCGACGGGCAGGTCCCACAGGTCCGCGCGGGGCAGTCCCGCCTCCTGCCATGCCTCGCGCACCCGGGTCAGCGGTTCCAGGACCGGTTCGCCGGAGAGCAGGAACGTGCCCCAGTGCATCGGTGCGAGGCGCCGCGCGCCGACGTCGGCCGCGGCCCGCACCGCCTCCTCCGGATCGCAGTGGACGTCGCTGAGCCACCACCGCGGGTGGTAGGCGCCGATCGGCAGGAGCGCGAGGTCGATGCCCGGGTAGCGGGCGCCGATCCGCTCGAACCAGTGGCCGTATCCGGTGTCGCCCGCGAAGTAGACGCGCCGTCCGTCGCCGTCGGTGAGGATCCAGCCGCCCCACAGCGTCCGGCAGGTGTCGAGGAGGCTCCGCTTGGACCAGTGGTGGGCGGGCACGAAGTCGAGCCGCAGACCCGCGAGTTCGGCGGCCTCCCACCAGTCGAGCTCGGTGACCCGCCCGAACCGGCGCCGCGTGAACCACCGCCCGAGCCCGGCGGGCACGAACACCGGGGTCTCCCTGGGGAGTCTGGCGAGGGTCGGGGCGTCCAGGTGGTCGTAGTGGTTGTGGCTGATGACGACCGCGTCGACGCGCGGCAGCGCGCTCCAGGCCACGCCAGGGGGCGTGACGCGGGCCGGGGTGCCGAGGATCTTGCGGGACCAGACGGGATCGGTGAGGACGGTGAGCCCGCCGATCCGCACGACCCAGCTGGCGTGCCCGACCCAGGTGACGGCGACGGTGTCCGACCCGACGCACGGCAGCGGCCCCGGCTCGAAGGGCAGCCGCTGAATGTCCGCGAGCCCTTCGGGGGTGGGCCGCAGGGCGCCTTCACGGGCGAACCGCGCGAAGGCCCGCAGCCCCGGCAACGGCGCGGTGAGCCGGTCGGCGAACGACTTCGGCCACCGCCGGGGGGCGGCGGGGCCCGTGGTCGCGGGGCCTGCCGGGCGGTCCGCCCGGCCCGAGCGGTCGTCCTGCCGCGGCTGCGGCTGCGGCTGTTGCGTCTGCGTCTGTTGCGTCACCGAGGAGGCTCCATTCGCCGTGCTGCTGCGCACAGATCGTCGAAGGCCGATCCGAGCATGCTCAACGCCCTTTCCACGTGCGGCAATTCGAGCGCGTCCGGTGCGGTGAGAGACGTCAGGCGCTCCTGTCGGGTTGAGCCGAGCAGCGGGCCCGTGGACAGACGTACGCGCAAAGCCCCCAGCTCGTCGCCGAAACGGTGACCGCCGGGCGCGGGCATCCCCAGGCGCTCGCCGAGGAAGTCCTCCAGGTCCTGGGAGTCGCCGACGCCGCGTGCCACGAGGGCGGGGCGGAAGGGGCCGAGGTCGACGTAGAAGTGGCGGCCCGCCCGTGGAGGGCGGGCGAGCGCGCCCGCCGCGAGCACCGAGCGATGTGCGGCGGCGGCCACGCGCGCGTGCAGGCGCGTCGCGCGGGCGAGGCGGTCGGTCACCTCGTCCGGCTCTCCCAGGGCGTACGCCGCCACCGCGCCGACCGGCGCCGCGACGCTCGCGCCCAGCGCGGTGAGGACGTCCAGGGTGCGGGCCCGCAGCGCGGCACCGCGCGCACCGGCCGGGAAGCGGGCGACCGCGGCGGGCCAGCCCGGCGGCAGGAACGCCCCGGAGAGATCGGTCAGCACGGTCACCCGTTCGGGGGCCATCTCGGCGGGGCCGATGAGCAGGGTGTCGTGCGGCCGGTGCAGGGTGTCGCGCCAGGTCTCGTCGCTGACGATGTGCAGCCCCTCGTCCGCTGCCGCCTCCACGGCTTCGTGCAGCACCTCCGGCGGCGGCACGGTGGCGGTCGGGTCGTCGGCGACGGAGAGCACGAGGAGGCGCGGGGTGCCGCCCTCGGCACGGATGCGGCGGACGGTCTCCAGGAGGGCGTACGGATCGGGGACGCCACCGCATTCGGCGGGCGTCGGCACGTGGTAGACCGACCGGCCGAGCAGCCGCACCTGCGGCGCCCACCAGGCGGGGCAGGGCCGCGGGAGCAGCACGTCGCCGCCGCCGAGCGCGGCGGTCAGGGCGAGCAGCAGGGGCGCGGCTCCGGGTGCGGCGACGACCTGGCCGCGCTCCACCGGCAGGCCGCGGCGGCCCCAGTAGCCGCTCGCGGCGTCCAGGAGGGCGGGGCTGCCGCCGGGCGGTTCGGCGTGGGCGCGGCCCGCCGCGGCGGCGAGCACGGCGGACAGTTCGGGCAGGACCGGGAGGCCCGGCTCCGGCAGGGGAGGTCCGTACCGGACAGGGCCACGGCCTTCGGGTTCCGTCCGCATGGACCAATCGAAGCGTGACGGGGCGCTCGGCGCGCGCGGGGGCCTCCGGCCGAGTGGTCTTTCGCCTTCAGTCTTCGGCGGCCAGCCCCGCCAGCTCCCGCTCCAGGCCCTTGCCCCGGGTCTCCACCACGGCCGCCGCGACATCGGCCAGCTTGCGGTTGGTGGTCTGGGAGATGCGGCGCAGCATCGTGAAGGCCTTGTCCGCGTCGCAGGTCAGGACGTGCATGATGATGCCGCAGGCCTGGTCGACCACGGGGCGGGTGCGCAGGGCCGTGCCGAGGTGGTCGAGTTCGGCGAGGGCCGCGCGGTAGCGGCGGTCACGCACCAGGCCCGTGGTGGCGAGGTCGCCGAGGGCCTGGGCGGGGCCGTGCCGGACGTCGTCCAGGGCGCCGGGGCGGAAGCTGAACAGGGTCAGGGTGACCGTGAGCCCCGAGCGCTGGAAGGGGAGCGTGATGCTGGAGCGCACGCCGGAGTCGAGCGCCAAGGCGCGGTACTGGGGCCACCGCTCGTCCCGCAGCAGGTCCTCGGTCTCCACGGGCGCGCCCCGCTCCTGCGCGTCCGGGATGGGCCCGTCGCCCGAGCGCAGCTGGACGGCGACGAGACCGGCCAGGTCGGGGTGGGTCACCGACGCGGGGTGTTCGCTGCCGCCCTCCGACACGGTGGTGCCGGCGCCACAGCAGGCGGTGGTGCAGCGCACCGCGTGCTCGGCCAGTTCCGAGAGCCTGCGTCCCGGCAGAGCGGATTCCGGTCCTGCCAGGTCCGGTTCGGGAATGAGGGGCATGGTGGTTTCCTCCTCCTACTCCCTCCGCCTTCCCGTGAGTTCCTCCGGAAAACGGCAGCAACGGATACGTTCGACCCATGGGCCAGGCGGAGGAGTTCGGTGAAGATGTCGCGGATTTCGTGCGCCGAGTCGCCGAGTTGAAGTCGGCGCGCTCCGTGCCGACGGACGACCTCGGTACGGTTCTGGACGCGGCGATCTTCGAACTCGACCATGTGGCGCACCAGTTGAGGCCGCTGTACGAACGCCTGGCCGCCGACGGCCAGTTGGGCGGCGGCGCACCCGACCGGGACGAGCAGCGGCTCCTGCGGGCCATCTTCCAGCGCCTGCCCCTGCCCGTCGCCCTGGTCGACCGTGAATCGGTGGTCCGGCGGATGAACTTCGCGGCGACCGGCTTCACGGGCGTACGCGCGGGCTACGCGACCGGCAGACCGCTGACCGGATTGCTGCTGCACGCGGACCGGGTGGCGTTCCGCTCGCAGACCGCGGCGGTCGCTCGCGGCGAGGGCGACCGCAGCCTCACCGTCCACCTCCAGCGCGATCCGCACCTCCCGGTCCGTGCGACGCTCACCGCGCTGCGGCCGGGCGCCGAGCCGCGCACGGCGGTCCTTGTGGTGCTCCAGCCGGGCGCGCGGCCCACCGGCTCGCGCGCGGCGCCGCGGGAGAGCTTCCACGCGCCCGCCCCCGACCTCGGCGAGGCGACGCGGCACACGGCCCGGATGGACCTCGCCGACGCCATGACCACCGCCCTGCTCTCCGCTCCCGCCGGGGACCGCGCGGCCGTACTCGCACGGGCGGCCGGCGTCCTGCACCCGCGGTTCGCGGACTGGGTGATCGCCGACGAAGGGGCCGCGTGCCAGCGGCGCACGACCGTCCTGGGACCCAAGGACGCACCGGTCGAGGACGTCCTCGCACAGGCACCCGCCGCGTGCCCCCTCGTCGCCGAGGCGGCGCGCGGCGGGGCGCCGATGCTGCAGGTCCGTCCGGAGGACCCGGACTCCTTCGGCCGGGACGCGTCCGGCGCCCCCGTCCTCGTACGCGCGCAGGTGACGTCCCTGCTGTGCGTGCCGCTGAGGGGACGCTCGGACGGCCCGGTGGAGGGTGTCCTCACGCTGTTCAGGAGCGGGGCACGGCTCGCCTTCTCGATGGCCGAGGCGCAGACGGTGGACGTGATGTCACGCCACATCGCCCTGGCCATGACCCGCCGCACGAACCGCACGGCCGCCGAGAGGGCCTAGGCCGCCGGGAAGGCTCAGGCCGCGTCCTGCATGACCTGGTCGCGCAGGCGGTCGCAGCAGCGGCTGATCAGGCGCGAGACGTGCATCTGGGAGATGCCGAGCTGCTCCGCGATGCGGCTCTGCGTCATGTCGCCGAAGAACCGCATGTAGAGGATGTCGCGCTCCCGCTCGGGCAGCGCGGCGATGCGCGGTTTGACGGCCTCGCGGTCGATGACGACATCGAGCGCGGGGTCGGGCGCGCCGAGCGCGTCGCGCAGCGCGTATCCGTCCTCGCTGCCCGGCAGTTCGGCGTCCAGGGAGAGCGCGGTGAAGCTGTCGAGCGCCTCCAGTCCGGCGGCCGCGTCCTCCAGGGACAGCTGCGCCTTCTCGGCGATCTCGGCGAGGGTCGGCGCGCGCCCGGGGATGGTCTGGGTCAGGTCCTGGCGGGCGAAGCGCACCCGGTTGCGCAGGTCCTGTACGCGGCGCGGCACATGGAGGGTCCACATGTGGTCACGGAAGTGGCGCTTGATCTCACCGGTGACGGTCGGCACGGCGTAGCTCTCGAAGGCGCTGCCGCGCTCGGGGTCGTACCGGTCGACGGCCTTGACCAGGCCGAGGGCCGCGACCTGACGCAGGTCGTCCAGGGCTTCGCCGCGGTTGCGGAACCGGCCGGCGAGCCGTTCGGCCATCGGCAGCCAGGCCTTGACCAACTCCTGGCGCAGTGCGTCGCGTTCGGGACCGTGCGGCATCTCGGTGAGCCTGCGGAAGGCGGCCGCGGTGTCAGGGGCGTCGTCGTGCGGGTGGCGCTTCGTCTGTCGCGCGTCGGATCGCATGATGCGTCGCAACTCCCTTGTCGGTGCCTTGGGTTGAAGAGTCACCGTGGGATGCGCGCAGTCGCGGACGGGGCACACCCGGGGCGAACGAGATCGCTCCCACGGACGTGCCTCCGGTCCGAAGCACTGTTCACTTCGCCTGCCCCGAGGTCTCGGGGACAAACACACGCCTGCCCCGGGGCCGGCACCCGCGGGCCGGGGCGTCGCCTTGTTCCCGGGTCTCCCCACCGCTTCCGGGCAAACCCGCATGGACCGGCGTCACAGGGGTACTGCGGCGGGACCACTCACCCCCGCAGGAAGGGCCCCAACCATGACTGTTGTCGTAAGGGACGTCATGACACCGGGCGTCATGGCGGTAGGTCCCGATGCCTCACTGGTGGAAGCGGCGCAGCTGATGCGCGCACAGGACATCGGCCATGTCCTGGTGGCCTCGGCGGGCCGTCTGGTCGGCGTGCTCACCGACCGGGACATCACGCTGCGGGCCGTCGCCGACGGCGCCGATCCGCTGACCGTCAGCGCACAGGCCGTGTGCACCACGAACCCGGTGATGGTCGCTCCGGACGACGCGGTGTCGTCGGCGGTCAGCCTGATGCTCGAGAACGCCGTGCGCAGGCTGCCCGTCGTCGAGAACGGAGAGCCGGTGGGCATGGTGACCCTCAGGGATCTCGCCGCGTCGGCCTGAAGCCGGGGCGGGACACTCCCCGGCCGTTCCCGCCACGGCGTGCACCCGCCACAGTGCGGTCCACTGACCCGTTCCTCGGCCGGGCGGGGTCCTGGCCCGGTCTGGAGGGAGCGGGTCCGGTTGCACGGGTGGTGCGGGGGGGAGCGACCGGACCCGCGGCGCGGGCCCGGCCCGGCCTGGGGCCGGGCCGGAACATCCCCGGTGGTCCGTCACGGTCGTGCCCCTGGGGCGGGTTAAGGACCCGTGGACAGCGACCGGCCCAGCCGGTGACAGGTGAAACGATAAATCAGCGACCCTCACGATCACGATCCGCTGAGCGCGGCCACTGTCCGCATAACGCACGGTCCGCACGGCGCGCGGACCGGATGACACGCGGTCCGGATTGTGCGCGCGAGTTCAGCCCCGCAGCGTCTGGGACGGCAGCTCCCCGAACCGGGCGTGGTACTGCTCGGCGAACCTTCCCAGGTGGCTGAATCCCCATCGGTGCGCCACCTCGCTCACGCTCAGCGCGCCGGGCTGCGCCGCCCGCAGCTCGTCGTGCACGCGGGTCAGCCGTACGTCCCGTACGTACGCCATGGGCGACATGCCCACGTAGCGGCGGAAGGCCTCCTGGAGCCAGCGCACCCCGACCCGCGCCTCGACGGCGAGCCCGGCCGGGGTGAACGGATGCTCGGGCCGCTCCTGGACGGCGTCCATCGCCCGCTTCACCGGCGCCGGGCGCAACTTCGCTACCGGAGCCGCCAGTTCGTCACGGAAGGGATGCTCCACGGAGAGCAGCAGCCCGTTCAGGATCGCCTCCTGGAGGGGCGCAGCGACCAGCGGCGACGTGTACAGCGGCGGCCGGCCCGGTGGCGCCCCCGGCTCCTCGCGCAGATCCTCGATGACCGTCGTGACCAGCCGGGCCCAACTGCGGCCCGGACCACGGGCGGTGTCCAGTTCGCGGGCGAGGGCCAGCGGTGCGCGGACGGGCCGGCCAAGAAGCTCCTCCAGGCGCCGGTCGAGCGCCTCGCGGTCCATCTTCACCGCGAGGACGCGGCAGTCGCCGGTCCACCGCTCCACCACCGTGTCGCCGACGGGCTGGAACACTCCGGCCCGCTCCGCCGTCGCGACGGCGGAGCGGCCGCCCTGCCGGAAGCTCATGTGCCCGCCGAGCAGTATGTTCACGTGGTAGGCGCCCAGTTCGCCGAGCCGCATGCGCACGTCGGCGCCGCAGCTGAGTTCGCCGAGGGTGAGCGCGCCGAGCCGTCCGATCTCGAACTCGGCCCTGAAGGCGCTCGGTACGTCGATCACGTCCATGAAGTTGCTGTAGAACGTGGCACCGATCATCTGCCGTGCCTCGTCCACGTCCGCTGTCCTGAAGGACGTCCTCAGCGTCTGCGCACTCACGCGTGACTCACCCGCTCCCCCGACATCCGTCGCGCTCCCCCGCGGCTACACCCGACGCCCCAGCAGACTCAGCAGCCTCGTCTGCTCGTCGGCGTCCTGCGGCGGTTCCACCGCGGGGGCGAAGAGCCCGCTCTTCGTCAAGTCCGCAGCGTACGGCGTGATTTCCCGTACGGAAAAGGCGACCAGATCCTCCGGAAGCGATTCGTCCGCACCGATCGCCCGGGACAGGTCCCAGGCGTGCACGACGAGGTCGGTGATCATCTGCCCGCAGTAGAAGTCCGCGGCGGTCTCGCCGAAGGAGAGCTGGACCGTGCGGTAGAGCGCGCCGGGCTCACCGAAGGCCTCCTGGGCGGCGGCGGCCGCCGTGTCCCAGGAGGTGACCGGGTCGGGGCCCAGCATGTCGCCGTCGAAGGCGTCGCCGACGGATTCGACGGTGGCGCCGTCCCGCAGGAGCGAGGGCACCCAGAGCTGCTCGGCGGTGAGGTGGTTGACGAGGTCGTGCACGGACCAGTCGGTGCACGGTGTGGGCTCGTCCCACTGGTCGGCCCCGACCGCGTGCACGCGGTCGGTGAACAGTTCCAGGGCGGCCGAGTGCCGGGCGAGGAGCAGGTCGCCCGCCCGGTCGGACGCGTCCGCGGTGCCAGTCGTGTCTGCCATACCCGTCATTGTCCTCCTGGCGGCAGGCGGCGCTACCGCTTCCGCTCCACCCGGCGCTCGTCCCACACCGGCTCGGGCGTCTCGCGCACGAGACCGTCGCTGCCGAAGACGAGATAGCGGTCGAAGGAGCGGGCGAACCAGCGGTCGTGCGTCACGGCGAGGACCGTCCCCTCGTACGCCTCAAGCCCCTCCTGGAGCGCCTCGGCCGACTCCAGGTCGAGGTTGTCGGTGGGCTCGTCGAGCAGCAGGGCGGTGGAGCCCTCCAGCTCAAGGAGCAGGATCTGGAAGCGCGCCTGCTGGCCGCCCGAGAGCCGCTCGAAGCGCTGTTCGGCCTGTCCGGTGAGCTCGTAGCGGCGAAGGCGCGACATGGCGGGGCCCTTGGCCTGGGCGTGCTCGCGCCACAGGATGTCCAGGAGCGTGCGGCCGAAGAGCTCCGGGTGGGCGTGGGTCTGCGCGAAGTGGCCCGCCACGACGCGCGCACCGAGCTTCCAGTCGCCGGTGTGCTTGACGTCGCCGCCGGCGAGCAGGCGCAGGAAGTGCGACTTGCCGGAGCCGTTCGAGCCGAGGACGGCCACGCGCTCGCCGTAGAAGACCTCGATGTCGAAGGGCTTCATCAGGCCGGTCAGCTCAAGGCCCTTGCAGGTGATGGCCCGGATGCCGGTGCGCCCGCCGTGCAGCCGCATGGTGATGTCCTGCTCGCGCGGCGGCTCGGGCGGCGGTCCCGCCTCCTCGAACTTGCGCAGGCGGGTCTGCGCGGCTGCGTACCGCGAGGCCAGCTCATGGCTGATCGATGCGGCCTGCCGCAGGCTGAGCACCAGCTTCTTCAGCTGGGCGTGCTTCTCGTCCCAGCGCCTGCGCAGCTCCTCGAAGCGCGCGAACCGCTCGCGCCGTGCCTCGTGGAAGGTGTCGAAGCCGCCGCCGTGCACCCAGGCGTCGGCGCCCGCGGGCCCCGGCTCGACGCTGACGATCTTCTCGGCGGCGCGGGCGAGGAGCTCGCGGTCGTGCGACACGAACAGGACGGTCTTACGCGTCTCCTTGAGCCGCTCCTCAAGCCAGCGCTTTCCGGGGACGTCGAGGTAGTTGTCCGGCTCGTCCAGGAGCAGCACCTCGTCGCCGCCGCGCAGCAGGGCCTCGAGCACCAGGCGCTTCTGCTCGCCGCCGGAGAGGGTGCGGACCTCGCGGAACTGCGCCTTGTCGTACGGGATGCCGAGGGCGGCGGTGGTGCACATGTCCCAGAGGGTCTCGGCCTCGTAGCCGTGCGCCTCGGCCCAGTCGGAGAGCGCCTGGGCGTACTGGAGCTGGGCCGCCTCGTCGTCGACGGTCATGATCAGGTGCTCGGCGACGTCCACGGCCTTCGCGGTCTCGCGGATGCGGGGGTTGGACACGGAGACGAGCAGGTCGCGCACGGTCGTCTCGTCGCGCACCGATCCCACGAACTGCGGCATGACGCCGAGGCCTCCGCTGACGGTGACGGTGCCGCCGTGCGGCTGGATCTCGCCCGAGATCAGCCGGAGCAGGGTGGTCTTGCCCGCGCCGTTCGCCCCGACGAGGGCGACGATGGCGCCCTCTCCGACGCGGAAGGAGACATCGCCGAGCAGGGCTCGGCCGTCCGGCAGGTAGTACTCGATGTGCGCGGCCTCTAGATGTCCCATGCGGGGATTGTCTGTGGGGGGCACCGGTTGTCGCAAATGCGTTTCGTCTCCCGGCCGGGGTACCCGCGCCCCATGCCTCTGCGAACCCGTCTCATCGCCCTGGACCACCGCACCTTCGACGCCGTCGCCACCCGGCACTGGCCGGGCGGCGACCGCTTCCTGCCCCGGCTGAGCCGCAGCGCGAACCACGGGCTGCTGTGGTTCGGGATGGCCGCCGGGATAGCGGCTACCCGTACGCCCCGCGCACGGCGTGCCGCGCTGCGCGGGACCGCGTCGCTCTCGCTGGCCTCCGCCGCCATCAACACCCTCGGCAAGCGCTCGGTGCGCCGGGCCAGGCCGCTGCTCGACGGCGTGCCGCTGATGCGGCAGCTGAAGCGGCAGCCGGTCACCACCTCCTTCCCCTCGGGGCACTCCGCGTCGGCCGCCGCCTTCGCCACCGGGGTCGCGCTGGAGTCGCGAGGCTGGGGCGCCGGTGTCGCGCCGGTCGCGGGCGCCGTCGCGCTGTCCCGCGTCTACACCGGAGTGCACTTTCCCAGCGACGTCCTCGCGGGGGCCGCGCTCGGCGCGGGCGCGGCCTTCGCGGTGCGCGGCATGGTGCCGACCCGGGATCTGCTGCCCCCGCCGGGCAGGCCGCGCGTCGACGCCCCCGCGCTGGCCGGCGGCGAGGGCCTGGTGCTCGTGGTCAACTCCGCCGCCCGCGCCCCTGAGCGTGCTCAGGCGTTACGCGATGCCCTGCCGCTCGCCGAGGTCGTGGAGTGCGAACCGAAGCGGCTGGGCGGGGAGTTGGAGCGGGCCGCCGGGCGGGCGCGGGTGCTCGGGGTGTGCGGCGGGGACGGCAGCGTCAACGCCGCGGTGCCCGTCGCCCTGCGCCACCGGCTGCCGCTCGCGGTACTGCCGGGCGGCACGCTCAACCACTTCGCGTACGACATCGGCGTCGAGGATCCGCGTGATCTGTGCCGTGCCGTCGAGGCGGGCGACGCGGTCGCCGTCGACGTGGGGCGCTTCAGCTCCGGGGGCGGCCTCCAGGGGTACTTCCTCAACACCTTCAGCCTCGGCGTCTACCCCGAGCTGGTGCGGCTGCGCGACCGCTGGGCCCATCGCATCGGCAGCCGGGCCGCGGCCGTCCTCGCCGCCGTCCGGCTGCTGCGCTCCGACCGGCAGCCGCTGAGCGCCGAGTTCCGCGGCAGGCAGCGGGCGTTGTGGCTGCTCTTCGCGGGCAACTGCACCTACCACCGGCTCGGGTTCACCCCCGGGCGCCGGCTCGACCTGGCCGACGGACTGCTCGACGTACGCATCGTGCACGGCGGGCGCAGGCCCGGCACGCGGCTGCTCGCCGCGGCGCTCGCGGGGCCGCTGATGCGCTCGCCCGCGCAGGCCGCGGTGCGGATTCCCCGGCTGCGGGTGGACGCTCTGGAGCCGGGGACCGTGGTGGCGTACGACGGTGAAGTGACCGTCACCGAGGGCGAGTTGCTCGTCGACAAGCTGCCCGAGGCGTTGACCGTATACCGGCCCCTGCCATCCACCCATTGACCACATGGTGATACGCGGGTCTCATTATGCGACATGGCGGCGTAGCGTTCGATCCACCGCAGTGAGCCGCAGTGAGCGGCAGCGAACGTGAAGGAGTTCCCGTCATGCCGGAGGAGACCGCCGTCTACACGCACGGACACCACGAGTCCGTGCTGCGCTCCCACACCTGGCGGACCGCCGCCAACTCGGCCGCCTACCTCATCGGTTCGATCAAGCCGCACATGCGCATCCTGGACATCGGCTGCGGTCCGGGCACCATCACCGCCGACCTGGCCGCGCTCGTCCCCGACGGCCGCGTCACGGGCGTCGACCACGCGCCCGGCATCCTGGACCGCGCCCGTGCGACGGCCTCCGAACGGGGCCTGGAGAACGTGGAGTTCGCCGTCGCCGACGTGCACGCCCTGGACTACCCGGACGACTCGTTCTGCGTCGTCCACGCCCATCAGGTGCTCCAGCACGTCGGCGACCCGGTGCGCGCCCTGAGCGAGATGCGGCGCGTCTGTGCGCCGGGCGGCATCGTGGCCGCCCGCGACGCGGACTACGCGGCGATGACCTGGTACCCGAACTCCCCCGTCATGGACGACTGGCTCGACCTGTACCGCCGTGTGGCCCGTGCCAACGGGGGTGAGCCGGACGCGGGGCGCCGCCTCAGGTCCTGGGCCCTGGAGGCCGGCTTCGAGGACGTCACCGCGAGCGCGAGCACCTGGTGCTACAGCTCGGCACCGGAGCGCGCCTGGTGGAGCGGCCTCTGGGCGGACCGCACGGTCGCCTCCGCCTACGCCGGGCGCGCCGTCGAGGGCGGGCACGCCGACGCCGGTGAACTGCGCGCCGTCGCCGACGCGTGGCGGGAGTGGGGTGCGCGGGACGACGGCTGGTTCGCCGTCCTGCACGGAGAGGTCCTCTGCCGGAAGTGACGCGTGGCGTCCGCCGCAACGCGTGGCATCGCACACAGGTTCCTGATTCCCCGCGTAGACCAGCGGGTTGGGGATACTCGGGGCAGCAGGAGGTAAGACATCATGGTTCCTATTCTGCTCGTCCTTCTGCTTGCCCTGCTTCTCTTCGGCGCGGGGTTCGCCGTGAAGATCCTCTGGTGGATCGCCATCGCCGTGCTCGTCATCTGGCTGGTCGGCTTCCTGATGCGCAGCACCACGGCCTCCGGGACGCGGTCCCGCTGGTACAGGTGGTAGCCGCCACCGGTGGCAGCCGTACTCGGAACCCTGAACGTCCCTGACCGCATCGAGCCCGCGGGCCTCAGCCCGCGGGCTCGACCGGGCCCGGGTCCACGAAGCTGTACGGCGGCAGCGGGCCGCGCACCCGCAGGTCCAAGTGCGGCTGGTCCGCGCGGAGTTCGGCGACCGCGGACAGGAAGCCGACGGCCGCGTCGCGGTGCACGAGGAAGGAGAGGTCGGCCAGCCAGCCCGTCTCCCGGGGCCCCGCGCAGACCGCTTCGGTGGTCGGTTCCAGCGCGCGCCACACATGGTCGGCGTCGCTCGCCTCCCGTGCCCGCACGGTCGCGGCGACCTTCTCGCCCAGCCGCAGCTTCTGTTCCTGACTGCCGCCCCCGGCAAGCTGGTTGACCTCGACCATGGCCCGCAGTTCGGGATTCTCGGCGAGGACCTGGTGCAGGACGGCGCGTTCGTTGTGGGAGACCTTCACGTTGTACTCGACCCTGCTCTCCAGCGCGCGCAGCCGCTCCGCGTAGTGGTCGGCCCGTTCCGCCAGGACGGCCAGGACCGCCTCGTCGTCGGGCGCGAGGCTGCCGAAGCGCATCGGGAGCACGGCGCCCCGTGTACCCGCCTCCGACAGGACGTTCTGGTGCGCGACCAGGTCGCGCTCCTTGGGCTTCAGGTCTCCGGGAGCGTCGCTGACCAGTGCGGCGAGCCGCCCGCGCCGCACGATCCGGACGGGGCGGGGAGGTTCACCGATGCCGTCCATGCCGCTGACGCCGTTCCCGTTGCCGCCGTTCCCGTTGCCGCCGTTCCCGTTGCCGCCGTTGTCGCCGCCGTTGAGGTCTCTCACGCCGTCCGGCAGGCTCGGATGCGGGCTCCCGACGATGCCGTAGATGTACGTGCTCACTGCTCCCTCTCCTCACCTCTCACATCGCGCGGAGTCCGGGTGACCCCGCGCTCCATGGCCAAACCTCAGCCGCGCAGCGCGCGCAGCTTGCGGCGGGCCGGGCCCAGGGCGCGCCCCGAGCGCAGCAGGCCCGCCCACGGGTCGGTGCGGGCCTGCTCGGCGGCGTCCGCGATGGTCCACCGGCGGGCGCCCAGCGCGGGATCGTCGATGGCGTCCCAGGCGACGGGCACGGCCACCGGGGCGCCGGGCCTCGCGCGGACCGAGAAGGGAGCGACGGCGGTCTGCGCGTACGCGTTGCGCTGCACGTCGAGGTAGAGGCGGTCGCCGCGGTCCTTCTTGCGGGCAGCCGTGGTGAGCTGCTCGGGGTGGGCCCGGGCGAGGGTCTCGGCGACGTTCTTGGCGAAGGCGCGTACGTCGTCGAAGTCGTGGCGGCCGTTGAGGGGCACGATGACGTGCAGTCCGCGCGAGCCCGTGGTCATCAGGGCGGACGGCAGCCCGACGTGGTCGAGCAGTTCGCCCAGGAGGCGCGCCGCGTCGCGCACGGGGCCGAAGTCGTCCTTGGCCGGGTCGAGGTCGAAGACGAGCCGGTCGGGATGGGTCACGCCGCCGATGCCGCCGACGCGGGACGTCCAGCGGTGCAGCGTGAGGCAGGCCTGGTCGGCGAGGTAGAGGAGCGTGGCGGTGTCGTCGCACACGGTGTGCGTGACGGTGCCGCCCTCCTTGGCCACCTCGGCGCGGGTGATCCAGTCCGGGTAGTGGTCGGGGGTGTCCTTCTGCATGAAGCGGGGCCCGTCGAGGCCGTCCGGGTGCCGCTCCAGCATCAGGGGGCGGCCGCGCAGGTGGGGCAGCATGAACGGGGCGACGGACCGGTAGTAGTCGGCGAGGTCGCCTTTCGTGTAGCCCGCTTTGCCGCTCCCCTCCGTGCCGCCGTCACCGCCGTCGCCGCCTTCACCGCCGGGCGGGAAGAGGACCTTGTCGGGCCGGTGCAGCTGGACGGTGCGGCGGCCCGCCCGCAGGGTTCGTGCGCTGGTCATAGGGGGTTCCTTTCATGTCGCGTAGGGGTGTTGACAACACCTGAAGAGGGGGGACGGCGGGCGTGCCGCGGTCCGCGCGCACCGGAAGGATTCAGAGAGACGGTTCAGGATGGACCCCAGTGAGCGAGGCGCGCCATGGCGAACGGAACGCAGAGAAGTCCCCGGCACCCGGAGCCCCCGGAGAGCCCTGCCCTGCCGGGGAGCCGACGGCCCCTCCCCGCGCGCGGGAGCGGCCGCGTGTCCGCCGCTCCCCCGCCCGTCCTGGCCGCGTTCGCGCTCTGGATCACCGCGGTCGTGGCGGGCTTCTTCGAGACGGTGCTCATGGTCGGCGGGCTGATGGCGGACGGCGACACGTCCGCCGGGGAGATCGCGGGCGGCCTGCTGCTGCGGATGGCCGTCTTCTCGGCGGCCGTCCTGGTCGCCGTCCAGCTGCGCCGGGGCAGGAACTGGGCCCGCCTGACACTCGCCGTGGGGCTCGGGGTCCTCGGCACGCTGTCCCTGGTGGTCGAGCCCGTCCGGTGGCTGGCCGGCCACCCGCTCGGGGACGCCTTCCGGGATCTGGGGGCGGTGGACGTCCTGTTCGGCGCGAGCCGCGTCCTGCATCTGAGCGCGGTGCTCGCGGCGACGGCCTTGATGTTCCGGCCCACGGCCAACGCCTGGTTCAGGGCGCGGTCCGCGGAGCGCGCGCGGCACTGACCGGCCTCACCGCACGACCGCCTGCTCCACGAGCAGCCGCGCCGCCGCCGCGATGGACTCGGCGTCGATGCCCGCCGCGTGCAGCTGCTCGGCGGGGGTCGCCGAGCCCGGCATCGTGTTCACCGCGAGCCGCACCAGGCGCGGCACCGGGCCTCCGTCGCCGAAGGCCTCGAAGACGGCGTCGCCGATGCCGCCCTCCGGGCGGTGGTCCTCGACGGTGAGCAGACAGCCGGTGCGGGCGGCGGCCTCGCGCAGGGTGGCCCGGTCGACGGGCTTGACCGAGTACAGGTCGATGACCCGCGCCTGGATGCCCTCGCGGTCCAGGAAGTCGGCCGCGGTCAGCGCCTCGTGGACGGTCACGCCCGCCGCGACCAGCGTGAGCCGGTCGGCGTCGGAGGAGCGCAGGACCTTGGAGCCGCCGACGGGGAACTCCTCCCCGGGGCCGTAGATGACGGGCGTGTCCCCCCGCGACGTACGCAGGTACCGCACGCCGTCCAGGCCCGCCATCTGCGCGACGAGCTTGCCCGTCTGGTTGCCGTCGCACGGATACAGGACCGTCGAGCCGTGCACGGCGCGGAACATCGCCAGGTCTTCGAGGCCCATCTGGGACGGGCCGTCCTGGCCGATGGAGACGCCCGCGTGGGAGCCGACCAGGTTGATGCCGGCGCCGCTGATCGACGCCATCCGGATGAAGTCGTGGGCGCGGGTGAAGAAGGCGGCGAACGTCGACGCGTACGGGACCCAGCCGCGGGCCGCCAGCCCCACGGCGGCGGCGACGAGTTGCTGCTCGGCGATGTAGCACTCGAAGTACCGGTCGGGGTGCTCCTTGGCGAAGTACTCGGCCCGGGTGGAGTCGCCGACCTCGCCGTCGAGGGCCACGATGTCGCCGCGCGCGGTGCCGAGCGCGGCGAGCGCCTGGCCGAAGGCGGTGCGGGTGGCGACGGAGTCGCCCACCTCGTGGCGCGGCAGCTCCAGATGGCCGCTGCGCGTGGCGTGCAGCGCCCGTGCGGCGGCGGGCTTGCGCACCTCGACCCGCACGTCCTGTACGCCGCCCAGCTCCTCGACGGCCGCTGCCGCCTCCGGCAGCGGCTTGCCGTGCAGACCCTCGCGGTCCTCGGCGGAGGCGACGCCCTTGCCCTTGACGGTGCGGGCGAGGATCGCCGTGGGCTGCCGGGTGGTGGAGCGGGCCTCCTGGAAGGCGAGGTCGACGTCGTCCAGGTCGTGGCCGTCGACCTCGACGACGTGCCAGCCGAAGGCGGTCAGGCGGCGGGCGTAGGCGTCGAGGTCCCACGCGTGACGGGTGGGGCCGCGCTGCCCGAGGCGGTTGACGTCGATGATGGCCGTCAGGTTGTCCAGGTGTTCGTACCCGGCGTGCTCGACGGCCTCCCACACCGAGCCCTCCGCGAGCTCGCTGTCGCCGCACAGCACCCAGACCCGGTAGGGAATCCGGTCGAGCCGCTTGCCCGAGAGGGCCATGCCGACGCCGACGGGAAGGCCCTGCCCGAGCGAGCCGGTGGCGGTCTCGACCCACGGAATGCGGCGCGGTGTCGGATGCCCTTCGAGGCGGCTGCCCTGGGTGCGGAAGGTGAGGAGCTCGCTGTCGGTGACCACGCCCGCCGCCTTGTACGCCGCGTACAGAAGGGGCGAGGCGTGGCCCTTGGAGAGGATGAAGCGGTCGTTGCCCGGATGGTCTGGCCGGTCGAAGTCGTAGTGCAGATGGCGTCCCAGGAGCACCGCCATCAGGTCGGCGGCGGACATCGACGAGGTGGGGTGGCCCGATCCCGCGGCGTCCGCGGCCCGGACGGAGTCGACCCGCAACTGCCGTGCGAGCGGGGCGAGTTCACTGGTGGTCATGGCGGGTCCTCCTTGAGTGGGGGGCTTTCCGTTCCGGCGGTCCGCCGGTCGCATCGGCCGTCGGTCCGCGGGTCGCGTCGGCCGCCGGTTCCTGGCGCGCGCGACCTCCCGGCGGCACGGGCACGCGGGACCTGTCGGTTGCCCAGGCGGCCCGCCGCCAAACTCCGCCGGACCCGGCGCCCGGACGTGCCCGTGCGCCGTTTGCCCGGCGGGCTTCGGGTTACCCGTACGAGGCGCCGCCGCAGGTGCCGGGGCGCGAGCCGATACCGCGCCTCCCCGCGGCCCCCACCCCCGCACGTGATCCAGGACGGTCCCGATGAAGGACGCAGTGCCCATCGAAAGCCCCGCCATGTCCGCCTACCTGGTGCCCGCGGACGCCCCGGAGGCGGACGGCACCTTCGCCTGGGAGAGCACGACCATCGTGATCGTCGAGGTGACCGCGGGCGACGCGACGGGCACGGGCTGGACCTACGCCCCCGCCTCCACCGTCGCCCTGATCGCCGAGCAGCTCGCCCCTGCCGTCACGGGCCTCGACGCGCTCGACATCCCCGCGGCGCACGCGGCGATGACGAAGGCCGTCCGCAACACCGGCCGCCCCGGCGCCGCTTCGTGCGCCGTCTCGGCGATCGACATCGCCCTGTGGGACCTGAAGGCACGCCTCCTGGAGATGCCGCTCGTCCGTCTCCTCGGCGCGGCCCGCGACGAGGTCCCCGTCTACGGCAGCGGGGGCTTCACGACGTACCACGACACGCATCTGGCGGCCCAGTTGAACGGCTGGGTGCACGGCCAGGGCATACCCCGCGTCAAGATCAAGGTCGGCGAGGCGTGGGGGCGCGCGGCGGCCCGGGACGTGCTGCGGGTGCGCACGGCGCGTGATGTCATCGGCTCGCAGGCCGAGTTGTACGTCGACGCGAGCGGCGCCTACACCCGCAAGCAGGCGATCCGGGTGGGCCGGGTGCTCGCCGAGCACGGCGTCGGCTGGTTCGAGGAACCGGTGCCGTCGGACGACCTGCGGGGGCTCGCGCTGGTGCGGGACGCGCTGGTCTGCGACGTGACGGCCGGGGCGTACGGCTACGACCTCTCCTACTTCGCGCGGATGGTGCCCTCCGTGGACTGCCTGCAGCTGGACGCGACGCGCTGCGGCGGACTGACCGAGTGGCTGCGCGCGGCGGCCCTGGCGCAGGCGCACGGCATCGAGGTCTCGGCACGCTGCGCCCCGCACGCGCATGCGGCGGTCGCCGCGTGCGTACCGAATCTGCGGCACATCGAGTGGTTCCACGACCACGTGCGGATCGAGTCGATGTTCTTCGACGGCGCCCTCGACCCGACGGGCGGCTTCGTGCGCCCCGACGGCGGCGTCGGCCACGGCCTGGAGCTGCGGCGCACGGAGGAAGTCGAGGAATATCGGGTCGCATAAGGGCCCGCCGCCCTGCCACGCTCGCCTCATGCGGAAGACGGAGGCACTGCTCATCGGGGGCCGTTCCGGGGCCGGCAAGTCCTCGGTGGGGTGGGAGGTCGCGGCGCTGCTGCGGGCGGCGGACGTGGGACACGCGTACATCGAGGGCGACACCCTGGACGCGGTCCACCCGACACCGGACGGCGATCCCGACCGCTCCCGGATCACCGAGCGCAACCTCGCGGCGCTCTGGGCGAACTACACGGACCTGGGCTGCCACCGCGTCGTCTACACGAACACGGCGAGCGTCCTGGGCAGCGAGGAGTGGCTGTTCGCCGGCGCGCTGCGCGGCCCGCGCATCGTCCGCGTCCTGCTCACGGCGTCGGACGCCACCGTCGAGGAGCGTCTCACGCGCCGCGAGCTGGGCTCGGAGCTCCAACAGCAGCTGCGCCGCAGCGCGTACATGGCCCGCCGGCTGGAGGAGCAAGCGGCCGACGGCACCCATCGCGTGGCGACGGACGGGCGGCGGATCGGGGACATCGCGGCCGATGTGGTGGCCGCCACGGGGTGGAACCCCCGGAAGTCGCCGGAAACGATCTCACGTCCGGGCCGGGCCAACTAGGCTCGCCCGTATGGAGATCCTGGGAACCACGCTGCGTATCTGCGTCGAGGACCTGGAGTCCTCGGTCGCCTTCTACGAACGCCTCGCGGGCGGCCCCGCGCAGCGCTTCGAGCGTGCGGGCGTGTCGGTCGCCGCGGTCGGCTGCTTCCTGCTGATGAGCGGTCCCGAGCGGGAGCTGGAGATCCTCCGCAAGGTCTCCGCGACGATCGCGGTGGAGAACGTCGACGAGGCGTACGCCGTCCTGAACGCGTCCGGCGCCCATGTCGTCGCGGGCCCCGTCGCGACCCCGGCGGGCCGCAACCTCATCGCGATGCACCCGGACGGCTCGGTCTTCGAGTACGTGGACCGGCGCGTCGCGACCTGACCGCCCCGGCAGGGGCGCCCCGTATCCTCCACGGCAGGCAGGGTGATCGGAGGACGGTGCACGTGGCGGGCAGTACGGCGGACGGATCGGCGGGCGGCACGGAGCGGGTGTCGCTGAGCGCCCAGGCGCGCGAGGCGGTCCGCCAGCGCATCGTGGACCGCCGCTATCCGCTGGGCGCGCGCCTGGTGGAGCGCGAGGTCGCCGAGGAGCTGCGGATGTCGCGGGTCCCCGTGCGCGAGGCGATGCGCGCGCTGGTCGCCGAGGGCCTGCTCGAACTCCTGCCGCACAGCGGGGTGCGGGTGCGCCGCCTGGAGCGTGCCGACGTACGCCATCTGTACGAGGTGTGGGAGCCGCTCGCGGTCCAGGCGTCGCGGCTCTCCGCGCGCCGGGTGGCGGCGAGCGCGCCGGACGAGCCGCCGGGTCTCGCCGCGCTGCGGGCCACGCTCGGCCAGGCCGAGCAGGCGTCCGACGTGGACGACGGGCCGCGCGAGGTCGCCGCGCACACGGCGTTCCACGAGGGCATCGTGACCCTCTCCGGCAATCCGCTGCTGGCCCGCACGATGGAGCAGCTGAGCTGGCAGCTCCAGCTCCTGTTCGGCATGCGCGCCGAGCCGGACCACATGCGGGCCCAGCACGACCTCATCTACCGCCAGATCGCGGCGGGCGACGAGGAGACCGCGGCGGCGAGCACGCTGCTGCACGTGCGGGACAGCCAGGTGGTGGCGCTGCGGTCGCTCTTCGAGGAGAGCGGGGGCGGGAGCGCCGCCGCAGAGAGCGACGTCTGAGGGCGAAAGCCCTGCCGACGGACTCTGTATACCAATAGCCTCCATGACTGCCACAGCTCTGTTCATCACCCTGCACATAACAGCCCATTCCCGCACCCCTCCTTGCGGGCCACTCCAGGTTGGTATACAAACTGCGGACGCGACCCCTCCGTATCCCGCCCTGGAGCAGCCCCATGTGCGTCGAGTCCATCCCTCCGCCCTCCTCCCGGCTCACCCGGCGTGGCGTCCTCGCGGGCGCGGCGGCACTCGCCGGAACCACGGCGGTGCTGTCCGCCTCCGCTCCCGAGGCGAGCGCCACCGCACGCGAAGCCGCCCTCGAAGCCGCCCGCGAGGGCCGGCAGACCGGCGGTGATCTGGTCATCGAGGGCGGCACCCTCCTGGACCCCGCGACCGGCGAGGTGACCGAGGACGCGGTGGTCGTCATCGTGGACGGCGTCGTGCGCTCGGCGGGCAGGCGCGGGCGGACCGAGGTGCCCGAAGGGGCCGAGGTGCTCGACGCGCACGGGCGCTGGGTCCTGCCGGGCCTCGTCGAGGCGCACATCCACCTCAACACGGCGGCCGAGGCGCGCGACGCGGTGCTGCTCGGCGCGACCAGCGCCCGCAGCGGCTCGACCAACTTCTACCAGGACATCGCCGTACGGGAGCTGGCCCGCCAGGCCCCGAAGCAGGCGCCCCGGCTGCGTGCCGCCGGAGTCTTCGTCACGCCCGACCTGGGCGACACGATCCTGGCCGACCCGGATCTGACCCCGCTGGCCAGGCTGCGTGACGGCGTGCGGTCGCCCGAGGCGCTGCGCCGCGTCGTCGAGGTCAACCTCGCCCGTGGCGCCGACGTCATCAAGACCCGGGTCAACGAGCGGGCGGGGCTTCCCGAGCAGGACCCGCTGGCCCAGGTGTACGACCGCGAGCAGCTCTCCGCCGTGGTGGCGGCGGCCCGGCGCGGCGGCAAGGGCGTGCTCTGCCACAGCTACAGCGAGAAGGGCTGCCACGACGCCGTCATGGCGGGCATCCGCTCGCTGGAGCACGGCGCGTTCGTCGGCGAGCGCACGCTGCACGAGATGCGGCGCAGGGGCACGTACTTCACGCCGACGCTCACCGCGATCGCCGGTCTCGCCGAGTCGTCGGACCCGGTGCTCGCCGAGCGTGGCCGTCAGTACCTGCCGGTCCTGAAGCGGGCCGTGCTCGCCGCGCACGAGATGGGCGTGCCGCTCGCGGCGGGCACGGACTCCTCCGGCGGCAAGATCAAGCCGATCGGCCGCGAGGTGGAGCTGATGCGGGCGGCGGGGCTCTCCGCGCTCGACGCGATCCGCACGGCCACCACCGGCGCCGCGAAGCTGCTCGGCCTCGACCGGACGGCGGGCCGCCTCGCGCGCGGCTTCGCCGGTGACGTGCTCATCGTGGACGGCGACCCGCTGTCCGACGTGACGGTCCTCAAGAAGCCCGTACGCGTGGTCCGTTCGGGCATCGCGCTCTGAACCCCACCTCAGCCCCGGAATCCCCGAAATCCGCGGAATCCCCGGAATCCCCGAAGGAGATCTCTGTGACGCCTCTCTCCCGTCGCGGCGTGCTCGGCGCCGCCGCAGCGTTCGCCGGTACCGGAGCCGCCGTGTCGGCCGGCTCCCCGGCCACCGCGTCGTCCCGTGGCGGCGGCCACCGCCCCGAGGCCGTGGTGTTCCGCGACGTCCGGCCCTTCGGGGCGACGAAGCCCGTGGACCTCACGGTGGTCGACGGCCGCATCACGGACGGCAAGGCGCCCAAGGGCGCCAAGGTGATCGACGGCGGTGGCCGGGTCGCCCTGCCCTCGCTCGTGGACGCCCACATCCACCCGGACAAGACGACGTGGGGCGGCTCCTGGGTGACGCGGAAGCCGGCGAGCGGCATCGCCGACTACTGCGCCCAGGACGTGGAGCTGTTCAAGGGCCAGGACCGGCCGGTCGGCGAGCGCGCGTACGGCCTGATGGCGCACGCCGTGACCCGCGGCACGCGCGCGATGCGCGCCCATGTGGACGTGGCGCCCGCCTACGACCTGGCGGGCGTCGAGGGCGTGAACACGGCCCGCGAGCGGCTGCGGCACGCCCTCGACGTGCAGATCGTGGCCTTCCCGCAGCACGGCGTGATCCGGACCCCCGGCACGGCGGAGCTCCTGGAGGAGGCGGCCCGCTCCGGCGCCATCGACCTGATCGGCGGCATCGACCCGATCAGCTTCGACCACGCGATGGACGAGCAGCTGGACCTGGTCTTCGGCCTCGCGGACCGGCACGGGGTCGGCGTGGACATCCACCTGCACGACCGCGACGAGAAGGGTACGAAGGTCCTGCGGGCCATCATCGACCGCACCCGCGCGCTGTCCCTGCGCGGCAAGGTCACGGTCAGCCACGTCTTCTGCCTGCCGAACCTGCCCGACACCGAACTGGGCAGAATGGCGGCCGACTTGGGCGAGCAGGACATCTCCCTGACGACGGTCGCGCCGAACGAGTCGCTGGTCCTGCCGATCGCGAAGCTGCGCGAGCACGGGGTGCGGGTCGGGCTCGGCTCGGACGGGGTGCGCGACGCGTGGAGCCCGTTCGGCAACGCCGACATGCTGCACCGCGCGCACATCCTGGGCTGGGTCACCGACGTCCGCCTCGACGACGAACTGACCGACTGCTACAACGTGGGCGCGCACGGCGGCGCCGACGTGCTGGGCCTTGACCACGCGGACCTGAAGCCCGGCGCACCCGCCGACTTCATCCTCGTACGCGGCGAGTGCCTGCCGCAGGTCCTGGTGGACATGCCGCAGCGGGACATGGTGGTACACGGCGGCCGCGTCGTGGCCAGGAACGGCGAGTTGGCGTAACCGGCCCCCTGGAGGGGGCGACTGCCCTCGTCCCCTCCAGGCTCCCCGGGACCCTCACTCCTCCGAAGCCGCCCGCATCCGGTAGTCGTACCGGGCGGGCAGCTTTTCGTCGGTCACCGCGTGCCACAGCTCGCCGAGCACCTCGGCGCCCTCGCGCAGGTCGGCGACCTCGAAGCCCTCGTCGAATATCGCCCGCGCCGCCGCCTTCTCGCCCTCGGCGACGAGCAGTTGGATCTCGACGAGGCGGAAGCGGCCCTCCGCCCGCGTGGACTCCCGCAGGCGGTCCCACACGCCGCGCGCCACCGCGGGACGGCCGGCAGCGAGCAGCACGCCGATCGCCTCCCTGCCGAGGGCGGCACTCGCGGCGGTCCACAGGACGCCGTCGTCGCGGCGCTCCTGGCACAGGTCGTCGAAGGCTTCCGCGTACCGGTCGGCGGCGCGCTCGATGTGGCCCGAATCCTGGTCGGCGACCGCCAGGCACCGCAGCAACGGCCAGCGCGATGGGGCGAGTTGGAGGCCGCGCTCCCAGCTGCGCACCGCCTGCGCGCGGTCGCCCGCGTGCCACTGGGCCACGCCCAGGTGGTACTCGGCGACCGGCCGCGCGGGCGCCGTCTCCAGCATGTCCCGCCAGTGCGGGGCGACCAGGGTCGGCCCCGGCGGCGCCACCCGGCGCGGCTCGGGGACGGCGCCGGAGTGCAACAGCTCAAGCCACGGCTCCTGTTCGGGGCCCAGCGTGGACTCGGCGAACGGCGTGCCCGGCACCTTGTAGTGCGCGCGCAGGACTTCGAGCGCGCCCCACCCGGACCCGGTGGCGAGCACCTCGCCCGGCTCGGTGTCCGCGCACGGCCGCCACGCGTCGTACGCCTCCTCCACCGCACCGCGGGGCAGCGCGTCCGCGAGCCGCGCCCGGGTCTCCTCGCGCGCGGCCCGCCAGTCGGGGCCGTGCACCAGGGCGGGGTCCGCCGACAGCGGGCCGTACGACTCCAGCCAGCTGAACTCGGCCTCGGCGTCCAGCCGTACGTGCTCCAGCTGGGTCCGCGCGAGGCCCGCCTGGATCTCCGCGTACCCGCCGGTGCCCGGCTCGGTCAGCCACTCCTGCCAGCGCCGCCCGCCCGTGCCCGAGCCCCACACGAAGAGCTTGCGGCCGCGCAGCAGGTCGGTCGACGTCTGGACGAGGCCGTGCCCGTCGTCGTCGAGGGCGGCTATCCAGCGGCGCTCCCGGTCCGGCACGTCGTAGAAGTAGTCCGCGGCGTACTCGCTGCGGGGCGGGTAGGTGCGGTCCACGCCGTCGGCCTCCGGCACCGGCACCCGGCGCAGGCCGCCCGCGTACCCGAAGTGCCAGGCCTCGTCGGCCGGCGCGATGACCCTGCGCTCCTGCGGCACCGCGATGTTGGACCACCAGTAGACCGGCACGGCCTTCTCGTGCGGATTGCGGATCCGCACGCCGACATGGAGGAAGTCGGACCCTTCCGGCAGCCACAGGTCCACCTGGAACGGCACGTCCCGCAGCCGCTCCCACTCCCAGAGCCGCAGCATCTCGCCGCCGTCGGGCGCCGTCACCCGCGCGGCGTGCAGCGGCGCGCAGGACAGGGTCGTATGGCCGGTGGCGCCGATGTTCCACTCGATGCCGCCGGAGAACCAGGCGCCGTTCAGGGCGAAGGCGGCGGGCTGCAACACCGGGTTGCGGTAGAGGAGTTCACGGCCGGTGGGCTTGTGGAAGAGGGAGTGGACGCGACCGCCGAACCCCGGCAGGACGGTGGCGCGGAGCCGGTCGTTCTCGATGACCAGGGTGTCCAGCGTCGTGTCGGTCCGCTCGCGTCCGTACCCGTCGAGCACCCGCGTCGGCAGGACGCCGCGCAGCGGCTCGAACCCGAGCTGGCGCGCCATGTCGCGCGGCAGGCCCTGTCTGCCGCGCTCGTCCAGCGTGTGCACTTCACGGAGCGGCCGCAGCGGTGGCAGCGGGTTCTCGGGGCCCAACGGGGCGGCGGGCAGCGTCAGTACGTCACGTCGCACGGTGGTCGTCACGATCACCATGGAACACGGTCGGCGCCGCCGCGACCAGGGGCTATCCACGTCAGGATTGCGCAAAGGCGCGCGGCACGCCTATTCCGGGGCGGTCAGCGCCCACCGTTCGTGGTCGCGCCAGGCCCCGTCGACGAAGAGGAAGTCGGGCGAGTAGCCCTCGTGCCGGAACCCGGCGCGGCGGGCGAGCGCGATCGACGCGGTGTTGCCGGGCTGGACGTTGATCTCCAGGCGGTGCAGCTCCAGTACGTCGAAGGCGTACCGCGTGAGGAGTCCGAGCCCCTCGCTCATCAGGCCCCGGCCCGCCGCGTGCGCGAAGGCCCCGTACCCCAGCGCCCCGCACCGGAAGGCGCCCGCGACGATGTTGTTGATGTTGATGAACCCGGCGATGGCGCCCCCGGCCGCGCGCTCGCAGACCAGGAACCCGGCCTTGGCCCGGTCCTCGATGAGCGAGCCCGCGTACGCGGCGTACGCCTCGTCCGTGGCGGGCGGGAACAGCCAGGGGCGGTGCAGCTCTCGGCTCTCCCGCGCGCGTGCGGTGAACTCGGGACCGTCGGCGTAGGTGAAGGGACGCAGGGCCGCGCGGGGTCCCTCGGCGAGATGATCGGCGCTGTCGGACATCTCGCCACGCTATCCGCTCACCGGGCGGGGCAGCGCTCCGCCTTCTTCACGACGCCGATGGTGACCGGCTGACCGTTCAGCTGCCTGCCCGGGGCCGGGGACTGCGTGCACACCTTCCAGCTGGGCGGCCACAGCACGTTCCGGCGGTGGCCGCTCACGTCGTTCACGTCCACGCGGGTGCGGTGGTCGAGGCCGGAGAAGACCCGGATCAGACCCTTTCCCCGGAAGTCCGGCATCGGGGGCCCGGCCGCCGCCGCGGCCGTGACGGTCAGGGCGCAGGACGCGACGGCGACACTCGCGACGACGCCCACGCGCCGCAGCCGGGCCCTCACTTGCGCCGCCGCATGAAGTAGGCCCCGCACAGCGCGCCGATCAGGGCGGTGCACAGCAGCGCCACCCACAGCGGCATGGTCACCTCGGGGATCAGCAGCCTGATCTTGGTGTGGTGGGTGTTCTCGAAGATGAAGACCAGGGTGAGGACGGCGACCACGAAGACGGCGATCCTGCCGGGCGTCATGACGCCACCGCCGCCGCCCGAGCCGCTCCTGGAGCCACCCGAGGAGGTGTTGGGACTCATACGTAGGACCTTCCGTCGGAGCTTCGACCGGCCTCCCCCGGTGACCAGCATGGGCAGCTGGGCGGGTTTGCGCGCGGTGGATGCCCCTCCGGAGTGGGGGTGTGGGCCGTACGGGTGAGTCCCCGGGCTCACGCAAGCGCGGGCACGTCCAGCGTCAGCGTCCCGGCATCCGCGTCCAGTTCGGCCGCCGCCCCGAAGGGAATCGTCAAGGCCCCCTCGCAGTGTCCGAACCCGAACTCCTCGACGATGGGCACCCCGAGGTCGCCGAGCCGGTCGAGGAGGAGGGCTCGCACCATGGCGGGCGGGTCGCAGTCCACCCACGACCCGAGGGCGATCCCGGCGACGCCGTCCAGCCATCCCGACCGCGACAGCTGCGTGAGGATGCGGTCCAGGCGGTAGGCCTCCTCGCCGATGTCCTCGACGCACAGCAGCCCGCCCCGCGCGGACGCCCTCGCTCCCGGTGTCCCGAGCTCCGCCGCCAGGAGACTCACGCACCCGCCGAAGGTGACGCCCCGGGCCCTGCCCGGAACCAGCGCGGATGCCCCCTCCGAGGCGATCACCCGCACCGCCTCCGGCTCGAAGAGCGTCGCGCGCAGGTGCTCCTGGGCCCGCGCGTTCTTCAGGAAGCCGACGACGGCCGCCATCGGCCCGTGCAGGGTGGCGAGCCCAAGGCGGGCGGCGAACGCCTCGTGCAGCGTGGTGATGTCGCTGTAGCCGACGAACACCTTGGGCCCGGCCGCGCGCATCGCCGACCAGTCCAGAAGATCCACCATGCGCGCGGCTCCGTACCCGCCGCGCGCGCAGAACACGGCGGCCACGGAAGGGTCGCACCACGCACGCTCCAGGTCGCGCGCCCGGTCCGCGTCCGCTCCCGCGAGGTAGTCGAACTCCCGGTGCCGGTCCAGGACATGGGGTGCGACGACCGGGTCCAGGTCCCAGCCGCGCAGGATGTCGAGCCCCGCGTCGAGCTGCTCCGGCGGCACAGGACCGCTGGGCGCCACGACGGCGACCCGCGCGCCGGGGGCCAGCCGCGCGGGACGTATCAGGGGATTCACTTGGCGAGCTCCAGGGTGGGCGCGCCGCCGGACAGGTTGAGCCGGAACACCTGGGCGTACAGGGCGAGTTCGGCCTCCAGGGCGCGGATCAGCGTGTCCGCGCGGCGGAATCCGTGCCCCTCTCCCTCGAAGGCGATGTAGGCGTACGGCACGCCGCGCCCCTCCAGCTCGGAGACGAACCGCTCGGCCTGCTCGGGCGGACAGATCACGTCGTCGAGCCCCTGGAGCAGCAGGAAGGGCACGCTGACCCGGTCGACGTGCTCCGCGGGCGAGCGCTCCACGTACCGCGTCGGCACCTCGTCGAAGGGTCCGATCATCGAGTCCAGGTACCGCGACTCGAAGTCGTGGGTCCCTCCGGCGGCCCACTCCGTGAGGTCGAGGATCGGATAGATGATCGTGCCGCAGGCGTACACGTCCGTCGTGGTCAGCGAGGCGGCCGTGGTCCAGCCGCCCGCGCTGCCGCCGCGGATCGCGAGGCGGGCGCGGTCGGCGGTGCCCTCGTCGGCCAGGGCGAGCGCGACGGCCGCGCAGTCCTCCACGTCGACGATGCCCCACTGCTCGCGCAGGCGGTTGCGGTACGCGCGGCCGTAGCCGGTCGAGCCGCCGTAGTTGACCTCGGCGACGCCGATGCCGCGCGAGGTGAAGTAGGCGATCTCCAGGTCGAGGACGAGCGGGGAGCGGCCGGTGGGGCCGCCGTGCACCCACACCACGTACGGCGGGAGTTCGTCGTCGGGGGCGACGCGGGCCGGGTGGTGCGGAGGGTAGACGTGCGCGTGGATCTCGCGGCCAGCCGGGCCGCTGAAGGTGCGGATGCGCGGCTCGGGGTAGTACGCGGTGTCCACCGGGTCGTCGTGCGCGGCGCCGATCACGCGGGCGCGTCCGGTGCTCGTGTCCAGCTCCACGACCTCGTACGCGCTGCGCGGGCTGGCCGCGACGCCGACGGCGCGGGTGCCGTTGACCGCGACGGTCGCCGACCACTCCGTCCAGGGCCCTGCCGCGTCGACGACCTCGCCGGTCTCCGGGTCGAGCACGCCGAGCGCGGTGGCGCCCTTGCCGTGCACGACGGCGACCAGGCCGCTGTCCAGGGGCGCGAACCAGCCGGAGCCGACCTGCCACAGCGGGCCCGCGAACTCCTCCTGGCGGGGACAGATGGCTGTTCCGGTCCCGCCGTCCGCCGGGTCCGCGCGGTAGAGGTTCCACCATCCGGTCCGGTCGCTCGCGTACAGGAGCCGCCCGTCGGGCGCCCACTCCACCTGCGGAATGGATTCTTCCGGGCCGCCCGCGAGCACCCGCGGCGCACCGAACGTGCCGTCCGCGCGGACCTCGGCGACCAGGAGTTCCGTGCCGTCCCACGGCATCCGGGGGTGGTCCCAGACGATCCACGCCACGCGGGCGCCGTCCGGCGAGAGCCGGGGCGCGGTGATGAACCGGTGCCGGTCGTCGGAGAGTTCACGCAGCGCCGCACGGTCGCCGGCCGCCGAGCCGTCCAGCGGCACGGCAACGGCGACCCGCCGCACGTCGGTGGGCGCCTGACCGGTGAACTCCTCCAGGACGCACCACACCTCGCCCCGGTCCAGGTGCACGCACGGGTCGACGTAGCGCAGGCCGCCGCCGATGTCGGAGAGCGGGGTCAGCGGGCGCGGCGCGGCTCCGGGGGTGTCGGGCTCGTACGCGTACAGGCGCTGGTCCGAGAAGTTGGCGAACACCACCAGCGGCCCGTCCGGTCCCTCGGCCCCGGCCCAGGCATGCCCCCCGTACTCCAGGACCCGGCTGCGCACGTTCCACGGCTCGGGCAGCACGGACTCCTCAGCGCCCCCCGGACGCCGCCGCACCAGGGCCCGCCTGCCGCCCTCGGCGGGCCTCGGCTCGGTCCACCACGCCTCGTCCCCGACGAAACCCACGTGGGCCGGTGAGCCGTCGTGGGCGGCGGCGAGCGCCGCGTCGATGGGCGACGGCCATGATCCGTAAGCCTGGGTCTCCATCATGTCCTTCTCTTCCCCCATGATCGGTTGTGTTCCCTAGGCCGTTCTCAGATAGCGGTCGAGGACACGGACGCCGAAGTGCAGTGCGTCGACCGGGACGCGCTCGTCGACTCCGTGGAAGAGCGCTTGGTAGTCGAAGCCCTCCGGTGTCTTCAGCGGCGAGAAGCCGTAGCCGGTGATGCCGAGCCGTGAGAACTGCTTGGCGTCCGTGCCGCCGGACATGCAGTACGGCACGACATGCCCCTCGGGCGCGAACTCCTCGACGGCCGCCCGCATCTTCGCGTACGTGGACGAGTGGACCGGCGCCTGGAGCGCCACCTCGCGGTGGTGGAACTCCCAGTCGACGTCCCCTCCGGTGAGCCGGTCAAGGGTGGCGGCGAACTCTTCCTCTCCACCGGGCAGAAAGCGGCCGTCCACGTAGGCGACGGCCTCCCCCGGGATGACGTTCACCTTGTAACCCGCCTGAAGCATCGTCGGGTTGGCGCTGTTGCGCACCGTCGGCGCGACCAGGTCGGCGGCCGGGCCGAGCTTCTCCAGGAGCGTGTCCACGTCGAAGCCGGGCACATCCAGGTCGGCCTGTTCCCCGTACAGCGCGGCCAGTTCGGTCAGGGCGGCGCGGACCGTCGGAGTGATCCGCACCGGCCACCGGTGCTCCCCGATGCGCGAGATCGCGGCGGCGAGATTGCTCACGGCGTTGGCGTGATTCACCTTGGAGCCGTGGCCCGCCTTGCCGCGCGCGGTCAGCTTGAGCCAGCCGGTGCCGCGCTCCCCCGCGGCGATGGCGTAGAGCTGATTGCCGCGCCCGTCGTGGAAGGTGAAGGCGCCGGACTCGCTGATGCCCTCCGTGCACCCCTCGAAGAGGGACGCGTGCTGGTCGGCGAGGAACCCGGAGCCGTCCTCGGCGCTCGCCTCCTCGTCGGCGGTGAACGCGATCACGATGTCCCGCCGGGGCCGCACCCCCGCGCGCGCCCAGCCGCGCACCACGGAGAGGATCATCGCGTCCATGTTCTTCATGTCGATGGCGCCACGGCCCCAGACGACGCCGTCGCGGACCTCTCCGGAGAACGGGTCCACGCTCCAGTCGGCGGCCTCGGCGGGCACGACGTCCAGGTGGCCGTGGACGAGCAGCGCGTCGGCGGAGGGGTCCGTGCCCTCGATCCGCGCGACGACGTTCGTCCGCCCCGGTGTGCGCTCCAGGAGCGTGGGCTGGAGCCCGGCGCCGGCCAGGCGCTCGGCCGCGTACTCGGCGGCGGGGCGCTCGCGGCAGTCGCCGCCGCCCCGGTTCGTGGTGTCGATGCGGATGAGCTCCGAGGTGAACCGGACGACCTCGTCGAGCGCTTGCCCGTCGACGTGTCCGGTGGCCTGATGGCCCGGCTGATCCTCAGCCATATTGCTCCTCCACAGCCGCCGAGGCGATCGTCGTGACCGCCTTGAAGGTTCGAATGCCCTCGTACATGGTCTCGCTGGTGTAAGCGATCTTGCGTTCGCCGGTGCGGCGCACCCCTGGCACGACGGTGGACGCCATGGACAGGTGCTCGGCGTCGAATTCGAGCTCCACGGTGAACGGCCCGCCCTGGACCGGTTCGTGCCGCACGGCGAGCGCCGCCGCCTCCTTCGCCGCGGCCCGGATGTCGGAGGCGGTGCGCCGCGGGGTGCGGCAGACCGCCGCGTACCGCGACACGTGGTCCTTCACGGCGACCTTCAGCGCGCCGGGCGCGTAGCCGAGCGCGTCCTCGCAGGCCAGGTCGTCGCCGGTGACGAGGACGACGGGCACTCCGTACTCGGCCACGACATGGGAGTTGAGCAGCCCCTCGCTGGCCCGGACGCCGTTGACCCAGACCCCGGTGATCGAGTTGGCGAGGTAGGTGTGCGCGAGCACACCCTCCATGCCGGCGCCCGCGTGGTAGCCGATGAACGCGATGCCGTCCACGTCGTCGTGCTGGACGCCCTCGACCATGGAGAGGGACTTGTGGCGCCCGGTGAGCATCTGGGCCCGCTCGTCGAGCTTCTCCAGGAGCAGGTTGCGCATGGTCCAGTGCGCCTCGTTGATGAGCACCTCGTCGGCGCCCCCGTCGAGGAAGCCGAGCACGGCCGCGTTGACGTCCGATGTGAACATCGAGCGGCAACGCTCCCACTGCGGCGTACCGGGCAGCACGTCGGCCGGCCAGGTCACGCCCGTGGCGCCCTCCATGTCGGCGCTGATCAGGATCTTCATGCCGCCTCACGCTACGCGGTCGTCAACTTCTGGGCCAGGTCCGTCGGCGACCGCGTCGCGTGCCTCACTTTCCCGGCGGCCCCCCGGCTGTGATCGCGGCCGTGATCGCGGCCGGCTGCCAGAGGGTGCTGCGCAGATCCGATCCGCGGACCAGCTGAATCCGCCAGGGCTCGATGCGGATCACGTGGTACTCGGGATCCTCCGGGCCGCCGCGCCAGTAGTGGACGGGGTCGTAGCCCACGCCGGGCGGGCCGCCCCTGGTGTAGAGGTCCCAGGCGTGGCGTCTGGACGCCTCGTCGTCGGCCCAGGCGGAGAGGGCGTCGACGTGGACGGTGTTCTGCCGGGGGTTCCAGTAGGAGTAGGTGGTGTGCGGGTTGTCGGCGAGGTGGGCCGTCTTGACGGGGGTCTTGTACGCGGCGAGCCAGCCGAGCGGGCGGCCGTCGACGATCTCCCAGACGGGGAGCAGGACGCGGGCCCGGGGGCGGTTCGCGCGGTCGACGGTGATCATCGTGGCGTACTTGATGTCGCGTACGTACGAGAAGAACGTGTCCCGCAGCTCGGAGAAGTCGCTGACTTTGGTGGTGGGCATGGCGGGTGCTCCTTGGTGAGTGGGGTGCCGGGCCGGGTGCCGGTTCAGTGCGCGGCGGGGATCTCGGGGGTGCGGTCGTCCACCGGTGCGCCGGACGCCGTCACCGTGCCCGGCCGTGAGCGGAGCCCGAAGGCGCTGATCAGCGCGGCGAGCAGGGCCGCGGCGAGCGGGACCCACAGGGCCGCGCGGTAGCCGTCGAGGAGCGCGGAGGGTGAACCGGACGTGGTGGCCCGGACGTTGACCGCGGTGACCGCGGAGAGGCCGAGGGCGGCGCCGAACTGGAAGGCGGTGTAGAGCAGTCCGCCTGCCAGGCCCTGCTCCTCCTCCTTGACGCCCTCGGTGGCCACGATGGTGAGCGGTCCGTAGGTGAGGGCGAAGCCGAGGCTGAGGACGATCAGGCTGGGGAACATCGCCAGGTACGTCCAGTCGGCGCCGACCGGCAGGAACAGGGCGTAGGAGAGCGCGGCGAGCAGCAGACCGCCGAAGATCACCCGGGCGTTGCCGAACCGATCGACCAGCTTGGGGGTGAGGGTCGGCGAGAGCACCGCGTCGGCACCGACGACGATCATCGCGAGGCTGGTCTGGAGCGTGGACCAGTCGCGCAGCTCCTGGAGGTAGAGGACGACCAGGAACTGGAATCCGAAGAAGCCGCCCGCGAAGAAGAGCCCCGAGAGGTTGGCGCGGACCAGGGCGCCGCTGCGGAAGATCCCCAGGCGGACGAGCGGGGATGCCGAGCGGCGCTCCACGGCGACGAAGAGGGCGAGCAGGGCCAGGCCCGCGCCGAGGGTGCCGATCGTGGCGGCGGCGCTCGCGTGGGAGGCGCGCTCCACGCCCAGGACGAGCAGCACGATCGCGGCGGTGACGGTGAGGGCGCCCGCCAGGTCGACGCCCTGCCCGGTGCGGTCGGGGCGCGCGGACTTCGGGACGAAGGCGAGCGCGGCGGCCAGGATCAGGGCGGAGAGCACCACGGGCACGAAGAAGACCCAGCGCCAGCCGACCGCGGTGAGCAGACCGCCCACGACCAGGCCGATGGAGAAGCCGCCCGCGGCGGTGCCGGAGTAGAAGAGCAGCGCCTTGTTGCGGCGCGGGCCCTCCGCGAAGCCGGTGGTGATGATGGAGAGTCCGGCGGGCGTCATGAAGGCGGCGGCGACGCCGGTGACGAAGCGGGCGACGATCAGTGTCCAGCCCTCGGTGGCGAAGCCGCCGAGGCCGGAGAAGACCAGGAAGACGGAGAGCCAGAAGACGAACATCTGGCGGCGCCCGAAGAGGTCGGCCGCACGGCCGCCGAGCAGCATGAAGCCGCCGTATCCCAGGACGTAGGCGCTCATGACCCACTGGAGGGAGCCGGTGGACAGGCCCAGGTCGGCGCGGATGGAGGGCATGGCCACGTTGAGCATGGCCACGTCGATGCCTTCGAGGAAGATCGCGCCGCACAGGACGAGCAGGACACCCCACTCGCGCCGCTCGAAGGTGACCGGGGAGGCGCTCGGCGCCTTCGCTGATGGTTCTCTCTGCGTACTCATGTCGGCTCTCCGCCAATTCATGGATGGTGCGGGGGATTTCCCGGCCCACCCACCATCGATCGGGGCGCACGGACGGAACAACGGCGAAGATCGCAACGTTCGTTCAACCAGGCTTACCGATCCGAGCTGCCTGGGGGGACGTCGATGGAACGCGATGAACTGGAGTGCTTCCTGCTCCTGGCCGAAGAGCTGCACTTCGGCCGGACGGCCGAGCGCATGCGCCTGTCCCGCGCCCGGGTGAGCCAGCTGATCCAGCGCACCGAACGCCGGGTCGGCGCACCGCTGTTCATCCGCACGAGCCGCCGCGTCGCCCTCACCGCGCTCGGCCGCCAGCTCCGCGCCGACCTGGAACCGCACCACCGGGCGATCGACGCCGCCGTCGAGCGGGCCGCGGCCACCGCGCGCGGCATCGACAGCGTGCTGCACGTCGGCTTCGCCAATCCGCTGGCCGGGGAGATCGTGATGCGGGCGACGGAGGCACTGCGGGTGAGCCACCCGGGGCTCGCGGTGGAGATCTGCGAGGTGCCGCTGGGCGATCCGTACGGGCAGCTGCGCAAGGGCGAGTTCGACGTGCAGCTCACCGAGTTCCCGGTGCGCGAGGAGGACCTGGGCGGCGGTCCCGCGCTGCTCGCGGAGGAGCGCGTCCTGGCGATCGCCTCGGCGCATCCGCTGGCCGCGCGGGACTCGGTGTCGCTGGAGGACCTGGCCGACGTGCCGCTCCTGACGATCGACGGAGAGGTGCCGGACTACGTGCTGGAGCACCACGTCCCCTCGCGCACCCCGTCCGGCAGGGCGATCGGCCGCGGTCCTGGCGTGACCAACATGCAGGAAGCGCTGATGCTGGTGGCGGGCGGCAGGGGTGCGTTCATCGCCCCCGCGCACACCGGGACCTACTTCACCCGTCCCGGTGTCGCGTACGTCCCCTTCGCCGACGCCGAGCCGGTCGGTTACGGCCTGGTGTGGCGGGCCGGCCACGGCACGGGCGCGGTCGCGGCCTTCGCGCGCACCGCCCGCGATGCGGCCCGTGACGTGGCGCAGGGAGATCCCCGCAGCGTGGTGCCGCAGGCCGTCAGGGCGGCGGGCTGAGCCCGGCGGGGGCCGGGGACCCGGAGCGTTCGCGCGCCGCCGCACGCAGCGCGCCGACCGCGACCACGGTCCAGACGGCGAGTGCGGGCCACAGCAGCACCTTCCCGCAGATCCAGAGCCACGGGACGGCCGCGGCCGTGGAGGTGGAGAGCGCGGCGACGGCGGTCATGCCGAGGGGGAAGACGGTGGCCCAGCGGCGTACGTCGTAGTGCGGGCGGGGCCGCATCAGTTCGCAGACGACGAGCACCGCGTACCAGGCGAAGGCGAGGCCCAGGGCCACCAGGGTGGCGACGCGCAGGGTGTCGTGTGCCGAGGTGGCCCAGTGCAGCGGACCGTGCGGCGCCGAGGCGGCGACCAGCTTCGATCCGGCGAGGGCGGAGATGGCCATGGCACCGGCGATGATCCAGTGGTCGCCCCGGCCGGTGACGAGTTGGCGGAAGTCGAAGCGGCGCAGCACCACGGCGTACAGGACGAGGCCGATGACGAAGAGGACCAGGGCGGGCCACATCAGCCACGTCAGCCGGTCGGCGGTGGCCACGGTGGCGGCGAGGACGACGATCGCCTGCGTGGCCACGCACACCAGGTAGGCGGCGCCCGGCAGCCTGCTCTGCCAGTGGCGGATGACGTGGGACATCAGCAACGGCCAGAGCAGCACGCTGAGACAGAGCAGCGCCACCGACACGGGCTGGTGGCCGAGGAGCGAGAGGCGGGTGCCGAGGACCGCCGTCGCGGCGACGGCGGTCAGGGCGGGCGGGGTGTCGATCTCGTGGCGCCAGCGGTCCCGTTCGGTCAGCAGGTGCCGGGCGAAGACGGCGGCGAGGAACAGCCAGACGACCAGGGCGACGACGAGCAGTGCCAGCGACGCCCACTCCACGCCGAGCAGGTGCAGTCCGACGGAGAGGACGGCGGTGGCCATGACCACGGCTCCCGTGGCGGGCGGCAGACCGTCGGCCCAGTCCGTCCAGCGGGGGCTGCGGGGTCTTTCGGGGCTGCGGGGGCTGCGGGGGCTGGCCGCATCACTCGGCATGGCGCGACTCCATCGGCGTACGAGCCCCTGCCCGTGATCCTGACACGGCCCGGCGCCCGCGGCATGTCGGTGGCCGGAGCGCCCCCGCGCCCGCTCACAGCTTGAAGACCACTCCCCGCCACACCCACCCGGCGCCCAGGACCGCGTCCCGCAGCGGGTCCTTCATGTCCGCGGGGTCGAAGCGGAACGTCTCTGTCCGGTGCCGCTTGCCGTCGGCCCCTCGCTCGTACGTCCAGGTCCGGGTCTTCATGGTCACCTGACCGCGCGCGTACTCGCCCGACACGGCGATCCTGGGCGTGTCACCGACCCACGTGACCTCCAACTGCTCGTCCACGGTGCGCACTTCGTGGCTGTCCGGCACCAGGCGCATCCGGGTCTTGAGGGTCCTGTCCAGCTGGCTCCGGACGAAGAACGTGTGCCAGGCCGGCTCCATGATCCGCCACTCCGCCACCAGGTCGGCGCTCTCCGCCGGGGTGCCGTTGCGCACGCGGTAGGGCACGTCCGGCCCGTTGACGGCGAGCAGCGCGGCCCGGACCTCATCGGCGGTGCGCGGTGCGACACCGCTGTCGGGGTGCCTGGTGCCGGTCAGTTTGTCGAAGAGACCCATCGGGTCAACCTATGGACGGTTGACGCGAACCTGCAAACGCTTGCCGATCACGCCGGTCACGCCGGACCCGTCCGCCCCACCACCAGCCACTTCGACGGCAGCTCGATCCGCGTGCCGTCCGGCGTGAACTCCGTGGTGGTCAGCGGCAGTTCACCCCGAGCGAGGACCGTGAGGCCCGCCGCCCTGACGTACGCCGGCACCGCGGCGTCCGCGACCTCGCCCGGCGCGATGCCGTGCGCGAACACCGGCGCCAGCTTCGGCGGCGGGCCCTCGGGGCTCTGGGCGAGGCCTCTCAGGACCCTCCCCGCGGCTTCGGCGAGCTCGACGACGAAGGCTCTGCCGCGCTCGCCGAGCAGCGCGGCGATGCCGTCGACGAGCGGCTGACGGTCGGCGGGGTCGCACTGGTGGAGCACCCCGCGCATATAGACGTTCACGTCGCCGAGCTCCGCGTGCAGTTGCTCGGCCTCGGCCTTCTCCGCGGCGTCGACCTGCCGGAACTCGACCTGTCCCGCCGGGTCGGCGCGCCGTGCGTGCCGCAGTGCGGCCGCGGACAGGTCGGCGCCCAGGACCCGCGGGTAGCGGTCGGCGAGGAAGCGGGTCTGGGTGCCGTTGCCGCAGCCCAGGTCCACGACGGGGAGTCCGGCGGCCGCCAGGTGCGGTTCGAAGAGGGCGAGATGGATGCCGACGGTGAGCACGGGTTCGGCGTCCCAGAAGACGGCCCCTGGTTCCTCGGGGGCTTCCCGCCAGAACCCCTCCCACGCCTCCTTGTACCGACTCGTGACGCTCATGCCCAGCTCCCCAGGATGCGACGACGACCGCCGAAGCCGACGGCGAGATCGGTGTACCGCGCCCTGGGTGCGCGGACAAGTCACCGGCGCAATCATTCACGGCGCCTTCTCCACGTTCCCCCCCCGGGCGCACGCCCCAGGGGTGTCCGGGTCTCACCTGCGCGGCGGCACCAGCTCGAACCACACGGTCTTGCCGGAGGCCGTACGGCTGGTCCCCCACTCCTTGGCGAGCACGCTGACGATCCGCAGTCCGCGCCCGAACTCGTCGCCGGGGCCCGCGCTCAGGAGCGTGGGCAGGGTGTGGTCGTCGTCCTCGACCTCGCAGATCAGCGTGGCACCGGAGCGCACCAGGCGCAGTTCCACGCGGCGGCCGCGCGAGTGCCGTACGGCGTTGGTGACCAGCTCGCTGACCAGGAGCTCGGCGGTCTCGGACAGGGCGTCGCGCGACCAGGCGTGCAGCTGTTCACGCACCAGGTCGCGCGCCCTGCTCACCTCGCTGGGATCGAGCGCGAGCCGCCAGGTCGCGACGTCCTCGTCCGCGACGCCGTTCAGGCGTGCCATCAGGAGGGCGACGTCGTCCTTGCGTCCACCCCTGGTGTTGAGCGCGCGGATGATGGTGTCGCAGGCGTCGTCCATGGAGGCCGCCGGGTGGGCCGCGGACTCGGTGAGCGTGGCGAGTCCGACGCCGATGTCCTCGCCGCGCACCTCGACGAGGCCGTCGGTGCACATCAGGAGCCGGTCGCCGGGCGCCACGCGCACGGTGACCGCCTCGAAGGGCACGCCCCCGACGCCGATGGGCGCCCCTGTCGGCAGGTCGAGGAGTTCGCTGCGCCCGTCGTCGGCGCGGACCAGGACGGGCGGGATGTGGCCCGCGTTGGCGAGGCGCAGTTCGCTCGCGATGGGGTCGTAGACCGCGTACAGGCAGGTCGCGAGATAGTGCTCGCCGAGCCGCTGGGCCAGGTCGTCGAGGTTGCGCAGGAGCTGGGCGGGCGGCAGGTCGAGGGCGGCCATGGTCTGCACGGCGGTGCGCAACTGGCCCATCATCGCGGCCGAGTTGAGGCCGTGGCCCATGACGTCGCCGACGACGAGCGCGGTGCGCGACCCCGGCAGCTTCACGGAGTCGAACCAGTCGCCGCCGACCCGGCCGAGGAGCGTGCCCGGCAGATAGCGGGTGGCGATGTCGCAGCCGGTCATGCGCGGCTCGATGTGCGGCAGCATGCTGTCCTGGAGGGTGTCGGCGACGCTCTCCTGGTAGGTGTACATGCGGGCGTTGTCGAGCACGAGGCCCGCGCGGGCGGCGAGTTCGGCGCCGGTGACGCGGTCCATGTCGTTGAAGACGGGCCGCTCCCGGTGGCGCAGCAGGATCATGAATCCGAGCACCACGTTGCGGGCCTTGAGCGGTACGACGAGCATCGAGCGGTGGTTGATGAGCGGGCGGATGTCGCGCTTCTCGAACTGCGAGGCGATCGCGTTGCCCATCTCCTCGGTGATGCGCGGCACGAGGACCGGATCGCCGGTGGTCATGCACTGGAAGAACGGCGTGTGCGACGGGAACGGCATGGACTCGCCGACGGGCACGACGTCGTCCCAGCGGCCCGGCTCGTCCGTGTGCTCGACGGCGACCCGGTGCCACATCGTCGTCTCGTCCGGCGGGCCCTCGGGGAAGCCCTCACCCGCGACGACCTGTTCGCGCAGGTACGTGCCCGCGACGTCCGTGAACCGCGGCACGACGGCCCGGCTGACCTCGATGATCGTCTGCGAGAGGTCGAGCGAGGAGCCGATGCGCCCGCTGACCTCGTTCAGGAACTCCAGGCGCTCGCGCACCGCCGCGTACTCGAGGTCCTCGGCGTCCTCGGCGTCCTCGGCGTCCCCGGTCTCACCGGGCGTGCCGTGCTCCGGCGCGAGCCCCTCGGCGGCGGCCCGCTGGGCGCGCAGCCTGCGTGCCCTGCGCTCGGCGCGGCGCGGCACGCCCCAGTCCGGGGTGACGGGCACGCGGTCGTGCTTGCTGAACTCCAGGACGGGATAGCCCAGTTCGAGGATCTGCGCCACGATGCGGGAGCTCTCGCCCACGCTCATGCTGGGCAGGATCTCGGGCAGCCCGCGCGCCAGCTCGTCCGCTCCGGGGAAGTCCGTGTGCAGGGCGAACCCCGGCGCTATCCGCTCCACCTGGCCCGGCTCGTGCCCCTCCTCGTCGGCCAGGCGGTCGGCGTCCGCGGCGAGCACGAGCAGCCGCTCGGGTCCGGGGCCGACGAGCGGGTACGCCCACCACAGGACGTCCACGCGGTGCTGTTCGCCGCCGGGTACGGAGAGCCGCGCGCGCCCGGCGGCGGGGTACGAGATGTGTCCGTCGAGGGAGGTGCCCAGGTCGGGCCCCAGGCCGTCGTACTCCCCGAAGTGCGCGCGTTCCTCGGGGATCGCGCCGGCCACCGGGAGCAGGTCGGCCGCCGGGGTTCCGACGGCCTCCTCCTTGGAGTACCCGAACAACTTGCGTGCGCCGCTGCTCCAGTGCGAGACGAGGCCCGCGCCGTCCACGACGACCACGGCGAGCGGGATCCGGCCGGCCACGGCGTGCTGCGCCACCGGCCCGTCCGGGGTGCCGTATTCCATGGCCAACGCTCCTTCCGGCGGCACCGCGAAGGCCTGCACCGCCCCAACCACCGTACGACCGGCGCAGGTTGCCGTGCGGCGCAATAGGGGAATTGGGCCGCACGGGGGCGCCTCCGGCGGGTATTTCGGGCCGCCCCGGGCGCCAGGCCTAGTCCTCGTGCCCCAGCTGGAGATCCCGCTCCGTACGGCCGCCGCCCGCGACCTGGAGGACGGTGGCCACCGGCGGGTAGCCCGCGGCGATGACCGTGTACTCGCCGGACGACAGATCGATGAACCGGAAGGTGCCGTCCTGGCCGGTCGTGAGGGTGTCCACGACGTTGCCCGCCGCGTCCAGCAGCGTCACGCGTGCGTCCTCCACGGGCCGCCCGCCGCTGGCCCGCACGGTGCCGCGCAGGACGGCGCCGCCCGCGAGCTCGACGTCCTGGCGGGTCTCGCGCGAGGCCTGCACGCTGACGGGCAGGGCCGCCGGGCGGAAGGCGGGTGCGCTGGCGGCCAGGGTGTACTCACCGGCGACCAGCTCCGTGATGACGTAGCCGCCTTCGCGTCCGCTGCGGGTGGTGGCGACGACCTCTCCGCGTACGTCGGTGAGAGTCACCGCGGCGTCCCTGACCGGGGTGCCGTCCGCGGTGAGCACGCTGCCTGCCAGGCGTCCCGCGCCGCCGAGCACCACGTCGAGTTCCACGGGGCGCTCGCCGACGGTGACGGTGACCGCCTGCGGCTGGTGGCCGCCCGCGGCCGCGATCAGGACGAACGACCCCGTGCCGGGCGTGGAGAGCGCGTACCGCCCGTCGTCGCCGCTCGCGCCGCGGCCGATCTGCCGGCCCCCGACGTCGATGAGGGTCAGGGCGGCGCGGGGCACCACGGTGCCGTCCGGGTGCTGCACGGTGCCGCAGACGGGCACCCCGGCGGCGTACGGGGTACGGGCCTGGGGAAGGGGCGTGGGCTCGGCCGTGGGGGCGTCCTGGGACGCTGCGCTGGACAACAGGGGTGACTCCTTGAGGAAGAAGGTGATCAGCAGGCCGAGGACGAGGACCGGCACCAGGTAGAGGAAGATGCGCGGCATCGCGTCGGCGTACGCCTGGATGTAGCCCTCGCGCAGCGGGGCGGGCATCGCGTGGACGAGCTGCGGGGTGATGGCCTCGGGGTCGGGGAGGCCGGCGCCGGCCGGGATGCGGTCCGCGAGCGAGTCCGCGAGCCGGTCGGCGAAGAGCGTGCCGAAGATCGCGGCGCCGACGCTGCCGCCGATCTGCCGGAAGTAGTTGTTGGCGCTGGTGGCCGTGCCGAGGTCGGCGGGGCGTACGGCGTTCTGCACGGCGAGGATGAGCACGGGCATGACCAGGCCGACGCCCGCGCCGAGCACCGCCATCCAGATGCTGTAGTGCAGGCGGGGCGTGTCGGCCTCGAGCCGGGAGAGCAGCCACATGCCGATGACGGAGAGGATGCCGCCGACGACCGGGTAGGCCTTGTAGCGACCGGTGTGGCTGATGAGCTGTCCGGAGAGGATCGAGGCGCCGACGATGCCGCCCATCATCGGCAGCATGAGCAGTCCGGACTCGGTGGCGCTGGCGCCGTCGACCATCTGAAGGAAGGTCGGCAGGTAACTGGCCGCTCCGAAGAGGGCGATGCCGACGACCACGCCCACCAGGCCGGTGACGTTGAAGACCGAGTCGCGGAACAGGCGCAGCGGGATGATCGGTTCTGCGGCGAAGCGCTCGGCGACGACGAAGAGCACGACCGAGGCGACGGCCCCGGCCGCGAGCCCCAGGATGACGCGCGAGCCCCACTCGTACTCGGTGCCGCCCCAACTGGTCAGGAGCACCAGGCAGGTGGAGGCCGAGGCGAGCAACAGCGCGCCGAGCACGTCGAGTCGGGCCTTCGCGGTGGGCTTGGGCAGCTTCAGGCCGAGGCTGACGACGAGGAGGGTGACGAGCCCGAAGGGCACGTTGAAGTAGAAGCACCAGCGCCAGGTGGCGTGGTCGGTGAAGAAACCGCCGAGCAGCGGTCCGGCGACCGACGCGAGGCCGAACGCGGCACCGATGAGGCCCATGTAGCGGCCGCGCTCCCGGGGCGGCACGATGTCCGCGATGATCGCCTGTACGCCGATCATGAGGCCGCCCGCGCCGACGCCCTGGAGGGCGCGGAAGGCGATGAGCTGGTCCATCGTCCGCGACCAACCGGCAAGCGCCGAGCCGATGATGAAGATGAGAATCGCGAACTGGAAGACGCCCTTGCGCCCGAAGAGGTCCCCGAGCTTGCCGTAGATGGGCAGCCCGATCGTGGACGTCAGGAGGTAGGCGGTGATCGCCCAGGACATCTTGTCCAGGCCGTGCAGCTCACCGACGATCTTCGGGAGCGCGGTGGCGACGATCATCTGCTCAAGGGCGGCGAGCAGCAGCGCGAGCATGAGCCCGACGAAGACCATCCGGACGCGTGCGGGGCTGAGCCCGTCCGTCGCCGATGTGTGCTCCGCGAGCGGTGGCGGTGGCGCCCCGTCGCCCGGAGGCGCCGAGGCCACCGCCACGTCCCCCTGCTCGGCGCCCTTCACCAGCGTTGTGCCGCCCACGTCCTGCTCCCCTCGTCACGCCTGCGCCGCACATTTCTCGCATTGCGCGAGAACTGCGGGCAAGCGCGACGAGTCGCCCCTGTGTGGGGTCCGGCGCACGTATGCGCCGGTGGGAGCCCTACGCCGTACAACAGCCCCGAACAGAAAACCACTCGAAACGGTGAGCGTGACAACAACCCTGATGGGCTACCGGAGTTGAGGACCGGTCAGGCGTCGGCCCACTCCCCGGCCTACTTCTGGACCGGCTTCCGGACCTATTTCTCGGCCTACTTCTCGACCTCGGCGGCGAGCTTGCCGAGCACCTCGTCGTAGATGCGCCCGAGGCCCTTGGGCGCGAAGGTCTTCTCGAAGAAGCCGCCGATGCCGCCCGCGCCGTTCCAGACGGTGGAGACGACCACGCGCGCCTTGCCCTCCCCCGCCGGGGTCACGGTCCAGGTGGTGACCATGGAGGAGTTGCGGTCCTTCTCGACGAGCTCCCCGTCGGTCGGCTCGGTCACCTCCAGGAGGCAGTCCCGGATGCGCTTGCTGGTGGCCTGCAGCTTCCAGTGGACGAGCGTGCCCTCGCCGTCGCCGCCCTCACGCACCTCGAACTCGCTGAAGTGCTCCGACAGGATCTTCGAACGCGTGCCTTCGTAGTCGGCAAGCGCGTCGAAGACGTCCTCCGGCTGCGCCGCGATGATCCGCTCCGTGGTCGCCTCGACCTGCGCCATGGCACTTCCTCCAGCACTCGGTTGTCACTCGGGGTGTTCACGGAGAGCCAACCACCCTGCGTACCGGCCCCTCAAATCGGGGTCGCCCCGGCACCACCGGGGTACCGGGTCGCACGATCAAGGGAACATGTGTTCTATTCTGTGGTCAGTGCTACCGAGGAGGCGTCATGCGCTGGGAGAACCTCGCCGACGGGCCGTCACGGGGTGTCGCGGATGCCGCGCTGTTCGGCGCGGACGCGGTCACCACGAGGACCTTCGACACCCCTGAGTTCCGTGGGATCACCTTTCACGAGATCCGGGCCAGAACGATCGTGAACCGGGTGCCGGGGGCGTCCCGCATGCCCTTCGAGTGGACCGTCAATCCGTACCGGGGCTGCACGCACGCGTGCGTCTACTGCTTCGCGCGCAAGACCCACAGCTATCTGGACCTGGACACGGGGCTCGGCTTCGACAGCCAGATCGTGGTCAAGGTCAACGCCCCCGATCTGCTGCGCCGCCGGCTCGCGTCGCCCCGCTGGCACGGCGAGCACATCGCGATGGGCACGAACGTCGACTGCTATCAGCGGGCCGAGGGGCGCTACGGACTCATGCCCGGGATCATCGCCGCCCTGCGCGACCACGCGAACCCCTTCTCCATCCTCACCAAGGGCACGCTGATCCTGCGCGACCTCGACCTGCTGCGGCAGGCCGCCGCCGTCACGGACGTCGGCATCTCCGTGTCCGTCGGCTTCGTCGACCAGGAGCTGTGGCGCACGGTGGAGCCGGGCACGCCCGCTCCGGAGCGGCGGCTCGACGTCGTACGGACGCTGACCGAGCACGGCATCGGGTGCGGCGTGCTCATGGCGCCCGTGATCCCGTTCATCGGGGACCGGCCCGAGCAGCTGCGGGCGACCGTGCGGGCCGTCGCCGCGTCGGGAGCCACCTCCGTGACGCCGCTGGTGCTGCATCTGCGGCCCGGAGCGCGCGAGTGGTTCATGGCGTGGCTCCAGCGGCACCATCCGTACCTCGTGCGGCGCTACGAGCGGCTGTACGCGGAGGGTGCCTACGCGCCCAAGTGGTACCAGCGCCGGATCACCCGGCAAGTGCACGAGCTGGCCGAGGAGTTCGGCATCGGGCCCGCGCGGGCGGGCGCCGCCCGCCGGGTCCGCGTGCCGGAGGAGCCCGCGACCGCACCCGTCACGCCCGGCGGCACCCAGCTCACCTTCCTCTGAGCCCATCGGCTCCCTTCTCTGCGCCTTTCAGGTCATTCATCGGCAGGGCGGCGTCTTCAGGGCGGGCTTTCCGGGACGATGCCGCGGGGGCCGTGCGCCCACGGCCCCGAACCCCCCGTTCTGGGAGGCCCGATGAAGAAACGCGCCGTCGCCCTGTGCGGCGCCGCCGCGGTGGTGGCCTCGTTGGTCACGGCCGCGGTGCCCGCCGCGAGCGCCGACACCGCGAGCACCCCGCGCACTTCCCCGCTCACCTGGAAGGAGTGCGCGACCAAGGACTACCCCACGCTCCAGTGCTCGTCGCTCAAGGTCCCGCTCGACCACGACCGGCCGCACGGCCGGCAGATCACCCTCGCGCTGACCCGCGTCCCGCACACCGCGAAGAAGTCCCAGGGTCCGCTCCTGGTGAACCCAGGCGGCCCCGGCGGCAGCGGCCTGACGCTCGCCGGGTTCGTGGCCAGGACACTGCCGAAGAAGGTGGCGGCGCAGTACGACGTCATCGGCTTCGACCCGCGCGGCGTCGGCAGGAGCAGGCCCGCCCTCGACTGCCGCCCCGGCCACTTCTCGCCGGTGCGGCCCGCCAGCGTGCCCGCCACGCACGGCGTCGAGAAGGCGAACCTCACGCGCGCCCGGGCCTTCGCGAAGGCCTGCGCCGAGAAGTACGCCGACCTCCTGCCGTTCATCGACACGGTGAGCGCGGTCAAGGACATGGACGCGATCCGCGGCGCGCTCGGCGCCAAGAGGATCAACTACTTCGGCTACTCGTACGGCACCTACCTCGGCGCCGTCTACGGAAAGCTCTACCCGGACCGCGTGCGCCGCATGGCCCTCGACTCGATGGTCGACCCGACGGACGTCTGGTACGCCAGCAACATCAACCAGGACTACGCCTTCGACACCCGCCACAAGGCGTTCATGGCCTGGGTCGCCAAACACGACAAGGCCTACAAGCTGGGCACGGACCCGGCGAAGGTCGAGGCCAAGTGGTACGCGATGCACAAAGCCCTCGCCAAGAAGCCCGCGGGCGAGAAGGTCGGCTCCGCCGAGCTGGAGGACACCTACCTGCCGGGCGGCTACTTCAACGGCTACTGGCCGTTCCTGGCCGAGGCGTTCGCGTCGTACGTGAACGCCAAGGACGCGGACCCGCTCGTCGAGGCGTACGAGAACTTCGGCGCCGTCGACGCGGCGGGCGACAACGGCTACAGCGTCTACGCGGCGGTCCAGTGCCGCGACGCGTCCTGGCCGCGCGACTGGGGCACCTGGCGCGAGGCCAACTGGCGGGTGCACGAGAAGGCGCCGTTCTCCACCTGGAACAACGCCTGGTACAACGCGCCGTGCGCCTTCTGGCCCACGGGCTCGCTCCGGCCGGCCGACGTCTCCAACTCCCAGCTGCCGCCGACGCTGCTGTTCCAGGCGACGGACGACGCGGCCACGCCCTACGAGGGCGGCCTCACCCTGCACCGCAAGCTGCGCGGTTCGAGCCTGGTGGTCGAGCAGGGCGGCGGCAACCACGGCATCACCCTCTCCGGAAACGCCTGCCTGGACCGGCACTTGGCGACGTACCTGGAGAACGGCACGGTGCCGCGGAGCGGCGGCGAGGTCGACGCGGTGTGCGAGGCGCTGCCCGACCCGGCACCGATGAGCGCCAAGAGCGGTGCGGCGCGCGGGACCGCGCTGCACGGATTGCTCGGCCACCGCGGCTGAGCGGCGCACCGGCTCCCGCGTGACCGAGCAACACCCAAGCCCGTCGGGGGCGTTGTCAGACCCATGGTCCAGGATGGCTCCATGAGCCGACTGACCCGTATCAGCGCCCCCGACGGCGTCCTGCCCGCCACCGGGTACACCCACGTGGTCATGGGCACCGGCCGCTTCGTCGCGATCTCCGGGCAGCTTCCCCTGGACGAGGACGGGGAGCTGGTCGGCGAGGACGATCCGGCGGCCCAGGCGCGGCAGGTCTTCGACAATCTGCGGCGCTGCCTGCTGGCCGCCGGCGGCGGCTTCGAGGACGTCGTGAAGCTGACCTATTTCGTCACGGACATGGCACACATGCCCGCGATACGGGCCGCGCGGGACGTACACATCGACCCCGAGCGGCTCCCGGCGTCTTCCGCCGTGCAGGTCGCCGGTCTCGTCTCGCCGCGGTTCCTGATGGAGATCGAGGCGTACGCCGTCCTGTAGCCCGACGGGCGGCGAAGTTAGGCCGGCAGGCGTGCGAGGGCCGCCGACGCCGCTGCCGCGAGGCGTGGATAGGCGCACGCCTGAGTCAGGACGGGCCGGGCCCGCGGGTCCCCCAGTGCTCCCAGGCCCTCGACGCAGGCCAGCGCGATCTTGCCGTACGGATCATGCGGGGCGAGCCTGCGCTTCAGCGTGGTGATCAGGGCGGGCGCCGACTCGGGCGCCCGCAGCTCGGTGAGCAGACGCACCGGGTGCAGGGCGTAGGCGACCCGCAGCTCATTGGTGGCCAGGGCGGCTGCCGCCCGTGCCGTACGCGGATCGCCCAGCCTGGCCAGGGCGTACGCGGCGGCGGCACACCGCGAGGGGTCCCGGTGGTTCAGGAGCAGCACCAGGGACTCGAAGGCCCGGTTGTCCCCGGCCGTGCCGAGCCGGACCGCCGCCAGCTCCCGCGCCCACAGGGGCTGGCCCGCCGCGGCGAGCACCTCCGCGAGTTCCTCCACATCGCCGGTCGTGACCAGCCTCTCGTAGGTCTCCGAGACTCCCGCCTCACGGCGTAAGCGTTCCGTCACCGTCCGCAACTCCACGTCCATGACGGGGAGCCTATCCGCGATGTAGATCACAAACCCCGGGGACTGGCGCGCTCGTTACTCGCCGGTTAATCTCATGTGAGCGGGGCACACTCCTCGCTGGCAGTTCCTCAACCTCGCAGCGGCCTGGTGACGCAGCCACTGCGGGTGCATGTCGGTTCGGTGCTTGAGCACCTCAGCTCCACCCAGCACGACGCGGCTCCGGGACAGGGCCGGTCGACTCCTCACGGGCGTGCGCTCTTCGCCGCCCGGTCACGACACGCAGCAGCTCACCCTCCGTACGCCGCGCCGCCGTTGCGCGCACCGCGTGCGCCCCTCAGTCGTCACTCACTTCCTGGAGTCCACGCATGGACACTCCCTTGAACACCGTCGCCGTGATCGGTCTCGGCACCATGGGCACCGGCATCGCCGAGGTCCTGGCCCGCGCCGGACGCGAGGTCATCGGCATCGACATCAGCGAGGCCGCGGGCGCCCAGGCCGTCACCGCCATCGAGTCGTCGACCGCACGTGCCGTGCGCCGTGAGCAGCTCACCGAGGACGAGCGGCGGGACGCCCTCGCCCGCATCCGCACGTTCACCGATCTGCAGGCGGCGTCCGACGCCGACCTGGTGATCGAGGTCGCCCCGGAGTCGTACGAGATCAAGCAGCAGCTCATCCGTGAGCTCGACGGCGTCGTGCGCCCCGAGACGATCATCGCGACCGGCACGAACGCGCTGTCCGTGACGCGTCTGGCCGCCGAATCGCAGCGCCCCGAGCGGGTGCTCGGCCTGCACTTCTTCAACCCGGCCCCGGCGATGAAGCTGGTCGAGGTGGTCTCCTCCGTGCTGACCGCGCCGGCGGCCGTCGCCTCCGTCACCGACCTGGCGTACGCCCTGGGCAAGGAGCCCGTCGCGGTCGGCGACCGGCCCGGATTCGTCGCCGACGGCCTGCTCTTCGGCTACCTCAACCAGGCAGCGGCGATGTACGAGGCGAAGTACGCCTCCCGCGAGGACATCGACGCCGCCATGCGGCTCGGCTGCGGCCTGCCGATGGGCCCCCTCGCGCTGCTCGACCTGATCGGCGTCGACACGGCCCGCACGGTCCTGGACGCGATGTACTCCGAGTCGCACGACCGGCTGCACGCGCCCGCGCCGATCCTCAAGCAGCTCAGCGAGGCGGGCCTGACCGGCCGCAAGGCGGGGCGCGGGTTCTACTCGTACGAGGCTCCCGGCAGTTCGGTCGTCGTGCGGGACGCGCTGACCCCGCCCGAGGGCGGGCGGCAGGGCGGCGGACGCACCATCCGCTCGGTCGGCGTCGCGGGCTCCGGGACCATGGCGTCCGGCATCGCCGAGGTCTTCGCCAAGGCGGGCTACGACGTGGTGCTGGCCGCGCGCAGCGAGGAGAAGGCGGAGAAGGCCAAGTCCCGTATCGCCAAGTCGCTTTCGCGCTCCGTCGACAAGGGGCGGATGACGGCGGAGACCGCGGCCAAGACCCTGGACCGGATCGCTCCGGCCGGTACGTACGAAGCGTTCGCCGACGTCGACCTGGCCCTGGAGGCGGTCGCCGAGGACCTGGAGATCAAGCAGCAGCTGTTCGCGGCGTTCGACAAGGTCTGCAAGCCGGGCGCGATCCTGGCGACCACCACCTCGTCCCTGCCCGTCGTCGCCTGCGCCCGCGCCACCTCGCGCCCCGGCGACGTGATCGGCATGCACTTCTTCAACCCGGCCCCGGCGATGAAGCTGGTCGAGGTGGTCCGCACGGTCCTCACGGACGACGACGTGCACGCGACGGTCCGCCAGGTCTGCGCGACCATCAAGAAGCACCCGGTGGACTGCGGCGACCGCGCGGGCTTCATCGTGAACGCGCTCCTGTTCCCCTACCTCAACAACGCGATCAAGATGGTCCAGGAGCACTACGCGACGCTCGACGACATCGACGCCGCGATGAAGCTCGGCGGCGGTTACCCCATGGGGCCCTTCGAGCTCCTGGACGTCGTCGGCCTGGACGTCTCGCTCGCCATCGAGAAGGTCCTGCACCGCGAGTTCCGCGACCCGGGCCTGGCCCCCGCACCCCTGCTCGAACACCTGGTGGCCGCGGGCTGCCTCGGCCGCAAGACCGGCCGCGGCTTCCGCGAATATGCCCGACGGTAAGCCGGGATCGGACGGGGGCGCGCCTGACGACAGACCGCGCACGGACTGGGGCGGGCTGCTCGAACCCTCGGGCGGCCCCGTCCCGCAGGAGCGATCGGCTGCGCATATGCAGTACGTTCGGGTCATGCCCAAGGCCGCCAAGTCCTCACGTACGCCCGCTACGCCCGACGCTCCCGAGAGCGCGGCCGGCAGCCGGGCCGCCGCCCAACGGCTCAAGATGCGCCGGGAGCTGGCGGCCGCGGCGATGGAGCTCTTCGCGTCCAAGGGGTACGAGGCGACGACGGTCGACGAGATCGCCGCGCAGGCCGGGGTCGCCCGCCGGACCTTCTTCCGGCACTTCCGCTCCAAGGAAGAGGCGATCTTCCCGGACCACGACGACACCCTGATCCGGGCGGAGGCGGTCCTGAACGCGGCGCCGCCGCACGAGCACCCGCTGGACACGGTGTGCCGGGGCATCAAGGAAGTCATGAAGATGTACGCGGCGTCCCCGGCGGTCTCCGTCGAGCGGTACCGCCTGACGCGCGAGGTCCCCACGCTGCGCGAGCGGGAGATCGCCTCGGTGGCCCGCTACGAACGGCTGTTCACGCGCTATCTCCTGGGCCACTTCGACGAGCAGGCCCACCACGACGGGAACGACGACCCGCTGCTGGCGGAGGTGGCGGCCTCCGCGGTGGTGACCGCGCACAACCACGTCCTGCGCCGGTGGCTGCGTGCGGGCGGCCAGGGCGACGTGGAGACCCAGCTGGACCACGCCTTCGCCATCGTCCGCAGGACGTTCGGTTCGGGCATCGGGGCGGGGCGTGACACCACCACCGCTCCGGCGGCCTCGGTGAGCACCGGGGGCGACGTCCTGGTCACCGTGGCCCGGACGGACGCACCGCTTGACGAGATCATGCGGACGATCGAGAAGGCGCTGCGGGAGTCATAGATTCCGTTTTCCGCCCTTTCATCCTGGGCTTTTGAGGGGGCGCTACCCACCGGTAGCGCCCCCTCCGTCATGCCGTCACACCCTCTGACCTGCACTGATCGATCATCCATCAAAAATTGATGGCACTCAGTGTCTTGCCGACTGGCACGCGGTGTCATACGTTGATGTTGTCCGGGCGGCCGGCGTGCAGAGAACTTCCGTACGCCGGCTGTCCCCTCAAGCCACGGCTCGAGCGCCCGGACGCCTGCGTCACAGGCAACCTCCCGCGCCACACCAAGCGCTGCCGAGCATCACCCTTCGCCGAACCGACGGCACACCTCCACCACCTGCACCAGCAGCACCCGACGTAACCCTCAAGAGCGTGCTCCCCTTTTTTTAGAGGGCCCGCTTCCCCAAGCTCTCGGCTTCGCTCGAGCAGGGGAGACCCCATCCGCCGGAGGCATCACCGTGAAGGAAATCCTGGACGCGATCCAGTCGCCGGACTCCACGTCCGCCGACTTCGCCGCTCTCCCCCTGCCCGACTCGTACCGCGCGATCACCGTGCACAAGGACGAGGCGGAGATGTTCGCCGGGCTCGCGACCCGCGACAAGGACCCCCGCAAGTCGCTGCACCTGGACGACGTGCCGGTGCCCGAACTCGGCCCGGGCGAGGCCCTGGTGGCCGTCATGGCCTCCTCGGTCAACTACAACTCCGTGTGGACCTCGATCTTCGAGCCGGTCTCCACCTTCAGCTTCCTGGAGCGCTACGGCCGTCTGAGCGAGCTCACCAAGCGCCACGACCTGCCGTACCACGTCATCGGCTCCGACCTGGCGGGCGTCGTGCTGCGCACCGGCCCCGGCGTGAACGCCTGGAACCCGGGCGACGAGGTCGTCGCGCACTGTCTGAGCGTCGAGCTGGAGTCCTCGGACGGCCACAACGACACGATGCTCGACCCCGAGCAGCGCATCTGGGGCTTCGAGACCAACTTCGGCGGCCTCGCGGAGATCGCCCTGGTCAAGTCCAACCAGCTCATGCCCAAGCCGGACCACCTGAGCTGGGAGGAGGCCGCTTCCCCCGGCCTGGTGAACTCCACCGCCTACCGCCAGCTGGTCTCGCGCAACGGCGCGGGCATGAAGCAGGGCGACAACGTCCTGATCTGGGGCGCGAGCGGCGGCCTCGGCTCCTACGCCACCCAGTTCGCCCTGGCCGGCGGCGCCAACCCCATCTGTGTCGTCTCCAGCGAGCAGAAGGCGGACATCTGCCGCGCGATGGGCGCCGACGCGATCATCGACCGCAACGCCGAGGGCTACAAGTTCTGGAAGGACGAGCACACCCAGGACCCCAAGGAGTGGAAGCGCTTCGGCAAGCGCATCCGCGAGCTGACCGGCGGCGAGGACGTGGACATCGTCTTCGAGCACCCGGGCCGCGAGACCTTCGGCGCCTCGGTGTACGTCACGCGCAAGGGCGGCACCATCGTCACCTGCGCCTCGACCTCGGGCTACAACCACGAGTACGACAACCGCTACCTGTGGATGTCCCTGAAGAAGATCGTGGGCTCGCACTTCGCGAACTACCGCGAGGCCTGGGAGGCCAACCGCCTCATCTCCAAGGGCAAGATCCACCCCACCCTCTCCCGCGTCTACTCCCTCGAAGAGACCGGCCAGGCCGCCTACGACGTGCACCGCAACCTCCACCAGGGCAAGGTCGGCGTCCTCGCCCTCGCGCCCCAGGAGGGACTCGGGGTGCGCGACCCGGAGACGCGGGCCAAGCACATCGACGCGATCAACCGCTTCCGGAACGTCTGAGGGCTGAGGGTTCGCACATGACAGAGCGTCAGAAGGACCGGCCGTGGCTCATGCGGACCTACGCCGGTCACTCCACGGCCGAGGCGTCCAACGAGCTGTACCGGCGCAACCTCGCCAAGGGTCAGACGGGCCTCTCGGTCGCGTTCGACCTGCCCACGCAGACCGGCTACGACCCGGACCACATCCTCGCCCGCGGTGAGGTCGGCCGGGTCGGCGTCCCCGTCTCGCACGTGGGCGACATGCGGCGGCTGTTCCAGGACATCCCCCTGGACCAGATGAACACCTCGATGACGATCAACGCCACGGCCATGTGGCTCCTGGCGCTCTATCAGGTGGTGGCGGAGGAGCAGGGCGTGGACATCACGCAGCTCCAGGGGACGACGCAGAACGACATCGTCAAGGAGTACCTCTCGCGCGGGACGCACGTCTTCCCGCCGGTGCCCTCCCTCCGCCTCACCACCGACATGATCACTTACACGGTGGCGCACATCCCCAAGTGGAACCCGATCAACATCTGCAGCTATCACCTGCAGGAGGCCGGTGCCACTCCGGTGCAGGAGATCGCGTACGCGATGTCCACCGCCGTCGCCGTCCTCGACGCCGTGCGCGACTCCGGGCAGGTGCCAGAGGAGAAGTTCGGTGACGTCGTCGCCCGCATCTCCTTCTTCGTGAACGCGGGCGTCCGCTTCGTCGAGGAGATGTGCAAGATGCGGGCGTTCGGCCGCATCTGGGACCGCATCACGCGCGAGCGGTACGGCATCACCAACCCCAAGCAGCGCCGTTTCCGCTACGGCGTGCAGGTCAACTCGCTGGGCCTGACCGAGGCGCAGCCCGAGAACAACGTCCAGCGCATCGTCCTGGAGATGCTGGCCGTCACGCTCTCCAAGGACGCACGCGCGCGTGCCGTGCAGCTTCCCGCCTGGAACGAGGCCCTGGGGCTGCCCCGGCCGTGGGACCAGCAGTGGTCGCTGCGCATCCAGCAGGTGCTCGCCCTGGAGAGCGACCTCCTGGAGTACGAGGACATCTTCGAGGGCTCGCACGTCATCGAGGCCAAGGTGGAGTCCCTCGTCGAGGAGTCGCTCGCCGAGATGGACCGCATCGAGCAGATGGGCGGCGCGATGGCCGCCGTCGAGTCCGGCTACCTGAAGTCGCAGCTGGTCTCCTCGCACGCCGAGCGCAGGGCGCGCATCGAGTCGGGCGAGGAGAAGATCGTCGGCGTCAACGCCTACGAGTCGACCGAGCCGAACCCGCTCACCGCGGACCTGGACACCGCGATCATGACGGTCGACCCCGCGGTCGAGAACCGCGTCGTGAACGCCCTCCAGCACTGGCGCGACACCCGCTACCAGCCGCCGTTCAACCACCCGCGCCCCTGCAAGGCCCTGGAGAAGCTCAAGGAGGTCGCCGCGGGCACGGGCAACCTCATGGAGGCCACCCTGGAGTGCGCACGCGCCGGTGTGACGACCGGGGAGTGGTCCGGCGCCCTGCGGGAGGTCTTCGGGGAGTTCAGGGCGCCCACGGGCGTCTCCAGCGCTCCGGTGGCCGTCACCGCGGAGGCGGGCACGCCGCTCGCCCTCGTCCGCGACAAGGTCGCCAAGACCGCCGCCGACCTCGGCACCGGCAAGCTGCGCTTCCTGGTCGGCAAGCCGGGCCTGGACGGGCACTCCAACGGGGCCGAGCAGATCGCGGTGCGCGCCCGTGACGCCGGCTTCGAGGTGGTCTACCAGGGCATCAGGCTCACGCCCGAGGAGATCGTGGCCGCCGCGCTCGCCGAGGACGTGCACGCGGTGGGCCTCTCGATCCTCTCCGGCTCGCACGCGCAGCTCGTGCCCGACGTGCTGGTGCGCCTGCGCGAGGCGGGTGCGCCCGACATCCCCGTCATCGCCGGCGGCATCATCCCCAACAGCGACGCCGAGGACCTGAAGGCGGCGGGTGTGGCCGCCGTCTTCACCCCCAAGGACTTCGGCATCACCGAGATCATCGGCCGTATCGTCGACGAGATCCGGAAAGCGAACAAGCTCGACCCTCTGGAGGTCCCCGCATGACCGCGCCCATCAACCGCCTTCGTCCCCGCCGTTCGTGTCTGGCGGTGCCGGGTTCCAACCCGCGCTTCCTGGAGAAGGCCCAGGGCCTCCCCGCCGACCAGGTCTTCCTGGACCTGGAGGACGCCTGTGCGCCGCTGGCCAAGCCGGAGGCCCGGCACACCATCGTCAAGTTCCTCAACGAGGGCGACTGGACGGGCAAGACGCGGGTCGTGCGCGTCAACGACTGGACGACCGAGTGGACGTACCGCGACGTGGTCACGGTCGTCGAGGGCGCGGGCCAGAACCTCGACTGCATCATGCTGCCGAAGGTGCAGACCGCGGACCAGGTCGTCGCGCTGGACTTCCTGCTGACCCAGATCGAGAAGACGATGGGCTTCGAGGTCGGCAAGATCGGCATCGAGGCGCAGATCGAGAACGCGCAGGGCCTGAACAACGTCAACGCGATCGCGCAGGCGTCGCCCCGCGTCGAGACGATCATCTTCGGCCCGGCCGACTTCATGGCCTCCATCAACATGAAGTCCCTGGTCGTCGGCGAGCAGCCGCCCGGCTACCCGGCCGACGCCTACCACTTCATCCTGATGAAGATCCTGATGGCCGCCCGCGCCAACAACCTCCAGGCGATCGACGGCCCCTACCTCCAGATCAAGAACGTCGACGGCTACCGCGAGGTCGCGGGCCGCGCCGCCGCGCTCGGCTTCGACGGCAAGTGGGTCCTGCACCCCGGCCAGGTCGACGCCGCCAACGAGGTCTTCTCGCCCTCCCAGGAGGACTTCGACCACGCCGAGCTGATCCTGGACGCGTACGACTACTGCACCTCCGAGGCGGGCGGCAAGAAGGGCTCCGCGATGCTCGGCGACGAGATGATCGACGAGGCCAGCCGCAAGATGGCCCTGGTCATCTCGGGCAAGGGGCGCGCCGCCGGCATGACGCGCACCTCCAAGTTCGAGATCCCGGAGGCCTGACATGCAGTTCGGCCGCACCTACGAAGAGTTCACCGTCGGGGACGTCTACAAGCACTGGCCCGGAAAGACGGTCACCGAGTACGACGACCACCTCTTCTGCCTCCTGACCATGAACCACCACCCCCTCCACATGGACAGCAACTATGCGGAGAAGACGACCGACTTCGGGAAGAACGTCGTCGTGGGCAACTACATCTACTCGCTGCTTCTGGGCATGTCCGTGCCGGACGTCTCGGGCAAGGCGATCGCCAACCTGGAGGTCGAGTCGCTCAAGCACGTGGCGCCGACCTTCCACGGCGACACGATCTACGGCGAGACCACCGTCCTGGACAAGACCCCCTCGAGGTCCAAGTCGGACCGCGGGATCGTCTACGTGGAGACCAAGGGCTACAAGCAGGACGGCACGCTGGTCTGCGTGTTCCGCCGCAAGGTGATGGTCCCCACCGAGACGTACATCAAGGAGCGCGGCGGCGAACAGCCCGGCCGCCCGGAGCTGCGGGACACCGCGAAGAAGACGCAGGAGAAGTAGCCATGAGCCGACTCGCGCAGACCGCTGGCCTCACGGACGTCCAGCAGGAGATCCTGTCCACCGTCCGGGACTTCGTCGACAAGGAGATCATTCCGGTCGCCACGGAGCTCGAGCACCGTGACGAGTACCCCCAGCAGATCGTGGATGGTCTCAAGGAGTTGGGCCTCTTCGGGCTCATGATCCCCGAGGAGTACGGCGGTCTGGGCGAGTCGCTGCTCACGTACGCACTGTGCGTCGAGGAGATCGCGCGTGGCTGGATGTCGGTCTCCGGCATCATCAACACCCACTTCATCGTCGCCTACATGCTCAAGCAGCACGGGACGCAGGAGCAGAAGGACACCTTCCTGCCGCGCATGGCGGCCGGCGAGGTGCGCGGCGCGTTCTCCATGTCGGAGCCCGCGCTCGGCTCGGACGTGTCGGCGATCACGTCCAAGGGCGTCAGGGACGGCGACGAGTACGTCCTGAACGGTCAGAAGATGTGGCTGACCAACGGCGGTACGTCGACGCTGGTGGCCGTTCTGTGCCGAAGTGACGAAGGACACCCCGAGGGCACGGCGCCCCACAAGTCGATGACGACCTTCCTCGTGGAGAAGGAGCCGGGCTTCGGAGAGGTCCGCCCCGGCCTCACCATCCCCGGCAAGATCGACAAGATGGGTTACAAGGGCGTCGACACGACCGAACTCATCATGGACGGACTGCGAATTCCGGCCAATCGCGTGCTCGGCGGGACCACCGGGCGCGGTTTTTACCAAATGATGGACGGCGTCGAAGTCGGCCGCGTGAATGTCGCGGCGCGTGGCTGCGGTGTTGCTCAGCGTGCATTTGAGCTCGGTGTCTCATATGCCCAGCAACGCCACACTTTCGGCAAGGCGATCGCTCAGCACCAGGCGATTCAGTTCAAGCTGGCCGAGATGGCTACCAAGGTCGAGGCCGCCCATGCGATGATGGTGAATGCAGCACGCAAAAAGGACTCCGGGGAACGAAACGACCTCGAAGCAGGGATGGCGAAGTACCTCGCGTCCGAATACTGCAAAGAAGTCGTAGAGGACGCGTTCCGGATTCATGGCGGTTACGGCTTCTCGAAGGAGTACGAGATCGAGCGCCTGTACCGTGAGGCTCCCATGCTGCTGATCGGCGAAGGTACCGCCGAGATCCAGAAAATGATCATTGGGCGGCGACTGCTCGAAGAGTATCGATTCCAGGGCTAGATGCCCGATTTGGGGTGTTTTCATCGAGAAGAAGGTCACACCCTGTCAACACTCTTCGGCCGTCGACTCCGCTTCCTGGCTTGCCCAGTTGTGGCTCGCAACCGATACCATCCGGAAAAAGCCGCCGTCCCCCGTTCATGCGCGGCATCATCCGCTACGAAGGTCATCCATGCCCCACAGCCAAACCTCTGCACCACGCGACAGCCTCGCTGGCGTACGCCTTGCGCGCGGAGCATCGCCGTGGCTCCTGCCGACTGTCGCCACCGCGGCACTCAGCCTCGTGCGTGCGCGTCGCTCCAAGGGCGCCGCGGCCGTGGCCGTGCCTGCCACCGCTCTGGCGGCGGGCATGCTGTGGTTCTTCCGCGACCCCGAGCGCGACATCGCCCAGGGCCGGGTCATCTCCCCGGCCGACGGCGTGGTGCAGAGCATCATGCCGTGGAAGGACGGGCGTACCCGCGTCGCGATCTTCATGAGCCCGTTGAACGTCCACGTCAACCGCGCGCCCCTCGCGGGCACGGTGACGTCCGTGGAGCACATCCCCGGCGGGTTCGTCCCGGCGTTCAACAAGGAGAGCGAGAACAACGAGCGCGTCGTCTGGCACTTCGACACCGAGCTCGGTGACATCGAGATGATCCAGATCGCGGGCGCTGTCGCGCGGCGCATCGTTCCTTACGTGCCGCAGGGCACGAAGGTGGAGCAGGGCGAACGGATCGGCCTGATCCGCTTCGGCTCCCGTGTCGACATCTATCTCCCCGAGGGTGTCGACGTGGACGTCGAGGTCGGTCAGAAGACCGTGGCTGGGGTGACTCGAATTGACCGTGGTTGATCCAGAGACACAGGCGGGCTGGGTGCCCGAGGCGGCCGAGGACGAGGCCGACGAGGAGATGCCTCTCTCACTCCGCCTCTCGATAGCGGACACCCTTACGCTCGGTAACGCCACGTGCGGGTTCATGGCGGTGTACTTCACCACCACCGGCATCCTCATCCCGCACCTGCAGGGCAGCAACGAGAGCGGCATGGCGCGGCACTCCGCCGCGACCGCCGTGATCCTGATGCTCTGCGCGGCTGTCTTCGACCTCTTCGACGGGCTCGTGGCGCGCAAGCTGCGGTCCTCGCCGATGGGCGCCGAGCTCGACAACCTGTCGGACCTGATCAGCTTCGGTCTGGCCCCGGCGTACTTCGTGCTCGTCTACGGCATGGTCGCCGACGACGCGCACCAGAGAGTCGCCGCGGTCGGAGCGATCGTCGTGCTGCTCGCGGTGGTGCTGCGGCTTGCGCGGTTCAGTTGCGTGACCGTGAAGGACGGCACCTTCCAGGGCATGCCATCGCCCTTCGGTGCCCTCACGGTCGTCTCGATCGTGCTCCTGGAGCTGCCCTTCTGGGCGACGCTCATGGCGATCATCGGCACGGCCTGGCTCATGGTCAGCCGCGTCGAGTACCCCAAGCCGCGCGGTCCCCTCGCGGTGGCCATGCTCTCGTGGATCGTCGCGGCCATGGGGCTGCTCGCGGCCTGGGCGTTCGACGCCCCCGGCGGCCTGCTGCTCCTGCAGACCGGCTGCGCGCTCCAGGTCGTCCTCGGCGCGGTGATCCCCCTCTTCGCCACGGCGCGCAGGGTGAACAACTTCCGGGACAACCGGCGTGAGGCGCGGGCGGCACAGCTGCCGTAGCGGCTCCCGTACGTAGCCCGAAGGGGCCCGAACCACTTGGTTCGGGCCCCTTCGGCTTGCTCGGAGCGGGTCGGCCGGACGCCGTGTGCGGCTCAGGCGCCCGGTGTGTAGCCCTCGGCCGCCTCAGCGGCGCCCGGCTCCCTGACCACCTTCATGCCGCCCGTCACGCCCTTGTCGGGGCGCAGGATGACGCTCTCCTTCGAGGAGGGCGCCTTGGGGTCGGTGAAGTCCTGGGAGACGCCGAAGCCCGTGTCGTACGAGTCGATCGTCAGGAGCGCCTTGTCGACGCCCTCACGGGTGAGGTCCTTGCTCTCGCAGGCCTTCTTCAGGGCCTCTCCGAAGACGGACGCCGCGGTCCAGCCGGCCGTCACGCCGTTGTCCAGGGCGTCCTTGGGGTAGGCCTTCTTGTAGTCGGCGACCAGCTTCTTCGCGGCGGGGGTGTCCGCGCCGATCGGGAGGGTCGGCGAGGCCACGTAGTAGTTCTTCGCGAGCGCCGGGCCCGCCTGTGTGCCCAGGAGCTGGGGCGCGAACGCGGAGTTGTTGCCGATGATCGGGACGTCGAACTTGCCGGCCGCCGCGACACCCACCAGCGAGGCCGCCTGCCGCGGGCCCGCGCTGATCACCACACCCTTCACTCCGGCCTTCTTCAGGGCCGCGACCTGGGCCGTCATGTCGTTGTCGGTCGCCTTTATCTTCTGCTCCACGACGGTGAGGCCCGATTTCTTCGCCATGTACTGCGAGCCCTTCAGCGCGTTCTCGCCGTAATCGCCCTCGAAATAGACATGGCCGAGCTTGTCGCCTTTCTTGAGGCCCTTCTCCTTCATCAGGAAGTCGATCGCATTGATCGTCTCCAGGTCGTACGTCGAGCCGACGACCCGGACGTAGGGGCTGCCGAGGAGATTCGCCGACCAGGCCTGCGGCAGCACGAGCCCCTTGTTGCCGTCGACCCGCTGCTTGACCGCGGCGACGAACGGGGAGCCGATGAACTGGGCGAAGCCGAGGACGTCCGGCTCCAGCTCGGTGTACCCGGCGACCGCCTTCTGGGGGTCGTAGCCGTGGTCGCGGACGGTCAGCTTCAGCTTGCGGCCGCAGATGCCGCCGTCGGCGTTGGTCTGCTTCACGTAGAGCTGCTGGGCCTGGGTGACGCTCTTGCCCAGGGTCGCGTAGACACCGGTCATGTCGGTGAGCACGCCGAGCGTGATCGCGTCGGCGGAGACCCCGACACCGGTCTTGACCCCGCCCGCCCCCTCCTTGTCGCCCTTGTCGTCCTCCGCCTTGGAGCTGCAACCCGCCACCGCAAGCAGCGCGGCGAGCGCCGTCGCCGTCGCGGTGGCCCTTTTCAATGTGCGTGAACTCATCGTTCCTCCCCTGGAGTTGGGCCGGACGTCGGCCTGGTGCGCCGGGCGGCGATGCTGGCCAGGCCGCCGGGCAGGAACAGCACCACCGCCACGACGGCGGCGCCGTACAGATACCGGGACGCCTCGCCCGGTGTGATCCCGCCACTGCCGGGGGCCGAGACCAGGGGCAGCGCATCGCTGTACCGGGTCAGGAGCTGCGGCAGCAGGGACACGACGGCCGCACCGGCCACCGCGCCCGCCACCGAGCCGAGGCCGCCGATGACGATCATGGCGAGGTATTCGAGGGACAGCGTGATGCCGAAGTAGTCCGGCACGGTGCGCTGGAAGACCAGGGCGAGCAGGACGCCTGCGAGGCCCGCGTACATCGACGACAGGACGAAGACGCCCGCGCGGTAGCGGGCGACGGGCACCCCGATGACGCCGGCGGCGATGCGGTGGTCGCGGATGGCGTTCATCGCGCGTCCGGGCCGGCCGCGCAGCACGCCGCGGGCGAAGAGCCCGCAGCCGAGGAGGAGGACGAGCCCCGCGTACCAGAGCTTCTCCGACGCCCCGAACGGCACGGCCGCCACGACGAGTTCGCTCTCGTCGAAGGTGATGCCGAAGACGCTCAGGGGCGGTACGTCGCGTCCGTTGGAACCGCCGGTCAGATCGTGGGCGTTGAAGAGCACGTGCTGCCCGATGAAGATGAGGGCGAGGGTCGCGATGCCGAGGTACGCGCCGCGCAGCCGGCCCGCGATGGGGCTGAAGAGCCCGCCCGCGATCCCCGCGACGAGGACCGCGAGGGCGGCCGCGATCCAGGTGGGCAGGCCGAGTCCGGTCAGGCCGTCATCGCCGTCCCCCGCGAAGACGCAGTATCCGTACGCGCCGATCGCGAGGAAGAAGGCGTGCCCCATGGAGAGCTGGCCGGTCGCGCCGGTGAGGAGGTTGATGCCGATCGCGCCGATGGCGGCCGCCATGGCGAACAGGCCCGCCTGGAGCCAGAAGCGGTCGAGGTAGAAGGGCAGGGCGAGCAGGACCACGGCTCCCGCGAGCCAGACGTACGTCCGCGGGCGCGTCAGCCTCGTACGGCCTCGGGAGCGCAGCTCCCGGCCGCGGGCCAGGACTTCAGACACGGGCGAGCTCCTTCGTGCCGAAGAGTCCGGCGGGCCGGATGAGGAGGATGACGGTCATCACGAGGTAGGGCGCGAGATCGCCCAACCCCCTTCCCAGGAAGGTCAGTTCGCTCTGGTAGCCGGTGGCGAGCGACTCGGTGACGCCTACCACGAGCCCGCCGACGAGCGCGCCCGTGGTGGAGTCGAGGCCGCCGAGGATCGCGGCGGGGAACGCCTTCAACGCGGCCAGCGAGGTGGCCCGTTCGAGCCCCGGGGTCGGGAAGACGGTGAGGAAGAGCGCCGCAACGGCGGCGAGTCCGCCCGCCACCGCCCAGGCGCCGAGCGAGACCCGGCCCAGGCGCACACCCATCAGGGCGGCGGTCTCCGGGCTCTCCGCCGCGGCGCGCATCGCCACGCCCCAGGAGGTGTAGCGGAAGGCGAGCAGGAACACGGTGATCAGGAGAGCGGCGGCGACGAACGCGGCGATCCGCGTGTGCGCGATGGAGATCGACCCGATGGTGAGCACGGAGTCGCCCCAGGGGTCGCCGAGCGAGAGCACGTCCGTGCCCAGGCGGCGGGTGAGCTCGGTGGTGAGCAGGATGTCGACGCCGATGGTGACGATGGCGAGGACGCTGTGGTCGGAGCCGCGATAGCGCCGCATGACGAGGAACTCGATGGCCGCGCCGACGACGGCGGCGCCCGCGATGCCGACGAGCAGCGCAGGCCAGAAGCCGATGTCGTCGTGGAGGATCGCGGTGATGTAGCCGCCCGCCAGGAGCAGCGAGGCGTGCGCGAAGTTCACGACTTCGGTGGCCCGGAAGATGACGACGAAGCCGAGGGCGATCAGGGCGTAGACGGAGCCCATCGAGAGCCCGTTGAGAAGAAGCTCGACGAAGGTGGTCATGAGGTGGCCTCCTCTCCCAGGTACGCGCGCACGACCGCCGGGTCGTTCTGCACGGCCGCCGGTGCGCCGTCCGCTATGCGCCGGCCGAAGTCCAGTACGGTCACCGCGTCCGCGAGCCGCATCACCACCCCCATGTCGTGTTCCACCAGGACGATCGAGATTCCGAGGCTGTCGCGGACGCCCGCGATGACGGCCGCCGTGCGGCGCCGCTCGTCCGCGGTCATGCCCGCCACCGGCTCGTCGAGCAGGAGCAGCCGCGGCTCCATGCACAAGGCGCGGGCCAGTTCCGCGAGTTTCTGCTGTCCGTACGGCAAGGAGCCCGCCGGAGCGTGCAGTTGGCGCTCTATCCCCACGAACGCCGCTATCTCGCGCACTCGTTCGCGGTGCAGGCTCTCCTCGCGCGCGGCCGACGGGAGGCGCAGTCCCGCGGCGACGAACCCCGTGCGGGTCAGCCGGTGCCGGCCGAGCATCAGACTGTCGGCGACCGTCGCGCGCGGCGGCAGGGCGAGGTTCTGGAAGATCCGCGCGACGCCGAGGTCGGCGATGCGGTGCGGAGGCATCGCCGTCAGTTCGTGCTCGCCGAAGCGGACGCTGCCGCCGGAGGCGCGGTACACGCCGGACAGGACGTTGAAGCAGGTGGACTTCCCCGCGCCGTTGGGCCCGATGACGGCATGCACGGTGCCGGGCCGGACGGTGAAGCTGACGGCGTCGAGCGCGGTGAGCCCCGCGAACCGGACGGTCAACTCCCGCACCTCCAGGGCGGGTACGTCGTCCCGGCCCACGAGGTCCTCGGGGTCGACGGGGTTCATGGGCGACGTGTCGGGCGCCGTGCGGTCCTCGGTCACCGTCGGCCCGCCCATCGCCGCAGCACGGGCAGCGCGCTGACGCCGCGCGAGGCGTCGGCCGCGGCGGCCTCGTCGACCACGCCGAGGTAGCGGCGGCGCACCTCGTCGGACGCGGACAGTTCGTCCGCCGCTCCGGCGAGTGCCACTTCGCCCACGTCCAGGACGTACGCACGCGATGCGAGGCGCAGCGCGAGGGCGGCGTTCTGTTCGACGAGGAGGACCGCGGTGCCCTGGGTGTTGATCTCCTCGATGGTGTCGGCGATGCGTGCCGCCATCAACGGAGCCAGTCCCAGGGAGGGTTCGTCCAGGAGCAGCAGCTTCGGCGAGGCCATCAGCGCCCTGGCGACCGCCAGCATCTGCTGCTCGCCGCCCGAGAGGAGCCCGGCGCGCTGGCCCGCGCGTTCGGCGAGCACGGGGAAGAGTTCGTGGACGCGGTCCAGCGCCCTGGCCTTCGCGGCCCGGCTCCCCGCGGAGCCGAGCGCGCCCGCCCGCAGGTTGTCGGCGACGGTCATCCGGGCGAACACCCTTCTTCCTTCCGGCACTTGGGAGACTCCGGCGGCGACCACACGGTCCGCGTGCAGCCCGTCGATGCGCCGCCCGCCGAAGTGGATGGAGCCGGTGGTGAGCGCACCCCGGTGAAACGCGAGGGTGCGTGAAATGGCGCGCAGGAGCGTCGACTTGCCCGCGCCGTTGCCGCCGAGCACCGCGACGACGGCACCGTCCGGCACTTCGAGCGACACCTGGCGCAGTGCGCGCACCGGTCCGTATCCGACCGACGCGTCCTGTACGACCAGTCCGGAACCACCCACCTGGGACCCCCTGTCCTCCGCCTGCCCTGCTCATGGCGCTCGGCCGCCCGCCCCGCACGGCCCTCCGCGTGGCGCTCACAACAGCACCGCCGCGCCCGCCCGTCCACGGCCTGTGTCCGAATCGCTGCGGGTGACCAGCGGGACCGGCCACCCGTTGTGCACGGGCACAACACCCCGTGTCAGGGGCCTGCCAGGGGTGGCCGAGCAGTGGCATCCTCCGCAGCACGGAGGCACGGCGGGCAGCGGCGACGGGGGAGAAATCCATGAGCGGACGCAGGCCTCGGACAGGCCACGACTGGAAGGTGCTCGAGGAGGCGTGCGTGGCGCTGCTCCCCCGCATCCCCGAGCTGGTGGACGAACATCTGCGGCAGCTCTTCGAGCACTCGCCGGTGTACGCACGCGTGCTGCCGTACGACCAGCAGTGGCGGGAGGCGGAGGACGCGATGCGGATCGGCATCGAGACGATCTCGGCGCCCCGCGCGTCGCCGCGCCGCGATCTGGAGTACGCGGAGGAGGCCGGGCGGCGCAGGGCCCAGCAGGGTCTTCCGCTCGACCTGGTGGTGCACTCGTACCGCAACGCGGGCTATCTGGTCTGGGACTCGCTGCTCGAAGGCGCCGTGGGGCAGGACCCGGAGAAGCTGGCGGTCCTGATGCGGTCGGCGACGATGGTGTGGTCGGCGGTCGACGCGCAGGCCGCGGCGGCGTCCGACGCCTACCGGGCGACGGAGATGGAGCTGCGGCGCCGCACCGACGAGCAGCTGCAGGCGCTGCTCGACGCGCTCCTGGAGGGCCAGTCGGCCCCCGGGCTCGCCGCGCAGGTGGCCGCGGGGCTCGATCTGCCGGAGCGCGGGCCGTACGCGGTGGTGGTGCTGCGCGCCGAGCGGCGGGACGGTCGTGCCGCGTTCCACCGGCAGATCCAGCGGGCCGGGTTCCGCTTCGTCTGGCGGATGCGGACGGACCGGGAGGTGGGGGTGGTGGCGCTCGGCGCGGAGGAGGGCCTGGACGAGCTGGCCGCCGCGCTGGACGGGCGGTGCCCCGGGCCCGGCGGCATCAGCCCGGTGGTGGCGGGGCTCTCCGAGCTGGGGCACGCGCGACGCCTCGCCGAGCTGGCCCTGCGTACGTGTGCGCCGGACGCGACCGGGATCGTGCGGCTCGACCAGCGGATGCCGACGGCTCTGGTGGTGAGCCAGCCGGAGCTGGCGGGGCGGCTGGTGTCGGACGTCTTCGGCGAGGTCCTGGCCCTGGAGCCGGCCGACCGGGCGGTGCTCCTGGAGACGCTGGACGCGTGGCTGCTGTGCGAGGGCTCGGCGGGGCGGGCCGCGGGGCGGCTGTACTGCCACCGGAACACGGTGTTCAACCGCCTGCGGCGCCTGGAACAGCTGACGTCACGGTCGCTGGCGCGTCCACGGGACCTGATGGAGATGACGCTGGCCCTGGACGCGTACCGGCTGGCGCCGGGCTAAGGCGGGGTCTTTTCCGCCCCCGGTGGCGTTGCGCGCCGCCGATCACCGGCTCCGCCGAGTTCGTCCTCAAACGCCGGACGGGCTGAAAATCCCATCCCGTCCGGCGTTGAGGGGGCGGCTCCCGTAAGGAACACGAGGAACTGCACGACCAGACCGGCCGGGGGAATCGCACCGGGCCCCGTAAGGGGCGCGAGGACCTGCACGACCATCCACCATCGGCCCGCGGCGCATCGCTGAACTCAGCCAAGCACCGGGCCCCGTAAGGGGCGCGAGGAACTGCACGACCAACCCCCACCGGCCCCCGGCGCATCGCTGAACTCAGCCAAGCACCGGGCCCCGTAAGGGGCGCGGGGAACTGCGCGACCAACCCCCACCGGCCGGGGCATGCGAACCAAGCCCGGCCAGCATCCAAGCCCCCCAGGGGCGCGGGGAACTGCGCGGCCAGCCCCCCACCGGCCAGGAGGGGGAATCCACGCCCCCGGGCACGTCTAGCTCAGGAAGTCCCTGGCGATGCCCTCCGCCACCGTTTCCAGGATGGGCCCCGCCTCGGCGATGCAGCGGGCCACGTCCGGCTCCACGTCGGTGAGCGCGTACGCCCGCCTGATGCCCGCCTTGCCCAGCTCCTCCGCCGGAAGGGCCAGGCGGCCGCAGACCGCCACGACCTCGACGCCCGCCTCGCGGGCCGCCGCCGCGACGCCCGCGGGGGCCTTGCCGTGCAGGGTCTGCTCGTCCAGCGAGCCCTCCCCCGTGATCACCAGCGACGCCCGCGCGAGGGCGGGGGCGAAGCCGAGGACGTCCAGCATGACCTCGATGCCGGGGCGGAAGCTCGCGCCGAGCCCGACGAGAGCGCCGTACCCGATGCCGCCTGCCGCTCCGGCTCCCGGGGACTCGGCGTACTCGGCCGCGGAGGGGCCGACCGACTCGGCGAGCACCTTCGCGAAGTGCGCGAGGGCCGCGTCCAGCTCGGCCACGTCCTGCGGGGTCGCCCCCTTCTGCGGGCCGTAGACCGCCGGAGCGCCCTTCGGGCCGGTCAGCGGGTTGTCCACGTCACTGGCGAGGACCAGGTCCACCGAGGCGAACCGCCGGTCGATCCGGGACAGGTCCGCCGTGGCCAGCGAGGCCAGCGGGCCGCCTCCCGGCGCCACCGGCTCCCCCGCCGCGTCCAGGAAGACCGCGCCCAGCGCGGCCAGCATTCCGGCCCCGCCGTCCGTCGTCGCACTGCCGCCGACGCCGAAGACGATCGTTCGCGCGCCCGCGTCGAGCGCGGCGAGCAGCAGTTCCCCGGATCCGTACGTCGTGGACGTGAGCGGCGCGAAGACTCCCTCGGGCAGCAGCTGGAGGCCGGAGGCCTCCGCCATCTCCACCACGGCGGTCCCGTCCCGCAGCGCGTACGCGGCGGTGACCTCGTCGCCGAGCGGTCCCGTCACCCGCACCTCACGGCGCTCGAAACCGGCCGCGACCGCCGCGGCGACCGTGCCGTCCCCGCCGTCGGCCACCGGCAGAGCCTCGACCTCCACGTGCGGGGCGACGCGGCGAAGCCCGGCCGTCACCCGCTCCGCGACCTGCACGGCCGTGAGTGAGCCCTTGAACTTGTCCGCGGCGATGAGCACATGCCCCGCCGTCCCAGCAGCGTCCGCCACCTTGGATCCCCTTGCTTTCCGGGCCTTGCTCGCGTCAAGGCAGTCGCGCCGCTGCGACCATAACCGCAGGAGGGGCCGCCTGCCCATGGCCGCCCGCATTTCGGAGTCTCGGATCTCCCCTTTAAATCAGCGTAAAACCATCTATAGCGGCGCACCGCGATCACGGAAATGATCGATCAGTGGCCGCGAAGGGGGCGCGGACGCGCGACGGCCTTCACGGCCGCGCGCCAGCCGTCACGGCCGCACGCCGCGTCACGGACACCCCCAAGAATGCGCATCTGATCGAAAACCAGACAAACGTCTCGCGCTCCGCGCCGAACCGGTCGCGTTGACCGCGCACAAGCGCCCCGAATTCGGTAGACCGGAGGCATGACCCCAGCACATACGGAACTCGCCGACCGCGTCCTCGGCGGCTGGATCGGGCGGATCGCGGGCAACATGCTCGGCAAGCCCATCGAGCGGGGCGACTACTGGACACGTGAGCGCATCGAGCGCTACCTGCGGCAGGCCGACGCGCTGCCACTCACCGACTATCTGCCCGAACCACCCTCCTGGGTCGAGGAGTTCCAGCTGAGGCCCGAGTGGCAGCAGTGCGTGCGCGGCGGGGTGCACGGCAGCTGCCGTGACGACGACGTCGACTACGCGATCCTGGGACTGCACCTCCTGGAGACGCACGGGTTCGCGTTCAGCACCGAACAGGTCGGCGAGCTGTGGCTGCTGCGCCTTCCCTATCTCCAGACGTTCACCGCCGAGCGCGCCGCGTACCGGAATCTCGCGAACGGTCTCAAGCCGCCGCTCACCGCGACGTACGAGAACGCCTGTCAGGAGTGGATCGGCGCCCTCATCCGTGCCGACATCTTCGGCTGGACGAACCCCGGCGCCCCGCGCCGCGCCGCCTCCCTCGCCCGCCGCGACGCGGCGCTCTCGCACACCGGCAACGGCGTCTACGGGGCGATGTGGGCGGCGGCGCTCGTCGCGGCCGCGTTCACCGCGGGCACGCCGCGGGCCGCGCTGGAGGCGGCGTTCGGCGTGATCCCGTCGAGCTGCCGGCTCGCCCGTACGGTGCGCCGGGTCGTCACCCTGCACGAGGCCGGGCTCGGCTGGGAGGAGACGCTGGCCACCGCCGAGGCGGAGACCTCCGGGCTCGGCTGGATCCACGCGGTTCCGAACTCGGCCGTCCTGACCGCCGGACTCCTGTACGGGGAAGGCGACTTCACCCGCACCATCGCCCTGACGGTGCGCGGCGGCCTCGACACCGACTCGAACGGCGCGACCGCGGGGTCCGTCGCGGGGGTGCTGTGCGGGGCCAAGGCGATCCCCGCGCAGTGGCGGGACCCCCTCGAAGACCGGGTGCGCAGTGCGGTGTTCGGCTTCGACGGCTCCAGGATCTCCGAACTCGCGGCAAGGACCGTGGAGTTGGCGGAGGGGTAGCCGGGGCGGGCTCCTCCCGCTGGTCGGATCCGCTCGGGCCACCGGCTCGGTCCGGCGGCGCGTCTACCCTTTTCACGTGACCACTCAGGACTACGCCACGTACATCGCGGGCCTCCCCCGCATCATCGCCGGGGCCGCCGCGCTCTTCCGGGACGCCGAGGGCCGTGTGCTGCTCGTCGAGCCCAACTACCGCGAGGGGTGGGCCCTGCCCGGCGGCACCATCGAGTCGGACGAGGGCGAGACACCGCGGCAGGGGGCGCGCCGCGAGACCGCCGAGGAGATCGGCCTGGACGTACAGCTGGGGGCGCTGCTCGCGGTGGACTGGGTGCCGGGTTCGACGCGGCCGCCGCTGGTCGCCTATCTGTACGACGGCGGAGTGCTCGACGCCGACCAGCTGAAGTCGATCAGGCTCCAGGAGGCCGAGCTGCTCTCCTGGCGGCTCGTGGCCCGCGAGGACCTCGCGGAGTTCCTGCCGGGCGAGCTGGGGCTGCGGGTGCGGGCCGGGCTGGAGGTGCTCGATGCGGGGACGGGTCCTGCGGAGCTGGAGAACGGGGTGCGGGTGGGCTGACTGCCCGCGTTTTTTGGGCCCCTGGGTCCCTCGTCCCGTCGCCCTGAGGTTCAGAAGAGGGCGTCCTCGCTCCTCGTCGCTGCGCCCTCGAAGGCCAACAGGCGCTGCTTGCGGTCGAGTCCGCCGCCGTAGCCGGTCAGCGACCCGCCCGAACCGATCACCCGGTGGCAGGGCACGATGACCCCGATCGGGTTCTTGCCGTTGGCCAGGCCGACCGCGCGTGAGGCGTTGGGCTTGCCCAGCAGGGCCGCGAGCTGACCGTACGAACGGGTCTCACCGTACGGAATCAGCTGGAGCTGCTGCCAGACGGTGCGCTGGAACGGCGTGCCGTCGAGGCGCATCGGCAGGTCGAACTCCGTCAACTCGCCCGCGAAGTACGCCTCCAGCTGGCTGATCGTCTCCCCGAACGGCCCCGCGTCGCGGTCGCCGAAGGTCTCCTCGGGTGGGCGGTGGCGCTGCTCCGTCATGTAGAGGCCGCTGAGGACGCCGTCGGTGGCGACGAGGGTCAGGGGGCCGTAAGGGCTGTCGACGAGGGTGTGTTGGCGGTGCATGGGGCTGTCCTTCGCGGTGGGGGCTGTCACGCCGGGATGCTGTTGATGGGGTGGTCGTCGATCGCCCACAAGTACTGGACCGCGTACGCCCGCCAGGGGCGCCAGGCCGCTGCCCGTTCGGTCAGTGCCGCCGGGGTGTGCGGGAGGCCGAGTTCCTGTGCGGCGCGCCGGATACCGAGGTCGGTGGGGAGGAAGGCGTCGGGGTCGCCGAGCGCCCGCATCGCGATGACCTCGACCGTCCAGGGGCCGAAGCCGGGCAGTTCGGTGAGCCGGGCGCGGGCCTCCTCCCAGCCGCTCTCCACGCCGAGCCGGAGTGATCCGTCGGCGAGGTGACGTACGAGCGTGGTCAGGGTGGTGCGGCGGCTGCGCGGCAGGGCGAGTGCCTCCGGGTCGAGCGCGGCGAGGGCTTCCGGCGTGGGGAAGAGGTGGGTGAGGCCGCCCTCGGGGTCGTCGATCGGCTCGCCGTGCGCGGTGACCAGGCGTGCGGCGTGGGTGCGGGCGGCGGCGGTGGAGACCTGCTGGCCCAGTACCGCGCGTACGGCGAACTCCGCCTCGTCGACCGTGCGCGGCACGCGACGGCCCGGCGCCTTGGCCACCAGGGGCGCGAGCAGCGGGTCGGCGCTCAGCTGGGCGTCCACGGCGACCGGGTCGGCGTCCAGGTCGAGCATGCGGCGGCAGCGGCTGATGGCGATCGTGAGGTCGCGCATGTCGGTGAGGCTGAGGCGGCAGGCGATGTGGTCGGGGGCGGGGGTGAGGGCGACGACTCCGTGGCCGTAGGGGAGGCGGAGTGTGCGGCGGTAGGCACCGTCGCGCCACTCCTCGACGCCGGGTACGGCGGTGGCGATGAGGTGGCCGAAGAGGTTGTCGGGGTTGAGGGGGGCGCGGAAGGGGAGGCGGAGCGAGAAGGTGCCGGGGACGGCGGGGGCCGACGTCTGCTTGGCGGCCTTCGGAGCGCGGTCCCGTAGTTCGCTGGGGGCCAGGGCGAAGACTTCGCGGACGGTGTCGTTGAAGGTGCGGATCGAGGAGAAGCCGGCGGCGAAGGCGATCTCCGCCATGGGCAGGGGGGTCGTCTCGATGAGGAGGCGGGCGGTCTGGGCGCGCTGGGCCCTGGCCAGGGCGAGAGGGCCCGCGCCGAGCTCCGCGAGGAGCTGGCGCTCGACCTGGCGGGTGCTGTAACCGAGACGGGCGGCGAGGCCGGGGACTCCGTCGCGGTCGACGACTCCGTCCGCGATGAGGCGCATCGCGCGGGCCACGAGGTCGGCGCGCTGATTCCATTCGGGCGAGCCCGGGCTGCTGTCCGGCCGGCACCGCTTGCAGGCCCGGAACCCTTCCTGCTGACAGGCTGCCGCGCTCGGGTAGAAGCTCATGTTCTCGGGCTTCGGGGGGACGACGGGGCAGCTGGGGCGGCAGTAGATGCGGGTGGTCAGAACGGCGGTGTAGAACCACCCGTCGAACCGTGCGTCCTTCGACTGCACGGCCCGTACGCAGCGCTCGGCGTCGGTGTGCATCGAGGGGGGCGGCGGGGTCGTGGTGCCGGTGGTGGTGACCGCGGCGTGCGGGGCGGTGGGCATGGCTCAAGGATCGGGCATGGCGGGTGGGGGTGGCTGGCGAGAATCCGACATGGAGGTGGGGGGGGCGTGGGGCCCGGCCCTCAGGGCGTGCGGAGTTTGCGCCAGACGGCCTTGGCGGCGTTGTGGCCCGACATGCCGTGCACGCCGGGTCCTGGCGGTGTCGCGGACGAGCAGATGAAGACCGCCGGGTGCGCGGTGCCGTACGGGAAGAGGGAGATCTTGGGGCGGAGCAGCAGCTGGATTCCGCTGGCGGCGCCGCAGGCGATGTCGCCGCCCACGTAATTGGCGTTGCGCGCGGCCAGCTCCGGCGGGCCCGAGGTGGCGCGGGCCAGGACGCGGTCGCGGAAGCCGGGCGCGAAGCGCTCGATCTGGCGCTCCATCGCGTCGGTGAGATCGCCGTCCCAGCCGTTGGGCACATGGCCGTACGCCCAGAAGACCTGCTTGCCGGCGGGCGCGCGGGAGGGGTCGACGACGCTGGGCTGCACGGTGATCAGGAACGGCGGGTCCGGCGCGCGGTTCTCGCGCGACGCGGCGTGCAGCGCGGCGTCGATCTCCGCGCTGCTGCCCCCGATCTGCACGGTGCCCGCCTCGCGGGCCTCCTTGGCCGTCCACGGGACGGGCCCGTCCAGGGCGTAGTCGATCTTGAAGACGCTGGCGCCGTAGCGATAGTTCTCGTAGCTCCGCCCCAAACCCGCGATCCGGGCCAGCGCGGTGGGCGAGGTGTCGAAGATGTACGCGCGCGCCGGCGGCAGGTCGTCGAGCCGCTTGACCTCGTAGTCCGTGTGGACCGCGCCGCCGAGGTCCTTCAGATACGCGGTGAGCGCGTCCGAGATCGACTGCGAGCCGCCCCGGGCCACCGGCCAGCCGCGGGCGTGCGCGGCCAGCGCGAAGACCATGCCGACGGCGCCGGTGGCGAGTCCGCCGAGCGGCGCGATGACGTGGGCGACGAGCCCGGAGAACAGGGCGCGGGCCCGGTCGTCCCGGAAGCGCCGCATCAGCCAGGTGGAGGGCGGGAGCCCCGCGAGGCCGAAGCGGGCGAGGGTCACGGGGTCGCGCGGCAGGGCGGTCGACGGCAGCGCCATGAAGTCCTGCAGGAGCGTGTCCCACTTGCTCACGAAGGGCTCGATGAGCCTGCGGTACGCCCCGGCGTCGCGCGGCCCGAACGAGGCGGCCGTCTCGGCGACGGACCGGGACAGCACGGCGGCGCTTCCGTCCGGGAAGGGGTGCGCCATGGGCAGCTGCGGCTGGAGCCACTCCAGGCCGTACCGGTCCAGGGGCATGGTGCGGAACACGGGCGAGTTGACGCCCAGTGGATGTGCGGCGGAACAGGGGTCGTGCCGGAACCCGGGAAGCGTCAGCTCCTCGGTCCTCGCCCCGCCGCCGACGGTGTCCTTGGCCTCGAACACGGCCACCGAGAAGCCGCGGCGGGCCAGCTCGACGGCAGCGGTCAGACCGTTCGGTCCCGCCCCCACGATGACGGCATCAAGCATCGACGGCACCTTCGGACTCCTTTGTCAGCCGATGGCCTCTGCCGCCCAGGATAGGCCGGGCCACCGACAGCGCCGTGGGCGCGGGTAGCCTCTGACGGGTGACGTACTGGATCCGCCGCGCTGACGCGGGCTCCGACGACTGGTTCGAGACGGGCTCCGACGGGATCGCCGTACGTCAGGCATCCTTCACCGACCCGCTCGGAGCGGCGTCCGTGGCGGCCTCGCGCACCGAACTGACCTGGGCTCTCGACGAGTTCGAGCCGCTGGGGGCGCAACTCTACGAGGCGCGATACGGCGTACTCCTGGACGGCCCCGTCGACGGTGGAGAGCCGGTGTCCGAAGCGGAGTTCGATGCCGCGTGGCGACACGCCCGCCACAGCCGACACACCACGGCGGCGGAAACGGATGGCCCACTTCCGCAGGGCACCCGGCTGACCGGCACGGTCAGCGAGCTGCCGTGGGGCCCGGGGCGGACCGGGCTCTTCGTCGATCTGGGGCTGCCGATCGTCGGTTTCGTGGACCTGGGGCATCTGCCGCTCACCCCTGCGGACTGGCCGGGCGTGGGGACCGTCACGGAGTTCGAGGTCACCACCGTGCGGTTCAACTTCGAGCCGCGCGGTGCCCCGCAGATCAGGCTGCGGCCGACAGCAACGCCACCACCCGGTCGACCGTGGCGGCGTCCCGGGCGGCCGTGAACGGCAGCGCGTTCCCGCCCTCGATCCGGAAGGGCTCTCCGGCGACGGTCAGATTGCCGCCTCCGGCCTCGGCCACGAGCAGCAGCCCCGCCGCGTGGTCCCAGGCGAGCTCCCAGGAGAACGCGACCGCGTCCAACTCTCCCCTGGCGATGGCCAGATACTCGAGCCCGGCCGAACCGCAGGGCCGCGGCGCGACGCCGTCGACCCGCAGGCCGAGGAGCGCGCGCTTCTGCTCGGGGGTGGTGAAGTCCGGGTGCGACGTCGCCACTTCGATGACCTCGCCGGGCGAGCCGGCCACCAGCCGCTCCCCGTCCAGCCAGGCGCCCTTGCCGCGCACCGCCACGGCCATCTCGTCCAGCGCCGGGGCGTACGTCCAGGAGGCGAGCACCTCTCCGCGCCACGCCAGCGCGATCAGCATGCAGAATCCGGGGTCACCGTGCACGAACTGCCGGGTGCCGTCCACCGGGTCGACGATCCACACCGGCGCGTCGGCCCGTATCGCCTCGTACGTCGAGGGGTCCGCGTGCACGGCTTCCTCGCCCACGACGACGGAGCCCGGGAGCAGGGTGGTGAGGGCGGCGGTCAGGTGCTCCTCGGCGAGCCGGTCGGCCACCGTCACGAGGTCGTGCGGCCCGCTCTTCTGGACGACATCGCCCTCGGCGAGCTGCCGGAACCGCGGCATGACCTCGGCCGCGGCGGCCTTGCGGAGAGCTTCTTCGACGTCGGGGACGCCACGTACAAGAAAGTCTTCGATCGCTTCGATCATGCATCCATGAGAGCACGCCGGACTGACAATCCGTACGGCCCGGCGGTACGGGGGATGGATTCGAGATGAATCCCACGTGGCCTGGCCCCTGGGCCTCGCCCGTACTTCATCCCCCGCAGCCTCACCTGCAAGAACGGCCCTCTCCCACCCACCCACCGTTCCCCCGCAGCCTTGCCCGCAACGAACAGACCTTCCCCGCCCACCCGCCCGATTGCCCCGCGGTGTCAAGGGATGGGTGGGCGGGGTGGGTGGGGAGCGTACCGACCGGGGGTGGGCAGGGAGATCAACCCCGGCGTCCGCAGTCGGCAGCGCTCGGGAGGGGACGTGCCGGTATGTCCGCCCGGAGCACGGTTCGCGGCGCTCCGGGGCCGCAGCACCCAAGGGGCCACCGGACGATAGCGAGGACGGACATACCGGCACGGCCCCGCACCCACACACGGACCGGCCCCGCAGGACCCGCACCCCG
>NZ_JBVJKV010000002.1:147417-544763 GCF_055585065.1 Streptomyces sp. NPDC054047 | reverse complement strand
CGATCACCCGACGCCGGCGAGCACGGACGAACCAGCACGGCACCACACCCACACACAGACCGGCCCCACAGAACCCGCACCCCGATCACCCGACGCCGGCGAGCACGGACGAACCAGCACGGCACCACACCCACCCACAGACCAGCCCCACAGAACCCGCACCCCGATCACCCGACGCCAGCAAGGACGGACGAACCAGCACGGCACCACACCCACCACCGAACGGGCCCCGCAGCACGCCGGGCGCCCGGCAGCCGGGAACGCGCACCGTCCCGTCCCGCAGACGGACCCGGCCCCGCCCCTCAGTACGGCGCATCCCGCTCCTCCACATGCCGTCGCAACCGTTCCGTGTCCGCCCCCGTCCACCCCTCCCGGGGAACAATCGCCGCCCACCCGTCCACCGGCCCCGCCCCGTACCGGTGGCCGTGCGGGGCCTCGACTCCGTACGACACCGCCATGTCGACCGACGTCTGCCAGAAGGTGACGACGGGGAACCACCGGATCGCCGGGGTGACGTCCGGGCCGAGGGGGCTCCGGAGCCACTGCGGACGGTGCAGGAACAGGTCGGACGACCACCACACCACCGGATCGGACGCGTTCTGGAGATAGACCACCCGCGGATGCCCCCACCCCACCCCCGGCCCCGCCCGCTTCAGGTCCCGCTCGGGGAACTGCGCGAACCGCACGTTCCGGCCCCCCTCGTACAGCGGGCGCCAGACCGGGCTCCCCGCGTCCCGGTGATCGCGGATCTCCTGCGACATCGGGGCGAAGTTGGGCGTGCCCACGATCAGCGCCCCGTCCGTCCGGGCCAGCAGATCGTCCACACCGTCGAACGACGACTCGATCGCGAACCCGCCCAGGCTCTCCCCGGTCACGACCAGCTTGGGCCGGTCGTCCTCGGGCAGGGCGGACCACTTCGCCAGGACGGCGTCGACGAGCCGGCGCGTGGCCTGCGCCGCACGCTCCTTGTCGACGAGGAAGGAGACCCAGCTGGGCAGGTAGGAGTACTGGACGGCGACGATGGCCGTGTCGCCGTCGTGCATGTACTCCAGGGGTTCGCTGATGTCGGCGTTGACCCACCCCGTCCCCGTGGTCCCCGCGATGGCCAGCACGTCCCGGTCGAAGGCTCCCGTCCGCTCCAGTTCCTCCACCGCCAGCCGCGCCTTCGCCTCGAACGGGTCCCGGCTGCTGAAGGCCTCCGGCGCCGACGCGCTGACGTAGACCCGCACGGGATCCTTCGCGGGCCTGCCCGTGTACCGCGTGATCTGTTCCTTCGTCGGTGTGGACCCCGCGAAGTTACGGCCCTGGAACCCCAGGTCCTGCCAGCGCAGCAGCGATCCGGGACCCCCGGACACCAGAGGCGAGGTCGGCCGGCGGATGCCCTCCTTGGTGCCGCCGTTCGTCGCGTACGCGATGCGGTCGGCGAGGTCGATGACACCGCGCTGGAAGACGACGTCACGCAGCCCGATCGTGACGAGCAGCGCGCTGAGCGCGACGCCGAGCCCGATGGCCACGGGCAGCGGGACGAACCGGTGCAGGGCGCGGATCAGCCTGCGCGCCCCCAGCCGGATGCCACGGGCCGCCAGCAGGAAAAGGGCCCAGAGCAGGACGGCGATCAGCATGATGACCGGCGTGTGCCAGGCCATCGACGGCGGCAGCCCCTGGAGCTCGCGCAGGCGGCGCTGCGCGTGGTCGCTCTCGGCGATCAGCCACACGGTGAGGACCAGGCCAAGGCCCCAGTACGCCTGCCAGAGATGGGCCCGTGCCTTCTCGCTCGGCCGCCATCGCAGCAGCGCGCGGACCAGGGTGCTGACGACCGAGCCGAGACCGTAGCCGATGGCCGCGGTGATCCCGCCGACTACGCCCTGCAGCAGCCAGGGACGGGGCACGAGGGAGGGCGTGAGGGAGAACCAGAAGAAGACCGTGCCGAAGCAGGCGCCCGTGAGGTCCGGCCAGCGTCTGACGAGGTAGGCGGGGCCGGGCCGTTCCCAGTACGGCTTCCTGACGATCGCGCCGCCGCGCCGCACCCCCTCCCGCAGAGTCCGCCGCCAACCGCCCGCCCGGCCGGATTCCGCTCCGCCCGCTCGCCCGGGAATGCTCTTCGCCAACCGCCTCAGCTCCGAGGTCCGGCGCGGCCCTCCGGTGACGGATGTCGCCGGGCGGGGGCGCGCGGGGGCACCGCCACCTCATGCTCACCCGGCCCCTCATACCTCGCAAACCCTACGTAAGCTCCCCACTCCACATCCCCGCGCCCCTCCCCCCTCCCTTAACGCTCAGCGCTCCGCGCATCGACCGCGCCCCGCGCATCGCCGATCGTCAGGTAGTCGACGGCCATGAAATTCACCGGCCTCCCGCGCTGCCGCTCGCAGTCGTGCACCCGGTCGAGGACCGGGGTCTCCGGGGGAAGCACGATCTTCAGGTTGGACGTCACCGCGGCTTCCGGGACCGGCAGGCGTCCCAGCAGGTCGCGGGCGAACGGGAGGCTCCGCGGATCGGCGAGGACCTCGTTGTAGAGGCGGTCGTAGGCGTGCTGGTCCTTCAGTACGCCTTGGTGGAAGCCGGAGCTGAGGACGGTGCCGCGCGCCGTGGCCGTCGTGGCGAGGACCGCCACGCACAGCACGGCCACGACCCGGGCGACGGGCCGGAGCCGCCTCAGGCGCGGTCGCGGGCGAGGGCGCCTGGCGGGGCGCGCGCTCTTCCATGCCTTCAGGTTGAGTCCACCGGGTGCGCGCGGCGACTCGGCCTGCCGGTCGCTTCGGGTCGCCTCCGATCGCCTCCGGTCGCCTCGTGCGCGGGACGCCCGCACGATGGACCCGTGCACGCCCGACGGCCTTCCTCGCGGCAGCCGCGGCTTCGGTTCCTGCGGCTTCCGCGGCTCTTGCGGCGTCCGGTCACGACGGCCACCGCCGTCACCGCCACCGTCGTCGTCCTCGTGCTCAGCAACCTCGCGAACAACCGGTGGGCCCAGAACTGGAGCCTGCCCCTCTCCCTGCTGGCCACGGCGGTACTGCTCGCGATCGTGTACTGGTCCGGCGGGCGGTGGGCCGACCTGGGGCTCGCGCGCGCCACCCTCCCGCGCGGCCTGTGGTGGGGGCTGGCGCTGATCGGCGTCGTCGCCGCGGGGTACGCGGTCGCGGCCGCGCTGCCGGTCACCCGCGGCCTGTTCGAGGATCAGCGGCAGAGCGGTCTGAGCGCGGGTGAGGTCGCCCTGCGGGTCCTGGTGACGGTTCCGTTCGGCACGGTCCTGCTGGAGGAAGTGGCCTTCCGGGGCGTTCTCTTCGGTCTGCTCCTGCGCTCCCGCGGGCCCCTCGCCGCGACCCTGGTCTCGTCGGGGCTCTTCGGCCTCTGGCACATCCTGCCGTCGCTCGGCCTCGCCGACGCCAAGCCCGTGCTCGGCGGCGCCTTCGGGGATTCGGCCCTCGGTGTGGTCGTCGTCGACGCCGGTGCGGTCCTGTTCACCGCCCTGGCGGGCTGCCTCTTCTGCGAGCTGCGCCGCCGCAGCGGGAGCCTGCTCGCCCCCATGGGGCTGCACTGGGCCACGAACGCCCTCGGGTACGTCTTCGGCTTCCTGCTGAGGTGAGCCGAGCCGCGCCACCGGGGGGAGCGGCCCCGGGTGAAATGCCCCGTCCAGGGAACCGGCATAGGGTGCAATTTATGGCGTAATGCCCTCTCCGGAGGCCCCTCATCCGCCGCCCCGCCCCGAAAGGGTCACTCCATGCACCCCTCCCTCAACCCGGCCGCCCTGGCCGAGCTGCGCCGCCCGCGCCCCTACCCCGCCGTCACGGTCCTGCTGCCGACCCACCGCAGGGAACCGGACAACGCCCAAGATCCCGTGCGGCTGCGCAACCTCGTCGCCGAGGCCAAGGAGCGCCTGAAGTCCGATCCCGCCGTGGCCAGGGAGCACCGGATCGACGTGGCCGCGCAGCTGGACCGGGCGGTGGCGGAGATCGACCTCGTGCACGCCGAGGACGGGCTCGCCGTCTTCGCCGCCCCCGGGGAGCACCAGGTGTGGTCGCTCGCCAGGACGGTGCCGCCGCGCGTGGTGCTCTCGGACACCTTCCTGACGCGCAACGTCGTCGCGGCCCAGGCCGCCGAGCGCCCGTACTGGGTCCTCGCGGTGTCGGCCGACCGCGTCACGCTGTGGAGCGGCACCCCGGAGCGGGTCACCGAGCACACGGCGGACTCGTTCCCGCTGACCCGCAGCCTCGACGACCCGGACGCCGAGCGCCAGGAGCGGATCGGCGACCTGCCGAGCACCTTCCGCGACGAGCAGACCCGCAAGTTCCTGCGCGAGGCGGACCACGCGGCGGCCGCCGTGCTGCACGCCCATCCGCGCCCCCTGTTCGTGGCCGGGGAGGCCGCGGCGCTCTCCCTCGTCGACGACGTCGGCACGGTCACCAAGAAGGCCACCCGGGTGCCGCACGGCGGCCTCGCGCACGGACCCGCGGACGCGGTGTGGCAGGCGGTACGCCCCTTCCTCGCCACCCAGGAGAAGACCGAACTCGACTCCGTACTCCATGAGTTGGACGCGGCGCAGGGCCGCCACCAGTACGCCGCCGGTCTGGACGAGGTCTGGCAGAACGTGACGACGGACCGGGCCCGCCTCGTCGCCGTGGAGGACACGTACCAGGCGACCGTGCGCGCCGTCGGCGGACATCTGGTGCCGGCCGCGTCCGACGATCTCGACGCGGTGGACGACGTCGTCGACGACATCGTCGAGCGGGCCCTGGACACCGGCGCGCAGGTCCGCTTCGTACCCGAAGGCACGCTCACCGACCGGGGCCGGATCGCCTGCGCCCTGCGGTACTGACGTCACCCCCACCACTCCCCCACGACTCCCCCATCACGGACAAGCTCCAGCAGCAGGGAAAGGACCGCACCGAATGAACCCCATGCCGCCCCGCGGGAAGCGGCGCCCCGCACGCCGCAGGCCCGCGGTGTCCGCCGCCCTCACGCTCGCCGCCACCCTGACGGCCGCCGCCCTCGTCTCGTGCAGCACCGACAGCGACGCCCCGTCGGCCGAGGAGAGCAGGACGGTCAGTGAACGGCCGAGCGCCCCCGACTCGGCGTCGTTCTCGGAGAAGACCGCGTCCCCGCTGAAGTCGCAGGCCTCGGAGGCCGCCGAGTCCGCCCGTGCGTCGGCGTCGAAGGCGGAGGCGTCCGCGTCGGAGCGCGCGGACGAGTTCGAGGCGTCCGTGTCCGCCGACACGGAGCGCGCCAACCAGGCCGCCGAGAAGGCTCTGCAGGACGTCGACGGGAAGGGCAACGCGATGTCCGACGTCTCCATGACGGGCAAGCCGCGCTCCGAGACCGGCGGTGTGCTCGCCTCCGTGGTGACCTTCACCAACAGGACCGACAAGACGGCGGACTTCGCCGTGCAGGTCGACTTCGTGGACTCCTCGGGCAAGACCGTGGAGACCCGCTACGTCGGCACGGAGAACCTCGAACCGGGCAAGCGGGCCCAGCGGTACGCCATCAGCCACGAGCCCCCGGAGCCGAAGCTCTCCGCGAAGCTGGTCAAGGCCCAGCGGTACTGATCCCCCGTACCGCCAGGGAGCTTCAGGAGCTTCAGAAGTCCACGGCGTCGCGGACGAGCGGGCACGTCATGCAGTGCCCGCCGCCGCGGCCCCGGCCGAGTTCGGCGCCGACGATGGTGATGACCTCGACACCCGCCTTGCGCAGCAGCGTGTTGGTCTGGGTGTTGCGGTCGTACGTGAAGACCACGCCCGGCTCCAGGGCGACGGCGTTGTTGCCGCTGTCCCACTGCTGGCGCTCGGAGGCGTAGACGTCCCCGCCCGTCTCGATCACGCGCAGCTCGGGCAGGCCGAGCGACTTGGCGACCACGTCGACGAACGCGCGCGAGCCCTCGTCCGTGATCTCCACGCCGGCCGCCTTGTCGCCCGCCGCCTTGGCGCCGGCCGTTCTGCCGCCGGGACGCAGCGTGAAGGAGTGCACGGCGTCCATGATCTTCGGGTAGAGCGTGACGATGTCGCGGTCGGCGAAGGTGAAGACGGTGTCCAGATGCATCGCGGCCCGCAGCTTGGGCATGCCGGCGACGATGACCTGCTCGGCCGCGCCGTTCTCGAACAGCGCGGACGCGACCTGGGTAATGGCCTGGCGCGAGGTGCGCTCGCTCATGCCCATCAGGACGACGCCGTTGCCGACGGGCATGATGTCGCCGCCCTCGAACGTCGCCTGTCCCCAGTCGAGTTCGGGGTCGCCCCACCACACCGTGGCGCCCTTGAAGTCGGGGTGGAACTGGTAGACGGCCTTCATCAGAAGCGTCTCGTCGTGCCGGGCCGGCCAGTACAGCGGGTTGAGCGTGACGCCTCCGTACAGCCAGCACGTCGTGTCGCGGGTGTAGAGGGTGTTCGGCAGCGGCGGCATCAAGTACTCGCGTACGCCGGTGGATTCGCGCACGAGGGCGACGTATCCGGAGCGGAACTCGTCCGGCAGGTCCGCGGTGGCCAGGCCCCCGATGAGGTACTCGGCGAGCTGCCGGGGCTCCAGCGTCTCCAGGAAGGCACGGGTGCCGTCGATGAGGCCGAGGCCGACCTCGTTCGCGGTGATCTTCCGGTCGAGGAGCCAGTCCTTGGCCCCGGGGACCGCCATGGTCTGGGCGAGCAGGTCGTGCAGCTCGACGACCTCGACGCCGCGCTGCTGGAGCTTGATGACGAAGTCCGCGTGGTCGCGCTGGGCGTTCTCCACCCACATGACGTCGTCGAAGAGCAGGTCGTCGGCGTTGGTGGGGGTCAGCCTGCGGTGGGCGAGCCCCGGCGCGCAGACCAGTACCTTGCGCAGCCTGCCGACCTCGGAGTGGACACCGAAGATCGGTGCGGCGGGGGTGTCGTTGCTGGTCACGATGCGCCTTTCGGTCGGTGGCAACAGAGGCGGAGGCCGGTCCCGGGGGCGCCGGGTCAGAGCTCGATCCAGCCGACCGCGAGCGCGATCACACCCACGACGGCGCCCGCGATCGAGACGGCGCAGATGACGGCCTCGCGGGGCGAGAACAGGCGCCGGTGCTGTTCCCGCCGGGCCTTGATGAACAGGAAGGTCGCGGGGGCGTAGATGATGAAGGAGACCAGGACGAACTTGAGCCCGGCGGCGTACAGCAGGAACGCCATGTACAGCGTGGCGATCACCGCGATCACCAGTTCCTTGCGGGTGCTCTGCCCCTCGACCGCCACGTCCTCGCGGCCCGCCCCGGTGGCGATCTTGACGGCGAAGGCGGCCGCGAGCAGGAACGGGATGAGGCTCAGCGCACTGGTCAGGTCGAGCGCGAAGTTGAACGCGTCGTCGGAGAACATCGTGACGACCAGGACGACCTGGCTCAGCGCGGTGGTCATCAGGAGCGCGGGGACCGGCACGTCCTCGGCGGTGGCCTTCCGCAGGAAGCGGGGCATGTCGTCGTCCTTGGCTGCGACGAAGAGCACTTCCGCGGCCATCAGGGTCCAGGCGAGGTAGGCGCCGAGCACGGAGATGATGAGTCCGACGCTGACGAAGACCTTGCCCCAGGTGCCGACGGCCTCCTCCAGGACCCCGGCCATGGAGGGCTGGCGCAGCTCGGCGATCTCGGCCATCGGCATGATGCCGTACGACACGATGGTGACGGAGGCGAAGACGGCGAAGACGCTGAGGAAGCCCAGGACCGTGGCCCGGCCGACGTCCTCGCGGCGCTTGGCGTGCCGGGAGTAGACGCTCGCGCCCTCGACACCCAGGAAGACGAAGACGGTGGCCAGCATGGTGCCGCGCACCTGGTTGAAGAGCGATCCCGCGTAGTCGGCGCCGCCGAAGTTCTCCGCGAAGACGGACGGCTTGAAGAGGAAGAGCGCCAGGATCACGAAGACGAGGATGGGCACGATCTTGGCGACGGTGACGATCCTGTTGATCGCCGCCGCTTCCTTGACCCCGCGGCGAATGAGCAGGAAGAACGCCCATAGGCCGAACGAGGAGAGGACGACGGCCAGCAGGGTGTCGCCGTCACCGAGGCCGGGCCAGATGGCGCCGACGGTCGACATGATGAGCACCCAGTAGGTGACGTTGCCGACGCACGCGCTGGCCCAGTACCCGAAGGCGGAGAAGAAGCCGAGGTACTCGCCGAACCCGGCCTTCGCGTAGGCGTAGACACCGGCGTCCAGATCCGGTCTGCGCACGGCGAGGGTCTGGAAGACGAACGCGAGCATCAGCATGCCCGTGCCGGCGATGGCCCAGGCGATCAACGCGCCCGCGACACCGGTCTCCTGGGCGAACCGGCGGGGCAGCGAGAACACGCCCGCGCCGACCATCGAGCCGACGACCATCATCGTCAGCGTCGTGAGGGTCAGCTTGACGGCCGGTGAGGCCCCGGCTGTGGCCTGGTCACTCGTCTCAGCGTGGCTCATGGGCTCCTCGTCAGCTCCCGTCGGGGCCGGCGCCTAGGGACGACTGACCACCCTGTGCGGGAATCTATCCCTAGTGGGTCGAGTTGTCCTGATATGAAATCGCAGGCTGACGGTGTTCGCGATTCAGCCAGGCCCGGAGGAAGCACAGTGCACGGTGAGTACAAGGTCCCCGGCGGCAAGCTCGTCGTCGTGGATCTGGAGGTCGAGGACGGGGTGCTGCGGCACGTGCGGGTGGCGGGAGACTTCTTCCTCGAACCCGACGAGGCGTTCGACGCCCTGAGCCATTCGTTGGAGGGCGCCCCGGCCGACACCGACACGGCGGGCCTCGCCGCCCGCGTCGACGCCGCGCTCCCGGAGGGCACGGTCATGTACGGGCTGACGTCGGAGGGGGTGGGCGTCGCGGTGCGCCGCGCCCTCGCGCACGCCACCGACTGGACCGACTACGACTGGCAGCTGATCCACGAGGCCCCGCAGTCCCCCGCCCTGCTCATGGCCCTGGACGAGGTGCTCACCGAGGAGGTCGCCGCCGGGCGCCGCCCGCCGACGCTGCGCGTGTGGGAGTGGGAGTCCCCGGCGGTCGTCATCGGCAGCTTCCAGTCGCTGCGCAACGAAGTGGACCGGGAGGGCGCCGAGCGGCACGGCATCCAGGTGGTGCGCCGGATCAGTGGCGGCGGCGCCATGTTCTGCGAGCCGGGCAACGCCATCACGTACTCGCTCTCGGTCCCCGACTCCCTCGTGCAGGGCCTGTCCTTCGCCGACAGCTACGCCTACCTGGACGACTGGGTGCTCGACGCCCTCGGCGACATGGGCATCAAGGCGTGGTACCAACCGCTCAACGACATCGCCACCGACGCCGGGAAGGTCGCCGGCGCCGCCCAGAAGCGGGTCGCCGGCGGGCACGGCGCCGTGCTGCACCACGTGACGATGTCGTACGACATCGACGCGGAGAAGATGGTCGAGGTGCTCCGCATCGGCCGCGAGAAGCTCTCGGACAAGGGCACGAAGAGCGCGAAGAAGCGCGTGGATCCGCTGCGCCGCCAGACCGGACTGCCGCGCGAGGCCGTGATCGAGCGGATGCTCGACTCCTTCCGCACGCGGTACGGCCTGACGGTGGGCAAGGCCACGGACGAGGAGATGGCCAGGGCGCGGGAACTGGCCCGCACCAAGTTCAGCTCACCGGAGTGGACGGCGCGGGTGCCATAGCCCCGGACGGGTTCGCGGCGCCCCCGGGCTCGCGCTGCCAGGCGGTGGTGCCGATGCGACCGGTGTTGCCGAGGTCGATCCGGCCCTCCGGAATCACGGTCCCGGGCCGGGTGCCCGGGGCCGGGGTGACCTTCAGATAGGTGCCGCTGACGGCGGTCGTGGTCGTGTCGGTGACGGTGTTGCGCCAGACGAGGACGGTGTAGGCCCTCTCGTCCTTCTTGAGCGAGACGGGGTGCGGCCCGGGGTCGTCCATCTGCGTGACGGGCGCGGGCCCTTCGAGGATCTGTACGTCGAGGGGTTCGCGGTGCTCGTCCAGGACCCGCAGCTTCGGATAGCCGTTCAGGCGGTAGGTGTCCTTGCCGCAGTTGGTCAGGGTCACGGACATCGCGCGCAGGCCCATGGCGGGGTTGACCATGCCCGCCTCGATACGGACACCGGACGCGGGGCAGAAGGACGAGGGTGCGTCGGACACCCCCGGCGGCGCCGTCTCGACGGGAATCCCCGTCGGCGAGTCAGGACCGGGCTCGGCGGACACACCGTCCGGCCAACCGTCCCCCGCATCACCCGCATCGCCCGCACCGGACCGACCACCCTCGGCAGACGCCGTACGCCCGGGATCCCTCTCCCGCTCCACCTCCTCCGAGAGCCCGCATCCGGAGGCGAACACGACCACGGCGGAGAGGACGGCGACGTGCCTGAACGGTATGACGGTCACGCGGAGATCATGCCATGGCCAAAGTTTCCCCCTATCTGCCGATCTGCCGCCTCCCACAGCCGCGCCTTCCCGCCCACGGCCGCGTCTACGGAGTCGCGCTACGGGCCGCTACGAGCCCCGACTCATAGGCGAATACGACCAGTTGGGCCCGGTCGCGCGCGCCCAGCTTCGTCATCGCCCGGCTCACATGCGTCTTCGCCGTGAACGGACTGATCACCATGTGCGTGGCGATCTCCTCGTTCGTCAGCCCCCGTGCGGCCAGCGCGGTGACCTCCCGCTCCCGGCGCGTGAGGTTCTCCAGGCCCGGCGCGGTGGCCCGGTCCGGCGGCCGCGAGACGAACTCGCCGATCAGCCTGCTCGTCACGGAGGGCGAGAGCAGGGAGTCCCCGCGCGCGACGATCTCGATGCCGTGCAACAGGTCGGCGGGCTCCGTGTCCTTGAGCAGAAACCCGCTCGCCCCGGCCCGCAGTGCGTCGAACACGTACTCATCGAGGCCGTAGTTGGTGAGGATCACGACGCGTACGTCGCGGAGGCGGGGATCTGCCGCGATCCGCCGTGTCGCCTCGATCCCGGTCATCACCGGCATCTGTACGTCTATGAGCGCCACGTCCGGCACGCACTCCCGCACCAGCGCGACCCCGCGCTCCCCGTCGGCGGCCTCCCCCACCACCTCGATACCGTCCTCGGCCTCGAGCAGCGCACGGAACCCGGCCCGCATCAACGCCTGATCGTCGATGAGCACCACCCGGATCACGTCCCCTCCCCGGGGCGCCCGACATCAGCGGCCACCCTGACCTCCGCCGGCGACCCGCCCCGCCCGGCGGCCTTTCCGGCTCCCCCGGAGAGCGCCGCGCCCATGGGTACCCCCAGGGATGCCTCATCGGCTGTCCCCCCAGCTGCCCCCCGAGCTGTCCCGGACAGCAACGCCCCGCCCTCCAGCGGAAGTTCCGCCCGGACCAGGAATCCCCCCTCGACCCGCGGCCCCGCCAGCAGCGTCCCACCCAGGGAAGCGACCCGCTCGCGCATGCCCGTGAGCCCTGCCCCCTCCACCGGCGACCGCCCCGCATCGGCTACCCCGTCGTCCTCCACCCGCACCCCCAACACCCGCTCCCCGTAGTCGAGTCCGACCGTTACCTTGGCCGAGCCTCCCGCATGGCGTGCCACGTTGGTGAGGCCTTCCTGCACGATCCTGTACGCGGTCCGCTCCAGGTCACCGGCCAGGGCACGCTCCCGGCCGCACACCGCAAGCTCCACCGCGAGCCCCGCCGCCCGCGCGCGCTCGACCAGCAGCGCCGGGCTCCCCGTCGGCTCGTCCGTGCGCAACACCGTGAGCGTGGAACGCAGTTCACGCATCGCCTCGCCGCTCGCCTCCTGGATGGCGAGCAGCGCGGGCGGTATCTCCTCGCCCCGCTTCCGGGCGAGGTGGACGGCCACCCCGGCCTGGAGCTTGACGATCGAGATGCTGTGCGTCAGCGAGTCGTGCAGTTCGCGCGCGATCCGCAGCCGCTCCTCGCCCGCCCTGCGCAGCGCCGCCTCCTCGCGGGTCCGCTCGGCCTCCAGGGCCCGCTGCTCGGTCTGGCGCAGATACGCCTGCCAGTTCTTGTCGGCGAGGCCCGTGACGAGAGCGCACAGGAACCAGCCGGCCAGCAGCAGCGTGCGCTGCACGACGTCGTCCGATCCCTCTCCCGCCGCCACGCCCCCCACAGCTCCCCCGACCTCCCCCGCCACCGCGAAGCCCGCGAGGAACACCGCGGCGGCACCGGCGGCCACGCCCCGGTGGCCTGCGCGCGCAGCCGTATGAACGGCCGCCACCACCGGAATCGCCGCGACACTGCTCGCGCCCGCGTACACCACCTCGCCGAGCAGGCACACCGTGGTGACCGCGAGCACGGCGCGCGGCGCCGCTCGATGGGCGGAGAGTGCGAGCGAACCGGCGCCGATCAATGCGTAGTCGAGGAACCCCGCACCGCCGTCCCGCAGACCCGCCGCTAGTGCGACGATCACGCCCACCACGACCGCGAGCACCGCGTCGCCGACCCACGCCTGCCGCGCTTGATTCCGCACCTGGTCCCGCACCCGATCGCGCACGTTCACCTGCCCCGCCGCTCTCCCCGTCCGGTCCGCCGCCATCTCCGCCCCCGCGTCCCTCGCATCCCCCGTTTCGGCGCATCCCCCGCCGTGTTCAGAACGATAGAGGCCGTCACTGACAACCGCGTCACCTCAGCAGACCGTTCCCGCACTACTCCCCACGCAGTAGTCGCCGACCCGTCCGGCCCCGGCGGCGTACCCGCAACTGCCTTCCGCCGGACGACGACCCGAGACACCCGGCGCCCCGACCATCGAGCCATGGCAACCTTTCGATACACCGATTCCGTACTTCCGAAATCCGCGACGGGCAGGACCGCCGAGGCTTACGCGCAGATGGCCGAGGACTTCGGCATCTCCGAGCCCGCGCCCCTAGTCGCCCTGTCCCCCGCACCCGAACTGTTCACCGCCACCTGGGCGTTGCTCCGCGAGTCCCTGCTGGTCGGCGGCGGCGACGCCTTCGGCAGCGGCGGCACCACCCGCACCGACCGGGAGCTGGTCGCCGTGGGCGTCTCGCTCGCCAACCGCTGCCCGTTCTGCGTGAGCGCGCACACGGTGATGCTGCACGCCACCGGCGAGCACCGCGTCGCCGAGCGGGTGCTGCGCGGCGAGCAGCCCGAGGACCCGGCGCAGGCGCGACTGCTCGCCTGGGGCCAGGCCACGCGGACGCCGCAGGCGCCGGAGCTCGTCTCGCCGCCGTTCCCGCGCGCCCACGCCCCGGCCCACATCGGCACCGCGCTCACCTTCCACTTCATCAACCGCGTCGCGTCGTCACTGATCGGCGAGGCCATGCTGCCGTGCAACGCGCAGCGCTTCCGGGCGGTGCGCTCGATCGGCGGCCGCACCCTGCAGAAGTCGGTCCGCCGCACCGTCACGCCCGGTGACTCGCTGCCCCTGCTCGACGACCCGCAGCCAGGCCCGGCCTGGGCCGCGGGCACACCCATCGGCTCCGCGTACGCGGCGCTCCGCACCGCGGCGACGATGGGCGCGGGCCTGCTCGACGAGGCCGACCAGGCCCTCGTACAGGCGGTGGTGGCGGAGTGGGACGGCGCGCATCCGCCGCTGTCCTGGGGCGCCCTGCCCGACCGCGCGTCGCGCCCGGGGGCACGGCTCGCGCTGCTCGCCGCACTCGCGCCGTACCGCATCACCGACGAGGACGTGGCGGCCTGGAAGAAGCCGCCGTTCAGCGACCACTGCCTCGTGCACCTGATCGCGTACGGCGCGTTCACGGCGGTCGACCGCATCGAGAGCTCCCTCGCGGCGCACCACTCGGCTCACTACGCCAAGGAGACGTCATGACCGGATCGAACACATCGGCCGCATCGAACGCGTCGGCTGCGTCAGCCGAGTCGGCTGCTTCGGCGACATCGACTGCGTCGGCGACACTGACGACGCCGACCCCCAACTCCCGCCAGGCGAAGGCCTGGAACGGGCCGGTGGGCACCCACTGGGCCACGCACCACGACCGTTACGACGCGATGCTGTCCGGCGTGAACGACGCCCTGTTCGACGCCGCGGCGATCGGCGCGGGCGACCGTGTCCTGGACATCGGCTGCGGCGCCGGCGTCACCACGCGCATCGCGGCCCGCCGCGCTGGGCACGGCCATGCGGTGGGCGTCGACATTTCGGCACCGCTCCTCGACCGGGCCCGTGCGAGCACGGCGTCCGAAGGCATCACGAACGCGGCGTACGAGCGGGCCGACGCCCAGATCCACCCCTTCCCCCGAGCTGGGTACGACGTCGCGATCAGCCGTGGCGGGGTCATGTTCTTCGCCGACCACGCCGCCGCGTTCACGAACATCGCCCGCGCGCTGCGTCCCGGCGGGCGCCTGGTGTTCGTCTGTCCGCAGCCCGTCGACCAGGAGACCGAGGAGTCCCGGACGCTGAGCCGGTTCGCCAAGCTCCTCGCGGAGGAGGATGGTCCCGCGGAGAGCCCGGAGTACGTGTCGCCCGAGGCCGCGGCCGACGCCGTCGCCGCCCGCACCGCCATGTCCTCGCTCTCGGACCCGGCCCGCATCAACGAGGTGCTCACCGCCTACGAGGACGTGAGGGTGACGCCCATACCCATCGAGGCCGTGTGGGGCCAAACCCCAGCCGAGGCGGTCGACTTCATCCTGTCGCGCACGCCGGGCCGGACGGTCACCGCCGCGACGCGGGCCTCCCTGGAGGCGGCGTTCCGGCCCCACGCGACCGAGTACGGCGTGCGGATGCGGGCGGGGGTGTGGCTCGTGACGGCGGCGCGCCAGGCCTGAGGCTTCACATGCGACACGTGCGCCACATGCGCAGGACCTGAGGCTTCAGGGACGCCAGGCCCGAGCCGCATCCGGCACCAGGCCCCGGCCGCGCCTCGCACCTCGCACCTCGCACCTGCCTCAAGCCCTTTCCCGCGCAAGGGCCTACGCCTTCCCCCGCTCGCCGTCGTCCTGCATCGCCCGGGTCTCGCTCTTGAGAATCCGCAGGGACTTGCCCACCGCGCGGGCCGTGTCCGGCAGTGTCTTCGAGCCGAACAGCACGATGACCACGATCGCCACGATGAGCAGATGCCAGGGTTCCAGTCCGTTACGGAGCATCGTCGCCCGCCCTTCTCCACAGATGTCTCAGCCGTCATTCAGCGTCGGTAGCCTCAGGAAAGATTGCTACATTGCGCAACTGTACAACCATGGGGCGGGCCGGGAGGTCCCTCTCTGTGAGGCGGAACGACTCGGACGGATAGGGCGCACCCATGACAACCAGCCACCGTGCAGCTGTACGCGGCCGTCGGCGCAAGCGCGGCCGTGTGCGGCTCACACTGGGCATCGTCCTGTCCCTGCTGGTGCTCGTGGCGGCCGGCGCCGGGTGGGTGTACGTCCGGCTGAGCGGCAACATCGACACCTTCGCGGCGGACGGTGTCTCCGGTGACCGGCCCGACGCCGACACATCCAAGGGTGAGAACGTCCTGGTCATCGGCTCGGACGCACGCACCGCGGGGAACAGCGCGCTCGGCGGCGGCGACAAGAACGACATCGGCCGCTCCGACACCGCCTTCCTGCTGCACGTGTACGCCGACCACCGGCATGCCGTCGCCGTCTCCATCCCCCGCGACACCCTCGTGGACCTCCCGCCCTGCAAACTGCCGGACGGCAGCTGGACGAAGACCCGGCCGAACACCATGTTCAACGCCGCGTACTCCGTGGGCGAGACCGCCAAGGGCAACCCCGCCTGCACCCAGAACACCGTCGAGCACCTCACCGGTCTGCGCGTGGACCACACCGTCGTCGTCGACTTCAAGGGGTTCGCCGAGCTGACGGACGTGGTGGGCGGAGTGGAGGTGTGCCTGCCGCAGGACGTCTACCAGCGTGACCTCAACCCCCACCGCGCCACCCGTGGCGCGCGTCTCTTCGCCAAGGGAGAACAGGAGGTGTCGGGCCAGAAGGCCCTGGACTACGTACGCATCCGGCACGGCATCGGCGACGGCTCCGACATAGGCCGCATCAAGCGCCAACAGGCCTTCGTGGCAAGCCTGTTGAAGAAGGTCAAGAGCGACGGCCTGACGCCCACCAAGCTGCTGCCGCTCGCGGACGCCGCCACGCAGTCCATGACCGTCGACCCCGGGCTCGGCTCAGCCGACAAGCTGATCTCGTTCGCGATGTCGCTGAAGGACATCGACCTGGGCAACACCAAGTTCGTCACCATCCCCTGGCGATACGAGGGTTCGCGGGTCGCGGTGGTCCAGCCGGATGCCGACGCGCTGTGGGCCTCGCTCAAGGACGACCGCACGCTGGACGGCGATGACGCCAGCGGCAAGAACGGCAAGAACGGCAAGCGAGACGAGCCCGGCGGCGCAGAGTCCGCCGCGCCTGTCTCCGGGGGCGGCGTCGCCGTGGCCGTCTACAACGGCACTACCGTCACCGGTCTCGCCGCCCGCGCGGCGAAGACCCTCACCGAGAACGACTTCACGGTCACCGGCACCGCGACCGCCGGCACCCAGGACCACGCCACCACGGTGATCGCGTATGGACCCGGCGAGCAGGGCAGGGCGAAGTCCGTCGCCCGGCTCTTCCCGGGGGCGGAAGTGGAGTCCGCGACCGCCCCGGGCGTGACCGTCACCCTGGGCCGGTCGTACGCGGACGCCCCCACGGCCACCCCGTCGGGCGAGCCGGAGCCCGTTCCCACCAAGGTCGCCGACGACGCCCGCTCCGCCGACGACAACCCCTGCTCGGACCTCTCCTACGGCTGACCACAGCTCACTGCGGCTGACCGCGGCTGGCCACTGCGGCTGGCCACAGCTGGCTACGGCTGCGGGACCCACCGGCGCCGGAGCACCCCGAGCGCCGCCGCGTAGAGGCCGAGCACCACGGCGAGCAGCAGGTAGTACAGGCCCGGCAGAGCCGTCATGCCCAGGAGCGGGCCCAGTGGGGAGAGCGGAAGGAGCAGGCCGACGGCGGCGAGCGCGGCCACCGACCAGCCGACCGGGCCCGGCGTCCTGCCCTCGGCCCGGCGGCGGCCGATCCGTAGGAGCAGCATCACCAGGGCCTGGGTCAGCAGGTTCTCGGTGAACCAACCGGAGTGGAACACCGCCTGGTCGTCCACGGCTCCGGGCCCGTGCAGGGCGAGCGCCAGGACCAGGAAGGTGGCGAGGTCGGCGAGGGCGTTGAGCGCGCCGAAGCCGGTGATGAAGCGCAGGAAGGCGCGGGGCCGCAGCTCGGTCGGGCGGCGAAGGACCGCCGGATGAGGCCGCTCGTAGGCGAAGGCGAGCTGCGCGGCGTCGAAGCACAGGTTCTGCACCAGGACCTGCGCCGGGAGCATCGGCAGGAACGGCAGCAGGAGTCCCGCGGAGAGCATCGCGATGACGTTGCCGAGGTTCGAGGAGAGGGTGACGCGCAGATACGTGGCGATGTTGCCGCTGCTGTGGCGTCCCGCGCGGACGGCGTGGCCGATCGCGGTGAGGTCCTTGTCGGCGAGCACCACGTCGGCGCTCTCGCGTACGACGTCCACGGCGGCCCGCGGCGCGATCCCGACGTCGGCGGCCCGCAGCGCGGGCAGGTCGTTGACCCCGTCGCCGAGGAACCCGGTGGTGTGCCCGCCCGCCCGCAGCGCCTCGGTGATGCGGGCCTTGTGCTCGGGGGTACAGCGGGCGAAGACGGTGGTGTGCCGGGCGGTCTGGGCGAGTTCGGCGTCGGTGAGGGTGTCGACGCGGTCGGCTGTGAGGACTCCGCCGCCCTCTGCCTCGCCGATCCCCAGCTCGCGGCAGGCCCGCGCCGCCGTCCCCGGGTGGTCGCCGGTGAGGATCTTGACCGTGATGCCGCTCTCCGCGAGGTCCCGCAGGGCGGTGGCGGCGGTCGGGGCAAGGGCATCCCGCAGGGTGAGGAAGCCGCGGAAGGTCAGGCCGCGTTCGTCGGCCGGGGTGTAGGCGCGGGTGCGGGCTGGCCGCTCGGCGGTGGCGACCGCGAGGAGACGCAGGCCGCCGTCCGCTTCACGGGCGGCGAGGTCCAGCAGCCTCTCCCGTTCACCGTCCTCCAGCACGCAGCGTTCCAGCACGGCCTCGACGGCGCCCTTCACCACGAGCGTGTGGGTGCCGAGGCCTCCGGGACCGCGTACGACCGCGGTGGCGAGGCGGCGTACGGGATCGAAGGGCAGCGCCGCCACCCCTTCGTATCCCAGCCCTTCGTAACCCAGCCCTTCGTAACCCAGCCCTTCGTAACCCAGCCCTTCGTAACCCGGCCCTTCGTATTCCAGCGCCTCGTCCCCCACCCCTCCGTAACCCGGCCCCTCGGACCGCGCCCCTCCGTACCGCATCGTTTCGTACCGCATCGCTTCGTCCTCGCGCCCGGCGTCGGGCACCGCGTCGAGGACCGCATCGAGGACCGCGTCGTCGAGCGGGTCGGGGGCGGGCAGCTCGGCGAGCTGGAGTGTCCACCAGGAGTTGACCGCCGCCCAGTGCAGCGCTTCGGGCGCCGCCCGCCCGTCGGCACCCAGGGTGCGGTCGAGGACCGGCCGGTCCTCGGTGAGCGTGCCGGTCTTGTCCAGGCACAGGACGTCGACGGCGCCGAGGTCGTGCAGCGCGGGCAGCCGTCTGACGATCACCCCGTGCGTACGGGCCAGGAGCGAGGCCCCGCGCGCCAGGCAGGTGGTGACGATGACCGGCAGCATCTCCGGCGTCAGACCGACCGCCACGGCGACCGCGAACGGCAGGGTCTCCAGGCCGCGCCCGCGCAGGGCGGCGTTGGCCATCAGCACGAGCGGCGGGGTCAGCAGCATGAACCGGATGAGGACCCAGGAGATGCCGTGCACGGAGCGGTCGAAGGCGCTCGGCCCGCGCCGCCCCGCCATGCCGTGCGCGGCGGCGAACCGGGTCCGCGCCCCGGTCGCGACGACCACCGCGGTGCCGCTGCCCGAGGCGACGCTGCTGCCCTGGAAGCAGAGGTGAGGCTGCTCGAAGACCCCCTCGGGGCGCCGCGTGCCCGGCACGTCGGCCGCGGCCTTGGGCACCGGCGCCGACTCCCCCGTCAGCGCCGCCTGGCGCACGCTCAGCCCGCTCGCGCGCAGCAACCGCACGTCGGCGGGGACGAGATCGCCGGGGCCGAGCCGCACCACGTCCCCCGGCACCAGTTCCTCGACCGGGATCTCCCGCTCCCGGGGGCCGTCGTCACGCTCCGCGCGGCGCAGCACGCTCGCGGTGGTGGCCACCAGGGCCCGGAGCGCGGCCATGGACCGGTCGGCGCGGTACTCACCGGACGTCCGCAGCACTCCACTGACGACGACCAGGCACAGGATCACGCAGGCGGTGCCCCAGGAGGCGACGGTGGCCGACACCAGGCCGAGACAGAGCAGCACCGCCGTGAAGGGATCCCGCAGGCTGCGGCCGAAGAGCCGCGGCCACGACACCGCCCTCCGGTCGGGAAGGGTGTTCTCGCCGAACCGGGCGACGCGCCGCTCGGCCTCCGCGTCCGTCAGGCCGCGCGGGCCGCTCTCCACACGGCGCAGCACCTCCAGCGAGGTGAGCCCACCGGCTGCGGCCTCAGGCACCAAGGCCGCGGAGCCGGCGTGCCGGTGACCGCGCGGCACGGTCGGCACTGCCGTCACGGTTGGAGCGGTCGGCACGGTCGGCGATGTGGGAGCGGTCGGCACGGTCGGCGATGTCGGAGCGTTCGGCGCGTCCAGAAGTGTGTGAGCGGTCGGCAGGGTCAGAAGTGTGCGAGCGGTCGGCGCGGTCGGTCAGCTGTCCGACCATCAGCCGCACCACGGTCACCACGTCCGCGTCGTCGACGAAGTAGACCTGGCGCCGGCCCTCGCGCCGGGAGCGCACGAGCCCGGCCAGCTTCAGCTTCGTCAGATGCTGGCTGACCGCGGGCAGCGCACCGCCGACCCGCTCCGCGAGCCCGGTCACGTCGCTCTCGCCCTGCGCGAGCGCCCATACGATGTGCAGCCGCGCGGAGGAGGCGAGCAGCCCGAAGGCCGCCGCCGCGTCGGCGAGGACCTCGGCCGATGGATCGTCGAAGCCGGTGCCGTTCGTCGCCACGGTCGTCCTCCCTCCGCGCCTGGACTCGCGCGTACGGACTCTCGTACGCGAGGGTCCAGTCTAGGCCGCCGATCGGCCTCCCCCGGAGCCCGCGCGCCTGCCCCTACCCCTGCCTTTTGCGCCCGCCCCTGCCCACCGCCATCAGCCCGACGTAGACGACCAGCGCCGACGCGAGCCCGATCGCCCAGCCGTAGTCGGCGAGCGGCTTCAGTACGGGGATCAGCCCGTCCTCGGGGAACGGTCCCTTCCCCGGCGCCGAGTGCGACCCGCCCACGGCAAGCACGCCCCCGACCGCGAAGGCCGCGACGGCGCGCAGGTTCCACCCGCCGGTGTACCAGTAGCGCCCTTCCGGGCGGTACAGGTCGGCGAGGTCCAGGACCGTCCGAAGCACCACCCAGTAGTCGGCGATCAGGATTCCGGCGACCGTGCCGAGCAGTCCGCCCACGACGCCCAGCCAGACGAAGATGTAGAGCTCGGGCGTCTCGATCAGCTTCCACGGGAAGATGACCACGCCCACGACACCGGTGATCAGCGCGCCCGTACGGAAGTTGATGAACTTCGGGGCGAGGTTCGCGAGGTCGTACGCGGGTGAGACCACGTTCGCCGCGATGTTCACGGAGACCGTGGCGACCAGGACCGTCACCAGGGCGTAGAGAAGCCCGAAGACGTTGTCGGCCTTGGCGGCCAGGTCGACGGGCTCCCAGATCGGCTCCCCGTACACCGCCTGCGAGCCGGAGGTCACCAGGACCGACAGGAGCGCGAAGGCGGTCATGGTGGTCGGCAGGCCGAGCGTCTGCCCCCACACCTGCGCCCGCTGCCCCTTACCGAACCGGGTGAAGTCGGGGATGTTCAGGGACAGCGTCGACCAGAAGCCGATCATGCCCATCAGCGCGGGGAAGAACACCGGCCAGAAGTCGGCTCCCCAGCCCAGCGTGGACGGCTGGTCGAGCAGCGGGCCGAAGCCGCCCGCCTTGTCGGCGATCCACACGAGCAGCACGACGGCGCCGACGAGCACGAAGGGCGCCGCCCAGTTCTCGAAGCGCCGCAGCGCCTCCATCCCCCGGTAGATGATGGCCAGTTGGAGGACCCAGAAGAGGACGAAGCAGAGCCACAGCGGCCATGGGTGGCCGCCGATCCGGGACTCGTCGCTCCACGCTCCGTCGAAGACCTGGTTGAGCAGGACGTAGATCCCCTGGCCGCCGATCCAGGTCTGGATGCCGAACCAGCCGCAGGCCACGGCCGCCCGGATCAGCGCGGGCAGGTTCGCCCCGCGCAGGCCGAAGGAGGCGCGGGCCAGGACGGGGAACGGGATGCCGTACTTCGGGCCCGCGTGTCCCGTCAGAAGCATCGGCAGGAGCACGATCACGTTGGCCGCCGCGATCGTGAAGACGGCCTGGCGCCAGTCCATGCCGAGCGCGACCAGACCCGAAGCGAGCGTCCAGGAAGGGATGTTGTGGGCCATGCCGATCCACAGGGCGGCGAAGTTGTAGGTGCTCCAGTGGCGTTCGGCGAGGGGGATGGGCCTGAGGTCGTCGTTGGCGAAGCGGCTGTGCTCCGGGAAGGCGCCGGGGCGCAGTTCGACGCGGCCGTCGTCGGCCACGGTCTGGGATGTCGCGCCGGGGTCCGCGGCGGTCGGCCCCGTGGGGACGGTGCCGGTCACGAGGCGAGCGGATCGGTCTGCGGCACACGTCCGATCGGCGGCACACGTCCGAAATCCATGCCCAGGCTCCTTACTCGGGTTTCGACGCGGGGATCGGGTCGACGCGGGACTCCGGTCGACGCGGGACTCCGGTCGACGTGGGACTCGGGTCGACGCGAAGACTCGGGTCAAGTCGGCTCAGGTACTGGCGGTGGCGCTGTTGCCTACAGGTGCGGGAGAGGCTTCAGATCCAGCCTCTTGGCGAGTTTCCCCGACTGACGGCGCCGACAACCCTGTTCCCGTCCGCTCCCGGTCGGACTGACCGCGACAGCGGCCTCCCGGCGTACCAGCGTACCGGCGTACCCGTGCCACGTACCCCAACTACCCTGACCCGCATGATCAGCCGCTCCGGAGAGGACGAGTCGTGAGCCAGGGGAACCCGCAGCCCGTCCGCCGCCATCCGGACACCGGGCCCGCGCTCCCTCGGCAGGCCGACCCCCGGCAGGCGGACCCCCGTCGGCCGCTCCCCCGCCAGGCACAACAGCCGCCCCACAGCGGCCACATGATCGTCTGCGGTGACGACGCGCTCGCCGAACGCCTCGCCGCCGAGCTGCGCTCGGTCTACCGCGAGCGGGTGACCGTCGTCGTCCCTTCCGCGCTGCCGGTGGACGGTCCGCGGTCGGGACCGGCCGGGCGTGCGCGGGCCACCGCCCTCCTGGTCCGGATGCAGGCCGTCATGGCACGCGCGGCCGGAACCCCCGGCGGCAGCGGGGACGCAGCGACGCGGCCCGAGGTCCCCCGGGTCCTGGAAGCACCGGAGCCCGACGAGGCCGTCCTCGTCGAGGCGGGCGTCCACGACGCCGCCGCGCTGGCCCTGGTGTACGACGACGACGAGACCAACATCCACGCCGCGCTCGTCGCCCGGCGCCTCAACCCCCGCCTGCGGATAGTGATCCGGCTCTACAACCGCAAGCTGGGCCAGCACCTGGAGGAGCTGCTGGACCAGGCCGCCGCGGTCGCGTCGCCCGGCCTGGACCCGGCCGAGGTGAACGCCTCCACCACCGTCCTGTCCGACGCCGACACCGCGGCTCCCGCCCTCGCGGCCACCGCCGTCGCCGGTACCAGCAAGGTCGTCCAGGCCGACGGTCTCCTCCTGCGCGCCGTGGAGCGCGACCCGCCGCGCCGCGGAGAGGTCGCCGACCCCGGCCTGTGCACGCTCGCCCTGCTCTCGTCGACCACCAACGACCCCGCGGGCGCGGAGGGTTCGGACGACGGCGGCCAGGACGGGCCCCTGCTGCTGCCCGACGACCGCACCGTCACCTCCGCCACCGGCAGGGGCACCGTGGTCCTCAAGGCCGTCTCGCACGCCGGGCCCGACCGGCCACCCGGCCGCCTGACCGGGCGCGGCCTTCCGCTCGGATCGCTCTTCTCGCCGCGCCTGCGCTGGTCGGTGGCCGGGCTCATGGCCTGTGTCCTCGGCCTGGCGGTGGCGAACTGGCTGACCGGCGACGACCATCCGCTGCACGCCGCCTATCTGACCCTGCTCGACCTGTTCGCCATCGACGACCCCGCGCTCGGCGAATCCACCGCCCGCCAGATCCTGCAACTCCTTTCGGGACTGGCGGGGTTGCTCCTCCTGCCGGTGCTCCTCGCCGCCGTCCTGGAGGCGCTGGGCACGTTCCGCACCGCGTCCTCCCTGCGCCGCCCGCCACGCGGTCTCTCCGGTCACGTGGTCCTGCTCGGACTCGGCAAGATCGGGACCCGCGTCCTGGCCCGCCTGCGCGAACTCGGCATCCCCGTCGTGTGCGTGGAGGAGGACCCCGAGGCGCGCGGCATCCCGCTCGCCCGCCGCCTGCGCGTACCCACGGTCATCGGCGACGTCACGGACGAAGGCGTCCTGGAAGCCGCAAAGATCCACCGCGCACACGCCCTGCTCGCCCTCACCAGTGTCGACACCACCAACCTCGAAGCCGCCCTGTACGCCCGCTCGGTCAAACCCAACGTCCGCGTGGCTCTTCGGCTGTACGACGACACGTTCGCCACCGCCGTCTACCGCACCCTGCGCGCCGCCCACCCGCAGGCCCTCACGCGCAGCCGCAGCGTCTCCACCCTCGCCGCGCCCGCGTTCGCCGGGGCCATGATGGGGCGGCAGATCCTGGGCGCGATCCCCGTCGAGCGGCGGGTGCTGCTGTTCGCCGCCCTCGACGTCGCGGGACACCGCCAGCTGGAGGGTCGGACCATCGCCGAGTCGTTCCGGCCCGGGGTCTGGCGGGTCATCGCCCTGGACGCCACCGCACCGGACGAGCGGCTCCCGGACCTGACCGCCGCCCGGTCCGACGACGGCACCGAGCATCCGGCCGGTCTCGTCTGGGACCTGCACCCGGGCTACGTACTGCGCTCCCAGGACCGCGTCGTGCTCGCCGCGACCCGCCAGGGCCTGGCGGAACTGCTCGGTCGGCGCGCACAGGCCAGGACGGGCACGGCCGACGGCTAGACCAGCACAGAGACAGACAGGCACAGAGGGAGACCGGCACAAAGGCAGACCGGCATAAAAGAACCGTAATGATTGCCGGATCACGGCAATGTGCACCATCTGTCCCGCATGCGACGATCCCCACCTCACCGAGACATCCGGCAAGTGGCAAGTGGCAAGTGGGGAGGTGCTCCGGTGACTCTCTTTCTGGGTCTTGGCATCGCGGGAATCGTGCTGCTGATCCTCTCCCTCGTCTTCGACGGGGTTCTTGAAGGGCTCTTCGACGGGCTCCTCGACGGGCTGCTGTCCCTGCCCGTCGTCGCCGGATTCGTGTCCATGCTCGGCTTCGGCGGTGCGATCGTGCTCGGTACGACCGGGCTCGGCGCCGTCGGCGCCACCGCTGCCGGAGCGGCCGTCGGCGTGGCAGCGGGCTGGCTGACCTGGAAGTTCAGCCGTGCCCTGATGCGGGATCAGACCGCGACCACACCACGGGGCGAGGATCTCGTGGGCACCGCGGGGGCCGTGGTCACCGCGATCCCGGCCGACGGCTATGGAGAGGTGCTGCTCCAACTGGCCGGTCAGCCGGTGAAGTTCGCCGCCAGGAGCACCGTGGCCGTCACCCGCGGCACCGAGATCTGGGTCGAGTCGGCCCTGTCACCGACCTCGGTCGCGGTCCGCCCCGTGCAGCGCTGACCACCGCACCACTCACGTCACGTCACGTCACACCACGTCACGCCCGTGCCGCCCCACGTAGCTCATCCACGTACACGCACCACATCACCGATCTGCCGCCCCCGGGAGGCAGGGGGGAATTCACCATGAGCCCAGTCCTGACCGCCGTCATCGGCGTCGTCGTACTCCTCGTACTGCTCGCACTCGTCGTCGTGACCCGCTACAAGGTCGCCGGGCCCAGCGAGGCCTTCATCGTGACCGGGCGGCGCGGCAAGAAGTCCACCGATCCCGACACCGGCCGCATCTTCACCGACAACAGCGGCCAGAAGGTCGTGGTGGGCGGCGGCGTGTTCGTCGTGCCGTTCGTCCAGCAGAAGTTCACGCTCGACCTCTCCTCGCGGCACATCCCGATCGCGGTGCGCGGCGCGGTCACCCTGCGCGGGGTGAAGGCCAACCTGGAGGGCGTCGCGATCGTCAAGGTCGGCGGCACCGAGGACTCGATACGCGCCGCGGCCCAGCGGTTCCTCGCCCAGCAGGGCGGCATCGTCGGCTTCACCCAGGAAGTCCTCTCCGGCGCGCTGCGCTCCATCGTGGGCCGGATGTCGGTGGAGGACATCATCCGCGACCGCGCCGCGTTCGCCGGGCAGGTCGCCGAGGAGGCCGAGGCGAGCCTGTCCGGGCAGGGCCTGGTGCTCGACGCCTTCCAGATCCAGGACATCAGCACCGAGGGCTCCTACCTGGAGGACCTCGGCCGTCCCGAGGCCGCCCGCGCCAAGCAGGAGGCGGACATCGCCGAGGCCGTGGCGCGCCGCGCCGCCGAGCAGGCCCGGCTGAAGGCCGAGGAGGAGATCGCGATCGCCCAGCGGACGTTCGCCCTCAAGCAGGCCGAGATCAAGGCCGAGACCGACGAGGCGTCCGCCCGCGCCGGCGCGGCGGGACCGCTCGCCGAGGCCGCCCGCCGGCAGGAGGTCCTCACCGAGCAGGAGAAGGTCGCCCAGCGGCAGGCCGCCCTGACCGACCGCGAGCTGGACACCAAGATCCGCAAGCCCGCCGACGCCGCCCGCTACCAGGCCGAGCAGGAGGCCGAGGCGCGCCGCGTCTCCCTGGTCAAGCAGGCCGAGGCGGACGCCGACCGGGCCCGCCTGACCGGTGAGGGCGAGAAGGCCCAGCGCGCCGCGCTCGCCGACGCCGTACGCCTGGAGGGCGAGGCCGACGCCGCCGCGATCGGCGCCAAGGGGGCCGCTGAGGCGGAGGCGATGCGCAAGAAGGCCGACGCGTTCGCGCAGTACGGCGACGCGGCGGTGCTGCAGATGCTCGTCGAGGTGCTGCCCAGCGTGGTGGCCAAGGCGGCGGAACCGCTCGGCGCGATCGACAAGATGACGGTGATCTCGACGGACGGGGCGAGCCGGCTCTCGCGCACGGTGGCCGACAACGTCGCCCAGGGCATGGAACTCCTCAGCTCCACCACGGGAGTCGACGTGGCCGAGCTCCTCAAGGGCATCACCGGCGGCAAGCCCCTCGCGGCCGCCGCCGCCACCGCGGCTTCGACCGCCGCTGCCACCCAGCTCAACGGCAAGATCGACGTCACGGACTGACCCGCCCGCGACGCCGCCGCCGGTCACCTCACAGCGAGGTGGCCGGCCAGCCGAGCAGCCGAGCTCCGATGACCGCCGTCTGGAGGGTGTAGCGGTCCAGCGGGTCGGAGGGGTCGGATCCGGTGAGGGTGCGGATGCGCTCCAGGCGGTACGTGAGGGCTCGTACGCTCAGCGACAGCTCCCGCGCCGCCTGGGCCGCCACGCACCCGGTGTCGAAGTAGGCGAACAGGGTCTCCAGCAGGGGCACGGCCCCGCCGCGCGCCTCTTCCAGCGGGCCGAGCGTGGTGAGCACCAGGTCCACCAGGGCCTGCCGGTCGCGGGCGAGTACGGGGAAGACCAGGAGGTCGGCGGCGCGCAGGACGGGCTCGTCGAAGCCCATGCGTGTCGCGAGCTCCAGGGTGCTGACGGCTTCTTCGTAGCTGTGGGCGATGCCCGCCGCGCCGGGCTGGGGCCTGCCGATGGCGATGCGGCCGCCGTCGGTGGCTGCGTACGCCCGCTTGGCGAAGTGGTCGAGGACCTCGTCCTGGTGGGCGGGGGCGATGCACACGAGGCGGCCGTCCTTGGTGGTGAGCAGGATGTGCCGGTCGCCGAAGCGGCCGACCAGTTCGCTCTCCACGTCCCGCGACACGGGATCGGTCTCGTCATAGGCGGCCGGCCCTTCCGCCACGGCCACCGCGTGCGCGTGGGACAGCCGCAGCCCGAATCGCTCGGCACGCGCGGCGAGACGCCCCAGGTCCCCTCGCCCGTACAGCAGGTCGTCGATCAATTCGCGCCGGGCCGCCTCCTCCTGACGTACGACAAGGCGTTGCGCGTGTTCATAGCCCTCGGCGAAGGCGTCGATGGCCTGCTCGGCGGTCGCGAGCAGGTGGTCCGGATCGCCGGTCGCGGGACGGTGGACGCGGGTGGCGGCGAGGTGTTCGCGGATGAGGACGCGCCACGCGTATCCGGCGTGGGCGGCCTGCGCGCCGAGCGCCCTGCGCGATGTCAGCTCCTCACGGGTGAGGCGGCGGCCGGTGGCGGCGGCCCGGGTGAGGATGTCGGCGTATCCGTCGAGCAGCCGCTCGGGAATCTCCTGGGTGGTCATCTGCTCTCCCTGGTCGGGTCGATGGCCGGTGGGTGCACGGCAGCGCGGCACGGGCGCACGGCTCATGCCGTCGGGACAGGCGGATGAGAGCAACTGGGCGCGGACGGGCGGGAGTCGACACTCCGGCAACGTCAGGGGCGCGGGCCGCTCGTCATGGTGCCGTCGATATCAGGCACGCTGTCACGGGCGGAGTTGTCGATGCGTACGACCCTGGGAGCGCGCACCCCGGCGCGGTCACGGAAGACACCGTCCACGGGGAGCCGGGCGGCGCGACCACTGCGACCCATGCCCTGCCCCCAACCCTCCGACCGTCGGCGATCGACGTCGCCGCTTGAAAATTGAGCAACTGACGGCTCAATGGAGCACCTTGGCTCGGTTTGTTAGTTTACCGTACGACATAGACCGCAAGCCGACACCCACCCGACATAAGCGATGAAACCCATGGGATGGCCGGGCGCCCTCGTCAGTTCGTCGTCCAGGACCGCAGCTTCTCGGGGTTCCGTACCGCCCAGCAGCGCTTGATCCTTTCGCCTTCGATGTCGAACGCGAGCACCGACGTGGTGACGCCACCGTGCTGGACCACCAGACCGGGCTGGCCGTTGACCGTGCGTTCCAGGATCGTCTGGCCGGGCGGCACGTGGTCGGCGACGGCGACCAGGTAGCGCGCGATCCGCTCGCCTCCCGTGATGGGGTGGGGCGCCGCGTTGACCCGTCCACCGCCGTCGGCGAGTGCCGTGGCGTCGGGATCGAGGAGGCCGATGAGCGCGGCGATGTCCCTGCTCTCCCAGGCCCGCTTGAAGTCCCTGACGATGACGGCGCGCCGGACCGCCGGGGTCGCCGGGGCCTGCGGGGTGCGCATGCGGCGGCGCGCCGATGAGGCCAGCTGACGGCAGGCCGCCGGGCTGCGGCCGACGATCTCGGCCACTTCGGCGAAGGAGTAGCGGAAGACGTCGTGCAGGATGAACGCCACCCGCTCGGCCGGGGTCATCGATTCGAGCACGACCAGGAACGCCATGTTGACCGACTCGTCGAGCGTGACGCGGTCGGCCGGGTCGGCGGTCGTACCGCCCGGCCGCCCGTCGGCCCACTCCGCGCGGTCGGGCAGCGGCTCCGGAATCCACTCGCCCACGTAACTCTCGCGCCGGGCCCGTGCCGAGCGGAGCTGGTCGAGGCAGATGCGGCCGGCGACCTTCGTCAGCCAGCCGCCGGGGGACGCGATGGCCTGCTGCTGCCGCGGGGACATGGCGTACCAGCGGACGTATGCCTCTTGTACGACGTCCTCGGCGTCGGCCAGGGAGCCCAGGAGCCGGTAGGCGAGATTGATGAGCTGACGCCGCTCGCTCATGATCGCGCCCAGGCTCGGGTCGAGCGGGCCGTCTCCGGTGCTGGACTGGGTCGTCACTGTCTCGCCGCTCCTCTTGCCGCATGTGCCGTCACCCGTACGACGAGACAGCCCGCCGGAATGTGATGTCGGCGCGTGGCCTCACATTCCGGCAGGCTGTCTCGTCGGTCTGCTGGGACGACACGGTCCCCGCCAACGGCCGCTCCGTCCCGGGGCGGACCGGCCCGACACGCAAGGGAGATCACCATGCTCACCCCCCGACTCGACTTCCTCGGCAATCCGGTCTCGGCCCAGGCCGTCAAGCACATCGCCGCCGCGGGCCGGTCGCTCGCCGAGTCGGCGCTGCCCGCCGCGACACGCGAACTGGTCGCGCTGCGCGCGAGCCAGATCAACGGCTGCGGTTCCTGCATCGACATCCACACCAAGGAGGCCACGCACGCCGGGGAGAGCCAGATACGCCTGCACCTGGTCGCCGCCTGGCGCGAGGCCACCGTGTTCACCGAGGCCGAGCGGGCCGCGCTGGAACTGGCGGAACAGGGCACCCGCATCGCGGACGCGGCCGGTGGCGTCACCGACGAGGCGTGGGCGAACGCCGCCAAGCACTACGACGAGGACCAGCTGGCCGCCCTGGTGTCGGTCATCGCCCTCATCAACGCCTTCAACCGCCTGAACGTCCTCACGCAGCGGCCCGCGGGCGACTACAAGGTCGGCCAGTTCGGATGACGGGACCGTCCGGATGACCGGACGGCCGGGACGACCGGACGGCTCGGGCGACCGGGCCGTCCGGGGGCCTGAGCCAGGGAAAGGAACCTGATGACGACGAGAGTGCGCGTCGTGACGTTGAACGTGTGGAACAGCCGGGGCGACGCCGCGGCACGGATGGCGATGGTCAATGCCGGGCTGCGGCGGCTGGACCCGGATCTCGTCGCCTTCCAGGAGGTCCTGCCGGACCAGTTGCCCGGTCTGCTCGACGGGACCGGGCTGCACGGCACCCACCAGGCGCGGACCACGGCGACGGCTCCGCCCCACGCGGACCGGTACGGCGGGACGGCGATCGCGACGCGGTGGCCGCACCGCATCGCCGAAGTCCTCGATCAGCGCGGCACGGACGCGCCCGACGTCCCGTGGCTCACGCTGGCCGCCCTCGTGCCGCTGCCCGCGCTGGGTGATGTGCTGTTCATCGCGCCCACGACGTCGTTCCGGCTGGACGCGGAAGCGCAACGGGAGCGCCAGGTGCTGGCCTTGAGCGACCTGGACGCCCGGCACCGCACTGCCCTGCCGACGGTCATGGCCGGTGACTTCAACGCGGAGCCCGAATCGGCCGGCATCCGCTATCTCACCGGCCGGCAGTCGCTGTCGGGGCGCAGCACCCACTTCCACGACGCGTGGGAGGTCGCGGGCTCCGGTCCGGGGCACACCTGGAGCGCCGACAACCCCCGCGCGGCCGAGGACATCGAACTCCTGGTGCGCCAGCCCGGACACCGCCGCCGGATCGACTACGTCTTCGTCGGCTCACCGCACGCGCACCCGGGCGCCTTCGCCCGCGTGCGCGGCGCCGGCCTCGCCTTCGACGAACCGGTCGACGGCGTATGGGCCAGTGATCATTACGGTGTCGTCGCCGACCTCGAGGTGGGGCTGCTCAGGACAGCGCGGGAATGACCGTGTCGCCGTACCCGTCGATGACTCCCTCGCGGGCGTCGTGCATCGCGTACAGCGCGAACTGATCCACTCCCAGTCGCTCCAACTCCCTTAGTTTCGCGATGTGTTGCTCGGCCGTGCCGATCACGCAGAAGCGGTCCACGATGTCGTCCGGGACGAAGGCCGTGTCGGGGTTGTCGGCGCGGCCGTGGTGGGAGTAGTCGTAGCCCTCGCGGGCCTTGATGTACTCGGTGAGGGCCTCGGGGACCAGGTCGGAGTGTTCGCCGTACTTGGACACCAGGTCGGCGACGTGGTTGCCGACCATCCCGCCGAACCAGCGGCACTGCTCACGGGCGTGTGCCAAGGACGCCGGTGAGTCGTCCTGCGTCAGGTACGCGGGGGCCGCGACGCAGATCGTGACCGAGGAAGGATCGCGGCCCGCCGCCGTGGCGGCGTCCCTGACCGCCTTCACCATCGTCTCCGTCAGATACGGGTCGGCCAGCTGGAGGATGAAGCCGTCCGCCTCCTCGCCCGCCATCTTCAGGGCCTTGGGGCCGTACGCGGCCATCCAGACCGGGAGTTCGGCATCCGGCTTGATCCAGGGGAAGCGGATCGTGGTGCCGCCCAGGTCCGCCTCCCCGCCCGAGGCCAGCGAGCGGATGACCTTCATCGCCTCGCTGATCCGGGCCAGGGTGTTCGGCGTACGGCCCGCCACCCGCATCGCGCTGTCGCCGCGCCCGATGCCGCACACCGTGCGGTTGCCGTACATGTCGTTCAGAGTCGCGAACGTGGAGGCCGTCACCTCCCAGGTGCGCGTGCCCGGGTTGGTGACCATCGGGCCGACGATCAGCCGGTCCGTGTTCGCCAGGATCTGGCTGTAGATGACGAAGGGTTCCTGCCACAGGACCGCCGAGTCGAAGGTCCAGCCGTGGCTGAAGCCGTTGCGCTCGGCGCGCTTCATGAGGCTGACGACCTGCCCGGCCGGTGGATCGGTCTGCAGGACGAGTCCGAAGTCCATGGTGCGTCGCCTCTCCTAGCCGAGGTACTGGGTGGTGCCGCGCGGCACGTACGCGCCGTGTCCGGCGCGGCCGGTGAACTTCCGCTGGTCGATGACGACTTCGCCGCGGGACAGGACCGTCTCCACCTGGCCGGTGACGTGCTTGCCCTCGTACGCGGAGTAGTCCACGTTCATGTGGTGTGTTTCCGCCGACATGATCTGCTCGGCGGCCGGGTCGTAGATGACGACGTCCGCGTCGGCGCCCGGCGCGATCGTGCCCTTCTTGCCGTACAGGCCGAACATCCGGGCCGGGCTCGCGCAGGCGATCTCGATCCAGCGGCGGCGGCTGATGTGCCCGTCCACGACGGCCTGGTGGAGGAGGTCCATGCGGTTCTCGACGCCCGGCAGACCGTTCGGGATCTTGGAGAAGTCGCCGCGGCCCAGCTCCTTCTGCCCGACGAAGCAGAAGGGGCAGTGGTCGGTCGACACCACCTGGAGGTCGTTCGTGCGCAGCCCGCGCCAGAGCGCGGCCTGGTGCTCGCGGGGCCGCAGCGGGGTCGAGCAGACGTACTTGGAACCCTCGAAGTCGGGCTCGGCGAGGTTGTCCGTGGACAGGAACAGATACTGCGGACAGGTCTCCCCGAACACCGGCAGACCCTCGTCGCGGGCCCTGGCCAGCTCGGCCACCGCCTCCTGGGCCGAGACGTGCACGACGTAGACCGGGGCTCCGGCCACCTGGGCCAGCTTGATCACCCGGTGCGTGGCTTCCGCCTCAAGGAGCGCCTTGCGCACCTCGCCGTGGTAGCGCGGATCGGTCTCGCCCCGGGCGAGGGCCTGCTCCACCAGGACGTCGATGGCCAGGCCGTTCTCCGCGTGCGTCATGATGAGGCCGCCGTTCACGGCGGCCTTCTGCATCGCCCGCAGGATCTGCCCGTCGTCGCTGAAGAAGACGCCGGGGTAGGCGGTGAAGAGCTTGAACGAACTGACCCCTTCCTCGATCAGCAGGTCCATCTCCCGCAGGGACTTCTCGTTGACGTCCGAGAGAATCATGTGGAAGCCGTAGTCGATCGCGCACTTGCCGTCCGCCTTCGCGTACCAGGCGTCCAGGCCCGCGCGCAGCGCCTGCCCCTTGGTCTGCACCGCGAAGTCCACGATGGTGGTGGTGCCGCCCCAGGCCGCGGCCCGGGTGCCCGTCTCGAAGTCGTCGGAGGAGAACGTGCCGCCGAACGGGAAGTCCATGTGCGTGTGCGCGTCGACTCCCCCCGGAATCACGTACTTGTGGGAGGCGTCGATGACGTGGTCCGCGGTCCACGCAGCGGCGGCGCCCGAGCCGTGTGCGGCGAGCGCGGCGATCCGGCCGTCCTCGATCAGCACATCGGCGTGGATCTCTTCGGCGGCGGTGATGACGAGTCCGCCGCGGATCAGGGTGCGGGTACTCATGATGGTGCGCTCCCTTTCATGCTCGTACGTTCCTGCCGGAAGGCACTGGACTAGACGCTCCGCAGGGCCCGTTCGAGGATCGAGGCCCCTTCTTCCGCCTCCGCGACGGTCAGCGAGAGCGGCGGGGCGATGCGCAGGACGCTGGTGTCGTGGCCGCCGCCCTTGCCGATCAGGAGGCCGCCGTCGCGGGCCGCCTCCAGCACGGCGGATGCCGCCTGCGGATCGGCCTCGCCCGTCTCGGGGTCGACCAGTTCGATGCCGATCATCAGGCCGCGGCCGCGCACTTCGCGTACGACGGGCAGCTGGGCGCAGATGGCGCGCATCCGCTCGATGAGCAGCCCGCCGACGCGGCGCGCGTTGCCCTGGAGGTCGTGCTCCAGGAGATACGTGAGGTTGGCGAGGCCGGCCGCCATGGTGACCGGGGAGCCGCCGAAGGTCGAGATGGAGTTGGAGTCGAGGGAGTTCATGACCTCGGCGCTCGCGACGACGCCGCCGATGGACATGCCGTTGCCGATGCCCTTGGCGAAGGTGAGGATGTCCGGCGGGCCGCTGGCGGCGTGCGCCTGCCAGCCCCAGAAGTGGTCGCCGGTGCGGCCCCAGCCGGTCTGCACCTCGTCCGAGATCCACAGGACGCCGTGCTCCCAGAGGACTTCGCGGAAGGCCGCGTAGAGCCCGTCCGGCGGCGAGGTGAAGCCGCCGACCCCCTGGATCGGCTCGGCGATCAGCGCCGCCACTCCCCCGCGCGCCTGCCCGAGCATGTCCTTCAGGTCGGCGACGCAGGCCTCGATGAACTCGGCGTCGCTCAGCGCGGCGTACGGTCCTCGGCTGCGGACGCCCCCGTGGACGTACAGCGTCTGGAGCGGCGAGAGGCTGGTCGGCGACCAGGCGTTGTTGCCGGTGATGCCGACGGCCGTGAAGGAGCGGCCGTGGTAGCTGTTGCGCATCGCCAGGATCTGGTTCGAGCGGCGGTGCGCGGTGGCCAGGAGCAGGGCCGTGTCGTTGGCCTCGGTGCCCGACGTGGTGAAGAAGACGCGGGCGTCCGGGATGCCGGAGAGGCCCGCGACCCGCTCGGCGAGGTCGATCATCGGCCGGTTGAGGTAGAGCGTGGACGAGTGGATGATCCGCCCGGCCTGTTCGCTGACCGCCTTGGTGACCTCGGGCAGTGCGTGGGCGGTCATGGTGGTGAGGATGCCGCCGAAGAAGTCGAGGTACCGCTTGCCGTCCGCGTCCCAGACGTGGCGGCCCTCGCCGTGGGTGATCTCCAGCGGGTCGGCGTAGTAGAGCGCGAGCCACGCGGGCAGGACGGCCTGGTGGCGGGTATGGAGGTCCTTCACGGCTGTACCAGTCCTTCGTACGCGTCGGGGCGGCGGTCACGGTAGAACGCCCACTGCTGGCGTACTTCCTCGATCAGCCCCAAGTCCAGGTCCCTGACGACGAGTTCCTCGGCCTTGTCGCTCGCGGTCTCGCCGACGAACTGGCCGCGCGGGTCGACGAAGTACGACGTTCCGTAGAAGTCGTTGTCGCCGTACTCCTCGACGCCCACGCGGTTGATCGCGGCGATGAAGTACTCGTTGGCGACGGCCGCCGCGGGCTGTTCCAGCTGCCAGAGGTAGGCGGAGAGTCCGCGCGACGTGGCGGAGGGGTTGTAGACGATCTGGGCGCCGTTCAGGCCCAGCTGGCGCCAGCCCTCGGGGAAGTGGCGGTCGTAGCAGATGTAGACGCCGACCTTGCCGACGGCCGTGTCGAAGACGGGCCAGCCCGCGTTCCCCGGCTTGAAGTAGTACTTCTCCCAGAAGCCCTTGACCTGGGGGATGTGGTGCTTGCGGTACTTGCCGAGATACGTACCGTCGGAGTCGATCACGGCGGCGGTGTTGAAGTAGAACCCGGACTGCTCGACCTCGAAGACCGGGACGACGACGACCATGCCGGTCTCGCGGGCCAGTTCCCGCATCCGCGTGACGGTGGGTCCGTCCGGCACGGGTTCGGCCCATCGGTAGTGCTCCGGCTCCTGCACCTGGCAGAAGTAGGGGGCGTTGAACACTTCCTGGAAGCCGATGATCTTCGCACCCTGGCGGGCCGCCTCGCGGGCGTGCTCCTCGTGCTTGGCAATCATGGATTCGGTGTCGCCTGTCCAGGTCGCCTGGACCAGTGCGGCGCGTACGACGTTGACCATGAGCTGCTCCTTCGACGGGACGTCAGAGAGCTTCTACGCCCGTAGACTTGATGCGTAGACAGGAAAACGTAAGCCTCCCCGACGGGCTGGGCAAGACCATCGCCGTTAACCGGCGGAGTCGATCATGTTTCGCACCCAAGCGGACGAGAACGCACAAATGAAACGGGCGCGTCAGGCACTGAATCCGGCAACACGCAACGCGTGCACGAGATCCCAGTGGCGCTCGTCCGACACCCCCTGGGCCGCCCGGAGCAGCAGCGGGATGAGGCGGTACGGATCGGTGTGGGCGCAGCCGGCCGCGTCCTCGGGGGTACGGACGCGGATGTAGGCGTCGAGCAGCGCACGGGCCTCGCGCTCGCGGCCCGCGTCGATCAGCGCGAGCACCGCCTCGGCGATCTCCGGTGCGGGCCGGGAGACACCCTGCCGCAGCAGCTTGCGGCAGTCGTCGCCGCGGCCGGACCCGGCGAGGGCGTCGGCCAGCGCGACGAGCCGGTCGGGCGGCAGCGAAGCGGCCTCCCAGAGCAGCGTCGACCAGTCGGCACCGAGGCCCGCGCGGTGCAGCTCACCGGCGAACACGGGCAGGCGCGCCGCGGGCCAGCCCGCCGCCTCGACGAGTACGCCGTGCGCCTCGCCGCTGCGGCCCTGGCCACGGAGCCTCACCAGGGCGGCGACGGCTTCGGTGGTGGCCCGCTCGGCGTCACGGTCCGGTCCGGCGGCGCCGTCCGCCCCTTCGGCGGTGTGCGCCCCTTCGGCGGTGTGCGCGAACCGCGCGCCGCGCGGGCCGTTCGCGGCGGGCCGCTGCGGGGCGGTCTCGGGTACGGCGACCGCACCACCGGCCTCACCCTCGCCACCCTCGCCCTCGTCCGGCCCGGCGAACCCCGCGAAACGGGCGCCTCGGGGGCGGCGCGGACGGCGGGACGTGTCGCGCGACTTGCGGTTCTGCTTGGGGGCGCGGGAGGGGCCGGGGGCCGGCTGGGCGTCGGGCGGTCCCGAGTCCGGCTCCAGGGCCGACTCCGAGTCCTGGGCCGGATCGACGGAGAGGGTGCGGGAGTCGGGGGTCGGGCCGCCCTGATCCGTCGTGAAGGCGCCGAACTCCCTTGTGCGGGTGTCGAGTTCGGGCGACGCGGCTTCGCGGCCACCGGCGACGGCTCCGAAGCCGTCCGCGGGCCGGGCCCCGAAAGCGGTCGCCCCCTGCTCATCGAAGCCGTCGAACTGCGCGGCCCGGAAAGCGCCGGACCCCTCGGCCCCGAAGCCGCCGGAACTCCCGAGCCCGAAGTCGCCGGAACCCTCGACCCCGAAGTCGTCAGCACCCTCACCCGCGAAATCGTCCGACACCGGCGTCCCGAAGTCGACCCACTGCGGGCGATCCGCCCGGTCCAGCCGCTCGATGCGCTCCCGGAGCTCCGCGCACCGCGCGGTCGCCCGCTCGTGGTCGTCACGGACCCAGGCCAGGTCGCGGTTGAGCCGCTCCACCTCGTCCCGCGTGGCCGCCGCCGCGAGCGAGCGGCCCAGGTCCGCCTGTCGTTCCACGGCGAACCGCTGCTCGGTGAGCATCATGTCGAGCCGCTCGCCGAGCAGTTCACGGCCACCGGGCCGCGCGTCGTACGCGGCCAGCGACGCACCGTGCAGCGCCCGCGCCCGCTCCGTCTCCCGCTCGGCGGCCTGCGCCCCGTACCCGGCGGCCAGGTCGTGCAGCAGTGCCTCCACCACGTCCCAGGGGGGCACTTCCGAGCCATCCAGGCAGGCCTGCATTCCCTCGGGGTCGCGGGACCAGAACACACCGCACCACCCGGCGCCCGGGTCGAGCCGCGCCAGGAGGTCCCTGAGGTACCTCGCGAACTCCCGGACCTGATCCGGGAGTTGTCCTACTGCCATCCGAGCCAGCACCGCCCCATGGAGCCTGGAGTCTTCCGGTCCGGAACATAACACCAGTCGTGTTACGGGGCGGCTACACGCGGCTTTCCGGCCGCCCCACGGAGCCTCACACCTCACTCTCCGCGCCGTGAGCGAGCACGGAGGCGCACAGCCTCCGCAGCCCCGCGTGCAGCTGCCCGGGGCTCGCGCCCTGGCTGGTCAGGTGCTCGACCAGGTCGCTGCGGACGGCGGCGAGCAGGGCGTGCGCGAGATAGTCGGCGTCCTCGCGTCCGTGTACGCCGGTCAGCATCCCGGCGACTTCGGAGTGCCACAGATCGTAGGCGGGATTGAGGTAGGGACTGCCGGCCCCCGCGCGCTCCAGGGCGAGCATCAGGGCGCGCTGGTTCAGCTTGAGGTCCAGGAGTGCGGCCATGAGCGCGGGCACCCGCTCGGCGACCGGTGCGCCGGGGCCCAGGGGCGGCGGTCCGTCGACGACTTGCTCGCGCAGTTGCTGCGTCTCCTCGACGACCAGCGCCCTGACCAGGCCGATGCGGTCGGAGAAGTGCCGGAAGACCGTGCCTTTGCCGGCCCCGGCGGCCTGGGCGATGTCGGCCATCTTGACGCTGTCGGGGTCGTCGGCGTCCTTGAACAGCCGGGCGGCCGCGGCCAGCAGCGCGGCCCTGTTGCGGACGGAGTCGGCTCTCTCCTTGCGGGCGGTGATGGTTCCTCCTCGGTGGGGGCGGGTCGAGCGGGACGAGCACGGCGAACAGATCCCAGCATAAGTCGACCCCGGGTCCGGTACTTGTAAACGGACCCGGGGTCAGGTTAACGTCGGCACCATGACGACGCACCCCGCGACACCTGGGGCAACACACCCCGCTGCACACCCCGCAACGCCCCATTCAGCGACCGACGTATTCATGCGCTCCCTGGACCTCCTCCTCGCCAAGGACATCGACGGCTGGGTCGGTCTCTGGGCGCCGGACGGAGTCTTCGAGTTCCCCTTCGCGCTCCCCGGCGCCCCACACCGGCTCGTCGGCCGCGACGCCGTGCGCGCCTACATGGCCGACTACCCCGACCACATCGACCTGCGGAGCTTCGAGGACCTGACCGTCCACCGCACCGAGGACCCCGGGACGATCGTGGCGGAGCTGCGCGGCACCGGCCGGGCGGTCGCCACCGGGCGCCCCTTCGACATGCCGTACATCCAGGTCATCACCGTCCACGAGGGCCGGATCACGCGCTTTCGCGACTACTGGAACGGCGCGCTGGTCGCCGACGCCTTCGACGGCGAGATCCCCGTCGGCGCCACCCGTTCCGGAGAGACCCGATGACCATGCGCTTCCTGATCACCGGCGGCACCGGCACCACCGGCAGCCGCGTGGCGACCGCACTGGCCGCCGAGGGCATGTCCGTACGCGTCGGAAGCCGCACCCCGGCGCCGGGCACCGGCCAGGTCCGCTTCGACTGGAGCGACCCCACCACGCACGGCCCCGCCCTCACCGGCACGGACGGCGTCTATCTGGTGCCGCCCATCGGCGACGCCGAGCCCGCCCGGCTGATGGCGCCGTTCCTGGAGCGGGCCCTGGACGCGGGCGTGCGCCGCTTCGTGCTGCTGAGTTCCTCCGCCATCGCCGAGGGCGATCCGGGAGCGGGCGAGGTGCATCGTGCGCTGCGTCAACTGGCCCCGGAGTGGGCGGTGTTGCGCCCTTCATGGTTCATGCAGAACTTCGTCACGCCGGGCCATCTCCACGTGGAGAGCATCCGCGCCACGGATGAGATCGTGACGGCCACCGGGGAGGGCCGGGTGGGGTTCGTCGACGCGGGCGACATCGCGGCCGTCGCCGTACGGGCCCTGGCGGACGAGCGGCCGCACAACGCGGCGCACCTGATCACCGGGCCGCAGGCGCTCGGCTACGCGGATGTCGCGGAGGCGGTCTCCAAGGTCTCGGGGCGGGAGATCCGCCATCGCTCCGTCCCGGCGGCGGACTTCCGCGAGCGGCTCGTCGCCTCCGGGATGCCCGAGGCATTCGCCCGCGTCCTCGCCGCCATGGACGACGGCATCGCGCACGGATCGGAGGACCGCGTGGACCCGGCGGTCGAGCGGATCACCGGCCGTCCGGCCCGCGACTTCGCGGACTTCGCCGCCGAGAACGCAGCCGCGTGGGCCCGGACGGCCTGACCGCGGCCACCCGCGCAAGGCCTCACGCCCCGCGACTGGGCCTCACTGCCCGCCGCAGCCCCTCACGCCGGGGCGAGCGGCACCAGCTCGCACGCCTGGGCCACCTCGTCCAGCGAGAGGCCGAGCGCCGTCGCGAGCGCCGACACGGTGAAGAACGCGGGCGTCGGGGCCCGCCCCGTCTCGATCTTGCGGAGCGTCTCCGCCGAGAGCCCGGCGGCCGCGGCCACCTCCACCATGCTCCGCTCGCCACGCGCCGAACGCAGCAGCCGGCCGAGCCGCTCGCCGCGCTCGCGCTCTTCAAGGGTCAGGGGAGTTCGAACCATGCACCCACCCTAGTCGAGAATCCCATTCTCATACCGGTATAGTAATTGGCCCCACTGGGGAGCACGGCAGGGGCTGGGACCTGCCGGTCCTCCTGGCGCTGAACGCATGGGCGGAACCGCGCGGCCCGGTGAAAGTGCCGGGCGGGCCCTCACAGGCCCGCCCGGCCCCGTCTCACTCCGGCCGAACGACCATCGCCGACCCGCCGCCACGACGCACCTTCTCCGCCGCGGCGAGCCACTTACCGCCCGGCAGCCGCTGCACCGCGGTGGCCGCCCCGATCTCGGGGTTCCGCTTGAAGGAGTGCCCGATCGCCTCGAGGTCGGCCCGCACCGGGCTCTCCCACAGGCCCGGCTCCAACTCGGTCTGCGCGGCGTTGCGTTGGCTCGCGCGCGGCGCCGCGATCGCGTCCACCAGCGGCAGCCCCCGGTCGACGAAGCCCGTGAGGGTCTGCAGGACGGTCGTGATGATCGTGGCACCGCCCGGCGAGCCGAGCGCGACCACCGGCTTCCCCTTCTCCAGGACGATCGTCGGGGCGATGGAGGAGCGCGGACGCTTCCCCGGGCCCGGCAGGTTCGGGTCATGGACGGCCGGGTCGGCGGGCGCGAAGGAGAAGTCGGTCAGTTCGTTGTTGAGCAGGAAGCCACGCCCCGGCACGGTGATCCCGCTGCCGCCGGTCGACTCGATGGTCAGGGTGTAGGCGACGACGTTGCCCCACTTGTCGGCGGCCGTGAGGTGCGTCGTGTTCTCCCCCTCGAACGTGGTCGGGGCGGCCTTGTCGCCGGACCCGCACGCCGCCGGATTCCGCGGGTCGCCCGGCGCGAGCGGGCTCTTGAGGACCGCGTCGTCGCGGATCAGGCACTCCCGCGAGTCTGCGAACTTCTGCGAGAGCAGTTCCTTCGTGGGCACGTCCTCGAAGGCGGGGTCCCCCACCCAGCGCCCGCGGTCGGCGAAGGCGACACGGCTGGCCTCGATGTAGCGGTGCAGGTACTTCTTCTTCGAGGCCTTCGAGAGGTCGGTGCGCTCCAGGATGTTGAGCGCCTCTCCGACGGTCGTGCCGCCGGAGGAGGAGGGGGCCATCGAGTAGACGTCGAGGCCTCGATAGGAGGTCTTCGTCGGCGCCTGCCGCTTCACCGCGTAGGCCTTCAGGTCCTTCGCGGACAGGTCGCCGGGCCGGGCGACGCGCCCGGACGCCGGGTCCACGGGCGGCTTGTTCACCGTCCGTACGACGTCCTTGCCGATGCCGCCCCGGTACAGCGCCCCGATGCCCTTGCGCCCCAACTCCTCGTAGGTGCGGGCGAGATCGGGGTTCTTGAACGTCGAGCCGACCACGGGCAGCGCGCCCCCGGGCAGGAACAGCTTCGCCGTGTCCGGGAAGTCGGCGAACCGCGCCTGGTTCGCCTCGGTCTGCGAGCGGAAGGTCCCGTCCACCGTGAAGCCGTCGCGCGCGAGGCGCTCGGCGGGCTTCAGGAGCGTGCCGAGCCGCTTGCTGCCCCATGCGTCCAGCGCGGACTGCCAGGTCGCGGGGGTGCCGGGAGTGCCCACGCCCAGGCCGCTGGTGACGGCGTCCGCGAAGGGGATCGGTTTGCCGTTCTCCAGGAAGAGGCCGGAGTCGGCGGTGCGCGGGGCCGTCTCGCGGCCGTCGATCGTGCTCACCTTGCGGCTCTTGGCGTCGTAGTGGACGAAGTAGCCGCCGCCCCCGACACCCGCCGAGTAGGGCTCGGTGACGCCGAGGGCCGCCGCCGTGGCGACCGCCGCGTCCACCGCGTTGCCGCCCTTCTTGAGGATCTCGATCCCCGCGGCCGACGCGTCCGCGTCGACGCTGGAGACGGCGCCTCCGTGACCGACGGCCACCGGCACCTTCGCCGGGGTCCGCGAGGCCGGTTCAGCTGAGCGCGGAGACGAAGGGGGCACGGCCGCTCCGACCGACACCAAAACCCCTCCGACCGCCAATAGCGTCAGATTCCGTACGACAGCACGACGCATTCGTACCTCCAGTCAACAACCGTCTGCGCAGCGTAACTTCGGTTCCCCCGCCACGTCAGGACCCCCTCGAACACGGGTCCTAGAGCCCGCTAGCATGCGCCCCCATGACTGAAGACGTGCGCACTGTCGTCCTCGGCCTGATCGCGGCCGGCCTCGGTGCCGTGCTGGGCTGGCTCGCCCGTACCTACCTGTGGCGGCGCAAGCTCCGCCGCAAGCAGGCCTTCTTCGGGCTGCCCGACAACTCCGAGTCGCTGCTCGTGGTGAACCGCGAGGCGGGCGGGCCCGAGCTCACCGTCGTACGCCACGACGTGTTCGCGCTCCTGGAGCTGGCCGCGGTGATCAAGGACTGCGGGGCGCACGCCCAGCTCGTCGCGCACGACGCCGCCCAGCAGAGCTTCGGCGAACGCACGGAGTTCTGCGTCGGCTCCCCGACGGCCAACCGCCGCATGGCCGCGCACATGCACTCCCTGCTGCCGGGCGTACGGATCAACACCGACCCGGAGCCGGGTCCCGACCGCGGGGCGTTCCAGATCGGCAGTGAGCGGTACCGCATGGAGGGCGGCATCGCGGAGTACGTGATCCTCGCGCGGCTCACCGCGGGGCAGGGCCAGGAGGCGAGACCCGTCTTCCTCTTCTGCGGCCAGCGCGCGATCACCAACCAGGCGGCGACCCGCTATCTCGCCCGGCACCACGAGCGCCTCGCCCGCAAGCACGGCGCCAACACGTTCGTCCTGCTCCTGAAGGTCGTCAACTCCCAGGCGTACGGTCCCGACGTCGTCGAGCTGGTCGGGGACGTCACCCGCGCCGCCCAGGCCCCGGCCCCGGCGGTCACGCCGCCGCGCACGTCCCATCGCGCCAAGTAGGCGGCCGGTCACCGAGCGCCGACGGTCACGCCCGGCTCATATCCCGCCTCTGTGACCTATTCGGCAATTCGGGGCAACAGGCAACCCACCGGGACCTTTGACCCTCTCTCCGTGCAGTTCCACATTCGCACGGAGGTACGTTCCCTTGAGGCCCCTGAGCTCGCCGAGTCGCCGACGCCCCGCACGCACCCGCCGCACCGGAGCCGCGGTCACGGCCGCCGGCCTGGCGACCCTGGCCGCCGCACTGACCGCCTGCTCGGGCAGCACTCCCGCGTCCGCCGACACCGCCGCGGACAAGCCGGACATATCCGTCAACTTGCAGGGCAAGAAGGCCAAGGCGGGCTCCCCGGTCGAGGTGAAGCTGGCCGAGGGCAAGCTGAAGCAGGTCACGGTCGCGGACGCGAAGGGCGAGAAGCTCACCGGCAAGGTCGCCGCGAACGGCACCACCTGGACCTCGGACCGCAAGGCGTCGCCCGGCACCTCGTACAAGGTCACGGCGACGACGGACGAGGGCGGCAGCGCCCGCACCTCCTTCAGGACGGCCGCCCCGGAGCAGGTGAACAAGCTGTCCCTGACGCCCGGCAAGGACACCACGGTCGGCGTCGCGCAGCCCCTGTCGGTCGTCTTCGACCACCCGGTGAAGAACAAGGCCGACGTCGAGAAGCACCTGAAGGTGACGACCTCGAACGACACCACCGGGTCCTGGGGCTGGATCAAGAACTACGACGGCAAGGACCGCATCGACTGGCGCCCCAAGGAGTACTGGAAGTCGGGCACGAAGGTGAAGCTCGACGCCCAGCTCAACGGCGTCGACTCGGGCAGCGGCGGCGGCTGGTTCGTCCGCGACTACGCGACCGGCTTCACCGTCGGCAAGAGCCAGAAGGTCAAGGTCGACCTCGACAGCAAGCAGGCGACGCTCGTGCGCGACGGGAAGAGCGTCAGGACCGTCCCGATGTCGGCGGGCACCCCCGGCGGCGACAAGGCGTCCTGGGGCGGCACGTCCGTCCTGATGGCCAAGGAGGGCACGATCAACATGCGCTCCGAGACGGTCGGCCTGGGCGACGCCTACGACAAGATGGTCGACAACTCGATGCGTCTGACCTGGTCGGGCATGTACGCGCACGCGGCTCCCTGGAACGCCTCGTACTTCGGCAACACCAACCACAGCTCGGGCTGCATCGGCATGAGCGACGGCGACGCCTCCTGGCTCTACGGCCAGGTGCAGGTCGGCGACCCCTTCGAGGTCTCCGGCAGCGGCTCGAAGGGCGTCCCGGACCCGGGCAACGGCTACGGCGAGTGGAACATCTCCTGGACCGACTGGCAGACGAAGAGCGCGCTCGCCTGATCAAGCGCTCAACAATCGTTACCGTGGCGTAACTTACCGACGGGTTACCCCCGGTAAGACGCCGAGGTTACCGTCGGGTCACTTTGCTTGCACGAGTAAGGAGTGACCCGTGGGACAACCGCGCAAGGCTCTGCGTACGACCACCGTGGGCGCCGTCTCGGCGACTCTCGTCGCCGGCGCCGCCTTCGGCCTCGCCCCGGCCGCCCAGGCGGCTCCGGCGGCCGCTCCGCGGGCGGCGAGCTCGGCGGACGTACGCTTCGTCGACATACCCGGCGACGGCGGCACGATCCTCAAGGCCAACGTCTTCACGCCCAAGGGCGCGCAGGCCGGCGCCGCCGGCACGAAGTACCCCGCCATCGTGCTGCCCACCAGCTGGGCCATGCCGCAGATCGAGTACGTCGCGCAGGCCCAGAAGCTCGCGAACTCCGGCTACGTCGTGGTCAGTTACAACTCGCGCGGCTTCTGGCAGTCCGGCGGCGAGATCGAGACCGGCGGCCCCGAGGACATCGCGGACGCCTCCAAGGTCATCGACTGGACCCTGGAGAACACCCCGGCCGACCCGGAGAAGGTCGGCATGGGCGGCGTCTCGTACGGCGCGGGCATCAGCCTGCTCGCCGCCGCGCACGACAAGCGGATCAAGGCGGTGGCCGCACTCAGCGGCTGGGCCGACCTGATCGACTCGATCTACAGCGGCCGCACCCAGCACCAGCAGGCCGCCGGGCTCCTCGGCGGCGCCGGCATCCTCACGGGCCGCCCGAGCCCCGAACTCCAGCAGACCCTCAAGGACTTCCTCGCCTCCAACCTGGACAAGGAGGACGAGATGATCGCGTGGGGCGCCAAGCGCTCCCCCGCGACCTACATCGACCGGATCAACAAGAACGGCGCGGCCATCATGATGGGCAACGCCTGGGGCGACACGATCTTCCCGCCCAACCAGTACGCCGAGTTCTACGAGCAGTTGACGGGCCCCAAGCGCCTGGAGTTCCGTCCGGGCGACCACGCCACGGCCGAGGCGACCGGCCTGCTCGGGCTGCCCAACGACACCTGGACCTCCACCCAGCGCTGGTTCGACCGCTACCTCAAGGGCGAGAAGAACGGCGTCGACGGCGAGCAGCCCGTCCAGCTCAAGTCCCGCTCCACGGGCGGCTACGAGGGCTACCCCGACTGGAAGTCCGTCGGCGCGACGAAGAAGAAGATCGACCTGGCGGGCTCCACCACGATCCGCGCGAATGTCGACTCGGGCGCCAACGGCGGCACCGTGCTGCTCTCGAACGCCCTGGACCAGTTCCTCAAGATCCCGCCGATGGCGTCGGTGCCGCTGCTGCCGCGGCGCTACGCGAGCGTGTGGCAGTCCGAGAAGTACACCGCGGAGCAGCGGGTGCGCGGGACGGCGAAGCTGCACACCACGCTCACCAGCACCAAGGAGAGCGGCACCCTCGTCGCGTACCTCTACGACGTGGGCCCGCTCGGCCTCGGCAAGCTGGTCAGCAACGCGCCGTACACCTTCCACGGCAAGACCCCCGGCCGGCCGTTCGGCGTGGACCTGGAGTTGTTCTCCACGGCCTACGACGTCCCGGCAGGACACAGGCTCGCCCTGGTGGTCGACACGGTCGACCCGCTCTACATCGAGCACAACCCGTCCGGCGCGCAGCTGACCTTCTCCTCGCCCGCGTCCGACCCGTCGTACGTGTCGGTCCCGCTGCGCGAACAGTGATCACCGGCTGCTGCCGGGTCGGGCCCTGGCCCCTTTAGCTACTGCGCACCCGGCAGCAGCGTCCCTGGTTCGGCCGGTGCCACTTCCGCGGCCTCGGTCTTGGGATTGCGCCGCTGTCGCTTGGACACCCACTGGGCGAACCACGAGAGCAGCATGCACATCCCGATGTAGATCGGCGAGATCACCAGAACCACGGGGATGAAAGGTAGATCGTAGTCGAGGTTCGACGCGATCAGCTTCCCGGCGTGGAGGAACTCCTCATAGGTGATCAGATAGCCGAGCGAGGTGTCCTTGAGGGCGACCACCAACTGGCTGATGATGGCGGGCAGCATGGCGCGCACGGCCTGCGGTACGAGGACGTGCGTCATCACCTGCGTCTTGCGCATCCCGAGCGCGTACGCCGCCTCCCGCTGCCCGCGCTCCACGGAGTTCACGCCCGAGCGGAAGACCTCGGCGAGCACCGAGCCGTTGTAGAGCGTGAGCCCGGTGACCAGGGCCGGCAGCGGCTGGACCTTCAGCGCCACGAAGACGAAGAAGATCATCACCAGGACCGGCATCGCGCGGAAGAACTCCACGAGGAGCGTGGCCAGCCAGCGCACGGGGCGGTGGTCGGAGAGCCGCCCCATGGCGAGCAGGCCACCGAGGGCGAGCGCGAGCACCGCGGAGATGGCGAAGGCCTTGAGGGTGTTCCCCAGGCCCTTCAGGAGCAGTTCCTGGATGCCCGTGTACTCGAAGGGCGTCCACTTCGTCGCGGTGAACTGGTCGGTGTCGAAGAGCAGATAGATGATCCAGCCGACCAGGGCGAGCAGGATCACGGTGGAGAGCAGCCCGTAGAGCTTGTGCCTGCGCTCGGTCCTGGGGCCCGGTACGTCGTAGAGGGCGGTTGATTCGTGGGAGAGGGCTTTCATCGGGCGACTCCCCAGCGCTTCTCGAGGACATTGAAGACGGCGCTGATGGCGAGGGTGATGATCAGGTAGCCGACGGCGATCCAGACGAACGTCCAGATGATGTTGTAGCCGAGCTCACTGAGCGTCTTGTACGTGCCGAGCAGCTCGGTGACGCTGAACGCGCCCGCGATGGCCGAGTTCTTGGCGAGGGCGATGAGGGTGGAGCCGACCGGCGGGATGACGGACCGGAAGGCCTGCGGGAGCACGACCATGGACAGGGTCTGGCCGAAGGTCATCCCCAGGCTGCGGGCGGCCTCGCCCTGGCCCTTGGGGACGGTGTTGATGCCCGAGCGCAGTGCCTCGCAGATGAAGGCGGAGGTGTAGCAGCCGAGCGCGAGGACGGCGAACACCTTGAAGGGCAGGACGAGTCCGAAGCGCGGGAGTCCCAGCAGCACCGCGAAGAAGAGCAGCGTGAGCGGGGTGTTGCGCAGGACGGTCACCCAGGCGGTGCCGAACGCCCGGAAGGAGCCGACCGGCGCCACCCGGCACGACGCCATGACGAAGCCGAGCACGAGGGCCAGGATCGAGGCGTAGACGGTGAGTTCGACGGTGCCGACGAACCCTTTGCCGAAGGTGGAGAAGTTGTCTGTCAGTACGTCCACGACGCCTCCTCAGCTCGCCGGGTAGCGGTCGATGGCGGGCGGCTTCGGCGCCGGGACTCCGGAGAGGCCCAGGGTGGCGTCGTAGGCCTTCTTCCAGTCGCCGTTCTTCTCCCGGGCGGCGAGCGCGTCGTCGACGGCGAACCGCAGGGTGTTGTCGCCCTTGGGGACGCCGATGCCGTAGGGCTCCTTCGAGAACGGCTTGCCGACCACCTTGAGCTCGTCGGGCACCTTGGCCGCGTACCCGATGAGGATGGCGTCGTCGGTGGTGACGGCGTCGACCTGATAGGTCAGCAGGTTGTCGACGCAGACCGAGTACGTGTCGTACGCGACGAGCGTCGCCTTCGGGTAGTCCTTCTGGATGCGCTGGTAGGGGGTCGACCCGGCGGCCGAGCAGACCTTCTTGCCGTCCAGGTCCCGCGGCCCCTTGATGTCGTCCTCGTCGGAGCGCACCAGCAGGCCCTGGCCCGCCATGTAGTAGGGGCCGCCGAAGCCGACGAGCTTCTTGCGGAGGTCGTTGATGGTGTAGGTGCCGACGTAGTAGTCGATCTGCCCGTTCTGCAGGGCGGTCTCGCGGTTCGCCGAGGCGATCGTCTTGAACCGGATCGACTTCGGTTCGAAGCCGAGCGAGGCCGAGACCATCTTGGCGATCTCGATGTCGAAGCCGGAGTACGTCCCGGTGGCGGGGTTCTTCTCGCCGAGGAAGGGCTGGTCCTCCTTGGCCCCGACGACGAGGTGACCGCGCCTCTTGGCCTTCTTCCAGGTGCCGGAGCCCGGCAGCGTGAAACCCTTCGCCACCTGGTACTTGGGCAGTTCGTCGGGCTGCGGCCCCTTCACCGGGGGGCTGCCCTCCTTGCCGCAGGCGGTGGCGGCGCAGGCGGCGAGGACGAGCGCCGCGAGCAGACGTGTCGTACGCATCATGGCTGTCCCCCCGTCAGTGCTTGAGGATCTTGGAGAGGAAGTCCTTGGCCCGGTCGCTCTCCGGGTTGCTGAAGAAGTCCTCCGGGGCGCGGTCCTCGACGATGCGGCCGGCGTCCATGAAGACGACACGGTTGGCGGCCGAACGGGCGAAGCCCATCTCGTGGGTGACGACGACCATGGTCATGCCGTCGCGGGCGAGGCCCTGCATGACCTCGAGCACTTCATTGATCATCTCGGGGTCGAGGGCCGAGGTCGGCTCGTCGAAGAGCATCACCTTGGGCTCCATGGCGAGCGCGCGTGCGATGGCCACACGCTGCTGCTGGCCGCCGGAGAGCTGCGCGGGGTACTTGTCGGCCTGTGTCGCAAGGCCCACCCGCTCCAGGAGCTCGCGGGAGCGCCGCGTGGCGTCTTCCTTCTTCTTGCCCCGCACCTTCACCGGCGCGAGGGAGACGTTCTGCAGCACGGTCTTGTGGGCGAAGAGGTTGAAGGACTGGAACACCATGCCCACGTCGGCACGGAGTGTGGCCAGCGCCTTGCCCTCTTCCGGAAGCGGCTGCCCGTCCAGTGCGATGGCTCCCGACTGGATCGTCTCCAGCCGGTTGATCGTCCTGCAGAGCGTTGATTTCCCCGACCCTGACGGGCCGATGACCACGACCACCTCCCCCTTGCCGACGGTGAGGTTGATGTCCTGGAGGACATGCAGCTCCCCGTAGTACTTGTTCACATCACGCAGCTCGATCAGCGGATCGACGGCCATGCCCTGCCCTGCCCACTCTCGGCGGTCTCGGTCCGCGCAAACTATCTACGCGAAAACGGGACTTACTGGACGACACGCACGTATGGGCATTAACCGTATTTCCAGTTACGTCATCCCGCGGCTACGCCTCCGACGCCTCCGCGTAGACCTGGGACAGCTCGGGAGCACCCGTCACCGCCCAGTCGAGCCCCGCCTCCACCACCTGGATCTCGCGCCCCGACGCGAGCTGCACGACGGGGCTGCCGCCGGGCAGGACGTGCCAGGTGGCGCCGGGCACCGTACGGACGATGACCGAACCCAGGTACAGGCCCGCGTCGTTGCCCAGCCACGGCAGCATCTCGGGGTCGTCGCGCCAGCGCGGCAGGAGCTGGTCGAGTGCGGTCAACGAGGCCGGGGAGTCGTCGAGTTCGAGCCCCGCGGTGGCTGCCTGGGAGCGCAGCAGCTCGCATTCGGCGAGGAGTTCGGCCACCCCGGCCGGATCCGCGTCGAACGCCGAGGCGAGTCCTGGGCTTCGGTCGGCGGCCTGCTGCTTGCGCCACTTGCCGAAGAAGGAGATGTTCATGATCGGCCTCTCCGTGAGGGTGCCTCTGCTCCCCGGTCCAACGAATGTAACTTGCGTCAGTTGATCACGGAATCATCCGAGTGCGCCCGACGCGTCGGCGAACCGGCGATACGCGTCGGTGAATCGCCGACGGTCTCTTCGGCTGTCCGCAGCGGCACTTCGCGGATCGGTCAACGCCTATGTACGGCCGCGCCTGCACCGAGGTGCCCCGGAGTGCACCTGACTGATGAACACCGGCCGCTACCCCACGTTCCGGCGCAGCTCCGGCGCCGGCGGCATCTTCGGCGACCCGCGGGCCAAGCTCCAGTCGGGCCTGGACTGTGTACTCGACGGCATCGGCGTCCGCACGGACATCTGACGGGGCGCCACCCGGCGGATTCCGGCATCCCGGCGAGTTCGGGTCGTGTTCACGCGCACCTCATTGACGCTTCTCCCTGACCTCCTTAGCTTCATGGCGCACCTGTCGTCACGTCAGCTTCAGCCAAGGGGAGGGGTCTGGTGTGCGCCCACGCAGCTCGCGTGCCTCGCGTATCTCACGTATCTGGGGATCGGCCGCCGTACTCGCGGTACTCGCCGGCGTCGCCCCCGTGGCGACGGCGCAGGCCGCCCCGCACAGACCCGAGCCGCTCCCCCTGGAGCGGCTCTTCGACAACAGGGCGGTCAGTGACGACGCGCGCCCCGGCGACGCGGACTTCGACGGCTCGGGCGGCTCGCTCTCGGCCCAGGACCTGACGGCGGCGGGCTGGACCCCGGGCCGCTCGCTCGCCGTGGACGGGGCGCGGCTCACGCTGCCCCGCACGGGCGCGGGCGAGGCGGACAACGTCCGGGCCGACGGGCAGTCCGTGCGGGTGCGCGGGCGCGGGGACGCGCTGGCGTTCCTGGTCGCGGGCACGGGCGGCGAGGCCAGCGGCGCGGGCACGGTGCGCTACCGGGACGGATCGAAGGGGACGTACCGCCTGACGGCACCGGACTGGCGCTCTGGTCCGCTCGCCACGAAGGCGGTCGCGCTGCCGCATCTGAACACCCCCGGCGGCCAACTCGCCGAGAAGACACGGCTGTACGTGGTGACCGTGCCGGTGGCGCGCGGGCGCGAGGTCGCTTCGGTGACCCTGCCCAAGGACCCGGGCGCCCCGGATCTGCACGTCTTCGCGCTCTCCGTGCGGCAGCCCGCGAAGGGGTGGACCGGCAGCTGGTCGGCGTCGACGGCCGGGTACACGGCGGTGGGCCCGTGGGCCGACCGGACGGTGCGGCTCGTCGTCCACACGAGCACGGGCGGGCCGCGGGTGCGGATCCGGCTCGACAACACCTTCGCCTCCGCGCCGGTGCGGATCGGCAGCGCGACGGTGGCGGTGCAGGAGTCCGGCGCGGGGGCGCGGGGCGAGCCGCGGCGGCTGTCGTTCCGGGGCAAGACCGGCACCCAAGTCCCGGCGGGTACCCAGGCGTTCAGCGACCCGCTGGACTTCGACGTGCCCGAGGACACGAACCTCCTGGTGAGCTTCCACCTCCCCGAGACGGTGACGACCGCGCCCGTCCACAGCCAGGCCATACAGCGCTCGTACGTGAGCGGCCCCGGCGACCACGCGGCGGACGGCTCCCCGGCGGCGTACACCTCGACGATCACGACCTGGCCGCTGCTCACCGGGGTCGACGTGGGCGGCGGTCCCGGCTCCGTGGTGCTGCTCGGCGACTCCATCACGGACGGCGTGAAGTCGACGCAGGACGCGAACCACCGCTGGCCCAACGTCCTCGCGACGCGGCTGCTCCGGCAGGACGAGGTGCCGCGCTTCGGGGTGCTGAACCAGGGGATCTCGGCGAACCGCGTGGTCGCGGACCGCTATCCCGGCGACGGGGTCTCCACCGACACGGGCGGCGTGAGCGCGCTGCACCGCCTGGACCGTGACGTGTTCGCCCAGACGTCGGCCCGTACGGTCGTGCTCTTCGAAGGCGTCAACGACGTCCGCTGGGGCGCGTCGGCGGATCAAGTGATCGCCGGTATGCGGGAGATCGCCGAGCGGGCGCACGCGCGAGGCCTGCGCGTGGTGGCCGCGACGATCGCGCCCTGCCGGGGCGAGACCCTGTGCACGGCCGCGGCGGATGCCGAGCGGATGAAGGTCAACGACTACCTGCGGGCGGGCGGCGACTTCGACGCCGTCCTGGACTTCGACGCGGTGCTGCGGGATCCGGCCGATCCGGCGCGGATGCTGGCCGCGTACGACAGCGGGGACCATCTGCATCCGGGGGACGCGGGGCTCGCGGCGATCGCGGACTCGGTGGATCTGGGGGCGCTGGTCCCGGAGTGATTCCTGAGGGGCCCGTAAGGGGCGCGGGGAACTGCGCGGCCGGCCCTCACCGGCCCGCAGGTCCCTCACCCCGCACCCGGCGGAGCGCTACAGCTCCAGGTCCACCACGACCGGCGCGTGGTCGGACGCGCCCTTGCCCTTGCGCTCCTCGCGGTCGACGTACGAGTCCGTCACCGCCTTCGTGAACGCCTCGTTCCCGTACACCAAGTCGATCCGCATGCCCTTGTTCTTGGGGAAGCCGAGCTGGCGGTAGTCCCAGTACGTGAACGGGTGGTCGTACTTCAGGGGGCGGGGCACGACGTCCGAGAGGCCCGCCTCGCGCAGCGCGGCCAGCGCCGCGCGCTCGGCGGGGGTCACGTGCGTGGCGCCCTCGAACAGGGCGGGGTCCCACACGTCCGCGTCGGTCGGGGCCACATTGAAGTCACCGAGGACCGCGAAGGGCCGTGCGCCCGCCGCGTCGGCGGCGACGGAGGCCTTCAGCGCCTCGAACCACTGCAGCTTGTATGCGAAGTGCGCGTGGTCCACCTCGCGGCCGTTGGGCACGTACACCGACCAGACGCGCACGGAGCCGCAGGTCGCGGAGATCGCGCGGGGCTCCTGGACGCCGTCGTACTCGGGGCCGCCGGGCAGGCCGACCGTCACGTCTTCGAGGCCTACGCGGGAGACCAGCGCGACGCCGTTCCACCGGCCCGTCGCGTTCACCGCCGACTCGTAGCCCAGCTCGCGCAGCTCGGCGGCGGGGAAGCCCTCGGCGGTGGTCTTGGTCTCCTGGATGCACAGCACATCCGTACCGCTGCTCTCCAGCCAGGCGAGGAGCCTCGGCAGCCGAGCGGTGATCGAGTTCACGTTCCAGGTGGCAATGCGCATGCTTCACAACCTACCGGGCGCCACTGACAGTGCCCGGCCCGCCGGTCAGAGGTCGGCGGACTCTCCCGGGGTGAGCCGCAGGTGCTCGGCGCCGCCGAGCGCCCCGATCTGCGCGTCGTAGATCGGCCGGGCCAGGTCCGTGAGCAGCGCGTCGTGGATGTCGTAGGCACGCTGCGGCTTGATCTCGCGTACGTAGTCGATGACCTCGGAGATCTTGCTCCAGGGTGCCATCACCGGCAGCATCAGCGTGTCCACCGGCTGCTCGGGCACGGTCAGCGCGTCGCCCGGGTGGAAGACCGAACCGTCCACCAGATAGCCGACGTTGGTGATCCGCGGGATGTCCGGGTGGATCACGGCGTGCAGCTCGCCGTGCACCTGTACGTCGAACCCGGCGGCCGTGAACGTGTCGCCGTGCCCGACGGTGTGCACCCGCCCCGGGAAGGCGGCCGAGATCTTCTCCGCGACGGAGCGCAGGGTCCAGATCTCGGCGGCCGGGTTGGCCTCCATGCCGGCGCGCAGCCGGTCCTCGCTGAAGTGGTCGGGGTGCTCGTGCGTGACGAGGATCGCGTCGGCGCCGAGCGCCGCGTCCTGTTCGCTGAAGGCGCCGGGGTCGATGACGAGACTGAGGCCGTCCCGCTCCAGGCGGACACAGGCGTGTGTCTTCTTCGTGAGCTTGATGCGCTTCGCGGCAGTCGTCATGCCCCCATCCTGCTACTCCTGGGGCGTGGTTTCCTCACGGATCACGGCCTGGGCCACCTTGAAGGCGGAGTTCGCCGCGGGCACGCCGCAGTAGACGGCCGCCTGGAGGAGCACTTCCTTGATCTCCTGCGGGGTGAGGCCGTTGCGCAGGGCCGCTCGGGTGTGGAAGGCCAGCTCGTCGAGGTGGCCGCCGGCGACGAGCGCGGTGAGGGTGACGCAGCTGCGGGAGCGCCGGTCGAGGCCGGGGCGGTTCCAGACCTCGCCCCACGCGTAGCGCGTGATGAGCTCCTGGAAGTCCCCCGAGAAGTCGTCGGCCGCGGCGAGCGCGCGGTCCACGTGCGCGTCGCCGAGCACCTCGCGGCGGACCTTGATCCCCGCTTCGTACGGGTCGGGGCGTCCGCCGCCCACGGCCTCGGGCTGTTCCATGGGCCCGATCTCCGCGACGGGGAAGACGGGCGGCGGCGGGGCGAGCACCGGCTTGACGGGCACCGCGCTGATCGCGGCGTGCGTGCCGGTGGCGTCGGGCGCGATCTGCCAGGCGGTGGAGAAGTGGCGTACGAGAAGGTCCGTGACGGCCGCGGGCTGCTCGACGGGAGCGAGGTGGGACGCGCCAGGCACCACGGCCAGGCGGGCGTCCGGTATCCCCGCGACGAGGGTGCGGGCCTCGCCCTGCCCGGTGACCTGGTCCTCCGAGCCGACCAGGACGAGGGTGGGCACGCCGATCCGGTTCAGCTCGGCGCGCACGTCGAAGGCGGCGAGGGCCTCGCAGGCGGCGATGTAGCAGCCCGGGTCGGTCGTCCGCACCATCTGTACGGCCCAGTCGGTGATGGCGGGCTGCGCGGCGGCGAAGCCGGGCGTGAACCAGCGCTCGGGGGACGTGCGCGCGATGGGATCGAGACCGTTGCTCCGCACGATCACCCCGCGCTGGCGGAACTCGTCGGCGCTGCCGAAGCGGGGCGACGCGGATATCAGCGCCAGGGACGCCACGCGCTGCGGGTGCCGCAGGGCGAGCTCGGCGCCGATCGCGCCGCCGAAGGCGCAGCCCGCGTACCCGAAGCGCTGCACGCCGACCTCGTCGAGCGTGGCGAGAAGCCGCTCGGAGAGCTCGCCGACGGAGCCGCAGGGGTGCGCGGGGGAACCGCCGTGTCCGGGCATGTCGAAGCGGAACACCCGCCACTGCTTGACCAGCTCGGGAACCTGCCGGTCCCACATGTGCCAGGTGGTGCCGAGCGAAGGCCCGAGGATCAGCACGGGGGCGTCTTCGGGTCCGTCGAATCGGTACTGGAGGGCAGGGGTAGTCGTCTCGCTCACCGCTCTACGCTAACGGGCGGAGCTGACGCGTGAGTAAGAGGGTGCCGAAGCTCTCATCGGGAGGACTGGTCCGGCGCCGGAATTCCGCGCGGAAGGCGTTCTCAACTCCCGCCGCCAAGCGCCCTGTTCACTTCGCCCCGACGACGCAGCCCCGCCCACACGCTGAAGGCGTCCTGGTGGAGAAGGCTCGATGGGGGTGATCATGAGCGTGACGCGACGCGACCGGACATCCCCCGGCAAACAGCCCGAAAGGAACCAGGCATGAGCGAGGCCCCGCCCTACATCGACGCCGACGCGATGGCCCGGCTCGTCCCGATGGCCACGGCCGTCGAGGCGGTGGAGGCCGTCCTCAAGACGGGCCTGGACCCGGAGACGGAACCTCCGCGGGGAATCGTGGACGTACCGGGCGGCCAGCTCCTCCTGATGCCGTCCGCCACGACGTCGTACACCGGAGTGAAGATCGCCACGGTCACGCCCGAGAACGCGTCCCGCGACCTCCCCCGCGTCCAGGGCGTGTACCTCCTCCTCGACGGCGAGACGCACACTCCCCTGGCCCTGCTGGACGGCATCGCCCTCACCTCTCTGCGCACTCCGGCGGTCTCGGGAGCCGCGATCAAGCACCTCGCGGTCCCGGAGGCCGGCCGCCTCCTGGTCTTCGGCACCGGCCCCCAGGCCTGGGGCCACGTGGAGGCGGTCCGCGCGGTACGCCCGACCCTGGCCCACGTGGACGTCGTGGCCCGGAACCCGGAGCGGGTGGCGGCCTTCGTCGACCGTTGCCGCGAGGCAGGTCTCTCAGCGGCGCCCGCGACCCCGGCGGACGTCGCCACCGCCGACGTGGTCTGCTGCTGCACGACAGCGCGCGAACCGCTCTTCGACAGCGCACTGCTCCCGCCCCACGCGACGGTCGCGGCGGTGGGCTCGCACGAACCGGACGCCCGCGAGGTGGACGAGGGTCTGCTCAGGCGCGGCCTGGTGGTGGCGGAGTCGCACGGGGTGGCGCTGCGGGAGTGCGGCGACATCGCACTGGCGGTGAACGCGGGCGCCTTCGACATGACCCGGCTGCGGACGCTGGGTGAGCTGGTACAAGGCAAGATCGACATCCCCGCGAACCGCCCGCGGTTGTTCAAGTCGGCGGGGATGGCCTGGGAGGATCTGGGGGTGGGAGCGGCCGTCTTTGAGCGGTGGAGGAGCTGAGCCCACTCCGCCCCTCGGCGCGGCCCGTGCCGTACTGCGCCTGCCCACCGCCGCAGTCGGGCTTTGACCATCACTCTGCGGGGTGATGGCTGAGCACCCTATTAAAGAAATTCGGCTGGACCGCGAGGAAGTCGAGATACTCATCGACGCCGGCGTCATCCCCTCATAAGACGACGTCAACAAGCTGACGTCGCCCATCTCCGGAACCTCTTGATTGGCTGAATCCCTTTCCGCGGTGAAGCATCGCCGTCGACGCAGGGGGCATTTCCAGCCCGACCGGGCAAGGTCCGATTTCCCCGCGGTCATCCTCCGAGACTTCGCGGACGGCAGGGTCACATATCCGAGCGCGCTGAAGCCGGGTGGAGGAATCCACACCCGAATCTCCGGTACACCGTCGAGGACACCCGACCAGCCCTTGACGGTGCATCCGCTCCTGGGGTGATCAGCAACTCTCCCTCCGCGTTCGGCGGATGAGGCCGACCGCAGCGAATGCCACTCTGTAGCGGGCCTGGGCGACGTCCCACCACCTGGCAGGGGCCGCTCAGCAGCTCTCGTCGGCAGGCACCTGGCACGGGCTGGTTGAGAGTTCACCATTCTTCTCATACGGGCCGAGTGCCGCATCCAAGACAGGTAGGCTTCAGCGCAAGCTCTTGGGGAGAGCTTCGTCTCGTGCCCAAAAGGCAGTTGGGCCACGGCCTTACAGCCTTGCCATCCCGTGGGGGGATCTCGCCTTGCATGAAATCGTTAAAGGCGCCAACGCAACTCTGTCCGCTCTCAGTGCCAATGCAGACTCTGTCATCGTCAGCCTGAGCTGGAGCAGTCCTAGCGGTCAAGGTGATGCCGATGTATCCGTACTGCTGCTTGGCGATAAGGGGAAAGTCCGCAGCAACGCCGACTTCTTCTTCTACAACAACCCTGCCGCGACAGACGGCAGCGTTCAGCTGCTCGGGCTCACCCCGACGGAGAACGGCAACGAGGACCGGATCCAGCTCGATCTGAGTTCCCTTCCCGCCGAGGTCGACACGATCGTCATTGCTGCAAGCCGTCATCAGCGGGCTCAGTTCGGCGAGTTGGAGAACCTGCGCCTCACCCTGACGGATGGATCCGGCGACGCCGTACTCGGCTTTGCCATCACGGACGCGAGCGTGGAGAGCGCCTTCGTCTTCGGTGAGATCTACCGGCGCAACGAGGAGTGGAAGTTTCGCGCCGTGGGGCAGGGCTACGAAACGGGCCTTGCGGGCTTGGCCACCGATTACGGCATCGAGATCGACGAGGATGACGATCAGGAGACCGAGGCGGCGGGCGAGGCCGAAGGCGAGGCCGCACAACCCGCGGCACCCCAGGCGACGGCCGAAGCTGATTCGAAGTCCGGGGCGGTGGCAGTTCTCCCTGCTCAGTCCGTTCAGGAACCGACCGCTCCCGCACCCGCGCGCCGGCTGCGTACGGCCAAGAGGAAGATCACGCTTCCCAAGGCGCCGAAGGTCTCCCTGGCGGAGAACGACTCGTGGCGGGCTGCCCGGCTGTTCCCCGCCACGACGCTGAAGAGCGACCGGGAACGCGAGACAAGGGCCACGTCGATCCTGCTGTCCGTGATGGCTCAGGTCCCCGAGTTCGGGCGCCGTCTCACCGCCGCCTTCGGAGCCCCCGCGGGGCGTATGGAGACCTTCACCGAAGTCACTCTCCCCCACGGCGAGAACCCGAAGCGCCCGGACGGAGTCATTCGCGTCGAACGCGCCGGAAGACTGTGGACCGCTCTGGTGGAGACCAAGACCAACGGCAACTCCCTCAAGGACGTGCAGATCCAGGACTACATGGACATCGCCGCCCGACGCGGGTACGAGGCCGTCATCACTCTCTCCAACGACGTGGCCCTGGAGGGAAGCCCACTCGTCGATGTGAAGATCGACGGCCGCCGCAAGCACAAGGTGGCCCTCTGGCACCTCTCCTGGGCCGAAGTGACCCACCAGGCCCAGATGTTGATCCGTCATGAGGGCGTACGTCATGAAGCCCACGCATGGCTGTTGCAGGAGCTGCTCCACTACCTCCAGCACGAGAACTCCGGGTGCCACGGATTTCAGAACATGGGCCCGGCCTGGGTTCCCGTGCGCAAGGGCATCGACGACGAGACCCTCTGCCCCGGCGATCCCCGCACTGTGCTCGTCGTCGAAAGCTGGGAACGCCTCATCCGACAGGTCTGCCTGCGCCTCGGCGGCGAACTCGGCACCAAGGTCGTACCGGTGCAGCGCGCCAAGCGTGGGACCGATCCCCAGTCACGTCGCGCGCAGCTGGCGGACCGGCTCTGTGAGGACGGGCGGCTTCACGCCGAGATCCGTGTCGACGGAGCGGCAGGCACCCTGTCGATCGGCGCCGATCTGCGCCTCGGGAAGCTCAGGACATCCGTCGAGGTCCCGGCACCGGAGCAGGGGTACCCGCTCACCTGGGTGAAGCGGCTGATGAAGCAGCTCAGCGAGGCACCGGCGGACCTGCATGTCCAGACCCTCCTCGAGGATGAGGGCACCGGACCGCGCGGCACCCTGGAGCGACTGCGTCCCGAGCCCGGTGACCTGCTCCCGACGGGATCGCAGCGCATCAGCGGATTCCGGCTCTCGCTCTCCAAGAGTGTGGGAAGCACGCGGGGAAATGCCGAGTCCGGTTTCATTCGCAGTGTGGACTCCGCCGTCGACCGCTTCCACTCGACCGTGGTCACTCCTCTGGGACAGCGCCAAGCCGGGCGCTCGAAGGCGAGCGACGCCGACTAGCGCTCCAGCTCAATCGTGTCGGCCACTGCTCCTTGGCCTCACGCCGACCACATCTGACGCATCCGGTCCCGGCACCCTCTCGGCGCCGGGACCCTCGCGAAGAGACCCGGCGCCACCCGGTGGACACAATCGACGCCATAGCGGTGCAGTAGAGCAATGTCCTCCGCGGCCGGGCGGTCCGGGAACAGGGCGCTGAGGCGGTCGGCTCCCTGTGGGCTGTGCGGTGCGTAGTCCAGCAACTGCCCCAATGCCTCACGTACGTACCTGTGACCGGAGTTGCTCTTGGCCTCTATCAGCTCGGCACCGTTGTCATCGGTCACGTAGAGGTCGCTGATGCCGCCCGGGCAGTAGAAGCGACCCGCCGCGCGTCCCTCGACCAGGAGTTGCTGCCTGAACTCGCTCACGAGGCTGGACTCGTGGCGATTGACGATGATGAGGCGTTTGCTGCGGCTGTACGAGGTCTGCCGTGTTCGCTGCTCCTCCAGCGCCGCCGTGCGCGTGGCGTGCCGGGTCTGTTCATCTGCAGGCGGCACAACGTCCCGGGACCGACGGCTCCATTCCGTCCCAGGAGTGATCATGAACTCTTCCAGTACCGAGCGCGCCTTCTCGTCCGTCAGCACCATCTGGCCGGGAAAGTTGTGCGCCGATTTGTAGCCGATCGCCATGTTGAGGTCGGCGTAGGGGATGGCAGCGTCTGTGAGGTCCAGCACCGAGTACACGGTGTGCCAGCTCTTGCTGTCCTCGGACGGGGGCCACAGACGGTCGGCCAAGTCGCGGTTACGGAAGACGGCTCCTACTTCGCCCACCGCTCGCACGCGATTCTCGCCCGTGAAGAGCACCACGTCCCCGGTCGCCACACCCTGCATCTTCTTGTCGTGACTGGGCGTCGCTCCCCAGAAGCGGGCCATGCCATCCGGGTGCAGTTCCAGGAGCCAGTTCTCCTGCTGAGTGGTGAGCGCCTCCGAGTACCGGCCGTCGGTGAAATTCACCTGCTGTGCCAGCGTGTCGGCCCAGTGGCGCCGTGTCTCCGCGCTGCCGTAGGACGGCGATATCAGGACACGCACCAGAAGCCCTCCCTCGGCCGTTCGGTCCGGGCTGTCACTTCACCCGCACCTCATGCCGCACCACCGCATCGAACAGATACCCCTGCGTATTGTGCACCGTCGTCTCCGGCTGGGTGTGGCCCGTGGTGTCTGTGGCTCGGGCCAGGAGTGTGGTGGGGCCGGGGGTTCTGGGGTGCCAGGGGGTGGTCCAGCGGGTCCAAGTGGCGCGGTGCGGGGTGTCCTTGAGGTGGGCCCGGCGCCATGTCGTGCCCCCGTCCGTGCTGATGTCCACCCGGGTGATCGCGCCCGTCGCCGACCAGGAGCGGCCGGTGAGGTGGTGGGTCGTGGCCGCCTCGAAGCTTGCGTCCCGCGGGAGTTCGAAGGCCGACTTCAGGGTCTGGCGGGTCAGGGGGGCGCTGCCCTCCGGTGGGTACGCCTCGCCGAACAGGCGGTAGAACTGCGTGTTCCAGGGGGAGAAGAGGGGTTTGGACGAGACCTCGATGTCGCCCACCCACTTGATCGACGCGATGCCCACCCACGCCGGGACCAGGACCCTCACCGGGTAGCCGTGGTCCGGAGGCAGTGGGGCGCCGTTCATCTCGTAGGCCAGGATCACGTCGTCCAGCGCCTTGGTCAGTGGCAGCGGGCGGCGGACCCGGCCCAGGTTCGTGCCGTCGTCCGTGACGTACTCCGCGTCCAGACCGCTCGGCATCACGTCCACCGCGTGGCGCGACACGCCTGCCCTGCGCAGGACTTCGGAGAGGCGTACGCCGCGCCAGCGGGCGTTGCCGATCGCTCCCAGGGTCCAGGCCGTGCCCGATGCCGGTTGGCCCTGCTGGGTCGTGAAGAAGCTCCTGCCGTTGCCCGCGCACTCGACGAAGGCGGTGCGCGTCACCGACGGGAGGCTCTTGAGGTCCGCGAGCGTGAACTCCCTCTCGCCTCCGGTCAGTCCGTCGCCCCAGACGCGCAGCGTCCAGGTCTTCGCGTCCAGGCGGGGCGTCGCCGTGTGGTTGCGTACGAAGAAGTGGGACACGGGGGTGTGGAAGGGGGTGCCGGCGAGCGCCTCGAATTTCGTTTCCGCGTTCGTGCCGCGGATCGTGAAGCGGTCCGCGGGGAGCGGTTTCACGATCCCGGCTGCCGCTGTGCCGGTTGCCCCTGTGCCGGTCGCCGCTGTGCCGGTCGCCGCTGTGCCGGTTGCCCCTGTGCCGGTCGCCGCCTGCGCCCGGGGCGCTCCCAGCGTCACCGGCAGCGTCGCCACCGCCCCGGCCGCGGCCAGCAGCCGCAGCATGTCCCTGCGGGCCACGCCGTCCGCCCGCGCCTCCCCCGCGAGCCACTGGGCACGTCGACGTCCGTCGTACGCCTCTTCAGAGATCATGGGCGTCATCGTACGAGCCGCCCCGCGGGCAACTCACCGATGAAACACGCCAGTTACGGGGTTGTCGTAGACACTACATAGACCATCGGGTGCTCCGAGTTGACGCGGTTCACCACCACGTCCAGGGTCGGCGCCGGGTCCTTCTTCACGTGGGTGAGGCCGAGCCAGGGGCCCGGGTCCGTGAACTCCCAGCCGACCACCTTGCGGTCGCGCTTGCTGATGGTGATGTCGTTCTTCTTCAGCGTCTTGGTGCTCGTGCCGATCTGCTTGAGGAACTTGTCCAGGCCCTTGTTGCTCGTCAGGAACTGGGCGTAGAGGCGGCTGGTGCGCCAGTTGTTCGTCTCGTAGTAGGCGACTTCCCGGGAGTACGGGGGGATCGGCACGTCGTAGAGTCGGCGCTGCACCCGGGAGGGCCAGCCCGCGGTGAGGCCGGTCGCGGAGTACTTGGCCTCCTTGTCGCGGCCGCTGTTGCGGCTCTGGTTCGCGGAGATCACCAGATAGCCGGCCGGTACGCCGATCAGGAGCACGATGATCGTGGCCGTCAGCCAACGGCGGCGGATCATGTGGCGGCGGTCCTCGCGGGGGCCGCTCCCCTCGTCGGCATGATCCGGGGAGCCCGCGGAGTCCGGGGACGAGGGTTGGCGGGGCACGGTCATCACTTACAGAGTTCCCTGAGAGGTGCGGTCATTGGTGCGGCGCGCCTCCGCGTAACGCTCGTAGCGTTCGTAGCGCTCCACCCGGCGGCGGTTGGCCCTGCGGAAGCGGCGGGCCACCAGGCGCGCCAGGTCGGCGGCGCCCACCATGCCCGCCTCGGGGCCCAGCTGGGCGCGGGCGATACGGGCCTCGGGGCGGTAGCCGCGGCCCGTCAGCTGGCGGCGGAAGGCGTCGCGGGCCGGGCCGATCAGGAGGTCGTCGGCGGCCGAGACGCCGCCGCCGATCACGAAGCAGGACGGGTCGAGGGCCGCCGCGAGGTTCGCGATGCCGACGCCCAGCCACTGGCCGATGTCCTGGAGCAGCTCCACGCACATCGCGTCGCCGTCGCGGGCCAGCTCCGTGATCAGGGGGCCCGTGATGTCGGGGATGTTGCCCTTGACCCGCTCGATGATCCCGTACGCCACCGGGGAGTCGGCCGCGGCGAGCTCGCGGGCCTCCCTGACCAGCGCGTTCCCGGAGCTGTACTGCTCCCAGCAGCCGCGGTTGCCGCACGGGCAGCGGTGGCCGCCGGGGACGACCTGCATATGGCCGAACTCTCCGGCCACGCCGAACTTGCCGCGCTTGACCTGGCCGTCCTCCAGGATCGCGCCGCCGATGCCGGTGCCGAGCGTGATCATGACCAGGTGGTCCTCGCCGCGGGCCGCGCCGAAGCGCCACTCCGCCCACGCGGCGGTGTTCGCGTCGTTGTCGACGAGCACGGGGACCGCGAGGCGACCCGAGATGCGGTCGCGGAGGGGTTCGTTGCGCCAGGAGAGGTGCGGGGCGAACAGGACGCGGTTGCGGTCCGCGTCGACCCAGCCCGCCGCGCCGATGCCCACGGCGTGCACGTCGTGCCGGTCGGAGAGGTCCAGGACCAGCTCGACGATGGTGTCCTCGACGACCTTGGGGCTCTTGGACTTGTCCGGGGTCTCCGTGCGGAGCGTCTCCAGGATGTTGCCGTCGGCGTCGACGACGCCCGCCATCACCTTCGTGCCGCCGATGTCGATGCCGACGGTGGGGACGCGGGGCGCCGTCAGATGGGATCGGCGCTCACGCGTGCCCACGGTCCGCAGAACGGTGGCTCGTGCGGAGCCGCGGTGCGCGAGATCGCGGTAGGTGCTCATTGCGGCGATTCTGCCTCACTCTCGCGGGGGCGCGCACAACGGACCCGGGGCGCACCCCGTAGCTCCGGGGTGCGCCCCGTCAGGGGCGCGGGGAACTGCGCGAGCAACCACGAAGAAGCCGCAGACGCGTCTGCTGGGTCACAGAGCAGTCGCGACTGCGGCTTTTCCTGGGCTGAGCGCGCAGTTCCCCGCGCCCCTTACGGGGCGCTGCTCAGCGCTTCTCCAGTTCGTGACGGAGGTCGTCCAGTTCGCTGCCGCCCGCCATCTGGCGGGTGAGCTCGTCCAGGGTGACCTCGTCACGCGCGTAGCTGCCGAACATGGTGCCGCGCTTGAGGAGGACGAAGCGGTTGCCGACCAGGTACGCGTGGTGCGGGTTGTGGGTGATCAAGACCACTCCGAGGCCCGCGTCCCGCGCGGCCGCCACGTACTTCAGGACGACGCCGGACTGCTTGACGCCAAGGGCGGCGGTCGGCTCGTCGAGGACCAGGACCTTGGCGCCGAAGTAGACGGCGCGGGCGATCGCCACGCACTGGCGCTCGCCGCCCGACAGGGTGCCGATGGGCTGGTCGACGTCGCGCAGGTCGATGCCCATGCGCAGCAGCTCCGCGCGGGTCGTCGCGCGCATGAGGTCGACGTCCAGGCGCTTGAAGGGGCCCACGCCCTTCCTCGGCTCGGAGCCGAGGAAGAAGTTGCGCCAGACCGGCATCAGCGGGACCACGGCGAGGTCCTGGTAGACCGTGGCGATACCGCGGTCCAGGGCCTCGCGCGGCGAGCCCAGCTTCGCGTCCTCGCCGTCGATGCGGAACTCTCCCGCGTCGTGCCGGTGCAGACCCGCGATGATCTTGATGAGGGTCGACTTGCCCGCGCCGTTGTCGCCGAGGACGCAGGAGATCTCGCCCGCGTGGACCTCCAGGGAGACGCCTTCGAGGGCGCGGATGTTGCCGTAGTACTTACTGACGTCGTCGAGCTCGACGAGCGGAGTGCCTTCCGCCGTCGGCACCGCGTCGGTGACATCGGTCGTGTCGGTCACTTCGTCGCCTCCGCGCGCTTGCGGACCCAGTGGTTGAGCAGGGTCGCCAGGAGCAGCATCACTCCGAGGAAGAACTTGAACCAGTCCGGGTTCCACTCGGCGAACACGATGCCCTTGCTGACCATGCCGAAGATGAGGGCGCCGACGGCCGCGCCGACCGCAGAGCCGTATCCGCCGGTGATCAGACAGCCGCCGATGACGGCCGCGATGATGTAGATCAGTTCGTTGCCGACGCCTTCGCCCGACTGGACGACGTCGTACGAGAAGAGCAGGTGCTGGCCCGAGATCCAGGCGCCGAAGGCGACGCCCATGTAGAGGCCGATCTTGGTCGCCGCGACCGGGACACCGACCGCGCGGGCCGCGTCCTCGCCGCCGCCGACCGCGAAGATCCAGTTGCCGACGCGGGTGCGGAGCAGGATCCAGGTGGCGACCGCGATCAGGCCGAGCCACCAGAGGATCGTGATCTTGAAGTCGACGCCGCCGATGGTGATCGTCGAGGCGAAGACGTCCTTGGCGGAGGAGAAGCCCTCCATGTCGGCGATCGACTTCGTGGAGACCGTGCCGCTGATCAGCTTGGTGAAGCCGAGGTTCATGCCGGTCAGCATCAGGAACGTACCGAGCGTGATGATGAAGCTCGGCGGGTCGGTGCGTGTCAGCATCACGCCGTTGAAGACGCCGACCCCGAGGGTGGCGACGAGCGAGACGAGGACGCCGACCCAGACGTTGGCCGTCATCTGGTAGCTGAACATCGACGAGATCAGCGCGGAGGTCGTCACCATGACGCCCGCCGACAGGTCGAACTCGCCGCCGATCATCAGCAGGGCCACCGGCACCGCCATGATGCCGAGCGTCGATGCCGCGTAGAGCACCGTGGCGAGGCTGTTGGTCTGCAGGAAGCTGTCCGCGGCGACCGCGAAGAAGACGAAGACGGCGACGGCGCCGACGACCGAGCCGAGCTCGGGGCGGCCCATCAGCTTCTTCAGCGGCGATGCCTTCAGGAGGCGCTCGTCGGCCTTGGTGTCCGGCGAAGGCGCCGGCGCCGGTGCGGTCGCTGTCATCGCGTCCCTCGCTTCGCGTATTCCTCCAGCTTGGCGGCCTGGTCCTTGGTGACGATCTGCGGTCCGGTGAGGACCGGCTTGCCGCCGCCGAGGACGTCGGCGTTGTACTTGTAGAGCCAGAGCAGGTCCACGGCCTCGTAGCCCTGGAGGTAGGGCTGCTGGTCGACGGCGAAGCCGAGCGTGCCGTCCTTCAGGCCCGCAGCGACCTTCTCGTTCAGGTCGAAGGTGTCGACCTCGGCCTTGCTGCCCGCGCTGTCGGCGGCCTTCACCGCGGTGTCCGCGAAGGGCGCGCCGAGCGTGACCACCGAGTCGATGGCCTTGTCGGACTGGAGCCTGGCCTCGATGGAGGACTGCACGTCGGGCATGTTCGTGCCGGTCACGTACAGGTTCTGCATCTTGCCGTCGAAGGTCTTCTTGGCGCCCTCGCAGCGCTGCTCGTGGCCGACGTTGCCCTGCTCGTGCAGGATGCAGAGCGCCTTCTTCTTGCCGCGCTTGTTGAGCTCCTCGCCGACGGCCTCGCCCGCGATCGTCTCGTCCTGGCCGATGTGGGTGAGCGCGCCGAATTCCTTGGACTCCGCGGAGCCGGAGTTCACCGTGATCACCGGGATGCCGGCCTTCTTGGCGCGGGCCAGGGCGCCCTTCATGGCGGCGGGCTTGGCGAGCGTGACGATGATGCCGTCGACCCGCTTGTCGATGTACGAGTCCACGAGCTGGGCCTGCTGCTGGGCCTCGGCATTGTGGGCGTACAGGAAGTTGATGTTGTCCTTGACGGCGGCCTGCTTGGCGCCGCTCTGGACGATGTCCCAGAACGTGTCGCCGTCACCCGAGTGGGTCACCATGCCGAACGTCCAGTTCGGCGTGTTCACCGCGGCCTTGCCCTGTGCCGTCGCCGCCTTGCGTGCGTCCTCGGCGCGCTTGCCACCGGTGCTGCTGCACCCCGCGAGGGACACCCCGAGCACCGCGACCAGCACGGCGCCCACCGCACGTACCCCTGTCTGAACCCTTGCCACGACGCCGTGCCCTTCTAGCTCTGCTCCTCGGTGTGGCCGGTCCGGATGCCCGGCCCCGGCCGCCCAAGTATCGACCACGCGGATCACGCATGTGTTCATCGGGTACCGCGGGCGGTGTACTTCTCGAGCTTCGGCACGTCCTTCTCGGTGACGATCGCGGGTCCGGTGAGGACGGGCTTGCCGCCCCCGAGGACGTTCGCGTTGGTCTTGTAGAGCCACAGTTCGTCGATGGCGAGGTAGCCCTGGAGGTAGGGCTGCTGGTCGACGGCGAAGCCGACCTCCTTGGCCTTCAGGCGCTTGACGACCTCGGCGTTCAGGTCGAAGGTGGCGACCTCGGCCTTGCTGGCCGCGTCTCCGGCGTCTTCCTTGGCCTTCACCGAGAGGGCGGCGATGGGCGCGCCGAGCGTGACCACCGCGTCGATGTCCTTGGTCGCCTGGAGTTTCGCACTGATGGATGACTGGGCGTTCGGCGCGTTGGTGCCCTCGACGTTCAGGTTCTCGACCGAACCCTTGAGGGTCTTCTTGACGCCGTCGCAGCGCTGCTCCAGGGAGACGTTGCCCTGTTCGTGGATGACGCAGAGCACCTTCTTCTTGCCGCGCTTGTTGAGCTCGTCGCCGACGGCCTCGCCCGCCACGGACTCGTCCTGCCCGATGTGGCTCAGCGCGCCGAAGTCGGCGGAGAACTCGCCGCCGGAGTTGATCGTGACGACGGGTATCCCGGCGGCCTCCGCCTTGCCGAGGACCGTCTTCATCGCCTCGGGCTTGGCCAGGGTCACGACGATGCCGTCGACCTTCTTGTCGATCGCCGACTGGACGAGCTCGGCCTGTCCCTTGGCCTCTTTGTCGTTCGAGTAGAGGAAGTCGACGTTGTCCTTGCGGGCCGCCTGCTTGGCGCCGCTCTGGACGATGTCCCAGAACGTGTCGCCCTCGCCGGAGTGCGTGACCATCGCGATCTTGAGGCGCGGCGTGTTCACGCCCTTGCCGCCTCCCCCGTCGTCGCCCGACTTGTCCTCGTCGTCCTTGCCGCCGGAGCCGCTGCACCCGGCCGTGAGCGCGATCACCGCTATGAGAGCTGCTGCCGTGCGGGCTGTACGCATGGTGGGGCCACCTCTTCTCCCGGCCGCCCTAGTGCGGCTGGGGGAGTTCTAGCGGCGGGCGCGCGGCAGCGTCAATGGCTTTGTCAGAACATTCTTACGACGGTGATGTGCCGGAGGGCTACGGCCGTACGAGGAGCTGGAACTCGAAGGAGTAGCGCGAGGCCCGGTAGATGTGCGAGCCGAACTCGACCGCGCGGCCCGTGTCGTCGAAGGTCGTGCGCTGCATCGTGAGCAGCGGGGCCCCTGCGGGCTCGCCGAGCCGCTCGCCCTCGTCGGCGGTGGCGGCGCGGGCGCCCACGGACTGGCGCGCGCTGTGCAGGGTGATGCCCGCGGCGCGCATCATGCGGTAGAGGCCGGTGGCCTCCAGGCGTGCGGTGTCCAGGCCGAGCAGGCCGGACGGGATGTGGTTGCGGAGGCAGGCCATCGGTTCGCCGTGGGCCAGGCGGAGCCGCTCGACCAGGTGCACCTCGTCGCCTTCCGCGACGCCGAGCCTGGCTGCGACCTCGGCGGACGCGGGCTCGACGGTGTTGCGCAGGACGCGAGTCTCGGGGCGCTGGCCCGCCGCCTCCAGGTCGTCGTAGAGGCTGCTGAGTTCGAGGGGGCGCTTGACCTGGCTGTGCACGACCTGGGTGCCGACGCCCCTGCGGCGCACGAGCAGCCCCTTGTCGACGAGCGACTGGATGGCCTGGCGGACGGTCGGCCGGGACAGGCCGAGGCGGCCCGCGAGCTCGATCTCGTTGCCGAGCAGGGTGCCCGGTGTCAGGGCGCCTCGCTCGATCGCCGCCTCCAGCTGCTGGGACAGCTGGAAGTACAGCGGGACCGGGCTGCTGCGGTCGACGCCGAGCTGGAGGGAGACGGTCGGGTCCACGGCTGATTTGGCGGCAGATTTGGGCACGTGGCGAGCGTAGTCGCAGGAAATGATGACGGGAAGTTCTGAAGTTCTGTTGTCCGGACAAAGGATTGACAGGATCGCGGGGCGTGGTGAGGGTGGGTCCATGCGCATCGGACTGATCGGAACGGGCCGTATCGGCACATTTCACTCCGCGGCTCTCCAGCGGCATCCCGACGTGGGTGCGCTGGTCGTCGCCGACGCCGATGTCGGGCGCGCGGCCGGGCTCGCGGCACGGATCGGCGCCTCGTCGGCGCCCTCGGTGGACGACGTCTTCACGGGCAGCGCCCGGTCGGGTGCCGTGGACGCGGTGGTGATCACCGCGGCGACCTCCGCGCACGCCGAGCTGATCGGCAAGGCGGCGCGTGCGGGACTTCCGGTGTTCTGCGAGAAGCCCATCGCCCTCGACCTGCCCGGCACGCTCGCCGCGCTCCAGGAGGTCGAGGCCGCGGGCACGGTGCTCCAGCTGGGCTTCCAGCGGCGGTTCGACGCGGGGTACATGGCGGCGCGCGAGGCCGTGCGGTCGGGGCGGCTCGGGCGGCTGCACACGGTCCGCGCGATCACCTCCGACCCCGCGCCGCCGCCGGCCGCCTATCTCCCGCTCTCCGGCGGTCTCTACCGCGACTGCCTGGTACACGACTTCGACATGCTGCGCTGGGTGACGGGCCGTGAGGTGACCGAGGTGTACGCGACCGGGTCGGACGCCGGGCCCTCGATGTTCCGCGACGCGGGCGACGTCGACACGGCCGCGGCGGTCCTCACCCTCGACGACGGCACGCTCGCCACGGCGACGGCCACGCGGGTCAACGGCGCGGGCTACGACGTACGGATGGAACTGGCCGGAGAGGACGACCAGATCGCGGTCGGCTTCGACGACCGCATGCCCCTGTCGTCCGTGGAACCCTCGGGCCCGCCGCCGCCCGAGAAGCCGTGGCCGGGCTTCCTGGAGCGGTTCACTCCCGCGTACGAGGCGGAGCTGGCGGCGTTCGTGGATGTCGTACGGGGAGAACGGGAGAACCCCTGTGACGGGCGGGAGGCGCTGCAGGCGCTGCGCATCGCCGAGGCGTGTGAACTGTCGCGGCGGGAAGGCCGGTTGGTGCGGATGACGGAGATCGCCGGGGGGTGAGCCCATCACCTTCCTCGTAGAGCCCGGCTCGGGTCCGGGCGCTACTCCACACCGTCCAGCAGCCCCGCGTCATGCGTCAACAGCGCGATCTGCACCCGGTTGTTGAGGTCCAGCTTCGTCAGGACGCGGGAGACGTGGGCCTTGACGGTGGCCACGCTCAGGTAGAGCTCCGCCGCGATGTCCGCGTTCGACGCGCCCCGGCCCACCGCGACCGCCACCTCCCTCTCCCGCTCCCCCAGCAGGGCCAGGCGCTGCAACGCCCTTTCCCTGCGCCCCAGTTGGGGGTCGATGCCCGTCACCTGCGTGATCAGCTGCTGTGTCACCGAGGGCGAGAGCACGGGCTCCCCCGCCGCCACCGCCCGTACCGCCGCGACGATTTCGGCGGGCGGGGTGTCCTTGAGGACGAACCCGGCCGCCCCCGCCCGCAGGGCCCGCAGCACCTGTTCGTCGGCGTGGAAGGTGGTGAGGACGATGACCTCGGGGGCGTCCGGGCGCTTGCGCAGGGCCTCCGTCGCCGCGAGGCCGTCCATGGTGGGCATGCGGATGTCCATCAGGACGACGTGCGGGCGCACTTCGGCGACCAGCGGGGCGACTTGGGAGCCGTCCGCCGCCTCGCCGACGATCTCGATGTCGTCCGCGCCGCCCATCATGAAGGACAGACCGGCTCGGACCAGCGGGTCGTCGTCGACGAGAAGGACGCGGATGGGGTTCATGGGCTCCACATTAACGAGATCCCCTCTCGGACAAGCCGGTCACGTCCGCCGCCCCCCGTCACATCTGTTGACCCCATCACGTCTGCTTCGGCTCGTCCCCGCGGCCGGAGGGCGCGTCCCACGGCAGCCAGGCGTCGATGCTGAACCCGCCGTCCCGCGCCATCCCGTGCTCGATGCGGCCGCCCGCCAGCGTGGCCCGCTCCGTGAGGCCGATCAGGCCCTGGCCGGAGCCGGGGACGTCCGGCACGTCGCCGGGCGGCGGTGGATTGCGTACCGAAAGGGTGAGGCCGTCGCCGGGGGCGCCGGAGACCAGGACGCTCACCTCGGCGCCCGGGGCGTGCTTGCGGGCATTGGTCAGGCCCTCCTGGGCGATGCGGTAGGCGGTACGGCCGACGGCGGCGGGCACCGCGTCCTGGTCGGCGACGCGGTGGTCGAGCGCCACCTTCATGCCCGCGTCGCGGGACTCGGCGACCAGGGTCTCCAGGGCGGCGAGGGTCGGCTGCGGGCGGCCGGAGGCCTCGCCGTCGCCGCCGCCGCGCAGGACGCCGATCACCTCGCGCAGGTCCTGCAGCGCTTCGTGCGCGCTCTCCCGGATGACACCGGCCGCGCGGGCGATCTCCTCGCGGGGCGCGTCGGGGCGGAACTCCAGGGCGCCCGCGTGCACGCTGAGCAGGGTGAGGCGGTGGGCGAGCACGTCGTGCATCTCGCGGGCGATGGACTCGCGGGCCATGCGCTGGGCCTGTTCGGCGCGGAGCGCGGCCTCGTTCTCGGCGCGGACCGCGCGCTCGCGCAGGCTCATCAGGAGCTGGCGGCGCGAGCGGACGAACATGCCCCAGCCGATGACGGAGGCGTTGATCAGCATGCTGATGAGGACAACGACCAGGAAGGGCAGATCGGCGTCGGGCCGCAGCCAGTAGATGAACGGCACCACGGCGATCGAGACCCCGCCGATCCAGCCGACGTACCGGAAGGGCCGGTGCACCGCGAGGGTGAACAGGGCGACCGCGGTCGCCCCGCCCGCGGTGTCCGAGAGCACGCTGACCGGCACCATGGCGATGGCCAGACCGACCGGCCAGCGCCTGCGCAGCCAGACGGCGGCGCAGGCGAGCGCGCCGATCACCTGGTCGGCCTCGGCGAAGCCGGGCGAGACGTTCGGGTTGTTGCCGACCGCGTCCGCGCCCACCATGCCGATGGCGACGGCCACGAAGAAGCAGGCGAAGTCGACGAGCCAGTCCCGCACGGTCCGCCGGGGCCTGCGGTCGCCCTTGTTCTCGCGTCCCGCGTGGTCCGGATCGAGCTCGGCGGCGACGGCCGAGGGCAGCGCCCAGGGACGCCTGGCCAAGGGGGCCGGGGGCGCCGAGGGAACAGGCCGGGGCTCATTGCCGCTCATGGTCGACAAATCTACGCACTGCCGGGGTCATGGGGCGTCGTCCGGACGTGATCGTCTACCAAAGTCGTACACGCGCAGACTTTCGGAGGGGCCCGGGAGGAAGAGGCCTCGCCCCGTGGCCGATGTGCGTGGGGGGTCCGCGGGGCGAGGCTCTTCGGCATGAAGCAGGTACTCGAGGTCTCCGGCGTCCTTCTCCTGATCCAGGGCGTGGCCGCCCTGGTGCACGAGCTGACCGGCCGGCTGCGCGGCTGGGGCGTCGTACAGCGGATCGGGTTCCTCGACGGCTACGAGATCTACGCGGGCGTCACGCTGATCGTGCTCGCGCTCGCGCTGTTCGCCGTCGCGGAGAGCCGAAAGGCCCGCTAGCACCGTGCCGCGGCGGGCTCGGGCACGCCCGGCGGCTCAGCAGGCGTAGTCGACCAGGTCGAAGGACTCGTAGTGGTCGGCCGTGTAGTAGTCCTCCTGGTTCTCCTCACCGGTCACGATGCGGCGCGCGCCGCGGTCCGGTGAGCCCGGCGTCACCACGGTGAACTCGTGGTAGTAGCCGGATCCTTGCGAGGGCAGGATGCCTTCCCTGTTCTGGAAGACGGTGCCGTCCTGCGGATACGGGTAGGGGCCGCCCGCCTCGATCAGGTCCAGGGTGTCGTGCGCCTGGGCGGGCAGCGCGGAGTAGCAGATGTCGCCGACGGCGGCGACGGAGTACGCCGTCGACGCGGGGGCGTGGTGGGCCGGGGCCGCGCTCGCGGAGGCGGCGACGGGGCCGCCGATGACCAGGGCGGCGGCGAGGGCGGTGATGCTCACGATTCGTGGGGGGATTCGCATGCGACCAGTGTGACGCGCGTAGAGGTTGTCGTGTCAACGTCAAGTGCGGTGAATTTTCCGGGAGTTAACCCGGCGCAACCGGTTCGCCGCCGTCAGTCCTTCTCGGCAACGGCCTTCTCGGCGCCGGTCTTCGCGGCAGCGGTCTTCGCGGCAGCGGCAGCGGCAGCGGCAGCGGCGATGCGGTGTTCCGCCATGTACTCCCGCATCCGCAGGCTGGTGGACCCGCCGGTGAAGAGCACCGCGCCCGCAACCGACAGCGGCACCGAGAGCCCCAGCCAGCCCAGCATCTCGGGCCACCTGCGCTCTGCGCGGCAGTCGTCCCACGTGGCGTCCGCCCACGTCGGGGCGTCACCCTCGTAGAACAGCACCGACTGGCACGTGCGGCTGCTGCTGGAGTACTCGTCGTCCCCGTCGCTGAACGGCGCCATCAGCTGGTACGCGAGCACGGCCCAGATGATGCCCGCGGCCAGGAACAGCGCGGCGCCCCAAGCACGGCGCTTCTGCGCGCTCGCGGCGAATTCCTGCTCGAAGTACTCGTTCATGGGCTCCCCCTGCTTGATCGACCACGGAAGGTATCACCGTGCCCGGCGCCCCCAGCTGGTCCCCACCAGAACCAGCACACCTCCCACCAGACCCACCACACCCAGCCGCTCCCCGCCGAGCGCGATCCCCACCGCCGCCGCCCACAACGGCTCCGTGCCGAGCAGCAGGCTCACCCGGGAAGGGGACGTCCTGCGTACCGCCCACATCTGCACGAAGAAGGCGAAGAGCGTGCAGAACACGGAGAGGAAGAGCAGCCCGGCCCATTCGCGCGCGCCGAAGTCCACGGCGACGGACCAGGGCGACGCTCCCGTGCCCGCGGCGGCGAGCACCGCGAACACGGCCACGGCGGAACCCAGTTGGACGGTGGTGAGCGAGAGCGCGTCCGCGTCCTGGACCGCCTTGATCCGGGACATCGCCAGAACGTGCACCGTCCGCGCGAGCGCCGCGAGGAGGATCAGACCGTCCCCCAGTGAGGGTCGCGTGAAGCCGCCGCCCTGGGTCAGCAGGATCACGCCGAGCACGGAGAGCCCGGCCGCCGCGAGGAAGGCGCGCGGCGGGCTCTTGCGGGTCACCGCGGCCTCGGCGAGCGGAGTGAAGATCATGGTGAGGCTGATGATGAGGCCCGCGTTGGTCGCCGAGGTGTGGACGACCCCGTACGTCTCCAGGAGGAAGATCCCGCTCAGGATCAGCCCGAGCACCCCCGCCCCGCGCCACTGCGGCGCCGTCAGCGCCCGCAGGCCGCGCCATCCGGCCACCACGAGCGCGGGCAGCACGACGGCGAACCGCAGCACCAGGACGGCGACGACCGTGTGCGTCGTCGTGATGCCCTTCGCCGCCAGATAACTGGCGCCCCAGACCACGGCCACGAGCAGGACGGGCAGATCGGTGAGCCAGGCGCGGCGCACTGCGGGCGCGGCGGGAGCGGCGAGCGTCGACACGGGGCGCGATCTCCAACGGATGCGGCGGTGTGGAGACTTCGGCGGCTCTCACGTGGGTCGATCACCGTATCCGGCAAAGATCGCGCCGGGAAGGGACCGCGGAGATGGGACTGCGGAGCGCGGCGTCCATTTACCGCCAGCCATGGGGCACGCCGCCCGCTTTCATTGAAACCGCAAGCACTTCTCACGCATATCGGCAGACACCCACGCGAATGAGGTTATGAACATGTCTACTCTCACCGGCAGGACGGCTCTGGTCACCGGCGGCAGCCGCGGCATCGGCGCGGCGATCGCGCTGCGGCTCGCGCGGGAAGGCGCCGATGTCGCGATCACGTACGTCAACGGGGAGGCCGCCGCGCGTGAGGTGGCCGCCAAGATCGAGGCGGCGGGGCAGCGCGGCTTCGCCATCCGGGCGGACGCGGCCGACGCCGGGGACGCCGCGGGCGCGGTGGAGCGCGCGGCCGACGACCTGGGCCGCCTGGACATCCTGGTGAACAACGCGGGCATCGGGGTCCTCGGCCCCATCGGGGACCTGGCGCTCTCCGACATCGATCGGGTGCTCGCCGTCAACGTGCGTTCGGTCTTCCTGGCCTCGCAGGCGGCGGCCGGGCGGCTGGCCGACGGGGGCCGGATCATCTCCGTCGGGACGGCGCTCACGCGCTACGCGGGCGGGACCGGCAGTTCGCTCTACGCGATGAGCAAGGCGGCGCTCATCGGTATGACGAAGCCCCTGGCGCGGGAGCTCGCCGACCGGAGGATCACGGTGAACGTGGTGCACCCGGGTGCGGTCGACACGGACATGAACCCCGCCGACGGGCCGTTCGCCGAGCCCCAGAAGGCGGCGAACGCGCTGACCCGCTTCGGTGCGCCCGACGAGGTGGCCTCCCTCGTCGCCTATCTCGCCGGTGAGGACGCCGCGTTCATCACCGGCTCGGAGCTCGTGGTCGACGGCGGGCATGCCGCGTAACCGTGCGCGGGCATGGTGATGGGGCGCACCGGGGCTGTCCACCCGGTGCGCCCCACGTTCTTCAGCGGGCTTGGGCGGGCCCGATCAGCCGCCCAGCTCCTGGTGACGCGCCGTCAGGCGGCTCGCGCCCGCCTCGGTCAGCGAACCGAAGAGGTGCAGGCGGGAGATGCCGCCGTCCGGGAAGATGTCGATGCGCACGTGCGTGCCGACGACCGGGGCGTCCAGGACGAAGCGGTGGTTGGTGTCGGGCTGCAGGCGGGTGCGGGGCAGCGCCTCGACCCACTCGCCGCTCTCGCCGTCCCGTACCGAAAGCGCGGCCCAGCCGGCCGAATTGCCCTTGAGGTACGCGGTGTCGATCTCGACGGCACGGATCTCGGACTGGGCGACCAGCTGGTAGCGGATCCAGTCGTTGCCGTTGTCGCGGCGGCGCCGCGTCTCCCAGCCGTCGTCCATCTTGCGGGAGCGGCCCGGCTGGATGGTGTTGGTGGCCGGGGAGTAGAAGCGGTCGGACGCGTCCTCGACCTGGCCGCCGTTCTCCAGGGCGAGCACGTCGAACGTGCCGAGCGTGGCGAGCCACTTGGGGTCGGCGACGACCTCGCCGTACACCCGCAGGCGCGCGATGCCGCCGTCCGGGTGCTGATTGACGCGCAGGTGCGTGAAGCGCTGCTCGACGTCGACGGCGAAGCCGTTGGCCGCGTGGCCGCCGACCGCCGTGCGGGGCACGAGCGTCGTCCACTTCACGTCGTCCGCGAGGAGCTCCTCGGGGGTCGGCGAACCCTCGACGTTGGCGCCCTCGACCGAGACGGCCTGCGGGTAGTTGCCGCGGAAGTGGGCGGTGTCGATGACGAGACCGCGTACGACGCCGGGGGCACCGAGGCGGACGAGGGCCCAGTCGTGGTCGTCGGCGGTGGGCCACGGCTGCCCGGCGGAGACGCCGCGGCGGCGGCGGGTCTCCCAGCCGTCCATGACCTTGCCCTTGTGCCCGAAGTGCTCCGGGTCGAAGACGGCGTCGTGCGCGAGGAGGAGGTTCTCGCGCATCGCGAAGAACTCGTCGTTGGCGGCGATGACGCCCGCGCCGAGCTGCCGGTCCGCGAGGTTCGCGTACTGGGTGAAGGGGAAGTCGGCGGTGCGGTAGTCCGCGTACGGGTCGCCGCCGCCGTAAGGGCTCGCGTCGCCGGTGAAACTGGGTATCGCCGTCACGGTGATCAGTTCTTCCTTTCCAGAAGTCGGCCTGCGGGTTCGCTGAACTCGCCGCCGTGCAGGATGCGTTCGCCGCGCAGCCAGGTGGACTTCACGACGCCGCTGAGGGTCTTGCCCGCGTACGCCGTGACTCGGTTCCGGTGCTGCAGCTCCGCGGGGTCCACGGTGAAGGTCTCGTCGGGCGCGAGGACCGCGAAGTCGGCGTCGCGGCCGGCCTCGATGGCGCCCTTCTGGTCGAGTCCGACCAGTTCGGCGGTGCGCGTCGACATCCAGCGCACCACGTCCTCGAGGCTGTGGCCGCGCTTGCGGGCCTCGGTCCAGACCGCGGGGAGGCTGAGCTGGAGCCCGGAGATGCCGCCCCACGCGGTCGCGAAGTCGTCGGTCTTGAGCTCGGCGGTGGACGGCGAGTGGTCCGTCACGACGCAGTCGATGGTGCCGTCGGCGAGCGCTTCCCAGAGCAGATCCTGGTTGGCGGCCTCGCGGATGGGCGGGCAGCACTTGAACTCGCTCGCCCCGTCCGGGACTTCCTCCGCGGTGAGCGTGAGGTAGTGCGGGCAGGTCTCGACGGTGAGCTTGACGCCATCGCGCTTGGCGGCGGCGATCAGGGGCAGCGCGTTCGACGACGACAGGTGCAGTACGTGGACACGGGCGCCGAGCCGCTTGGCGAGCCCGATGAGGCCCTCGATGGCGGCGTCCTCGGAGACGCGCGGCCGGGTGTCCAGGTAGTCCGTGTACTTGGGGCCGCTCTTGTGCGGGGCCGCGTCCAGCTCGTGCGGGTCCTCGGCGTGCACGATGAGCAGGCCCCCGTGAGCACCCAAGCCCGCGATCTCGGCCATGGAGGTGGCGAGGTGGTCCTGGTCCAGGTGCGGGAACTCGTCCACGCCGGACGGCGAGAGGAAGCACTTGAAGCCGTAGACACCGGCGTCGTGCAGGGGCTTGAGGTCGCCGACGTTGTCGGGCAGGGCGCCACCCCAGAAGCCGACGTCGATGTGCGCCTTGGTCCGTGCGACGTCCTGCTTCGTGCGCAGGTTGTCGACGGTGGTGGTCGGCGGCAGGGAGTTGAGCGGCATGTCGACGAGGGTGGTGATGCCGCCGGCTGCCGCGGCGCGGGTGGCGGTCCAGAAGCCCTCCCACTCCGTGCGGCCCGGGTCGTTCACATGGACGTGCGTGTCGACGATGCCGGGCAGCAGGACGTCGTCGCCGAGGTCCTCGATCCTGGCCCCCGCCGGTACGTCGGCGTCGTGCGCCAGGACGGCCGCGATCTTCCCTCCGGAGACCGTGACCGACGCGGCGCGGGTTCCCTGCGGTGTGATCACGCGGGTCGAGCGCAGCACCAGTTCTACGTCCACGTCCTCAACGCCCTTTCTTCGCTTCTTCGCTGTCGCTCGGCTGTTCGCCGTCGCTTGCCGTGTTGCTCGCCTGTTCGTTCTTTTCCGCTACACAGACCATTCGTTTCCGCTAAACGGAATTCAACGTTCTGTTGAATGAGTCTTCACGGCCGACCCCGAACCGTCAAGAGGCCACCTGGCACGCCCTGGACGTTTCCACAAAGTGGAATTAGAATTCCGCAGACCAGAACGTAGCTATGCACAACCGGGCCGTCAAACGATCACCAGGCGCGACGGCGGGTAAGCGGACAAAGGCGCCCCGACCGGTCCCTGACCGGCCCTGACCGGCAAAGACGCCAGGGCCGGTCAGAGCCCCGGCGGGGAACCGCCCGGTAGGCTGCTGCCTTGCCCGTCAGCCCCGAAAGGACTGCGCCGTGCCGACGTCAAGCGCCAGCGACGCCTCCACCGAAGTCGCCGCCTCCAAGCCGCCCGCTGCCAGCGGTGGTGTCCAGTCCCTTGAGCGCGCCTTCGACCTCCTCGAACGGATGGCGGACGCCGGAGGCGAGGTCGGCCTGAGCGAGCTCTCCGCCAGCAGCGGCCTTCCGCTCCCCACGATCCACCGCCTGATGCGCACCCTGGTCGCCTGCGGCTACGTACGCCAGCAGCCCAACCGCCGCTACTCCCTGGGCCCGCGCCTGATCCGCCTCGGCGAATCGGCCTCGCGCCTCCTCGGCACCTGGGCGCGCCCCTACCTCGCGCGCCTGGTCGAGGAGACCGGCGAGACCGCGAACATGGCCCTGCTCGACGGGGACGAGATCGTGTACGTCGCACAGGTGCCCTCCAAGCACTCCATGCGCATGTTCACCGAGGTGGGCCGCCGGGTCCTGCCCCACTCCACGGGCGTCGGCAAGGCTCTTTTGGCCCACACGCCACCGGAGGAGGTACGGGCCCTCCTCGCCCGCACCGGCATGCCCGCGGCCACGGAGAAGACGATCACCACGCCGGAGGGGTTCCTCGACGCGCTGGAGGAGGTCCGCAGGGCGGGCTTCGCGGTCGACGACAACGAACAGGAGATCGGGGTGCGCTGCCTTGCGGTGTCGGTCCCGAACTCCCCCACGGCGGCGGCCATCTCGATCTCGGGCCCGGCGGGCCGCGTGACCGAGGCCGCGGTGGAGAAGATCGTGCCGGTGCTGCAACAGGTGGCGGTGGAGCTGTCCGCCGCGCTGGCGAGTTCGGGGCCTGCGGCCTGAAGGGTCGATACCCGCCGGCCTACCCGGCCGGGTCTACCGGTCCCATGACCACGGGCCTGCCGGACGGCCGTCGACCTCGACTCCGTACGGCAGGAGGGGGGCCGTGGGCAGACATCCCGCGGCCCGCGCCCGCCGGGCGAACTCGTCCGCTTCGGGAGCGTCGGCCTTCCGGAGTGCCGCCAAGAGGGCCTCACCGCAGCTGGTGGTCGCTCGGTTGAGGTCGACCTGGGATGCCGGGGCTCGTCGCAGGAGGTGCTGGAGCGCCTCCTCGGCTTCGAGCTCCATGAACGCCTCGAGAAGCCTGGCGACGCTGTTCATGTGCCCGAGGCTCGCGCCCGGGGCGGCACGCCGGACCAGGACCTCGCACGCTCCGGAGAACCCCGCGGCGTTCATGGCCTTCAGCAGGGCGGCGATGCCCATCGTGTCGTCCAGGTCGATGCCGGCGGCGGCCCGGTCGGCGAAGGACCGTGCGGTCTCGTCGGCCCCCGCTAGGACGAGGACGTCCAGGAGCGTCTCGTGCGCATCGAGGTTCGTGGAGAAGTCCACGGCGACTCGGTCCACCAGGCCTTGATCGATCAACTTCCGCACCGCGTCCGGAACGTGGGCCGCGTGGCAGAACCACGCGAGGATGCTGACCTCGTCCAGATCCGTGCTGGTGGTGTTGGCGACATGGTGGAGCGCCAGCCGTCGCGCGGCTCCGTGGGCTCCTGCTTCCGACAGAGCGAGCACGGCGAGCAGTCCGTGCCCCGTTCCCACGTCCGCCTCGGCGCGTGTCACGAGGTGGTCGATGGCCCGCTCGGCGTCGACCGACAGCAGAACCTCGACGACTTCCGCGATGAACTCGGAGACGTGGAGGTCCACTTCGTTGACGAGCACCGTTGCCGTGGCTTCAAAGACCTCGCAGGCTCCGGCCCTTCGCAGCGCGCTGAGCAAGGGCTGGATCTCGTGCGGATCCTCGTACCACACGTGCCCGGCAACCTCCCGCCGCAACAGCGTCGCCAGGGCTTCCTCGCGGCCGGCCGCGCACAGCGAGTCCAGGAGAGCGGTGACTGTTTCGGGGTCGGTCAGATCCAGCTCGGACACGGCGCGGTCGGCGAGAACGGCGAACTCGTCCATGGCCCCGTACTCCCGCAAGGCGCCGAGAAGTCCGCAGACCGCCCTCTCGACATCGTCCGGACCCGGCACGAGACCGACATGCCGGGCCGGTCCGCGGCTCAGCAGCGTCCGTACGGCATCGTCGGCCCCGGCAAGGCGAAGAACTCCCAGCAGGCACCCGACGGTTGCGGCATCGGTCAGCCCGACCCTTGCCGCCGGGTCGAGGGCGAGCAGCGAGTGCACGGCTTGCTCGGCCCCGGCATGCCACAGCTCCGCCATCAGGCCAGGAAGTTCATCGGGGTCCAGGCGCGAAGCCTCGGTGGTGATCCTGGTGGCGAAGGCAGCCAGGAGGTCGGGAGCCTCGGCCGTGTTCAAGGACCGGATCAGCATCACGGTCGCCCACGTGTCCACCAGGTCGAGCTCGTCGGCCGCACGCCGGGCCAGAGACCGGAAGGAACGCTCGGTGCAGACCCGCCGGAGATCGGGCAGCACTCGTACCAGAGCACGTGGGGCGAGCTGATCGGTGTGCTGCAGCAGTGAGTCCACGAGGGCTTGGACGACCTCCGGAGAGGCACCCTTGTCCGTCAGACGCACGGCGAGTGCTCCGCCGGTCACGACATCCGCCGGGTCGGTCCGATCCACGAGCCGACGTGCGAGCTCGTCGACGGCTTCCTGGGCTTGCGCCGCGGCCAGGAGGTCCAGGATCTCGTCAGTCTGGCGCGTCCGGGACGGATGGGCCTGCGCTGCCGCCCAGTGTGCGATCCGGTGGGCGTCCGGATGTGTCGCGGTGCGTTTGAGAAGACGGATCAAGGCTTCGCCGCTGCCCGCCTTCGCGGCCCTGCGGTCCAGGTCGACGGCGTACCGGAACAGCCCGCGCTGCCAGGCGGCTTCCTGCAATGAAACGAGGTCCGCGGTCTCCTCCGTGTGGCGGCAGAGGGCTTCCCACAGGGACGCCGAACCGGCCTGGTCGGCGCGGACAGGGGGGATGTGCTGACGGAGGTAGACCGTGGGCTCGTACAGAGGCGGGGCTCCCGCGGTGTCCCGTCGCGCCCTCAGAGGCGTCAGGGTGCAGCGGATGTCGGTGCGGGTGCCGTCGAGCCGTTCGCCGGTCGTCAGCGCGTCGAGGACGAGTGCCGCCCAGTCCGCGCTCGGGGCCCGGTGGTGCGGGGCGAGCGTGCCGTCGGCTGCGTCCGCCAGGAGGGCCGAGGACAGCGGCGATGAGTGGCCCAGGCGGTGGGCGTCGAGCGCCGCGGTGATCAACGCGTGCTCATGGCGCGTGAAGTGGTCGTCGGGGCCGCTCAGATAGGCATCGAGCAGTTCGGGGCCGCCGCTGAGATGCTGCACCATGCGCCCGTCCCGCGCTCCCGCCCGCTCGGCGTACGCCAGGCGGTCGTCCCCATGGTGCGCGGCGAGCTCCCGCCACTGCTCCCGCTCCTCAGGGGTCAGCTCGGCCGGGACCCGGATCCGGTGCGTGTGGGCGCCGACGAGCAGGGCCCGCGCATGCGGATAGGGGTCCCGGGGCTTTCCTTGCCTGGTCAGCTCCTGCCAGTACGGGTTCTGCCACAAGGTGGCGACGGCCGCCACCCCTTGGTGCCGTTCGAGGAACAACCGCAGCTGCGCGGCGACCTGTTCGCCCTCGCTGTCGTACAGGATCCGCTGGAACTCGTTCAGCCACAGCACGGTGCCGGGACGTGCCGCCCCGTCGGCCAGGAGCGACAGCAGGTCCTGTGCGGTCGCGGGCCGCAGGAGCGGCTGGTCGGGGGCCAGTTCACGCACGGCCTCGTACAGGGCGCGAGTCTTGCCGGTCGAGGACTCCCCGGTCAGTACCAGGAGGGCCGAAGATCCACCGGCGAGCGCCTTCTCCAGCCGCCTGCGCAGCTCTCCGTCCAGCTCACGGCTCAGGTACGGGGACAGGGTGGGCAGTGTCCGGCGCCGGGGCCTGGGCAAGGGTGCCTCGTGCACCTCCAGTTGTTCAGCGGTCAGATCGGAGAGCGATTCGGCTTCGGACCGTTCCTCCGGCGGCGTGCGGCGCTCGGCCCCTTGCTCGTCGCGAGCCTTCCCCAACAGGTCGCGCAACTCGCGTCCTGGCGGCGGTTCCTGTGCCCAGTCGGCCCAAAGCGCGGCCAAGGCCAGGACTCTGTCGTCACTGGCCGCTTGGGGCAGCTTGAACCCGGCCACGTCCCGGGGAGCCCAGTCGCTGATCCGCTTCCGTGAGAAGCCCCGAGCACCTGGAGCAGCGGCGGATGTCCTGAGCGTCGTCTCCACCACGGTCTGGCTGAAGGAGAGCCCTTGAGCCCTCCGGCGCGCCTCGGCCCGCTCACGCAATCCGCTCAGGATCTCCCACACGCGCTGTCCGGCCGTCCCCATCCGAATGCGCCTCCCCCTGCCCGGGCCACCCGCGACAGGCGCTTCGGGCACTTCCCTCGGTGGCGTTGACCAGCAGGATAGTTCGCCCGCTGCCCGGTTCGCCCGGATGTCGGAGGTTGCACGAACACGTGGAGTCAGAGTGGCTCCCGTACCGGGCCACGGTCCCGGCGCAGTGGTCATCCGCCCGCTCAGACCCCAAGAGGTTCACGTGTGCCGTCACTTCGAGAAGCCCGAGCCCGACCGCGTACCGGCCCCACCGAAGGAAGAACGGGAAGTCACGTCCCCACCGCTGTGGCAGGAAGTGCGGCGCCGCATCGCACTCGGGGCGGCAGGAGTGGTCATGCCTGCGCTGCTGGGCCTCTTCGAGTGGTGGTCCCGACGCTAGGTCAGCTCCAGGGATCAGCGACACGGCCGTCCGGTTCGAGTCCGTACCGGAGCAGTTGCCGACGGCGGGGGTCGTCGCCGTCCTTCCCCAAGAGCCACAGGCCAGAGGAATCCCCGGACGCCACGGCTCTGAGGGCGAGGCTTTCGGCTTCGACGTGCTCACCGGCCTCGTCCAAGAGCCGTGCCAGGTGGACGAGACCCCAGGTGAATCCTTGGTCAGCGGCGTCCTGACAGGCGGCCACTCGCCCGGCCTCGAGGCGCGCGCGCAGTTCCCTCAACGCGTCCAATGCGTCCGCCGGAACCTGCGATCCGTGTGCCGCCACCCTCCCCGCCCCTCACTTGCTGTCCTGTTCACCGGTGTTCATCTTTGTCCAGGCGCACCATGGCGAACAGTCACTTCGGCAGATTCGACCCCGCTTTACCCATCAGTCGGCGTCGAAGGAGAAGAACGCTGTGTCCGACCACACCGTCATGATCGCGCTCGCCCTGGCCGTGACCATCGTGATCGCTGTCCTGGTCGCGGCAGGTGCCGGGTACCTCGCCCGTCGCGATCAGGCGACCTACCCGGCCGCACTGACGCGCGCCGCCGTGGCATTCGCCGCCACCCTCACTCTGGCCGCCGTGCTCACCACCGCGCTCGTCGATGTCGGCGCGTCCTGACGCCACGAGGATGTCTGGCGTCGGCAGCGGCTCGGTCCCCTCCTCGCCGATGTCTCAACGCGAAGGCCGCTGCCCGGCGCCGCCCCGGATCAGCCCACGCCCCGTCGCCACCGCGACCGCCGCCGTACGCGAATCGACGCCCAGCTTCGCGTAGATGTGCACCAGGTGGGACTTGACCGTGGCCTGGCTCAGGAAGAGCCGCTTGCTGATCTGCAGGTTGGACAATCCCTCCCGCACCAGCCGCAGCACCTCCAGCTCGCGCCCGGTCAACGCCTCCCCGGGCGTCCGCATCCGGTCCATCAGCCGATGCGCGATCGCCGGCGCGAGGGCGGACTGCCCCGCCGCGGCGGTCCGCACCGCCGCCGCCAGCTCCTCCGGCGGCGCGTCCTTCAGGAGATATCCCGCCGCGCCCGCCTCGACCGCGGCGAGGATGTCGGCGTCCGTGTCGTACGTCGTCAGGACGAGCACCCGCGGCGCCCCCGGCACGGCGGTGATCGCGGCCGTGGCCTGCGCCCCGTGCATCCCCGCCCCGAACTGAAGATCCATCAGGACGACGTCGAACCCGCCGGTGGCGGCCAGCGACACCGCGGCCTCGGCCGTCGCCGCCTCCCCCACGACGGCGAAGCCGGGCTCGGTGTCGAGTACCGCGCGCAGCCCGGCGCGCACGACGGGGTGATCGTCGGCGAGGAGCAGCCGGATGGGCTCCGGCGCCTCGGCGCTCACAGTGCGGCCTCCATCGGACCGGCTCCCACCGGAGCAGTCCCCGTCGGAACGGCTGCGGTCGGAACGGCTGCGGTCGGAACGGCCCCCGTCGGAACGGCTTCGGTCGGAACGGCCCCCGTCGGGAGCGGCAGGGTGACCGCGACGGCGGTTCCCTGCCCCGGCGCCGACTCCACGCTAAGCGTCCCGCCGAGCGATCGGGCCCGGGCCCGCATCGCGGGCAGACCGAACCCTCCGTCCTGCCCGTTGTCGTGGGGCGCGGACGCCGGGTCGAAGCCCCGCCCGTCGTCGACCACGTCCAGGGACACCGAGGTGTCCATGAAGCTGAGCGTGATCTCGGCGCGCCTCGCGCCCGCGTGCCGGACGGTGTTCGCGAGGGCGGACTGGGCGGTGCGGAGCAGGGCGACTTCGTACGGGGTCGGCAGCTCGGTGGGTGTACCGCTCACCGTGAACTGGACCTGGACGTCCGAGGCGGGCGATGCGGACGCGCTTGCCGATGCGCTTGCCGATGCGGAGAGCCTTTCCAGCGCTCCGGCCAGCGAGCCGTGCTCCAGGTCGGGCGGGCTGAGGGCGCGCACGAAACGCCGTGCCTCCGCGAGGTTGTCCTGCGCGGCGGCGCGGGCCTGCTCGATGTGCGGGGCGGCGGGCGATCCCGCGGGCAGCGCGCGTTGCGCGGCGCGCAGCAGGAGCTGGATGGAGGACAGGCCCTGCGCGAGCGTGTCGTGGATCTCGCGGGCGAGGCGTTCGCGCTCGGCGAGGGTGCCCGCGGTCCGCTCGGCGGCGGCGAGCTCGGCCCGGGTGGCCATGAGCTCGTCGATCAGTTCACGGCGCCGCTCGCTCTCCCGGTACAAGGCCTGGTACCCGAGGACGGTGGCGACCGCCACGGCCGCGCCGAGCAGCGGCCCGATGAAGCTGCCGGGCGACACGGGAGAGCCGTGCAGCAGGAAGCTGGCGATGGCGGCAGCGGCGGTCAGCGCGACGGCGGGCAGGCCCCAGCGCAGAGGCAGCAGATGCATCTGGAGGAAGTAGAGGGGGAAGGCCGCCCACAGCCCGTCCGGCGACAGGACGAGCAGCGCCACCCAGCAGGCGCCGAGCACCGCGAGCCACACGGCCGCCGCCCGCTGCGACCGAGCCACGGCCGGACTGAACGTGCCCGCCGCGTAGACGCCTCCCATGACGACCACCACCGCCACGACGACACCGCCACGCGCCGCACCGTCGGCCACGGCCCGCACGGCAGCAAGCGCGAGCAGCCCCACGAGCAGCGCGTGCAGGCAGAGGCGCAGGGCGAGGGTGACGGGGGTGGTCCGCGAGGGGGATGAGGGGGCCAGGGAGTCGTCGGGGAGCATCGGGGCCTCGGTCGGGGGTGAGGGTGGGAGCGGGGAGGGTGCGGGGGCGGGTGCCCGGAGGCGGTCTCGGTCGGAGGGGGCGAGGGCGGATGCCCCCAGAGCTGATCTCAGGCGGAGGCGGGAGCAGGGGCGGGGGCCGGTTTCGGTCCGGGGGCGCTCCGGCTCCGGGGCGGTCTCGGTCGGGGGTGAGGGCGAGGGCGGGAGCGGTGGCTCCCGGAACCGGTTCTCGGCCGGAGGCGGGAGCGGGGCGGGGGCCCAGAGCTGATCTCGGTCGGAGGCGCCCGGTACCAGTTTCGGCCCGGAGTGAGGGCGGCAGCGGGGCGGGGCCCGGAGCCGGTTTCGGTCGGGTGGGAGCGGGAGCGGTGGCTCCCGGAACCGGTTCTCGGCCGGAGGCGGGAGCGGGGCGGGGGCCCAGAGCTGATCTCGGTCGGAGGCGCCCGGTACCGGTCTCGGCCCGGGGTGAGGGCGGCAGCGGGGCAGGGCCCGGAGCCGGTTTCGGTCGGGTGGGAGCGGGAGCGGTGGCTCCCGGAACCGGTTCTCGGCCGGAGGCGGGAGCGGGGCAGGGGCCCAGAGCTGATCTCGGTCGGAGGCGCCCGGTGCCGGTCTCGGCCCGGGCTGAGGGCGGCAGCGGGGCGGCGCCCGGTGCCGGTTTCGGTCGGGGGTGGGTGCGGGTGCTTCCGGAGCTGGTCTCGGTCGGAAATGGGGGCGAGGGCAGAGTCGGGGGTCCGGTGCGATTCGCGGGCCGGGGTCCGCCCCGTGGCTTCGAGCGGGACTGGATTCCCGGCGCAAGTCCGGGCTCGGCACTCGGGGAGTTGTTCATCGGACCCTCCAGCGTAGGCGCAGCCGCCCCCGCTTCCGTCAACCGAAAGGTTGATCGCGGGCTCCCTCCTTCGATCCGGGGGAAGCGTGCTGCGGCGCGATGCCGCGCGGGTGGGCACGGACGGAGGGTGGGGCCATGTTCGTCGCATGGAGAGACCTTCGGTTCGCCAAGGGGCGGTTCGCCCTGATGGGAGCCGTCGTCGTACTCATCACTCTGCTCGTGGGGCTGCTCTCCGGGCTCACGGCCGGGCTCGCGAGGGAGAACACCTCCGCGATCACCGGCCTCCCCGCCGACCACCTCGCCTTCGCCGCGCCACCGCCCGGCCAGTCCGCCTCCTTCACCAGCTCCCAGGTGCAACAGCGCGCCTGGGAGACCTGGGCGAAGCAGCCGGGCGTACGGTCCGCCGAGCCCATCGGCATCAGCACCCTGAACGCCACCGCCGGTGACCGCTCGGCCGCCGTGTCCGCCTTCGGGGTCGAGCCGGACTCCGGGATCGCGCCGGCCGGCGTCGCGCCGGGCAGGGCCGTGCTCTCGGAGAAGGCCGCGGCGGACCTCGGAGTCGGCCCCGGGGACACGGTGCGGCTCGGGGGCAGCGGAGTCGAGGAGAGCGTCGCGCGGATCGCGTCGGACGCCTCGTACAGCCATACCCCTGTCGTCTGGACCGCGCTCGACGACTGGCAGGGGCTCGGCCACCGGGGTACGTCGCTGGACGAGCAGGCCACGGTCGTCGCGCTGCGGACCGGCGGCGGAGTCGATCTCGCCGCCGGGGACGAGGCGGCGGGCACGGAGACGAAGTCCCTCGACGGCGCGCTCACGGCCATCGGCTCCTACCAGGCGGAGAACGGTTCGCTGCAGCTCATGCGCGGCTTCCTCTTCGTCATCTCCGCGCTCGTCATAGGGGCGTTCTTCACGGTGTGGACGATCCAGCGCGCCGGTGACATCGCGGTGCTGAAGGCACTGGGCGCGTCCACTCCGTACCTGCTGAGGGACGCCCTCGGCCAGGCCGTGCTGATACTCGCCGCCGGGACGGCCCTGGGGACGGGGATCGCCGCGGTGGTCGGCTCCGCGATCGGCGGCGGCGACGTCCCCTTCGTCCTCGACGCTGCGACCGTGCTGTGGCCCGCCGCCGTGATGATCGCCCTCGGGGCGTTGGGCGCGGGCCTGTCCGTCCGGCGGATCACCGCCGTCGACCCGTTGACCGCGCTGGGGAGTGCCCGATGAGTCTGTCCCTCGAAGACATCACGCTGACGTACCCGGACGGTGAGGGCCGCCTCACGGCGCTCGACGGGGTCGACCTCGACGTCCCCGCCGGAACGCTGACGGCGATCGTCGGCCCGTCCGGCTCGGGGAAGTCCAGCCTCCTCGCGGTGGCGGCGACGCTGGCGACGCCCGACGCGGGGCGGGTACTGGTCGGAGGTACGGAGACAGGTGCGCTGTCCGCGGCGGAACGCACGGAGTTGCGGCGGCGGAGGATGGGGATCGTCTTCCAGCAGCCGAATCTGCCGGCCTCGCTGACCGCGCTGGAACAGGTGGAGCTGATGGCGCGCATCGACGGTCGCGGACGCCGACGCTCCGGCGAGGCCCGGGCGCGGGCACGGGAGCTGCTCGCCACGGTGGGCCTCGACGGTCTCGCGCATCGACGCCCGCACCAACTGTCGGGCGGCCAGCGCCAACGGGTCGGCATCGCACGGGCGTTGATGAACGCACCCGCGGTGCTCCTGGTGGACGAGCCGACCAGCGCCCTGGACCACGAACGGGGCGCGGCGGTCCTCGATCTGCTGGGACGCCTCACCCGGGAGTGGCGCACGGCAACGGTCCTGGTCACCCACGACCGAGCCCGGCTGGCTGTCGCCGACCGGGTGGTGGAACTGGTGGACGGAAGGGTGGGGGCCCCGGCGGAGAGCTCCTTCCCGTAGCACCCCTCCCCGGAGCCCCGCCCCGCCCCGGAGCCCTCACCGCCCCGGGGAAGAGGTCCGAGTCCACCCCCCGGCCGAGGGCCAACTGGGCGCAGCCGGTGATCAACAACCCGCCGAGGGGACGGAGCTCGCCGCCGAGAAGCGCTGGAATCCAGCCCGCTCTGCGGCCGAGGGGGACCTCGGCCGGGGCAGTCGTCAGTGAGGGTCCCTGGCCGGGGGAGCCGGGAGTTCGGGGCGGGGCGGGGGCGGGGGCGAGGGCGAGGGCTGGGAGAAGTCTTCCGGGGTGATCCTCCGCAGCGTTCGGCGCACCCCTCGCGGCACCGCAGGCCCCGGCACCGTCATGACCCGGCACCGCGCATGCCTCTGTACGTAGCGTCGTGCCCTCCCCCAGCCCCTGCGCGTGCCGAGGATCACGAGGTCATCCGTCGAGGCGGCGGCCAGGTCACACACCGCCCGGCCCACCGCGCCCCGCACCACCCACCGCTCCACCGCGACCCCCTCCGGCGCCCCGCCGAACACCTCGTCGAACGCCCGGTCCAGTCGCTCCCGGGCCGCCGACTCCCAGTGCTTGGCCCACGCCCGGTCCGGGCGCCGCGCGTACAGCCCCTCCCCTTCCGGCGGCTCCCAGGCGATCACCGCGACCAGGGTGCGACCGGCCCTTCGCGCCTCTTCCGCCGCCACCCGCAGCGCCGCGAGACTCGCCGGTGAACCGCTCACCCCCACCACGACCCTTGCCTCCACGGCCAGCCCCCTCCCTCGTCGCACCTCGTCGCGCCTCGTCGCACCAGCGCCTAGTAGCAACAGGCCAATCCGGCCCGCTCCACCGGAGTCTGTACGCTGATTGGCCTGGCCAGCAGGGCCAATCAGCGGGAGGTGGCATGGCAGACGTACGTGTGATCCACGATGTGGACCGGAAGCTCGGCAGCCGGCAGTTGTCGCAGCTGGTGACCGGTACGGCCGGGGCCCACCCCGGCTACCGCGCGCTCGCCCACGGCATCCGCACCCTCCTCCTGGACGGCCGCATCCCCCTGCGCACCCGGCTTCCCGCGGAACGCGAGCTGGCCACGGCACTCGGTGTCAGCCGGGCCACCGTCACCGCCGCGTACGACCTCCTGCGCGAGGGCGGCTACGCCCGCAGCAGGCGCGGCGCGGGCACCTGGACCGAGCTGCCCGACGGGAGCCGCCCCTCCAGCGTGGCCGCGTTCCCCGCGGGCGACGGCGTGCTCGACCTCGCGGTGGCCGCACCCGGCGCACCCGAGGCCGAGCTGACCGAGGCGCTCGCCGCCGCGGCCGCCGCCCTCCCCCCGCATGCCTCGACGCCGGGCTACCACCCGTACGGACTACCGGAGTTGAGGGAGGCCGTCGCCGACCGCTTCACGCGGCGCGGTCTGCCCACCCTGCCCGACCAGATCCTGATCACCACCGGCGCCCAGCACGCCCTGTCCCTCACGCTCTCCCTGCTCGGCAGACCCGGCGACCGCATCCTGGTCGAGAACCCCTCGTACCCGAACGCTCTCGACGCGATCCGCCGCGCGGGACTGCGCGCCACGCCCGTACCCGTCACCGACACCGGCTGGGACACCGGCCTCGTCGAGTCGACGCTCCGTCAGGCGGCGCCCCGCATGGCCTACTTGGTGCCCGACTTCCAGAATCCGACGGGCGGTCTGATGCCCAGGGAGCAGCGCGTACGCATCCTGGAGGCGGCCCGCTCCACCGGCAGCTGGCTCCTGATCGACGAGACGATCGCCGACATCGCGCTCGACGGGCCGCCGGCCGCGCCCTTCGCCTCGCTGGCCCCGCACGGCGTGGGCGAACAGGTCGTCACCGTCGGCTCGTTGAGCAAGACGCACTGGGGCGGGCTGCGCATCGGTTGGGTGCGGGCGGGCTCACGGCTCATCACGGAGCTGGCGACCGCGCGCGTCCCCTCCGACATGGCGACCCCGGTGATCGAGCAGCTCGTCGCGCTGCATCTGCTGTCCGGCATGGACGACGTACTGCGTGACCGGCTGCCGCGCATCCGGGCCCAGCGGGACGCGCTCGCCGCCTCGCTCGCCCACCACCTGCCCGAGTGGCGCTGGCGGACCCCGCCGGGCGGCCTGTCGCTCTGGGTCGACCTGGGGCAGCCGATCGCCTCGGCCCTGGCCCGCGCGGCGCTCGCCCACGGCGTACGCATCGAGGGCGGCGCCCGCTTCGGCGCGGACCCCGGCACGCACGAGCACCGGCTGCGCATTCCCTACACGCTGCCTGCCGCCTCCGGCGAGGAAGCGGTCCGGCGGCTGGCCACGGCGCTCGGCACGGGCCTGGACCGCTCGGCCACCGGAGGACCACGCCACTGGGTCGCCTGACGGCACGGCGCTCCATCAGGCCGCTCCATCAGGGCGCTCCATCAGGGCGCTTCACGAGAACGCCCGGAGAAGGGCGCCGCGCTCTACCGCGGCCCCGGCTCCCCGAACAGCTCCACCGCTCCCCGGACCGCCGCGAGGCCCGCGGCCAGCGCGCTGACGGAGCCGATCGCTCCCGCGACGAGCAGCAGCGACCGCCGCAGCCTCGGCACCTCCGGGGCACCGCTCAGCGCCATCGCGGCCAGTGCCGCGAGCTCGTCCTCGGCAATGCCCCGGTCGGGGAACTCGGCCGGATGCGCGGCGAGCTCACGGCGCAGCCGCGACACCGCGGTGCCCAACTCCGCGACTCGCGGATCCTCATCGCTGCCGGTCACTTGCCTCTGCCCCACGCTCCGCAACACAGCTCTCCCCCTCGCACGACGTCGCGCGCATCTTCTCGTGCAGATCTTGCGACCCCCGCGCGGCGTTGGTCAGACACCAGGGGGGACGCGGGTCAGTAAACGCCACGGGAAGCAGGACGCGCCACTTTATGGCCTGAAGACACCGCGTCGACCGCTGATCGACCGCACAACGACCGCGGAAGGCCACTTCGACCGCCGCGACCGGGCGGCCGTGGTGCGGTATGCAGGAGCCATGACGAATCCGATGATCGCCGGGCTCCTCCTCGCCGCGGGCGGCGGGCGGCGCCTGGGAGGCCGGCCGAAGGCGCTCCTCGACCACCGGGGGCGGCCCCTCGTGGAGCACGCGGTCCACGTCCTGCGCGAGGGCGGGTGCACGCGCGTGCACGTGGTGCTCGGGGCGGACGCCGACGTCGTACGCGCGAAGGCCTCGCTCCCCGGCTGCGTACTGATCGACAACCCGGAGTGGGCGGAGGGGATGGGGTCGTCGCTGCGGGCGGGCCTCGCATCCCTGCGCGAGGACGCCGCCGACGCCGAGGCCGCGCTCGTCTCGCTCGTCGACCAGCCGGGCATCGGCCCGGCCGCGGTGGCCCGCGTGCACGCCGCCTACCGCTCGCCCGCCACCCTCGCGGCGGCCGCGTACGACGGGGAGCGCGGCCACCCGGTGCTCTTCGGCGCCGACCACTGGGCGGGCATCGCGGCGAGCGCGGTGGGTGATCGCGGGGCTCGCTCCTATCTGAAGGAACACGCCGGAGAAATCTCACTCGTCGAGTGCGGCGACGTGGCCCGGGCGTACGACATCGACACCCCCGCCGACCTGATCCACCTTGAGTGACCGGCATGGCACTCAGCGACACGTTCTGTCGATGAGAAGAATCTCGACGTCAACAGACGATTGAACTTCCACTATGAGGAAACTAGTATCCACTGTTCAGAAGCACCCGTTCCCTCAAGTGGGGCCCACGGCCGTATCTCGGCTCCGGTGGCACTGAGTGTCACTGCGAATGCCCGGCGGTCGCCAAGGCGCCACCTGTGAAGCTCGCTGAAGGAAGTGACAGCTCATGTCCGCACCAGCGCAGTCCCCGCTGGCCATCGTCGACGCGGAGCCTCTGCCGCGGCAGGAGGAGGTCCTCACCGACGCGGCCCTCGCCTTTGTGGCCGAGCTGCACCGGCTCTTCACGCCCCGGCGTGACGAGCTCCTCACCCGCCGCTCCGAGCGCCGCGCCGAGATCGCAAGCACCTCCACGCTCGACTTCCTTCCCGAGACCGCGGCGATCCGCGCGGACGACTCCTGGAAGGTGGCGCCGGCCCCGGAGGCCCTGAACGACCGCCGCGTCGAGATCACCGGGCCGACGGACCGCAAGATGACCATCAACGCCCTGAACTCGGGCGCCAAGGTCTGGCTCGCGGACTTCGAGGACGCATCGGCGCCCACCTGGGAGAACGTGGTCCTGGGCCAGCTCAACCTCACCGACGCCTACGAGCGCCGCATCGACTTCACCGACGACCGCAGCGGCAAGTCGTACGCCCTCAAGGACGCGGGCGAGCTCGCCACCGTCGTCATGCGCCCGCGCGGCTGGCACCTGGACGAGCGTCACCTCCAGCTCGAGGGCCGCCCGGTGCCCGGCGCGCTGGTCGACTTCGGCCTGTACTTCTTCCACAACGCCAAGCGCCTCATCGAGCTCGGCAAGGGCCCGTACTTCTACCTCCCGAAGACGGAGTCGTACCTGGAGGCCCGCCTCTGGAACGACATCTTCGTCTTCGCGCAGGACTACGTCGGCGTCCCGCAGGGCACCGTCCGCGCCACCGTCCTCATCGAGACGATCACGGCCGCGTACGAGATGGAGGAGATCCTCTACGAGCTGCGCGACCACGCGTCGGGCCTGAACGCGGGCCGCTGGGACTACCTCTTCTCCATCGTCAAGAACTTCCGTGACGGCGGCTCGAAGTTCGTCCTGCCGGACCGCAACCTCGTGACGATGACCGCCCCCTTCATGCGGGCGTACACCGAACTCCTCGTCCGCACCTGCCACAAGCGCGGCGCGCACGCGATCGGCGGCATGGCCGCGTTCATCCCGTCCCGCAAGGACGCGGAGGTCAACAAGGTCGCGTTCGAGAAGGTCAAGAACGACAAGGACCGCGAGGCCGGCGACGGCTTCGACGGCTCCTGGGTCGCGCACCCGGACCTGGTCCCGATCGCGATGAAGTCGTTCGACGCGGTCCTGGGCGACAAGCCCAACCAGAAGGACCGTCTGCGCGAGGACGTGAAGGTCGCCCCCGGTGACCTGATCGCCATCGACTCCCTCGACGCGAAGCCCACGTACGACGGCCTGGTCAACGCCGTCCAGGTCGGCATCCGTTACATCGAGGCGTGGCTGCGGGGCCTGGGCGCCGTCGCCATCTTCAACCTCATGGAGGACGCGGCCACCGCCGAGATCTCGCGCTCGCAGATCTGGCAGTGGATCAACGCGGGCGTCGTCTTCGAGAACGGCCGGACGGCCACCGCCGACCTGGCCCGCGAGGTCGCCGCCGGTGAACTGGCCGCCATCCGCGCCGAGATCGGCGAGGAGGCCTTCGCGGCCGGCAAGTGGCAGCAGGCCCACGACCTCCTCCTCCAGGTCTCCCTGGACGCGGACTACGCGGACTTCCTGACCCTCCCGGCGTACGAGCAGCTGCGCTGATTCCCCTGCGGAATTCATGACTTGGCCCCCGGCACCGCACAGCGCCGGGGGCCAAGTCATGCCCCGTAAGGGGCGCGGGGAACTGCGCACTCAGCCAGGGACCGCCCGCGGCTAACCGAGATGCGAGGACCAGTCCTGCTCAGCCGCGGGCTTCCCGTGCAAGTCGGGCACCCGCTTCAGCCAGGCAGGCCGCCCCCTCTCCGTAGCGGCAGCGCGCCGGGCGTCGGCGGCAGCCAGCTCCCCCCGACTGGGAAAGTCCCTCGGCAGCCAAGCCGCAGAGGAACGCGCTCTGGCCAGCAGGAAGCCGACGTACGCCTCCCGCACCTCCCCGGGGGACGAGAACCCCGGTTCAGATGCCAGCCACGCGTCCGGCACCAGGGCGACGATCTCGCGGAGAGCGGCCTCCGTCACCAGCGGAGCGAGCTCCGCGTCGGCTGCGGCCGTATCGGGGGCGTACCCCCCGAGGGCGTGATGGCGGAAGTCGTACACCTTGTCCGGCGCGGACGCGCCCCAGCGGTGGTGGAAGACCAGGGCCGCGCCGTGGTCGATCAGCCACAGGTGCGGCTCGTGGGTGCCGAACGTGGGCCAGACCATCAGGTTCGAGCTGTGCACCGTGCGGTCGACGTTCGCCGTGAGGGCGTCGAGCCACACCACCTTGCCCGCCTCCAGCGGGTCCACGTCGAGCGCCTCGGGCGTGAAGTCCACCGCCCCCGGCAGGAGGTCCATGCCGAGGTTGAGCCCGGCACTCGCCTCCAGCAGGTCCCGCACCTCCTGGTGCGGCTCGTCCGCCGCGACGGCCGGGTCGAAGTCGACCAGGACGAGCTCGGGGAAGCGCAGCCCGAGGTGGCGGGCCAGTTCGCCGACGATGATCTCGGCGACCAGGGCCTTGCGGCCCTGCGCCGATCCGGTGAACTTCACGACGTACGTACCCAGGTCGTCGGCCTCGACGATGCCGGGCACCGATCCGCCGGTCCGCAGGGGTTCGATGTAGCGGGTGGCAACGACCTGTCTCAGTGTCTTCAAGGGTCCCGCTCTCCAGCTTCCTTCGTTCTCACGGAGTCAGAGCGTCTTGCTCAGACGGTCGGCGAGCAGGGACGCGAAGCGTGCCGGGTCGGTCAGCTCCCCGCCCTCCGCGAGCAGGGCGGTGCCGTACAGCAGCTCGGCCGTCTCGGTCAGCGCCGGGTCGCCCGCTCGCTGGTCGTAGGCCGTCTGGAGGCCGCTGACCAGCGGGTGCCCCGGGTTGAGTTCGAGGATGCGCTTGACCGGCGGGAGCTCCTGGCCCATCGCCTTGTACATCTTCTCCAGGGCCGGTGTCAGGCCGTCGGTGTCGCTGACCAGGCACGCCGGTGAGCTGGTGAGGCGGGTCGTCAGGCGTACGTCCTTGACGTCGTCCAGGGTTTCGTTGAGCCAGGTCAGGACCGCCGCGTAGGCGTTGGCCTGCTCCGCGGACGGCTCCTCGTCGGAGGGCAGGTCGTGCGCGCCGCGGGTGATGGACTGGAACTCCGTGCCCGCGTAGCCCCCCACCCCTTCGACCCAGATCTCGTCCACGCGGTCGGTGAGCAGCAGGACCTCGTACCCCTTGGCCCGGAAGGCTTCCATGTGCGGGGAGTTGGCGATCTGTGCGCGGCTGTCGCCGGTCATGAAGTAGATCTTGTCCTGGCCCTCGGGCATCCGGGTGAGGTAGTCGGCCAGGGTGGTGGGCTCGTCGCCGGCGGTGGAGGCGAAGGAGGCGATGTCGAGGATCGCCTTGTGGTCCTCGGCCGGGTCGAGGAGGCCCTCCTTGACGACGGGGCCGAACTCGCGCCAGAACGTGCGGTACTTGTCGGCTTCCTTGGTCATCAGGTCCTTGACGGAGGCCAGGACCTTCTTCGCCAGGCGGCGGCGGATCAGCTGGATGTGCCGGTCCTGCTGGAGGATCTCGCGGGAGATGTTCAGCGACAGGTCGGCCGCGTCCACGACTCCCTTGACGAAGCGCAGGTGGTCGGGCAGGAGCTCGCGGCTGTCGTCCAGGATGAAGACGCGCTTGACGTACAGCTGGAGGCCGTGGCGGGCGTCGCGCTGGTAGAGGTCGTGCGGGGCCCGCGAGGGCAGGAACAGCAGCGCCTCGTACTCGAAGGTGCCCTCCGCCCGCATCTGGATGACCTCGAGCGGGTCGGCCCAGTCGTGGCTGACGTGCCGGTAGAACTCCTGGTACTCCTCCTCGCTCACCTCGGAGCGCGGGCGGGCCCAGAGCGCCTTCATCGAGTTGAGGGTCTCGTCCCCGAGCCGGACCGGGAAGGAGATGAAGTCCGAGTACCGCTTGACGATCTCCCGGATCTTCCCCTCGTCGGCGTAGTCGTAGAGCGCGTCCTCCTCGTCGGCGGGCCGCAGGTGCACGCAGACCGACGTGCCCTCCGGCGCGTCCTCCACGGTCTCGATCGTGTACGTGCCGTCGCCCGTCGACTCCCAGCGCACACCGGTCGTCTCACCGGCCTTGCGGGTGAGCAGCGTGGTCCTGTCGGCGACCATGAACACGGAGTAGAAGCCGACGCCGAACTGGCCGATCAGCTCCGCCGACTCCTTGTTCTCCTTGAGGCGGCGCAGCATCTCGGCCGTACCGGACCGGGCGATGGTGCCGATCAGTGCCACCACCTCGTCGCGCGTCATGCCGATCCCGTTGTCCCGCACGGTCAGGGTGCGGGCCTCCTTGTCGGCCTCGATGGCGATGTGCAGGTCGTCCGCACCGAGCTTCTCGTCCTTGAGGCCGGCCAGGCGCCGCTTGTCCAGGGCGTCAGAGGCATTGGAGATGAGTTCGCGCAGGAAGATGTCCTTGTTCGAGTAGATCGAATGGACCATCAACTCCAGCAGCTGCCGGGCCTCGGCCTGGAACTCCAACGTCTCGGTGCTCATGACTTCCCCTCTGGTCAGTAGATCTGTTCGACGCCAAGAATTCCAGAGGCCGGGAAGATGCACACACCGGTATCCGGGCACGGCGCGGTGACGGTCGCCGAACCGGCGGCTACCCGGCGGCCCGATCGCCGGCGCGGAGCCGGTCAGGACGCGCGCAGGGCCTTCGCGAGGACGCCCTCGCCCGTCAGCTCGATGCGGCCCGCCCGCACGCCCTCCCCCACCGTCGATGCGCCCCGGCCGACCTCCACGCACGTCTCGGCGTCCAGGGCCATACGGGCGTCCGGTTCCGCGGGGGCCGGTCCGTCGCCGTACGACTCCCGCCCGCCTCCCAGACTGACGTGGAACTCCCCTTCGTCCAGGCGGACTTCCAGGACCCCTTCCACTCCGAGCGCCGCCAGGGCCCGGAGCAGCGGCAGCGCGAACCAGTGGGCGCGGACCGCGTCCGTCGGCCTGCGCTCCTGGAGGACGGGCGCGCCCCAGGTGGCGAGCGCCTGGAGCACCGGGAGCAACGTGCGACCCCGCTCGGTCAGTTCGTAGACGTACGCGGCCGAGGGCGGGGGCAGGCGGCGGCGCGTCGTCAGGCCTTCGCGCTCCATGTCCTTGAGCCGGGAGGCCAGGACGTCCGTGCTCACGCCCGGCAGATCGGCGTGCAGGTCGGTGTAGCGCCGGGGGCCGACCAGGAGCTCCCGGACGATCAGCAGGGTCCAGCGGTCGCCCACGGCGTCGAGGGCGCGGGCTGCGGCGCAGTACTGGTCATAGCTTCGGCGGGACCTGGCGGCGGGTGGCATGCGACTCAGTCTATGCAAGTTGTTGGACTTTCCAAGCTCCAACTTGGTAAAACCAAGTAACTCACGTCACGGGAGGCACAGCGCATGGAGTTCCGGCAGTCCAGCAAGCTCAGCGAGGTCTGTTACGAGATCCGGGGCCCGGTCATCGAGCACGCCAACGCCCTGGAGGAGGCGGGCCACAGCGTCCTGCGCCTCAACACCGGCAACCCCGCGCTCTTCGGCTTCGAGGCGCCCGAGGAGATCGTCCAGGACATGATCCGGATGCTCCCCCAGGCGCACGGCTACACGGACTCGCGCGGCGTCCTCTCCGCCCGCCGCGCCGTCGCCCAGCGCTACCAGGCCCTTGGCCTGGACGAGGTCTCGGTGGACGACATCTTCCTCGGCAACGGCGTGTCCGAGCTGGTCACCATGGCCGTCCAGGCCCTCCTGGAGGACGGCGACGAAGTCCTCGTCCCGGCCCCGGACTTCCCGCTGTGGACCGCCGTGACGACCCTCTCCGGAGGCAAGGCCGTCCACTACGTGTGCGACGAGTCCGCGGACTGGTACCCGGATCTGGACGACATGGCGTCGAAGATCACCGACCGCACGAAGGCCGTCGTGATCATCAACCCGAACAACCCCACGGGCGCCGTCTACCCGAAGGAGATCCTGGAGGGCATCCTCGACCTCGCGCGCCGCCACGGCCTGATGGTCTTCGCCGACGAGATCTACGACCAGATCCTGTACGACGACGCCGTGCACCACAGCGTCGCCGCCCTCGCCCCCGATCTCGTCGTCCTGACCTTCTGCGGCCTCTCCAAGACGTACCGCGTGGCGGGCTTCCGCTCGGGCTGGCTGGTCGTCACGGGCCCCCAGCAGCACGCGAAGAGCTACCTGGAGGGGCTGACCATGCTCGCCTCCATGCGCCTGTGCCCGAACGCCCCCGCCCAGTACGCCATCCAGGCCGCGCTCGGCGGCCGCCAGTCCATCCGCGAGCTGACCGCTCCGGGCGGCAGGCTGCACGAGCAGCGCGACATGGCGTGGCGGAAGCTGAACGAGATCCCCGGCGTCTCCTGCGTGAAGCCGAAGGGCGCGCTCTACGCCTTCGCGCGCCTGGACCCCAAGGTCCACCCCATCCACGACGACGAGAAGTTCGTCCTCGACCTGCTGCTCCAGGAGAAGATCCAGGTCGTCCAGGGCACGGGCTTCAACTGGCCGCGCCCCGACCACTTCCGCATCCTGACCCTCCCTTACGCTGACGACCTCGACGCGGCGATCAGCCGCATCGGCCGCTTCCTCAGCGGCTACCGCCAGTGACGTCACCGGACGACGGGGGTCGTGTGTCTCTCTGTTCCACCTGCCGGGTTCCTTCCCTCACCCAGTTCGCCTCGCCCGGCCTGGTCGAGGCCATCGTGTACGGCGGGCTCGACCGCGCGGCCGACCCGGCCTGGGCGGAGTCGGGCGCCGTCACCCTCGACGACTACGCGCGCTGGTGCGGCCATCTGTGCGGTCTGACGTGCCTGCGGATGGCGCTCGGCCCCTCCGCGCCCTCGCTCTTCGAGCTGCGGGACGGCGCGCTGAAGTACGGCGCCTACACGGAGGACGCCGACGGCACGATCCACGGGCTGATCTACGCCCCGTTCGCGGAGTACGTACGTGATGTGCACGGCGTCAACGCCACGGTGCACCGGCACCTCACGGTCGAGGAGGTCACCGGCCTGCTCGACGAGGGCCGCTCGGTGATGGTCTCGGTGCACTACGAGATCCGCCGTCCGCACCTGCCTTCGCCCGGCCGGGGCGGCCACCTGGTGCTGGTCACCGGGCGTTCCGCGGACGGCGGGCTGCACCTGCACAATCCGTCCGGGGTCGATGCGGGGACGCGGACGGCGGACATGGCACTTTCGGACTTCGAACCGTTCTTCGCCGGACGCGGGGTGTCCCTGCGCTGACAGAGGGTCATCCTTCCTGCCAGGATGGCGCGATGATGCGTGGAGGCAGGGTCGCCATCGTGGGTGGGAGCATCGCCGGATGCGCCGCCGCACTCGCCGCGTACCGCGGTGGCGCCGATGAGATCACGGTGTACGAGCGGGCCGCGGGTCACCTCGCCGACCGCGGTGTCGGACTCGCGGTGCACAACTCCCGTTACGCGGAGCTGGATTCCGCCGGGTATCTGGACGCGGACATGCCGTGGGTGCAGCTGGAGCGGCGCCGCTGGTACGTGCGGGACGGGTCGGCGGCGGGGCCGCTCGGCCACGAGATCGGGGCGATGGCGTTCCCTTTCCGTACGTACAACTGGGGACCTCTGTGGCGTGAGTTGCGCGGCCGGGTGCCCGAGTCCGTGGTCTTCCGGACGGGCGTGGCGGTGGAGGAGGTGCGCACCGGCCGCGAGGACGCCGAGGTGGTCACCGCCGACGGCACCGAGCGCGCCGACCTCGTCGTCGGCGCAGACGGCTACCGTTCCGTGGTCCGTGCGGCGGCGTTCGCGACCGTGCGTCCCGCGTACGCCGGCTATCTGGCCTGGCGCGGCGCCTTTCCCGCCGTCCGGCTGCCGGACCCGGAGCTGTGGGCCGAGGAGGACTGCGTGTACGTCGTCTTCCCCGGCGGCCACCTCATCGTCTACCGCATCCCGGACGGCATCGGCGGCCACCGCGTCAACTGGGTCCTGTACACCGCGCCGCCGCCGGACCTCGACCTGGGGCTCGGCCTCGACCTGCGGCTCACCGCGCCCACCAGCCTGCCGCCCGGCGGCCTCACGGAGGCCCTCTCCTCCCACCTGACCTACGTGTGCGACGCGTTGCTGCCGCCCTACTGGGGCGACCTCGTCCGTACGACCACCCCGGACGAGCTCTTCCTCCAGCCGATGTACGACTTCACCGCGCCCCGCTACACCACGGGCCGGGTGCTCCTGATGGGCGACGCCGCCACCGTGGCCCGGCCGCACACCGGGGCGGGCGCGGTCAAGGCGCTCCAGGACGCGACGGTCCTGGAGTCCGCCTTCGCCACGGCCACGACCTGGCCGGACGCCCTCGACACGTACGACACCGACCGCACCGTGGCCGGTGCCGCGATGGTCGATCTCGGGCGGCGCCTGGGCCGTGCGCTCGTCGAGGAGACGCCGCCGTGGCGGTCGATGGACCAGACGGCGCTGGAGACGTGGTGGAAGCAGGCCGACGGGAGCGGGGCGTTCGGGGGGCGGGAGCTTCGACGGTGAGATGAGGTTGGCGGCTGAGGTGCGGACGGGCTGACGCGGCGGGCGGCGGCTGATACCCATCCGTCGGTTTGGGTATGCACGTCAAGATCAATAAGATCCGGCGATGATCACAAGAAAACGGCTGGCGGCCGGGGCCTTCACCCTGCTCGCCGCCTTGACCGCCGGACTCGGCACGGCGGGCCCCGCCGCCGCCGAAGCAGACGAACCGGCGCAGCCCTCGCCCAAGGTCGAGCTCGTCCTCGACGTCAGCGGTTCGATGCGGGCCCGCGACATCGACGGCAAGTCCCGGATGGCGGCGGCGAAGCAGGCGTTCAACGAGGTGCTCGACGCCACGCCCGACGAGGTCCAGCTCGGCATACGCACGCTGGGCGCCAACTACCGCGGCGACGACCGCAAGACGGGCTGCAAGGACACCGAGCTGCTCTACCCCGTCGCCGAGCTCGACCGCGCGGGACGCACCGACGCGAAGGCCGCGGTGGCCACGCTCGCGCCCACCGGGTGGACGCCGATCGGCCCCACGCTCCTGAAGGCCGCCGACGACCTCAAGGACGACGACACCGGGCGCAGCCGCCGCATCGTCCTCATCTCCGACGGCGAGGACACCTGCCAGCCGCTCGACCCCTGCGAGGTGGCCCGCAAGATCGCCGCCGAGGGCATCCACCTCACGGTCGACACGCTCGGCCTGGTGCCGGACGCCAAGACCCGCGACCAGCTGAGCTGCATCGCCGAGGCCACCGGCGGTACGTACACCTCGGTGCGGCACACCGACGAACTCTCCGGGCGCGTCAAGCAGTTGGTCGACCGCGCCGCGGACCCCGTCGCCACCCCGGTGGCCACCGAGGGCGCCACCCAGTGCTCCGAGGCCCCGCAGCTGAAGGCGGGCGTCTACACCGACCGGGAGAAGTTCGGCGAGCACCGCTGGTACCGCGTCGACGTGAGGCCCGGCCAGGAGCTGCGTTCCTCCGTCAGCGTCGGCGCCGACCGCGCGGTGAACCAGGACTACGGCGTGCTGCTGCGCGCCTCGACCGAGCGCGGACGCGAGATCGTGCGGGGCTCCGAGGCGGGTGACGGACGTACGGACGTGATCTCGACCGGGCTGCGCTACCCGAAGCCGGAGGAGGACGGCGACGACGAGGGCAGCGACGGGGGCGAGCCCGCCGCCGAGACCGTGTGCCTCCAGGTCAGCAACTCCTTCTCGGCGCCTTCCTCCGTGAAGACGACCCCGGGTCTGCCCATCGAGCTGGCCGTCGACCTGGTGGACGCGCCCGACGAGGCCTCGGACGTGGCGTCCTTCGGTCTGGGCAACGGCTGGTGGCTGCTCGGCGCCCTGATCCTCACCGGCTTCCTCGCCGGTCTGGTCTGGGGCTGGGTCTCGCGCTGGCGCTTCGCGGTCTGGAGGACCAACTGATGCGTACGACACGTGTGTTGAGCCGGGCCGGCCTGCTGGCCGGCGCCGCGCTGCTCGCCCTGACCGGCACGGCCGGAGCGGCCTTCGCCGCCGGTTCGGACGGTTCTGACGGTTCAGGTGGTTCCGACACGTCCGACGCTCCGACCGAGGCCGGTACGTCCTTCCGTACGGCGACCGCGATCCAGCCGGACCAGGAGGCCACCGCGGAGGCGTCCACCGGCGACTACCTGTACTGGTCGTTCCCCGCGGACGTCGGGCAGCGCGCCACCGTGCACGCCACGGTGAAGCTGCCCGAGGACACCGCCCGGCACGGCGCATCCACCTGGCGGGTCGACGTGTACGACGGACTGCGGCGCCACCAGGCGTGCCGGTTCGGCGCGCAGAGCAGGACGGCGGCGCAGGACGCCGCCACGGTCGAACTGTCCTGCACGCTGCGCACGGTGCGCGGGTGGGCCGAGCCGTGGGCCAACGACCCGCTGCCGGGCACGTACTACGCCCGGCTGACGGTCACCGGACTGAAGGCGGACGACCTGGGCCTGCCGATGCGGGCCGAGGCGTTGGTCACGACCAGCGACGCGGGCGGTGCGCAGGCGGTGGACGGCGCCCTCGCGGAGCCGTTGGTGCCGGGGGCCGGCACGAAGGCGGCGGCGGCCTCCAGCGAGCCGGAGGACGGCTGGGCGTCGGGGTGGTGGTCGTCCCGCTGGCTGTGGACCGGGGCCGGTGGCGTGCTCGGCGCGCTCGCGGGCATCGGGGGCTACTGCCTGACGCGCGGCTCGGGCCGCCCGGCGCGCGTACCTGCGGGGATCTAACCTCGGTGGTGGCCGGACCGGGCCTTCCGGTCCGGCCACCACCGACAGAACAGGAAGTTGTGCACCATGGGTGACCTGCTCCTCGTCCGGCACGGCGAGACCCAGTGGTCCCTGACCGGGCAGCACACCAGCTGGACGGACATCCCGCTGACCGAGAACGGCAGGGAGCAGGCGCGCGGGCTCGCACCGCTGATCGGCAGGTTCCGGATCGGCGCGGCGTTCGTGAGCCCCCGGCAGCGGGCCCGGGACACGGCGGAGCTCGCGGGCTTCCCGGAGGCCCGGGTCGACCCCGACCTTGGCGAGTGGGACTACGGGGCGTACGAGGGGGTCACCACGGTGGAGATCCACCGCACCCGCCCCGACTGGTATCTGTTCACGGACGGAGTGGCCGCGGGCCCCGCCGAGCACCCCGGCGAGAGCCCGGAGCAGGTCGGCGAGCGGGCCGACCGGATGCTGGCCAAGGTCGACGCGGCGCTCGCCAACTACGAGGGCAGCGTGGTCCTCTTCGCCCACTCCCACTTCCTTCGGGTCCTGACGGCGCGGCGCCTCGGACTGCCGGTGTCGGGAGGGGCGTTGTTCCAACTGGCGACGGGGACGGTCTGCCGCCTCAGCACCGAACACGGCCGACCTGTCGTGGCGAGCTGGAACATCCGTCCGTAAAACCAGGCACACTCTGTCCCATATAGCTCTCTCACCACCAAGAAGGATCGCGAATGATCACGCTCAAGAAGGAAGACGGACCGGCTGATCTCGGCGGAGTGACCCGTCTGTCCATAGGGGTGTCCTGGGACCCGACCGTCGGCAGCAGCGGTGGGGTGCTGGGGAAGCTCCGCCAGAAGGCGGGCACCGACCTCGACCTGATCGCCATCGCGATGGCCGGGGCGGACCCGGTGCGCCTCGCCGGTCTCGACTCCCTCGACCCGCTGGGCAACGGCTCGCTGGTGCACAGCGGGGACAACCAGACCGGCAAGGGTGACGGCGACGACGAGACGGTGACCGTCGAGTTCGAGCGCGTGCCGGACAACATCACGTCCATCGTGTTCGTCGCCGCCGCGTACAAGAAGCGCAGCGCCTTCCAGAACGCGCGCAACATCAGCTTCAAGGTGTACGACGCCACGGGCGGCAGCACCCAGCAGGTCGCCGACATCTGGCCGAGCCTGCTCACCAATGACAACGGCTGCGCCGTGGCCAAGGCGATCCGGGAAGGCGGTGCCTGGAAGCTCCAGGTCATCAACGAGACCGGGAAGATCAAGCAGGGCGACGAGCAGGCCCTGATGCGCTTCGCGATGAGCAAGTAGCGGGCGGACGTCCGGGCCGGCCGGTCTCCCCGGCCGGCCCGGTGGCGGTCATGGGGCGGTGGGGCCGTCGCGCGGTGCGGCCGTCGCGCGGTGCGAGGGCCGGTTCGACACGCACCCCCAAGATCATCAAGACTTGCCGCCATGCGATACGGCGTGAACCTCCTCAACTTCGGCTCCGGCACCACCCCCGACTCCCTCGTCCGTCAGGCGACCGACGCCCGTGACCTCGGGTTCGACCTTGCGATGATCTCCGACCACATAACGGTCACCCCCGACGTGCACGCGGTCTATCCGGCCCCGTTCTACGACCAGTTCGTGCTCGCCGCGCATCTCGCTGGCCGCGTACCGGGGCTGCGGCTCGGCACGACGATCACCGTGATCCCCTACCGCCACCCGCTCCAGACGGCCCGCCTGGCCGCCAACATCGACCAGCTGAACGAAGCGGGCTTCATCCTCGGCGCCGGTGTCGGCTGGTCCCGCGCCGAGTACGAGGCGCTGGGCGTCCCCTTCGAGGAGCGCGGCGCCATCACGGACGAGTACCTCACCGCGATCCGCGCCGCGTGGCGTGCGGAGACGACCTCCTTCCAGGGCCGGTACGCCGCGTACGAGGACATCCGCAACGCCCCCGCCCCGGCGACGCCCCTGCCCGTCTGGGTCGGCGGCAACTCCCCCGCGGCCCAGCGCCGCGCGGCCCACCTCGGCGAGGGCTGGCACCCGTTCATGCCGACGCTCGACGCCGTGCGCACGGCACTGCCCCGGATCGCCGCCGAGGCGGAGGCCGCCGGGCGCCCCGCGCCGGACCTCGTGCCCCGCCTCCAGCTCCGGCTCGCACCGCAGCCCGACACGGCGGAACGCCCCCTCGGCCACGGCAGCGTCGACCAGCTCCGCGCCGACCTGGAGGCGCTGGCCGAGCTCGGCGCCACGGACGTCCTACTCGACACCTACCCCGGTACGCCCGCCGAGCGCGGCACCGCCGACGACGACCGGCGCACGCTGGAACTCGTCGCCGAGAAGGTCGTCGACCTCGCCGCGGGAACCGTTCGCTGAGTCGGCGGGCCGCAGACAGCCGAGGTCCCGCGGCCGTTGTCAGTGGCACGAGGCACTATCGGAACCAGGCGGAAGAGGACCTGGGGAAGAGGTGGGCTCATGACGAAGCCTGTGACGGCCGCTCAGCGGCGGATCATCGAGGCCGCCGACCCGGCGACGGGCCGTCTCACCGGGAGCGAGACACAGCTGGCGGGACTCGTGCGCCACCGCCTCGCCTTCCGGCACCCCCGGCCGCCGCACGCCTACTTCCTGACGCCCACGGGTCATCGGATACGGGAGGGCACCGAGCTCGGCCCCGCTGCCGATGCCCCCGCCCCTCCCCCGGTCGCCCCCGCCCCCTCCGGCCTCTTCGCCGCCCGCACGGGCACCGAGCCCGCACCGCCGCCCGGTGCCGAAGGCCCGGCCCGCGCCCGTGACGTGCGCAGCGCCTGGGAAGGCCTCCTGGAGATGCGCCGCATGACCAATCCGGGCGGTGCGCGGGACCGCCCCTGCTCCTGGGAGCGGACGCATCTGGTGCAGGCCGCCGCGCTGGCCCTGGAGGCGGCGGGCTGCCCGCCGGGGCCCGAGGGGTATCGGGTGGGCGAGACACCTCAGCCCGAGGCCGTCGCCGTGCGCGAGGCGGCGCCGGACCGGCTGCGGGCGTGCGCGACCGCGCTGGAGGCCGCGGGATGGCAGGTCGGCGAACACGCCGAGCGGCCGCACGGCGTGCGCTATCTGCTTGCCTCGCCCCGCAGGGGCTAGGCGCACGCGGCGCTGAAGAAGTGACCTTGTCGAACCGTTGAAGGGAATGTCGTGTCGGAGCAGTTCTACGTGAGCATCGGTGTCCGTGGGTACGAGACGGACTCGCAGGGCCACCTCAACCAGGCCGTCTACCTGCAGTACGCCGAGCACGCCCGCTGGTCGGTGCTGCGCGCCGCGGGCATCGAGCAGGCCGGTCTGCTCGCCAAGGGGGTGGGCCCCGTCGCCCTGGAGAACACCATCCGCTACTTCAGCGAACTGCGCGCGGGCGACGAGGTGGAGGTGACCTGCGAGTTCGTGTGGGGTGAGCGCAAGACGTTCCGCATCGAGCAGTTGATCCGCAAGACGGACGGCACCAAGGCCGCCGAGGTGCACTCCATCGGTGGCCTCCTGGACCTCAACGCACGGCAGATGGTGGGCGATCCGCGCGAGTACTTCCGCGCGCTGGCCGACGACCCGACCGTGATCGGCCTCTGACGGCTAGATTGGTGGTTGATCGTTCCAACAGGCAGCAAGCAGGCCCGCTCACCCACCGGAGGCCCTCTCGTGTCGGACCGCGACCCCCAAGCCGAAGCCGCCGCGGAGATACGCGCGCGCATCGACACCAGCACGCCGCACTCCGCGCGGTTCTGGAACTACTTCGTGGGCGGCAAGGACAACTACGAGAAGGACCGTGAACTCGGCGACCACATCAAGGGGATCCACCCCGGTCTCGTCGACGTGGCGCGGCTGAGCCGGCAGTTCCTGGGCCGCGCGGTCCGCCATCTGGCGACGGAGCAGGGCGTCCGCCAGTTCCTGGACATCGGCACCGGCCTGCCGACCGCCGACAACACGCACGAGGTCGCCCAGCGCGTCGCCCCGGACTCCCGGATCGTGTACGTCGACAACGACCCGCTCGTCCTGGCCCATGCCCGCGCGCTGCTCACCAGCACGCCCGAGGGCGTCACCGCGTACATCGACGCCGACCTCTACGACCCCAAGGCGATCCTGAAGTCCGCGAGCGAGACCCTGGATCTCTCGCGGCCCGTCGCCCTGATGATCCTCAACACCCTGGGCCACGTGGGCGATTACCAGCAGGCACGCGACCTGGTGTCGCAGCTCATGGCGGGCCTGCCGTCCGGCAGCTACCTGGTGATCAGCGACAGCACCGCCACCAGCCAGGGCATGATCGCGGCGTCGGACGCGTACAACAAGAGCGGCGCGATCCCCTATCACGTACGCAGCGTCGAGGAGATCGGCGGCTTCTTCGACGGCCTGGAGCTGGTGGAGCCCGGCGTCTCCCAAGTCACCCGGTGGCGCCCCGAATCCGAGGACGCGACGCCGGTCGACGCCTACGGAGCTGTGGCCCGCAAGCCGTAACCGGCCCCGCGCACCCCGGGCATACGGAGCGGCGGGGGCTAGGCGTCGACCAGCCCCCGCTTCTCGTCATAGTCCGCACGCGACTGCGCGATCGTCACCCGGTGCCGCTCCGCCCACCCCGTCAGGGTCAGCAGCGTGCCGTGCAACTCCTGGGCGACCGGCGTCAGGTCGTACTCGACCTTCGGTGGCACCGTCGGGTACACCGTGCGCGTGAGCAGGCCGTCGCGCTCCAGGTTCCGCAGCGTCAGCGTCAGCATGCGGCGGCTGATGCCCTCGATGCTGCGCTCCAACTCCGTGAAGCGGATGGGGCCGTGGGCCGCGGCGACCAGGATCGGGATGCTCCATTTTCCCACCACCCTGTCAAGAACTTCCCGCAGCGGGCACGCCTGCGCGTTCACCACCTGCGCCGTTACACCGGTGTTCCCTTGGGACATCGAAGTTCCTCCTTCTCCCGGACTCCATGGTCACGCACGATGAGCCCCGTTACAAGTCGTGCACCTATGCAGCTCATGGAGGTTCCCATCGTGTCCGATGTCAAGGATCGAACCCTCGCACCGCGCTCCCGCCGGGCATCGCTCGCCGTTCTGTCCTCGGGCCTCCTGATGACGATCATCGACGGCAACATCGTGACCGTCGCGATGCCCGCCATCCAGAACGACCTCGGATTCTCGGCGCCGGGCCTCGCCTGGGTCGTGAACTCCTACCTCATCGCGTTCGGCGGCCTGCTCCTCCTCGCGGGCCGGCTCGGCGATCTCATCGGCCGCAAGCGGATGTTCGTCTCGGGTCTCGCCGTGTTCACCGCGGCGTCCGTGCTGTGCGGAGTCGCCACCGACCAGGGCCTGCTGATCGCGGCACGCGCCGTGCAGGGTGTCGGCGGGGCGATGACATCGGCGGTCGTCCTCGGCATGCTGGTGGCGCTCTTCCCCGAGCCGCGCGAACAGGCCAAGGCCATCGCGGTGTTCAGCGCGGTCGGCGCGGCGGGCGGCGCGCTCGGCACGTTCCTTGGCGGCGCGCTCACCGAGGCCCTCAACTGGCACTGGATCTTCCTGATCAACCTGCCGATCGGGGCCGTCGCGCTCGTCGCCGCGGTCCGCGTCCTGGCGAACGACCGCGGCACGGGCCTCGCCGGAGGCGCGGACTACCCGGGCGCGGCGCTCATCACCGGCGCGCTGATGCTCACCGTCTACACGATCGTGGGCTCCGCCGAGCACGGGACGCCCGCCACGGTCGCGCTCGCCGCGCTCTCCCTCGCCCTGTACGCCGCCTTCGCCGTCCGCCAGACCCGCGCGGCCCGCCCGCTGCTGCGCCTGCGCGTCTTCCGCTCCCGCGCGCTGACCGGCGCCAACGTCGTGCAGATCCTGATGATCGCCGGCATGTTCGGCTTCCAGTACATCGGCGCGCTCTACTTCCAACGGGTCCTGGGTTACGGCGAGTTGAAGACGGGCTTCGCCTTCCTGCCCGCGCCGATCGTCATCGGCGTCCTGATGGTGGGCCTGTCCGCCCGGCTGATCGGCCGCTTCGGCCCCTACCGTTCGGTGCTCGCGGGGCTTGCCCTCATCACGGTCGGCCTCGCTCTCCTCGGCCGCCTGCCCGCGAACGGTTCGTACGTCGTGGATGTGCTCCCCGCCATGCTGCTGCTCGGCGCCGGGTTCGCCGCCGCGATGCCCGCGGTGACGGGGCTGGCGATGGCCGGGGCGCGCGAGGAGGACGCAGGCCTGGCCTCCGGGCTCTTCAACACCACGCAGGTGGTGGGCGGTTCCCTGGGTCTCGCCGTCCTGACCACGCTGGCGGCGAGCCGTACGGAGGGTGTGCTCGCGGACGGCGGGCAGACCGTGGCGGCCACGGCGGACGGCTACCGCCTCGCCTTCTCGGTGGCCACGGGCATCGCGGCGGCGGGCTTCGCCCTCGCGGCGACGCTGCTGCGGCCGGAGCGCGGGACGACCGCTTCCGACAGCGCCGCCGCCCCCGAGATGGAGCAGGAGCGAGAGCAGGAGCACCGGGAACCCGTGGCCGCGCGTACCGCCCGCTAGAGGCGCGAACCGCGTGTTAGACCAGTCCAGGTACTGCACTTGCCTCACGGCGGCCGGGCCACTACGGTCCGGCCAGCCGTGAATCTACGCGCGTCGCGCACCGAGCGAGAGGTCCCTGACCATGCGTAAGACCCTTCTGACCGCAATGACCGCCATCGGCGCGGGAGTTGCCGTGGCGCTCGGCACCGGCCTGTCCACGGCACAGCCGAAGGCAGCCCCGTGGCAGCAGGTCGGGAGCGACGTGAAGTCCGGCATCAGCGGCCTCGCCGTCACCTACCGTTCGGGTGGCAATCTGCACGCCCTCGTCGTACGCGACAACAAGCGGCCCGGCGAGAACCGCGTCGCCGAGGTCACCTACCGCCACGGCCAGGCGGCCGTGGCCACGCCGCTGACCTGGCTGGGCGGTGCCGAGCCCGTCGACCTGGAGGCGCTCGACGCGGTGCCGGGGACGTCCGACGAGTACGTGGCCGTGGCCAGCCGAGGGCTCGCCTACCACCTCGAGCTGACCGACGCCGGGGAGGCCGTGCGGGTCCTGGACATCGCGCCGCTGCCCGCGATCGGCACGGGCGACGACTTCGAGAGCTTCACGCTGACGTCGCGGCACGGGAAGACGGTGGCGGTCTGGGCGGACCGGGGCGAGGGCAAGGACCGTCCCGCGACGCTGTACGCGGCGCCGTTCTCGATCAATTCCTACGGTGAGTCGAAGTTCGGCGCGGTGAAGACGGCGACGTTCCGAGCGCCCTACCCGAAGGGGGACGTCCGCCACGCATCGGACATGGAGGTGACCAGGTCGGGGCGCCTGCTGGTCAGTTCCGCCTCCGACGCCGGTGACGACGGGCCGTTCGACTCCGCCGTGAGCGACGCGGGCAGGGTGTCCGTCACCTCAGCGGGGAGGGTGCGGCTGTCCGTCGACAAGACGCCCGAGCTCCTGACGAAGTTCAAGGACCACAAGATCGAGGCGCTGCACTGCGTGCCCGGCTCCCGCGTCGCGGCCCTCGGCACGGACGACGAGAACGCGGGCGGCGCCGTCACCATGCACCGTCTCTGCGACTGACCCCGGCGCCGTCTGTGCGGCTGATACCGGAGCCACCCGCCCGCCTCTTCCGGCGTGCGGGGCGCAGCGGATCCGCCCGCCCCGCACGCCGGTAGAGGCGGGCGACCGCAAGGCACTGCAGGCCCATGGACCCCGCCATGGCCAGGCAGACGCCGGGCAGCCCCAGGCCCAACAGGGCGTGGGCGAGCGCAAGTTGGACCGCCACCCCGCACGCCGTGATGCGGGCGAGGGCCGGGCTGCCGCCGCTGCCCTCGAAGACGCCGCCCAGCGCGATGAAGCAGGCGAGCAGCACCAAGTACGGCCCAAGGCAACGCAGATAGAGCGCCCCCGCGTCGGCCACCTCGCCCTCGGCGCCGAAGCCCCGCATGATCCACGGACCGGCGGCTAGCAGCAGCAGCGCGGCCGCCAGGCCCAGCGCCCCGGCGATGAGCAGGGCCTGGCGCCCGACGGCCCGCCGCTCGTCGCGGCCGGTGCCCAGCAGGTGGGCGGTGTGGATGGCGGCGGCCTGGCGTACGGAGTAGAAGGCCATGGTCGCCAGATACATCGCCTTGGTCGCGATGCCGTACGCGGCGACCTCCCCGACGCCGATCCTGGCGACGACCGCCACCAGCGCGAGCGCGCCCGCCATCCGTACGACGAAGTCGGCCGACATCGGCAGACCGGTGGCCGCCGTCCTGCGCGCGTCGGCGCCCAGCCGCCTCTCGCCCACTTCGCGGCGCGCTGCCCGCAGCAGCGCGTTGCGGTGCAGCGCGACGAGACCGCCGAGCAACGCGACCGCCCGGCCGAGGACCGTGGCGATCGCCGCCCCGCGCACACCGAGTCCGAAGCCCAGGATGAAGAGTGGATCCAGGACGAGGATCAGGCCGTTGGCCAGCAGGGCGAGCCGCATCGGGGTGCGGGTGTCGCCCGCGCCCTTGAGGATGCCGTCGACGACGTTCGTGGCGAAGTACACGGCCATGCCCGGCAGCGCGATCGCGAAGTAGCCGGTCGTGAGGGCCAGCGCGTCGCTCTCCCCGCCTAGGACCAGCCGGGCCAGCGGCTCCCTGCACAGGTAGCCGCCGACGGCCACGACCGGCGTGATCAGCACCCACAGGGCCCAGCCGCCGCGCACCGCCGACCGCACCGCGGCCCGGTCCCGCGCTCCCCGGGCCCGTGCGACCAGGACCGTCGTACCGGAACCGGCCATGAGGATGACGCCGAGCAGCAGGTTCTCGACGTTCGTGGCGACGGCCACCGCGGCGACCGCGTCCCCGCCCAGGCGCGCCACCCAGACCATGTTGATGATCCCGGCCGTGACTCCGGCGAGCAGCTCGAAGTAGACCGGGTACGCGAGCGAGACAAGTCGCCGCCGGTGCTCTGCCGATGGTGATGCTTTTCCTGATCCTGATCCTGATCCTGATGACGGACCCATGGCCCATCCCCCCCTTTCCGCTGTACCTCGATTCGAGGTACAGCGGAAAGAGATAGCATCAACCGCACGGGGTGGACAAGGGTGCGCGAGGTTACGCAAGGGTGCGCCGCTCTGGAACGCGCGACGAAGGGGCTCAACTCACATGCTGGAGCTGTCGATCCTGGGCTTCCTCCGCGAGGAGCCCCTGCACGGCTACGACCTCAAGACCCGTATCCAGGGCCTCAGCGGTCACATCCGCCCCGTGAGCGACGGCGCGCTCTATCCGGCGATCACCCGCCTGGTGAAGGCGGGCCTGGTCGAGCAGCGCACCGAGCCGGGCAGGAGCGCGGCGCCCCGTCGGATCCTCTCCCTCACCGAGGCCGGACGCACCGAACTCCTTGCCCGCCTGCGGGACCCCAAGGACGCCGACATCACCGACGGGCAGCGCTTCTTCACCCTGCTCGCGTTCCTGCGCCACCTCCCCGACCCGGCCGAGCAGGCCGCCGTGCTCCGTCGCCGCCAGGTCTTCCTGGACACACCGGCGAGCTTCTTCTACCGCGACGGGAAGCCGGTGTCGGCGGAGGAGGCGCCCGACCTCTTCCGCCAGGGCATGCTCCGGATCGCCCGCGCCACCGGCACGGAGGAGAAGAAGTGGCTGACCGAGGCCATCAGCACCCTGGAGGGCGGGCGCGGTTGAGGGGTCAGGGTCGCTGCGCCGCCACCAGTTCCCGGGCCTCCTCGTCCGTCGCGACCGACGGCGGGGAACCCTCCAGGGGCTTGCGGGCCGTCTCCTTCATCGCGGCCACCGCGATGATGCCGACCAGGCCCGCCAGCATCGTGTAGAACGCGGGCATCAGGTCGTTGCCGGTCGCGCCGATCAGCGCCGCGACCACCAGCGGGGTCGTACCGCCGAAGAGCGAGACCGAGATGTTGAAGCCGATGGACAGCGAGCCGTAGCGGACGTCCGTGGGGAAGAGGGCCGGCAGCGACGACGACATGGCGCCCAAGTAGCAGACCAGGGCCAGGCCGAGGATGAGCAGGCCGGTGAAGACCGCGACCGTGCCGCCCTGCTTGATGAGCAGGAAGGCCGGAAGGGCCAGGACGAAGAAGCCCACCGAGCCCGCCATCAGGACCGGCTTGCGGCCGATGCGGTCGGAGAGGCGGCCGACGGAGTTGATGAGTGCCATCAGGATCAGCATGACGAGCACGATGGACATCAGGCCGCCGGTCTCGCCGAAGCCGAGCTGCGTCAGGTACGTCGGCATGTAGGACAGCAGCATGTAGTCGGTGATGTTGAACGCGGCCACCAGCGCGATGCAGAGCAGCATCGCGCGCCACTGGCCGAAGAAGGAGTCCTTGAAGGACTTCTTCTGGCGTTCGGCGGCCGGTCCGCTCTCCGCCTCCGCCATCTTCTGGAAGGCGGGCGACTCGTCGAGCTTCAGCCGCAGGTAGAGGCCGATGAGACCGAGCGGCGCCGCCACCAGGAACGGGATGCGCCAGCCCCAGGACTGCATGGCGTCGTCGCTGAGCCACAGGGTGAGGGAGGTGACGAGGACCGCGGCGACGGTGTAGCCGATCAGGGTGCCGAACTCCAGGAAGGAGCCCCAGAACCCGCGGCGCTTGTCGGGCGCGTACTCGGCGATGAAGGTCGCCGCGCCGCCGTACTCGCCGCCCGTGGAGAAGCCCTGCACCATGCGGCACAGGACGAGGAGGATGGGGGCCCAGACGCCGATGGTGGTGTAGCTGGGGATCAGGCCGATCGCCAGGGTCGCCGTCGACATCATGATCATGGTCAGCGCGAGGATCTTCTTGCGGCCGACCCGGTCGCCGAGCGGCCCGAAGAACATGCCGCCGATGGGACGCACCAGGAAGGCGGCGGCGAAGGTGGCGAGCGAGGAGAGGGTCTGCGCGGTGTCGTTGCCGGAGGGGAAGAACTCCTTGCCGATGATCACCGCGAGGTAGGCGTAGACGCCGAAGTCGTACCACTCCATGGCATTGCCCAGCGCGGTCGCCTTCACCGCGCGCTTGACCTGGGCCTCTTCGGTGACGGTGATGTCCGACTGACGCAGGCGCGGGTTCTTGCGGCGGTGGATCGCACGGAAGAGCGCGCGGTGCCGGGCCAGGGCCTCCGGAGCGGGTGCCGGTGTTTCGGGTGCTTCGGGGGCGCTCACGGGGCAGTCACTCTCTCGGTCGGCGATGGGCGTGCACCGACGGCCCGACCTGGGTGGCCGGTACATCGACATTTGGTCGTCTGCCCTGCTGGGCGACGATCAACACTCCCAATTCCGGAGAGCGGAAAATGCCCGCCATTGGTCCTCACCACGCGGGCCCCAAGTCCCGCATTCCGCGGGACTTGGGGCCCGACGCGCGCGGCGGCGGAGGACCGTGGGTCCGCTCAGCGCGCGGACAACTGCGTCGCCGGCACGATCTGCTGCTCCTGGCCGGGGCTGGACCAGAGCAGCTTCATGTGCGCCTCGCCCGTCTGCTCCGCGTACTCGACCTTGATCGAGTGCCGCTTGCCCGCGGTGAGGGCGACCTGGCCCTTGTCGATCCTCGGCTCGTGCGGCGACCAGGAGTCGATGACCAGCTTGCCGTCGATCCACACCCGCGCCATGTCGTCCGACACGGTCGTCAGGGTGTACGTCTCCGAGCGGCGCGGCTCCAGTGTGCCGGTCCAGCGGATGCTGAACTTGTCGGAGGGGATGCTCGCCGCCGGTGAACCCTCGTACTTCCAGGCGTGGTTGAGGGTGCGGTCGGTGCGGGTGATCTTCGGGGTGCCGCTCAGAACGGCGTTGTCGAAGATCTCCTGCTTCAGGCCCTTGCCGTGGCCGGGGCGGGCCGTCGGCCCTGCGTCCACCGTCAGCTCGACGACCGTCGCCGTGTCGTCGGTCGCGGCTCCGGACGGCTTCACGTCGATGCCGTCACCGGCCTTGGTGACCGTCACCTTCTGGTCGCTGCCCAGCACTCGCGCCGCCGTGACGTCGAAGTCCGTACGCGCCTTCAGGTGCAGGGCGGCGCCGGACGCGGGCCACTGGGTGACGGCCGCGTAGAGCTTGTCGCCCTTGCGGCTGACCGAGCCCCAGGACGGCTCCTCGACGAGTCCGCCGTAGCGGGCGCCGAACACCGCCTTGCCCTGACCCGCCGTGCGCAGCCAGTCGCCCATCTGCTTCAGGCGGTCGACGGAGGGCTGCGGGACGCGTCCTCGGGCGTCGGGGCCGACGTTCAGGAGGTAGTTGCCGCTGCGGGAGGTCGTGGAGAGGAGGTTGCGGACCAGGGTGGACGACGACTTCCAGTCGGTGTCGTAGCGCGCGAAGCCCCAGTGGCCGTTGAGGGTCATGCACGATTCCCAGAGCTGGCCGTCGACCGGGGCGCCGGGGATCTCCTGCTCGGGGGTGCCGTAGTCCCCGTCGACCACGCGGCGCTTGCCGACGCGGTTGTTGATGATCAGGTCCGGGTCGAGGTCGCGGAGGTAGGCCTCCAGCTTCTCGCCGTCCCTCGCCGTCCAGGGGTTGTTGGGCTTGTCCGTGTCCCACTCGCCGTCGAACCACAGCAGCGCCGGATCGTAGGTGTCGACCAGCTCCTTGAGCTGGGCGCGCATCCGCTTCTCGTACCGGGGGAAGGTCGCCGGGTCCGGGAAGTCCGGGTCGTGCCAGTCCCAGATCGAGTAGTAGAAGCCGAGCTTGATGCCCGCGTCGTCCGAGGCCTTCTTCAGTTCGGCCAGGATGTCGCGCTTCTTGTCGAAGGAGGAGTGGTCGCGCAGGTTCCAGTCGTTGACCTTCGTGGGCCACATCGCGTATCCCTCGTGGTGCTTCGAGGTGATGACGATGTAGCGCATTCCGGCGTCCTTGGCCGCCTTGACCACGGCCTTGGCGTCGAACTCGGCCGGGTTGAACGTGGCGGCCTGCTTCTCGTACTCCGCCTTCGGGATGTCGCACTGGCGCTGGATCCACTCGGCGTCGCGGCAGACGGAGCCGTCGGCCTTCTTGTACTCGCCCTCGAGGTTGGAGTACGTGCCGAAGTGGATGAACATGCCGAAGCGGTCCTGCCGGAACCAGTTGGTGCGGTCCGCGGTGAAGGGGTCGTCGGTGGCGTGGTCGGTGCCCGGGCCCGGAGCCTCGGGGGCGGCGGCGGCCGGGGGTTCCGTCGGTGCCGCGACCGCGGCGGGGACGGCGGTCGCGGCGAGGGCCGAGGCGAGGAGCAGGGCGATCCCGGCGACTCTTCGCCGGGTGCGGCTGAACTGGGTGCGCATGGGGGCGGCTCCCTGAGGTTGACGGGTCGCTCGGGAACGTAGGGTCGAATACATCGGATGTCAATGCGTCCAACTGACCTCGACAGGGCCGATGTTGGCACGATCGCCCGCCAGCGCTCCGATGACTGGAGGCGCACTGCGGCCACACTGCCTCGGGGGTGCACCGAGGCGGTGCCACGCCGCCCCCCATCCCGCGTTTCCATAAAGATTTCAAGCGAATTCCGATCAGCACGCGAAAGGAATCTGTGACTCCGATAAATCGCCGCGTGACGTCGACCTCACTATTGATTATTTACCGGAAGGGGATTTGTGAAGGTGGTGTAGCATCGGATCAGGCAGATAATTCGTCGACGATGAAAATCAGCCAACGGGGGCAAGGAGAACATCACTTGATGCCCCCATGTTCTGATCTTTCACAGTCGTGAATGCGGAACCCAGGGGGAGATCAATGTCATCGATAAAGGTCCTGCTCGTCGACAGCGAACAACTCGTGCTCGAAGGTTTCCGAAAGCTTCTCGACGGGTTTACGGAATTCTCAGTGGTGTCCATCGCCCATGACGCCGCAGCGGCGGTCGAGCACTTACGCAGGCGCCGCCCACAGATCGTCGTGATGGGACTCGGCGTGCCCGGAACGGGCGGCGTGGACGCGATCCGGGCCATTCGCCGGGAGTCGGGGCACGTGCGCATCGTCATCCTCTCCTCCAACCAGCAGCCGGTCTATATGCGCGAGGCCTTCGTGGCCGGCGCCAACGCGTACCTCTCCCGCAGCATCGACGCGGACGAGCTGCGGGGCACGCTCCTCGCCGTGCACCGCGACGGCGCCGCGTTCACCGCGGCCACCGCGGGGCCGATCCTGCAGCTCATGTCGGGCCGCCACCGCGGCGACGACACGGCCCTGTCGACGCTGACCGAGCGCGAGCGGCAGATCCTGTCCCTGATCGCCGACGAGCGCGAGACCGAGTGCATCGCCACCGCGCTGGGCATTCGTCCTAAGACCGTGCGCAACTATCTGAGCCGTATCTACGCCAAATTGGGCACCCCCAACCGTGTACAGACCGTCCTGTACGCGAAACGCTCCCTGGGTCGCCAAGGAGGACTCGTGACGGACCCGTGACGCACTGGACGGCCATCTCCCTGACAGCGCAACGGAACGCGTCTCAATTGCCCGAGCAATTGACCCGTTCAAATCGGTTCCTGCACTCGTTCCGGTACTCGATCCGATACTCGTTCCGAAACTTCGGCAACCGCCCTGCACCATGCCGCGCCCGCATCCGCGAGCGCGATGGGGAAGGCCATGAAGGTGAACGCGCCGCGCTGCGGGAGATCCCGCAACCGGGCAAGGCCCTCAATCTGTATGAACTCCCGCTTCCTGCCATGAAGATGCGTGGGCCAGAGAGCGGCGGGGTCGCGCGTCCCGTAGAAGGACTCCACCATCGCGCGGGCGGGGCCGTCGAAACTCCAGCAGTCCGTACCGAGCACCTTCACGCCCAGGTCCAGCAGATGGTCGACGGCCTCGGGCGTGATCGCGGTGGACCGCGTGTAGTACGCGGGGGTGCCCAGGCGCAGGTCCGAGTCGGTGCGGAAGAGCACCACCGTCCCCGGTCCGGCCTCCGAACCGGCCGCGTGCAGCGCCTCCTTGACGTCGGACGCCGTGACACTCCCCCCGCACTCCCGTACGTCCAGGACGACGCCGGACCCGCAAAACCACTCCAGCGGCAGGTCGAGGACCTTCTTCGCGGGCTCCCCCGCGCACTCGGGGCCGTAGTGGAAGGGCGCGTCCACGTGCGTGCCCTGGTGGACGGACATCCGGTAGAACTCGTTGGAGAGGAAGCAGCCGTCGGGCAGATCGCGTGCGCGCAGCCGGCGGGCGCCGGTCAGCCAGCGCCAGTAGTTGCGCCGCCGGTCCTTGCGACTGTCCCCCGGCAGCGCCCTGATCCTGCGCGAGAGGTGGCGGATGCCGTCGCGGTGGAGCCACTGCTCGAACTCCACGCCGGGCGCCCGGCGGCTGATGGGGATGCTCAGGTCTACGTACATGGATCGGATGCTCCTGACTCTTTCTCTGTCGGTGACGGGACGTCGGTCTTCACTCACGCCTGATGCGGCACGCCCGATGCGGCACGCCTGCTGCGGCACGCCTCACGCGGCGTAGGTGAGCAGGCGGCGGATCGCGGCCGCCGCCGTATGGCCGTACGCCTCTCTGACCCGGTCGAGGAGGCGGCGTACGTCCATCGCGTACTCCTGTGTGCCGGTCGTCTCCAGGGCGAACGAGGCCAGTGCGCAGCCCAGTTGGGCGGCTCGTTCGGGCGGCGCTCCCTGGATGATCCCGGCGACGAGGCCCGCCCGGAACGCGTCTCCCGCCCCGCTCGGCTCGGCCACGGTGACCGAGCCGAGGGCGGGGACGAGGCAGGGCTCACGGCCGGGACGCTCGATGCGCGCCCCGGCGGCGCCGAGCGTGGTCACCCACGCCCCGACCCGTTCGAGGACGCGCGGGCCGCTCCAGCCGGTGGCCTCCCTCAGCCGCTCCGACTCGCCCTCATTGGTGATGAGGCAACTCGTCCCGGATATCAGGTGCTTGATGTCCGCACGGCCCATCCCTTCGATCTGCCACGAAGGGTGGGCCACGAACGGCAGCCCCAGTGCGCGGCACTCCTCGGTGTGCCGGAGCATCGCGGCCGGATCGCCCGGCTCGACCACCACCAGGCCGAGGCCGCCCGTGCTCGCCGCGACGGAACGCAGCGAGAGGGTGGAGGAGGCCCACAGGGCGCCCGGCCTGAAGGTGCTGACCCGCTCCCCCTCCAGGTCGGTCGTGCACACGTGCCGCGCGGTGTGCTCGCCCGGCACGACGAGTACGGACTCGGTGTCGACCCCGTGCTGCTTGAGCCACACCTGGTAGTCGGCGAAGTCGGAACCGACCGCGCCGACCAGGACCGGATCGAGACCGAGCCGGCCGAGGCCGAAGGCGACGTTGGCCGCGGCGCCGCCCCGGCGCATCTCGAGCCGCGAGGCGAGGAAGGCGAGGGACGCGACGTGCGGCCGGTCCCCCACCAACCGCTCCGGAAAACGGCCCGGGAAGGTCATGAGGTGGTCCATCGCGATGACCCCCGTGATGGCGATGGGCACGGAGAACTCAGACCCCGGACTCGATCTTCCGCTTGATGCCCGCCTGGTTCTGCCGGGTGTGCAGCTGCATGCGCTCCACGACGGTCGGCAGCGGGACATCGAAGGCGTCGTCGACCTCGAAGTCCTGGACCCAGGTCATGAGGGTCCCCTCGGGCACCTGCCGGTAGCTCCACTTGAGGTGCATGTAGCGGAACGGGAAGAGCGGATCGCGCCGCTCGGCGACCGCCGTGAGCTCGCGGTGGTCCAGGAGCCGCCAGGAACTCCAGGTCGAGCCCTCGGGGTTGGTCAGCTCGAAGAGGATCTCGGTCCAGCGGCCGTCCCGCTCCTCCGAGACCACCTTGGCGTGGCTGTACTCGTCGAAGAGGTCGGGCCAGCGGCCGATGTCGTTCGTGATCTCGAAGACGCGCTGTGCGTCCGCCTCGATGACAACGCTGTTCTCGATCCTGGGCATCGTCTCAGCTCCCCACCGCGGCGACGCCGGCCGACAGCAGGCGCCCCACACAGTCGACGAGGTCACCGAAGGTGCGAAAGCCCCCCTCGGCGTCGGCGTCGATGCTGACGCCGAAGTGCTGCTCCAGGGCGACGATCACTTCGACCAGCTCGGTCGAGTCGATGTCGAGGTCCTCGGCCAGGCGCTGGTCGTCGGTCAGCGCCTCGCTCTCGAAGCCGGCACCGCGCATGACGGTGACCACGTTCTCGCGGATGTCCATGGAACTCACGTACTCCTTCGGGTAATTCAGGTGGTCGGTCTTGATGAGGTGAAAGGTCAGTCGGCGACCGCGATCGCCACGGCCACGCCCGCCTCGTGCGAGATGCTCATGTGCAGCCCGCTGTATCCGGCACGCCGCATCGCCTCGTCGGCCCGGCCGGTCAGGCGGGGCACCGGTGCGCCGGACGCGTCGCGGCCGATCTCGACGTCCCGCCAGCCCAGGCCTTCGCCGTAGCCGCCGAGCGCTTTGCGCACGGCCTCCTTGGCGGCGACACGACCGGCCATGCAGTACGCCCGGTGGCGGGGCGACGTGCCCTCGCACTGGGCCTGCTCATTGACCGTGAAGAGCCGCTCGACCATCCGCTGCCCACGGCGCTCGACCATGGCGCGAAGACGCTCGACGTCGACGATGTCGATGCCCACCGCGCGGATGCCGGCCGACCGGGGAAGCACTTCCTGGGAGGTCAACGCCTCAGCAACAGACATGCGTTGACACCTCCCAGGCCGCGCGAGACCACCAGCGTGTGCTCGCAGTCGGCCACGGGGCGCGACTGCCCCGCGACCAGGTCGAGGTCGATCCCGGGGGCCTGCCGGTCCAGGTTCACGGTCGGCGGCACCACCCCGTCGCGCATCGCCCGCAGCGCGAGCGCCGCGTCGGCGGGCGCCGCCGCCCCCAGGAGGTGGCCGAAGCCCGACTTGGGTGCGGTGACGGGAAGCTGGCGCGCGGTGGCGGAGCCGAACGCCTCGTGCAGCGCGTATCCCTCCGTCACGTCCTCGAACGGGACGCCCGAGCCGTGCGCGAAGACCGCTCCGATGTCACCGCCGGAGATCCCGGCGCGCCGCGTCGCGGTCCGCATGGCGCGGCCGAGGACCTGCCCGGTCGGCTCGACCGTGTAGTAGGGCATGTAGCCGTCGGTGGTCACGCCCCAGCCGGCCAGTTCGCCCAGGATGCGCGCCCCGCGCCGCTCGGCGTGCTCGCGCCGCTCCATGACCAGGAACACCGCGCCCTCGCCGAAGACGCTGCCGCCGTGGCCCGCGTCGAACGGGCGGTACAACTCGTGCGGGCCGAGCGAGCCGCGGGACTTGGCGCCGAGGCCGCTGGTCTCCATGCAGAGCCAGCCGTACGGCGAAAGGGGCGCCTCCACGCCGCCCGCGATCACGACGTCGGCGCGGTCGCGCAGGAGCGCCTCCGCCCCGCCGATCAACGCGTACGCACCGCTGGCCCGGTCGGCGACGAACGTGCGCGCCGGGCCCTTGATCCCCTGGTCGATGCAGATGTTGCCCTGCGGCGCGGCGGGGAACCAGGCGGTCGCCTGGTAGGGGCTGACCGCGCGCGGCCCGTCGGTCCACAGGTGGCGCAGCTCGCGCTCGGCGAACTCCCAGCCGCCCAGGATGTTGCCGACCATGACGCCGGTGCGCTCGGCGGACGCCTCTTCGCCCACGGTGACGCGGGCGTCGGCGAGCGCCTGCCGTACGGCGTGCACGGACAGGTGCGTGAAGCGGTCGGTGCGCTTGACGAAGCGGGAGGGCAGCTCGGCGCCGGCGTCGAAGTCCGCCTGGCCCGCCGCCGACGTGGCGTACTCCGACGCGTCGAAGCGGTCGATGGCGGCGATCTGCGGGATGCCCGCGCGTGCGCTGTCCCAGAGGGGATCGATGCCGGTGCCCGCGGGCGTGACCGCGCCGATCCCGGTGATGACGACGCTCATCGGTGCGCTCCTTCCCGCACGGCCCGTGTGACGAGCGCGGCGTGCAGCCCCGCGAACCCGCTGGCGCCCTTGAGGATCGCCTTGCCGTGCCACGGGCGGCCCTCGCCCGGTACGTAGTCGAGGTCGCAGGTGGGGTCCGGGTTCTCGTAGTTGGCGGTCGGGTGGACGAAGGAGTGCTTGCCCGCGAGGGCGCAGAGCACGATCTCCATGGCGCTCGCGGCGGCCAGCGCGTGGCCGACCATCGACTTCGCCGAGTTCACCGGGATCTCCCGGGCGCGCTCGCCGAGGGCGAGCTTGAGGGCGCTGGTCTCGCAGGTGTCGTTCTGCGGGGTCGAGCTGCCGTGCGAGCTGACGTGGTCGATGTCCCGCGGACGCAGGCCGGCCTCCGCCACGGCCTGGGTCATGGCGCGGGTCAGGTCCTCGCCGTCGGAGAGCAGGTCGGTCATGTGCGCCGCGTTGGAGGTGTGCGAGAAGCCGTCCACCGTCAGGTAGGGCGCGGCCCCCCTGCGCTCCGCGTGCTCGCGCGACTCCAGGACGACGATGCCGCAGCCCTCGCCGAGCACGAAGCCGTCGCGGCCCGCGTCGTACGGACGGGACGCGGCCTCGGGACGGTCGGCGTGGGAGCGCGAGAGACAGTTGATGATCTCGAAGGACGCCACCGTCACCGGGGTGATGGGCGCCTCCGTGGCCCCCGCGATCATCACGTCCGCCTCCCCGTGGCGGATCGCCTCGTAGGCGTGGCCGATCGCGTCGACGCCGCCGATGCAGCCCGTCGACAGGGTCACGCACGGGCCCTGCATGCCGAGCAGCGCCGAGAGGATCGTGCCCGGGGTGTTCGACATGGACGCGAGGTACAGGTCGCGGCCCGCCTTGGCCGGGTCGATGGGCCCCCGGCCCTCGTCGGTGACCCGCAGGAACTCCTCCTCCATCTTCGGGGTGCCGCAGACCGCCGTGGACAGCGAGAGTCCGGCGCGTACGGGGTCGTAGGTGCCCTGCGTGAGCCCCGCGTCCCGTACGGCCTGGTAGGCGGCCGCCACGGCGAACTGCGTGTACCGGTCGAGCCGTCGCACCTCGGGCGGCAGGCCCGGTATCTGCTCCTCGAATCCGGAGACCTCAGCGATCGAGTCCGACACGAAGTCGAAGTCTCCGAAGAGCACCGAACTCGTGATGTCGGAAAGGGGCTTCGTGACGCTCTTTCCCGCGGAGATCGTTTCCCATAGTGCTTCTGTTCCTATTCCGGCCGGGCTGACCACTCCTAACCCGGTGACCACCACTTCTCGCACGTGAACCACTAACGCCTTTCTCCTGTCAGAACAGTGATGAGGCCGGGTGTGACGGACTCCTTCGCCGTCACCCCGTATTTCTCCATGACCGCCCGGTACACGGATTCCTCCTGGACCCCGCCCGCCTCGGTGTTCACCAGGAGGCTGAGCGCGATCATCGGACGGTGCAGGGCGGGCCGCCCCGGCTCCTGGCGCATGACGTCGACCATCAGCAGGGTGCCGCCGGGTCGCAGCAGCCGTGCGCACTCCTGGACGAGGCGCTCCGTGGCGTCCGGGCCCGCGAAGCGGCTCAGGTGCGCGAGGACGACGGTGTCGAAACAGCCGCCGGGGAAGGGCGCCTTGGGCAGGTCGCCCGCGTAGTCCCTGGTGAAGTCGGCGGGGACGAAGCGGAACCGCTCCGCCACGCCGAACTCCGCCGCCCGCTCGCGTGCGACGCCGAGCAGCTCCGGGGCGTCGTGGGCCACCACGCGTGCCTCCGGGTCGGCGGCGGCCAGGGCGATGCCCCACTCGCCGGCGCCCGACGCGAAGTCCAGGACGCGGCCCGCCTCCGGCAGGGCGAGCTCCCGCACCACGCGGAAGGCGGTGCGCACCCCCACCGGGAAGATCCCGGCGAACATCCCCGGGTAGAGGTCCCGGTTCTCGGGGGCGCCGAGCTCTCCGCCGCCGTGCCCGCCGGTCCGCACCAGTTCGGTGAGGCCGGTCCACTGGTCCCACTCCGCGAGTACGTCGGCGAAGTGCTCGCCGAGGTAGCCGCGGCCACCCTCGACCAGGTAGGCGCGGGAGGCGTCGGTGAGCGTCCAGCTGTCCTCGCCGCTGCCGTCACCGCCCGCGACCAGGCCCAGCTCCTCCAGGGCGGCGAGCAGGGCGCGCAGCCCGTCGGGGTCGCAGCCCAGCTCGGCTGCGAGGCCCCGGGCGCCGCGCGGGCCCCGGACGAGGCCGGTGAACACGCCCAGTTCCAGGGCCGTGCCGAGCACCCTGGCGCGGGCGAAGCCGAAGTTCAGGGCGAGGAGCGGACCGGGGTCCGGTGCATCCTCGTACGGAGCGAGGGCGCGGCTGGGTGCCGCGGCCGTCGGTGCACTCACTTGCCGCCCCCCAGGAGGCTCACGTACTCGGGGTTCTGCGTGTACTCGTAGGGGTCCTCGGAGAGGAACACGTTCCGTACCGGAGGCCGCTCGCAGGGCGCGACGACCAGGAACCGGCAGGTCTGGTCCGGGCCGGTGACGAAGCCGTGGGGCTCGTTGCGGGGGATGAAGATGGCGTCGCCGGGGCCGACTTCCTCGGTCTTGCCGAGCTCGGGCATGACGAGCCCCATCGAGCCTTCGAGCACATAGATCTCGTGTTCCCACTCGTGGTAGTGCGGCGGAGTGGAGCCGTTCGGCGCGACCTCGAATTCGGTGAGGACGAAGCGGTCGGCGCCGTCCGGTGTGTCGATGAGTTTCCGGTGGGTGGTCTCCTTCGCTCCCGGTTCGCGGACTATCTCGGCCTTGACCGCGGTCCTGTGCACGCGCTTCATCTGCTGCCCTTCTCGGGATGGGGTCGGGGACGGAATCCGAGTGGATCCGAATCTGCAATCGAACGTAAGTCAGCGGCGGCGGCTCATCTATGGGCATAGACCGCCGCTGACGTCGGGACATTGAGCCGGACTCGGACGGGATGTCGGCCCACGGGGGTGGGACAAAGTCCCGGCGGCCGGGCTACGCTCGCGACAGCGCTTCGGAAACCGAAGCAGCCGGCAGTCGGCAGACGGCAGTCAGAGCCAGGAGGAGCGAGACCGATGACCCTCGACGTACGTGACGTACTGGCACCCGGCGCACCCGGACAGACCCGGCTCCTGCTCGCGCGGGACGTCGTCTTCCACAGCCCTGTCGCGGACTACGGCGGGCGGGACGACGTGGCGCACCTGTTCGCGAAGATCGGGCAGTGCCTGAGCGGGGTCGAGCCGCTGCGGGAGTTCTCCGGACCCGGGGCGGACGGGGAGGGCAGGGAAGGCGGGGAAGGCGAGAAGCGCGGGCAGGAGCACCACAGCGTGACGACCTTCACCTGTAGCGTCGGCGAGGAGTCCGCCGCGTACGGCGTCTTCGTCCAACAGGTCGACGCCCAGGGTCAGTTGACGGAGGCGACCCTGCTGCTCCGGCCGCTCGGCGCGCTGAAGGCCGCCGTCTCGCAGATGCGGGAGGCGCTCAGCGCCGACCCTCTGCCGAGTCGGCGCTGACCTCTGTGGCCCAGCGCTCGGCCCACGCGTCCAGGGGGCGCAGGGCTTGGTGGGCGTCGCTCCCGAGCTCGGTCAGGGCGTAGGAGCTGTCGGGCAGTTGCCGCACCAAGCCGGCTTCGAGCAGTTCGGTCAGGCGCTGGCGCAGCACGCTGGACGACATCGCGTCGCACCGCTCCTGGAGCGCGCGGAACCCCAGCGGCTCGGCCCGCAGCTCCCAGACGATCCGCAGGCTCCAGCGCCGCCCGAACAGGTCGAGGGCGGCCATCAGGGGACGGCCCGTGGTGGAGGCGCGGGTCGGCCTGCCGGGCAGCGGTGCGGTCATCCGCCGACGCTAGCACCAGGGCCGCGGGCGGTGCGGCGGCGCGGCGCACGGGCAGGGCCGCCGCGCGAGGGCATCTTGACCATGGTCCGCGCGCGGTTCATCGTGGTGCGCCGTCCAGCACCGCTCGGGCGCCCGCCCGAGCATCGCCGACCCGGGAGGGTATCCCTACGTCATGCCCCTGGCCCGCCGCACCTTCCTCACCGCACTCGCCGGAACGACCGGCGCCGCCGTCGCCTGTTCCGGCTCCACCGCCGACGGCGCCCCGGCCTCCGCCTCGCCCGCGGTCAAGGCCGCCCGACGGCTGCTGCCCCGGCACTGGAAGCAGCTGACGTTCAGAACCGCGGGTCCCGACGACGCCTTCCGGATATCCGGGCGGCGCGGGAACATCACCGTCACCGGATCGACCCCGGCCGTTCAACTGACCGGCCTGCGCCACTACTTGAAGCACACCGCGCACGCGAACATCACCTGGGCCGGTGACCAGCTGGACCTGCCCGACCGGCTGCCCGGCCTGGACGAGCCGGTCACCGGCCGCGCCAACGCCCCGCACCGCTTCGTGCTCAACGACACGAACGACGGCTACACGGGGGCGTACCACGACTGGTCGTACTGGGAGCGCGAGATCGACGTGCTCGCCCTGCACGGCTACAACGAAGTGCTCGTGTACGTCGGCGCCGACGCGCTCTACCACCGCGTGTTCCAGGAGTTCGGCTACTCCGACCAGGAGTTGCGCGAGTGGATCCCGGCCCCGGCGCACCAGCCGTGGTGGCTGCTCCAGAACATGTCCGCCTTCCCGTACCCCGTCTCGCGCCAACTCCTCGACCGAAGGGCGGCGTTGGGCCGTCGCATCGCCGACCGGCTGCGGGACCTCGGCATGACGCCGGTGTTCCCCGGCTACTTCGGCACGGTCCCGCCCGGCTTCACGGCGAGGAATCCCGGCGCGAGGACCGTGCCGCAGGGCGACTGGGTCGGCTTCGCGCGGCCCGACTGGCTCGATCCGCGCACCGAGCACTTCGGCCGGGTGGCCGCTGCCTTCTACCGCGCCCAGGACGATCTCTTCGGCGCCTCGACGATGTACAAGATGGACCTCCTGCACGAGGGCGGCAAGCCGGGCGACGTCCCGGTCCCGGACGCGGCGAAGGCCGTCGAGAAGGCCCTCCAGACCGCGCATCCCGGCGCCACCTGGGTGATCCTCGGCTGGCAGAGCAACCCTCCAGAGGCCATCGTCGACGCCGTCGACAAGTCGATGATGCTGGTGGTCGACGGCCTCTCCGACCGCTTCCCGAAGGTCACCGACCGCGAGGCCGACTGGAACGCGACCCCGTACACCTTCGGCTCGATCTGGAACTTCGGCGGCCACACGGCCCTCGGCGCCAACACCCCCGACTGGGCCGCGCTCTACGAGAAGTGGCGCACCAAGGAGGGCAGCACGCAGCGCGGCATCTCCCTGATGCCGGAGGCCGCCGACAACAACCCGGCCGCCTTCGAGCTCTTCTCCGAACTGGCCTGGCGTACAGGCGACTTGGACCTGGACGCCTGGTTCGCCGACTGGTCCGTTTCCCGCTACGGAGCCGCCGACCCGCACGCGGCGGCGGCCTGGGACGTCCTGCGCCGCACCGCGTACGGCACGACCCGAGCCGACGAGTGGTCCGAGGGCGCGGACGGCCTCTTCGGCGCGCGGCCCGACCTGTCGGCGAAGTCGGCGGCGGCCTGGTCACCGAAGGCGATGCGGTACGAGCCCGCGGAGTTCGAACCCGCCCTCACCGAACTACTGGCCGTACGCAGCGAGTTGCGCCGCTCCTCCGCCTACCGCCGCGACCTCCTGGACGTGGCGCGCCAGGCCCTCTCCAACCGCAGCCGGGTGCTCCTCCCCGACATCAAGAAGGCGTACGACGACAAGGACACGGCCCGCTTCGACGAGCTGACCCGGACCTGGCTCGGACACATGGATCTGCTCGACAAGCTGGTGGCCACCGACTCCCGCCACCTCCTGGGGCGTTGGGTCGCCGACGCCCGCTCGTGGGGCGCCGACGCGACCGAACGGAACCGGCTCGCGTACGACCAGCTGTCGCTGCTCACCGTGTGGGGCACGCGGTCCGGGGCGGACGCGGGGCTGCGCGACTACGCCAACCGAGAGTGGGCCGGACTGGTCGGCGGGCTCTACCGGCTGCGCTGGGGGACGTACTTCAAGGAGCTGCGTGCGGCGCTCGACGAAGGGCGGGCCCCGAAGGCCATCGACTGGTTCACGCTCGAAGACGGGTGGATTCGTGACCCGGGGCAGCTCGCCGTCCGGCCGACCGGAGACACGTACAAAGTCGCTGTTCAGGTGCGCGAACGGCTGATCGGGACGCGATAACCGGCGGGGCGCGGCCTCCAAGATCATCAACTCGCCCTCCCTTGACGGGTATACGTCATCCTCGAACTCTGGTAGGAAACCTTCCTAACAGTACGTGGAAGAGCCCAAGCGTCATCGGATCGACGAACTCCCCCACCTTGGAGGTCCCGTGCCCACCCCCCATCGCGCCCCCACGCCCCGCATCCACACCTCACGCCGAACTCTGCTCGCCTTCATCGGCGCCTCGCTCGTCGCAGGACCGGTCATCGCCTCCCAGACGGCGGGCGCGGCCCCGGCCGCGAAGGCGGTCGGGCTCGACGATCCGGCGAAGAAGGAGATCGCCATGAAGATCGTGTGCAGCGCCGAGAACTCCGACCTCAACTGGAAGGAGTACTACCGCTACTGCGAGGACATCGGCGACGGCCGCGGCTACACCGCCGGGATCATCGGCTTCTGTTCCGGCACCGGCGACATGCTCGACCTCGTCGAGCTCTACACCCAGCGCAAGCCGGGCAACGTCCTCGCCAAGTACCTGCCCGCGCTGCGCGAGGTGGACGGCACCGACTCCCACGAGGGCCTCGACCCCAACTACACGCGCGACTGGGAGCGGGCCGCCGAGGACCCGGCGTTCCAGAAGGCGCAGAACGACGAGCGGGACCGCGTCTACTTCAACCCGTCCGTCAAGCAGGGCAAGGCGGACGGCATCGGCGTCCTCGGGCAGTTCGCGTACTACGACGCGATCGTCATGCACGGCAATGGCGGCGACAGCACCAGCTTCGGCAACATCCGCAAGCGCGCGCTGCGTTCGGCCAAGCCGCCGGCCCAGGGCGGTGACGAGGTGACGTACCTCAACGCCTTCCTGGACGCGCGCGTCTGGGCGATGAGGCAGGAGGAGGCGCACGAGGACACCAGCCGCGTCGACACGGCACAGCGGGTGTTCCTGAAGAAGGGCAACCTCAATCTGAACACTCCGCTGGAGTGGAAGGTGTACGGGGACCCGTACCGCATCGGCTGATCCGTCGTCCGCGTCGGCGCGGGGCACCGGCACCCCGCGCCGATGCAGCGGTGCTGCCGATGTAGCGGTGCTTACGTGTTGTGTGAAGAATTCTTCGCTGGTGCTCGACGGCGGAGGGGTCCGATCCTTGCTGGATGATCGGAATGAACGCGGTACTCGGCGTCGCAGTGGTGTCCCTGGGCATGGTGCTCACGCCGGGCCCCAACATGATGTACCTCGTCTCGCGGAGCATCACCCAGGGCAGGCGGGCCGGAGCGATCTCGCTGGCCGGGGTCGCCGTCGGCTTCATCGTCTATCTGACGGCCGCCAACCTGGGCCTGTCCCTGGTCTTCCTCGCGGTCCCCCAGCTGTACGTGGCCGTGAAGCTGGCCGGGGCGGCCTACCTGGCGTGGCTGGCCTGGAAGGCGCTGAAGCCGGGCGGCGTATCGGTCTTCTCCCACCAGGAGTTGGCCCCCGACTCGCCCCGACGCCTGTTCTCCATGGGGGTGTTGACGAACCTCCTGAACCCGAAGGTCGCCATCATGTACGTCTCGCTCATCCCCCAGTTCATCGACCCGGCGGCCGGGCACACGCTGGTGCAGGGCTTCCTCCTGGGCGGCGTCCAGATCTCGATCAGCCTGGTCGTGAACCTCGCCATCGTCATGGCGGCAGGCACCATCGCGGTGTTCCTGGCCCGCCGCCCGACGTGGCTGCGGGTCCAGCGGTACGTGATGGGTACGGTGCTCGGCGCCCTGGCGGTCAAGCTCGCGACGGACCGGGCGCCCGCCGCGGCGACCTGAGCACCGCCGCCACCGCCAGGGTCGCGACGATCCCGCCGAGCGTCATGACCACGGTGGTGGACGCCGCGTCCACCACCGCGCCGCCCGCCAGCGCGCCCAGCGAGAGCGTCGCCTGGAACGACGACGTGAACAGCACGGACGCCGCCTCGGGCGCGCGCGGCGCCGCCGTCACGAACCACGTCTGGGAGCAGACCGGCACCGCGCCGTACGCGGCACCCCAGACCAGGAGCAGCACGAGCGCGCCGGTCTTCCCCGTACCGAGCACGGGCAGCAGCAGCGTCGCGGCGGCGAGCAGGCACGCGGCCACCGCGAACGTGCCGCGCGGCCGGCGCCGCACCCACGCGCCCGCGAGGAAGTTGCCGACGATGCCCGCGGCGCCGTACGCGAGCAGGAAGACGGTGATGAGCCGCGGGCCCGCGTGCGTCACGTCCGCCAGGAACGGCGTGACGTAGGTGTAGGTGCCGAAGTGGGCCATCACGATGAGGAAGGTCGCGAGGAGGCCGACCCGGACGCGGGAGGTACCGAGCAGCTCGCGCAGCACCGTGAGCCGGGTGACCTGCTGCGGCGGCAGGGGCGGCACGGACACCACGAGCGCGCCGAGCACCACCAGGGTCAGGACGCCCATCGCCACGAACACCGAGCGCCAGCCCGCCAGTTGACCGAGCAAGGTGCCCGCGGGGACCCCGAGCACCGAGCCCAGCGGGACCGCGGAGAAGATCACGGCGGTCGCCCGGCCGGCCTGGGCCTCGGGGACCAGACGGGAGGCCAGGCTCGCGCCGATGGACCAGAAGGCACCGATGACGAGTCCGACGAGGACCCGGGAGACCATCATCAGCCAGTAGCCGGGCGCGATCGCGGCGAGGAAGTTCGCGAGAGCCAGCAGCAGCATCAGGGCGCAGAGCATGTGGCGCCGGTCGACGCGTCCGGTGGTGACGGTCACGGTCGGTGCGGCGACGGCGGCGAGCAGGCCGGGCAGGGTCATCATCAGGCCGGACGTGCCGTCCGAGATGCCGAAGGTGTCGCCGATGGGGGTCAGCAGGCCGATCGGCAGGATCTCGGTGGTGACGATGGAGAAGATCCCCAGCGTCACGGCGATGACGGCCGGCCAGCCGCCCCGCCGGAGGCGGGCGGAGGAGGTCTCGGTGAACGGAGGTGACGTGGCGGGTGCTGGCATGCTGCCGAGTTCAGCAGTGCCGTACGGACCGGGTCTGGCACGTATGCGACATCAATGTGCCGCGGCGAGGGTGACGTCGGATTCCCGCGCGGCGCCCCCGCCGGCCGGCCGCTCGGCTCAGTGCGTGATCGCGGGCTTGGGCTGTTCGGCGCCCGCCGAACCCGCCTTGCCGCCCAGGTGGTTGAAGACCAGGTTCAGCGCCACCGCCAGCAGGCAGCCCGTGGAGATCCCCGATCCGAGGACGATCTGGGCCCAGGCCGGGAACGCGTCGTAGAAGCCGTCCGAGAGCGCGGGCGCCAGGCCCGCGCCGAGGGTGACCACGACGATCAGGGCGTTGTCGCCCCGGTGCAGGTCCGCCTGGAGCAGCGTCTGGATGCCGCTGACCGCGATGGAGCCGAAGAGGAAGAGGCTGACGGCGGCCAGGACCGGCATGGGAACGACCGAGATCAGTGCCGCCGCTGCCGGGCTGAGGCCGATCAGGACGAGGATCGCGCCGCTGAGCGCCACCACGAAGCGGCTGCGCACCTTGGAGATGACGACCAGGCCGATGTTCTGCGCGAAGGCGCTCGCGTGGAAGGCGTTGAAGAGCGGGCTGAGTGCCGAACCGAGCGCGTCGGCGCGCAGGCCGCGGGCGATGGTCTTCTCGTCGACCTCCTTGTCGACGATCCTGCCCAGGGCGATCATGTCGGCGGTCGACTCGGTGAGGATCACCAGCATCACGACGCACATGGAGATGATCGCCGGGATGTTGAACTCCGGTGCGCCGAAGTGCAGCGGGGAGGGGATGCCGACCAGGGCGGCGTCGTCCAGCTTGGAGAAGTCGGCGAGGCCCATCGGGATCGCGAGCAACGTACCGAAGATCATCGCGAAGAGCATGCTGATCTGCTTGAGGAAGCCGCGCGTGAAGCGCTGGAGCAGCAGCATCACCAGGACGGTGGCCCCTGCCAGGCCGATGCTGGCCGGCTCCGGCGTGCCCGTCGGCGAGTCGTCCACGATCCAGTCGTACGCGACGGGGATGAGGGAGACGCCGATCAGGGTGATGACCGATCCCGTCACCACCGGCGGGAAGAAGCGGACCAGGCGTGAGAAGTAGGAACTGACCAGGAAGCCGAAGACGCTGGAGACGATGATCGCCCCGAAGACCACCGGCATCCCCGCCTCGACGCCGCCCTGCGTCGTGATGATCGTCAGCATGACGCCGACGCCCGCGAACGAGACTCCGTTGACGAAGGGCAGGCGGGAGCCGATGAAATTGCCTATGCCAAGGGTCTGGAGCAGCGTCGCGATGCCCGCCATCAGGAGGCTGCCGCCCATGAGTACGGCGGTGTCCCCCGGCGACATCTTGGCGGCGACGGCCACGACGAGCGGGACCGAGACCGCGCCCGCGTACATGGAGGCGACGTGCTGGAGACTTGCGACGAGCATCCGGCCCGGCGGCAGGATCTCGTCGACCGGATGGACCTCAGGAGCCGCTTCGGCGGGTGCGGCCGGGTCGGCGGGGCGTGGCTGAGAACTCATGGGTGGCGCTTCTTCCGTGTGCGAGACGCCGGAAGTCGGGCCCGCCGCGCGGGAGTTCACGAGGCGCGCGGCGGGACCGACCATCAATCCGACTGGAAAGTAACTTCCGCGATGCGGGCGGCGTCACGCACGTTACGTCAGTGGGCCCCCGCCGGGGAAGACCCTTCGTGCACCCTCTGTTCAGCGATCTCTCCCCCGGGCTCCATCGGATTGGTCACTTCGTCGTCCTCGCCCCGCTTGCCGATGTGGTTGAAGACGAGGTTGAGCAGCACGGCCGCGACACAGCCCGTGGAGATGCCCGAGTCGAGGATGATGTTCGCCGTCTCCGGGAACGCGTGGTAGAACTCCGGCGCCGCGATCGGGATCAGGCCGACGGCCAGCGAGACGGCCACGATCAGGACGTTGTTGTCACGCTCCAGGTTCGCCTTGACCAGCGTCTGGATGCCGCTCGCCGCGACCGAGCCGAAGAGGACGACACCCGCGCCGCCGAGCACCGGGCGCGGTACGACGGCGATGAGCGAGGCGGCCATCGGGCACAGGCCCATCAGGACCAGGAAGCCGCCGCCCACGGCGACCACGTACCGGCTGCGGATCTTCGTCATCGCGACCAGGCCGATGTTCTGCGCGAACGCGCTGCACATGAAGCCGTTGAAGAGCGGGCTGACCGCCGAGCCGAGGCAGTCGGCGCGCAGTCCGGCCGCGATGGTCTTCTCGTCGGCGGGACGGTCCACGATCTCGCCGAGCGCCAGCATGTCGGCCGTGGACTCGGTCATCGAGACGACCATGACGACACAGAGGGAGACGATCGCCGCCGCCGCGAACTGCGGGGCGCCGAAGTGGAACGGCGTCGGGAAGCCAACGATGTCCGCGTCGCCGACCGGGCTGAAGTCCGTGACGCCGAACGGGATCGCGATGACCGTGCCGACGACGAGGCCCAGGAGCACGGCGATCTGCTTGACGAAACCGGTGGTGAACCGGCGCAGGAGCAGCACGATCACGAGGGTGATGCCCGCGAGACCGAGGTTCTTCATCGAGCCGTAGTCGTCGGCTCCCGGGACGGGTCCCTGCGCCCAGCCGAAGGCTACCGGCATGAGCGAGATGCCGATGAGCGTGATGACCGTGCCGGTCACCACCGGCGGGAAGAAGCGGACCAGCTTCGAGAAGAAGGGCGCCGCGACGAAGCCGAGGATGCCCGCGACGATCACCGCCCCGAAGATGATCGGGAGCGCGTCGTCCTTGTCCTTGGTCGAGTCGACGACCGCGAGCATGGGGGCGACACCGGCGAAGGTGACGCCGTTGACGAAGGGCAGCCGGGCGCCGATCTTCCAGATGCCGAGCGTCTGGAGGAAGGTGGCCAGGCCCGCGGTGAACAGACAGGCGCCGGTCAGGAAGGTGAGTTCCTTCGCGGAGAGGCCGATCGCCGCGCCCACGATGAGCGGCGGGGCGACGACACCGGCGTACATGGCCGCCACGTGCTGGAGGCCGGTCGTCGCCATCTTGAGCGGGGGGAGCTTCTGGTCGACGGGATGTACGTCTCGTATGGCGCTCTCGCCGTCGACTTCGGATGGGTCTGGGGTGGTGCCTTGCTTGGTGAACCTGGGCTGAGTGGCCACTGTGGCTCCTCCGGTTGTTTTCCAGTACGGGCCGTGCCGGCACTTTTCGCTTCTGGGAGGTGGTGCGTGGTGCAAGGACTTGCTCGGTATGAAGTTGTGGGTGGTGCGCCCAGGTAGTACTGACCGCCCCGGGAACGTGAAGCTTTGGGCCACGTTCCGGGGCGGCACTTGAGCAACCCGCTCGGCTGCTCAAGTCCGGTCAAGGGCCGTCCCCCCTGACCGGAGTTCGTGGGTCAGGCCTCGGCGGCGATCCGCGCGAGGCGCTGCGCCTCCTCCCGCGCAGAGCGGGCGATGGCGTCCTCGTCGACGTGCAGCAGGGAGCCGTTCTCGACGATCGGCCGGCCGTTGACGAGGGAGAGCGTGACCGGGGCCGCCGCGCCGAAGACGATGGCGGTCACCGGGTCGGCGATCGAGGAGTGCCCGATGCCGTCGATCTTCCAGAGGACCAGGTCGGCGAGCTTGCCCGGCTCGAGCGACCCGATCTGCGTGGAACGGCCCAGGACCTGGGCGCCGCCGAAGGTGCCAAGGCGCAGGGCCTGACGCGCGTTCAGGGCGGCCTCGCGGTGGGCGCCGAGGCGGTTGATGAGCAGCGCGTTGCGCAGCTCGGTGTGGAGTTCGCCGGACTCGTTGGACGCCGTGCCGTCGACACCGAGGCCGACCGGGACGCCCGCCTTGAGCATGTCGGGGACGCGGGCGATGCCCGCGGCCAGACGCGCGTTGGAGGAGGGGCAGTGCGCGACGCCCGTACCGGTACGGGCGAACGCGGCGATGTCGGAGTCGTTCATGTGGACGCAGTGCGCCATCCACACGTCGTCACCGAGCCAGCCCGTCGACTCGAAGTAGTCGGTCGGGCCCATGCCGAACAGCTCCTTGCAGAACTGCTCCTCCTCCACGGTCTCGCTGCCGTGGGTGTGCAGGCGTACACCCTTGGCGCGCGCCAACTCCGCGCCCTGCTTCATGAGTTCGGTGGAGACCGAGAACGGCGAGCAAGGGGCGACGGCGACCTGCGTCATCGCGTCGAAGGAGGCGTCGTGGTGCTTGTCGACGGTCTCGGCGGTCGCGGCGAGCGCGCCTTCGAGCGTCTCGACGGCGAAGTCCGGCGGCAGGCCGCCGTCCTTCTCGCTGCGGTCCATGGAGCCGCGGGCCAGGGTGAAGCGGACACCCATGTCGCTCGCGGCGCCGATGATGGCGCCGGAGAGGTCACCCGAGTTCTTCGGGAAGACGTAGTGGTGGTCCATCGCGGTGGTGACACCGCCGCGGGCCATCATGCCGAGCGAGCCCTGTGCGGCCGCCGTCACCATCCGCTCGTCGATGCGCGCCCAGGTCGGGTAGAGCGCGACGAGCCAGTTGAAGAGGTTGTGGTCGGTGGCCAGGCCACGGGTGATCCACTGGTAGAAGTGGTGGTGGGTGTTGACCAGGCCGGGGGTCACCAGGTGACCGGTCCCGTCCACGCGGCGTACGACGTTCTGAAGACCCTCGGGAGCCTTCCCCGCTCCGATGGACTCGATCTTGTTGCCCGCGACGACGACGTGTCCCGACGCGTACTCGGTGTCGTTCGCGTCGACGGTCGCGATGGCACAGTTCTCGATGACGATGCGCTGCAGGTCTGCCGGTGCTGCCATGGTGCTTCTTCCTTCTCTTTGTTGTGGCGATGTGGGCACGGCATGACCCTAGGAAGATTTGAGTGCCGCGGCCGCGGGGCCGCGGGTGCCGAGATGGTTGAAGAACAGGTTGAGCAGGACCGCGGTCAGCGCTCCCGCACTGATTCCGGAGCCGAGGACGGTCTGCGCCCAGGCCGGGAATTCGGCGTAGAAGGTGGGCGCGGCGAGCGGGATGATGCCCGCTCCGAGCGCGACGGCCACCAGGATGATGTTGGAGCTGTCGTCCAGGCCCGCCTCGGAGAGCGTACGGATGCCGCTCACCGCGATGGAGCCGAAGAGGACGATGCCCGCGCCGCCGAGGACCGGCATCGGTACGAGGCTGACGACCGCGCCGAGCATCGGGAAGGCGCCGAGCACGATGAGGGCGCCGCCCGCGACGGCCACGACATAGCGGCTGCGGACACGTGTCAGGGAGACGACGCCGACGTTCTGCGCGAAGGCCGAGGTCGGGAAGCCGCCGAAGACCGGTCCCACCAGGGTCGCGATGCCGTCGGTGCGCAGGCCGCGCGTGATGGTCCTCCCGTCGGTCTTGCGCTCGCAGATCTCGCCCAGGGCGAGCATGCCGGCCGACGACTCGGTCATCAGGACCAGCATCACGATGCAGAGCGAGAGGATCGCGGCGGGCTGGAACTCCGGGGCGCCGAAGGCGAACGGCGTCGGGAGCGCGGCCACCGGAGCGGACCTGATGGCGCTGAAGTCGGCCATCCCGAAAGGGATCGCGGCGAGCGTGCCGACGAACATGCCCAGGAGCAGGGCGACTTGCTTGAGGAAGCCGCGTCCGAACCGCTGGAAGAGCAGGATCACCACGAGCGTGAAGGCGGCGAGCGCGAGGTACTTCATGGCGCCGAAGTCGGCGGCGGCCTTGTCGCCGCCCTGTGCCCAGGTGACGGGCACGGGCATCAGCGTCACGCCGATGAGGGTGATGACGACGCCGGTGACCAGCGGCGGGAAGAAGCGCAGGAGGCGCCCGAAGAAGGGGCCGACGGCGAGGCAGAAGACGCCCGCGACCATCACCGCACCGTAGATGGCCGGGAGTTGATGACCTGTGGCGCTGTTCTCGGCGATGGCGAGGATGGGTGCGATGCCGGCCGACGATGCGGCGTTCACGAAGGGGAGCCGGTTGCCGACGAAGCCCTTGACGCCGAGCGTCTGCAGGATCGTGGCGAGTCCGGCGATCAGCAGGCTCGCGGCGATGAGGCGCGTCTGAGCGACCGTGTCCAGGCCGACGGCCTGGCCGATGATCAGCGGCGGAGTGACGACGCCCGCGTACATGGCGGCGATGTGCTGGAGCGCGGCGGGGACGAGCCGCGAGGGGTGGAGCTTCTCATCCACCGGGTGACAGGCGGGAGTTGATTCGCCGCCGGCTATGTCCGATGGGGTGGAACACGGGCCTTTAGCCGGCCCCTTTGCAGGCTGTGCCATTGCTGCTGTTCCCTCCGGTGTGGCGCGCCCCCGTCCGCTGCGGACGGTTGGGGGCGCGCATCCCGCGTCAGAGGTTGGTCATGTCGACCGGGATCTTCGGCTCGATCCCGTCCCTGAGAACCGTGGCCTCGATGAGGCCGTAGGGGCGGTCGGCCGCGAAGTAGACCTCGTTGTCGTTCTTGAGACCGAAGGGCTCGAGGTCCACCAGGAAGTGGTGGTTGTTCGGCAGCGAGAAGCGGATCTCGTCGATCTCGCTCCGGCTGTTGATGACGCGCGAACCCATTTGGTAGAGGGTCTGCTGGAGCGAGAGGGAGTACGTCTCGGCGAAGGCCTGGAGGATGTGCTTCTTGGCCTGCTCGTACGACTTCTCCCAGTTGGGCATCCGGTCCGCGTCGCTGGTCCAGTTGTAACGCCAGGCGGCGGAGACGTCGGTGCACAGGATGCGGTCGTACGCCTCCTTCAGCGTCGTGTACTTGTCCTTGACGTAGCCCCAGAACTCCGAGTTGGTGGAGTTCATGACCGTGAGGTCCTTGAGCCCGGAGATGATCTCCCAGTTCTCGCCGTCGAAGGTGATCTGCGTGGTGCGCAGCTCCTGGCCCTTGCGGGCGAAGGAGTGGTTGACCTCGTCCGAGCCGATGAACCGGGAGTTGTTGTCCGAGGTCGCGATGCGCTCCCAGGTGTACTCCTGGATGCGGATGCGCGCGACCTTGATCGGCTCCTGGGACGTCACGAAGTGGCGGGCCAGGTGGATGCCGAACTGCTCGGCGGACTCGATGCCGTACTCCTTGGCGAACGCGTACACCGTGTTCTTGGTGGTGTCCGTCGGCAGGACGTTGGCGTTCGAGCCGGAGTAGTGGACGTCCTCCATGTCGCCGGAGAGCGCGACCGAGACGTTCAGGTCCTTGATGTGGTGGGTGTCGCCGTCCCGCGTGATCTTGACGACGCGGTTCTCTGCTTTGCCGTACTGGTTCTGGCCGAGAATCGTGGGCATGTCTGCTAGCTCCCTCGGTAAACGGAGTAGCCGAACGGGTTGAGCAGCAGCGGTACGTGATAGTGCTCGCCCGGATCGACGGCGAACGTGATCGCCACCTCCGGGAAGAACGCACCGCTGTCCCTTACGCGGGGGGCGTCCTGCTGCGCCTCGGCTTGCTTCTTCATGAAGTACTGCTCGACCTCGAAGTCGAGCCGTACGTGGGTCGTGCCCTCCGGCAGCGCCGGGAGGTCCTTGCAGCGCCCGTCCGCGTCGGTCGCGGAGCCACCGAGCGCCACCCACTCGGCGTCACGGCCGCTGCGGGCGGTGAGCGAGATGGCGACGCCCTCGGCGGGGCGTCCGACGCTGGTGTCCAGGATGTGCGTGGACACCGAGGCGGTGGTGTCAGTGCTCATCAGTCCTTGTCCTCTTCTACGAGACGGGCCAGCCGGATTCGGTTGATCTTCCCGAGTTCGGTGCGCACGTTGGCGCGCTCCTGCTCGGCGGTGTTGCCGATCCGGGTCTTCACCGCATCGCGCATCTGCTCACCGGTCGCGCCGGTGGCGCAGATCAGGAAGACGTGACCGAACTTCTCCTGGTAGGCCAGGTTCAGTTCGAGCATCTCTTCCTTGAGCTCCTCGGAGGCCCCCGCCATGCCGCGCTGTTCACGCGACGACGTGGGGTCCCCGGGCTTCGGGCGGCCGATCGGCGGGTGCCCGGCCATCGCCTCGGCCAGATCCTCGTCGGTCAGCTCGGCCGTGGCGGCGTCACTGGCGGCGAAGAGGGCTTCGACGGTGGGGAAAGGGCGCTGGGAGAGCAGTTTGCTTCCCCAGGCCGATGAGGCGCAGGCCTCGTGGAGGGCGGCGGTGGCCGCACTCTCCGGCGAGGCGTTGAACCGGGCAAGGCCCGGCGTCGAGCTCGAAGTCACGGGTGCCTCCGTGGCCATAGGGCCTTGTGCTGGACGGGCTGCGGATAGCTAACGCCAGCCGAAACACCACGTCAACACTTTGTTGAAAACTTCGAGTAACAAAGGCCGCCGCCCGGTTAACGGACGACGGCCTTTCAGGGGCCCCGGCCCCTTGGGGGGCCTGGGCCGTCAGGTGGAGCGGTTCAGATAGTTGTAGACGGTGAAGCGGCTGACGCCGAGCGCGCCGGCGACCGTCTCCACACCATGCCGCACGGCGAAGGCGCCTCGCGCCTCGAGTATCCGTACGACCTCCTGCTTGGCCTTGCGGTCAAGGTCCGACAGGGGCACCCCGCGCTTGCGCTCCAGGGCCAGCAGGATGTGGTCGAGGGAGTCCGCGAGCTGCGGAAGCCGTACGGCGAGCACGTCCTCGCCCTGCCAGGCCAGGACGACGTCGTCGGGGCCCGCCTGGTCGGGGGCCACGATTTCGCCGCCCATGGCGTCCACGAGCGGCTTGACGGCGGCCACGAAGGGGTCGCGGTCGTCTCTGGAGCCGGTCATTCGATGGCCTCCCCCGACTCTCCGAGCACGTTCACCTGGAGCGAGACGCGCGTGGCGCCCGCCTCCAGGGCCTTGCGCAGCAGCGCGTCGACGGCGGTCAGGACCTCGTCCGCACCGCCTTCCGCGGTATTGCCGAAGGGGCCGACGTCAACGGCGTCGAGCTCGGCCCCCTGGATGACGTCACGGGCCACCACCGCATGGGCGGGCGCCTCGTCCAGGTCGAAGGGTTCGGTCGTGAACTCCACTCTCAATCGCACGCGCACAACCTACTGCCGCGTGGTGATTTTCCGGCAGCCCCCTCTTGACAAGGGCCGATCCTCGACGGCAATCTTCCATCAGACAGAAATTAACTTCCGCAATACGGAAGGAGCGCGGAAGCCCCATGGGATACTCCGACCAGCGCTTCAATGTGAACCTGTCGATCCTCTTCACGGAACTCCCGCTCCTGGAGCGCCCCGCGGCTGCCGCCGCGGCGGGCTTCACGGCGGTCGAGCTGTGGTGGCCCTGGGTCGACGCCCCCACCCCCGAGCAGTCCGAGCTCGACGCCCTGCGGGCGGCGATCGAGGACGCCGGCGTACAGCTGGTGGGCCTGAACTTCTACGCGGGGCAGCTGCCCGGTCCGGACCGCGGCGCCCTGTCGATTCCGGGCGAGGAGAGCGAGAAGTTCCGTGCGAACCTCTCGGTCGCCGCGGACTTCGCCGAGTCCCTCGGCTGCAAGGCGCTGAACGCGCTGTACGGCAACCGGGTGGAGGGGGTCGCCCCCGCCGTCCAGGACGAACTCGCCCTGGAGAATCTGGTGTTGGCCGCCCGCGAGGCCGACCGCGTGGGTGCGGTGCTGCTGATCGAGGCCCTGAACAAGCCGGAGTCGCCGCGCTGCCCGATCGTCAGCGCGGACGCCGCGATCGCCGTGGTGGACAAGGTGAACTCCGCCACCGGGCTCGGCAACGCGAAGTTCCTCATGGACCTGTACCACCTGTCCATGAACGGTGAGGACCTGCCGGCCGTCATCGATCGGTACGTCGCCCAGACCGCGCACGTGCAGATCGCCGACAATCCTGGCCGCGGGGCCCCCGGAACGGGGTCGTTGCCCCTGGAGGAGCTGCTCGATCAGCTCCGCAAGGCGGGTTACGAGGGGTTCGTCGGGCTGGAGTACAAGGCCGGCGACCGGCCCAGCGCTGAGGCCTTCGGCTGGCTGCCCGGCTCGGACTAGACCACCGCTTCGCGGCGGATCTTTTCCCGCCCACCCACCCGAAACTCCGTAGTTTTTGCAGAAAGGCTCCACCATGAGCAACCTTCCCAAGATCGCGTGGATCGGACTCGGCATCATGGGGTCCCCCATGTCCGAGAACCTGATCAAGGCTGGTTACTCCGTCACCGGCTTCACCCTCGAGCAGGACAAGCTGGACCGCCTCGCCGCCGCCGGCGGCACCGTCGCGAAGTCGATCGCCGAGGCCGTCAAGGACGCCGACGTCATCGTCACGATGGTGCCCGCCTCTCCGCAGGTCGAGGCCATCGCCTACGGCGAGGACGGCATCCTGGAGAACGCGAAGTCCGGCGCGCTGATCGTCGACATGTCCTCGATCACCCCGCAGACCTCCGTGGACCTGGCCAAGGCCGCCAAGGCCAAGGGCATCCGCGTCCTGGACGCCCCCGTGTCGGGCGGCGAGGCCGGCGCGATCGAGGCCGTGCTCTCCATCATGGTCGGCGGCGAGCAGGCCGACTTCGACGAGGCCAAGCCGCTCCTGGACGCCCTCGGCAAGACCATCGTGCTGTGCGGTCCGCACGGCTCGGGTCAGACCGTGAAGGCCGCCAACCAGCTCATCGTCGCCGTGAACATCCAGGCGTGCGCCGAGGCCGTCGTCTTCCTGGAGAAGTCCGGGGTGGACCTGACCGCCGCCCTCGACGTCCTGAACGGCGGGCTCGCGGGCTCGACCGTCCTGACCCGCAAGAAGGACAACTTCCTCAACCGCGACTTCAAGCCCGGCTTCCGGATCGACCTGCACCACAAGGACATGGGCATCGTCACCGACGCCGCCCGCAATGTCGGTGCCTCGCTCCCGGTCGGCGCCGTGGTGGCCCAGCTCGTCGCCTCGCTGCGCACGCAGGGTGACGGCGGCCTCGACCACTCCGCGCTCCTTCGCGGCGTGGAGCGCCTCTCGGGCGCCGAGCTCTAAGAAGCCCCAAAGGCTTCCGGAGCTCCCTCCAACTTCCGGGCCGCGGCGGCGCTGACACCTGTCCTGTCGCGCCCAGGCGTCGCCGCGGTCCGGAACTCAAGCCCCAGCAAGAGCAAGCGAACAAGCCCCACCCAAAACTTCAACAAACTGTTGACGTAGCTGTTCGGGCGTACTTACGCTCGCGTCACCTCAGCAGTTTCAGCAGTCCGTACGGAAGGTCACCCTCGCCACCATGTCGAAGCGTGTGCTCACGACCGAGTCCGGCGCTCCCGTCGCCGACAATCAGAACTCCGCCACCGCCGGCGTCGGTGGCCCGCTTCTCCTCCAGGACCAGCACCTCCTCGAGAAGCTCGCCCGCTTCAACCGCGAGCGCATCCCGGAGCGTGTGGTGCACGCGCGTGGTTCCGGCGCGTACGGCTACTTCGAGGTGACCGACGACGTCACCGCGTACACCTCGGCCGACTTCCTGAACACCGTCGGCAAGCGCACCGAGACGTTCCTGCGCTTCTCCACGGTGGCCGACAGCCTCGGCGGCGCGGACGCGGTCCGTGACCCGCGCGGCTTCGCGCTGAAGTTCTACACCGAGGAGGGGAACTACGACCTCGTCGGCAACAACACCCCGGTGTTCTTCATCAAGGACCCGATCAAGTTCCCCGACTTCATCCACTCCCAGAAGCGCGACCCCTTCACGGGCAAGCAGGAGCCGGACAACGTCTGGGACTTCTGGGCGCACTCCCCCGAGGCGACCCACCAGGTGACGTGGCTCATGGGCGACCGCGGCATCCCCGCGTCCTACCGCCACATGAACGGCTACGGCTCGCACACCTACCAGTGGACGAACGAGGCGGGCGAGGCCTTCTTCGTGAAGTACCACTTCAAGACGAACCAGGGCGTACGCAGCCTTTCGTCGGACCAGGCCGCCGAGCTCGCGGGCAAGGACGCCAACTCGCACCAGACGGACCTGCTCCAGGCCATCGAGCGCGGCGTGAACCCGTCCTGGACGCTGCACGTGCAGATCATGCCGGCGGCCGAGGCGGCCGACTACCGCTTCAACCCGTTCGACCTGACGAAGGTGTGGCCGCACAGCGACTACCCGCTGCAGCGCGTGGGCCGCCTGGTCCTGGACCGCAACCCCGACAACGTCTTCGCCGAGGTCGAGCAGGCCGCCTTCTCCCCGAACAACTTCGTTCCGGGCATCGGCCCCTCCCCCGACAAGATGCTCCAGGGCCGCCTGTTCGCCTACGCGGACGCGCACCGCTACCGCCTGGGCGTCAACCACACGCTGCTCGCGGTGAACGCGCCGAAGGCGACCACCGCCGACAACTACGGCCGTGACGGCCTGATGGCGTCCAACGCGTACGGCCGCGACCGCAAGAACTACGAGCCCAACTCGTACGACGGCCCGGCCGAGACCGGTCAGCCGCTGTCCGCCCCGCTGGCCGTCAGCGGCCACACGGGCACGCACGAGGCGCCGCTGCACACCAAGGACGACCACTTCTTCCAGGCGGGTGAGCTCTACCGCCTGATGTCGGCCGACGAGCAGGCCCGGCTGGTGGCGAACATCGCGGGTGGCCTCTCGCAGGTCACGCGTGACGACGTCATCGAGAAGAACCTCGCCCACTTCCACGCCGCCGACGCCGAGTACGGCAAGCGCGTCGAGGAAGCCGTCCGCGCCCTGCGCGAGGACTAGAACCCCCTGACTGCGCCGGGGAATTGACGGGAGGTCAGTTTCCCGGTGCTGCGCCCGCACCATCACGGACCCGGATGAGGGGTGGTCCCGTGGTGAACCGGGCCGGATGAGGACCGCGGCGGCTCTGCGAGCCAGTGCGGTGGTAAAGGTCAGACGGCTCTCCTCTCGACCTGAGGGAGGAGAACTCCGCCGGTCCATTCGCAGCCGCCGCGGTCCCAGCCGTTTCCTGGCCCCTGGGCCTTGGACCCCTATGACTCCGTCCGGCAGCGCGTATGCATGTTCCGCCAGTCGCGCGCGGTCGGACGGCAACAACCAGAACGCCGAGTACGGACGGTCCCGTGCTCGGCGTTCTTTGTTGTCTGCGACTGCGTCTTGGCTGAGCGCGCGGTTCCCCGCGCCCCTGAAGGGGCGCCCACCGGCAGCCCCTTCAGGGGCGCGGGGAACTGCGCGAGCGACCGCGACGCACCCGCAGGGGCAGACTGGCCTCAGCGCACCCTCTCGCCCGAAGCCAGCTTCGCCACCATCCGCTCCAGGCGGGCGGCTCGCGTGGCGGGGGTCTTCGCCGTCATCAGCCTGTGCAACACCACGTACTGGTCGGACTTGCCCAGGGCCTCGAAGGTCTCGCGAGCCGCCGGGCTCACCGCGAGCGCCGCCGCCAGGTCGTCCGGGACCGTGGCGTTGCGCTGCGACTCGTAGGCCGCCGCCCAGCGTCCGTCAGCCCGCGCCACGGCCACCTCCACGAGGCCCGGCTCGCGCATGCGGCCCTCCTCGGTCAGCTCCTCGACGCGGTCGATGTTCACCTTCGACCACAGGCTGCGCGGGCGGCGAGGGGTGATCTTCTGCAGGTAGAAGACGTCGTCGTACGCCTTGCGGTGGCCGGTGATCCAGCCGTAGCAGAGCGCCGTGTCGTTGACCTCCGCGGCCGTCACCGAGGGCACCCCCGAACCCTTCTTGGCGAGCTTCACCCAGACGCCCGGCGAGCTGTCGTGGTGTTCGTCCAGCCAGGCCTCCAACTCGGCCCGGCCCGCGCAGGTCATGACCTTCAGATCAGCGAGCGATTCCATCCGCCCAAGATAAAGGGGCGGTCCACCCCCCACGGGTGGACCGCCCCTTCAGGCGCTCAGCGCGACGTCACACCTTCAACGGCCGGATGGCGGTGGGCGCGTGGCCCGGCTCCGTGGCGATCTCCTCGAACTCCTTGACCGCGCTGATGTCGGCCGTGGGGCTCATGGAGATGTTGGTGATGCGCTCCAGGATGGCCTCGACGACGACCGGGACCTGGTGCTCCTGGGCCAGCTTCTTGGCCTGCTCGAAGGCGGCGCCCAGTTCGTTCGGGTCGGTGACGCGGATGGCCTTGCAGCCCAGGCCCTCGGCGACCTTGACGTGGTCGACGCCGTAGACGCCCAGCTCGGGGCTGTTCTGGTTCTCGAACTCCAGGTTGACCTGGAAGTTGATGTCCAGGCCGATCTGGGCCTGGCGGATCAGGCCCAGGTAGGCGTTGTTCACCAGGACGTGGACGTACGGGATGCGGTGCTGCGCGCCGACCGCCAGCTCCTCGATCATGAACTGGAAGTCGTAGTCGCCGGACAGGGCGACGACCGGGGTGTCGCGGTCCGCGGTGGCGACGCCGAGCGCGGCCGGGATCGTCCAGCCGAGCGGGCCCGCCTGGCCGCAGTTGATCCAGTGGCGCGGCTTGTAGACGTGCAGCATCTGGGCGCCCGCGATCTGCGAGAGGCCGATGGTGGTGACGTAGCGCGTGTCCGGGCCGAAGGCCTTGTTCATCTCCTCGTAGACGCGCTGCGGCTTCATGGGGATGTTGTCGAAGTGCGTGCGGCGCTGGAGGGTCTCCTTGCGCTCCAGGTGGGATGCGACCCACGCGGAACGGTCGGGCAGCTTGCCGGCGGCCTTGAGCTCCTTGGCCACCTCGACGAAGAGTTCGAGGGCAACCTTGGCGTCGGAGGCGATTCCGTAGTCCGGCGCGAAGATCTTGCCGATCTGGGTCGGCTCGATGTCGACGTGCACGAACTTGCGGCCCTGGGTGTACACGTCCAGCTTGTAGCCGGTGTGACGGTTGGCCCAGCGGTTGCCGATGCCCAGGACGAAGTCCGACTCCAGGAACGTGGCGTTGCCGTAGCGGTGGCCGGTCTGCTGGCCGACCATGCCCGCGTTCAGGTCGTGGTCGTCGGGGATCGTGCCCCAGCCCATCAGGGTCGGGACGACCGGGGTGTCGGTGATCTCGGCGAACTCGACCAGGAGGTCGGAGGCGTCGGCGTTGATGATGCCGCCGCCGGCGACGATCAGCGGACGCTCGGACTCGACCAGGTACGTGATCGCCTTCTCGATCTGGGCGCGGGTCGCGGACGGCTTGTAGACCGGCAGCGGCTCGTACGTGTCGATGTCGAACTCGATCTCGGTCTGCTGGACGTCGATCGGCAGGTCGATGAGGACCGGACCCGGGCGGCCCGAGCGCATCAGGTGGAACGCCTGCTGGAAGATGCCGGGGACCTGCGCGGCCTCCAGGACCGTGACGGCCATCTTGGTGACCGGCGTGGCGATCGACGCGATGTCGACGGCCTGGAAGTCCTCCTTGTGGAGCAGGTGCGTCGGCGCCTGGCCCGTGATGCAGAGGATCGGGATCGAGTCGCCGGTCGCGGAGTACAGACCGGTGATCATGTCGGTGCCCGCCGGGCCCGACGTACCGATGCAGACGCCGATGTTGCCGGGGTTGGCGCGGGTGTAGCCCTCGGCCATGTGCGAGGCACCCTCGACGTGCCGGGCGAGCGTGTGGTCGATGCCACCGCCCTCCTGGAGCGCCTTGTAGAACGGGTTGATCGCCGCGCCGGGCACACCGAACGCGTTGGTGACGCCTTCGCGCTTGAGGATCTCAACTGCCGCACGGACAGCGGTCATACGGGCCATGGGGTTCTCCTGCTTCGACAACAGCTTCGACAGCTTCATCAGCTATTCGGCTGACGGATACGGCTGGCGGATCCGGCTCCCGTCGCGCCCCGCGGTGAGCTTCTGTTTCCGCATTGTGGAAAGTATGTTCTGCTATATGGAAGCAATGTAGGCGGGTGCGGTGGAGACCGTCAAGAGATGTCCGGGAACCGGGCTGACCGAGGGGCGCGTCCCAGTCGTTGAATTCGCATTGAATTCGGGCCACACCATCGGGGGGTCACCCGTGGCCAGTTCACCGGATGCGTCGCCCGCCGGGCAGGGGCCGCCCGCCGGGCCGGGCAGGCAGGACCGGCAGAGGTACGGGCGCTGGACGGCCGGGGCGCTGCTGGGGCAGGGGGTCCTCGGGCGGGTCCTCCTCGCGCACGACGGGACGGGGCGCGCGGCCGCCCTGCGGGTGGTGCACGCCTCCCTCGCCCGTGACCAGGGGTTCCGCACGCGCTTCGCCCGCGAGGTGCACGCGATCGGCGCGGTGCGGGGCCGTCACATCGCGGCCCTCCTCGACGCCGATCCGCACGGCGCGACGCCCTGGCTCGCCACGGAGTACGTCCCCGGGCCGACGCTCGCCGCACGGGTGCGGGACATGGGCGGACCACTGGGTACGGCGGAACTGCGGGTCCTGGCGAGCTCGCTCGCCGGGGCGCTGGACGACGTCCACCGGGCGGGCCTCGTGCACGGGGGCCTCCGCCCGTCGAACGTGCTCCTGGCCGCCGACGGACCCCGCGTCGTCGACTTCGGAACGGGGGCGTGCGCCGGGTACGCCGGGTACGCCGGGTACGTGGAGTACAGGGGAGGACGGGGATACACGGCACCCGAGCTCCTGGCGGAGGGCGCGGTGGCCAAGCCTCCCGCGGACGTCTTCGCCCTCGGAGCGGTCCTCGCCTTCGCGGCGACGGGCCGCGCTCCTTTCGCCGCAGGGGGCGAAGGCGGCGGCACTGATGATGACGGCCCCGCCCTCACGGACGTTCCGAGGGAGCTGCTCCCCCTCATCACCGCCTGCCTCGCCGGGCACCCCACGGCCAGGCCCGCCCCACGCACCGTCGCGCGCATGGCGGGCCTTCCCCTGCCGGGCAGCCGCCGCCGGGCCCTGACTCTGGCGGGCACGCTGTTCTTGGCTCAACTGCCTGCCGTGGCAGGCCCACTTGGTGGACGATGGAGGTCACGAACCGGCGAGCGGTGACGGTTACGGTGACGGGTGAGGGTGATGACGGACAGCGGCGTCCCGGTACGGTGTCCGATCTGCCGGCGCGAGCATGTGTACGCCCCTCCCTCCTACCCCTGCGCGTGCGGCGCCCCCGTGGTACCGCCGGTGGCGCGCGGCGCGACGGTGACACCGGTGACGGACCGGACGTGGGCGGAGGAGTGGGTGACCGTGCGGTGCCGGACGTGCGGGCGCCGGGACCAGTGGCCGCAGCCGGAGCTGGGGTGCGGGTGCGGGGCGGTGCTGCGCATCCCGGTCCGAGCGGTGCAGGCGCCGTCGGCGACACCGCAGACTCCGGCTCGGGAGACCCCGGAAACACCGAAGCCCCCGGAGGCCCCGGAGACCAGGGACGCCCCCGAATCCCCGGAAGCCCGGGAAGCCCCGGCGCACATCTCCCTGCCCCGGACGGCTCCGACGCCTCGGCCCGCCTTCCAGCCGGTGCCGGTCCGCACGGCGCGGGACGCGGTGACGGTGGCAGCGCTGTACCTGCGGTGGCTGGGGTACGGGGACATCCGGGGAGCGGTCAAGCGGGCGCCTTCCGGGGTGCGGGTCGCGGCGCGGGGCATGATCGCGCTGATCGAGCCGTCCGTGCAGCCGACGACGCTCCGTGACGTGGAGTGCGTATGGCTGACCGCGATGACCGAATCCGTGAGCTGCGTCTGCTTCTCCCTCGCGGGGTACGAGGAACCGGCCCGCACCCGCGCGGACGCCCTGTCCATCCCGTTGTTCGTCATCGACCTGACGGGCACACCCCAGCCGGTGAACAACGCAGCGGACGAACTGATCGCCACGGGCACCTAGCGCCCACCGAAGCCACCGGCGACGAGAAGCCACTTCCCCCGACACGGGCACCCCCGACTGCGGACCCAACCAACACACCCACGGCACCCACGGCACCCACGGCACCCACGGCACCCACGGCACCCACGGCAGGAAACCCCCTCCCACCGACGCAGACAATCCGACGGCTGCGGGGAGCCCCCCCCCCACCGGCACACCCGAATCGACCGATCCAGAGACTCCATCCCACCAGCACAAGCCATCCGGCCGCCGCAGGGATCCCCCCACCCGCACACCCGAACCCACCGCTCAAGAGACCCCATCCCACCAGCACAAGCCATCCGGCCGCCGCGGGGATACCCCACCCGGCACAGGCCGCCCGGCCACCCGGCCACCCGGCCACCCGGCCACCCGGCCACCCGGCCACTGCAGCGAATCCCCCTCACCGGCACACCCGATCCGACCGCTCCAGAGAACCCACCCCACCACCACAGGCCATCCGGCCGCCGCGGGCCCCCACCCGGCACAGGCCACCCAGCCTCCGCGAGGCAAAGGCCCCCACCAGCACAGGTGATCCGCCGCGAGCGAGCTGTCACTACAGGCCCCCAACCCACACGGGCGAGCTGGCCGCTGCAGGGAACTCGTCCCACCGGTACGACCGATCTGGCCGCTGCGGGCCCCTGCCCCCACGGGCGTCGGGTGACCTCCTCGCTGCGGGGTGATCGGGTGGGTGGGTGGGAAAGATCCGTCGCGAAGCGGCGGGACAGAAATACCCGCAGCCGCCGGCCGGCAAGCCGCATACTCGGCGGATGCGCATCCGCCGGGCCACCCCCGCCGACCTCCCCACGCTCCAGGACATCGAACGCGCCGCAGGCGAACCCTTCCGCGCCCTGGGCATGGAGGCCATCGCCGATGACGAGCCGCCCGGCATCGACCTCCTGGAGGAGTTCCGCCGCGCAGGCCGAGCCTGGGTGGCCACCGGCACAGGCGAAGACGCAGGCCCAGGCACAGGCACAGGCACAGGCACAGGCGACGCTGGCGAAGACCGCACTGGCGAGGACGGCGAGAGCGGCGGCACCCCCATCGCGTACCTCATCAGCGAACCCGTGGACACCGCGGAGCACATCGAGCAGATCTCCGTCCACCCCCGAGCGGCGCGCCACCGCATCGGCCAGGCCCTGATCGAGCACACCGCGGACCGCGCCCGCGAAGAGGGCAGGGAAGCCCTCACCCTGACCACCTTCGCGGACGTCCCCTGGAACGCCCCGTACTACGCCCGCATCGGATTCCGCGTGCTCGCCGAAGCCGAACTCACCCCGGGCCTACGCAAGATCCGCGCCCACGAGGCCGAGCTCGGACTCGACCGCTGGCCCCGCGTGGCCATGCGCCGCGACCTCGCCCCCGCCGGCACTACGCCCCGTACCGCTCCCTGAGTTCGATCTTCCGCACCTTCCCCGACACCGTCATGGGGAAGCTCTCCAGAATCCGCAGCCCGGCCGGGATCTTGTAGTGCGCCAACTGCCCTTCGCAGAAGGCCCGCAGCTCCTCCAGTGTCAGCGGGCCTTCCGGACCCTCCGGACCCTCCGCGTCCCGCAGGATCACGCAGGCCAGCGGGACCTCTCCGTACCGCTCGTCCGGCACCCCCACCACCTGGACGTCCGCGATCTTCGGGTGTCCGTAGAGGAACTCCTCGATCTCGCGCGGGTAGATGTTCTCGCCACCCCGGATGATCATGTCCTTGATGCGGCCGACGATCTGGACGTAGCCGTCGTCACGCATCACCGCCAGGTCACCCGTGTGCATCCAGCGCCCCGCGTCGATCACCTCCGTCGTACGCGACGGCTCGTTCCAGTAGCCGAGCATCACGCTGTAGCCCCGCGTGCACAGCTCGCCGGAGGTGCCCCGCGGCAGCGTCACGCCGCTGGCCGGGTCGACGACCTTCACCTCGATGTGCGGCAGCACGCGCCCCACCGTGCCGGTCCGCCGCTCCAGATCGTCCGTGCGCCGGGTCTGCGTCGAGACAGGGGAGGTCTCGGTCATGCCGTAGCAGATGGAGACCTCCTCCATGTGCATCTCGGCGACCACCCGCTTCATCACCTCGACCGGACAGGGCGAGCCCGCCATGATGCCGGTGCGCAGCGAACTCAGGTCGTACGTACCGAAGTCGGAGAGGTTCAGTTCCGCGATGAACATCGTCGGCACCCCGTACAGCGACGTACAGCGCTCGCGCTCCACCGCGTGCAGCGTGGCGACCGGGTCGAAGGACGGGGCCGGGATGACGATGCAGGCGCCGTGGGACGTGGCGCCCAGGTTCCCCATCACCATGCCGAAGCAGTGATAGAAGGGCACGGGCAGGCAGACCCGGTCCTGTTCCGTGTAGCCGACCGTCCGGCCCACCCAGTAGCCGTTGTTGAGGATGTTGTGGTGGGAGAGCGTGGCCCCCTTGGGGAAGCCGGTCGTGCCCGAGGTGTACTGGATGTTGACGGGGTCATCACAGCTCAACTGCGCCTCGCGGGCGGCGAGTTCACCGACCTTCACCCTCCCCGCCGCGTCCAGCAGCTCATCCCACGAGCCGTCCCCGATGTAGTGGACGGACCGCAGCTCCGGGCAGGCGGGCCGCACCTGGTCCACCAGTGCCCGGTAGTCGCTCGTCTTGAGCGACTGCGATGCGACCAGGACCGTCACCCCGGCCTGCTTGAGCACGTACTCCAACTCATGTGCCCGATAAGCGGGGTTGATGTTCACCATGATCGCGCCGATCCGCGCGGTGGCGTACTGCACGAGCACCCACTCGGCACAGTTCACCGCCCAGATGCCGACCCGGTCCCCCTTGGCGACTCCGGCCCCCATGAAGCCCCGCGCCAACTGCTCGACGGCGGAGCCGAATTCGGCGTACGTCCAGCGTGCCCCCGCCGCCACGTCCACCAGCGCGTCCCGCTCCGGCCAGGCCTCGACCGCCCGGTCGAGGTTGCGTCCGATGGTGTCACCGAGCAGCGGCGTCGTACTGACACCGTGCGCATACGACAGTTCGGTCACCGAAATTCGCGTTTCCGGCACACCTGTCACCACATCCATGAGCTGCTCCCTGAGCGGGCCTTGCGAAGCACGGCGTCAAGTGTGACCCGCAGGTCAGCGCCGCGTCGACCCTTACGCGCGATCCCGCACATCTCACGACCTCTTTTCATGACACCTTTTCAAATAGAGCAAGAACGCACCTATATCCGGCGCGGATTGTCCACAGGTACGGAATGTTAGAATCTGCCGACCAGCACGGAGGACCAGATGCCCGCAGGAAAGCCCCGCACAAAGGCCGTCGGCCGGCCGCCTCATTTGTCTCTCGATGCCATCATCGCCGCGGCGGATCGCATTCTTCAGACCGAGGGCGCGGAAAAGATTTCGATGCGGCGCCTGGCGAACGAATTGAACAGCGCACCCATGGCGCTTTACTACCACGTGCGCGACAAGGATGAACTGCTCCTGCTCCTGATGGAGAATCAGGCGAAGAGCGTTCCCCGCCCGGAGCTTCCGGAGGATCCCCGTGAGCGGCTGATCACGGTGTCGATCCTGCTCTACGAGCTGCTGTCCGACCGGCTGTGGATCGTCCAGGTGCTGACCGGCGCCGACCTCGTCGCCCCCTCGGCCCTCTGGTTCGTCGAGGAGATGATCGGCGCCGCGGTGGACTACGGCCACACTCCGGAACAGGCCGTATACATCTACCGCACGATCTGGTTCTCCATCGTCGGCGACCTGGTCATCCGTGTGAACGGAGAGCGCCGACGCGGCAAGACGACCGGACCGAGCCATGAGGACGAGGTCGTCGCCGGCCTGACGAGCGGCACGCACCCCCATCTGGCGACGGTCGCCGGTCGATGGGCCGAACTCAACGCCCGTGACACGCATCGGCAGGGCCTTACGGCGATCATCGACGGACTGCTGCGGTCGGACGAGACCACGGAAGACCGATAAATACGCGACTGGAAATACGCGGCTGGCCCCACGGCAAAGGACCGATCAGCGTGCCCACTCAATCAACTCAATCAACTCAATCAACTCATTCACTGGCCACCGGCGCCATGGAAATGTTCCAGAAGTCGGCATAGCGGCCGCTTCGGCCCACAAGCTCGTCGTGGCTTCCCTCCTCCACGATGTGGCCGCCTTCCAGGAAAAGGACGCGGTCGGCACGTTGCACGGTCCGCATCCGGTGCGCGACCATCACCACGGTCCGCCCCGCCATCAGGCGCTCGATGCCCTCGTGGACGGCTGTCTCGTTCACCGGGTCGAGGGCCGAGGTCACCTCGTCCAGCAGTACGACGGGCACGTTCTTCAGCAGTGCCCGCGCGATCGAGACGCGCTGGCGTTCACCGCCCGACAGCAGTGCGCCGCCCTCGCCGACGTTCGCCGCCCATCCGCCGGGCAGTCGCTCGATCACCTCGTCGAGCCGGGCCGCGGTCGCCGCCGCCCGGACGTCGGCTTCGTCGGCGTCGGGACGGCCCAGGCGCACGTTCTCCTCGATGGTGCCGTCGAAGAGGTGGACGTCCTGGAAGACGATGGCGATCCGCGCCATCAGCTCCGCCGTGTCGATCTCCCGCACGTCCACACCGCCCACGCGTACCGCGCCCGTGTCCACGTCGTAGAACCGCGCGAGCAACTGGAGCAGCGTGCTCTTGCCCGCACCCGACAGTCCGACGACGGCCAGCCGCTGTCCCTGGGGCACGGAGAACGACACGTCGTCGAACACCGTGCGGTCGCCGTGCCGGAAGGTGACGGACTCGAACGCCAGGTCATGGTGGACCGGCTCGACCGGTTCGCGGGGTTCCGGCAGCGGCTCGGTGCGCAGGACCTTGTCGAGCCTCTCCAACTCGGACCGCACGCCGCGGAGTTTGCCGCCGATGTCCGACAGCGAAAGCAGCGGATCGGCGCAGCGGGCCGCGAGCACCAGGATCGTCAGGACCTCCGCCGCACCGATGCTCCCGCCGAGCGCGAGCGAGGCGCCCAGGGCCAGCAGCGCGGTGAAGCTCACCTGGACCGTGAGCGTCAGGCCCACCGCGCCGGGCAGCATCGCGAGGACGGTACGGCGGGACGCGTGCTCGACCTCCTGCAGCGAGTCGTCGAGCAGCGCGAAGCGTTCCCCGGTCCGGCCGCCGGCTCGCAGCACCGGCTGGGCCTGGAGGAACTCGATGACGCGGCCCGAGGCCTCCTTGTCCCGCTCGTGGCGCTCCGCGTCGGTGCCGGCCATCGAGCGTGCGGTCCACACCTGGATCGCGGCCACGACGGGAGCGGCGGCCAACGCGGCCAATCCCAGCTGCCAGTTGAAGGCGATCATCACGGCGACGATCGTCAGGGGGGTCACCAGGGCGGAGACGAACGGTGCCAGCAGGTGCGCGGCCACGCCCATCGCCTGGAGCAGGCCGCGGCTCGCCATGACGGACACCTCGCCGACCCGTCCGGCGTTGTACCAGCCGATGGGCAGCCGGGCCAGATGCTCGCCAAGGCGGTAGTACATGCCGTGCAGCATCGTGGTCCCCACGCGCATGCCGGACAGATCGCTGACGTAGCGCAGCACGGCGTAGACCGCGACCGCCGCCCCGAACGCGACGAGCCACGGCACGGCGTCGTCGGGCGCGCCGCCGAATAGTTCCCGCAGCACCGGAACCAGCAGCGCGTAGGAAAGGCCCTCGGCCACCGCGGTGATCGTCATCAGGGCCACGGTGCGGCGCATCGCCCGGGCGTACTCGGGTCCGAGCACGCGCAGCAGCGTCCGGATCATCGGGGATCGCCTCCTTGGGATCGCCAGAACGCGGTGAACTTCCCGTCCCGCGTGAGCAGTTCGGCGGGTGCGCCGCGCTCGACGACCGACCCGTTCTCCAGCATCACGACGGTGTCGGCGTCCAAGACCGTCTCCATGCGATGGGCGATGACCATGATCGTCCGGTCGCCGCCCAGCGTCGCCAGGGCCTGGCGAATCGCCTGTTCGGTCTGCGGGTCGGCGAAGGCGGTCGCCTCGTCGAGCACCAGGACGGGTGTGTCGGCCAGCAGCGCGCGGGCGAGCGAGATCCGCTGGGCCTCGCCGCCCGACAGCTCGACGCCCTCGCCGATCACCGTCTCGTACCCGTGCGGCAGTTCGAGGATCCGGTCGTGAATGTTCGCGAGCCGGGCGGCGCGCACCACGTCGTCTCGCTCGGCGTGCGGCACCGCGAGCGCGATGTTGTCCGCGACCGACGCGCGCAGCAGGCGGACGTCCTGGAAGACGAAGGAGACCATGCGGTAGAGCTGTCGGCTGCCGATCTCGCGCAGATCGACACCGCCGAGGACGACCGAGCCGTGGGTCGGGTCGAAGAAGCGCGGCAGCAGCTGCACGAGGGTGGACTTGCCGCTGCCCGACGGCCCGACGACCGCCGTGCAGGTCCCCGGCTCCAGCACCAGGTCGATCCCGCGCAGCACCTCGCGATCCTCTTCGTAGCCGAAGCGGACGTCACGCAGTTCCATCCGGTGCCCCTGGGGCGCCACCGGGCGCGCGGGCTCCGGCAGCGGCTCGACCTCGAGCACTTCCTTGATCCGGCCGACCGCACGGCCCGCGGCCTGCATGTCGTCGAAGCCGTGGCCCAGTGCCGCCACCGGAGCGGTCAGTCCCAGGCCGAGCAGCAGGAAGGGCAGCAGGTCGGTCGGGGCCATGCTTCCGGACGTGATCAGGGACGTACCGCCGATCAGGACGACCAGCAGCACGAACGGCGGCGACAGCGCCAGCTGCATCCCGGCGGCGACGAGGGACATGCCGCGCACCCACCGGAAGAAGGTGCCGACGAAATCGTCCACGGCGGTGAGGAACTTCCCGTGGGCGCGCTCGGATCCGCCGAACGCCTTCACCACCGAGATGCCCTGCACGAACTCGACGACGGAACTCGCGATCCGCCCCATGGCCGCGTCGAACTCCTCCTGCTCGCGCATCCTGGCGGGGAGCATCAGCAGCGGCACCAGCGCGATGGCCATCACCACCGGGATCAGCGTGATCAGCGTCAGCCGCCAGTCGATGGTGAGGAGATAGACCAGTGAGGCCAGCGGCACCACGAACGCGGAGACGAGCTCGCCGGGCGCGTGGGCGATGAGGGGGTGCACGGCGCTCACGTCCTCCCCCACCACCTTGGCCAGCTCGCCGGTCCTGCGCCGGGAGAACCAGCCGATCGGCACGCGTCCGAGGTGCGCGGCCAGTTGCCGACGGAAGGTCAGCTGCGCCTGGCCGTCGAGCACGTGCCCGAGTCCCGAGGACGCGGCCGTGAACAGCAGCCGCACGAACAGACCGGCCGCACCCGCGAACACGACCGCCCAGACGTGGTCTTCGTCGACCGGGCCCGGTGCCAGCAGGGTGCGGCCCAGTTCGACGACCGCGAGCAGGGGCATCAGACCCGCGAGAGCGCCGATCACCTGAAGGATCGCGACGGCCGCGAGACTCCGGACATGAGGACGCAGCAGCCTCGACAGGCTCTGCTCCCCGACGGATTCGGAACTTGAGGATGCCGTGGACCGCTCCCCCGCATCCGTACCCGCCCCGACCGAATCGATCGCGTTCATCACTCCCCTTTCGTACGCGTACGAATATTACTGTACTTGGCTCCGAACCCGGGGGACAGGGGTCAGCAACCGTCAGCGTCCGGCGCCGCACTGACAGGACGTCAGCAGCAGCTCAGCAGGGAGTCAGGAGGGGTAGAGGAGTAGCAGGGGGAAGCGGGGAGTCAGGAGGGCGCACCGAGGAGTCAGCTCTTGCCGCGCTCCAGCCACTCCTCCGACGAACCCTCAGCCGTCCGCTCCCGCAGGTCGACCCGCCGGATCTTGCCGGAGATGGTCTTGGGGAGTTCCTCCGTGAACTCGATGCGCCGGACGCGCTTGTAGGGAGCCAGCACCGACCGGGTGTACTCGAAGATCGCCTGCGCCGTCTCGTCGCCCGGCGACCAGCCCTTGGCCAGCACGACGTACGCCTTCGGGACGGCGAGCCGCAGCGCGTCCGGCGCGGGCACGACCGCGGCCTCCACCACGGCCTCGTGCTCCAGCAGCGCGCTCTCCAGCTCGAAGGGGGACACCTTGTAGTCGGAGGACTTGAAGACGTCGTCGCTCCGCCCCACATAGGTGAGGTAGCCCTCGGCGTCGAGCGAGCCGATGTCACCCGTGCGGTAGTAGCCGTCCGCCATCGCCTCGGCCGTACGCTCCGCATCCCCGTGGTAGCCGGTCATCAGGCCGACCGGCCGCGCCGACAGGTCCAGGGAGATCTCGCCCTCCGACACGCCCGGCTCGCCCGTGACCGGATCGAGGAGCGTGACCCGGTAGCCGGGGCTCGGGCGGCCCATGGAGCCGGGGATCAGGCGCTGGCCCGGGGAGTTGGCCACCTGGACCGCGGTCTCCGTCTGGCCGAAGCCGTCCCGGATCGTCACGCCCCAGGCGCGGTTCACCGCATCGATCACCTCGGGGTTCAGCGGCTCGCCGGCCGCCACGATCTCCCGCGGCGGCGTGCGCAGTTGGCCCAGGTCCGCCTGGATCAGCATGCGCCACACCGTGGGCGGCGCGCAGAAGCTGGTGACGCCCACGCGGTCCATCTCCGCCATCAGGCCGCCCGCGTCGAAGCGCGTGTAGTTGTAGATGAAGACCGTCGCCTCGGCGTTCCACGGGGCGAAGAGATTCGACCAGGCGTGCTTGGCCCAGCCCGGCGAGGAGATGTTCAGGTGTACGTCGCCTGGCTTCAGCCCGATCCAGTACATCGTCGCCAAGTGGCCCACCGGATACGACACATGAGTGTGCTCCACCAGCTTCGGCTGCGACGTCGTGCCCGACGTGAAGTACAGCATCAGCGGGTCGTCGGCTGCCGTGACGCCGTCCGGCTCGAAGTCCGGAGCGGCCGATGCCGTGTCCGCGTACGCCAGCCAGCCCTCGCGCGGGGACCCCTCCCCGACCACGATCCTGGTGTACGTACCCGGCACACCGTCGAACTTCTCCACGTCCTCGCCGCGGGTGATCACATGCCGTGCCTTGCCCCGCTCGATCCGGTCCCGCAGATCGACCGTTCCGAGCAGCGGCGTCGCCGGGATCATCACCGCGCGCAGCTTCATCGCGGCGAGCGCGGTCTCCCACAGCTCCACCTGGTTGCCGAGCATCACCAGAATCCGGTCACCGGCCACGACGCCGTGCGCCCGCAGCCAGTTGGCCACCTGGTTCGAGCGCGCCGACAACTCGGCGTAGCTGAAACGCTGTTCGCCCCCGCCCTCCTCGGTGATGTGGAGGGCCGTGCGGTCGTTTCCAGCGGCGATGACGTCGAACCAGTCCAGCGCCCAGTTGAACCGCTCGGGCCGCGGCCAGGCGAAACCCTCGTACGCCGCCTCGTAGTCCTCGCGGTGCTTCAGCAGGAAGTCCCGCGCCGCCCGGAACTGTTCCGTGCCGCTGGTGGCCGTCGTCGTCATCGCGCTCTCCTCGTCGCCGGTCCGGTGCCCGGCACCGTGCCGGGCTCTTCGCCGGAGTCATTGCCGGACGCTACGTAGCATCGTGTAATTCGTGATGCGGATCTCACCACCCCCGGACGGGGGTGTCCCGAGGTGAAAGGGCGTGCGCGTGACGGCTGACGGAGGCGAGGCGGTCGAGATGCGGGCCGCGCTGCTGCGGCTGCGGCGCGGCACGGGCCTGCCGGTGGCCTTCGGGGGCCTCGTCGAGGGGCAGCGGCACGTGCGGATCGGCGAGCTGACGGGCACGGGGACGCGTGCGCTGTGCGGGCTCGCGGTCTCGTCCGGCAACGGCCTGGGCGGCAAGGCGGTCGCGCTCTCGCGCCCCTGCGCGGTCACGGATTACCACGACTCGCGCCACATCAGCCACGAGTACGACTCCGCCGTGGCCGCGGAGGGCCTGCGCTCGGTCCTCGCGGTGCCGGTGGTGGTGCGCCGCAAGGTGCGAGGCGTCCTGTACGGGGCCCTGCGCTCGGCCCAGCCGCTGGGCGACCGCACGCTGTCGGCGGCGGTGGCGGCGGCGCGGGACGTGGAGCAGGCCCTGGTCGTGCGTGACGAGGTGCAGGCGCTCATCGTGGCGGCGCGGGAGCCGCAGCCGGGCGCCGGGCCCGCCTGGGAGCAGGTCCGCGAGGCGCACCGTGCGCTCCGGGGTCTGGCCCCACGGATCGCCGACCCGGTGCTGCGGGCGGAGATGCTGGCGGTCTGCGGCCGACTGGCGTCGGCGGCCACGCTGCCGCCGGGCCGTGAGCGGTCGGTGTCCCTCGCTCCGCGCGAGGTGGACGTCCTCGCGTGCGTGGCCGGGGGTGTGACGAACGCGGTGGCGGCGGAGCGGCTGGGGCTGCGGCCGGAGACGGTGAAGGGGTATCTGCGGGCGGCCATGCGGAAGTTGGGGGCGCACACGAGGCTGGAGGCGGTGGTGGCGGCGCGGCGGGCGGGACTGCTGCCGTGATCCCCGGAGCGCGCCATTCCATGACGGCTCCATGGCGGGCGCTTTGGCTAACGCTTTGGCGAGCGCTTTGGCTAACGCTTTGGCGAGCGCCTTACGTCGCGGGCCCGCGACGGATTGAATGGGCCTGGAGGGGGTGATGGGCATGGTGTCCACTGACCGTTTTCTCGCCTTTGCGGCGATGTCACTGCTGGTGATCGTGATCCCGGGACCGAGCGTCCTGTTCGTGATCGGCCGGGCGCTCGCCCACGGCCGGCGCACCGCGGTGGCGACGGCACTCGGCAATGTCGTCGGGTCGTACGTCCTGGTGCTCGCGGTCGCGTTCGGCGTCGGGTCGCTCGTCGAACGGTCGGCCGCGGTGTTCATGGCGGTGAAGCTGGCGGGGGCCGCGTACCTGGTCTTCCTCGGCGTGCAGGCTTTCCGGCACCGCAAGGAGATGCGGGCGCAGTCCATCGGGACGGCTTCCCCCGCAGAGGCGCGCACCGACCTGCGAACGCTCATGGACGGCGCTCTCGTCGGCGTGACGAACCCGAAGGGCATCGTGTTCTTCGCGGCGGTGCTGCCCCAGTTCGTCGACCGCTCGGCGGGCCATCTGCCCGCGCAGATGCTTCTCCTCGGGCTCGTCCCGATCTGCATCGGTCTGATCACGGACACCCTGTGGGGCCTGACCGCCTCAGCGGCCCGCTCCTGGTTCGCCCGCTCGGACCGCCGCCTTTCCCTGATCGGCGGAGCCGGGGGCGTCACGATGATCGGACTGGGCGTGACGGTGGCGGCTACGGGGCGGGCGGACTGAGGCCTGCCGACGCCGGTCAGCGCTCGATAACCGTGCCGAAGCGAATGTCGTACGCGCTCGACCCGCTCATGGGGCCACTCATGGGGCCGCTCAGCAACCGCGCGGCTTCGTCCGTCAGTTCGTGCCGTTGCGCCTTGGTCAGGGTGCCGAACGGCTCGATGGTGAGGACGGCGAGACCCTTGGCCTCTCCCGCACTCTTGCCCGAGCCCTTGCCCGCGCTCTTGCCCGTGCCCGTGCCTTTGCCCGTGCTCTTGCTCTCCTCGACGCGCCACACGCCCGCGAGGAAGCCGTCCACCAGGAAGGTGTTGTAGGAGAAGTTCCCCTTCCAGGTGCGGCCCTTGTACTCGGGAGGTACGACGCGGCTGCGGTCGGCGTGCGACAGGAGGAGGTTGTCGAACTCGGGCAGGAGGCGCGCCGGAGCCGGGGTGTCCGCGTCGGGGCGGGGCGCGTCGGGGAGGTCGAAGAGCTCGACGCCGCTCTCGTCGCGGAACGTACGCAGTTGGGGCCGCAGCCGCTCGAATGCCTCCTTCAGCCGCGTCAGGCCCGCCCAGATCTGCATGTCCTTGACGGACGCGGGCCCGAAGGCGGCGAGGTAGCGCAGAACGGTGGCGTCGGGCGCGGGCACCGGCTCGCTCGGGCGGCCGGTCCAGTGCTCGGCGGTGGTGAGCGCGACCTGCCCGCTGCGCCGCCACAGACCGCGCGGGGTGACCTGGACCAGCGGCAGCGAGCAGCGGGCGGCGACGGCGAGCGACTGCGGGTCGGCGTCGGGCCAGCGGGGCAGGAGGATCTCCCGCAGCTGCTGCATGGTCCGGGGCTCCTCCTCGACGGCGGCGCGGGCGATCGAGGCGAGCTCCCCCAGGTCGACGCCGACCAGCCCCTTGCGGAAGGCGTGCAGCTCACGGTCGCGCGCCGCCTGCACCAACGGGCGCAGGGTGAGGGCGTCGTCGGCGGTGTGCAGATGGATGGTGGACCGCATCGTGACGATGCGTACGAGGTCGCGCGAGGCCAGCAGCCCGGACAGATCCTCCGGGTCGAACCCTTCGAGCCGGGCGGCGAGCGCGTAGTAGGGCGGCTTCACGTTCTGCGCCTGAAGGCCGAGGAGGTGGGTGACGGCGCCCTCGACGGAGAGGCCGGCCGAGCGGCGCAGGAGGAGCTGACGGTCGAGGGTGGCGCGGTTGAGTGCGCGGGTGCTGAGTACGGGGGCGGGGGCGGGGCGCGACTGGGCACTCGCGCGAGCAGCCTTCGGCTTGGCGCTCTTTGTCCCCTGCGTAGCTCCCCGCGTACTCGCCGAACCCGCCGCACTCACCGTCCCCTGCGTGCTCGCCGAACCCGCCGCACCCGCTGTTCCCTGCGTCTTCGTCATGCTCCGCACGCTAGCGGGACTTGCGGACACCAGCTGTCCGCAAACGTGTCGAGATGTCGCCACGGTCGCGCCTTTTGGGACGTATATCCTGCGCAGAAGCCGTCAAGACAGACGTTCGACTTCGTCCGACACCAACTGACACCAACACACCTCACCCGACATCGGAGGCAGCCAACATGGCGGAGCGCCGGCCCCGGCCCGCACCGAGCGCGAAGAGGCACGGCTGGCGGCGCACCATCCCCGCCAAGGCCGCCTCGGCCGCAGGGAACGGGAACGCTGGAATCCCCGAGGCGACGCCCGCGTCCCCCTCCCCCTCCGCACCCGCGGACGCCCCGAGCGTCGTACAGGCCGCGCTCTACCGGGACGGGGTCCGCGTCGCGACGCCCTCCTCCCTCGCCGACACCTTCCGGGAGCTGCGCGAGCAGCGGGAAGGCATGGCGTGGATCGGCCTCGCCCGGCCGACGGAGGCGGAACTCCTTTCCCTGGCAGCCGAGTTCGACCTGCACGAGCTCGCCGTCGAGGACGCGATGGAGGCCCACCAGCGGCCGAAGCTGGAGCGGTACGGGGAGACCCTCTTCGTCGTCCTGCGCGCGGCCCGCTACCTGGACGCCTCGGAGGAGGTCGACTTCGGTGAGCTGCACGTGTTCGTGGGGCCCGACTTCGTCATCACGGTGCGCCACGGCGCCGCACCGGACCTGACCGCCGTACGCCGCCGCATGGAGGAGAGCCCGGAGCTCCTCAAGCTCGGCCCGGAGGCGGTCCTGTACGCGATCCTGGACGCGGTGGTCGACGGGTACGCCCCGGTCGTGGCCGGCGTCCAGAACGACATCGACGAGATCGAGACCGAGGTCTTCGGGGGCGACCCGGAGGTCTCGCGGCGCATCTACGAACTCTCCCGGGAAATGGTCGAGTTCCAGCGCGCGACCCGCCCCCTGGTGGCGATGCTGCACTCCCTCATGGCGGGCTTCGCCAAGTACGGCACCGACGAGGAACTCCAGCGCTACCTGCGCGACGTCGCCGACCACGTCACCCACACCAGCGAGCGAGTAGACGGCTTCCGCCAGGCCCTGACGGACATCCTCACGGTCAACTCCACACTCGTCACGCAGCAGCAGAACGCGGAGATGCGGGCGCTGGCGGAGGCGGGTTTCGAACAGAACGAGGAGATCAAGAAGATCTCGTCGTGGGCGGCCATTTTGTTTGCACCCACGCTGGTGGGAACGATCTACGGAATGAATTTCGACGAGATGCCGGAGCTGCACTGGGCCTTCGGCTATCCGTTCGCGATCGGGCTGATGGCAGTGGTCTGCGTGAGCCTGTACTTCATCTTCAAGCGGCGGGACTGGCTGTAGCGGGGAGCCAGTAAGCTTGCTCGACTTCGCGTACGCGAAGGTTTCAGAAGGGCTCTCCCGGCCCCCTGGGGAGAATCTGGGGAGAATGCGCGGCGCTGGGGAGCGGGCCATCACCCGCCGCACGTCATTCGCCGTTGGGTGTAGCTCTCCCCGGGAGACGCCTGCGGTTCAGACCGTGAGGTCGTAGTCGTGCTGGTCAGAGGTGGAATAGAGCCGTTCGTGCTCGCGGGCGAGATGGAAGGCGAAGTAGGCGTCGAGGTCACCGTTGTCCTTCACCGCCCGGAGTTTGAGGACGGCCTCGGCGCCGCTCAGCCCCCACCTTGCCCCGGTGATCTCCAGACGGTCGCCGATGAGATGCCTGCATGCGCCCTCGATCGGGCCGGTGGCGATCGGCCGGCCCTCGGCCAACGCGGTCTCGTGGCAGAGTTGGTCAAGGTGGCCGCCCAGGTACCGGACGCAGGTGGCTGCGGCTTCGCGTTTCGCTCCGCGCAGGCCGGCCCGCTCCGCCTGCGCGGTGATCTCCGCGGCTGGCCCGGCCGTGGAGGATCGTGGCCAGATGCCCGGCGACCCAGGCTTCGGCTGCCGGGGTGCCGGACCGGTGGAAGCTGTGCGCGGCAGCCCAGACGTACTCGCTGACGTGCACGATGTCGAGCAGGACCTACAGGGTGATCCCGCGCCGGTCGGCTTCGGCGCGGATCGGGTCGAGTTGGTGGCGGGCGCCGTCGACCAGGACGCCCCAGGTCCGCACGTGGTCGCGGTCGCGGGCCTGGGCCGCCGCCTCCCACGCCTCCAACTCCCCGATCAACGACCCCATCAGCGTCGCCTCCTCCACCCACACGGTAGAGACCCGACCACGCCGCCGCCCCTCATGCGCAGTCGTACGTCAGCCCGCCCGCTCATAGGTAAGGACGGTCTTCGGGTGGTTGCCGATCTTGCGTAGGCGCAGCGGGCCGTCCGAGGACTTCACGTCGAAGGAGTACTCGGTCTCCTCCGGCGGGCAGTTGACGGTCCTGGTGCCCTGATCGAGCTTGAAGTTGCTCATGGACAGATCGTGCTGGTCGATGCCGGAGACAACGGCGCTGCCCTTGCATCGCGGGCCGGTGCGGGACTCGATGACCACGCGTGCGCGTCTGCCCGACTCGACCTGGTGGAGGGTCAGCTGCTGGCTGCCGTCCCTGGCTCGCCACCGGCCCACGAACCAGGGGTGGATGGGCTTGTATTCCGTGGCCACCTCGGCGAATCCGGAGCCTTTGCGCCAGGTCAGCGTGGTGGTTTCCAGCATGCTGGGATCGACGAAGTCCACTCGGGCGCCACCGTCGCGGATGCGGGCCTTCGGCCAGGCGATGGTGTTTTTGGTCGGGTCGGTGGTCCAGGAGGAGAGGTCCCCGGTGGCGACGGCCGCGATCACCTCTTGCGGTTCTTCGCCGTCCCTGCAGTACACGCCGAAGCCGGCCGCGAGCCACACGGTGTCCCGGTACGCCTTTGCCCTGATGCCGTGGCACGGTTCGGTGCCGGTCTCATAGACCGTCTTCCGGGCGGACCAGGCGTCGTCAGAGGTGTCGCGATGCTGTGCCTCCAGGCCGCGGCGAGTGAAGCGGAGGGACACCTGCCGGCCGTCGGACAGTTCGAGGACGGTGTGGTCGTCGTCGTCCTCGACGACCCGTGAATCAGGCTTGTCCTCCGGTTCGCGGTGGGACTTCGTGTGCTTCGCGCTGCTGCCGGACGGTCCCCCGACCGATTGCTCGGCGCAGCCGCCGACGGCTGCGCCGAGCATCAGCACCGCTACCGCCCACGCCGCTGCGCTCTTCGTTCTCATGCCGTGTCAGCTCCCCTGTACGCCGTGCCGCGATGCCCGGGCCGGTGGGTGGCACGAACTCGGCGATGCTAGTCGGTGGGCGGCCCGCCCCGCTCGACCCCCGGCACGGTGCGGCCCCGGCGGTTCCGTCACTCGTCGACGACGGCGGCGACCGCACCCGGGCCGCCGCCTCCCGCGCCTCCAACTCCCCGATCAACGACCCCATCAGCGTCGCCTCCTCCACCCACCCGGTAGAGACCCGACCACGCCGCCATCACCCACAACCACGATCTCCCAGCTCAAACCATCGGGGCCGTCCCCGGAAGGGCGCGCATGCGTCACCGCGCCGCCCACCAGCCGTTCCCGAGTGCTCATGCCACGCTCACCGGCGGGACGTCTTCCCCGTCTCCGTCACCCGCCGGTCCTGCCGCAGGTCGTCGAAGAGCCGGGCCGACCTCTTGGCGTCCCACTTCAGTACGTTGCCCTTGGACGTGGGGACGCCGAAGCCGGACACGGGCACGTTGATCTGCTTGCCCCGGCCGCCCGCGACGCTCTGCACGGCGCGGAACATTCCGCTCAGATCGCGCAGGCTCATGTCCTTGTCGACGATGAGCGTGTCGAGCCCGGCCTCCACGGCCGGAGCGATCTCCCGCGGGTCGAGGAGGGTGTCGGGCCGTGCGGCCTGGTGGGCGAGGGTCGACAGGAACTTCTGCTGGTTCCTCGACCGGCCCAGGTCACCCTCCCGCTCCTGGTGGCGCTGGCGGACGAAGGCGAGCGCCTGCTTGCCGCTCAGGGTCTGACATCCCTTGCGCAGGTCGGCGCCCGACTGCTTGTCCTTGATGTCCCGGTCCAGGCACATCCGTACGCCACCGATGGCGTCGACGATGTTCACGAACCCGGCAAAACCGATCTCCGCGTAGTGGTCGATGCGCAGCCCGGTGTTCTTCTCGACGGTGTGCACCAGGAGTTCGGGGCCGCCGTAGGCGAAGGCGGCGTTCAGCTTGTCGCCCTCGGGCCGCTTCGTCTTGCCCGTCGTCGTGTCGAGGCGGCCGGGCAGGGTGACCCAGGAGTCGCGCGGCAGGCTGACCATGCTGGTGCCGTTGGCCCCGGTGTGCAGCAGCATCATCGAGTCGGTGCGCCGCCCGCCGCCCCCGCCCGCGCGCAGGTCCTGCACGGCGTCCGGCGAGAGCCCGTCGCGGCTGTCCGAGCCCACGATGAGGTAGTTGGTGCCCTCGCCGGGCGGCGGACGGTCCCCGTACGCGCCCAGGTCGACGTCGCGCTGGAGCCGGGTCTCGGCCCAGCCGTACGTACCGCCCGCCCCGGCGACCACGACGACCAGCAGCACGAGGACCGCCCGCCGCAGCCTCCTGCGCTTCTTCGACGTCCGGGCGTGGGCGCGCCGGGGCCCGTAGCGGGAGCTGGGGCGGTCGGCGAACGGCACACGCGCTTCGGTGCCGCCCCCCGGGGTCGCGTCCTGGGCCTCCCCCGCGGGTTCCGGGACATCCCCCGCGGGCATGGCGTGTCCGGCCCGCTGGTCGAGCGGGTCCCTCATGGTCGACTCCCTCGGTCATGTTCCAGGTCCGACTCGCGCTCGCGCGAAGGCAGCTCGTCCGGCAGAGCTCCAAAGGCCCTGGCGGACGCCTCCGCGGGCGGCGTTTCCAGCAGATACGGATCGGCGGTCCCGGTCCGCTTCATGCTGTGCCACTTCAGACGGGTGCCGAGCAGCGCCGTGGTCACGGAGTGGATGACCACCAGGTACATCAACTGCCGGTAGACGAACTGCTGGAGCGGCAGCACCCACAGCACGCGCAGCCGTTCGCGGTCGAGCCGCAGCGCGTACGCGGCGGTGAACACCTGCACGGCCAGGAAGCCGAACCAGACGAGTCCGGCCTCCACGGGGTCGCGGAACAGCACCCCGAACAGGGCGAACATGTCCACGACCGGCGCGCACAGCGGCAGCACGATCTGGAACAGGGTGACGTAGACCAGCACGCGACGCCCGAAGCGTCCGCCGGGGCCGACCTCCGTCACCGCCCGCCGGTGTTTCCACATCGACTGGAGGGTGCCGTAGCACCAGCGGTAGCGCTGGCGCCACAGCTGTCGCACGGTGCTGGGCACTTCGGTCCACGCGACCGCCGACTCCTCGTAGACGACGCGCCATCCCGCCCGCCAGAGCGCCATCGTCAGGTCGGTGTCCTCGGCCAGGGTCTCGTCGCTGACGCCGCCGACGCCCATCAGCGCGTCCCTGCGGAAGGCCCCGATCGCTCCCGGCACCGTCGGCATGCACTCCAGGACCTCGAACATCCGCCGGTCGAGGTTGAAGCCGAGTACGTACTCCAGGTGCTGCCACTTGCCGAGCAGGCGGCGCCGGTTGCCGACCTTGGTGTTGCCGCTGACCGCGCCGACCGCCGGGTGGGCGAGCGGCTGGACGAGGCGGGCAAGCGCCTCGGGCTCGAAGATGGTGTCCGCGTCGACCATCACCACGATGTCGTACCGGGCGTGCGCCAGGCCGGTGTTGAGGGCGCTGGGCTTGCCGCCGTTGGGCTGCCGGATCACCGTCACCCGGGGGTCGTCGATGTCCTCGGCGATGTCGGCGGTGGCGTCGGTCGAGCCGTCGTCGATCACGATGATCTGGAAGTGCGGGTGGGTGGAGGCGAGCAGCGAGTACACGGTGGAGGCGATGCCGGCCTCTTCGTTGTACGCGGGAACCAGCACCGTCACCGGGTCCCGCACCTCGCGCAGCCGTGGCGCGCCGGGCCGGTAACGGTGCAGCCTGCGCACGTGGAGGCGGGCGAACAGCGCGAACAGGAGCATCCGCAGGACGCCGAGCACGCCGGTGAGGGTCAGCGTCCACACCATCACGGTGAGGAGGCCGTGCCCGAGCCGCTGCGACCAGATCAGGCCCTCGCCCTTGACCTCCTCGGCGACCGGGACCTCTTCGAGGAACGAGGGGCGGCCCAGTCCCCCGCTGACGGTGGTGAACCACTTCACGTCGCGGTCCCGCAGCAGGTCCTCGGCCTCGCGGAAACCGAGGTCGGTCTGGCTGTGCTGCGTCACCACTCCCCGCGCCGGATCGCGGTCCTTGCGGTCCGAGGCGACCACCAGGTACCCCTGATCCGCCGCGCGCTTCGCGGCCGGCCACTGCACGCCGCAGAGCGTGTCCGCGGCCGTGGTGTGCGGCAGCCGCAGCAGGCTGGTGTTGACGCCCGCCGCGCCCGCGAGAGCGGTCTGGGTGAGCGACAGTTCGAGACGCGCGCGCAGCGGCGACGCGACACCGAGGTCACCGCCGCTGTAGGTGTACGAGCCGATCTCGTGGCCCTCGCGCACGATCCGCCGCAGCAGCCCGGGGTGCCGGGCCGCGTCCTTCCCGTAGACGAAGAAGGTCGCCCGCGCATGGTGCCTGCGCAGCAGGTCGAGCAGGCGCGGCGTCCACACCGGGTCGGGCCCGCCGTCGAAGGTGAGCGCGACGGTCCTGGGCGGCATGGCCGCGGTGGCGACCCCGTTCGGGCCGAACCGCAGCAGCGGCTTGCCGTCGTCCGCCTCGCGCGGGATCGGCCGGGTGCACGGCGGCTTGGTGCGGGCGGCGTCGACCTGATGGGTGGTCCAGCCCTCGAAGAGGAGGGCGACGGTGACCACGAGGAGGACCAGCAGGAGGACGATCCAGTGTCCGCGCGGTGGGCGGCGGACGGCGGAACCCCGCCTCACTGCCTCAGGCCTCCGGCCGGCGGGGCCGATCTGCCGGTGTCCGGGCCCGAGGGCGCCGGTGCGTTCGTACTCGGCGGGTGGGTGCCGACGGGCTGCCGGAGGCCGCTGATCAGCGCGCCGACGAACAGCAGGTACCCGACGCAGGCGCAGCCCACCATCAGCGCCAGGCCTTGCAGCGTCCGCCGACGCCAGCCCGACTGGTCGATGAAGACGGGAAGTTGGGGATCGGCGTCGTCGGGACGCCGCGTGGCCGGGGTCGCGCGAGGTGCCACCGCGGCCCGGTCCGGCATGCGCTGCGCGACGTCCGGGTGCACGGACGACCATCGCCCGTGATGCGGTGTGCTGGCTATGTGGGGGGTGCCCTGCACTGGTGCTCCTGATCTGCGGCCGCGCACGCGCGACTCTTTGTGTGGGGGGGTACGGGCCCGGGGGCCCGCCGCACTGCACGTGAGACGTCAGGAGCCGCATCCCGGTGCCCTTCCCGGGTGGGGCCGGGAAGGGCCACGTACGCATGTGCCCTCACAAGGGCAGGCAGGCCAGGCTGCGGCCATCGGCCGTCACGCAGCCCCCGACCCTACTCGGGCGGACGGCGGTGGTCATCCGGGTAGTGAGCAACGCCTCCCCGAAGAGCCGGCTGCGCTGGAGATGGCGCTGGGTGCACGCACCCTGCGCCATGGAGGGAAGCTCGCGGAGGCCGGGAGCCTTGACCCGCGGAGCGAGGAACCTCGAACGGACGGTGCCGCACCGTCCGTTCACCTCGTGGTCCGCTGCCCGACGGCATATCTGCCGGAAAGCCTTCACGGCAAGATCACAAGGTGGATTCTGTCGTGGAGTGCCCATGACAGAGAGGATTCCCCTTCATGGCCAAGTCCCGCAGACACCGGCCCGCTTACGGCCGGCTCGCCCTCGTCGCGGCCCTCGTGTCGGTCGCCGCGACCGTGCCCCTGAGCTCCGGCGCCCTCGCGGCCACCGCGCTGCCCGCCGTCCAGCCGCGCGCCGAGACCCCCGCCCTGCACGACGACGCCGCGGGCGGCGACGCCGACGCCGACGACCCGGCGATCTGGCGCAACTCCGCCGACCCGGACCGCAGCCTGGTGGTCGCCACCGCCAAGCAGGGCGGGCTGCGCGTGTACGATCTCGCGGCGCGCGAGGTGCAGTCCGTTCCGGCGCCCGCGGCGCCCGGTCCTGACGACGCACCCGGCCGCTTCAACAACGTTGACCTGGTGCACGGTCTGCGCCTGCCGTCGGGCCGCGCGGACCTCGCCGTCACCAGCGACCGCGGCAGCGACCGGCTGCGCGTCTACCGCATCGACCGTGACCGCTCCGGCGGTCCGCTCACCGACGTCACCGACCCGTCCGCCGCGCCCGTCTTCTCGTCCTCGCAGGAGGAGATCAACGAGCAGCGCACCGCGTACGGTCTCGCGACGTGGACGGACCCGGCGTCGGGCCGGTCGTACGCGGTGGTCAGCCAGCGGGAGCGGACCCGCGTCGCGCTCCTCGAACTGACCCCGAAGAGCGACGGCACGGTCGGCTACCGCAAGGTCCGCACCCTCGACCTGCCCGCCGACTTCCGACTGCCGAACGGCACTTCGTGGTCGCCGTGCGGCGAGCCCGGCGAGCTGCCCCAGGTGGAGGGCATGGTCGTGGATCCGGCCAACGGCACGCTGTACGCGGGCCAGGAGGACGTCGGCATCTGGCGGCTCCGCGCCGACCTGACCGGCAAGCCCCAACTGGTCGACAAGGTGCGGGAGTACGGCGTCCCCGGGACGTACGACCCCGCCACCGAGGAGTGCACCGCGGGCACCGACCCCGGCTACGGCGGCAAGCGTCTCAAGGCCGACGTCGAGGGTCTGACGCTGCTCGACGAGGGCGACGGCAGTGGCGACGGCTACCTGCTGGCCTCCAGCCAGGGCGACAACACCTTCGCCGCCTACGACCGCGAGGTGTCCGACCAGAACGAGTACGAGGGTGGCTTCCGCGTCACGGCCGCCTCTTCCGTGCTCGACGGCTCCGAGGAGTGCGACGGCGCCGCGGTGCTCAACGAGCCGCTCGGCGACAGGTACCCGAACGGCCTGCTCGTCGTGCAGGACGGTCACGACGCGCCCGGTGACGCCGAACGGCCCTCCACCGACTTCAAGTTCGTGGACCTGGGCGACGTGCTCGACGCCGTCGACGACTGACGCGACAGACCATCGCCGGAACGGCCGGCGGGCACAGGGTGGCGGTCCCATGGACCGCCACCCTTTTCCTTTCTCGTTCAAGTGAAAGGGCGATCAATTCACACGGACGACCATGGCCAGAATTTCACCCGGACGGAATGAGACGCTCCCCCCGCCCGGAACACGTCGAACTCGTCGGACACATGACAATGGCAAGAAGCCGACGCCCCTGACCGGATCCCGTCGGCGAATCCACCCTTCGCGCCTTGCGTGACCTGGAATCAGAACACCGGGCCCCTGTCCGAAAGGTGCGGACGCCGCTCGACGGCCGAGGTACTTGTGAATACGGATGTGGCCAAGCGCCATTGACGGCCCGTCAGGCGGCCCGCGCTGTTTTTTGGACAGACCATTGAAGAGAGTCACCTCTTCGAAACATATGGCTCTACGGTTGCTTCACGTGGGGGGAAACACGAGGGGTACGAGGGGGGAGAAGCCGATCGTGTGGGTGTGGCGCGAGAACCGGGGGGTCCGCGCTGCCCTGTAACACCAAAGGCTGTTCTTTCCAGGGGGTTCTGTGCGGCTGCCACCGACCGGGCGCCGCCGGAGCAGATGGGGCCGTCCGGCTTGACCAGCCGGGCCGACCCATCGAAATCGAATCGGTATTCGAAGTCCTTCTGCCCGTCGGCACGCTCGAAACACCGGACTCTGCGCAGGTCGCGTCCGCCCCACACCTACATGTCGGGCAACACAGGGACTTTCCGAAGGAGACCCCCGTGACGGAATCTCGGCCGCACAATCCCGCCTCCGACGGGAGCGGATTACTGCTCGAGGCGTTCGACGCTCAACTGTTCCGGGAAACCTCCGAAACGGCTCTTGCGAAGCTGGAGAAGCACCTTTCCGATCTCTCCATCAGGGGTCTCGAACTGACCGATCCTGCCCGGTTGTCGGAGGCGGCGAAAGCCCTGATGACGACGGAGCGCGAGCGGGTCGCGGCGTTCGACGAGGAGAAGCTCGCGGGGATCATCGACCTGTACATCAGGACCGGCATCCAGGTGCACTCGCCCGGGTACATGGGCCGCCAGTTCTCGGGCGTCGTGCCGCTCGCCGGCGTCATCGACTTCGTCAGCTCGGTGGTCAACCAGCCGGCCTCGTTCTACGAGGCGGCCCAGTTGCCGAACGCGGTGGAGCGGATCATGGCTGACGAACTGAACCGGTTCATCGGCTGGGATCCGGCCCGGTTCACCATGGTGACCACGTCAGGCGGGTCCCTGGCCAACCTCACCGCGCTCCTGGCGGCCCGCAACCAGAAGCTGCCCGGCTACTGGTCGGAGGGCGGCTCCGGCCTGCGCGGGCAGCCGCGGCCCGCCATCGCGGTGGGCTCGGACGTGCACTACAGCGTCGCGCGGGCGGCCGGTGTGATGGGCATCGGCGAGGCACAGCTCGTGCGGCTGCCGCTGAACAGCCGGGGTCAGATCTCCGTGGCGGACGCCCGGCCCGCCCTGGAGGCGGCCGAGCGGCAGAACCTGAAGGTGTTCTGTCTCGTCGCGTCGGCCGGCAGCACATCGGTGGGCGCCTTCGACCCCATCGACGAACTCGCCGACCTGGCCCGGGAGAGGAATCTCTGGCTGCATGTCGACGGCGCCCACGGAGCGAGCCTCCTGGTGTCGGACACCCTCCGCGAGAAATTGCGGGGAATCGACAAGGCGGATTCCCTGACCTGGGACGCGCACAAAATGATGTTCGTGCCCGCCCCGTGCACGATGCTCTTCTACCGGGACAAGGAGGCGAGCCTCACCGCGTTCCGGCAGAAGGCCAGTTATGTGTTCGACGAGGAGCCGGACATATACACCGCCTACGACAGCGGGGGCAAGAACTTCGAGTGCACGAAAAGGCCGATGATCATGACCCTGTGGTCGCTCTGGGCCATGTACGGACCTGCCTTGTTCGCGGAGAAGATCGAGTATCTCTGCCAATTGACGGAGGAGGCCCACGGCATCGTACGGGCCGAGCCCGACTTCGAGGCAGTGCACCGTCCGGAGGCGAACATCCTGTGCTTCCGATATCACCCGGCCGGGATCAGGAAAGAGGATGTCCACCGCCTCCAGATCGCCATTCGCAACAGCGTGAAGCTCCGGGGAAACTTCTTCATCTCAAAGGTGAACGTCGATGGGGTGGCCGCACTGCGCGTGGTCATGATGAACCATCAGATCACCGGCGAACACTTCCGGATGCTGATCTCCGAAATCAGAAGGACAGGCCAGGACCTGCTCAGCAGTAAAACGGGAGCAGAAACAGCTTAGAGGGGACGGATGTTGAGTACATCGCATGTTCCACAGGCCGACCACGTTCCGCCGACCGCACTGTCGCCCGGTGGCGCCCGCGAACTGGCCAACTGGCTCATCCCGGAATGGGAGTTGTTGCCGGAATCAGTCGAAGCCGTAACCGCGCTCCCCTCGTTCGCCGACAAGTTGCGGGAATGCGAACGCGTCTGCCAGACACCGTACAGCGAGATTGCCCATGAGGTTCAGGAAGCCGTCGTCCTGCGCCGGCTGCAGCAGATGGTGAACACGGCGATGCTCAATCCGCTGTGGCGCGACCGCCTGCGCAACGCGGGGACCGTGCACGCCCCCGAGACGTACGAGGCGTGGCAGCGCATCCCCCTTTCGGACAAGGACATCCAGCGCGACTTCTTCATGGAGTCGCGCCCCGGCATGGTCGTGCCCCTGACGCGCGGCGCGTTCGAGGTCGTGGCCAGCGGCGGCACCAGCGGCGGGCGCCCGCTCGAAGTCGTCTACTCGCTGCGGGAGTTGAAGGACACGTACGAGATCGCCGGACGCTTCATGGGCACCTATCAGCTCGACCGGTACCTCGCGGGCACCGACCCCAAGTGGCTGTTCACCACGCTGGCCGACTACCAGATGTGGAGCAGCGGCACGATGGTGGGCGGCGTGCTCCAGCACGTGCCCGGCGTCAACTACGTCGGCGCGGGCCCCGTCACGGCCCCCGTCCTGGAGCACATGTTCTCCTACAAGGGCCCCAAGGCCCTGATGGGGATCTCCGCCGGCATCGCCATCCTGAGCGAGCTCGGCGCGGGCATGCGCAGGGAGTCCAGGGAGAGCTTCCGTGTCGCCCTGTACGGCAGCGGGGTGCTCTCGCAGCGCAAGCGGGTGGAGCTGCAGGCGCTGTACCCGAACCTGGCGATCCTCAGCTACTTCGCCGCCACCCAGGCGGAGACCATCGGCCTCCAGCTGGACCCCGGGTCACCCGACCTGTCGGCGGTGCCCGGCCTGCACTTCATCGAGATCGTGGACGAGAACGGCCGCTGGGTGGCCGAGGGCGAGGAGGGCGAGCTCGTCGTCACCCGGCTGCACGCCCACGAGGCGCCCCTCCTGCGGCTCAAGCTGGGCGACCGGATGATCCGGCGGCCCCGGACCGAGGGCCCCGGCCTGAAGACGCAGCGGTTCGAGTTCGCCGGCCGTACCGGTGACGTGCTGCACATCAACGACAGCCAGTACTCCGCCGCCCGCGCCTACGCCGCGCTGCGCGACGAGCTGAAGGCGGTCGAGGCGGTGGACCTGGACGCGGTGGCCCACGAGGTCCAGTTCGTGAACAACCGCGAGGGCAGGACCATCACGCTGTTCGTCTCGGTCGACGACGTGCTCGGCATGACGTACCGGACGGACACGACCCTCGGCCCCTACGGCGTCCAGCAGGTGTTCGTGAACGCCCTGCCGCGTTCCCTCTCGCTGTTCAACCACGGGGAGGCGAACCCCGCGTCGATCGAGAAGACCGGTTACAGCTTCCAGCTCAAGTTCGTGCCCCGGCTCTCGGCCGAGATCGAGCGGACGGCCGTCGGCAAGGTCCCGCTGGTGCGGGACCGGGGCTAGCGCCTCAGCGCCAGGCACCACCGCGCCTAAAGGAGGAGTGAGGATGAAGCATCAAGTCAACATCATCGCGGTCGTCGACGTCATCGGAGCGCTCTCGGGCAGCACACTGCTCGACGGCAACCTCTGCATGATGGACGACGGCGGCCACAACAGCGCCCATCAGGGGACGCCGAACCTGTGCACCGTGGTCAGGCCCGGCCAGGTCGTGTCGTGGACCGCGCTCGCCGTGGACCTGCAGACGCCGGTCGAGATCAAGAACATCTCGTTCGTGCCCGCGAACGGGGGCCAGACGCAGAGCCGGACGCCGGACCGGCAGCCCGACCAGCAGCCGGGCCAGCAGCCCGGCCAACCCCACGGCCAGCAACCCCACGGCCAGCAGCCCCAGGGCCAGGCCCACCCGCAGGGCACCCAAGGCGCCCAGGGCGGCAACCACTCCGAGGGCGACAAGCTCGACCTCGACGTCTGGACCGGCGTGGTGCCCAACTGGCTGACGCCCGGCGTGGCCTACCAGTACCGCCTGGAACTCCAGATGTACGAGGGCGAGAACAGCGTCATGCACGTCGATACACCCGCGTTGATGTGTCAGTAGCAGCCGGAGCGCGACGGCAAGGGCCGGGAATCAAGTAGCGGCGACAAAGGCGGAATCATGCCCCAACAATTGGCGATCATCGTGCTCGTGGACGTCGGCAGTGCGCTGGAGTCCGAGTCACTCGAAGGCAACACCTACCTCTTCGACAACATGAAGCTCCAGGGCTCCACGAATCAGGGAACCGGTGAGCTCGTCACCGCGATCAACGGCTCCTACTGGAGGGACGGATCGCAGGCCAGCGAACAGGTGCTCAACTGGCTGCCGTACAGCCTCGGTTCCATCCCGCCCACCGTGCCGCGCGGTTACGAGTTCGACCGGGCGCGGCAGACCGACGAGCAGGCCCTGGCCGAGCTCCAGGACCTCGCGAGCAAGTCCTCGGTCGCCGGCACCGACCAGACCGAGCAGCTGAGCCAGGTCCGCAAGACCGTCGGCGCCCGCGTCAAGACCACGCGGCGCACGCGCGGCCGTCTTTCCGGGCAGAAGATCCTGGACGTCACCGGCAAGGTCCTCACCGAGGACAACACGGCTGCCTACACCTACCCCGCCCCGGTGATCACCGACATCTACGGCGAGGCCGTCGACTCGAAGATCATGTATCCGGCGGAGTACGGCTCCCCCGACCTGGTCACCGACGGCTGGTACTGGTCCGCGACCGTCGACACCTCGCGGCCGGGCACCTACTCGTACGTGATGCGGATCCAGCTGCACAAGCTGGTGGGGCTCAACGGCGAACTGCGGTGGGAGGCGGTCAACCTGGTCTGCCCCTCGGCCCTCAAGATCACCTCGGAGCCCCGGCGGAACGCCTTCACCAAGGCGGGCATGGGCATGCTGCCCATCCCCCCGGACGCGGCGTCACACCCCGGCACCCCCTGATCCCGCACGGACTTCAGTCAGAAGGAGGAGCAGATGACCACCACGCCCAGGCGGCGGGAGAACAGTGCCGCGAAGCGGCCCGTCTCCATCACCGCCGTTGTGGACTGTGTGGGTGCCCTGGCAGCCGGCAACATGCAGGGCCACCTGTACATGTACGACACGAACAAGTCCGCGGGATCCACCGGCTTCGGCACCGAGGAGCTCCAGACGCACGTACGCAAGGGCGACCAACTCCTTTGGAACGCACTCGCGTTGGAGTGCGAGGCGTACGTCGCCATCGACGGCATCGTGATCGACAGCTCCATCTGCGTGCCGGAGCGGAAGGTCTACCCGGGCACCGACGTCGCCTACTGGATCGGCACGGTGAAGAAGGACGCGGCCAACGTCACGTACCAGATCAAGTTCAAGCTCGGCACGAGGGACGAACCGATCGCCACCACTCTGTCGTCGTCCCTCGTCGGCTAGGGCCGGGCATGACGGCGTACGCGAAGGAGGAGCGTTGAGCAGCAGCGTGCAGGAGAAGTCGGCAAGCGGCGTGCATCAGAAGCAGAACCCCGGACAGCTGAACTCGGTCCAGCTGAACATCGTGACGCTCATCAACATGGAGCGAGCGGTGGAGACGGGCTCCCTGAGCGACTCGATGTACATGATGGACAACAGCATCGGCGGCAAGGGACAGGGCACCTCGTCCCTGGAGACGGTCTGCAAGCAGGGCCAGGTCCTGAACTGGATCGTGCGCCCGATCGACATGGAGAAGCGCCCGGACGGCACCTGGCCCCCCATGCCGAAGATCAACAACATCACTTTCCTGGACACCGAACTGGGTGACGAGGAGGACGTGGCCGAGCGGAAGATCTTCACCGAGCTGAAGATCTACGGGATGCCGGACCGCATGCGGTCGCCGTTGACGCCGGTCTACTACTACTGGGCCGGCACGGTCCTGAGCACCGCCAAGCCGGGCGTGCACCGGTACCGGCTCGTGATGGAGCTGGAGCAGGACCGCAAGAAGGAGAAGCTGTACCTGAACACGGCCATCCACCCGTCGATCAGGATCCTCGGGGTCTGACGGACCGGGTGCGAGCCCTGCCGGACCGCATGACCGCCAGGCCGATTCTCGGTCTGGCGGTCATGCGGCGCCGGGCGTAGAGAGAAAGGTTCACCCCAGGAACCCCAGGGAGGCCGTTCGTGGACAGGACCATCGGCAAGGGCACGTTCCGGGACGCGTTCAAGAACCAGGTCATCGCGCTCTCCGCGCTGGCGCCGGGCACGGGGCGGCGGCTCGCAGAGCGGGCCAACGCGGCGGCCGGACCGACCGATGCCTCGCTGCGGACCAAAGCCGAGTTCAACACGTTGTACGACCTGCTGCTCGCCGAGCAGGCAGGCGCGTCGGGCACATCGGCCGAGGCCAGTCTCGTACTCCTCGACGCGGACGGGCAGCTGACCGCGATCGGCCGGATCGTCGACGCTTACCTCAACTCGGCAGAGAACAAAGCGGAGTTCTTCGCTCAGGACATGTATCAGGTCAAGGTCACCGGCTGGCCGCCCGGCGTCCTGACGGCCGACGAGGTGGTCCAGGCGCCACAGGGCGCCCGGCTGACCCTGGCGAGGAGCAACGCCCCGGACGACACACTGCTCTCGACGCCATCGTTCTCGATGGTCAACAGCGGCAATCTGACGGCGCATGCGCCCAAGCGCTCCTGGAAGATCGACTTCGAGGTCGGCGAGAGCGAGGACCGGCTCTACGGCATGGAGCGGATCAACCTCAAGGCGATGTACAACGACCCCTCGCAGATGCGCGAGGCCGTCGCCTGGCGGCTCCTGGAGCGCGCGGGCATCCCGGCGGCGCAGCACACGTACGCGACGTTCTCGATCAACGACCGCTACATGGGTCTCTTCTCGGTCATCGAGCAGGTCGACAAGAAGTTCCTGAAGGACCACTTCGGCAAGAACTCCGAGGGCAACCTCTACAAGGCGTACTGCGGCGACGTCGGCTGCGCGACCCTGGAGCACCGTACCGGCACGGACGGCGTCGACAGCGGGCGGCAGTACTTCACGGCGGGCAGCCTGGAGGACGACCGTACGTACCGCCTGAAGACGAACGAGGACAACCCGTCGGCCAACACCTACGACGACCTCGCCACGCTCGTGCGGACCATCAACGGCGTCCAACTGGGCGGCGGCGAGGGGAAGTTCGCTACCGACGCCTTCCGTGACTCGGTCGAGCAGGTCCTGAACGTCCCCGCGTTCCTGCGCTGGGCGGGCGCCAACGTCCTCCTGGGCAGCTGGGACAACTACTTCGCGACGCCGTCGAACTACTACCTCTACAACTCGGGCCGGCTCGGCGACCCGACGGGCTTCATGGTGCGCCCGTACTTCACGTTCATCCCCTGGGACTACGACAACAGCTCGGGCATCGACTTCTTCTCGACGCAGTGGCAGTACACGGACCTGCTCGACTGGCCCGCGATGAGCCGCAACTACTGCCGGATCACGCACGCGCCGCACGAGGTGTCACACCTGCCGCTGTTCACCAATCTGCTGCGGCACCACGACTTCTGCCAGTACTACCTCGACCACCTCGAATACCTCCTGGACACGGAGTTCGGCCCCGAGCGGGTCGCCGCGCTGCTCGGCTCGGAGGGTTCGGGGCGGTCCGACGGCCTGTGGCAGCTCATCTCGTCCGCCGCGTACGGCGAGTCGACCAGCCCGCACGGACAGCCCTTCACCGGGCGGCAGTTCACCAACGACGAGGTGTACCGCGCCGCGTACCGGCAGTGGGAGCTGAGCCGGGGCTCGCAGTTCACGTACGGGATCTTCCACTACACGCGCATGCGCTACGACCACGCACGTCAGCAGCTTGCCGAACTGCGCAAGACCTATCCCAACGGCGCCAGTGGGGCGGCGTTCCCCGGTGCGATGGAGGTACTGCCCTCATGACCGCAACGAAGAAGTCGGACAAGTCCAGGACCAAGGCCAAGGAGCCGAGGGAGCTGCGCCTGGTCAAGGAAGCCAAGATCCAGGATCTGATCGGCGACGACGCGGGCACCCGCCTGGAGGCGAGCGGCGTCCTCTACCGCGACGGCGCGTTCCTGATCGTCTGCGACAACCTGCCCTCTCTCATCCGGGTCAGCAGCGAACTCTCGCCCAAGGCTCCCGAGAACGGCGTCCTGACCCACAACAAGGCCAAGAAGGCGGGCGGTTCGGAGGCGAACGTCGGGTACGAGGATCTCGCCCACGACGAGCTGCACGACCACTACTTCACGCTGAGCGAGGCCGAGCCGGTCAAGCCCAAGGGCTTCCGCGCCCGCGTCCACGAGTACGACGAGAAGCTGCGCCCCATCGGATCGGCGCAGCTGGACTTCGACTTGGCGGACGCCAACAAGGGCATGGAAGGCCTGGAGTGGGTCGAGCGCTCGGGCACGGGCCACCTCCTCGCCCTGTGCGAGGGAAACCGGTGCGAGGGCGGCAAGAAGGGCAGGACGCCGGGCGGCGGCCGCATCCAGGTCTTCCGCAAGGGCGGCAAACGCTGGATCAACACGGGCACGATCCAGCTGCCCAAGTCGCTGCCCTTCGAGGACTACGCCAGTGTGTCCGTGCGCGACGGACGGATCGCCGTCCTGTCGCAGGCGTCGTCCGCGCTCTGGGTGGGCCGCATCTCCACCAAGAAGTGGCAGGTCGACGAGGGCACGGTCTACCGCCTGCCCACCGACGGCAAGGGCCGCACGGTCTACGGCAACCCGGAGGGCGTGTCCTGGGTCTCGGCCGACCATGTGGTGATCGTGTCCGACCGGGCGAAGAAGGGCGCGGAGAACTCCCGGTTCCGCGAGAAGGACCAGTCGATCCACCTGTTCCTGATCCCGGGCAACAACATCTGACGCCCGCCGGGCGCGCCGGCCGAGCTAGTCGGCCGCCCACAGGCCGCGCACGTGACCGAGGTGGCGGGTCATCACCGCGCGCACCGCCTCCTCGTCACGGGCGAGCAGCGCGTCCAGGATCTCCAGGTGCTCCTCGGCCGACGCCTCCAGACGGCCCGCGTCGACGAGCGCCTGAAGTCCGTACAGACGTGAGCGCTTGCGCAGGTCGCCGACCACCTCGACCAGGTGGTCGTTGCCCGAGAGCGCGAGCAGACCGAGGTGGAAGCGGATGTCGGCCTCGACGTACGCGATGAGGTCGCCGTCCGCCGCCGCGGTGACGATCTCCCGCGCGGCCGGGCGCAGTGCCTCCAGCTCGGCGGGGTCCGCCGACGTGGCGAGCTCCGCCGTGGTGGGGATCTCGATCAGCGCGCGGACGTGCTTGTACTCGTCGAGCTGCTTCCCGGAGACCGCGGTGACCCGGAAGCCCTTGTTCGGCACCGTGTCGACCAGCCCCTCCTTGGCGAGGTCCAGCATGGCCTCGCGCACCGGAGTCGCGGAGACGCCGAAGCGCACCGCGAGGGTGGGCGCCGAGTAGACCTCGCCCGCGCGCAGTTCGCCCGCGATGAGGGCGGCGCGGAGCGCGTCCGCGACCCGCTCGCGGTAGCTGCTGCGGGTCCCGCCCAGGTTGGGCAGGGCGGGACCGGCGGGGGCGGACGGCGCGCGGTTGCGCTGGGCGGCCATGGGGGCGGTTCCTCCTTGGTGCAATGTCACGTGCCACGAGTATCCCAGCCCGCCGGGCCGGGCGGGCCCCTAGAGGACGAACCCCGCGGGGAAGGGGTCGTCCGGGTCGAGGAGGTACTGCGCGGTGCCGGTCACCCAGGCGCGCCCGGTGAAGCTGGGCAGCACGGCGGGGGTGCCCGCGACCTCGGTGGTGCCCAGCAGCCGCCCGCTGAACTTCGTACCGATGAAGGACTCGTTGACGAACTCGGTGTCCAGCGGCAGCTCGCCGCGCGCGTGCAGCTGGGCCATGCGCGCGCTCGTCCCGGTGCCGCACGGCGAGCGGTCGAACCAGCCGGGGTGGATGGCCATCGCGTGCCGGGAGTGGCGGGCGGTGGCGCCGGGCGCGTAGAGGTGGACGTGGTGGCAGCCGCGGATGGACGGGTCCTGCGGGTGCACCGGCTCCTCCTCGGCGTTGATCGCCGCCATCAGCGAGAGGCCCGCCGCGAGGATGTCGTCCTTGCGGTCGCGCTCGAAGGGGAGGCCGAACTGCTCCAGGGGCAGGATCGCGTAGAAGTTGCCGCCGTAGGCCAGGTCGTACGTCACCGAGCGGCCGTCGGGCAGGGTGATCTTGCGGTCCAGGGCGACGGCGAAGGACGGCACGTTCTTGAGCGTGACCGCCTTCGCCGCGCCGTCCTGGACGGCCACCTCGGCGACGACGAGGCCCGCCGGGGTGTCCAGGCGGATCGTGGTGACCGGCTCGACGACCTCGACCATGCCGGTCTCGACGAGGACGGTGGCGACGCCGATGGTGCCGTGCCCGCACATCGGCAGATAGCCCGAGACCTCGATGTAGATCACGCCGTAGTCGCAGTCGGGCCGGGTGGGCGGCTGGAGGATCGCGCCGCTCATCGCCGCGTGGCCGCGCGGTTCGTTCATCAGGAGCTGCTTGATGTCGTCGCGGTGCTCGCGGAAGTACAGCCTGCGTTCGTTCATCGTCGCGCCGGGGACGGTGCCGATGCCGCCGGTGATCACCCGCGTCGGCATCCCTTCGGTGTGCGAGTCGACCGCGTGCAGGACGAGTTTGCTGCGCATGGGCGGTGCCTTTCGTACGAGTCCTACGAGGGCGGGGCGGGGGACGCGGCTAGGCGAGCCCGGCGGCGACGGCCCGCTCGGTGGCGGTGCGCACCGCCTGCTCCTGCTCGGGAAGCAGCGGCACTCGGGGCGGCCGGCAGGGGCCGCCGTGGCGTCCGGCGATGTCCATGGAGAGCTTGATGGCCTGGACGAACTCGGGCTGGGAGTCCCAGCGCAGCAGCGGGTGCAGCTGCCGGTAGAGCTTGGTCGCCGTGTCCAGGTCGCCCGCCACGGCGGCGCGGTAGAGCTCGACGCACGCGGCGGGCAGCATGTTGGGATAGCCGGCGATCCAGCCCTTGGCGCCCGCGACGGCGAGTTCGAGCAGGACGTCGTCGGCGCCGATCAACAGGTCCAGCTCGGGGGCGAGTTCGGCTATGCGGTAGGCACGGCGGACGTCTCCGGAGAACTCCTTGACGGCGTGCACGTACCCCTCGGCGTGCAGCTTCGCGAGGAGTTCCGGCACCAGGTCGACCTTGGTGTCGATGGGGTTGTTGTACGCCACGACCGGGATGCCCGCCTTCGCGACCTCGGCGTAGTGGGCGAGGACGGAGCGCTCGTCGGCGCGGTAGGCGTTCGGCGGAAGGAGCATCACGGAGGCGCAGCCCGCGTCCTTGGCCTGCTCGGCCCAGCGGCGGGCCTCGGCGGAGCCGTAGGCGGCGACGCCGGGCAGCACCCGCTGCCCGCCGACCGCCTCGACGGCGGTCTCCACGACCTTGGCGCGCTCCTCGGGGGTGAGCACCTGGTACTCGCCGAGCGATCCGTTGGGCACGACGCCGTCGCAGCCGTTCTCGACGAGCCAGGCGCAGTGCTCGGCGAACCGGCCGTAGTCGACGGACAGGTCGTCGTTCAGCGGGAGCGCGGTGGCGACGAGGACGCCGTGCCAGGGGCGGGGGTGAGGGCTGTTCATGGGCGCGTTCATGGGCGTGTTCCCTTCGGTGCGGTGCGGCTGGGTGCGGCTGGGTGCGGCGGCTAGGAGGGGTCGGGGTCCGGCCGGTCGTCGGCGGCCCGTGCGAGTACGCCGAGCGGGACGGGCCGGGCGAACGGCCGCCGCGCGGAACGCTCCGCGCAGCCCGCGAGCCCGGCGACGGCCGCCGAGCACATCCGGCCCTGGCACCAGCCCATGCCGGCGCGGGTCAGGAGTTTCACGGTCCGCGCGTCCGTGGCCCCCAGCTCGTCGACGGCCTCGCGGACCGCTGATGCGGGGACCTCCTCGCAGCGGCAGACGAGGGTGTCGTCGTGGAGCTGTTCGGCCCAGTGCGCGGGCGGTGTGTAGACGGAGGCGAGCACCGCGGCGAACTCCCGCATCCTCGTACGGGACTTGGCGGCGGCGGCCCATGCGCGCGGGTCGGGGGTGATCCCCCGGAGCCGGGCGGCGGCGGAGCGTCCGGCGATGTGACCCTCGGCGAGCGAGAGGGCGGCGCCGCCGATGCCGGTGGCCTCTCCGGCGGCCCAGACGCCGGGGACGTCGGTGCGCTGCTCGGCGTCGACGGCGACGTTCAGGCCGTCTACGCGGCAGCCGAGTCCCTCGGCGAGATCGGTGTGCGGCAGCATGCCGTGACCGACGGCGAGGGTGTCGCAGGGGATGCGCCGCCCGGTGCCGGGCCTGACGCGTCCCGCCGGGTCGAGCGCGGCGATGGTCACCGCCTCGACGGCGTCCTTGCCGTGCGCTTCGACGACGGTGTGCCGGGAAACCAACGGGATGTGGTGCCGGGCGAGTCGGGCGGCGTACTGCGCCCCCTCGGCGAGCTTGTCCGGATGGGCGGCGAGGGTGGCCGTGTGCCGCGCGAAGGCCTTCGGGTCGGCGGACTCGACCAAGGCGGCCACGTCGGCACCTGCGGCCGCGAGCCCGGCGGCGACGGGCATGAGCAGCGGCCCGGTCCCCGCCACGACGACGGTGCGCCCCGGCAGCACGAGACCCCCCTTGAGCATGGCCTGCGCACCACCGGCGGTGACCACCCCGGGCAGGGTCCATCCGGGAAACGGCAGGACCTTCTCGTATCCCCCCGTGGCGAGCAGCACGGCATCGGCACGCACGGCTACGGACTCTTCCTGCTCGGGCCCGAGCAGCGCATGCACGACAAACCCACCTCCCCCGGCATCAACCACGAGCCCCGCAACGGACGAACCCGGCACCCCGGGGGACACCGCCCCGACCCCGTCACCCAACACCCCGGCAGGCAACTGCCCGCCAGGCGCATAAGCAGAGGCGCCGCCCGACGCGCCGGAAGCCAGTGCGTCAGGGCGTGCTTCGGCTCCCCTGCCCGGCCCCGGCGTCGGCGGTCGTCCGGTCGGCGACGCCCCGGCGTGGCGTTCCACGAACCAGACGTGATGTTCCGTCAAGTACGTGACGCGGCCCGCGGCGATCTCCTCCGTGAGGCCGGACCGTAGCCGCTCCCACGTCCGCCACTGGTGGTGCAGTGCCTTCGGGCGCCGCGCGCGGAACGCTTCGGCGGGCTGGCGGTAGAACTGGCCGCCCGCCTGCGGCGCCGAGTCGAGCACCGTCACGTGCACACCGCGCCGCACCGCGGCGAGCGCCGCCGCGAGGCCCGCGGGCCCTGCGCCGATCACGGCGAGCGTGGGCCTCCGGGCCGGGGCCGCAACCGCACCCTCAGCCGTCCTCATCGGCCACCTCCCGTCGACGGCCCGCCACAAGCCGCGGCGCCGCCGTGCCCGCTGCCGTCCTGCGTGCGGATCTCGGCGCCTGGGATGGCCGGGACCAGGCAAGCCCGTTGATTCGCGCGGCCGTTGACCTCCACCAGACAGTCGAAGCAGACGCCGATCCCGCAGAAGACTCCCCTCGGCCCGCCCTCGCGCCGCGTGGTGCGCCACGCCGTGATGCCCGCCGACCAGAGCGCGGCGGCCACCGTCTGCCCCGGCAGGGCCGGGATCTCGCGGCCGTCGAACGTGACGGTGTGCGCTGGGGCGGGGCGGGCGCGGACCAGGTTCAGGGGGGTGCGGTCGCTCACGAAGCCTCCTGGGGCGGGCAGTTGGCGAAACGGTCGGGGAGGAAGGGGGCAAGGGCGAGATCCGGGCTCACCCCGGTAAGCACCTGGGCGATCAAGTGGCCCGTCCCCGCCGCGAGGCCGATCCCCGCGCCCTCGTGCCCGCAGGCGTGGACGAGCCCCGGCACCCGGGCGTCGGGGCCGACGGCGGGGAGGTGGTCCGGCATGTAGGGGCGGAAGCCCACGTACGCGCGCATCGCGCGGACGCCCTCCAGGAACGGGAAGAGCCGGGTCGCCCCCGCCGCGAGGGCCCGCATCACCGGCAGGGAGAAGGAGCGGTCGAAGCCGACCCGCTCGCGGCTCGCGCCGATCAGGACGGGCCCCGCGGCCGTTCCCTCGACCACCGGCGACGTCTGGAGCGCGGCGGATCCGCTGGCCACGTCGGCCACGTAGTCGGCGGCGTACACCTTGTGCCGGACCATGCGCGGCAGCGGCTCGGTCACGAGGACGAAGCCGCGCCGCGGCAGCACGGGGAGGTCGGTTCCGGCGAGGGCGGCGAGCTCGCCGCCCCAGGTGCCCGCCGCGTTCACGACGTACGGGGCGTGGATCTCGCCCCGGTCGGTGCGCACCCCGCGCACCTCGCCGCCCGCGGTCCGCAGCACGGCGGTGACGGTCCAGCCGGTGCGCAGCTCCGCCCCCGACGACCGTGCCAGGCGCACCAGTTGGGCCGCGGCCAGGGACGGCATCACCTGGCTGTCCTGCGGATAGAAGACGCCGCCCGCCGTGCCGGGAGCGAGGTGGGGTTCGAGTTCGTACAGCTCGTCGGCCGCGACGGCTCGCGCGTCGACCCCGGCTTCGCGCTGTCCGGCGGCGAACTCCCCGAGTGCCGCGAGCCCTTCGCCGGACGACGCCACGACGACGCCGCCCTTCGCCTCGTACTCGATGCTCGCGCCCACGCCCGGCTCGGCGGCGAGCTCCGTCCACAGTCGGCCGGACAGGAGGGCGAGTTCGAGTTCGGGGCCGGGTTCCTTGTCGGAGACGAGGAGGTTTCCCTCGCCGGATCCGGTCGTGCCGCCGGCCACGGGACCGCGGTCCACCAAGGCGACGGACAGACCGGCCCGCGCCGCGTACAGAGCACAGGCGGCGCCCACCATCCCGGCGCCGACTACCACAACATCGCAGGTCAGCCGCTTTGTCACGCCAGTACTATGTCACATGTTCCCTTACGGGCCAAGGGTCTCTACGCTGGCGGAATCGCCACTGAGCACTCCGCCACGAGCCCCGGAACGGGGAGGAAAAGGTGAACCCCATGGCCGAGTCCAACCAGGTCAGCACAGCCACCGAGACCGACAAAGCCAGCAAGGCCGGCAAGTCCACGGTGCGCAAGAACGGGCTGTACCCCGAGATCTCCGACGAGCTCTCCGCCCTGATGAGGACGGGCTGGGCCGACACCGAGCAGCGCGACCTGCGCCCTGCCGAGCAGTCCTCGCACGCGGCGCGGCGCCGCGCCGCCCTGTCCGCGCTGTTCCCGGGCGAGCGCCTGGTGATCCCCTCCGGGCAGCTCAAGATCCGCTCGAACGACAGCCATTACCCCTTCCGCCCGTACTCCGCGTACGTCCACATGACCGGCGACCAGGCGCGGGACTGCGCCCTGGTCCTCGAACCCCGCGCCGGAGGCGAGGGCCACGACGCGCACCTCTACCAACTCCCGCGCGACAGCCGGGAGAGCGACGAGTTCTGGATCGGCATGACGGCCGAGCTGTGGATGGGCCGCAGGCGCAGCCTCGCCGAGTCCGAGCTGCTCCTGGGCCTGCCCTGCCGCGACGTGCGCGACGCCCCGGCCGAGCTTGCCGCGTCGCCCGCCGTGCCGACCCGCATCGTGCGCGGCCACGACCCGGCGCTGGAGGAGGCCCTGACGACCGACGAGGAGCGCGACGCCGAGCTGGAGGAGGCACTCTCCGGCCTGCGCCTGGTCAAGGACGACTGGGAGATCGGCGAGCTGCGCAAGGCGGTGGACTCCACGGTCCGCGGATTCACCGATGTCGTACGGGAGTTGGCCACCGCCGTCGCCACCTCGGAGCGGTGGATCGAGGGCACCTTCTTCCGCCGCGCCCGCCTGGAGGGCAACCACATCGGCTACGGCTCGATCTGCGCGGCCGGCGAGCACGCCACGATCATGCACTGGCAGGAGAACGACGGCCCCGTGCGCCCCGGCGAACTCCTGCTCCTGGACGCGGGCGTGGAGACCCACACCCTCTACACCGCCGACGTCACCCGCACCCTCCCCATCGACGGCACCTTCACCCCGCTCCAGCGCAAGATCTACGACGCGGTGTACGAGGCACAGGAGGCCGGCATCGCCGCCGTGAAGCCGGGCGCCGCGTACCGCGACTTCCACGACGCGGCGCAGCGGTACCTCGCGCACAAGCTCGTCGAGTGGGGCCTCCTTGAAGGCGACCCGGAGCGGGTCTTCGAGCTCGCCCTGCAACGGCGCTTCACCATGGCGGGCACGGGCCACATGCTCGGCCTCGACGTGCACGACTGCGCCCAGGCACGCACCGAGGAGTATGTCGGCGGCGTACTCGAAGAGGGCATGGTGCTCACCGTCGAGCCCGGCCTGTACTTCCAGCCGGACGACCTCACCGTGCCCGCGGAGTACCGGGGCATCGGGGTCCGCATCGAGGACGACATCCTCGTCACGGCGGACGGCAACGAGAACCTGTCGGCGGGTCTGCCGCGCGGCGCCGCGGCGGTGGAGGCCTGGATGAGCGGCCTGGCGGGCGGTCGCTGAGCGGGCACCCGCGGCCCGCACCTCCGGCGTACGTCTGCCGCACACAGCGGCGGCGCACACTTGACGACCCCTCTATGCACTGTGTGTATACGCGCTATGTATAGTGCTCGCATGTCCGCTGCGAAAAGCAAGATGAAGAGATCCGTCAAGGGGTTCCGTCGCGCCGCTTCTTTGACGGCCATGGCCTCCGCGGCCATGGCCGTCGCGCTGACGGGATGCACCAAGGTGGACACCACGGCACCCAGTTCCGTCCGCAAGGACGCGGCGGCCGTGAGCCTCAAGAGCCAGGCGAAGCTGGGGACGGTCGACTGCCGCAAGGCGAAGTGCGTGGCCCTGACCTTCGACGCGGGGCCGAGCGAGAACTCGCCGCGACTGCTCGACATCCTCAAGGAGGAGAAGGTGCCCGCCACCTTCTTCCTGCTCGGCAAGAACCACATAGCCGAGCACCCCGGCCTCGTGAAGCGCATGGCGGACGAGGGCCACGAGGTGGCGAGCCACACCTGGTCGCACAAGATCCTCACCGACATCACGCCGGACGAGGCACGCCGGGAACTGCGCAGGACCAACGAGGCGATAGAGAAGCTGATCGGCCACAAGCCGACGCTGATGCGCCCGCCGCAGGGGCGCACCAACCCCGACGTCAACGAGATCTCGCGCGAGGAGGGCCTCTCGGAGGTCCTGTGGAGCGTGACCGCCAAGGACTACACGACCAACGACTCCGCCCTGATCCAGAAGCGCGTCGTCGACCAGACCCGGCGGGACGGCATCATCCTGCTGCACGACATCTACAAGGGGACGGTGCCCGCGGTGCCGGGCATCATCGACGAGCTGAAGAAGCGCGGCTACGTCTTCGTGACGGTGCCCCAGCTGCTCGCGCCGGGCAAGGCGGAACCGGGGAAGATCTACCGGCCCTAGCCTGCGGGTTTCCGCGCCGGGGCCTGGCAGGATCTCCCTGTGGCTCTCTTCCGTATCGACCGGCAATCGTCCCTGCCCGCCGACGAGGTCTGGCGCCGGCTCACCGCGTGGGAGCGGCATGCCGATGTGGTCCCGCTGACGCGGGTGACCGTCCGGACGCCGCCGCCCAGCGGGGAGGGGACGGTGTTCGTCGCGCGTACCGGGATCGGTCCGGTGGGCTTCGACGACGTGATGGAGGTCGTGACGTGGCGCCCGGCCGCCGGGGGCGGGGGCCTGTGCCGCCTGGAGAAGCGGGGACAGTTCGTGACCGGCTGGGCGGAGATCGAGGTCTCCCCCGGGGCGACGGGCCCCGGGTCCGGGTCCGGGTCCGGGTCCGGGTCGACGGTGGCCTGGCGGGAGGACCTACGGGTGCGGTGGCTGCCGCGGGTCTTCGACCGGGTGCTCCTGGCCGCCGCGCGGTGGATGTTCGGCCGGGCGGTGGACGGCCTGCTCTCCTCTCCCCCGCCCCGCCCCTACGCGTGACGGGGACGCCCCCGGTCAGCTCCTCGATGCGCGGACGCGGTGCGTCCGTACGCCGAACCGCGTCGGGGCCCAGGCCCTTATGCCGTCGGGGAGTTCGGCCAGGGCGGCACGGCCGTGCTGCCGCAGCCGGTCCGCCTCCCCGTGGAGATCGCGGCCCGCGGGGTCGGGACGTCGGAGATCAAGATCACCCCAGGTGTCCGTACCCTCCCCCGCGCAAGCCCTCGGCTCAGTTCCGCGAAGCCTGCGACCGGCCGTGCAGCGTCCGCGCCACCCGCGGCCCCAGCCACCGCTTCATCCTGCGCAGCGGCTCCAACTGCTCGGCCGCGCGGTCGATTCGGTAGTACAGCTGCGGCGGGATGTGCGGCAGGAGCGGTGAGTGGCGCTGGCCCAGGAGCGCGAACATCTGGGCCGGGTCGAGGCCGATGTAGCGCGGCAGGTTCTCGTACCACTGGGCGCTGTAGCGGGCCGCGCTCTGCACGGAGAGGAGGGCGGCCCTGCGCTCGCGCTCGTATCCCGCCAGGGCGGGGCCCAGCTCCGGGCTTTTGCGCAGTGCGCCCGCCAGGGCGATCGCGTCCTCCAGGGCGAGCGTCGTGCCCGCGCCGATGGAGTAGTGCGTGGTGTGCGCGGCGTCGCCGAGCAGGACCACGTTGCCGCGGTGCCAGGTGCGATTGGTCAGCGTACGGAAGTTGAGCCACTGCGCGCTGCCGTCGGACTGCGCGCGGCCGATCAGGCGGTGCCCGTCGAGCGGCCCCGCGAACAGCCGCTCCAGCAGGGCGAGCCCGTCGGCCTCGCTCGCCTCGTGCAGGCCGAGACCCGTCCAGGTCTCCGGGGAGCACTCGATGACGCAGGTGCTCTTCTCGTCGCTGAAGCGGTAGCCGTAGCACCAGATCCAGCCGTGCGCGGTCTCCACGAAGGCGAAGGTGAAGGAGTCGAAGACCTTGGTGGTGCCGAGCCAGATGTATTTGTTGCGCCCGAGCGTGACCTGTGCGCCGAAGTGGCCGCTGTGCCGCTCGCGCAGCGTGCTCCTGACGCCGTCGCCCGCGACGACCAGATCGGCGTCGGGCAGCTGCGCCGCGTCCGTGATCTCCCGCTCGAACTCGACGCGTACGCCCAGGGATTGGGCCCGGGTGGCCAGGATGTCGAGCAGCCGGTGGCGCCCGATGCCGAAGCCCTCGTCGCCGTGGTGGACCGTGGTGCGGTCGCCGACGTGCGCGACGCCGTCGCTCCAGCGGACCGAGTGCTCGGCCACGGCGCGCGCGGACTCGGGGTCGCCGTCGCGGAGCTTCTCCAGCAGGCCGCCCCAGTAGGTGACGCCCCAGCCGTAGGTCGATCCGGCCGGGTTCCGCTCGTGGACGGTGATGTCGTGGGACGGGTCCTGCCGCTTGAGCAGAATCGAGAGGTACAGGGCGGCTGGACCGCCGCCGACGCAGGCGACCTTCACACGTGCTCCCATTGCGTCACAAAGTGGTCATTTTGTGACGCAACGTAGCAGGGGTGACGGTCGATCCCGTGGATCTCGGGCGGGCGGCGGACCGAGCCGGGACGTCAGGCCACGGACCCTATGCGCCCCGCGGGACGCCGCGAGCCGTCGTGGTGGATCGGCGTGTGCGCGCCCGTCAGCGAGACACCGCTGCCGCCACGGCGGTTCGCGACGATCTCCGCGGCGATCGACAGGGCCGTCTCCTCCGGGGTGCGCGCACCCAGGTCGAGGCCGATGGGTGAGCGCAGGCGGGTCAACTCCAGCTCGGTGACGCCGACTTCACGCAGGCGCTCGTTGCGGTCCTCGTGCGTGCGGCGCGATCCCATCGCGCCCACGTAGGCGACCGGCAGCCGCAGGGCCAGTTCGAGCAGGGGCACGTCGAACTTGGCGTCGTGGGTCAGCACGCACAGCACGGTGCGGCCGTCGACCTCGGTGCGCTCCAGGTACTTGTGCGGCCACTCGACGACGATCTCGTCGGCGTCGGGGAAACGCGCCGCCGTCGCGAAGACGGGCCGCGCGTCGCACACGGTCACGCGGTAGCCGAGGAACGCGCCGATCCTGACGAGCGCCGACGCGAAGTCGATCGCGCCGAACACGATCATGCGGGGCGGCGGGACGCTCGACTCGACGAGGACCGTGAGGGGCTGCCCGCAGCGCGAGCCGTCCTCGCCGATCTCGGTCGTGCCGGTGCGCCCGGCGTCCAGCATCGCGCGGGCCTCGCCCGCGACGGTGCGGTCCAGCTCGGGATGGCCGCCGAGCCCGCCCTCGAAGCCGGCGTCGGCATCGGAACGTACGAGAAGAGCGCGGCCCACCAGCTCGGCGGGGCCGGAGGTGATGCGGGCGACGGCCGCGGCCTCGCCCGACGCGGCCGCGGCGAGCGCGGCGGCGACGACCGGCCGCACGGAGGAGTCCGCGCGGACCGGGGTGACGAGGATGTCGATGATGCCGCCGCAGGTCAGGCCCACGGCGAAGGCGTCCTCGTCGCTGTATCCGAAGCGTTCAAGAATGCTCTCGCCGTCTTCGAGTGCCTGCCGGCACAGGTCGTAGACGGCGCCTTCCACACACCCGCCGGAGACGGACCCGATGGCCGTGCCGTCGGCGTCGACGGCCAGGGCCGCGCCCGGTTGCCGGGGCGCGCTGCCACCGACCGCCACCACGGTGGCGACCGCGAAGTCGCGTCCCTGCTCGACCCACCGGTTCAGCTCTTCGGCGATGTCCAGCATGTCCGTCTCCTAACGGGTGTGTGATGACCAGGATGGGCTACTTGACGCCCATCCAGTTCTCGATCGGGTGGAGCGCGAAGAAGGCGAGGAACACGAGCGCCAGCACCCACATGAGCCAGCCGATCTCACGGACCTTGCCCTGGGCGGCCTTGATCAGGACGTGGGCGATGACACCGGCCGCGATACCCACCGTGATGGAGTACGTGAACGGCATCAGGACGGTGGTCAGGAACACCGGAATGGCGGTGGCCTGGTCGGTCCAGTCGATGTGCCGGGCGTTGCTCAGCATCATCGCGCCGATGACCACGAGCGCTGCGGCCGCGACCTGCGTCGGGATGAGCTGGGCCAGCGGGGTGAAGAAGAGGCACAGGGTGAAGGCGAGACCGGTGATCACGCTCGCGAAGCCGGTGCGCGCGCCGTCGCCGACGCCCGCGGTGGACTCGACGAAGACGGTCTGCCCGGAGGCACCGGCGAAACCGCCGACGACACCACCGGCACCGTCGATCGCCAGCGCCTTGTTCAGGCCCGGCATCTTGCCGTCCTTGTCGGCCAGGTTGGCCTGCTGGCCGATGCCGATGATGGTGCCCATGGCGTCGAAGAAGCCGGCGAGGACCAGGGTGAAGACGATGACGCCCACGGTGATGGCGCCGATGTCGCCGATCCCGCTGAAGGACACCTCGCCGAAGAGGCCGAAGTCGGGCGACGAGACGATGGAGCCGTCGAGCTCCGGGGCGTTGAGGCCCCAGTCCTGCTGGCTCATGCCCGCGACCTGGTTGACGATCGCGGCGAAGACGGTGCCGCCGACGATGCCGATGAGGATCGCGCCCGGAACCTTGCGGACCTGGAGCAGGAAGATCAGCAGGACGGTGACGGCGAAGCACAGGACGGGCCAGCCGATGAGCTTGTCGTCGATGCCCATCTGGATCGGCTTCGCGCCCATGTCGCCGTGCTTGGACGGCATGGAGGTGACGAAGCCCGCCTGGACCAGGCCGATCAGCGTGACGAACATGCCGATGCCCATGGTGATGGCGTGCTTCAGGGCCAGCGGGATCGCGTCCATGATCAGGGTCCGCAGACCGGTCAGGACCAGCAGGATGATGATGACGCCGTAGATGATGCACATCGCCATCGCGTTGCCCCAGGTCATCTCCGGGGCGACCTGGAAGGCCATCACGGCGGAGACACCGAGTCCCGCCGCCAGGGCCAGCGGCACATTGCCGAGGATGCCCATGACGAGGGTGGTGGCGGCCGCCGCGAAGACGGTGGCGGTGGTCAGCTGATCACCGTCGAGCCGGTGTCCCGTGGCGTCGGGCACCGAGAGGATCACCGGGTTCAGAAGGATGATGTAGGCCATCGCCATGAAGGTGGTGATGCCGCCACGCACCTCCCGACCGACCGTCGATCCTCTGTGCGTTATGTGGAAATACCGGTCGAGCCAGGACCTGCCGGCCGGGACGCGTGAGCCGTTGCCCGCGTCCTCTGCCGTGGTCTTCGGCTCCGTTGACTGCTGGGTCATGGTGCCTAACTCCCAAGGTTCAAAGGGGCACCCGCAACAGGCTGTTCCCTACCGGGACCTGTGGAGACTGCGGGATTTGGGATGGTGCGTTTGGCTGCACGACCCGGGGGACGGCCCGAGACGAACTGGGGCTCCGAGGAGCATGGGTGCTGCGTAGGTACTGCGATGACCGCGAGCGGTGCGGTACTGGGGTTCTCCGGGCGGCACGGGCGACGGGAAGTGTGACGTTCCGTGGGAGGCACGCGCCGCCCGGAGAGATCGTGGGACCAGGCGCCGGTCAGGTACCCGTGAGGTGTTCCGGACGGACCGGGGTCTTGTTCAGCTCCAGGCCCGTCGCGTTCCGGATCGCCGCGAGGACGGCCGGGGTGGACGAGAGGGTCGGGGCCTCGCCCATGCCGCGAAGGCCGTAGGGCGCGTTCGGGTCGGCCAGTTCGAGCACGTCCACCGGGATGGTCGGCGTGTCGAGGATGGTCGGGATGAGGTAGTCCGTGAAGGAGGGGTTGCGCACCTTCGCGGTCTTCGGGTCGACGATGATCTCCTCCATCACCGCGACGCCCAGGCCCTGGGTGGTGCCACCCTGGATCTGGCCGACCACGGAGAGCGGGTTGAGCGCCTTGCCGACGTCCTGGGCGGTGGCCAGTTCGATGACCTTGACCAGGCCGAGCTCGGTGTCCACCTCGACGACCGCGCGGTGCGCGGCGAACGAGTACTGGACGTGGCCGTTGCCCTGACCGGTCTTCTTGTCGAAGGCCACGGTCGGACGGTGCCGCCACTCGGCCTCGACCTCGACGCTCTCGCCTTCGAGCAGCTCGGCCAGGTCCGCGAGGGCCTCGCCGCCGTCGGTGACGACCTTGCCGCCCTCCAGGAGGAGTTCGGCGGTGGCCCACGCCGGGTGGTACGAGCCGAACTTGCGGCGGCCGATCTCCAGGACCTTCTCGCGCACCAGCTCGCAGGAGTTCTTGACCGCGCCACCGGTGACGTACGTCTGACGGGACGCGGACGTCGAACCGGCGCTGCCCACCTGGGTGTCGGCGGGGTGGATGGTCACCTGCTGGACGCCGAGCTCGGTGCGGGCGATCTGCGCGTGGACGGTGATGCCGCCCTGGCCGACCTCCGCCATCGCGGTGTGCACGGTCGCGACCGGCTCGCCGTTGATGACCTCCATGCGCACCTTGGCGGTGGAGTAGTCGTCGAAGCCCTCGGAGAAGCCGACGTTCTTGATGCCGACCGCGTAGCCGACGCCGCGGACGACGCCCTCGCCGTGCGTGGTGTTGGAGAGTCCGCCGGGCAGCGCGCGGACGTCCGCGCCCTCGCTGGACTCCCACTGGCGCTCGGGCGGCAGCGGGCGGGCCTTGACGCGGCGCAGGATCTCGGCGACCGGGGCCGGCGAGTCGACCGGCTGTCCGGTCGGCAGGAGCGTGCCCTGCGACATGGCGTTGAGCTGGCGGAACTCGACCCGGTCCATGCCCACCTTGTCGGCGAGCTTGTCCATCTGGGCCTCGTAGGCGAAGCAGGCCTGGACGGCGCCGAAGCCGCGCATCGCGCCGCACGGAGGGTTGTTGGAGTAGAGGGCGATCGCCTCGATGTCGACGTCATCGACCACGTACGGGCCGACCGACAGGGACGAGGCGTTGCCCACGACCGCCGGGGACGCCGACGCGTAGGCGCCGCCGTCCAGGACGATCCGGCACTTCATGTGCGTGAGCTTGCCGTCCTTGGTGGCGCCGTGCTCGTAGTAGAGCTTCGCCGGGTGGCGGTGCACGTGGCCGAAGAAGGACTCGAAGCGGTTGTAGACGATCTTGACCGGCTTGCCGGTGCGCAGCGCCAGGAGGCAGGCGTGGATCTGCATCGAGATGTCCTCGCGGCCGCCGAACGCGCCGCCGACGCCGGAGAGCGTCATACGCACCTTCTCCTCGGGCAGGCCGAGGACGGGGGCGATCTGTTCGAGGTCCGAGTGCAGCCACTGGGTGGCGACGTACAGGTCGACGCCGCCGTCCTCGGCCGGTACGGCGAGGCCGGACTCCGGGCCGAGGAAGGCCTGGTCCTGCATGCCGAAGGTGTACTCGCCCCTGACGATGAAGTCGGCCTTCTTGGCGGCCTCTTCGGCGTTGCCCCGGACGATCGGCTGGTTGTGCACGATGTTCGGGTGCGGGACGTGCTGGATGTACTCGTCGCTGCGGTCCTCGTGCACGAGGACGGCGTCCGGAGCGGTCGCCGACGCCTCGTCGGTGATGACGGGCAGTTCCTTGTACTCGACCACGATCTTCGCGGCGGCACGGCGTGCGGTCTCCGGGTGGTCGGCGGCCACGAGGGCGACCGGCTCACCGTGGTGACGGACCTTGCCGTGCGCGAGCACCGGGGTGTCCTGGATCTCCAGGCCGTAGTTCTTCATCGCGGCGGGCAGGTCGTCGTACGTCAGGACGGCGTAGACGCCGGGCGTCTTGAGGGCCTCGACGGTGTCGATCGACACGATCTCGGCGTGCGCGACGGTGCTGCGGAGCGTCTGGCCCCAGAGCATGTCCTCGTGCCACATGTCCGAGGAGTAGGCGAACTCGCCGGTGACCTTCAGGGTGCCGTCCGGACGGAGCGTGGACTCGCCGATGCCGCCCTTGTTGTGCTTCTGGGTGACGTCGGTGGGCGCGCCCGTGGTGGTCTTGGTTCCAGCCATGATCAGACCGTCTCTTCCTGACGGGCGGCCGCCAGGCGGACCGCGTCCAGGATCTTCTCGTAACCGGTGCAGCGGCAGAGGTTGCCGGAGAGCGCCTCACGGATGTCGGCGTCCGACGGCGACGCGTTGCGCTCCAGGAGCTCGTCGGCCGCGACGAGGAGACCGGGGGTGCAGAAACCGCACTGGACGGCGCCGGCGTCGATGAACGCCTGCTGGATCTGGGAGAGTTCGCCGCCCTCGCCCGTCTGGCCGTCGGTGCCCTTGGCCTGCCACTGGCGGGCCTCCTGGAGGCTGGTGCCGCCGCAGACGGAGCCGCAGGCGCCGCCCGGGTGGGCGTCGTCGCGGTGCTTGGCGTAGTCCGCCAGGCCCTCGACGGTGACGACCTCCCTGCCCTGTACCTGACCGGCCGCGACGAGGCAGGAGCAGACCGGTACGCCGTCGAGGCGGACGGTGCAGGATCCGCACTCGCCCTGCTCGCAGGCGTTCTTCGAACCGGGAAGCCCCATGCGCTCGCGCAGGACGTAGAGAAGGGACTCGCCCTCCCAGACGTCGTCGGCTTCCTGCTGACGGCCGTTGACCGTGAAGTTCACGCGCATTATGCGACTCCCTCAGTGCTGCGGCCGTTGCCGCGGTACGACTCCCAGGTCCAGCCGAGCGTGCGGCGGGCCATGATGCCGACGGCGTGCCGGCGGTAGTTCGCCGTGCCGCGGACGTCGTCGATCGGGTTGGCGGCACCGGAGGCGAGCTCCGCGAACTGCTTGGCGATCGAGGGGGTGATGATCTTCTTGCTGTCCCAGAAGCCGCCCTCGTCGAGCGCGGCGTTCAGGAATTCCTCGGCCGCCTTCGCCCGGATGGGCGTCGGGGCCGCGGAGCCGATGCCGGTCCGCACGGTCCGGGTCTCGGGGTGCAGCGCGATGCCGAAGGCGCACACCGCGATGACCATCGCGTTGCGGGTGCCGACCTTCGAGTACTGCTGCGGGCCGTCCGCCTTCTTGATGTGGACGGACTTGATGAGCTCGTCCTGGGCGAGCGCGTTGCGCTTCACGCCGGTGTAGAAGTCGTCGATGGGGATGAGGCGCGAGCCCCGCACGGACTCCACCTCCACCTCGCAGTCGGCGGCGAGCAGCGCCGGGTGGGCGTCACCGGCCGGGGACGCCGTGCCGAGGTTGCCGCCGACGCCGCCGCGGTTGCGGATCTGCGGGGATGCGACCGTGTGCGAGGCCAGCGCGAGACCGGGGAGCTCGGTGCGCAGCTCCTCCATGATCGTGGTGTAGGGAACCGAGGCGCCCAGCTGGACCGTCTCCTCGCCCACCGACCACTCGCTCAGCTCGGCGACGCGGTTGAGGTCAAGCAGGTACTCGGGACGACGGTGGTCGAAGTTGATCTCGACCATCACATCGGTGCCACCCGCAATCGGCACAGCGGTGGGGTGCTCGGCCTTCGCGGCGAGCGCCTCCTCCCAGCTGGCGGGGCGAAGGAAGTCCATGAGGCTCTCTTCTTCTTCATATCGAGGGTCGTTCGTTCGAGAGATCCAGCCAAGTCGGACCGGAGGTCCCTCGACTGCTCGTTCATGTGCTGTTAACGCGGAGTGGGCCAAGTACACCGCCCCGTCGTCCGATGGGGTCAGTCACCGAAACCATGAAGGAGTTGGCTGGCCAAGCCGCGCGTCTTGTAGATTCGTATGAAGAACGGGCCTCAGTAACCTCGCGGATTCCCCCTGGAAACCGGAGGCACCCCAGGACACGAGGGGCCCGGGTCGACTGTCGGCGACACAGAGTCGACAGACGTGAACTGTCTGTACATCCCATTCGAGACAAGATCGGCGGCGACCACCATGCGGCTGCGCGCACTCCTTGACACCGACGCGCTGGGCCTGCGGCTGCTCGGCGGTGAGGAAGAGCTCGACCGCACCGTGCGCGGTGTGATGACCACGGACCTGCGCGACCCCAGCCGGTACCTCGCGGGCGGCGAGCTGGTCCTGACCGGCCTCGCCTGGCGCCGCGACGCCTCGGACACCGAGCCCTTCGTACGCCTTCTCGCGAGCGCCGGGGTGGCCGCGCTCGCCGCGGGCGAGGCCGAGCTGGGCGACATCCCGGACGACATCGTCGAGGCCTGCGCACGCCACCGCCTGCCGCTGTTCGCCGTGAACGAGTCGGTCGCCTTCGCCACGATCACCGAGCACGTCGTCCGCCAGGTCTCCGGCGAGCGGGCCGGTGACCTGGCCGCCGTCGTGGACCGCCACCGCCGCCTGATGACCTCGGGCCCGACCGGCGGCGGCCCCGACGTCGTCCTCGACCTGCTCGGCTCCGACCTGGACCTGCGGGCCTGGGTCCTGTCCTCCGCGGGCCGCGCCATCGCCGGGTCGAGCGCGGCGGGCCCCGCCCTGCCCACGGCGGTGTGCGCGCGCCTGGCGGCCGAACACCTGGCCGCGGCCAGGACGGGGCGGCGGGGCCCGCACCGGGTCCAGGTGGAGGGCGCGACGTACTCCCTGTTCCCCGTCCGGAGCAGTGGGCGCGGTGCGACTTCCGCCGCGGCCGCCGCGAGCACGGCGGCCCTGCGCGACGTACGCGAGACGGTCCTTTCGGACTGGCTCCTCGCGGTCGAGGCCGACGCCGGCGACTGGCCCGAGGAGCGGCTCGACCTGCTGCAGGGCGTCACCCAGCTGATCTCGGTGGAGCGCGACCGGCGCGACGCCGCCCGCACCGTGCGGCGCAGGCTGGCCCAGGAGGTGCTCGAACTGGTCCAGACGGGCGCGGCCCCCGCGGAGATCGCGGCGCGCCTGCGGGTGGCCGCCCCCGTGCTGCTGCCCGGCCTGGGCGCGGCACCGCACTGGCAGGTCGTGGTGGCCCGCGTCGAGTGGGACGGGGGCGAGATCGAGGGCGGCCCGGTGGCCCAGTCCCTCCTGGAGGAGATCCTCGTGGACCCGCTCTCCGCGGGCCCCGAACCGTCCGACCGCATCGCGGTGGCCCATACGGGTGACGAGGCGATCGCCCTCGTGCCGCTGCCCGCGGTCTCCTCGGAGCACGACGGCTCGGAGACGGGCCTGCTGGCCGATTCTCTCCTGGAGTCCGTCCGCGACCCCCTGTCGGCGGGCCTGGACGGCGACGGGCGCCTCACGCTCGGCGTCAGCGCGTCCGTGCACTCGGCGGAGGGCCTGCGCGGCGCCCTGGAGGAGGCGCGGCACGCCCGGCGGGTCGCGGCGGCGCGCCCGGGGCGGGTCTGCGCGGCGGGCCACCAGGAGCTTGCCTCGCACGTCCTGCTGCTGCCCTTCGTCCCGGACGACGTGCGCCGGGCGTTCACGGCCCGCCTCCTGGACCCGCTGCGGGACTACGACCGGCGCCACCGGGCGGAGCTCATCCCGACCCTGGAGGCGTTCCTCGACTGCGACGGTTCCTGGACGCGCTGCGCGGCGCGGCTGCACCTGCACGTCAACACGTTGCGCTACCGGGTGGGCCGTATCGAGCAGTTGACGGGTCGTGACCTTTCGCGGCTCGAGGACAAGCTCGATTTCTTCCTGGCACTGCGGATGAGCTGACACGGGCGACCTCGGTCAAACACCTTTCATGGCCAGCCCTTTGTGAATTCTTTCACCCAGCCCCTTGGCCGGGTGCGCCGATCCGTGCTGAGATGCGCCCACGACTCAACAGCTCAATGGCGTGCTCGGGGAGGGCAACGTGGCGCATACCGCCATGTCTGGTTCCGGAACGACTGCAGGGGACGATCCACTCCAGACCGCGGTATGGCGGCTGCGCTCGCGCGGCTGTTGGACCGACGCGGCCGCGCTGCTGGCCTCACGCGAGGGGCCCGCGGCAGCGCTCCAGAGAACCTCGCTCCTGGTCGAGCGCTGCCTGTTCACGGGCGAGGGCTGGGCGGAGGCGGAGGACGGCCTGCGCAGCGCCGAGGCGCAGGCCGTGGCGGACGACGACCGCGGGGCGGCGGCGTGCGAGCGCGGTCAGCTGGCGTACGCGTCCACGGTGCTGGCCGTGCGGGACCGGGCGGACGAGGCGCGTACGGCGCTGGGGCGGGCGGCGGCGCTGCTGGCCCCGAACGCCTCGGGGCGCCCTCTCCTCGACTTCCGCCGGGGCCTGATCGCCGAGCACATCGCGGATTCGCCCCAGGCGGCGCGGGCCGCCTACCGGCGGGCGCATGCGGGGGCGACGGCGCACGGCGATCCCCTGCTGCTGTCCTTCACCTGGCGCCACCTGGCCGGACTCGCCCTGCGGGAGGGGGAGTTGGCGGAGGCGCGGCACGGTTTCGCGGAGTCGCTGCGGATCCGGGAGGAGCTGGGGTACCTGATCGGCACGGCGCCCGCGCTCGCGGCTCTCGCCGACGCGGAGCCGGAGCCCGAGGCGGGGCGTCTGCGGGCCGAGGCGGCGCGGCTGTTCCGGTTGATGGGCGGGGTGCCGTCCTGGCTGGCCCAGCATCTGTCGCCGCCGGCACCGGCGGCCTGAGGCAGGGCCTTGCGTACCGTCAGCACCGGCTTCGCCGAGTTCGTCCTCAAACGCCGGACGGGCTGGACTTCCAGCCCGTCCGGCGTTTGAGGACATCTTGCACCGGGCCTGGGGCGGAGCCCCGCGGGACCGCCCGAACCTAGTCCCCCGCCCCCGCGAAGTGCTCCCGCACCAAGACCTGGACGACCCCGAAGTCCTGTGCCACCAGCGCCTCCAGCAGCGCCATGTGCTCCGCCGCGTCGGCGACGAGATCCGCGCGCCGTCCGGCGACGGGGCCGCTCACGAGGGGCCACTGCGACCGGCGGTGCAGGTCGTCCGCGACCTGCACCAGCTGCCGGTTGCCCGAGAGGCCGAGCACGGCCCCGTGAAAGGCCCGGTCCGCCTCCGCGTACCGGGCCAGGTCCCCGCCGGCCGCCGCCACCGCACTCGCCTCGGCCAGCGGCCGCAGCTCGCACCACCGCGCCGCGGGCACCGTACGGGCCAGCCGCAGCATCACCGGCACCTCGATCAGCGCCCGCACCTCCGCCAGCTCCCCCAGCTCGCTCGCGCTCCGCTCGGTGACGCGGAAGCCGCGGTTCGGTACGACCTCCACCGCTCCCTCGATCGCCAGCTGCTGCATGGCCTCGCGCACGGGAGTCGCCGAGACCCCGAAGCGCTCGCCGAGCACGGGCGCCGAGTACACCTCGCCCGGCGCGAGGTCGCCCCCGACGAGCGCGGCCCGCAGGGCGTCCAGGACCTGTCCGCGGACCGAGTTCCGCCGCACCGTCTTACGGGGCGCGGGCACCACCGGCACGGTCGGCACCACCGGCACGTCGGGCCCCGCCGCTTCCCCGTGCGTGTGCTCGCCCCGGGCCGACGAGGCCCGCACCTGCTCCGGCACACGGACGGCGAGGCGGTACGCGTCATGCGCTCCGGCCTGCTCCACGAGGTCCACCCCAAAGTCCGCTCGGTCCGAAAGGTACGAGAGGCACCATAGGCGGACAGCCCCGCAGTTGAAACCTCGATCATTCCGGGTAAGGTTAGGCTTACCTGCAATCGATCGCGATTCGGTGGTCCCCCCTATGTCCGTTCCCACCCTGGCCAAGCGCGCCCCGAGCGCCCTCGCGGACGCCTACGCACGCCTCAACGAGGTGTTCCCCGGACTGCGCGTGACCGAGCTCGGCGACGAGGAACAGGCCCCACAGGGCGGCGGCTGGGTCACCGCCTCCCGGCTCGCGGAGGGCGGGGCCGACCTCGACGCGTTTCTCGCGTGGGACGAGGCGCAGGTACTGAAGGACTACGGACAGGCGGGGCGTCCGGACGTCATCGCGAGCTTCGCGCTGCACCGCTACGCCTGGCCGGCCACCCTGCTGATCACCATGCCGTGGTTCCTGCACCGCCGCGTGCCCCGCTTCCCCGTACAGAACGTCGCCTTCCAGCGCACCCTGGGCCGCCTGGCCGTCCGCAGCACGGGCTTCGCCTGCCTGCCCGACGACCCGGCCGCCTCGCTGCCCGGCGCCCACGTCGTGCCGGACGAGGAGGCCCTGCGCACGGAGGTGCGGGCCGCCGTCGCCGAGCACCTGGGACCGCTCCTGGACGCCTTCGGGCCCCGGATGCGGCGCCGCTCGCGCGCCCTGTGGAGCGTCGCCACGGACGAGATCGTCGAGGGGCTCTGGTACATCGCCCATCTGCTCGGCGAGGAGCAGCGCGCCACGACCGAGCTGGAGCGGCTGCTTCCGGGCGCCACCAAGCCGTACGTGGGGACGGCGGGGTTCCGTGAGCTCAGGGGGCCGAACGGCGAGTCCCTGCCGACGCGGGACCGCGCGAGCTGCTGCATGTTCTACACGCTGCGCCCCGAGGACACCTGTGTGACCTGCCCGCGCACCTGCGACACGGAGCGTGTCGCACGCCTGAGCGCCGCCGCGGCGGCCTGACCGGAGCCCCGCTCCGAACCGAAATCGCAACCCCTCCCCCTTGAACCACCCTTTCGTGTTCGTTTAATCGAACTCAACTCCCCCGACCGGGCCCTGAGTTCGAGCAAAACGGCGCGCGCCGCACCCCTTTGCACCCCCCTAGGCGTTCTCTTGCCCGAAAACCCCTCTGGGGGCCATCGGGATTGGGTCACTATGGCGCCCGAACGCCCTACCGCGACGCAAGGGACCCCAGATGAGACTGACCGACATATCGCTGGACTGGCTGCTTCCGGGCGGCGTCCTGCTCCTGGGCATGCTGGTGGCGGTGGCGGTACTCGCACGCGGCAAGCGCGCCGGCCACAAGGCCGCCGCCGGCGCCTCCAACGACGACTCCTGGGAACGCAGCGAGGAGCGCCGCAGGCGCAAGGAAGCCGTCTACGGCACGGCCTCGTACGTTCTGCTGTTCTGCTGTGCGGCGGTCGCCGCCGCACTCTCCTTCCACGGCCTGGTCGGCTTCGGCCGGCAGAACCTCAACCTCACCGGCGGCTGGGAGTACCTGGTCCCGTTCGGGCTCGACGGCGCGGCGATGTTCTGCTCCGTACTCGCCGTGCGCGAGGCGAGCCACGGTGACGCGGCCCTGGGCTCGCGGCTCCTGGTGTGGACGTTCGCGGGCGCGGCCGCCTGGTTCAACTGGGTGCACGCGCCCAGGGGACTCGGCCACGCGGGCGCCCCGCAGTTCTTCGCCGGGATGTCGCTCTCGGCAGCGGTGCTCTTCGACCGCGCCCTGAAGCAGACCCGCCGTGCGGCACTGCGTGAACAGGGCCTGGTGCCACGGCCGTTGCCGCAGATCCGGATCGTGCGGTGGCTGCGCGCGCCCCGGGAGACCTTCGGCGCCTGGTCGCTGATGCTCCTCGAAGGCGTACGCACCCTGGACGAGGCGGTCGAGGAGGTCCGCGAGGACCGGCGCGAGAAGGAGCGCACCCGGATCACCAGGCGGGGCCGCGAGAAGCTGGAGCGCGCGCAGCTCAAGGCGATCAGCCGCGGCCATCGCAGCCTCCCCGGGCGCGGTGGCGGGCGCCAGGTCGACCTGCCGGCGGTCGCACCGGCCACCGGGTCCGCGCAGGTCGGCGCGGACCCTGTCATAGCGCAGCAGGAGCAGGATCAGTTGCCGCTGCGCTCCCGTCCCTCCCTCCAGGCCGTACAGAACGGCCCTGAACCCGTCACCGTCGACCTCACCGCCGAGGACGACACCCAGGCGCTGCCACGGCTCGACTCCCTGGAGCGCAAGCTCAAGGATCTGGAGCAGCAGTTCGGCTGATGTCAGCAGCGCGCGACGGGAATCGGGCGGCGGTCCGGATCATGCCGGGCCGCCGTCCAGTTCGAACCACACCACCTTCCCGACCCCGTGCGCCCGCACGCCCCACGCGTCGGCGAGGGACTGCACGAGCATGAGACCCCGGCCGTGCGTGCTGTCGTCGGCGTTCGGCACGCACAGCTTGGGGCGGCGCCCCACGAAGTCCCTGACCTCGACCCGCAGCCTGCCGGGCCGCAAGGTCGCCGTCAGGATGGCGTCACGGTCGGTGTGCACCAGTGCGTTGGTGACCAGTTCGCTGGTCAGCAGCTCGGCTATCTCGGATCGTCCGGGCCTCCCCCAGGACCGGAGCAGTTCGCGCAGCGCGCCCCTCACCTCGGGCACCGCCCGCAGGTCGGATCGCCCCAATCTGCGGCGGAGTTGAGCTCCGTGGAGCTCCACCGGCTTGTTGTCGGTCGGCTCGTCCCTTGCTTTCGGCGAGGAGGCCCCAAGATGAATGGGACCGCCCCCTCTTACCTGCCTTGTCATGATCCCCGCCCACAAACGAGTCAGTTCCTCCCCGCTCGAACACGCTCACGGAATGCATGCCCCACCCGGTTGGCGGCACTCATGTCCATTTATCAACCATTGGAGTGGGTGCACCCGAGCCCGGCGGGGAAGTGAAGCGGTGGACCGTTTCTGCTTGATCCCGACCGGGCCCGCACGCGCCACACCGGGCCCGCCCGAGCATTCCGAGGAGCCGCCGTGCACGACGACCGACTGCTGGTGGAGGGACGCCTGGAGCGCGCCCTGCGGCAGTTCATCCGCCCCGCCCAGTACGCGGACCGTGTGCCGCTCACCCTCTCCGTCTGGCACGCGCCGGGCGAACCGGTCCCCGTCGCCGAGGCCCTCGACGCCTCGTACGTGCCCTTCGAGACGGGGACCGCGTGGGGAAAACCCTGGTCAACCAGTTGGTTCCGGCTGCGCGGTCAGGTGCCCGACGCATGGCGCGGGCGCCACGTCGAGGTGGTGGTCGACCCCGGCTTCACCGGTGACGGTCCCGGCTTCCAGGCGGAGGGTCTGGTGTACGACGCGGCGGGCGTCCCCATCAAGGGGATTCACCCCCGCAACCGGCACATTCCCGTGGCAGCTGCCGCACAGGGCGGTGAGCCGGTGCACCTCCTCCTGGAGGCCGCGGCCAACCCGACCGTTCTGCATGACTTCGAACCGACACCCCTGGGCGACGTACTGACCGCGGGCGATGGCCCCATCTACCGATTCGCGTCTGCCGACCTTGCCGTACTGGACGAGGACGTTTGGCAGTTGACCCTGGACATCGAGGTCCTTTCCGAGCTGATGTACGAACTGGACGCCGCGCGTCCGCGGCGCCACGAGATTCTGCGCGCCCTGGAGAGGTCGCTCGACGCGCTGGATCTGCACGACGTGTCGGGCACGGCCGCGGCCGCCCGCGCCGAGCTGACGGAGGTCCTGGCGAGTCCCGCCCACGCCAGCGCACACCGGGTCTCGGCGACCGGGCACGCCCACATCGACTCCGCCTGGCTGTGGCCGCTGCGCGAGACGGTGCGCAAGGCGTCCCGCACCTTTGCCAATGTGACGGCTCTCGCGCAGGACTATCCCGAGCTGGTCTTCGCCTGTTCGCAGGCCCAGCAGTACGCCTGGGTCAAGGAGCACCAGCCGCACATCTGGGAGCGGATCAAGAAGGCCGTCGCGGACGGCAATTGGTCTCCGGTGGGCTCCATGTGGGTCGAGTCGGACGCCAACATGCCGGGCGGCGAGGCACTGGCCCGGCAGATCACGCACGGGATGCGGTTCTTCCGCGAGGAGCTGGGCGTGGAGACGGAGGAGATCTGGCTGCCGGACTCCTTCGGCTACACGGCGGCGTTCCCGCAGCTGGCCAAGCTCGCGGGCGTGCGCTGGTTCCTCACCCAGAAGCTGAGCTGGAACCAGTCCAACAAGATGCCGCACCACACCTTCTGGTGGGAGGGCATCGACGGCACCCGCGTCTTCACGCACTTCCCTCCGGTGGACACCTACAACTCCCAGATCCACGGCGCCGAACTCGCCCACGCGGAGAAGAACTTCACCGAGAAGGGCCGCGCCTCGCGCTCCCTGGTGCCGTTCGGCTGGGGCGACGGCGGTGGCGGGCCGACCCGCGAAATGCTGGAGAAGGCGCGGCGCACGCGCTCCCTGGAGGGATCGCCGCGCGTCGAGATCGAGAAGCCGTCGGCGTTCTTCGCCGCCGCCGAGGAGGAGTACGGGGCCAAGGCACCGGTCTGGTCCGGCGAGCTCTATCTGGAGCTGCACCGCGCGACGTACACGACGCAGGCGGCGACCAAGCGCGGCAATCGCCGCACCGAACATGCCTTGCGGGAGGCCGAGTTGTGGTGCACGGCCGCCGCGGTGCGCGACCCCGCGTACGTCTATCCCTACGCGACCCTCGACCGGCTCTGGAAGACGGTGCTCCTGCACCAGTTCCACGACATCCTGCCGGGGTCGTCGATCGCGTGGGTGCACCGCGAGGCCCGCGACACCTACGCGCGCGTGCTCGCCGAGCTGGACGAGCTCACCGCGTCGGCGGTCCGTTCCCTCGGCGCGGGAGGACCCGCCGCGCTCAACGCGTCGCCGTACCCGCGCAGTGAGGTCGTCACGGCCGACGACGGCACCCTGGTGCACGTCAACGTCCCGGCCCTGGGGAGCAAGAGCCTCGATGAGGCCGCCTCGTACACGCGGGAGACCGGCGCGACCGCTCTCCTCGCCGACGGCGAGATCCGGCTGCTGAACGAGCACCTCCACGTCGCGATCGACGCGGACGGCCTGCTGACCTCCGTGCACGACGTGGACGCGCACCGCGAGGTCCTCTCCCCCGGCGCGCGCGGCAACCTCCTCCAGCTGCACCCCGACCACCCCACGCACTACGACGCGTGGGACCTCGACAAGCACTACCGCAACACGCACACCGACCTCACGGACGCCGAGTCCGTGGAGCTGGTCGAGGACGGGCCGCTGCGGGTCGCCGTGCGCGTGGTGCGGGCCTTCGGGAAGTCACGGATCACCCAGGAGATCCGGCTCGCGGCGGGCAGCCGTCGCATCGACGTCGTCACGGAGGTCGACTGGCGGGAGTCGGAGAAGGTGCTCAAGGCCGCCTTCCCGCTGGACGTGCACGCCGAACGGTCCGCCGCCGAGATCCAGTTCGGGCACGTGCACCGCTCCACGCACGCCAACACCGGCTGGGACGCGGCCCGTTTCGAGATCTGCGCGCACCGGTGGCTGCGGGTCGCCGAGGAGGCGTACGGAGTGGCGGTGCTCAACGACTCGACGTACGGCCATGACGTGACGCGGACGCCGCACGGCGAGGGGCTCGGCACCACCGTGCGGCTCACGCTCCTTCGCGCCCCGCACAGCCCCGACCCGGAGACGGACCTGGGCGTGCACCGGTTCACGTACGCCCTGCTGCCCGGCGCGACGACGGGCGACGCGGTCGAGGAGGGGCTCGCCCTGAACCTGCCGCTGCGGGTCGCCGCGGCGCCCGTCCTGCCCTCCCTGGTGAGCGTCGACAATCCGGCGGTGACCGTGGAGTCGGTCAAGCTCGCGGACGACGGGAGCGGCGATGTCGTGGTGCGGCTCTACGAGTCGCGGGGCGGGCGCGCGGCGGCCACGCTCACCACGTCGTTCGCGGTGAGCGCGGCCGAGGTGACCGACCTCCTGGAGCGCCCGCTGGAGGCGGCCCACACCGACGACGCGGGGCTCGTGCTCGCCCTGCGCCCGTTCCAGATCGTGACGCTGCGGCTGCGGCCCGCCTGAGCCGCTCGCCGGAGCGTCAGGGACGCGGCACGTTGCGCAGGTTGGAGCGTGCCATCTGGACCATGCGGCCGACCCCGCCGTCCAGGACGATCTTGCTGGCGGAGAGCGCGAAGCCGGTCACCATCTCGGAGCTGATCTTGGGCGGGATGGAGAGGGCGTTCGGGTCCGTGACGATGTCGACGAGGGCGGGACCCTTGTGCGAGAAGGCGTCCTTCAGGGCGCCCGCGAGCTGCTTGGGCTTCTCCACCCGCACGCCGTAGGCACCTGCGGCGCGGGCCACGGCGGCGAAGTCGGGGTTGTGGTTGGCCGTGCCGAACGAAGGGAGCCCGGCCACCAGCATCTCCAGCTCGACCATGCCGAGCGAGGAGTTGTTGAAGAGCACGATCTTCACCGGCAGGTCGTACTGGACCAGGGTGAGGAAGTCGCCCATCAGCATGGAGAAGCCGCCGTCGCCCGACATGGAGATGACCTGGCGCCCGCGGTCGGTGAACTGGGCGCCGATCGCCTGCGGCAGCGCGTTGGCCATCGAGCCGTGGCTGAAGGAGCCGATGATGCGGCGCTTGCCGTTCGGGGAGAGATAGCGCGCGGCCCAGACGTTGCACATGCCCGTGTCGACGGTGAACACCGCGTCGTCGGCGGCGAGTTCGTCGACCACGGACGCGACGTACTCGGGGTGGATCGGGACGTGCTTCTCGACCTTGCGCGTGTAGGCCTTGATGACGCCTTCGAGCGCGTCCGCGTGCTTCTTCAGCATCTTGTCGAGGAACTTGCGGTTGGTCTTGGGCGTGACGCGCGGGGTGAGACAGCGCAGGGTCTCGCGTACGTCGCCCCAGACGGCGAGGTCCAACTTCGAGCGGCGGCCGAGGCGTTCGGGGCGCACGTCGACCTGGGCGATCTTGACGTCGTCGGGCAGGAAGGCGTTGTACGGGAAGTCCGTGCCGAGCAGGATGAGCAGGTCGCACTCGTGGGTGGCCTCGTAGGCGGCGCCGTAGCCGAGCAGCCCGCTCATGCCGACGTCGTACGGGTTGTCGTACTGGATCCACTCCTTGCCCCGCAGGGCGTGGCCCACCGGGGACTTGATCTTCTCGGCGAACGCCATGACCTCGGCGTGCGCGCCGGCCGTGCCGCTGCCGCAGAAGAGGGTGACCTTGTCGGCCTCGTCGATCATCGCGGCGAGCTTGTCGATCTCCGCGTCGCCGGGGCGTACGGAGGGGCGCGAGGTGACCAGGGCGCTCTCGGGGGACTTGTCCGGGGCCGCCTGGTCGGCGATGTCGCCGGGCAGGGTGACGACGCTGACGCCGGACTGCCCGATCGCGTGCTGGATGGCGGTCTGGAGCAGCCGCGGCATCTGCTTCGGGCTGGAGATCATCTCGCTGTAGTGACTGCACTCCTGGAAGAGCCGGTCGGGGTGCGTCTCCTGGAAGAAGCTGAGGCCGATCTCGCTCGACGGGATGTGCGACGCCAGGGCGAGGACGGGCGCCATGGAGCGGTGGGCGTCGAAGAGGCCGTTGATCAGGTGGAGGTTGCCGGGCCCGCAGGAACCGGCGCAGACGGCGAGGTTCCCGGTGATCTGGGCCTCGGCACCGGCCGCGAAGGCCGCGGTCTCCTCGTGCCTGACCTGCACCCAGTCGATGCCCTTGGTGCGCCTGATCGCGTCCACGACCGGGTTGAGGCTGTCGCCCACGACTCCGTACATGCGGCGCACGCCGGCGCTGACGAGGATGTCGACGAACTGTTCGGCGACGTTCTGCTTGGCCATGGCTTCACGAACCCTTCAGTCCCCTTGACTCTCTTGGGTCCATGAATTCACGGTTGGGGCGCTCACGCCTCCCAAACGGCGGCCGCCGTTCGGTCGTCCGCGTACCCCTTGACCCTGACCTGGACGTCCGCGAGGAAGGTCGCAAGACCCGGCGGACCGCTCTTGGCCCACCGCTGGGTGAGGTGCGCGGCGAGCTCGGGCTCGCCGCGCAGGGGCTCCGCGAGGCCGCCGCTGCAGAGCATCAGGGCGTCACCCGGGCGGGCTACGGAGGCGCGGAAGCGGAAGGGTTCGCGGGGCGGCGGCTCGGGGGCGGGCTCGTACGGACTCGGGGGCGTGATGATTCCCATGTCCATGGTGAGCCGATCGCCGTCCGGGGTCTCCGGAGGCACGGACCCGAAGCCGACGACAGGGGGCCCGGCGTCACTCGCGGACTCGCTGACCTGGGGCTCGATGTCCTGCCAGGCTCCGTCCCGCAGCCGGAAGAGTCCGCCGCCGCCGACGCCGAAGAAGACGCGGGTGCGGCACTCGGGGTCGGCGGGCAGCAGGAGGCAGCGCAGGGACGCCGCGTACTCCTCGGGCTCAATGCCGAGGTCGGCCGCGTGCGCGCGGAGCTTGCCGAGGCTGCGGTCCGTGAGGCGGTGCAGGCCGCTCTTGAGGTCCCCGCGCCGGGCGGCCCTGATGTCCTCGGAGAGCCGCTGGTGGCTGCGGCCCACTGCGCGCCCGATCCAGGCGCAGGCCTCGGCGGCGGCGCGGTGGGCGCCCGGCGTGGCCCGCGCGCCGGTGGCCATGGCCACCAGGACCAGGGCGCTCTCCCCGGTGCCGAACCGCGCGGTGAGCAGTGAGTCGCGCCGCGGCTCGCCCCGGTAGCGCGCGGAGTCGCCGCGCACGGAGACGGCGCGCAGCGTGGAGTTTCCGTAGCGGGCGCCGTCGAGCACGGTGTCGGCGACCAGATCGCCGAGGTCGTCCGGGTCGGCGACGGGCAGGACCGTGGGCTCGGCGTCGTAGGTGGGCGGTCCGTCCCCCACGTACGCGACGGCGTCCACGGCGGGCGCCGACACGGCGGCGGCCTCCCGGGCAGGCCCGCTGGGCGCGACCGCGGACACGTCGGGCGGGCGGGGCGCGGGGACGGCGGTGGTGCGGCTGGGCGTTGCTTCCGGCTCGGGGTTCGGCGGCCTGGGCCCCGGCGGGAAGGTCACCGGTCCAGTGGGTGCGGCGGGCGGCTCCCAGGGGGCGGCGCCGGGGGTGCGGGCCGGGGGCGGGGGCGGGGCGGAGGGTGGAGCGGGGGGCTCGCGCGGGGGCGCGGGCTCCGGGGACCGCGGAAGTGTTCCTTCGCCGCTGCGGGCTCCGGGCGGCACCGCGTCCGCCACCGCGTCGCCGCTCGCGCCCCCGCCCTCGTCCTCGCCGGCGGACGCGCTGACCGCCGAGGCGAACCTGTCGTCGAGGGTGTCGGCCGCCTCGGCCGGACCCGTGTCATGAGCGGAGTCGTCGTACAGCTGACCCCACCAGTCGTCCTCCTGGCCGGAGGCCCCGGAGTGCCTCTCCCCCTGCTGGCTCATGCCCCTATTGTCCACCGCGAAGGCCGCACGAAAACGGTTCATCCGGAAATTCCGGCCACCGGAAGAGTGATGGGGGCCGCCGGGCGGGCCCACCCCCCACGGGAGGACCGCCCGGCGGTGTCTGTGTGTTTAGCGCACGTCGTAGGCGCGGGCCACCGTCTGAGTGACGGAACTTCCGTTCGCATCCGTCAGTTCGGCCCTGAGCCAGACCTGCTTGCCCGAGGCGCCCGCGTGGTCCACGGTCGCGGTCCACTTCCCACCGGACGCGGACGTCGTTGCCTCGGTCCAGGTCTCGCCCTCGTCGTACGAGTAGGACAGGGCCGCCGACTTGATCGGCCCCGGCTTGTAGCCCGAGTGCCCTGTCGCCGTGATCCCAATCCTCTGGCCGTCCTTCGCCGCCAGCGTCTTCATACCGTCCTCCGGCAGCCGGTAGCGCGGGAACAGCATCGGGATGCCCTGGGAGTGGACCTCCTCGTCGAGGTGCGAGCGGAACGCCCAGGTGGTCCGCGTGCCCGTGGACCGCTTCCAGACCTTCGAGCCGATCTTCTGGGTGTGGAGCGTGAGTTCGTACGCGGAGTCCTCCGCCGGAACCGTGAACACCCCGAACGGCCAGCCCGATTCGCCCACGATCTCGCCGTCCCGCTTCAGCTGCACACCGCCGATGTCGCCGAACCCGCCCTGGATTCCCATGTGCTCACCGTCGCCCCAGAATCCGGGCGCGACACCGATCAGGTTGCCCTGCCGCTCTCCCGCGAGGCCGAGCCCGCCGTCGGCGTCCCGCGGCGCGACGGGCGTGAGGACTCCCTCGTACCACTTCTCGCTGCGCCGCTCCCCCTTCTCGTACGTCCGCACCGGGTCGATCATGAACTCGCCGAACGGGAAGCTGCTGGACACCTGGTGGCCCCAGCCGGTCGTGCCCGCCGAGTAGTACTCGGTGCGCTTGCCTGGGGCCGGGACCGACTCGATGTCGGCGAAGTAGACCTCGAGGCCCGAGGGGCGGACGGCGGACGGCAGGTCCACGTAGTCCGTGGCGGTGCCCATCGCGCGGTACGTCGCCTCGTTCGCGGCGAGGTCCTTGTCGCGCACCCGGTAGGTGCGGTCGTCGCGGATCTGGCCGGTCTCGGGGAAGGCGAGGTTGTAGACGTAGGGGCTCTTCGCCGTTCCCTTCCATTTCAACTCGACGGGCCCGTCGGAGAGTTGGTCGAGCAGCGCTGTCGCGTCGCCGGTCTGGATGCCGAGGACCGGCAGCGGGGAGCCGCCGAGGCCGACCGAGGGGTACCAGCGACCCGGGGCCGTGCGGTGGGCGATGACGGCGAGCGCTCCGGCCGCCTTCGCGTTCGTCGCGGCGGCGTTCGCGCTGCCGCCGTCCGGGACCTTGACGAGGGCGATCCTGCCCTTGACCCCGGCGGCCTCGAGCTCCGCCGGCGTACCGGACCCGGCGTCCACGAGCGCCGCCCTGCCCGTGCCGTCGAGGTTGGCCGAGCCGGTGGACGCGGTCACGGCGTGCAGCGACCTGCCGCCCACCACGGCGAGTTCGGAGAGCAGGGGCGCCGCGGCGCGCCAGTAGCTGCCGGACTCGAAGGTGCCGTCGGTCGCCTTGCCCTCGACGGACTGGTAGAAGCCGCGGATGGAGCGCGGCCCCGAAGCGGTGCCCGCGTGCAGCCAGTTGTCGGTGCCCCAGGTGCGGGCGAACCCGAGGGTCGCGCCGCGCACCTCGGACTCCTTGTCCGTCCTGACGGTGAGGCGGTGCGCCTTGCGGGCGTCGAGCGTGACGGTCATGTCCTTCTTCACCTCGACCTGGGGCCGGGCGATGTGCGTGAGCGAGTCGGTGAGCGTGCCGCCGTCCGCGTCCGGGGTCGCGATGAAGCCGGTCAGGAAGTAGGAGCCGGGGCGGACTTGGTACGTCTGGTCGTTCGCGCCCTCGTTGAAGCGGCGCTCGCCGGTGGCGTCGTCGGTGCCGATGAGGTCGACGGACGAGGGCCCGTCGGCGGGCTTTCCGTCGCGGCCGACGAGCTTCACGCGGAGGCTGACGGTCTGGGGCTGCACGTAGAGGGAGAAGGGCGTGGAGACCGCGACGCCCCCGTCGGCCTTCGCCAGGACGCGGCCGGTGACGTCGCCGTACTGGGCGTTCTTGAGGTCCGCGTCGGGGTCCAGTTTCAGCGGGACCTCGACCGTGGCCCCGGCGGGAACCTTCACGGAGCGCTCGCCGAGCCTGGCGATGTCCGAGCGCACGGCGGAGCCGTCGTTGCCGGTGACGCCCCGCACGAACAGCTTCAACTGCACCGCCTTGTCCGTGGTGTTGGTGTACGGGACGTCGACCGCGGTGCGGTCCGAGGCGTCCTGCGGCCAGCCGAAGCTGCCGCCCTGCACCGCGGGTGAGCCGAGCACCTTCTGGTCGACGGCCGCCTTCACGTCCAGGCGCCCACCGCCCGTCTCGGTCACGTCTCCGGGGATGGCGCTGTCCGCCGACGACACGAGGGCCGACTTGATCTGCCGCGCGCTCCAGTCCGGATGGCGCTGCTTGACCAGGGCGGCCGCGCCCGCGACGTGCGGGGTCGCCATCGACGTACCGCTCATGGACCGGTACGCGTAGACGCCCCTGCCGCCCGCGGCGGCGGCGGAGATGTCGACGCCGGGCGCGGCGATCTCCGGCTTGAGGGTGTGCGAGCCGTACGCGGGTCCCCGGCTGGAGAAGGAGGCCGTCGAGTCGTCGCGGTCGACGGCGCCGACGGTCAGGACGCTCGGCGCGCACCCGGGCGAGGAAACGGAGTTGAAGCCCGGTCCTGTGTTGCCCGCGGCGAGGACGAAGAGTGTGTCCTTGCTCGCCCGCGCGAGCTCCTCGGCGGCCGTGCTCATCGGGTCCGCGCAGTCGGTCCGCGCCGGGTTGCCCAGGCTCATGGAGACGACGTCGGCCTTCTCGTCGACGGCCCACTGCATGCCCGCGATGATCCACGAAGTGGCGCCGGAGCCACTGTCGTTGAGGACCTTGCCGTGCAGCAGCTCGGTGCCGGGCGCGACGCCCTTCTTCTTGCCGTCGCTCGCCGCGCCGGTGCCGCCGACGGTGGAGGTGGTGTGGGTGCCGTGGCCCTGGCGGTCCTCGCCGTCCGGGGAGTCGGTGAAGTTCTTGGTGGCGCCGATACGGCCCTTGAGATCGGGATGCCCGGCGTCGGCGCCGGTGTCCAGGACGGCGACCTTGGTGCCCTTGCCGTCGTAGCCCGCGGCCCAGGCCTCGGGGGCGTGCACCTGCCGTGTCGACCGGTCGAGGGTGGCCTCGACCTTGGCGTCGAGCCAGAGCTTCTTCAGGTCGGACGCGGACCGGGACGTGGGTGACGTGATGTCCGCCCAGAAGTCCGCGGCCTTCTTCTTGTCGGCCTTCAGCGCGACGCCGTCGACCGGTTCGAGGACGGTCCCGCGCTCGGCGCCGCGCGGCGTCGCGGGCACCGAGCGCGTGACGTCGACGGACGTGTCGTACACGGCGATCAGCGGCAGCTTCTTGGCGTGCGCGTCGTCGTAGCCCTGGCGGACCAGCCCGGTGACGTTGAAGAGCTCCTCGTCGACCTTGCCCTCGGCGATCGCGTGGACGGCGCCCTCGGGGTAGACGTACAGGTCCTTGCCGGACTGCCTGGTCTGGACCAGGGGCGCCGTGCCGTCGGCGCCGGGCAGCGCGCTCGCGCCCGCGCGGTCCTTGCCGTCCGACGTGACCAGGATGCGGTCGCCGGTGACGAGGGTGACGACGGAGCTTCCCTCGCCGCGCGAGGCACCCCCCGCGCCGCCCGCGCTTCCCACCGGCGCACTCGTGTCCGCCGTGGCCGCGCGCGGCTCGGCCGCGGACGGGACGGCCGCGGTGACGGCGAGGACGGCGGCGGTCGCCGCCCCCAAGGCCGTACGCGATATCGGGCGCATCGCTCTCCCCAGGGTTGTCGGGCATGCGGGTTGTCGGGCATGAAGGCTGTCGGGCATGCGGAACCACAGCCGAAATCGGGACCAATGGCCGTATTCGCGGCTGCCGTTGGTGCTGCGGTGGCGTCACCTTGGCAGAGAGGCGGGGGGTGCGGGGATGATGTCCCGGGGCGGGTTTACGCCGTGGCTGTTTTCCGCCAGGGCGCCGTCGGAACGCATCCTTGGGGAGGGACGTCGCCGCATGCTGGCTGCGATAGGTCTGGACGAGACGCACGAGACGGCGTACCGCGCCCTGGTGGCGGTGGGCGCCGCCGACGTGCCCGATCTCGCGCGGCGGCTCTCGCTGGGCGAGCCGGAGACGGTGCGCGCGCTGCGCCACCTGGAGCTGCACGGCCTCGCGGCCCAGGCGTCCGGCAAGGCGGGCCGGTGGGTGGCGGCCCCGCCGGGTGTCGCTCTCGGCGCGCTCCTGACCCAGCAGCGGCACGAACTGGAGAAGGCCGAGCTTGCGGCGAAACTGCTCGCCGAGGAGTACCGCGCCCAGGCCGCCGAGCCCGCGGTGCACGACCTGGTCGAGGTGGTCACCGGCGCCGGCGCGGTCGCACAGCGCTTCCTCCAGCTCCAGCTGGGCGCGAGCGACGAGGTGTGCGCCCTGGTCACCGGCAACCCCGTGGCGATCACCGGCATGGAGAACGACGCGGAGGAGCAGGCCGCGGGCCGCGGCGTCACCTACCGCGTGGTGGTCGAACGCTCCGTCCTCGCGCTCCCCACCGGCCTCGTCGAACTGTCGACGGCGATCGGCCGCGACGAACAGGTGCGCGTCGTGGACCGCGTCCCGACGAAGCTGGTGATCGCCGACGGCTCGCTCGCGATGGTGCCGCTGACCTCGCGCAGGGCGGAGCCCGCCGCGCTCGTGGTGCACGCGAGCGGCCTGCTCGAATCCCTGACGGGCCTCTTCGAGGCGGTGTGGCGGGACGCGCTGCCGCTGCGGCTCGGCGAGGGCGGCCACGCGGTCACCGAGGACGCCCCCGAGGGGCCGGACGGCGCGGACCTGGAGATCCTGTCGCTGCTGCTCGCGGGCCTGACGGACGCGAGCGTCGCCAAACAGCTCGACCTGGGCCTTCGGACGGTGCAGCGCCGGGTCAAGCGCCTGATGGAGCTGACGGGCGTGACGACACGGCTCCAGCTGGGCTGGCACGCGTACGAGCGGGGCTGGGTGGCCCGGTAGTCGGCCGGAACGGGGCCGACGGGGCTCGCGCGACCTGCGGTTTTCTCCCGTTTCCTGCACGCTTGGCAGATGGGAGCGTGGGAACTCCTGCTGGTCTCAGTGGTGCTGCTGCTGGGAATCGGCGGAGTGCTTGTGCCCGGGGTGCCGGGACCGTGGCTGGTGTGGGCCGCCATTCTGTGGTGGGCGCTGCAGGACCCGGAGCCGGTCGCCTGGGGAGTCCTGGTCGGCGCGTCCGTCGTACTCCTCGTGGCACAGGGCATCCGATGGCTGCTGCCGCCCCGGCGCTTCCGGCAGAGCGGCGCCACGCGCCGGACGGCCGTGTACGCGGGTGCCGGGGCCCTGGTCGGGTTCTGCGTGGTGCCGGTGATCGGATCACTCCCGGGGTTCGTCGGAGGGATCTACCTGGCGGAGCGGCTGCGGCTCGGCAGGCACGGGGAGGCGGTGGCGGCGACGCGGACGGCCATGCGGGCGGGCGGCTGGAGCGTGCTGACCGAGCTGTTCGCGTGCCTGCTGATCGCGGGGGCGTGGCTGGGGGCCGTGATCTGGGGCTGAGCAGCCCCGCCGGCCACCCACTCGCCACGCGCGCACATGCCCACTTGCCCACACCCCCCACGCACGTTCATGTTCACGTACATGTCTTCCCATCGGATCTATCCCGACTCATTGACTGGATGCCGCACCCTCTCTAGCTTTCAGCGAGGTAAAGCTCCGATGACTCAGCCGATGACTCCGGGAGAAGCGATGCCAAGCCCGTCCAGAAGAACCGTGCTCGCCACCACCGGAACCGCGGTCGGCGGCGCACTGATGGCGGGCGGCCTGCCCGCCCAGGCCGCCGCCGCGTCACATGAGCCCACGGAGGTGAGCGCGCCCGGCGACCCCTGGCGCACCGTGCTCGACGACGCCGATCTGGTCTGGCAAAAGCTGCCGAAGACTTGGTACGAGGGCCCTTACCTCGGCAACGGCTTCCTCGGCTCGGGGATCTACGCCGAGCCGAGCACGCGGCCGAGCACGCAGCCCGGCGCACAGCAGGACGGCGCGACGACGGCACTGCGCTTCAACGTCCAGCACTCCGAGGTGCAGGACCTCCCCCAAGCTCTTAAGGAGCAGGGGGGACCCCCATCCCGAGTTCGGCTCCCTCTTCGGGCTCGCCCGCCTGCCGATCGGCCACTTCACGCTCGAACCCGTCGGCGCGATCACCGGCATCGACTGGCGCCTGCGGCTGCGTGACGCCGAGCTGACCGGCACCCTCACCACGGACAAGGGCACCCTGGAGCTCCGCGCGCAGGTGCACACCACGCGCTCCGTCCTCGCCGTCGAGGTCACCCCGAGCGCGGGCGAGCGCGGCTTCCGGTGGGTGTTCCACCCGGCGGATGCGATCAGCCCGCGCGCCGCGTTCAAGCCGCTGCCGGAGGGGTACGGGGGCAACCCGCCCGCCGAGGTCAAGGAGTACGACGGTGTCACGGCCGCCGTGCAGCCGCTGCTCGCGGGCGGCCAGCACGTCACCGCGTGGCGGGAGCGGACGCGGGGCGCGGCCAGGACGCTGTACGTGAACGTGGCGCACTCACACCCCGGGACGACGGCGCGCGACCGTGCGGTGCGGGCGGTGCGGAGTGCGGCGGGCCTCTCGTACGACGGTCTCGCGGCGTCGCACCGGGCCTGGTGGCACGCGTACTACCGCAAGAGCTTCCTGTCGCTGCCCGATGCCCGGATGCAGCGCTTCTACTGGATCCAGCTCTACAAGACGGCGGCCGCCGCCCGCCGCGACGCGCCGGTGATGGCGACCTGCGGTCCCTGGCTGGAGCCGACGCCGTGGCCCAACACCTGGTGGAACCTGAACGTGCAGCTGGAGTACTGGCTGATCCACGGCTCCAACCACCTCGAACTGGACGCCGTCACGCGCGCGTTGAGCGAGTTCCGGTCCAACCTCACCAAGGAGATGGCGGCCCCCTACCGCGCCGACTCGCTCGGCATCCCGCGCACCACGGACCCGTCCCTGGTGAACGGGGCATCGGTCACGGACGGCGGGTACGGAGTCGGCATCCCCGGCCAGGACCCTCCCCCAAACTCTCAAGGAGCAGGGGGGACCCCCAACTCCCGAGGTGGGCAACCTCACGTGGGCTCTGCACAACGTCTGGCTGAGCTACCGCCACACCATGGACAAGTCGATCCTGCGCGACGTGCTCTTCCCGCTCCTGCGCAAGGCGATCAACTACTACCTGCACTTCCTGGAGCCGGGCGCGGACGGCAAGTTGCACCTCCCGGCGACGTACTCGCCCGAGTACGGCGGCAATTCGCGCGACTGCAACTACGACTTGATGCTGCTGAGGTGGGGCTGCCGCACCCTGCTGGAGGCCTCTGAAATCCTGGGCGTGGAAGACGATCTGGCGCCGCGCTGGAGGGAGGTGGGCAGCAGGCTGGCCGCGTACCCGGCCGACGCGAACGGCTACATGATCGGCGCGGACATCCCCTTCGCGAAGTCGCACCGCCACTACTCCCACATGCTCGCGGTGTACCCGCTGTACGAGGTGACGGGCCGCACGGCGGACGAACGCGCCCTGATCGAACGGTCCTTGGCCCACTGGGTGGGCTTCGAGGGAGCCCTGCAGGGCTATACGTTCACGGGCGCCGCGTCCATGTCGGCGCTGCTCGGCAAGGGCGAGGACGCGCTGAAGTACCTCGGGCAGCTGATGTCGCGCTTCATCCAGCCCAACACCATGTACAAGGAGTCGGGCCCGGTCATCGAGACCCCGCTCTCCGCCGCGCAGTCCCTGCACGACATGGTCTGCCAGTCCTGGGGCGACGTCATCCGCGTCTCCCCCGCCCTGCCTGCGGCGTGGGCGGACCTCACGGTGCACAACTTCCGTACGCAGGGGGCGTTCCTGCTCAGCGCGGTGCGGAAGGGCGGGACGACCCGGTGGGTACGGCTCGTGAGCGAGGCGGGGGCACCGTGCGTGGTGCGGCACGGGATCGCGGGGGCGATCGAGGTGCGGGACGGGCGGGGGCGCCGGCTGTCGTACGAGGACGTGGGAGGGGGCGCCGTCAAGGTGGCCATCGGGCGGGGCGAGTCGGCGCTGATCACGGCCAGGGGCGACCGTCCGGATCTGCGGATCGCGCCGGTCGAACCGAACGGGGCGGCGCCGCGGTGGGGCCTGCCCGCGGCTTAGGCTCGCGCCATGACCGAATTCAGCGAGGCCGAGCGGGCGTACCTCAAGTCCCAGCGTCTGGGCCGGATGGCCAGCGTCGACGCGACGGGGCAGCCGCAGGCGAATCCTGTCGGGTTCTTCCCGCAGGACGACGGGACGATCTTGATCGGTGGTTATGCGCTGGGGACCACCAAGAAGTGGCGGAACCTACAGGGGAATCCGAAGGTGTCGCTGGTGGTGGACGACGTGGTGAGCGAGAGGCCGTGGAAGGTGCGGGGGGTCGACATCCGGGGCGATGCGGAACTCCTCACGGGACCGCACGAGTTGGGCCCTCACTTCAGTGAGGAGCTGATTCGGATTCATCCTCGGCGGATCCACAGCTGGGGGCTGGAGGAGTGAGGAGTCCCCCCGACCCCGCCCCTTCCCGAAAACCGTGCCTGCGCCCCGGGCCTACCTGGGGCTCCGCCCCAGACCCCGGACAAGATGTCCTCACACGCCGGACGGGCTGGATTTCCAGCCCGTCCGGCGTGTGAGGACGAACTCGGCGAAGCCGGTGATGACGGCAGCCAAGGCGGGGTTGGGGAGAATTCCCTACCCTGCCGCCAGCAAGTGCCGGACCCCATAGGACCGCCAAGGCCGCCACCCCTCACGCACATCCACCCCCGGCAAACCCACATCCGGATCCCCCAGAGCCCGCATCCGAACAACCGCCGCAACCCCCGCACCCACCCCCTCCAAGGCCAAGAGGCCCGCCTCCGCATCCTCCCGATCCGCCCCCGCGTCCAGCCGCACCCGCCCATCGGCAAGGGCAGTGGCCAACTCCCCCAGCGGCCCCGGCTCCCCGGCCAGTGCGCCCGGCTCCGGGAAGACGTGCGTCAGGGCTCCGCACGGTGCGTCCAGCGCCTTCCCGTACCGCTCCACCAGCACCGAGGCCTCCCCCCGCCCCACCAGCGCCCGCACCGCGAACTCCTCCGGATCCGCCGCACCCGGCGAGCGGAGGCCGGGGCGCGCCGCGACCAGCGGAGCGAGCCGCGCGTCCGCGCCGAGCCGCTCGTCCACCGCGTACGGGTCCGCGTCGAGGTCGAAGAGCCGCCTCAGCCGCTGCACGGCGGTCGTGAGGTCCCGCAGATCGGTCAGGTGGAGCCTGGCGTCCAGCCAGCCGCCCGGCCCGTGGTCGCTCTCCTCGACGGCCACGATCCCCGTGCCGTACGGCAGCCGCAACGTACGCCGGTACGTCCGACCGCCCCGCTCCCCGCTCACCTGCTCGACGCCTGCGACGGCCTCATCGGAGAGCAGGTCGAAGACCGCACCGGCCTGGTAGGCCCCCCGGTAGGCGAGCCGCAGCGGCACCCCGGCCGCCGGGGTCGCCCGCCCCGCGCCCCCGCCACGCGGCGCAGCGGCCCGCAGCGCGGTGGGCGTCAGGGCGTACACCACCCGGATCGTGTCGTTGAACTGCCGCACGCTGGCGAACCCCGCGGCGAACGCGATCTCCGTGATCGGCAGATCCGTGGTCTGCAGCAACACCCGTGCGGTGTGGGCGCGTTGGGCCCGGGCGAGCGCGACGGGCCCCGCGCCCAGCTCGGCGGTGAGCTGGCGCTGCACCTGCCGGGCGCTGTAGCCGAGCCGCACGGCGAGACCGGAGACGCCCTCGCGGTCGACGACACCGTCACCGATCATGCGCATGGCGCGGCCTACGACGTCCGCGCGTACGTTCCACTCCGCGGACCCCGGCACGGCGTCCGGGCGGCAGCGGCGGCAGGCCCGGAATCCGGAGCCCTGGGCGGCTGCCGCGGTGGTGTAGTAGCGGACGTTCTTGCGCTTCGGGGTGACGGCGGGGCAGCTGGGCCGGCAGTAGATGCCGGTGGTCTCGACGGCGAAGAAGAACTCCCCGTCGAAGCGCGCGTCGCGGCTGCGAACCGCCTCGTACCTGGTCTCTTCATCGATCACGTCTCCCAGTGTGCGACGCCGCCGACGCTTCGGCTGGCGGAATTCGGACGCCACGCTGGACGGAACGGGCCACGCCTCCAGGCGGGCCGCGGCGCGATCGCCCGCCGCGGCGCAGGCTCTCCGCCGCCGGAGGCCGGCGGCGGGGCGGGTGCTCGCACCGCACCCGCCCCGCGCCGCCGCCCCTAGCGGATCCGGCCCCGCTTCGCCTCCATGGCCGCCTTGCCCTCCGCGCCCCGCAGTTTCCACATGCGGCGCATGTCCGCCCGGAGCTTCGCGTCCGTCTTGGCGACGATGCGCTGGTTCTCGCGGATCAGCTTGCGGTAGCTGTCGAGGCGGCGGTCCGGGAGCGTGCCGTCCTCCACGGCCGCGAGGACCGCGCAGCCGGGCTCGGCGGTGTGGGCGCAGTCGTGGAAGCGGCAGTCGGCCGCGAGCTCCTCGATCTCGGAGAAGACCTGGCCGACGCCCGACCCCGCGTCGAAGAGGCCGACACCTCGCAGGCCCGGCGTATCGATGAGGACGCCACCTGCGGGGAGCACCAGGAGGTTGCGGGTCGTCGTGGTGTGGCGGCCCTTGCCGTCCACGTCACGGGCGGCGTTGACGTGCATGACGTCCTCGCCGACCAGGGCGTTGGCCAGGGTCGACTTGCCCGCTCCGGACTGGCCGAGCAGGACGGACGTGCCGCCGGAGACGACGGCACAGAGGATGTCGACTCCTTCTCCCGTCGTGGCGCTGACCGGGAGCACCTGCACGCCGGGTGCCGACGTCTCCACGTCCTCGACCAGGTAGGACAGGCCCGTGGCGTCCGGGACCAGGTCGGCCTTGGTGAGGACGACCAGGGGCTGGGCCCCGGACTCCCAGGCCAGGGCCAGGAACCGTTCGATCCGGCCGAGGTCGAGCTCGACGGCGAGCGAGACCGCGATGATCGCGTGGTCGACGTTGGCCGCGAGGATCTGCCCCTCGGACCGCTTGGACGAAGTGGAGCGCACGAAGGCGGTGCGGCGCGGCAGCAGCGTACGGACGTACCGCGGGTCGCCGCCCTCGGGGTCGAGCGCGACCCAGTCGCCCGTGCACACGACCTTCATCGGGTCGCGGGGCACGACGAACTCGGTGTCGGCCCGCACGGTGCCGTCGGGGGTGACCACGTCGCACTGACCGCGGTCGACCCGCAGGACACGGCCGGGCAGCAGGCCCTGCGCCGCGTACGGGGTGAAGTCGGCTTCCCAGTTCTCGTCCCAGCCGTAGGGCGCGAGAGGGTGCGAAGTCGGAGAAGAAGAGGAAGAAGGCTGCTGGGATGCAGAGGAAGACAAGGGGGACCCTTCACAGGGGTGGCCCCGGCGCACGCGCACACTGGCGCGGAAAAGAGGAAGGTCAGCCGGTGACCACGGAGGTGGAATGAACGGACTTCTCGATGCGGGCAGCGCCCATCTCAACGACAGCCATCGGTCACACCTCCTGGTACACACTCAACCGGCACCGGCAGCCAGAGAGGCCGCCGGGCGAACAGAAGGAACCCTAGCTCCGGGCTCAGGCGGAGCGCCAGCTCTTTTCGGGGCCGGGCCCGGCAGCTGCTGCCGCGCCCACCGCGGGCTGCTCGGAGACCGCCGTACGGGCCCCGCGCACGGCGGAGAGCGGTGTGGGCGCGAGCGTCTTGCGCAGGTTGGTGCGCATCGTCGACGCCGCGTCGAGCACGTAGTTCTGCCGGACCTTCCAGGGGCCGCGGTCGCCCTGCCGGGGGAAGGCGTCGATGGAGCGCTGGACGTATCCGGAGGCCAGGTCGAGCAGCGGGCGTTCGTTGAGGGTGCTGGTGGGCCTCGGCTCCACCGCCGCGTAGTCGTTATCGCGCATGTGGTTGAGCACCTTGCACACGAGGCGCGACGTGAGGTCGGCGCGCAGGGTCCAGGACGCGTTGGTGTAGCCGATGCAGACGGCGAAGTTCGGGACGCCCGTCATCATCGCGCCGCGCCACACGAACTGCCGGTTCAGCTCCACGGGTTCGCCGTCGACGTGCGGCGCGATGCCGCCGAAGGCGAGCAGTTGGAGTCCGGTGGCGGTCACGACCACGTCGGCCTCCAGGACGCGGCCGGACTTCAGCCGGATGCCCTCGGGGACGAAGCGGTCGATGTGGTCGGTGACTATCTCGGCCTCGCCCGTCTTCAGGACCTGGAACAGATCGGCGTCGGGCACCGCGCACAGCCGCTGGTCCCACGGGTCGTACGACGGCGTGAGGTGGTCGGCGACCAGTTGGTCGTCCTTGACGATGCGCTTGTTGAGGCCGGTGAGCACCCGCCGCGCGACCTTCGGGCTGCGGCGGCAGAACTGGTAGAGGCCGATGGCGAAGAGGATGTTCTTCGTCCGTACGACCCGGTGGGCCGCGTTCGCGGGCAGTACGGCGCGGATGCCGTCGGCCAGGATGTCCCGCGAGGGCAGCGAGCCGATCCAGGTCGGGGTGCGCTGCAACATGGTGACGTGCGCGGCGCTCCGCGCCATCGCGGGCACCAGCGTGACGGCGGTGGCGCCGCTGCCGATGACGACCACGCGCTTGCCCGCGTGGTCCAGGTCCTCGGGCCAGAACTGCGGGTGCACGACCGTGCCGGCGAAGGAGTCGACGCCCGCGAACTCGGGGGCGTGTCCCTGGTCGTAGTCGTAGTAGCCCGCGCAGGAGTAGAGGAAGTCGCAGGTGACGGTGGTCAGGGTGCGGCTGCCGTCCTCCCCGGTGCGTTCCAGGGTCACCGTCCAGCGTGCCGTCGCGGTGGACCAGTCGGCGCCGACGACCTTGGTCCCGTAGCGGATCCGGCGGTCGATGCCGAACTCCGCGGCGGTCTCCTTGATGTAGCTCAGGATGGACTCCCCGTCGGCGAGCACCTTCGACTCGCGCCAGGGCTTGAAGGCGTAGCCCAGGGTGAACATGTCGGAGTCCGAGCGCACCCCGGGGTAGCGGAACAGGTCCCACGTACCGCCCATGGACTGCCGCGCCTCGATGATCGCGTACGAACGCTCGGGGCACTCGGTCTGCAGCCGGTAGGCGGCGCCGACGCCGGAGAGACCGGCGCCCACGATCACCACGTCGATGTGCTCGATGCCGTCGTGCTCGCCCGGGGCGTCGGTGCTGCCGGTACCGGCGGTGCTTGAGTCTACGGAGTGCGTCATTCCTTCAGTGTCCGGAAGCACACCCGGCAGGAATTGACCCGGGACGACAGATCTTTGACCCTGGACGACATGTCCGTGATCAGATCGGCGGGGCTGCGCGGCTTCCGCGCCACGGTGGCGGAGCTCGGCGGTGACGCCGAGTTCTACGCCCGGCAGGCGGGCTGCCCCGTCGCCGCGCTCGACGGTGACGACCTCCTGGTGCCCGAGGAGGCGATGGCCGCCGTACTCGAACTGGCCGCCGAGGATCTCGGCTGTCCTGATCTGGGCCTGCGCATAGCGGCCCGGCAGGACCTGGGCATGCTCGGCGCCCTGGCCCTCGCCATCCAGAACTCCGCCACGCTCGGGGACGCCCTGGAGTGCACCACGCGCTATCTGTTCGTCCACGCGCGCTCGCTGAGCCTCAGCCTGGAGCCCGATCCGTACGGCACGCCGGGGGTCGCCGCGCTGCGCTACGGCGTGCGTGAGGGCGTCGAGGCGCCGCCCCAGGGCATCGACCTCTCCCTGGGCTTCATGCACCGGGCCATCGTCTACCTGGTCGGCCCGTACGGCCTCGGCTCCGTCGAACTGCCGCATCCGCTGCTCGCCCCGCTGTCGGTGTACGAGGACTTCTTCGGCGTACCCGTGAAGACAAACCGCCCCGCGGCCCTGCTGCGGGTCCCGCTCAGCCTGGCCGACCGGCCGCTCGACGGCGGCAACGCCCATCTGCGCCGCCTCGCGCTCGCGCACCTGGACGAGCAACTGCCCAAGGAGCGGACGGACGTCGTCAGCGGCGTCCGCGCCGTCGTCGAGCGCTCGCTGGGCACCTCACCGCCGGAGATCGACACCGTCGCGCGCCTGCTGAACGTCCATCCGCGGACCCTGCAGCGCCGGCTGCGCGCCGCGGGCACTACCTTCGCCGCGGTGCTGGACGAGGAACGCCGCGGCGCCGCCCGCCGCTATCTCGTGGAGACCGACCTGCCGCTGGGCCAGGTCGCCCTGCTCCTCGGCCTCTCCGAGCAGTCGGCCCTGAACCGCTGCTGCCGGCGCTGGTGGGGCGTGACGCCGCGAGCGGTGCGGGCGCGCGGCTACGGAGCCGCCGAGCCGTCGGCCTCCTGAAGCAGTCGCGTACGGAAGAGGTCGAGGACCTCGTCGAGCGCGGCCCGCGTCGGCTGCCCCGGCGCGTCGACGAGGTGCTCGGTCAGGACGGAGTGCGGCGGCAGGACGCCCTCGGGGTTGGCGTCGCCGTCGTCGAGCTCGACGGCGGTGAACGCATCGCCGAGCTCGCGGCGCAGGAAGGCGAACCGGTCGCCGGGAACCAGCCGGTCGCCCCGGAACCGCGCCCCGAGGACCCGCAGCCCGTCCCGCTCGCAACGGCCCTTCACCACGGCTAGTTCCTCGTCGGAGATGTCGATGGCGCACGCACGGCGGCCGGTGACGGCCAGCGGCAGCGAGGGCTGGGAGAGGACCGGCGCGAGGAGCCGGTCGTCGGTGGCCATCGCCAGGGCGAAGCCGCCGGTGAGGCACATGCCGACGGCCCCGACACCCGGGCCGCCGCAGCGCTCGTGCTCGTGCGCGGCCAGGGCGCGCAGCCAGGTCACCACGCGCGAACTGCGGCCGGTGGCCAGCAGGTTGAATTCCCGGCTCACGCACACCTTCAGGACGGACGACGCCGTGTAGAGCCCCGACCGCAGCGAACCGTGGGCCGTGGGGTGGGCGTCCCGGCCCGGCGTGCCGAACAGGACGGGGAGCACCGCCGTGCAGCCGATGGCGGCGACCTTCTCGGCGAAGGCGAGGACCTTGGGGGTGATGCCAGGGATCTCCGCCATCACGACGACGGCGGGGCCTTCACCGCGCCGCAGGATCTTGCGGGTGGTGCCCTCGTGCGTGAACCGGCTCCGGGTGAATCCCGTCAGGTCGTGGTCAGCCACGGATCACAGCCTCCAACTCGGCGTCCGGCACAGGATGTTGTCGTACGGGATCACCGTACGGCGCGGCTTCGCCCGCCGGTCGCCCCGGCCTGCGGCCATGGACGCGGGAAGGTTGAGCGGAGGGTGTGATTCCGGCCAGAATCGTCCGCCGAACGGGCCGCTATCTGGCTTGTCTTGTCGTGGACCAAGTAGATGCCCCAGGCATCCAATGAGAGAGGTAAAAGGAGCCTCTCCGCTTGTGAGGTACGTCCATGACGGAATCAGTCGCGTCCGAACCAGTCGCCTTCCCGCAGGACCGCACGTGTCCCTACCACCCGCCCACCTCGTACGAACCACTCCGCGAAGCCCGGCCGCTCTCCCGGGTCCGGCTGTTCGACGGCCGTTCCGTCTGGGTGGTCACCGGACAGGGAACGGCCCGTGACCTGCTCATCGACCCACGCCTGTCCACCGACCGCGAGAACGAGGCGTTCCCCGCGCCGACCGAGCGCTTCGCGAAGGTGAGCAACCGCCGAGTCGCCCTGCTCGGCGTCGACGACCCCGTGCACAACACGCAGCGCCGCATGCTGATCCCCAGCTTCTCCGTCAAGCGGATCGCCGCCCTGCGCCCCCGCATCCAGGAGACGGTCGACCGGCTCATCGACGCCATGGCCGCACAGGGTTCACCGGCCGAGCTGGTGAACGCGTTCGCGCTGCCGGTGCCCTCCATGGTGATCTGCGCCCTCCTCGGCGTCCCCTACGCCGACCACGAGTTCTTCGAGGAGCAGTCGCGCCGGCTGCTGCGCGGTCCGCGCGCCGAGGACACCGAGCGCGCCCGGGACGAACTGGACGCGTATTTCCACGCGTTGATCGACGGCAAGCGGAGGCAGCCGGGCGACGGGCTCCTGGACGAGCTCATCCACCGCCAGCTCTCCGAGGGTGCGCTCGACCGCGAGGAACTGGTCAGCCTGGCGACGATCCTGCTGGTGGCGGGGCACGAGACCACGGCGAACATGATCTCCCTGGGGACGTTCACACTCCTCCAGCACCCGGAGCAGCTCGCCGAACTGCGCGCCGAGCAGACGCTGATGCCCGCGGCGGTCGAGGAGCTGCTGCGCTTCCTGTCCATCGCGGACGGCATGCTGCGGGTGGCGAAGGAGGACATCGACGTCGCGGGAAGCACCATTCGCGCGGACGACGGCGTCATCTTCTCCACCTCCCTCATCAACCGCGACGGCACGGCCTACGAGGCGCCGGAGGAGCTGGACTTCCACCGCGCCAACCGCCACCACCTGGCCTTCGGGTTCGGCATCCACCAGTGCCTCGGGCAGAACCTCGCCCGCGCCGAGATCGAGATCGCCCTGCGGACGCTCTTCCAGCGGATGCCGGACCTGCGCCTCGCGGTGCCCGCGCGGGAGATCCCGTTCAAACCGGGCGACACGATCCAGGGGATGCTCGAACTCCCCGTCATCTGGTAGGAGATGAACGTGCGGGTCCATGTGGAAAAGGAGCGGTGCGTGGGCGCCGGGATGTGCGCGCTCAACGCGCCGAGCGTCTTCACCCAGGACGACGACGGCTTCAGCGAGGTGCTCCCCGGCCGCGAGGACGGCGGCGGCGATCCCCGGGTGCGCGAGGCGGTGCGGTCCTGCCCGGTGCGGGCCGTCACCGTCGAGGAGTCCTCAGAGCCCTGAAAGTCCTGAGCGTCCTGAACGGGCCGGGCGGGCTCAGTGGTCACGCTGCCAGACGGCGAGGTCCTTGCGGCGCACGGAACGCACACCTGCGATGTCCGTGTCGTAGAGCTCGCCCGTCCAGCTCTCGCGCACCGAGTTCCGGGTGCTGCCGCCGAAGTTCTCCCGGAGCCAGTACCAGGGCTGGAGCGGCAGCCAGCACAGTCCGGCGAGCCAGCGGCGCAGGAGACGGACCGGTCCGGGGCGGCCCGCGTCGGCGGCGCGCATCACCCGTACGCCGAGGAGCAGCTTGCCGACGCTGCCCCGGAACAGCAGCGTCAGGACGCACTGGTTGGTGAAGGACACCACCGGAACGAGGGCGTAGAGCGTCCACCAGGGGCTGGTCTCCGGGGCAAGGCCGGCGATGCCCACCGCGCCGTACAGCGCGACGACCAGGTCGACGATCACCGCGAGAAAGCGGCGCGCGTCCCCGGCCAGGCCCGGCAGCCGCCGGGAGAGCAACTGCCCGCCGTACGGGATCTGTCCTCCGTACGGCGCCAGTTGCCGGCCGTGCCGCTGGTACGTCCCCCGTAGATCACTCATGTCGGCATCATGCCCCACTCCGGCGACAACACCCCAAACGCCCCAAGTGCGCGGGAACTAGCCGCGCAACGTCACCGTGAAGCTCCGTCCGTAGGCGTGGTGGGTGTCGACGTCGATCCGGGTCCCGCCGCGGGCCCGGCTCACGCGCACCCCCTCGTCGGCCGTGACCTCCCGCAGCAAGGGGCCGCGGAGCAGCACCGTGATCCTGTCGCGGTCCATCGTCGGATCGGACACCGCCACGGTGGTCGGGCCGCGCCGCTCGCGCCGCACGAGCACCGACGCGGGCCCCTCGATCCGGACCCCGGCGGCCTCATGGCGGCCCGCCGTGAAGCTGTTCGCGGCGGTCAGGCCCAGGCCCGCGTGGCTGACGGCCTGCAGGCGCACCGTGTTCGCGAGGACCTTCAGCGGCTGCCCGCCCCGGTAGGACCGCAGCCCCGCCTCGCCCGCGTTCGGCACCAGCGCGTAGGCCAGGGAGACCGGCCTCGCCCCGGCCTCGCGGTCCACGCTCACGCCGAGGACCGTGCGCGTCACCGCGGTGTCGGGGTTCGCGGTGCGGACGACGCGGCGGCTGCGGGTCACCGTGTCCAGGGCGACCCGCACCTTCGGGGTGTCCAGGAAGACGTAGCCGACGGAGGTGCGCTGCGTGGCGTTGGCGTAGCGCAGCCACCGGAGGTCGGCCGCGCCCGCGCCGCTCCACGGGCGGCCGTCGCGCCGCTCCCCCGTCACGGAGACCTGGTCGCCGGGGGCCGCGGTCCGCGCGTCGACCGTCGTCGTCACGGCCCGCCCCGCCGCGTCGCCCACGCCCGCCGCGAGCACCACGATCTCCTCGTCGAGCAGGAACCACGACTTGGTCGCCGTGGCGTTGCGGTGGACCACGAAGTCGTCCGGCAGCAACTCCCGGTCGCGGAAGGCGGCATCACTGGACTGCACGGCCCCGGCCGCGCCGTACGCCCCGAGGACGGCGCCACCCGAGTGCCGGTTGGTGCCGCGCGGGAAGTAGACGTACTTGTTCTGCGACTCGGAGGAGGAAGTGAAGTTCAGGGGGTGTCCGGGGTTGTCGTAGTACGGCTTGCCGTAGAGCTCGGGGACCGTCCCGCGCCGCTCGACGGGCGCGGTGACCCCCGCGAGGCCGTACGGCGAGACCGTGGTGAAGTAGTCGACTCCGTACGCCTGGGTCTGGTCCTGGCCGGAGAGGTAGAGGTAGTACGCGCCGTCGCCCTGGAACCACGGCATGAGGTTCTCGCCGCTCATGTACTCGTACTTGCTGATCCGGTCGGAGCTGCGCGCCAGCGCGAAGGCGTAGCCCGCTCTGCGGTGGACGTTCTTGTCCATGGCGTTGAAGGCGACGCTGCGCGAGACGGGGTTGAGGTCGGCGGGCGGGATTGAGGCGTCGCCGATGATGTCCGTGTAGCGCACGATGCTGATCGGTGAGACGAAGCTGGTCGGGTTGAGGGCGGCGCGCGAGGTCGCCCGGATGTGCTTCACATAGCTCTTCAGGGCGGTGGCGTCGGCGCCGGTGGACAGGGAGGAGAGGTCGACGACGGCCTCGACGACGACCGCGACGTCCACGTAGCCGCCGTCCGGCCGCGACACCGCGCGCCCCTTGACGATCTCCATCATCCAGCCCTCGAAGATAAGCGGCGCGAAGCCGTCGCGCACCCACTTGTGGACGGTCGGCACCAGCTCCTCGCCGTGCGCGAAGCCCGTGCCGTCGAGGATCTTGAGGGTCTGCACGACCCGCGTGAGCAGGCCCTTTCCGTACGAGCCCGTATAGGCGACGGAGGCGTGCTGGATGAAGGAGCCGTCCGCGTAATGGCCGTCCGTCACCCCGTGGTCGAGGTGGTAGGGGTCGATGGTGACGAAGACCGTCAGCTGGTCGGTGAGGGCCTTGCGGATGCGGGCCTCGCCGCCCGCGCCCAGGAGCGCGCCCTGCAGGATGCGGTTGGTGGTGATGTCGGCGAGGTTGGCGCCGGTGTGGAAGCGCGAGTCGAGGTTCACGTCCCCGTCGGTGCCGTTGCGCAGATAGGCGTCCATCGAGGCGACGTACGTGGCGATGAGGTCGGGCCGATAGGTCCGCACCTCGTCGACGAGGAGGGCCAGAGCCTTGCTGACGTGCTGGGAGATGCCGATCTCCCAGTTGAACCAGTTGCCGTAGTAGCCCTTGGACTGGTCGCCGTAGAAACGTTCGTGCAGCCAGACGAGGGCGTCGATCACCCGGCGCTGCACGGCGGTGTTGCCGTAGAGGTCGGAGGGGGTGCCCGGGGTGCGGGTGGCGAGGGCGATCTCGTACAGCCGCCTGAAGGCCGTGTTGAGGTTGGCGTCGTCCGTGCCGAGCGCCAGGCCGGCGAAGAGCTCGCCCTCGCCCGCGTCGTCCATCGACTTCAGGTTCGTCCGCGCGGTCCTGTCCACGACGGCGAGCTTGGCGGCCGTCTCGGGGCGCGCGTTGGACTCGGCGGTCCCCGCGAAGATCCCCACGGTGTTGGCCAGGAGGCGCGCGCTGTCCGCCGCGGCCTGTGCGGCGGACACGGGCAGCGCGGGGACCACCGCCAGGAGTCCGGCGGCCGACAGGGCGGACAGCAGGCGTCTGCGGGTGATGTCCATGGCGACCTCCGCCGGTGAGTAGGTGCTCTGGCGTTCTGGCGGGCGGAGTCAAGCAGATGCCCCGGTCGGCGACAAGGGTGTGCTCCGCCGCTCGGCGGCACGGCACCGATCGGACCGGCAGCCGATAGGCTCGACGGTGTGAGGTCGGAACAGCACGCATCAGGGCCGTACGCCATCGTGGCTGTCGCGTCGTCCGCCGGAGGCATTCAGGGCCTGGGCGAGCTTCTGGGCGGGCTCGGGCCCGATCTGCCGGTGCCGGTGCTCGTGGTCCAGCACCTTGATCCGCGCCACCGCACCCTCCTCGCGGAGGTTCTCTCCCGGCGCACCGAGCTCTATGTGAAGCTGGCGGAGGACCAGGAGCCCGTTAATCCGGGGACCGTGTATCTGGCACCGCCCGACCGGCACCTCCTGGTGGGCCCGGACGGCGTGCTCACGCTGTCGAACAGCGAACTCGTGCACTTCGTGCGCCCATCGGCGGACCTGCTCTTCGAGTCGGTGGCCGGGGCGTACGGCTCGGGGGCCATCGTCTGTGTGATCACCGGTACCGGCGTGGACGGCTCGATGGGCGTGGAGGCGATCAAGTCGCGCGGCGGCACCGTGATCGCCGAGGACCCGCGGACCGCGCAGTTCACGGGGATGCCGAAGGCGGCGATCGACACCGGCTCCGTGGACTTCGTACTCCGTATCGAGGAAATCGCCGCGGCCATCCGCGGACTGGTCGAGGACAAGAGGCAGTGATGAGCGAGTCGCCCGGCGCCGGGACAGAGCAGGGCGCCGAACAGGGGGCGCAGGAACGGCCGGAGCAGGCGAGCGAGTCCGACCAGGTGCGTGAGGCCGAGCGGGTGAGTGAGGCGGAACAGGAGCGTCAGACGGAGCGGGCGCAGGAGAGCGGCCAGGAGACGGGTCGGCCGCCGCGCGGGGCGCAGGCCGACGGGCTCGTCGACCAGGGTCTGGAGGATCTCCTGCGGTTCATCCGGGACGCGCGCGGCTTCGACTTCACCGGGTACAAGCGGTCCACGCTGGGCCGCCGCATCCGCAAGCGGATGGGCGACGTCGGTCTGCCGGACTACAGCGACTACCGCGATCTCCTGGAGACCGACACGGACGAGTTCCGTGCGCTGTTCAACACGATCCTGATCAACGTCACGTCGGTCTTCCGCGACCCGGAGGCCTGGGGGCTCCTCAAGCGCGACGTGCTGCCCGCGCTGATCGCGGAGGCCGGGCCCGACGACGAGATCCGGGTGTGGAGCGCGGGCTGCTCCAGCGGCGAGGAGGCGTACTCGCTGGCCATCCTCTTCGCGGAGCAGATCGGCATCGAGGAGTGCGTGCGCCGCGTCAAGATCTACGCCACGGACGTCGACGAGGAGGCGCTGCGCGACGCGCGCCTCGGCCACTACCCCGCGAAGACCCTCGCGCCGCTCTCCAAGGAGCTGCGCGACAAGTACTTCGAGCGGTACGGCACGCAGTGCGTCTTCCGGACCGATCTGCGGCGCCGGGTCATCTTCGGGCGCCACGACATCACCCGCGACGCCCCGATCTCGCGCCTGGACCTTCTCGTCTGCCGCAACACGCTGATGTACTTCAACGTCGAGGCGCAGACCAAGATCCTGGACCGCTACCACTTCGCCCTGCGCCAGGGCGGCTATCTCTTCCTCGGCAAGGCCGAGATGCTGCTGAACGACGGGGAGCGGTTCGAGGCGGTCAGCATCCGCCAGCGCGTCTTCCGGCGCCGCCCGGGAATCAGCTCACCGCCCTATCCTTCGCACCCCGCCAAGGAGCGGACCAGCGTCGCGGAGGAGCAGCAACAAGCCAGCCGCACACGGCAGTTGCTCGACCTGATCCTGGACGCGTCGCCGGGTGCGAGCGTCGCCCTGGACGGCGACGGCACCGTCATGCTGATCAACAACGGGGCCCGCGCCCAGTTCGGCCTGACCTCCAACGACATGGGCCGCCCGTTCCAGGACCTGGAGCTCTCCTACCGGCCCACCGAGCTGCGCTCCCTGATCGACCAGGCCACGCACGAGCGCCGGACGCTCCAGGTACACGGGGCCGAGCGCCGCCTGGGCAACGAGCTGCAGTACTTCGACATCGACATCCAGCCGATCATGGGCGGCCCCGGCCTGCCGGTCGCGATCAACGTCACCTTCACGGACGTCACGCAGGCCACCAAGCTCAGGTCCGAGATCAAGCGGGTCCGCGAGGACCTGGAGACGGCCTACGAAGAACTCCAGTCGACGAACGAGGAACTGGAGACCACCAACGAAGAACTCCAGTCGAGCATCGAGGAACTGGAGACGACCAACGAAGAACTCCAGTCGACGAACGAGGAACTGGAGACCACCAACGAAGAACTCCAGTCGGGCAATGAAGAGCTGGAGACGATGAACGACGAGATGCGGCTGCGCACCACGGACCTGGACGAGGCCAGGGCCTTCCTGGAGGGTGTGGTGAGCAGCATCGCGGCGGGGGTGGTGGTCCTCTCCGCCGACCTGCGGGCCAGGAGCTGGAACCGCGGCGCGGTCGATCTGTGGGGGCTGCGCCCGGACGAGGTCCTCGGCGAGCAGTTCTTCGCCCTGGACTTCGGGCTGCCCACCGGCCAACTGCGTGATGTCATCCAGGAGTGCGTCGCGTCGGGCAAGCGGTCCGGTCCCGTGGTCATCCCGGCGGTGAACCGCATCGGACGCCACATCGACTGTTCGGTCATCTGTTCCCCGTTCGACGGCCACAACGGCGGTGTCGTCCTCCTGATGGAAGACCTCTCGAACGAAGGCGGCAACTGAACCGGTACGTCGTATTCTGTGAACATGAGCTCCAGGCAAGGCAGTTCCGGGCTGCCGGGCGGTCAGGCAGAGGCCGCCTGGCAGAGAGCGGATCGGGCCGCTGAACGCGCCGTGCAGGAAACGGCGAACGCCGAGCGGCACGACCGGCTGTTCGTGGAGAGCGGGCGCGACCTCCACGCGGCGATGGCGACGCGGCACCGCGCGGTCGCCGAGCGGCACGAGACCACGGCCCGCCTCCAGCGGGCATACGCGCGGCGGCTTGCGGAGGCGGAGGGGAGGGGCGGTCTGCGCCCTCTCTTCATGGCGGGGGTCGCGGAAGCCTGCGGGACACTCAGCGCCGCCCTCACCCTCGTCGGAGCGGACCTGAGCCAGCTCGCGGTCGCCGCCTCGGACCGGTCGTCGCGCGGCGCCCAGGATCTGGAGTACGTCCTGACCGCGGGCCCCGGTCGCGACGCGGTCCGCAGCCGCCGTGCGGTGTACGCGTCGGGCCCGGCGCTCGAAAGGCGCTGGCCCGGTTACGGCTCCGGGCTCGCCGCCCTCGGGTTCACGTCCGTCGCGGCGCTGCCGCTGAAGGTGTTGTCGGACTGCATAGGCGCGCTCACCGTCTTCGATCCCCCCTCGGCGCTCGCCAGAGCGGGGAAGTTCCGCGAGGTCGCCGACGCACTGGCGGACGGCATCCTGATCGGCCCCGACTCCGATCCCTGCCTCTACGGCGGCGCGGACCTGCGGGCCGTGGTCCACCAGGCCGCCGGTGTGCTGTCCGAGCAGTCGGGCAGTTCGGTCGGTGACGCCCTGGCGCTCATCAAGGCGCGGGCGTTCGCCCTGGGGGTGCCCCTCGAATCGGTGTCCCGGCGCGTGATCTCCGGGGAACTGAAGCTCCACTAGCCCTCGCCCCACCGCCCCGATCGCGATTGATAGCGTCACTCATCGATCGTGATGTGTGATCTTGCTGTCGGCTCTACGGGGAAGGGGAGCGCGTGCCCGGGATGCGTGACGTCCAAAGGCGTACGTGGCTGCTGCTGGCAGGCGGGGCCGCGCTGCTGCTCATGGTCGCCGGTACCGGGATCGCCGTGTCGCGCTCCCAGGAGCGCGACGACCTCCGCGCCGCCAACCACGACCAGCTGGCCCGCGCCTGCGAGGGCCTGCTCCCCGGTGAGCTGAGCGACTTCGTGCCGGACGACTCGGCGGGCGTACTGGACGAGTACGGCACGCTGCTCGCACCGCGGCAGCAGAGCCGGGCGCTGCTCGACTGCACGCTGACGTGGGGCGGCGGCCGCGGGGAGCCGGACGCGCAGGCGGGGGTGCGGGCCCAGGCGGTGCTCGGCAAGACCGACGCGCCGGGCGGCGGCTTCGAACTGCCGCTGCCCAGCGGTGCCTTGGGTGGCATATCCGTCGAGGAGCGGCTGGACGGCAGCCAGGTGTCGGCCACCCTGCTCACCGAATGTCCCAAGGGCCTGAGCGGGCGGGTCCGGCCGTCGAAGGATCTGCTCGTCTCGGTGGAGCTGCCCTCGCACGCCGACAGCGAGTACGCCGTCCCGAAGGCCGACCGGCTCCTGGCGTCGAGCACGGCGGTCCGGGTCGCCGACTGGGTCAGCCGTGAACAGGGGTGCGGTGGACGACCGTTGGCTGACACCGAGGAACCGAAGGGCTCCGACGCGCTCTGCGCCTGGCTCTCCCCCAAGGCGCTGAAGTTCGCGCCGGGCACATGGAAGTTCCGCGAGAACGACACGACGTACAGCAGGCGCGCCGGGTCGTGCGGCGGGCGGTCGGACGACGAAGACCGCTGGTCGGCCGAGCCGACGACCAAGGCGGCGAGCGCGCAGAGCTGGTCCGGTGTCCTCGCGCCGGGCGCGTACGAGAGGTTCACCGGCAGCGGCGACGTCCCCGGGTCCGAACTCGACCCGCACAAGCCGGATTCCGCAGGCGGGCTGACCGTCGAGCGGTCGGGCGACGATCCGCTGCTCGCGCTCTGGGCGCGGTCGGTGTGCGACGGCGGTCCGACGTTCCACCGGGTCACCGTGACGCCCGCGCTCGACTTCCAGAACCAGGACAAGGTCGTGCTGGACAAGAAGGACCAGCGGCGCGTCTCCGCGGACGCGCGGGCCGTGCTCGACCGCTATCTGGCGGCGGACGACGGCTGGCCGCGGCGCTCGCACTGCGCGGACACCGAGATCATGGGAGAGGTGGAGCAGTGGCGGGGCTGACCTTGCGGTCCGGGGCCCGACGGAAGCTCACCACGGCTGGTGGGGCGGTGCTCGCCCTGGCGCTGGTGGCGGGCGGGTACTTCTGGTTCGGCGGTGGCTACGACCGGTGGGTGGCGCAGCGCCTGGTGGGCGGGGCCTGCGCGGGGGTGCTCCCGGCCACCGAAGTGCGTGACGTACTGGGCGAGGGGCCCTTCAAGGACGAGACGCGCGACCGGGCGGACGGCGAGCTGAGCGACGCCTCGCTGCGCGTGGAGTGCACGATCGCCCGCGACGACGACGAGGACAGCTCCGCGCGCGAAGGCTCGGTCTCGGTGAGCGTGCGCGCGGTGCCGGAGCGGGTGGCGAAGGACGACGACGGCCTGGACGCGCGGCAGCGGCGCGACGAGGCCTTCGCCGGCCAGTACAGCGGGGTGTACCCGGACGTCTACCCCACCCTGCCGCCGGTCGCGGTCGGCGCCGGCTGGAACGGCCTGTTCACCACCGGGGAGTCGGGCGGCGACGCGTCGGCCACCACCGCGGTCCTCCTCGACTGCGCCCGTGGCCGCGGCGGACTTCTGGTCACCGTCGACACCAAGGACGAGGACGTGTCCCTGGACGACCCCCGGCAGCGCACCGCCTTCGCCCGGATCGCCACCGCGACGGCGGCCAACGCATCCGGCCACTGGGGCTGCGACGCCGACCTGGGCAAGGCCCCGCGCACGGTGCCGCTGCCGGTGGACACGGACGAGTCCGTGCCGCTCACCGAGGCCGCCGCGTCCTGCCGGGGCGTTCCGGGGCGCGGCTCCGGGACGGCACTGGCGTGGGAGGGCGCGCGGCGCGGGACGCCGGTCGAGGTGTGCGTGCTGGGGCCCGGGAGCGTGACGGGGGACGGCCTTCCGGTGGCCGGGTCGAGCGACGACGTGGGCGGGCGGTATCGGCTGAGCGCCTCCTACGGCCCGTACGCGCAGGACGAGCGGTACCGCTTCCAGGACCGCTTCAGCTACCTGGCGCCGGGCCGCGTCCCCGGCGCGTCGCCCTCGGGACGCTTCCCCGATGGCGGCTACTGGGTGAGCGCGGCGTGCGAGAAGGGCGGCGAGCGGGCCCTGTTCACCGTCGAGCCGCCGGGGTCCGACTCGCCCTCGTACGAGCAGGACGGGAAGGCCGAACCCACGTCCGCCGACCGTGCCTACCAGCGCGCCGCCCTCAAGGCGTTCGCGGAAGGCTCGGCGAAGGCGCACGGCTGCGGGAAGCCCGCCCCCGTGCGGCCCTGACCCGACTCGGCCGTGCCCTGACCTGAGTCGGCCGTGCCCTGACCTGAGTCGGCCGTGTCCTGACCCGAGTCAGCCGTGCCGGGACCCGAGTCAGCCGTGCCGTGTCCCGCCGCGCCCGGCGATGTGCGGCGGGACCGCGATGCCCGGCGGGAGCAGCGGGTCGGCGACCGGGGTGCCCCAACTGGCCGTCAGGGGAAGGTTCCCGGCCCAGACGCCGAGCCCGGCGTCCGGTCCCTCGCCGTCGTCCGGCGGGCCCACGCTCGTCTTGACCGACGCCTCCTCCAGGGAGAGGGCGAGCAGCGTGGTCGCGGCGAGCTCCTTGCGGCTGGGGCCGCGGGCGTAGTCCCACTGGCCGGGGGCCGCGTGTTCGGTGAGCAGGCGCAGGCCGGTCAGCTTCTCGTCCGGGTCGGTGACCTTGCGCGGGACGCCGTAGATCATCGCGCTGCGGTAGTTGACGCCGTGCTCGAAGACCGAGCGGGCCAGGATCAGGCCGTCCACGTGGGTGACGGTGACGCAGACCGTCGCGCCGGGGTCGGCGGCCAGGCTGCGGCTCGCGACCGAGCCGTGCAGATAGAGCTGGGTGTCGTCGCGGCCGTAGACGGTCGGCACCACCATGGGGTGCCCGTCGACGACGACACCCAGGTGGCAGAGGAACCCCGCGTCGAGGATCGCTTCGAGGTCGGCGCGGTCCAGGCTGCCCTGCTCGCGCAGGCGGCCGTGGCGGGTGCGGTCGGTCTGCGGGAGCGTGCCGGACAGGGGCCGGGAGGGCGGCGTGTGCTGGTTGCTCTGCTGCTGGCTGGTGGTCACGCCTCCGCAAGCTACCGATATCGCCGCCAAAATGCCATGCCTCAACGGATTACATCCGGTGATCTGCAATGAACGACGAAATCCGCACCTCGCGTGTCATTCGTCCAACTCCGCCGCCGAGAATCCAACAACCCCCACCGCGTGAGTGTTGTGACGTCCCACCTCACCGCTGTCTGATGGAGGTCATGGAGCTCCCCTATCTTGAGGACGTGTCCCCCGGCACCGGCAGCCTCCCGCCTCGCGCGTGGAACGCGCGCTCGGATGCCATCTCCCTCCCACTGAACGGCAGTTGGCGCTTCCGACTCTCCCCGGCCGCCGACACCGCCGACGACTCCTTCGCATCGGACGGCTACGACTCCGGGACCTGGGACACCGTGGCGGTGCCCGGCCACTGGGTGCTGCAGGGCCACGGCGCGCCCATCTACACCAACATGGTCTACCCCTTCCCGGTCGACCCGCCCCGCGTGCCCACCGAGAACCCGACCGGCGACCACCTGCGCACCTTCGACCTGCCGGCCGACTGGCCCACGGCCGGCGGCGGCACCCTGCGCTTCGACGGCGTCGAGTCCTGCGCCCGCGTCTGGCTGAACGGCACGGAGCTCGGCGAGTTCAAGGGCTCCCGGCTGCCGCACGAGTTCGCGGTCGGCCACCTCCTGAAGCCGTCGGGCAACGTCCTCGCGGTCCGCGTCCACCAGTGGTCCTCCGGGTCCTACCTGGAGGACCAGGACCAGTGGTGGCTGCCGGGCATCTTCCGCGACGTGACCCTGCTGCACCGCCCCGAGGGCTGCGCGCTCGACTTCTTCACCCATGCCTCGTACGACCACGGGGCGGGGACGGGGACGCTGCGGGTCGACTCGGACGTCAAGGGCCGGGTCACCGTGCCCGAGCTGGGGATCGACGTCGCCACGGGCGAGCCCGTGACGGTGGCCGTCGAGCCCTGGACCGCCGAGACGCCCCGGCTCTACGACGGGGTCCTGGCCACGGCGGGCGAGCGCGTCCCGCTGCGGATCGGCTTCCGCACGGTCGCCGTCGAGGACGGGGTCATCAAGGTCAACGGCCGCCGGATCCTGTTCCGCGGCGTGAACCGGCACGAGTTCCACCCGGAGACGGGCCGCGCGCTCGACCTCACGACCATGCGCGCCGACGTCCTGCTGATGAAGCAGCACAACATCAACGCGGTCCGCACCAGCCACTATCCGCCGCACCCCGCCTTCCTCGACCTCTGCGACGAGCTGGGCCTGTGGGTCATCGACGAGTGCGACCTGGAGACCCACGGCTTCACCGAGCAGGGGTGGCGCGGCAACCCCGTCGACGACGACCGCTGGACGCCCGCGCTCCTGGACCGCGCGGCCCGCATGGTCGAGCGCGACAAGAACCACGCCTCGGTGATCATCTGGTCCCTGGGCAACGAGTGCGGCACGGGCCGCGGCCTGACCGCCATGGCCCGCTGGATCCGCGCACGGGACGCGGACCGCCTCATCCACTACGAGGGCGACGCGTCCTGCGCGGACACCGACATGTACTCGCGCATGTACGCCGACCATGCCGAGGTCGAGCGCATCGGACGGCGCGCGGACAGGGACGGACCCCCGTCGCGTCGCCAACTGCCCTTCATCCTCTGCGAGTACGGGCACGCGATGGGCAACGGCCCCGGCGGCCTGAGCGAGTACCAGGAGCTGTTCGACGCGCATGAGCGCAACCAGGGCGGCTTCATCTGGGAGTGGATCGACCACGGCCTCAGCCACCCGGAGTTCGGCTACGCCTACGGCGGCGACTTCGGCGAGGAGCTGCACGACGGGAACTTCGTCTGCGACGGCCTGGTCTTCCCCGACCGGATGCCGTCGCCGGGGCTCGACGCGTACAAGCGGGTCGTCCAGCCGGTGCGGTTCGCGTACGACGAGGGCGCGGGGACGGTCAGGGTCACCAATCTGCACGACTTCGCGGACCTGTCGCACCTGTCCTTCGAGTGGACGTACATCAGTGACGACGACGCGCTCCGCGAGGGCGGGGAGCTTGCCGTGCCGCCGGAGCTCGGGCCCGGCGAGTCCGTCGAACTGAAGCTGCCGGACGCGCCGCCCGCGAGCTGCGCCGCCGAGACCTTCCTGCATCTCACGGCGCTGGTGGGCGTCGAGACGAACTGGGCGAAGCTGGACCACGGCGTCGCGCGGGCCGAGTTCCGCATCTCGCCACGCCCGGCCGTCCGCGCCGCCATCGGTGAACGGCCGCTGCGGGAGGGGGACTTCATCACGCTCGGCCCCGGCATCTTCGACGCCCGCACCGGCGAACTGCGCACCCTGCACGACATCCCCCTGTCCAGCGCCCCGCGCCTGGACATTTGGCGGGCTCCCACCGACAACGACAACGGCGCTTCCTGGCAGGGCGGGCAGCGCAACGGCCTCGTGTGGCGCGAGCTCGGCCTGCATCGCATGCGACACCGCCTGGACGCGGTCGAGTTGACGGACGACGCGCTCACCGTCCGCACCCGCGTGGCGCCCGCCGCGCAGGACATCGGCCTGCGCACCGTCTACCGCTGGACCGCCGACGGGACCCAGTTGCGCCTGGCGGTGTCCGTGGCACCCGAGGGCGAGTGGACGGTGCCGCTGCCCCGGCTCGGCGTCCGGCTCGGTCTGCCTGCCGCGTACGGGCACGCGTACTGGTTCGGCGGCGGACCCGGTGAGGGGTATCCGGACACGGCGGCGGCATCCGACATCGGCACCTGGTTCCTGCACGTCGACCGGATGCAGACCCCGTACGTCCGCCCACAGGAGAACGGCGCCCGTGCGGACGTCCGGTGGGCCGAGCTGCGGGCGGGCTTCGACGGCGAAGGGGTACGGGTGGTCGGTGATCCCGCCTTCTGGTTCACGGCGCGCCGCTGGACCACCGAGCAGCTGGACGCGGCCGCGCACCGCACGGACCTCGTCCCCGGCGACACGGTGTGGGTCCATCTCGACCACGGGCAGCACGGCATCGGATCGCAGTCGTGCGGGCCCGGGGTGCTGCCACGCCACGAACTCCACGCCGCTCCGGCGGAGTTCACGTTCACCTTCTCCCACCGGGAGGCCCGCGCAGTCAGCCCATGGGCTCCCGCTCACCCAGGTCGAGGCGGTAGGGCGGATACACGTCCGTGAGCAGCAGGCCGTAGGCCAGGACGCGCGCGGCCCAGCGGTGCAGGCCGATGTTGAGGTCGTGCATGCCACGGGGGTAGCGGCCCGTGAAGAGCAGGGACACGCCCGCGTAGAAGGCGATGATCGCGGCGAGACCGAAGCTGACGCGGAAGCCGCCCGTGAACAGACCGACCACCAGGAGCTGCGGCAGGATCAGGAGCCAGCTCTTGACGAGGACGAGCCCCCTGGAGAGGTGCTCGGGGTAGGCGATGTCGAAGTGGGCCGGGTAGTCGGCGACCTCGCGCAGGGCGAAGGGAGGATAGCGATCGGTGCCGAGTGATCCGTACGCGTAGTACTCGACGCGCCAGGTCCAGCGCATCACACCGACGTTGAAGTCGAACAGCGCCCGTGGATAGCCGCCGGTGATCAGGATCGCGAAGAAGGCGACCACGGTGACGAGGAAGAGGCCGATCCACAGGAAGAACAGGACCACGTGGTGCGGGATCACGAGCAGCCACTTCACCAGCCAGAGCCAGCGGGACAGCACCACGTCGTCGTCCCGCACCTCCAGACTGACCGGACTGACCGGGTGCTTGCCGAGCGCGGTCGTCGCCGTGGGCATGGCGGACATGACGGTCAACTCCCCTCGTCCCGTGCTGTGCGGTTCTCTGGGCGGTTCTCTGGGCGGTTCGCGTCCCGTGCTGTGCACGTCCTGCCCACATGTACGGCTGGGCGCGGGCCGCGGCAAGGAGTGGCGCGGCGTCCGTTTTCTTCAAGACGGGCCAAGGGCGGCTGCCTAGGCTGCGAAGCATGAACACGAACATCACACCCCGCTTCGATCTGGTCGGCCTGGTCGTCTCCGACATGGCCGCGACACTCGCCTTCTACCGCCGTCTCGGCCTGGAGTTTCCCGAGGGTTCCGAGGGTCAGCCGCACGTCGAGGCGGCGCTCCCGGGCGGTCTGCGCATCGCGTTCGACACGGAGGAGACCATCCGCTCCTTCGACAAGAACTGGGAGCCGCCGCAGAGCGCGGGCCGCATCGGGCTCGCGTTCCACTGCGAGACCCCCGAGGGCGTCGACGCCGCCTACGAGGAGCTGGTCGGCGCCGGCCACCACGGTGAGCTCAAGCCGTGGGACGCCTTCTGGGGGCAGCGGTACGCCTCCGTGCTCGACCCGGACGGCAACGGCGTGGACCTGTTCGCGCCGCTGTCTAGCCCGGCCGCCGACTGAGCAGTTCGCTCAGCGGCATGCCCGCCAACTCCTTGACGTCACGGGCCAGATGGGCCTGGTCGGCGAAGCCCGCGACGACCGCGGTCTCCGCGTAGGCCAGGCCGCCCCTGGCCAGGGCGAGGGCGCGCTGCAGCCGCAGGACGCGGGCCAGCGTCTTGGGTCCGTAGCCGAACGCGGCCAGTGAACGCCGGTGCAGCAGGCGGGCGTTGATGCCCGCCTCGTCGGCGGTCGCCGCGATGGACCGTCCCGCGTCCAGTGCCTTGACGACGTGCGTGAGCAGCGGGTCGGGCGGCTCCGTCTCTCCCGCCCGCGCCAGCGCGAAGGACTCCAGGACGGCCGCCGGGTCGCGGGCCGCGTCCATGCGCTCGGTCAGGCGGCGCGCGTCGGCGGACGGCCACAGGTCGGCCAGGTCGACCCGCCGGTCGCGCAGCTCGTGCGCGGGCACGCCGAGGAAGGCCGGGGCGGTGCCGGGGTAGAAACGGATGCCCACGTACCGGGCGGCGACATCCGGTGCGGGGCGGTGCGCGCGGGTGTCCGGTCCCGCCACCATGAGCCTGCCCCCGGCCCACAACAGGTCCATGCAGCCATCGGGAAGTACGGGGTACACGGGGCCGGCCGCACCGCTGCTGGTGCGCGTCCACAGGACCGCGCCCGGGACACGGGACGGCCGCTCCGCGTACTCGACGGTCTCGTACGACACGCGGTCAAGGTTACGCCGCTCAGGGGCTACGCGGCCCGTGAGCGGTGCTCCTGCGGGCTGACCCCGTACACCCGCTTGAAGGCGCTGGAGAGCGCGAACGCGCTGCCGTACCCGACGCGGCGGGCGATCGCGGCGATGGTCTGCTCGCTGTCCCGCAGCAGGTCGGCGGCGAGCGCGAGCCGCCAGCCCGTCAGGTACGCCATCGGCGGCTCGCCCACGAGTTCGGTGAACCGCCGGGCGAGCGCGGCCCGCGACACCCCCGCCTTCGCGGCGAGCGCGGCGATCGTCCAGGGGTGCGCGGGGTCGTCCTGGAGCAGCCGGATCGCCTGCCCGACGACCGGGTCCCCCATCGCCCGGTACCAGGCGGGGGCCTCGGCCTCCGGCCGCGAGAACCAAGCCCTCAGCGTGGCGATCATCAGCAGGTCGAGCAGCCGGTCGAGCACGACCTCCTGTCCCGGCTCGTCCTTGGCGATCTCGTCGGCGAGCAGCGGGGTGAGCGGGCAGTCCCACACCTCGGTGGGCAGGATCAGGAGCGGGGGCAGCGCGTCGAGGAGCCGCCCGGTGATCTCGCCGCGCGCCTGGTAGGTGCCGATCAGCATCTCCGCCGCGCCGTCGAGCGATTCGCCCCAGGTGCGCAGGCCGAGGTCCTGGTACTGCCCGATCGGGGTACCGCCGAGGGGCACGCAGCGTTCGCCGGGCAGGATTTCGGCGCGGGGTGGCGTGTCCGGGGTGTCCGCGACGGTGTAGTGGTCGGGGCCGCGCGCGACGGCGACGTCTCCGGGGCGGATGCGCTGGGGTTCGCCGCGGTCGGGCACGATCCAGGCGGTGCCGCGGACCATGATCATGACGGAGAGCGGCGCCTCGTCCGCGATCCGGACGGACCAGGGCGGGTCGAAGCACGCGCGGATCATGAAGGCTCCTCGCGCGCGCGGGCCCTCCAGCAAGCCTGCGAGTACGTCCATGCCGAAAGCGTAGACGCACGCGTATGGGGGCGAGCCCCTGACGGATGGTTCCTCGTGGCGCGGCCCAGTTCACTGGAGGCATGACGGAGAACGCGATGAACTCGCAGGACACGCAGGGCACACGGACCATGACGGTGCTGGTCACGGGCGCTTCGGGCAAGACGGGACGCCGGGTCGCGGAGGCCGCCGAGGCGGCGGGGTTCACGGTGCGGGCCGCTTCCCGCTCGGGCGCGGTGCGGTTCGACTGGTACGACCCTTCGACGTGGGAGGAGGCGCTGCGGGGCGCGGACGCCGCGTACCTCGCCTACATGCCGGACGTCGGCGCGCCCGGCGCGGGCGACGCGGTGGGCGCGCTGGCCCGGCAAGCGGTTTCGCTCGGCGTGCGGCGGCTCGTGCTGCTGTCCGCACGGGGCGAGGACCAGGCGGAGCCGGCCGAGCGTGCGGTGCGGGAGTCCGGGGCGGAGTGGACCGTGGTGCGGGCGAGTTGGTTCGCCCAGAACCTGAGCGAGGGTCCGCTGCTCGACGGCATGCGGGCGGGGGAACTGGTGTTCCCTGCCGGGGAGGTCCTCGAACCGTTCATCGACGCGCGGGACATCGCCGATGTGGTGGTGGCGGTCCTTCGCCCCGACTCGGGCTACGCGGGGCGGGTGGTGGAGATATCGGGCCCGCGTCTGCTGTCGTTCCGCGACGCGGTGGCCGAGGTGTCGGCGGCCACGGGCCGGGAGATCCGGTACGTCCCGGTCTCCGCGAGGGAGTACGGGGGTGCTCTCGCGGAGTACGGGGTGCCGGAGGAGGAGGCGGAGTTCCTGATCGAGCTCTTCGAGACGAATCTGGACGGCCGCAACGCGCATCTGTCCGCGGGGGTGCGGGAGGTCCTGGGACGGGAGCCGCGTGACTTCGCCGATTTCGCCCGGGAGCAGGCGGAGGCGGGCGTCTGGAAGGCGTAGTTCTCCCCGACCTCGCCCCTTCCCGAAAACCCGCTGCGCGGGGGCGTCCTCAAACGCCGGACGGCTGGAAGATCAGCCCCTCCGGCGTTTGAGGAGCGGGGCCTGGGGCGGAGCCCCGGGTAGGTCCGGGGCGCAGGCACGGCTTTCGGGAAGGGGCGGGGTCGGGGAAAAGCCCCGCAGGGACGTTCCTACTCCGGCGGTGGCTGCTCGCCGCTTCCCCCGCCGTTCTTCTTGACGTGCGTCCGCAGGCGGGAGGAGACGTCGTCCGGGGGCAGGAAGCGTGACCAGCGCTCGGGGAACTCGGAGGGCATGTCCGGGTCGTCCGGGTCCGCGGACGCTTCGCGCGCCGCAGCCGCCCGCGCCACCACCTCCACCGCCCGCGCCTCCCGTATCCGGTCGTTGGCGGCACGCGCGGCAGCCGTGGCGACGGAGGGCCACACCCGGTCGATCGCCGCGTTCACCGCGGCCCCCACCAGGACCGCGAACGCCGACACCCCTATCCACAGCAGCACGGCCACCGGCGCCGCCAACGAACCGTAGATCGTGGGCCCTTCGACCGTGCTCGTCAGGTAGATCCGCAGCAGGAAGCTGCCCAGGACCCACATCCCCAGGGCGATCAGCGCGCCCGGCATGTCCTCCACCCAGGGCGAGCGCACCGGCACCGACACGTGGTACAGCGTCGTCAGGAACACCACCGACAACAGCGTCACCACCGGCCAGTACAGGATCTGCACCACCGTCGTGGAGCCGGGCACCAGCTTCACCACCGCGTCGGGCCCCGCCACCATCAGCGGCAGCGCCACCGAACCGATCAGCAGCGCCACGATGAACAGGCCGAACGCGAGCAGCCGGGTCTTGACGATGCCGCGTGCGCCGTCCAGGCCGTACATGACCGTGATCGTGTCGATGAAGACGTTCACGGCGCGCGAGCCCGACCACAGGGCGAAGAGGAAACCGATGGAGATGACGTCGGGCCGGCCGACCCGCATCACGTCCTCCAGTATCGGCTGCGCGATCTGGCTGACGCCCTTGTCGGAGAGGACCGTGCGGGACGCCTCCAGGATGTTGTTCTCGACGCTGGCGATCGTGTTCGCGCCGGTCCACCGGTCCACGTACGCGAGCAGGCCGATCAGGCTCAGGAGCAGCGGCGGCACGGACAGCAGGGTGAAGAACGCCGCCTCGGCCGCGAGCCCCAGGATCCGGTATTCCACGCACGAGTTGACCGTGTCTTTGAGCAGCAGCCAGGCAGTCCTGCGCTTGGAGACGTTGCTGTAGAGAGCGCGGGCCCGGTTCCAGCGGCCCGACGGCCTCCCGGGTGTTTCTTTTGCCTGGTGCACCTCCTTACCGTAGCGGCATGGCAGCCAGCACCCACACAGTGACCAACCAGGCTCCGCCCCTGGTGGGATATGACGTCTTTACGTCCGACCGCGCGCTCACAGAGGGAGTCGAACGGCATCTCGATCCCGCCCTTCTCAGTACCGCGCGCGAGCAACTCTCCGAACTCGGGCGCACCGCAGGATCGGCCCAGGCGCGGGAATGGGGCTTTCTGGCCAATGAGAATCCGCCCGTTCTGCACACCCATGACCGCTATGGGAATCGCATCGACGAAGTCGCCTTCCATCCCGCGTGGCACCGGCTGCTCGGCAAGGCCGTTTCGTCGGGTCTGACCACCGCCTGGTCGCGGCCCGGCGGCCATCTGCGGCGCGCGGCCGCGTTCCTGGTGTGGACGCAGGTCGAGGCGGGGCACGCCTGCCCGCTGTCGATGACGCACGCGGCGGTGCCCGCGCTGCGGGCCGATCCCGCGCTCGCCGCCGAGTGGGAGCCCCGGCTGACTTCCCTCGTCTACGACGAAGGGCTTCGGCCCGCGTCCCAGAAGGCCGGAGTGCTCTTCGGGATGGGCATGACGGAGAAACAGGGCGGCAGCGACGTACGCGCGAATACGACGCGTGCGCGTGCTCTCGCGGAAGACGGCACGTATGAACTCACGGGGCACAAGTGGTTCTGTTCCGCACCCATGTCCGACGGCTTTCTCGTGCTCGGGCAGACGGATGCGGGACTTACGTGTTTTCTGGTGCCTCGGGTGCTCGACGACGGAACACGGAACGCCTTCGCCATTCAGCGGCTGAAGGACAAACTGGGCAACAAGTCGAACGCGTCCAGCGAGGTCGAGTTCGACGGGACGTGGGCGCGCCGGGTCGGGGACGAGGGGCGCGGGGTGCGCACCATCATCGAGATGGTGGCGGCGACGCGGCTCGACTGCGTGGTGGGCTCGGCGGCGATCATGCGGCAGGCCGTCGCGCAGGCCGTGCACCACGCCACGTACCGCGAGGCGTTCGGCGGCAAGCTCATCGACAAGCCGCTGATGCGCAACGTACTGGCGGACCTGGCCCTGGAGTCGGAGGCGGCCACGACGCTCGCGCTGCGGCTCGCGGCGGCGTACGACGACGGGAGCGAGCAGGAGCGCGCGTTCCTGCGGATCGCGGTGCCGGCCGCGAAGTACTGGGTGACCAAGCGCTGCACACCGCTCGTGGTGGAGGCCCTTGAGGTGCTCGGCGGCAATGGATACGTCGAGGAGTCGGGGATGCCGCGGCTCCTTCGCGAGTCGCCGCTGAACTCGATCTGGGAGGGCTCGGGGAACGTACAGGCCCTGGACGTGCTGCGGGCGCTTCAGCGCGAGCCGCAGGCGCTGAACGCCTTCCTCCAGGAGGTCGGCCTGGCGCGCGGCGCCGATCACCGCCTGGACGGCGCGATCAAGGGACTGCTCACCGAACTGGCCGATCTGGACGGCATCGAGGCGCGGGGCCGCCGGCTCGTGGAGCGGATGGCTCTGGTGCTCCAGGGCTCGCTGCTCGTGCGGTACGCGCCCCCGGAGGTGGCCGACGCGTTCTGCGCCTCGCGGCTCGGCGGGGACTGGGGCTCGGCGTTCGGGACGCTGCCGCACACCCTCGATCTGGCGGCCGTGGTGGAGCGGGCCGCTCCCGGCGGCAACTAACGGCGGACGGCTCCCTGCGGCAACCGGCGGGAGTCGCGGGGGTGGTGCTGCGCCGACACGGCACCACCCCCGCTTCCCGGCCCCGTCCAGGAGCGTGAACACCGCCTGAGCGGCGTCGACATCACCTTCGGCCACCAGACTGCTGTTCGCGAGGGTTGCAGACCGTTGCAAGTCGTCGGTTCAACGCCGAACCACATCGGTTCATTACTGAACCAATACCCTTGCGGGCGCCGAGGGGGCACGATGGACGCACGCCCCCCGACGCACTGGCTCTGCTCGGGAAGGACCCGGTGATGAACGCGACTTCGACGATCAACCTCGCGAGGATCTCCACCATGGACTGCACGCAGGCCGCGCGGCTGCTCGCGGGGGTCCGCCACGCGGCGCTCGCCGGAGAGCAGCCGCGTGTGCTGCCGCGTCCGGTGATCGAGGAGTCCTGGGGGCGCATGCTGCTCGACGGGGTCGATCCGGACCACGACTTCCGCTCCCGGCTGCTCAGCTTCGAGGAGCTGGAGGAGCGGCGCCGCGCCTCACGGCTGACGGAGATCATGCCGGTCCTCCGGGACGCGCTCGTCTCGGTGGCGGACGCGGCGCACCACATCATGGTCGTCTGCGACGCGGACGGCCGGGTCCTGTGGCGCGAGGGCAGCTCCGCGGTGCTGCGCAAGGCGGACTCGCTCGGCTTCGAACTGGGCGCCGACTGGGCCGAGAGCGTCGTCGGCACGAACGGCATAGGGACACCGCTCGTCGTGCGCAGGCCCGTGCAGGTCTTCTCCGCCGAGCACTTCGTGGAGACGCATCACGCGTGGACGTGCACGGGCGCACCCATCACCGATCCCCGTGACGGCCGCCTCCTCGGCGTGGTCGACATCAGCGGTCCGCTGAACACGATGCATCCGGCGACGCTCGCCCTGGTCGACTCGGTGGCCAAGCTCGCCGAGGCCCGGCTGCGCGAGAGCCACGGGACGACGCTCGACCGGCTGCGTTCGGTGGCGGCGCCGGTCCTCGCCCGCCTCGAAGGGCGCGCCGTCGCGGTGGACTCGCACGGCTGGACGGCGGCGGTCACGGGAATGCCGCACACGGACCGGCTCCCCCTGCCCAAGTCCCTGTCCGCGGGCCACACCTGGCTGCCCTCGCTGGGCACCTGCGCAGTGGAGCCGCTGCCCGGCGGCTGGCTGCTGCGCGTCGAGGAGGACCCGCAGCCGCTGGCCGCGACCCGTGTCGTCCTGGACGTGAGCGGGCCGCGCCGCTGGTCGGTCACCGTCGAGGGCGGCGGCGCGGGCGGCTGGACGCACGAGCTGAGCCCGCGCCACGCCGAGCTGCTCTACCTCCTCTCCACCCACCGCAAGGGCCGCAGCGCCTCGGGCCTGGCCGAGGACATGTTCGGCGACCCGGCACGCACGGTGACGGTCCGCGCCGAACTCTCCCGGGTCCGCCGCTACTTGGGCGGGCTCCTGGCCCACCGCCCCTACCGCTTCCCCGAGGACGTGGACGTGCAGGTGATCCTGCCCGAGCACCCGGCGAACCTGCTGCCGCACTCGACGGCGCCCGCGGTGCGCGAGGCGCGGAGGGTGCCGGAGCCTTGAGTGCCGCGGCCCCCTCCTTCTTCTCCCTCTGTCTCTCCTTCTCTCCCGCCGGGCCGCCGGGCCGCCGGGCCGCCGGGCGGCCCGGTGACCACCCGGCGGCTGGTCGTACGGGCCCCTCACACGCCGGGTATCTCCCGCGCCTGGAACGCCTCGCGCACGGCGTCCGCCGCGCTCTTGCCGTACATCTTCTGGGCGGTCGCGATCGTCGTCAGGGCCGCGTCCTCGAAGCTGGTGTCGGGCGCGAAGCCGAACTGGGCGTTGACGATGATCCGGTCGGCGGTACGCGCACCGAGCGAGCCGCGGATGTCGAAGAGCGCCCGGGACCAGATCTCCCCGTCCGCGTGCACCTCCCCCACCTTGTCGGCGTACGTCTTGTCGCTGTCGACCCGGCGCAGACAGTGCGGGGCGTCCGAGTACGAGACGGCGTCCCAGTCGGCGACGCAGGCGAGGTCGGCCTTGGCGGGCCAGCCGTACTTGGCGTCGGCGTACGCGCCGACCGACACCGCCAGGTAGTCGCCCCAGGCCTCACCGATCGAGCCCGCCTCCGGCGACGTGCCGAAGCCGGGCACCTGGGCGTGGTGCACGGCGTGCCCGTACTCGTGGACGACGACCTCGGCGTCCTCGGCGTCGTCGACACCCCCCTTGCCGAACCGGATCTCGGCCTTCTTGTCGGTGAAGAACGAGTTGTCCGCGCCCCACTGGTTGATGCGGACCGGCTGGGCCCGGTCGTTCGCCCCCGGCAGTTCGCTGCCGAAGCCGAGGCTCTGCAGATACTCCTGCGACTCATTGACCCAGAAGTACGCCATGACCTGCTCGAACTGGTCGTCGTCGCGGGCGTAGCCGCCCGCGTCCGCGACCTTGGCGGAGGCGCCGGTGTCGGATCTGATGTACGCCCACTTGCCAAAGAGTCCACCGCTGGAGTCGAGATTGCGCAGGGCGGCGGTGGCATAGGCACCGGCGGGAACGGACGTCGCGGAGTCCTTCGCGTCGACGAGGGTCTGGTCCCCCGACGACTGGACGGGGTTGACCATGAAGACGCGGGCCTGCGGGTCCGCGGAGGCCGAGGCGGGTGCGGCAAGCGTCGCGAGGGCCACGGTGACGGTGGCCGCGGCGAGCAGGCCGCGGGGTGTGCGGCGGGCCATGGGACATCCTCCAGCTCGAAGAATGCGGGGGGTGGCAGGCGCTGCGGGATCTTCCCGCATCCCGGGCACCTTTGGCCAGGGTGCGTGGCACATGGTTCGCTGACCCGCATGAGCCTCACTGTCACCACTTGGTCCCTGGAGCAGACCGCTCCCACCGATCTGCTGGCCGCCGCCGCGCCCGAGGGCGACGACGTGCGCATCGTGCGGGCCGAGATCCCCTCCCCCGAGTTCAGCCGCTTCCTCTACGCCTCCGTCGGCGGCGACATCCGCTGGACGGACCGGCTCTCCCTCTCTTACGACCAGTGGCAGGAGGAGCTCGGCAAGCCGGGCGTCGAGACCTGGGTCGCGTACGAGAAGGGGACACCGGCCGGATACGTCGAGCTGGCGGCGCAGGAGGGCGGTGTCGTCGAGATCGTCTACTTCGGGCTCATCCCGGCCTTCCGGGGGCGGCGGATCGGCGGCCACCTGCTCTCCCAGGGCGTCCGTCGCGCCTGGGACCTCGCCGAGCGCTGGCCGGACCTCACCCCGACCAAGCGGGTGTGGCTGCACACCTGCTCCAAGGACGGCGAGCACGCCATGGACAATTACCTGCGGCGCGGCTTCAAGCTGTTCGACACGAAGGTGGAGCAGGAGCCGGAGGTGGCCACGCCCGGACCGTGGCCCGGCGCCTAGCGCTCCGCGCGGGGGCGCGTTCTCGGCCGCACGGCCGTCGTGGCCGGTCGCGCGGTTCACCGCGCCCCTGACGGGGCCGCAGCGAGTGACCGACGCCACATCATCTCGCATGGTAAGACCCTCACGTCCACATTCTGGATAATGGTGGACTGGGCCGAAAGTCCCATGACACGCTTCCGTCATGGATCGCACTGGAATTGCCTTGGTGAGTCGACGTCACGTCGATCTCTGCCGCATGTCCAGCGCCATGTGTCCGGCGAGCTGACAGCACCAGCGCCGACGACTCTCTCCGCTTGACCACCTATCTGCGCACCGCCGCGCCCCTTGCGCGAAGTGTGCAGGTCAGAGCCGCCCTCAGCCCGCCTTGAAGGACGTATAGCCATGGCTGCCACCCCTGAAAAACCCACGACTGCCGCGCCCCGGCGCAAGGCGAGCCGTCACCGTGGTGAGGGCCAGTGGGCCGTTGGCCACTTCACGCCGCTCAATGGGAACGAACAGTTCAAGAAGGACGACGACGGTCTCAATGTGCGGACACGCATTGAGACGATCTACTCCAAGCGTGGCTTCGACTCGATCGACCCGAACGATCTTCGTGGACGTATGCGCTGGTGGGGGCTCTACACCCAGCGCCGCCAGGGAATCGACGGCGGCAAGACCGCCATCCTGGAGCCCGAAGAGCTGGACGACGAGTACTTCATGCTGCGGGTGCGCATCGACGGCGGCCGGCTCACCACCGAGCAGCTGCGCGTCATCGGCGAGATCTCGCAGGAGTTCGCGCGCGGCACCGCCGACCTCACCGACCGGCAGAACGTGCAGTACCACTGGATCCGCATCGAGGACGTTCCCGCGATCTGGGAGCGGCTGGAGGCCGTGGGCCTCTCCACGACCGAGGCCTGCGGTGACACCCCCCGCGTCATCCTCGGCTCGCCCGTCGCCGGTGTCGCCGAGAACGAGATCATCGACGGCTCCTCCGCCATCGACGAGATCCAGCGCCGCTTCATCGGCAACCCCGACTTCTCGAACCTGCCGCGCAAGTTCAAGACGGCCATCTCCGGCTCGCCTCAGCTCGACGTCGCGCACGAGATCAACGACGTCGCGTTCGTCGGCGTGAACCACCCCGAGCACGGCCCCGGCTTCGACCTCTGGGTCGGCGGCGGCCTCTCCACCAACCCCAAGCTGGGCGTACGGCTCGGCGCCTGGGTGCCGCTGGACGAGGTGCCGGACGTGTACGGCGGCGTCATCGGCATCTTCCGCGACTACGGCTACCGGCGGCTGCGCAACCGCGCCCGCTTGAAGTTCCTCGTCGCCGACTGGGGACCGGAGAAGTTCCGGCAGATCCTGGAGGACGAGTACCTCAAGTACAAGCTCGTCGACGGGCCCGCGCCCGAGCAGCCGACCGGCACCTGGCGCGACCACCTCGGCGTGCACAAGCAGAAGGACGGCCGCTTCTACGTCGGCTTCGCCCCCCGCGTCGGCCGCGTGGACGGCACGACGCTCACGAAGATCGCCGATGTCGCCGCCGCCCACGGCTCGGGCCGCCTTCGCACCACCGCCGAGCAGAAGATGATCGTGCTCGACGTCGAAGAGGCGCAGGTCGAGTCGCTCGTGGCCGGGCTCGAAGCCCTGGACCTGCGGGTCAACGCCTCCCCCTTCCGGCGCGGCACCATGGCCTGCACCGGCATCGAGTTCTGCAAGCTGGCGATCGTCGAGACCAAGGCGCGCGGCGCCTCGCTCATCGACGAACTGGAGCGCCGCATCCCGGAGTTCGACCAGCCGATCACCATCAACATCAACGGCTGCCCGAACGCCTGCGCCCGTATCCAGGTCGCCGACATCGGCCTGAAGGGGCAGTTGGTCCTGGACGGCGAGGGCAATCAGGTGGAGGGCTTCCAGGTGCACCTGGGCGGCGCGCTCGGCCTGGAGGCCGGGTTCGGCCGCAAGGTCCGCGGCCTGAAGGTCACATCGGCCGAGCTTCCCGACTACGTGGAGCGGGTCCTCACGCGCTTCCAGGAGGAGCGCGTGGACGACGAGCGCTTCGCCACCTGGGTGGCCCGCGCCAGCGAGGAGGCACTGTCGTGAGCGAGCGTGCCGCGCCCTTCTACTGCCCCTACTGCGGCGACGAGGACCTGCGTCCCAACGAGACCGGTCACGGCGCGTGGGAATGCGCCGCGTGCAATCGAGCCTTCCAGTTGAAGTTCCTCGGGCTGCTCGCCCAGGGGGTTCAGCGCAACAGCGGTGGAGGGGAAGAGATATGACGGCCGTTCAGACCCAAGAGCAGCGCACGGACGACGAGTTGAAGGCTCTCGCCGAGCAGGCCGGACGGGACCTTGAGGACGCGTCGGCCCTGGAGATCCTCCGGTGGGCCGTCGACACGTTCGGCGAGCGCTTCTGCGTGACCTCCTCCATGGAGGACGCCGTCGTCGCCCACCTCGCCTCGCGGGCCCGCCCCGGCGTGGACGTCGTGTTCCTCGACACCGGCTACCACTTCCCCGAGACCATCGGCACCCGTGACGCCGTCGCCGCCGTGATGGACGTCAACGTCATCACGCTCTCGCCGACGCGGACGGTCGCCGAGCAGGACGCCGAGTTCGGCGCCAAGCTGCACGACCGCGATCCCGACCTGTGCTGCGCCATGCGCAAGGTCAAGCCCCTTGAGGAGGGCCTGACTTCGTACGCCGCGTGGGCGACGGGCCTGCGCCGCGACGAGTCCCCCACCCGGGCGAACACCCCGGTCGTCGGCTGGGACGAGAAGCGCCGGAAGGTCAAGGTCTCGCCGATCGCCCGCTGGACGCAGGACGACGTGGACGCCTACGTCGCCGAGCACGGCGTCCTCACCAACCCCCTCCTCATGGACGGCTACGGCTCCGTGGGCTGCGCGCCCTGCACCCGCCGCCTCCTGGAGGGCGAGGACGCACGCGCCGGCCGCTGGTCGGGCAATGCCAAGACCGAGTGCGGTATCCACTGATGACAGAGCCGCAGAGCGTGACAGAACCTCGACACGTAACGGAGAAGCACGTGACCACCGGAGCCACCATCTGGCTCACCGGCCTGCCCAGCGCGGGCAAGACCACCATCGCGTACGAGCTGGCGGAGAAGCTGCGCGGCGACGGCCACCGGGTCGAGGTCCTCGACGGCGACGAGATCCGCGAGTTCCTCTCGGCGGGCCTCGGCTTCAGCCGCGAGGACCGGCACACGAACGTGCAGCGCATCGGCTTCGTCGCCGAACTGCTGGCGCGCAACGGCGTGAAGGTCCTGGTGCCGGTGATCGCGCCGTTCGCGGACAGCCGTGAGGCGGTGCGGGGGCGCCACCAGAAGGGCGGCACGCCCTACCTGGAGGTCCACGTGGCCACGCCGGTGGAGGTCTGCTCCGTACGCGACGTGAAGGGTCTGTACGCCAAGCAGGCGGCCGGTGAGATCTCCGGACTCACCGGCGTCGACGACCCCTACGAGGCACCCGAGTCACCCGATCTGCGCATCGAGTCCCAGGACCAGACCGTGCAGGAGTCCGCGGCGGCCTTGCGCGCGCTGCTCATCGAAAGGGGTCTGGCATGACGACGACCGTGGCCACCGTGACCGAAGGGACGGACAGCCCCTACGCGCTGTCCCACCTGGACTCGCTGGAGTCCGAGGCGGTGCACATCTTCCGCGAGGTGGCGGGCGAGTTCGAGCGGCCGGTGATCCTCTTCTCCGGCGGCAAGGACTCCATCGTCATGCTGCACCTGGCGCTGAAGGCCTTCGCCCCCGCGGCGATCCCCTTCTCGCTGCTGCACGTCGACACCGGGCACAACTTCCCCGAGGTCCTCGCCTACCGCGACCGTGTGGTCGCCGAGCACGGCCTGCGGCTCCATGTCGCCTCGGTGCAGGACTACATCGACGCGGGCAAGCTGCGCGAGCGCCCCGACGGGACGCGCAACCCGCTCCAGACCGTCCCGCTCACGGAGAAGATCCAGAGCGAGAGGTTCGACGCGGTGTTCGGCGGCGGGCGCCGCGACGAGGAGAAGGCGCGCGCCAAGGAGCGGGTGTTCTCCCTGCGCGACGAGTTCTCGCAGTGGGACCCGCGCCGCCAGCGCCCCGAGCTGTGGCAGCTCTACAACGGCCGCCACGCGCCCGGCGAGCACGTCCGCGTCTTCCCGATCTCCAACTGGACCGAGCTGGACGTCTGGCAGTACATCGCCCGCGAGGGCATCGAGCTCCCCGAGATCTACTTCGCGCACGAGCGGGACGTGTTCCAGCGCTCGGGCATGTGGCTGACCGCCGGTGAGTGGGGCGGCCCCAAGGACGAGGAGACGGTCGAGAAGCGGCTCGTGCGCTACCGCACGGTCGGCGACATGTCCTGCACCGGCGCCGTCGACTCCGACGCCACCACGCTGGACGCCGTCATCACCGAGATCGCCGCGTCCCGTCTGACCGAGCGGGGCGCCACCCGCGCCGACGACAAGATGTCCGAGGCCGCGATGGAAGACCGCAAGCGCGAGGGGTACTTCTAACCATGACCAGCACCACCGAACCCGACAAGGCGCAGCCGCTCTCCACCGAGCAGCTCTCGGCCACCACCCTGCTGCGGTTCGCCACGGCCGGTTCCGTCGACGACGGCAAGTCCACCCTGGTGGGGCGGCTCCTTCACGACTCCAAGTCGGTCCTCACCGACCAGCTGGAGGCCGTGGAGCGCGTGTCGCTGGGCCGCGGCCAGGAGGCGCCCGACCTGGCGCTGCTCACCGACGGCCTGCGGGCCGAGCGCGAGCAGGGCATCACCATCGACGTGGCCTACCGCTACTTCGCGACCCCGCAGCGGCGGTTCATCCTCGCCGACACCCCGGGCCACGTGCAGTACACCCGGAACATGGTCACCGGCGCCTCCACCGCCGACCTCGCCGTGGTCCTCGTCGACGCCCGCAACGGCGTCATCGAGCAGACCCGCCGGCACGCCGCCGTCGCCGCGCTGCTGCGCGTCCCGCACGTGGTGCTCGCCGTGAACAAGATGGACCTCGTCGCGTACGAGGAGACCGTCTTCGCGAAGATCGCCGAGGAATTCACCGCGTACGCCAGTGAGTTGGGTGTCCCGGAGATCACCGCGATCCCGATCTCGGCGCTCGCCGGGGACAATGTCGTCGAGCCGTCCTCGAACATGGACTGGTACGGCGGCCCGACCGTCCTCGAGCACCTGGAGACGGTCCCGGTCAGCCACGACCTGACCTCCTGCCACGCGCGCCTGCCCGTCCAGTACGTGATCCGCCCGCAGACCGCCGAGCACCCCGACTACCGCGGCTACGCGGGACAGATCGCGGCGGGCACCTTCCGGGTCGGCGAGTCCGTGACCGTGCTCCCCTCGGGCAAGACGTCGAAGATCGCCGGGATCGACCTGCTCGGCGAGCCGGTGGACGTGGCCTGGACGCCGCAGTCCGTGACGCTGCTCCTGGAGAGCGACATCGACATCGCGCGCGGCGACCTGATCGTGCCCAGCGGCGACCAGCCGCCGATCTCGCAGGACCTCACGGCGACGGTCTGCCACGTCGCGGACACCGCGCTCGCCGTCGGCCAGCGGGTGCTGCTCAAGCACACCACCCGCACGGTCAAGGCGATCGTCAAGGACATCCCCTCGCGGCTCACCCTGGACGACCTCTCCCAGCACCCGGCACCCGGCGAGCTGGTCGCCAACGACATCGGCCGCGTCGTCATCCGCACCGCGGAGCCGATCGCCGTCGACGCGTACGCGGCCTCGCGCCGCACGGGCTCCTTCCTCCTGATCGACCCGGCGGACGGCACGACGCTCGCCGCTGGCATGGCGGGCGACGCGTTCGCCACCGTCACCGAGCCGGCCGAAGAGGCCGCTTCGGCCGTGGACGACGAGGGTTGGGACTTCTAGCGATGACCTCGATCGACTTCTTCTCGACCTTCGCGAAGGAGGGCGGCCGCGTCGGCAGCGGCGCCCTCGGCAGCGGACAGGGCGGGGTCGGGCGATGTGCGTGATGACGTACGCGCACCGCTTGCGCGCCCTCACCCCCCGCGAGCTCGACCTGCGAAGACGAAAACCTGCCGATCTCCCGGCCGCGCCCTGAGGGCGTGAGAGCCGGGCCAACGAGAGGACCACCTCCCGTGCCTGCCAGCTTCCGCACTCCACGCACCACCGGCGGCCGACGCGCCCTGACCGCCGTCGCCGCCCTGCCGCTGCTCGCCGTCGTGCTCACCTCCTGCGGCTATGGATCCAACTCGGACGACGACAACGACAAGGCCGAGGTGGCCGCGGGTGCGAAGAAGATCGAGGGCCTGGACGAGGTGAAGATCGGGTACTTCCCGAACCTCACCCACGCCACCGCCCTGGTCGGTGACCAGGAGGGCCTGTTCCAGAAGGAACTGGGCGCGACGAAGGCCACGTACACGCAGTTCAACGCCGGTCCTTCGGAGATCGAGGCGCTGAACTCGAAGTCGATCGACATCGGCTGGATCGGCCCGTCGCCCGCGATCAACGGCTACACCAAGTCCCAGGGCAAGAACCTGCGCATCATCGGCGGCTCCGCGTCCGGTGGCGTGAAGCTGGTGGTCAACCCGGACAAGATCAAGTCCCTGGACGACGTCAAGGGCAAGAAGATCGCGACGCCGCAGCTCGGCAACACGCAGGACGTCGCCTTCCTCAACTGGATCAAGGAAAAGGGCTGGAAGGTCGACGCGGAGAGCGGCAAGGGCGACGTCTCCGTGGTCCGCACCGACAACAAGATCACCCCGGACGCCTACAAGTCCGGCTCGATCGACGGCGCCTGGGTGCCGGAGCCGACCGCGTCGAAGCTGGTCGCCGAGGGCGGCAAGGCGATCCTCGACGAGGCCGACCTGTGGCCGGACAAGAAGTTCGTGATCACGAACATCATCGTGTCGCAGGAGTTCCTCGAGGAGCACCCGAAGGTCGTCGAGGCCGTCCTGCGCGGTTCGGTGAAGACCAACCAGTGGATCAAGGACAACCCCGACAAGGCGAAGGCGTCCGCCAACGCCGCCCTCAAGGAGTCGTCCGGCAAGGCGCTGCCCGCCGAGGTCATCGACCCGGCGTGGAAGTCCATCCAGACCACGGACGACCCGCTGGCCGCCACGCTCGACTCCGAGGCGAAGCACGCGGTCGCGGCGGGCCTCCTGGAGAAGCCGAACCTCAAGGGCATCTACGACCTGAAGCCGCTGAACAAGGTCCTCAAGGCCGAGGGCAAGCCCGCCGTCGACGACGCCGGTCTCGGCGTCAAGTAACCCCGGACTCAGACCAGTTCCCAGGAGGTGACGACCATGGCGACGACCACCCTCGCCAAGGCGGCGGACGACATCACGGCCGCCCCGCACGCAGCCCGGATCGAGCACGTCTCGAAGTCCTTCTCCACGCCCGCCGGGCAGCAGCTCGTCCTGGACGACATCACGCTCGATGTCGCTCCTGGCGAGTTCGTCACCCTCCTGGGAGCCTCGGGCTGCGGCAAGTCGACGCTGCTCAACCTGGTGGCGGGGCTCGACAAGCCGTCGGCCGGCGCCATCGCGACCGACGGCCGCCCCGCCCTGATGTTCCAGGAGCACGCGCTGTTCCCGTGGCTGACCGCGGGCAAGAACATCGAGCTCGCCCTGAAGCTGCGCGGCGTCGCGAAGGCGGAGCGGCGCGAGCGTGCCGAGGAGCTCCTCGGTCTCGTACGGCTCCAAGGGGCGTACGGCAAGCGGGTGCACGAGCTGTCCGGCGGCATGCGCCAGCGGGTGGCGCTCGCCCGCGCGCTCGCCCAGGACAGCAAGATCCTGCTGATGGACGAGCCGTTCGCGGCGCTCGACGCGATCACGCGGGACGTCCTGCACGACGAACTGACCCGCATCTGGCGCGAGACCGACGTCTCCGTCCTGTTCGTCACGCACAACGTGCGCGAGGCCGTCCGCCTCGCCCAGCGCGTCGTGCTCCTCTCGTCGCGTCCGGGCCGGGTGGCGCACGAGTGGCGGGTGGACATCCCCCACCCGCGCCGCATCGAGGACTCCGCCGTGGCGGAACTGTCCGTCGAGATCACCGAACAACTGCGTGGGGAGATCCGCCGACATGGCCAGCACTGACACTCCGGTCGACAAGGCCGAGAGGGACAGCAGCCAGGACCTGGCCGGCCTGGAGGCGGGCCTCGACGCCCTGGACGCCGTCCAGACCCGGCGCACCCCCTTCCGCCAGACCCTCGTGCAGAAGATCCTGCCGCCGGTGACCGCCATCGTGCTGGTCCTGGTCGTCTGGCAGATCATGGTGTGGGCGAAGGTCACCGACTCCTACAAGCTGCCCGCTCCCTCCGCCGTCTGGCACGAGGTGGAGGACGCCTGGCTCCAGGGAACGCTCCTGGAGTACATCTGGACGTCCGTGTCGCGCGGTCTGCTCGGCTTCCTGATGGCGCTGGCGATCGGTACGCCGCTCGGTCTGGTCGTGGCCCGGGTGCGGTTCGTCAGGGCCGCGATCGGCCCCATCTTGTCCGGTCTGCAGTCGCTTCCGTCGGTGGCGTGGGTGCCGCCGGCCGTGATCTGGCTGGGGCTCAACGACCAGATGATGTACGCGGTGATCCTGCTCGGCGCGGTGCCCTCGATCGCCAACGGACTTGTCGCCGGCGTCGACCAGGTGCCGCCGCTGTTCCTGCGGGCGGGCCGCACGCTGGGCGCGACGGGCCTGCGCCACACCTGGCACATCGTCATGCCGGCGGCGCTGCCCGGCTATCTGGCCGGTCTGAAGCAGGGCTGGGCGTTCTCGTGGCGCTCGCTCATGGCCGCGGAGATCATCGCGCAGTCGCCGGACCTGGGCATGGGGCTCGGCCAGCTCCTTGAGGCCGGCCGCACGAACAGCAGCATGTCGCAGGTGTTCTTCGCGATCCTGCTCATCCTCATCGTCGGCATCGCCATCGACCTGCTGATCTTCAGCCCGCTGGAGCGGCGCGTCCTGCGCAGCCGCGGACTGCTCGCGAGGAGCTGACCCACCATGTTCGGCCGTCCCGCCCGCCCCGTCCTGTTCGTCATCGCCCACGGCAGCCGCGATCCGCGGCATGCCGAGACGGTGCGCGCCCTGGTGCGCCGGGTGCGGGAGCAGCGGCCGGGGCTGCGGGTGGAGACGGGTTTCCTGGACTTCAACTCGCCCTCGGTGCCCGAGGTGCTCGACTCCCTGGACGCCGAGGGCGTACGCGACGTGATCGCGCTGCCGCTGCTCCTCACCCGGGCGTTCCACGCGAAGTCGGACATCCCCGCGGTCCTGGGCCAGGCGCCGCCGCGTCTGCGCATCCGGCAGGCGGCGGTGCTCGGCCCCTCCCCGCTGCTCCTGACCGCTCTGGACCAGCGGCTCTACGAGGCGGGGCTCAGCCCCGCCGACAAGTCCTCGACCGGGGTCGTGCTGGCCTCGGCGGGATCATCGGACCCGGAGGCGATCGCAGTGATCGCTGAAATCGCGCGGGAGTGGCGGCACACCGGTTGGTGCGCCGTGCGGCCTGCGTTCGCCTCCGCATCTCTGCCCCGCACGGAGGACGCCGTGCGGGAACTGCGTGACCTGGGGGTGGCCAGGGTGGCGGTGGCGCCCTACGTCATCGCGCCCGGTTTCCTGCCGGACCGCATCGCGCGGGGCGCCGCCGAAGCGGACGTCACGGCCCAAGTGCTCGGCCCTTCGGCGGGGTTGGCGCGGCTGCTCGTGCAGCGCTACGACGAGGCACGCGCCGAGTCCGGTGTGGTCGGGCGGGTGGCGCGGGTCCCCGTGCTGGCCTAGCTTGTGGGTTCATGACCCTCACCAGATCCCGCACGCTCTGGCTGCGGACCGAGCCCCTGCACGCAGTGATCTACTTCGAGGAGCGCTGCCGCGACCTGGGCAGGGCGCTGGGCCTCAAGGGCTTCTGGATGGGCTACTTCGCGGCCCGCGCCGCCCCCATGGGCCCGGTCGAGTCGGGCCCGGCGACGGCCGCGCTCGGCGTCTTCGCCCCGGGCATGGTGGCGCGGGCCCTGCCCTCCGCCTGGCAGTACGTGTCGCCGGGCCGGATCGTGGAGGAGCGCGCGGCCAGCACGGCACGCGCCCTGCGCGCCCTGGTCCCGGGCATCGACGACCAGGCCATCGCCCTGTGTCCGCCCCTCGCCGCGATGGTCGAGGACGCCCCGTCGCTGGCCCGCCCGCTGTTCGCGGCGAACCGGGACGTGAGCGAGCGGACCGATCCGGTGCAGCGGCTGTGGCAACTGGCGACCTGCGTACGCGAGTTCAGGGGCGACGCGCATGTCGCCGCGCTCGCCGACCACGGCCTGGACGCCTGCGAGGCGCTGGTGCTCGCCGCCGCCACGAACCGCGTGGACCCCGGCACCATCCGGCACGACCGGGGGTGGACCGAACAGGAGTGGGCGCACGCGGTGGACCGGCTGCGCGGGCGCGGCCTGGTGGACGGTGACGGGCACATCACCGAGCACGGCCGCACGGAGCGGGAGTTGATCGAGGACGCCACGGACCGTCTGTCGGCGCGGCTGCTCCGCCCGCTCGCCGCGCGGGACGCGGACGCCCTGCTGGCCGCGCTCGAACGTCCGGTGCGGCACATCCTGGCGGCGGACGTCGTCCCCTTCCCCAACCCGATCGGACTGCCGCGCCCCACGGGGTGAGCCAATCCGGTTGCCGAGGCGTCACTTGTACCCCTACCGTCTCGCCGATGACCCCCGTACTGCGTTCAGAGCGTCTGAGCCTGTCCCCCTATGTCGCCGCCGACGAGGAACAGTTCGTCTCGCTGCTCCAGGACGAGGCCGTGGGCCGCTGGTTCGGGGACGGTATGCAGAGCGTGGAGCAGACCCATGCCCTGTTCCGCCGGATCTTCGGCCTCGTGTACGCCGAGAACCAGTTCCCGGTCTGGGCGGTGCGGCACGAGGGCCGTTATGTGGGCCACGCGGAGATAAAGCCGTCGCCCGAGAGCTGGCTCGACGGCCACGAGATCGTCTACGGCCTCTTCCGGGGCAGCTGGGGGAAGGGTCTTGGCACGGAGCTGGCCCGGCTGCTCACCGCGTACGGCCATGAGACCTTGGCGCTCTCCGAGGTGCACGCGACCGTGGACGCGGAGAACGTCGCGTCCCTCACCGTCCTCAAGCGGCTCGGCTTCACGCAGGGCCGCGCGGTCCCGGAGGACAACGGCCGCACCACGCTCCTGATGACCTCGGTCCACAGCTGACGGCCCTCAGGGCTGCCGCTCCGCCCTCTCCTTGGCCTGCGCCACGAGCCCAAGGAGTTCGGTCACCGGCATCGACCCCGCGTCCCGCCGCTCGCGCGCGAACGCGTTCGCCACGCCCTGCAAGGTGTCGTTCACCGGCGTCGGCACTCCGTGCAGACGGCCCAGCAGCGCGATCTCGCCATTGAGGTAGTCCGCCTCGATGGTGCCCGTGCCCCGGCTCAGGCTCTGCCAGGAGGAGCCGCCGCCGCGCTCCGAGCCGTCGAAGGGCTCGAAGCGGATGCGGTCGCCGCGGGCCTCCTGCTGCTCCCGCTCGCTCGCCGCCTCGATGCCGGCCGCGGCGAGCACCGCCTCGCCCTCCGCGCGGGCCTGCCGGTAGAGCGCCATGGCATCGTTGCCGCTGAGCACGCCCGTGACCGCCTCGATGGCGTTGGCCAGATTGGCGAGCAGCTTCCCGTACTTCCAGCGCATCACGTCCGCCACGACGGGCGAGAGCAGCCGCGACTTCTCCAGGTCGGCGGAGATGAGACGGGCGGTGTCGTCCGTGCCCTTCGGGTAGCGGCCGAGGTGCAGGATGCCGGTGTAAGGGGCACCCGCGGCGGAGACCGAGCCCGGTTCGACATGGGTCGCGGGCAGCCAGACGCACATCCCGTACACCCGCCGGAAGCGGCGCAGCGCGATGCGTTCGCTCTCCACGCCGTTCTGCGCGCAGACCAGCGGGAGGACCTCGCCCGCCGTCCCGCCGCCCGCCACCGGACGCCCGCTCCAGGCGTCGAGCGCGGCCTCGCCGTCCTGGGTCTTCACGGCGAGGAACAGCACGTCGTCCGCCCTCAACTCACCGAGTTCGGCGGGCGTTCGCACGACGGGCAGCCGGTGCGCCACCGTGCCGTCGGGCGTCGTGACCCGCAGTCCGCCCTCGCGCACCGCCTCGTAGTGCGCACCCCGCGCGACGAGGACCACGTCATGTCCGCTCTCGGCGAGGCGCCCGCCCACGGTGCCGCCGATCGCCCCTGCTCCGATGATGATGTAGCGCATGGAGCCGAGCCTCGCACATCGCAGCGGGAAGATCAGGCTTCCGGCGGCCCTTCCGCGCTGAACGGCGTTCCCTGGTGGAACCAGAGCAGCCACTCGCCCTCGCACCGCCGCCACAGTGAACTGCGGTGCGCCAGACGGCCGTTGCTCTCGGTGTCGAAGGTCAGGTGCACGAGGTCGTCGGCGAGCTGGGTACCCCGCATCCGGGAGGTCATGATCGGACGGCCGGTCCGGTTCGCGCTCTCGGTCAGGGCCGTGATGATGGACGCGCGGTCCCAGTGGGTCCCGGAGGTGCCGAACTCGCTGAACTCGGGGTGCAGCAGCTCCCCGAGCAGCTCGGGCGAGGTGCGGACCTCGGGGGCCAGCAGCCGCAGTTCGGCCTCGATGGCCGCGTCGACGGCGGGCGTCCGGTCAGCCACGGGCCGGCTCCCGCGTCAGCTCGACCAGCTTGGTGACGGTGTTCCAGTTGCGGGTGGTGGCGATCACGCCCTTGAACAGGGCAGGCCGTGACAGGACCGCACCGAGCCTGGAGCGGCCGAGGCCGTCCGGCGCGTAGAGGTAGAGCGCGCGGTCGCCGAGCCGGAACTCCTCGGGGAGGAAGGCCGCCGGGTCGATGTCGTCGAGCCGGGACGCGTCCACCGGCTCGGAGAAGTACGTGACGTGCAGTTGCTTGGCCTCGAGCGTGGCGGCGGGGAAGGGGCAGGCGTCGGCGACCGCCTTCAGATAGGCGCCGTCGCGCACCAGGACGTCCACGGCGAAGCCGAAGTGCCGCTCGATGGCCTCGCTCACCCGCGCGGCCAGGGCGTCCTCGTCGCCGGCCTCGCTCGTGAAGACCGCGTTGCCGCTCTGGAGATGGGTGCGTACGTCGCCGAGTCCGAGCCCGGAGAGCAGCGGGCGCAACTCCCCCATCGGGAGCTTTCTGCTGCCGCCCACGTTGATGCCGCGCAGGAGCGCCGCGTATGCCTTGACCGTCATCCGCACACCATAGGACGGCCGCCGCGCCCCGTGGGGGTGGGCGCGGCGGCCGCCGGTCCAGTGGGTGTTACTCGACGACCTTGAGCAGCTTGTTGGGCGTGCCCTCGCTCGGGTTGGAGATCTTGTCCGGGGTCGCGCCGTCGGTCAGCGCCTTGGCGACGGCGTCCGGCTTGGCGTCCGGGTGGGCGCCGACGTAGACGGCCGCGGCGCCCACGACGTGCGGGGTCGCCATCGACGTACCGGAGATCGTGTTGGTGGCGTCGTCGCCGGTGTTCCAGGCGGACGTGATGTCCGAGCCCGGGGCGTAGATGTCCACGACCGAGCCGAAGTTGGAGAAGTCCGACTGCTCGTCGTCCTTGGTGGAGGAGGCGACCGTGATGGCCTCCTTCACACGGGACGGGGAGCCCTGACCGGCGTCCGAGGACTCGTTGCCGGCCGCGACCGCGAAGGTGACGCCGGAGGCGATCGCCTTCTGGACCGCCGCGTCGAGCGCCTCGTCGGCGCCGCCACCGAGGCTCATGTTGGCGACCGAGGGGCCCTGGTGGTTCTTGGTGACCCAGTCGATGCCCGCGACGACCTGCTCGGTGGTGCCGGAGCCCTGGTCGTCCAGGACGCGGACCGCGACGATCTTCGCCTTCTTGGCGACGCCGTGCGCCTCACCTGCGATGGTGCCGGCGACGTGCGTGCCGTGGCCGTTGCCGTCGTCGGCGTTGTCGTCGTTGTCGACGGCGTCGAAGCCGGACGTGGCGCGGCCGCCGAAGTCCTTGTGGCTGACGCGGACACCGGTGTCGATGACGTACGCCGTGGCGCCCTCACCGGCCGCGTCCGGGTACGTGTACTTCTTGTCGCCCGCGGTGTCCGCCTGGTCGACGCGGTCCAGGCCCCACGACGGCGGGTTGTCCTGGGTGGCGTTGATGCTGAACTTCTTGGACTGGACGACCTTGCCGACGGCCGGGTCGGCGGCCAGGCGCTTGGCCTCGGTCTCGGTGAGGCTCTTGGCCGAGAAGCCGTTGATCGCGGACGAGTAGTTCCGCTTCAGCTCGCCGCCGTACTCCTCGGCGAGGTCGGACTTGGCGCCCTTGTCGGCCTTCTCGTCGAGCATGACGATGTAGCTGCCGGAGACGGCACCCTTGGCGTCGGCTCCGTAGACCTTGCCCTCGGCGGGGGTTGCCGCGCCGGCGAACGAGGTGGCGAAGACGGTGACACCGACAGCGGTGGCGGTCGCGGCTATCGCCGAGACGAGCTTCACCGAGCGTGCACGCTTGTGTGTTGCCATGAAGAGGGATCTCCTCGTGGTGATGTGGGGGTATGTGGGGGGTTTCAAAACTTCGCTGCAACGGCCCTCGAGATCCGGAAGATCTCCGGGCGTTGGGACGAAACCATGTCTGATTGACGCGCGCAGATCAATACCTACATGCACCTGTGACTTGTTCAACAAGGTTCTGTAATAACAAAACGGGCCCCCGTCGGCAGATCGGACACCGGGTGGCCCAATCCCCTCAAGTCGTCATAGATGTAAGGGGCTTGTGACGGCCGGACTCCTTCTTGACGAGGAGGGCCTACGGTCCGGAGGGAGGAGAGCGGGCCCGCCCGGTTCACCGGCCAGCACGACGAGCGCTCCCCCGCCGCACCCCTAGCTTCGAGCCATGGGGAATCAAGACATACGAGTACGGGGGTTGGCCGCTCGGGCCGGCGGATGGAGCGCCAGGCACCGATGGGCGGCCGTGGGCATCTGGGTGCTCTTCGTCGTCGTGTCCATGGGGCTCGGCTCGGCCGTGGGCCGCAGCGACGTCGACCAGAACGATCTGAAGGGCGAGATCAACCAGGCGACACAGATCGTGGACGACGCCGGAATCAGGGAACCGGTCGGCGAGAGCGTCCTGATCCAGACCAAGGAGACCGGCGGTAACGCGCTCAAGGCGACCGATCCGCGCTTCCGCCAGGCCGTCGACGACGTGATGAAGTCGGTCGGGGCCACCGGTGAGGTGACGGCGGTGACATCGCCGTACAAGAGCGGGTCGGTCTCCAAGGACGGCCGGAGCGCGCTGGTCCGGTTCGACATGCGCGGCGACGACGAGACCGCGGGCGACCGGGTCGGGCCGGTCCTGGACGCGGTCGACGAGGTGGCGGACGCGCACGGGCGCGACGGGCTGCGGATCGAGGAGATCGGCGGCGCCAGCATGCAGAAGACGTTCGACGACGCCTTCGGCAAGGACTTCCAGCAGGCCGAGTACTCCGCGGTGCCGGTCGCCTTCGGCATCCTGCTCATCGCGTTCGGCGCACTGGTCGCCGCGCTGCTCCCGGTGGCCCTCGCCGTCACCGCGATCATGGCGACGATGGGCCTGATGGCCTTGGTCAGCCAGGTCCAGCCGATGAGCGAGACGGCGAACTCGGTGATGCTCCTGGTCGGCCTCGCGGTCGGCGTCGACTACTGCCTCTTCTATCTGCGGCGCGAACGCGAGGAGCGCGCCAAGGGCCGGGACGCGCAGACCGCGCTGCGCATCGCGGCGGCCACCAGCGGCCGTGCCGTGGTCGTCTCGGGCATCACGGTGTGCGTGGCGATGGCGGGCATGCTGTTCACCGGCATCGGCGAGTTTGAGGCGATGGGCGTCGCGTCCCTGATGGTGGTCGCGGTCGCCATGGTGGGTTCGGTGACGGTCCTGCCCGCGCTGCTCTCGCTCCTGGGCGAGCGGGTGGAGAAGGGCCGCGTGCCGTTCCTGCGGCGCCGGGAGCGGGCGGGCGGCGTGCCGAGCGAGAGCAGGATGTGGCGCGCGGTCGTCGGCCGGGTCCTGAAGCGCCCGGCCGCCTCGGTGGTGATCGCCGGGGGTGTCCTCGCGGCGATCGCGCTGCCCGCGCTCGGCATGAAGACCCAGGAGCTGACGCTGGACCAGGAGTTCGGCGACTCGCTGCCGATCGTGGCGACGTACGAGCGGGTGAACGAGGCGTTCCCGGGCGGCTCGGAACCCGCCGAGGTCGTGGTCAAGGCCGACGACATCGACGCGGCTCCGGTGCGGGCGGCGATCGCCGGCTTCCGCGAGCAGGCGGTGAGTTCGGGCGCGTCCAAGGGCCCGGTCGAGGTGAAGGTGCACGAGCGCGAGAACGTCGCGTTCCTGTCCGTGCCGCTGGTCGGCGGCTCCGACCAGGGAAGGGCCGAGAAGAGTCTCGACCTGCTGCGGGACGAGGTGCGGCCCGCGACGCTCGGCGACGTCGAGGGGGTCGAGGCGCCGGTGACGGGCCAGGTGGCCGGCTCGAAGGACTTCAACGAGCAGCTCTCCTCCTCGGTACCGCCGGTCTTCGCCTTCGTGGTGGTCTTCGCCTTCGTGCTGATGCTGCTGTCGTTCCGCTCGCTGACGATCGCGGTCACCTCGATCGTGCTCAACCTGCTGTCGGTGGGAGCGGCCTACGGAATCCTGGTGATGGTCTTCCAGCACGGCTGGGGCGCGTCGCTGGTGGGAGCGGAGGGCGTGGGCGCGATCGTCGCGTGGCTGCCGCTGTTCCTGTTCGTGATCCTGTTCGGCCTCTCGATGGACTATCACGTGTTCGTCGTCTCCCGGATCCGGGAGGCGCGCCTTCAGGGGCGTACGACGAAGGACGCGATCAGCCACGGGGTGGTGACCACGGCGGGCGTCGTGACGAGCGCGGCCGTGATCATGGTCGCCGTCTTCGCGATCTTCGGGACGCTGTCGATGCAGTCCATGAAGCAGATGGGCGTGGGCCTCGCGGCGGCGGTCCTGATCGACGCGACGGTGATCCGCGGGGTGCTGCTCCCGGCGGTGATGGCGCTGCTCGGGGAGCGGAACTGGTACCTGCCGCGGTGGCTGCGGTGGCTGCCGGACCTGACGCATGACGAGTCCGTGGCGGAGGAGACGCCGGTGTCCCGCCCCTGGGAGCGGGTGCGGGTGACGGGCTAGAAAGCCCCGGCCGGGCTGGCGACTTCCAGCCCGGCCGGGATCTTCCAGCCCGTCCGGCGGCTTCCGGCCCGGCCGGAGAGTTCAAGCCCGTCCGGCGTTTGAGGACGAACTCGGCGAAGCCGGTGACCAACGGCGCCCGAGGCCAGGCGGCCCGCTACGCCGCAGCCAGGAGCTTGCGCTCCTCGAAGGAGTCGATCGTCCGCGTGAAGTCCCGCGTCGACAGCAGCAGCTTGTAGATGATGGCGAGCTCGAAGACCAGAAGGAGCGCGCCGGAGACGATCGTGGCCGGGAGCACCACGTCGAACAGCGGGCCGATCATGAAGACGCCCATCTGGAACTCGATGCCGCTCACCAGGTGCGTACGGATGCGGTGGCGCAGCAGGAAGGAACGCGCCCGCAGGTACGCGGGGAACTTGTGGCGGAACTCCTGGTGCAGGTCGATGACCTGACGCTTGGGCGCGGGCTCGGGAGCCTCCGGGGTCTCGGGAACCCCCTGCTCCGACTGCGCCTTCTGCATGTCCTGCTCGATGTCGGCCTCGGGGTTGTCACGGAGGAGGTCCTCCATGAAGGTCAGCTCGGCCTGGTTCTCGGCCCGGCGGGCCGCCCTCATGCGCACCTTGATCTGCTTGCGCATGGTGTGGCGGATCTTGAAGATTTCGAGCCCGTTGATGTAGCGCAGCGTGTCGAGGGCGACCACGGCCACCGCGGCCCAGATGTAGAAGGCATCCCCGGTGCGGTGGAACTGCCCGCCCATCAGCGCCACCGCGCACGCCATCACGCGGATGCGGTCGAAGACGAAGTCGAGCCACGCGCCGAACACCGAACCGGTGCCGGTGAGGCGGGCGACCTTCCCGTCCATGCAGTCGAGGATGAAGCTGAAGTGGTAGACGACCGCTCCGGCGACGAGCCACTGCCAGTCGCCCAGGGCGAAGAAGCCAGCGGAGACCAGCCCCAGCAGGAACGCGCCCCAGGTGATCTGGTTGGGCGTGATCCGGGTCCGCATCGCCGTCCACCGCACGAGCGGCGTGGCGACCGGATCGACCAGGATCACGGTCCACCACGCGTCGCGCTTCTTCTGGGTGATGCGGCGCACCTCGTCGAGGGGCGGTATGTCTCGTCGCATGGGGGTCAACTTCCTGGCGTTCGCGGAACGTTCACCTCACGCTAAGAAGACATTGGTTCAAGGAACAAGAACCTGGCTGTGCAACCTTTGGCCGGGGGTAACGGTCAACCTTTCAGGACGAGTCAATACCTATGCCAGAACCACCCTGCGTTACCTGAGCGTTATCGAACGACAGGTATGTAACAGAAACACCCGGGACGCAACGGAATTGCCTCACGGAGTGTCACACCCCGCCGCCTTCGCGAGCTCCTCCTCGATCAGGTCCGCCGCCATCTTCGTGCCGCCCTCCCCCGCCATCCCGGCCCGCACCTCGGCGAGGCGGCGCGCCACCTCCGGATCGCCGACCAGGCCGAGCACGGCCTCACGCAAGGTCTCCGCGGTGGCCTCCTCCATCGGTACGTGCCGGGCCACCCCGATGCCCTGGAGCATGTCCGCGTTGCCGAACTGGTCGACGGCCTGCGGCACGGCGACCATCGGCGTCCCGGTGGCGAGCCCCTCCTGGCTGCCGCCCGCACCGGCGTGCGTGATGAAGGCGTCGGCCTGCTTGAGGACCGCGAGCTGCGGCACCCACTGGTGCACCTCCACGTTCTCGGGGATGTCCCCCAGTTCGCCCGCCTCGACGTGCTTGCCGACCTGGAGCACGACGTGCCACCCGGGCAGCTCCCCGAACGCCTTGACGCACTCGCGGTAGAAGTCGGGCTGCTTGGTGAAGGACGAGCCGAGCGAGACGAGCAGCACCTTCTCCGCCCCGGCCGGACGCCGCCAGTCGCCCTGCGCCGAGCGGTCGCCCTGGCAGGCACCGACGAACGTGTGCACCGTCTCGTCGACCCGGTCGGCGTTCGGCTGGAGCGCCTTGGGGATCAGGACAAGGGAGCGCGGCGGGCGGCCCACGAAGGGGTCGGGGTGCTGGGTGACGCCGTTCTCCTCCAGCCAGGCGTGGAAGCGCGCGTAGTAGGCCTGCCCGCGCTCGGTCTCCTTCAGCCCGGCGTACATCGGCTCCGCGACTTCTTCCTCGTACCCCTCCCAGGCCACCAGGTTCGGCGAGAGCGAGATCTCGGGGACGCCCCAGCGGCGGGCGAGCACGCGCGCCGGATACGAGGTGATGTCGTGCAGGACGAGGTCCGGCTCGTCGCCCTCATAAGCCGCCGCCAGCTGGGGCAGCGTCTCGATCGCCTCGGTGAGGAACGGCTCGATGTTGTCGATCAGTTCGGTCCCCCAGGCCTCGGGGTCGTCGTCCGGGCCCGGCAGCGTCGTGGTGAACGGGACGGGCTCGGCGCCGGTCTCGGCGACCTTCTCGGCGAAGAGGTGCGGGATCGCGTACGTGACGCGGTGGCCGCGGGCGACGAGCTCGCGGATGACTTCGAGGCTCGGGTTGACGTGCCCGTGCGCGGCGATCGAGAACATGGCGATGTGGGCACGCTGGCGTGTGGTCATGCCCCAGACCTTAAACGAGACGAGACGTCTCGTGCAACCTCGCGGCCGAATTCGATCAACCCGGTATGCCCGCTCGCCCTATTCGACGTCGAGGCCGCTCCGCGACGCCGCGTCGTTGTAGCGCAGCAGGCACTCGGCGAACTTCTCCAGGTCCGGCGCGTCCCAGTCCGTCAGCCGCTCCTGGAACGCGACCCGGCGCGCGTCAGTGACCTGCGCGAGCACCTCGATGCCCCGGTCGGTGAGGTGCAGCACGTGCACCCGGTGGTCGGCCGGGTCGAGGCGCCGCTCCACGAGACCGGCCTTCTCCAGCGCGCCCACCTGCCTGCTGATCGTCGACTTGTCGAGCGTGTAGTGCGCCGCGAGGTCCGTGGCCCGGCAGCCGCCCTGGTACTCCAGGTGACTCAGGAGCGTGTACGAGACGAGCGAGAGCTCGGGGTGCATCCGCGCGGCGGTGGCGCGGGCCCGCCGGGCGAACGCCGTCATCTCCCGCTGAATGATCTCGATGGACCCGTCCCGGTCGGCCACGATTTCTCCCTCTCCACGAATGGTTGTACAGTACAACATCGAGATTGAGTGTATAAGCCAACTATTGCGAGAGGTCTTCCGATGACCGCCACCTCGGCGCCCGCCCACAAGGCATCTGCCGGCCCGGCACCCGCTTCCGGACCGCTCCGCCACGTACTCCTGCACCTGCTGACGCCGCTGCTGATGTGCCTGGGCATGGGCCTCGCCTACATGGGCGCGTTCGTCACGCCGGAGCCGCACGACCTGCCGATCGCCGTCGTCGGATCGGGCGAGCAGACCCAGGCCCTCGCGCAGACCGTCAAGGACAAGGCGGGCGACACCCTCGACGTACGGACCGTCGGCTCCCGCGCCGATGCGGTCGACGCGCTCAAGTCGCTGGACATATCGGGGGCCTACGTCCCCGACGCCAAGACCCCCGAGGTGATCGTGGCCACCGCGGGCTCCGACATGAGCGCCATGGCGGTCGAGAAGGTCTTCACGCCGGTCGCCGCCGGGCAGGGCGTACCGCTCAAGGTCAGCGATGTCGCGCCGACCGTCGACGACGACCCCACGGGGCAGGGACTGTTCTTCCTGCTCGTCGCCGTGAGCATCGGTTCGTACGCGTCGGTGGCGGCGCTCGGCGCCGCCGGGGCCGGGATGCGGATGCGGGCCCGGGCGGCGCTCGCCCTCGGTGTCTCGTTCGCCGTGAGCCTGATCGGCGCCGCGCTCGCCGGACCCGTCTTCCACCTGGCGCACCAGGGCCTGTGGGGCGTGTGGGCCATGGCCTGGCTGTACTCGGCCGGCATCCTGCTCATCGGCGTCGGCCTGCACACGTTCCTGAAGCGCTGGACGACGCTGGCGATGATGGTCCTCTTCGTGATGCTCAACTTCACGTCGTCCGGCGGTCTGTTCAGGCCGGAGCTCCAGAACGGCTTCTTCGGCTCCCTGCACGCCTTCTGGAACGGCGCCGGATTCGTCGAGGGCCTCCGCAGCCACCTCTACTTCGGCGGCCACGGCCTCGGTCAGCACGTGTGGACGCTGGCGGCCTGGCTGCTGCTCGGTCTGGTGATCACCGGCATCGCGGCGCTGTGGGAGCGGCGGCAGCGGCCGGTGACGGCCACGCCCGAGACCGACGACGCCGCCGGGCGGGAACAGAGGCAGGAGCAGGAAGAGGAGATGGAGGAGTCGGTGGCGGTGTGACACACCGGCGGTCCCACTCCCCCACGGGACAGCCGAGGCCCCCGCGTACGGATGCGTACGCGGGGGCCTCGCCTTTCACCGGCTGGTCTTTCACCGCCTCGGCGGGTACCCCGAGTGCGCAGGAGCGTCCGCGTACGGCTGGTACTGCTCGGGGGCGTCGGCGTACGGCCGGTACTGCTCGGGGGCGGTCGGCCCGTCCGGTGTGTGCCCGTCCGGTGTGTGGTGGCGACCGTGGGAGCGGTTCGGCCTGCGCGGCCACCACAGGCCGCGGCCGAGGATCGCGGCGAGCGCGGGCACCAGGACGAGGGAGAGCACGAGCGAGGACAGGATGATCCCGAGGCCGGTGGCGAAGCCGATCTCCTGCGTCGCGGGGCTCGCGGCCAGGCTCGCGAAGGAACCGGCGAGCACGATTCCGGCCGTGGCGACGGCGGGCGCGGTGTGCCGCACCGCCTCGGCCACCGCGTGCCGCGCCGAGACCGGCTTCTCCATCTCCTCCCTGATCCGGTCGGTGATCAGGATGTTGTAGTCGGTGCCGAGTGCGACGACGAACAGGAAGAGCACCAGGGGCAGCGTGAACGAGACCCCGGTCCGGTCGAGTCCGTGCTGGAAGACCAGCGTGCTCGCGCCCAGCGTGGCCACGAACCCGAGCCCCACGGCGATCAGCAGTACGAGGGGCGCCAGCAGGGAACGCAGCAGCAGGAAGAGGATCACCGCGATCAGCAGCGCCGCGACCGGGAACACGAGCCGCAGGTCCTTCTCCACGGCCGTCGAGATGTCGGCGAAGACGGCGGCCGTCCCCGTGACGTACGCCTTGGTGCCCTGTGGAGTGGTGCGTGCCGCCGTGTCCCTGACGGGCCCCGAGACCAGGTCGCGCGCCTTCTGCGTATCGGACTCGACGCTCAGGAACACATCCACCCGCGCGGCCGTGCGGTCCTTGGCGAGCACCGGCTTGCCCACCTCGCCGACGCCCTCCGCCTTGCCGAGCGCGCGGGTCATGCCGGTGAGGGAACTCTCCTTGATGTCACCGCCGTCGGTGCTCCGTACGTACACGCTGTGCGGGTCGGAGACGCCCGCGGGCAGGCTGCGGGAGATCTGCTCGGCCGTCCTGACCGCGGCGGTCTCGGGCAGGCCCTGCTGGTCGTAGCTCATCTTGATGCCGATCGCGCCCGCGCCGAGCGCGCCGAGCAGCACCAGGCTGCCCAGGGCGTACCGCACCGGCCGGGCGCTCACCGCGTGCCCCAGGCGGGCGCTGATCCCGTCGGTGCGCTCCTTCTTCCAGGCGCGTGCGGGCCAGAACATGCCGCGCCCGAGCACGGCCAGGAGGGCGGGCATCAGCGTGAGGCTCGCGAGGAGCATCACGAGTACGGAGATCGCGATCGCGGGGCCGAGGACCCGGAACTGTCCGAAGCTCGCCAGGCCGAGGGTCGCGAAGGCCGCCACGATCGTCAGGGCCGCGGAGGTGATCGCGCTGCCCACGCGCCCGGTCGTCTCGGCCGCCGCCGTTCGCGCGTTCTGCTCGGGGTGGTTCCGCAATTGCTCCCGGAAGCGGAACATCAGGAAGAGGAAGTAGTCGATGCCGATGCCGATGAGGACGACACCGATCAGCGAGGGAGTGGACGGGTCGAGGGCGATGCCGAAGAGCTTCGCCGCGCCGACCACCGCTCCGGAGGCGACACCGCCGATCAGCGCCACCGCGATCAGCGGCACGAAGGCGGCCGCAAGGCTGCGGAACACCAGCACGTTCAGCAGGACGATGAGGCCCATCGTCAGCATCCCGACGACTTTCCCGGTGGTCTCCTCGGCATCCGTGTTGTCCGCCGTGGAGGCTATGCCGCCGGTGAATCCCACGCGCAGGTCGGCGGCGGCGAATTCGTGCTTCGCATCGTCCCGGAATTCCTTGTAGACGTCCTGGACACCGGGGTCGTTGGGATTTCCGTCGAGCGACACCGTGAGGAGCCGGAAACTCTTGTCCGGGGCCACGGCGCCCGGCGACACCCGCGGGGTCTGGGAATGGTCCTTCATGAACTCTTCGGGCTTCGGCGCGACGATCCGCTTCCGCCCCAGGTCGGCCGCCGTGGCGGCGATCCGCCGCTGGTCGCCCGCGGTGAGCCGGTCGCCGTCGTTCCTGGCCACGAGCACGGTGAGGGCGTTGGGGTCGGGCTTGGTGCCGAATTCGTCCTCGGCGATGCGCAGCGCCACGGCCGAGTCGTATTTCTTGGGAAGGAAGTCCCCGGCCTGGGAATCGGTGACGTCGTACATCATCGTCTGCCCCACGAGCGACAGTGCCGCTCCGAGGATGGTCCAGACGACGATGGTCAGCCATCGTTGTCGGGTGGAGAAGGAGGTCAGCTTGCGGATCATGTCTTCTTTTCCCTGCTTTTCCCGGCCGGCGAAAGGAGCCGCGAGTATTCCCCGAGGCTCCAACAGGTCATCACGGAAAGCCCTTTGCGGGCGTCGGCCGCCGGAAGGGGACGCACCCGTGACCCTGGTCCGGTACGGCGCCCCGGGCAGTACTCCAGTACTGGGCGGAAGAACCGCCCCTGCGCCGATCCACGGCCCGGCGGGCCGGGATGTAATGGAGCCGACGGACGGGAACATCAGGGCCCGACGCACTGGCACGACTAGGAGGCGCCCGGATGGGCCGCGACTTCTTCCCACCGGTACCGCCCACGGGCGGGGCGCGGCCGACGCCGGGTGACGTGGCGGTCGCCGTCGTCGCGGTGGGGCTCGACGTACTGGCCTACCTCGCACCGGGCGAGGAGGGCCCCGGGGCGCCCGTCACCGTGCCCGGTGTCCTGCTGGTCGCCGTCTCGGTGTTCCCGTTGCTCTTCAGGCGCCATCACCCCGTGCCGGTGCTCGGCGCGGTCCTCGCCGTGCAGATGGCCGTCAACTTCGGCCTTGTCGTCGACCCGGGCGCGCCGATGTCGAACAGCTACGGCGGCGCCGTCGCGGTGGCGCTCTACACCGTGGCCCGGTACAGCGGGCGGCGCGCCGTGGCGCTGGGGGTGGTGGCCACCGCGCCCGTGCAGCTCGTGCGCTACCTGCACAACGACATTCCCTTCCTGGGAATGGGCCTCACCGACGTCCTGGTCACGCCCTGCCTCATCGTGGCCGTGGGCCTGGCCGTGCGGCAGTGGAAGCGGCAGCTGGACATCAACCGGACGCTCCTCGCGGACCGCGCGGTGACCGAGGAGCGGCGCCGCATCGCACGGGAGCTGCACGACATCGTGGCCCACCACATCACCACCATGTACCTGATGTCCGGCGGCGCCCGCTCGACGCTGGACCGCGATCCCGAGACGGCCCGCGAGGCCCTGGTGACCCTGGAGGAGTCCGGCCGCACGGCGCTGAAGGAGATGCGGCAGCTCCTCGGGGTCCTGCGCAGCACCGAGGCGCCGGAGGAGGCGCCGTCGGAGCCCCAGCCCGGAGTGGACGGCATCGAGCGGCTCGTCGCCGATTCGACCGCCGCGGGTCTTCCGGCCGAACTCCACGTCACCGGGCGGCCCGTGACGCTGCCGATGCCGGTCGGCCTCTCCCTCTACCGGATCGTCCAGGAGGCACTGACCAACGCCCGCAAACACGCGGGCCCCGCCCGCGCCACGGTGCGGCTCGACTATCTCCCCGGGCGCGTCACCGTCGAAGTGGCCGACGACGGCGCCGGTGACGGCAGGGCGCGGAGCGGCAGGGACGAAGGCGGTGGGTACGGTCTTCTGGGCATGCGGGAGCGCGTCGCCCTGCACGACGGCTCCTTGCGGGCCGGCCACCGCGAGGAGGGCGGATTCGTGGTGACCGCGAGCGTGCCGCTGTCCACCGAAACGTACGAGAAGGACAGGATCCGATGACCTCTCCCACTGCATCCGGGCCCGGGCCCCGGCCCGAGTCCGAGTCCGAGTCCGACGGCATCACCGTGCTGATCGTGGACGACCAGCCCCTGGTGCGCCGGGGTCTTTCGCTGATCCTGCTCTCGGACCCCTCCATTCGCGTCGTCGGCGAAGCGGGCGACGGCGAGCAGGCCGTCGCCATGGCCCTCGAACTCCGCCCCGACGTGGTCCTGATGGACATCCGCATGCCCGTGCTCGACGGCGTCAGGGCCACCGAGCGGCTGAGCGCCGAGCTGCCCGGGTGCCGGGTCCTGGCGCTCAGCACCTTCGACATGGACGAGCACGTGGTCGGCGCCCTGCGGGCGGGAGCCTCGGGGTTCCTGCCCAAGGACGTCTCCCCCGAGGAGCTGGGTGCCGCGCTGCGCACCGTCCACCGCGGCGAGTCCGTCGTCGCCCCGCGGCTGTTGACCCGGCTGCTCGCCACCTTCGTGACCCCGGCTCCGGCCTCGCACCCGCCGAGCGCCGACCTCGCCGGGCTCACCCCGCGCGAGGTCGACGTGCTGCGCCTGATCGCCGCGGGCCGCGACAACACCGAGATCGCGCAGCGGATGGAGATCGGCGTCCAGACCGTGAAGAACCACGCCACCGGCATCTTCGCCAAGCTGGGCGTCCGTGACCGCGCGCAGGCGGTCGTCGTCGCGTACGAGACGGGGCTCGTGCGGGCGGGGCAGGGCAACGGGTCTCAGCGCTGAACGCCAGGTGTGCCGCCGCGCCCTCAGGGGCGCGGGGACCTGCGCGCCCGGCCCCCACCGGCCCGCAGGTCCATCCATCACCCCATCCCCGCGCCCTCGGCGGAGCCCTCAGCGCTGGTACCTCTTGAGAACCAGGTTCCCGTCCTTCACCAGGCGTTTGCGCAGTTCGTCCACGTCGATCGCCCCGCTGTAGTACTCCTGGAGCGCCGGGGTCGCCACCTTGTCCTTCCACTCCGCGTAGCCGCGCACCGACTGCGCGGGCGCCGAGCGGAGGTCCTTCGCCAGGGCCGTGCCCGTCGCCCAGTCGTGCTTCTCGGTGCGCAGGGCCGGATCCTTCAAGGCCTCCGTGCCAGTGGGAAGCATCCAGTCGCCCTGCGCGAGGCGCACCATGTTCTCCGGCTGGAGGAGGAAGTCGATGAACTCGACCGCCTCCTTCTTGTGTTCGGTGTCCTCGGACACGGACAGCGTCTGCGGGCTGACGCCCTGCGCGAGCCCCTCGGCTCCGGCCGGGGCGGGCAGTACCTGCCAGTCGAAGCCCTTGGGGGCCTGCTGGACGATCTGCTGGCGGTAGGAGAAGCCGAGCGGGACCATCGCGTACTTGCCGCCGAAGAAGCCCGGCAGCGTGTCGGAGCCGCCCATGCCCAGGGTCGTACTGGACGCGCTCTTGTCGGTGTTGACCTGGTCGTGGACCGTGCGCGGCATGATCTCGTCGGCCTTGTCGAAGCGGATGTCGACCTTGCCGTCCTCGCCGCGGTGGAACATCCGGCCGCCGGTGGACAGCGAGAGGTTGAGTGTCGCGGAGACGGGTTCCTTGAGCGGCCAGGCCACGCCGTACTTGCCCTTGCCGTCGCTCAGTTCCTTGGTGACCGACCGGAACTCGTCCCAGGACCAGGGCTTCTCGGGCGTCGGAATCCGTACGCCCGACTCCTTCAGCCACTTCGCGTTGGCGATCAGGACGCGGGGCTCCTGGAGGAACGGCACTCCGTAGACACCGTCCCCGAACGTCGTGGTCTGCCAACTCCGCTCGGGGATGTCGGACTTGAGGCGTTCGGGGAGCAGCTCGTCGAGGTCCGCGAGGTATCCGCCGTACGCGAAGTCGGCCAGGTCGTCCGACGCGTCATGGATGATGTCCGGCGCCTCGCCGCCCTCGAAGGAGGTGAGCAGCTGGTCGTGGACGCTGTCCCAACTGCCCTGGACGTACTCGACCTTGACGTCGGGATGGGCGGCGTTCCACTCCTCGACGAGTTCCTTGTTGGCGTCGACCGACTCCTTCTGCCAGGCGAGCGACTGGAAGCGCAGGGTGATCCGGCCGTCGTCGGACTCGTCGGACCCGCCACTGCATCCGCAGAGCAGCAGCGCGATGGCCGCGGTCGCCGCGGTGGCGATGCGTGCGCGCATCAGCTCTTCACCGCCCCGGTCAGCATGCCGCCCGTGATCCGCTTCTGGATGACCGCGAAGATGACGAGCGAGGGGAGGGTCGCGAGGAACGCGGCCGCGGCCAGCGGGCCGAGGTCGGCGGCGCCCTCGGCGCCGATGAAGTGCGTGAGGACGACCGGCAACGTCTGTTTCTCCGGGGTCTTGAGCAGCACGAGCGCGAAGAAGAATTCGTTCCACGCGGTGATGAAGGCGAACAGGACCGTGGCCACGATGCCGGGCGCCAGCAGCGGCGCGGTGATCGAGACCAGCGTGCGCAGCTTGCCCGCGCCGTCGACCGCGGCCGCCTCCTCCAACTCGGTGGGCACGGCGCGGACGTAGCCCACCAGCATCCACAGCGCGAAGGGCAGCGCCCACACCACGTACACCATGATCAGGCCCGGCAGGGAGTTGATCTGGCCGAGGTTCTTCAGGACCAGGAAGAGCGGGATGATCACCAGGACGAAGGGGAACGCCTGGCTGACCACGACCCAGCCGGTGGCCGCCCGCGCCAGGAGCGTGCGGTGCCGTGCCATGACGTACGCCATCGGGGTCGCGATGGCGACGGCGATGAGCGCCGCGCAGACCGCCGCGATCAGGGAGTTGCCCGCGGCGCGCAGGAGCGGCTGCTCGTCGAAGGCCTGCCGGAAGTTGGCGAGGGTCGGGTCCTCGGGAATCCAGGTGGGATGCAGGCTGGCCAGTTCGCGCGGCGGCTTGAAGGCCGTCGAGATCAGCCAGAGGAAGGGGAAGGCGAGGAAGACGAGGTAGCACAGGAGCGCGAGGTACTGCCCGGCGCGGGCGGGCTTGCCGGTGCGTGTGGTGCTCACTTCTCGTCGCCTCCCTTCAGGCGGCCCGCGAGGTAGAACGCGAGGATCACCGAGATCACGGCGACCATCACGCAGCCCATCGCCGCGGCGTAGCCGAACTGGCCGTAGCGGAAGGCCTCTTCGTAGGCGAAGAGCATGGGGAGGCGGGTGCGGCCGCCGGGGCCGCCGTTCGTCAGGACGTAGACGAGGGCGAAGGAGTTGAAGTTCCAGATGAAGTTGAGCGCCGTGATGGCGAGGGCGACCGGCTTCAGCGCGGGCCAGGTGACCGTGCGGAAGCGGCGCCAGGCGCCCGCGCCGTCCATCTCGGCCGCCTCGTGCAGTTCGCGCGGGGTGTTCTGCAGTCCGGCGAGCAGCGCCACGGTGGTCTGCGGCATGCCCGCCCAGATGCCGACGACGATGACGGCGGGCAGTGCGGTGCTCAGGCCGGTGAGCCAGTCGCGGCCGTCACCGAGGCCGAGGTTGCCGAGGGTCTCGTTCAGGACGCCCGCGTCCGGGTTGTAGACCAGGCGCCACATGATGCCGACGACCACTTCGGGCATCGCCCAGGGAATGATCGCCAGCGACCTGGCCAGCCAGCGGAAGCGCAGATTCTGGTTGAGCAGGAGGGCCAGGCCCAGGGCCAGCAGGAACTGCGGCACGGTCACGCCGACCGCCCACAGCAGGCCGATGCGGAACGAGTCCCAGAACAGGGTGTCGTGCAGCAGGTCCTGGAAGTTGAGGAGGCCGATCCACTCGGTGGGCTCGGTGCGGCCCGACTGGGAGTCGGTGAACGCGAGCGTGATGCCGTAGAGGAGCGGGCCCACGCTCAGGATCAGGATCGGGATCAGCGCGGGCAGCACCAGGAACCAGGCGCCGTGGTCCGCGCCTCTACGGGCGGACGCGCCTTTCGCTGACCGCTTCGTCGCGGTCGCCAATGTCACGGAATGGACTCCTTTGGGCGGCTCATCGGGGTTTGGCCGCCCAGGCGGCCCCCGTCATCGTGCTGATGGGATCTTGATACGTCAAGCAGCTGCGCAGGCCTCACAACGGCGTGGCCTGTACGAATGGGACACTGTGCGCCGGTCCGCGTGAGGTACGCGGCGAGCGGTGCGGGAGGCAACGGATGGACGAGGCGCGGGCACGGGACGTACTGAGCGCCGCGGGTCTCGAGCGGGACGCGGCGTTGCTCGCGCTCGGCGAGAACGCGGTGTTCGGCAGCGGCGGTTCGGTGGTCAAGGTCGGCCGTGCGGCGCCCGAGCTGCTGGACCGCGCGCGGCGGGAGCTGCGGATCGCGCGGTGGCTGGAGGAGTCGGGCGTACCGGCGGTGCAGGCGGCCGAGGAGGAGCCCCGGCTCGTGGACGGGCACCCGGTGACGGTCTGGCACCGGCTGCCGGAGGCCGTGCGGCCGGCCGAGCCGCGTGACCTCGCCGCACTGCTGCGGCTCGTGCACGCCCTTGACGCGCCCGCGTTCGAACTGCCCCGGCGTGAACTCCTCGGCGGGGTCGAGCGGTGGCTGCGCCTTGCCGGTGACGCGATCGACGCCGAGGACGCGGACTATCTGCGCGAGCGCAGGGACGGCTTCGAGGCGGCGGCTTCGGCGCTCACCCCACGGCTCGCCCCCGGCCCCATCCACGGCGACGCGCTGCCGCGCAACGTCCTGGTGGGCGCGGACGGTCCGGTCCTCGTGGACCTGGAGACCTTCTCCGCCGATCTGCGGGAGCACGATCTGGTGGTGATGGCGCTCTCGCGGGATCGGTACGGTCTCGCGCCCGAGGCGTACGACGGGTTCGTCGCGGAGTACGGCTGGGACGTGCGGGAGTGGGAAGGGTGCGCGGTGCTCCGGGGAGCCCGGGAGACGGCGAGCTGTGCGTGGGTCGCCCAGCACGCGCCGACCAATCCGAAGGCCCTGGCCGAGTTCCGCCGCCGGGTCGCCTCGCTCCGGGACGGGGACGCGGCCGTGCGGTGGTATCCGTTCTGAGCCCTCACACCCCGGACGCGCTGAACTCCTCCCGGAGCGGCCACGTGCCGTCGATCACCGCGTCCGTCTCGCCCTTCTTCCGCAGGAACTGCTGGAAGTCCGCCGCCCACTGCGCGTACCAGTCGATCTGGCGGCGGTGCAGCTCCACCGGGCCGAAGGCGGCGAGCTTGGGGTGGCGGTCGGCTATGGCGGTGGCCAGGCGGGCCGCGGCCAGGGCGTCCGACGTGGCGTCGTGGGCCGATTCCAGGAGCACGCCGTACTCGGTGCAGACCGCTTCGAGGTTGCGCTTGCCCTTGCGGTAGCGCTCGACGGAGCGGTCGATCGTGTACGGGTCGATGACCGGGGCCGGTTCCATGCCGCCCAGCCGCTCGCGCAGGGACGGCAGGCCGTGCCTGCGCAGCTCGGCGGAGAGCAGGGTCAGGTCGAAGGTCGCGTTGTACGCCACGACGGGGACGCCCGACTGCCAGTACGACACGAGCACCGCCGCTATCGCGTCGGCGACCTCGGCGGCCGGTCTGCCGTCCGCCGCGGCCCGTTCGTTCGAGATGCCGTGCACCGCGACGGCCTCCGCCGGGATCTCGACCCCCGGGTCGGCGAGCCACTCCCTGCGGCCCAGCGTCTCGCCGGCCCTGACCTCGATGACCGCCGCCGTGACGATGCGCGCCTCGCGCGGGTCCGTCCCGGTCGTCTCCAGGTCGAACCCGATCAGCAGCTCCCGGTGCCAGCCCATGGCCGCCCCCTTCTCTGTGGTGCTTTCCCCCATTGACCACCACGATCCCACGCGCCACTGACAATCCGAGGCGCGCGTTCCGCTTGCCGCCCGGCGCCGCGCCCGGGCGGCCCGGGAGACGGACTCAGGAGACCGGCCGCGAGTCCGCCCAGGCCAGCTCGAACTCCTCCCGGTACGTCTCGAAGAGTCCGTTCTCGTCCGGCTCGTCCGCTTTCACCACCCGGCGGCCGCCGCGCAGCACGAGCACCGGCGCCTCCATCCCGCGCGTCCTGCGCAGATACGACTGGACGACCGCGATGCCGTCCGCGCCGTCCCCGTCGACCAGATACGCGGTGAAGCGCGGCGTCTCGTCGAAGACCTGGATCTCGAAGGCGCCCGGATCGCGGAGGCGGGCCCGCACCCGGCGCATGTGCAGGATGTTCATCTCGACGCTGCGGCTCAGCTCGCCCCGCTTCAGGCCCAGTTCACGCTCCCTGCGCTTGACCGCGCTGCTCGCCGGGTTGAGGAAGAGCAGCCGCACCCGGCAGCCGGACTCCGCCAGGCGCACGAGACGGCGCCCGGAGAAGTTCTGGACCAGGAGGTTCATGCCTATCCCGATCGCGTCGAGGCGGCGGGCCCCGCCGAAGATGTCCTCGGCCGGGAACTGCCGAAGCAGCCGTACACGGTCCGAGTGGACGCCCACCACGTCGGCGTACCGGTCGCCGACCAGGGACTCGACGGCGTCGACGGGCAGCCGGCGCGCGGAGGGCGTGTCGGAGCCCGCGCCGAGTATGTCCAGGAGCTTGGCCGAGGCGCGCTCCGCCTGGGCGAGCACGGCGGTGGACAGGGCGCGGTTGCGCGACACGACGTTGCGGGTGACCTCCAGCTCGTCCAGGGCGAGCTCGACGTCCCTGCGGTCGTCGAAGTACGGCTCGAAGCACGGCCAGTGCTGCACCATCAGCTCGCGCAGCTGGGGCAGCGTGAGGAAGCTCAGGACGTTGTCGTCGGCCGGGTCGAGCAAGTAGCCCTTGCGGCGGCTGACTTCGCGGACGGCGACGGCCCGCTGCACCCACTCCTGCCCCGCGGGTCCGGCGGCGGCGACCACCCAGTCGTCGGCGTGGACGGGTTCGTAGATGGGTCGCAGAACAGCGGCCACGACCGCGCGCAGCCGCTGCTCCACGAGATTCAGCCAGATGTAGGCCCGCCCGGCGCGCTGGGCGCGCGTGCGCACCTCGCGCCAGGCATCGGCGCCCCAGTCCAGTTCGGGTCCGATCTGAGATCCCATCTCCATCGGCCGCGCCAAGGACACCGCTCCGGGCGGGCCGTCCGCGGGACCCCCCTCGTGACCCTCGTCACCAGGGGGCAGTTCCCGCCCTCCCGAGCTCACCCAGCGCACCCCTTCCGCTCCCCCGAGCACTCCCCCGTTCAACGATCAAGGAAGGGTACTCCGGGAGCGGCGGGCGGTGCAGCCGGATGGCAAGGGTCAATTCTCAACGACCAAGCGGCGGCTGGCCGTTCTGGCCGGCGAGGTCCTGCGGAGTGAGCGGGCTCATAGCGGTGACGTCGCGCGCGGCCAGCGAGAAGCCCTGCCAGTGGACCGGCATCGGCTGCTGGTCCTCGTCACGCGCGATGTGGTGGTAGCCGATGTGCACCCAGGTGACCGGGTGCGTGAGGGACTGGCCGTCCACCCACTTGTCGACACTGTCCGGTGTGCCGTTGGGGCATCCCGGGTTGTTGCTCGCGTACTGCTCGCACTTCTTGTACTCGGTGAAGTACACGTCGTGCTTGGTGAAGGGGCGTCCGGCGTGCTTGCTGCTGGCCCCGGGCACGATCTCGTACGAACGGGGGTGGCCGTCCTTGTTCTTGCCGGCCCCGCTGACCACGCGCCACCAGCGCATGTCCTTGCGGTCACCGGCGAGCTCCTTGGTGACCTTGGTGCGGGTGGTCTTCGTGGTGGGGCTGCCCTGGCCGGTGGGCGGGGTGACCTTGGAGTCGTACTGCTCGACCTTGGCCTTCGGGGAGCCGTCCAGGCCGAAGTTGAGCCGCCAGAAGACGTTGTGGGCGTGGCTCTCGGCCTTGGCCTGGTCGCCCTTGCCGATGGGCCAGCCGCGGCTGTCGCCGCCGTCGTAGTCGAACGGCGAGAGGCTGCCGGTCGCGCCGACCTGGGAGCTGATGGTGCCGTCCGAGGAGAACCGCCACTCGGTGATGTACTCGTACCAGGAGGCCTTGTTCACCGTGTAGACGAGCAGGTCCTTGCCCTGGCCGGTGTAGACCTTGCCGTTGCCGCCGGTGCTGGCGTCGTCGTTGAGGCGGTACGCGTGCCCACGCGCGCGCGTGGTGGCGCACAGGCCCTTGACGTTGCCCCGCTGCGGGACCTTCACGGTCTTGATGGTGCCGCCGGGACACTCGCCGGGGTTCAGGTTCTGCAGGGCCATGCCGAAGTCGGTGCCGGTGACGTCGTCGTACTCGGCCTCGCCGTCGTCGTAGGGGACGTGGACCTGGGCGAGCCGGGCGCTGGTCAGGACGGGTATCGGCTTGGCCTCGCCCTTGGGCTGGTAGCTGATCTTGTCGAGGATCAGGCCGGAGAGCGTGTTGTAGTGCCAGCACATGCGCCAGGTCGTGCCGCCGTCGACGGTCTGCTCGATCTTGTAGGCGTCACTGCAGTCGGCGGCCGCCGCGGGGGCGCTCGGCGCCTTGGGTGCGGCCGATGCGGGTGAGGCGACGGTGGCGGCGCCGCCGATGAGCGCGGAGACCGCGAGGGCCATGGTGACCCTTTTGCGGGCGCGCGAAAGTCTGTTGACGTGCATTGCGGTGTGAACTCCCTCGTACGAGGAGAAGCAGAAGTGTGGTGTCGTGCGCGAGCGGCCGAAATCAGCCGAGTCGGCCCACGGAGCGGGTGCTGAGGTCGACGACGAGGGACCGGGTGTCGATCCACGGACCGTTCTTGACCTTGGTGACGACCTGGAGGCACCGGTGCTTGCCGCACTCGGTGAGGTCGGAAGGCACCTGCTCGACGGTCTCCTTGCGGAAGACCATGCCGCTCAGCTGGAGCTGGCCCGGGCCGGTCAGCGCCTTGCCCGTGGCGTGCTTGAAGTCCTGCTTCAGGCCCTTGCCCAGCGGGTCGGCGATCAGCAGCTGGGCGCCCTCGGCGAGCTCTTCCTGGCTGGGCGGCGGCTGGACGTTCTGCGTGGTGTTCGTGTTCTCCACCTTGCCGGTCGCCACGTTGACCGTCTTGGTGATGACCGCGTCCTTCTTGTAGTCGTAGTAGACGACCTCCGCGCGGCGCGGGGCATCGGCGTCCGCTTCGGTGGGTCCGGGCTCACTGAGGTTCGTCGACAGGAGCTGCGGGCCGCGGTCGCCCTCGACGTCCCTGGCGCTGGAGCGCAGGCCGGGCGTCACCGAGGCCTTTTCGGCGCGTTCGATCTCCGCATCGGTCAGCGGGTCGCTGCCTATGCCCTTCTCGCCCTCGTCGGGCGCGGCCTCGACGACGCCGTCCTTCGCGATCGCGTTCTGCTTCGCGGCCGCCGCGTTGGCCTGGCGGTCCCCCGACTCGCCCGCCCCCGGCAGTGTGACGCCCACCAGCACCGCGGTGGCGGCCACCGCTACTGCCGCGCCCGCCACCACCTTCCCCAGGTGGCGTCTGACTAGCTCTCTCACTTACTCCCCTTTTCCCCCACGAGCCCCAAGAACGGGCATACCGAGTATGTGGTCGGTCGGTTAGACGGGTTCAACTCCCGCGTGGTTGCCCCACTTTCGGGGAGACTCTGACCAAAGTGACCCCGGGCCGAGGGGGCGGTAGTGGAAGAGTCGTATGCATGCAGGTGTGGCCAGGGCAGGCGTATCCACTCGGTGCCACGTACGACGGCGCCGGCACGAACTTCGCGGTCTTCTCCGAGGCCGCCGACCGCATAGAGCTCTGTTTGTTGCACGACGACGGCTCGGAGACAGCCGTCGAGCTGCGTGAGTCCGACGCGTTCGTACTCCACGCGTACCTGCCCGGCGTGATGCCGGGCCAGCGGTACGGCTTCCGTGTGCACGGCCCGTACGAACCGGCGCAGGGGCACCGCTGCAATTCGGCGAAGCTGCTGCTCGATCCGTACGCGCGGGCGGTGAGCGGCCGGATCGACTGGGGCGAGGAGATATACGGCTACCGGTTCGGCGCCCCCGACAAGCGCAACGACATGGACTCGGCACCGCACATGATGACGTCCGTGGTGGTCAATCCGTACTTCGACTGGGGCGACGACCGGCCGCCCCGCACCCCGTACAACGAGACCGTGCTCTACGAGGCCCATGTGAAGGGCCTGACCATGCGGCATCCGGACCTTCCCGACGAATTGCGCGGTTCGTACGCGGCGCTCGCGCATCCGGCGGTCATCGATCACCTCACGCAGCTGGGCGTGACGGCTCTCGAGCTGATGCCGGTGCACCAGTTCGTGAACGACCACCGTCTGGTCGACATGGGCCTGAACAACTACTGGGGCTACAACACGATCGGCTTCTTCGCGCCCCACAACGCGTACGCCTCCTGGGGCGACCGGGGCGAACAGGTCCTGGAGTTCAAGCAGGCGGTCAAGGCGCTGCACGAGGCGAACATCGAGGTGATCCTCGACGTCGTCTACAACCACACGGCCGAGGGCAACCACCTGGGCCCGACGCTCTCCTTCAAGGGCCTGGACAATGCCTCGTACTACCGCCTGACGGACGATCCCCGCTACTACATGGACACCACGGGGACCGGCAACTCGCTCCTGATGCGGTCGCCGCACGTACTCCAAATGATCATGGACTCGCTGCGGCACTGGGTCACCGACATGCACGTGGACGGCTTCCGCTTCGATCTCGCGGCGACGCTCGCCCGGCAGTTCCACGAGGTGGACCGCCTGTCGTCGTTCTTCGACCTCGTGCAGCAGGACCCCGTGGTGAGCCAGGTGAAGCTGATCGCCGAGCCGTGGGACGTCGGCGAGGGCGGCTATCAGGTCGGCAACTTCCCGCCGCTGTGGACCGAGTGGAACGGCATGTACCGCGACACGGTGCGCGACATGTGGCGCGGCGAGCCGCGCACGCTCGCCGAGTTCGCCTCACGCCTGACCGGTTCCTCGGACCTCTACCAGGACGACGGCCGGCGCCCGCTGGCGTCGATCAACTTCACGACCTGCCACGACGGCTTCACGCTGCACGACCTGGTCTCGTACAACGACAAGCACAACGACGCCAACGGCGAGGACAACCAGGACGGCGAGAGCCACAACCGCTCCTGGAACTGCGGCGTCGAGGGCGACACGTACGACCCGGAGGTCCTGGAGCTGCGCGAGCGGCAGATGCGCAACTTCATCGCGACGCTGATGCTCTCCCAGGGCGTCCCGATGCTCAGCCACGGCGACGAGTTCGCCCGGACGCAAGGGGGCAACAACAACGCCTACTGCCAGGACAACGAGATCGCCTGGGTGCGCTGGCCCGAGGGCGAGAGCACGCAGCTGGAGTTCACGCGCGCGATGGCCTGGCTGCGGCGCGACCACCCCGTCTTCCGCAGGCGGCGGTTCTTCCACGGCCGCCCGGTCGAGGGCACGCACGACGAACTCTCGGACATCGCCTGGTTCACGCCGGAGGGCGAGGAGATGACGCAGGAGGACTGGGACGCGTCGCAGGCACGGGCGCTGACGGTGTTCCTGAACGGCAACGCGATCTCCGAGCCGGGCACGCGCGGCGAGCGGATCACGGACGACTCGTTCCTGTTGATGTTCAACGCGTCGGCGGAGCCGCTGGAGTTCGTGGTTCCGGTCAATCACGGCCGCCAGTGGCAGGTGGTCGTGGACACCGCGCGGACGGAGGGCGTGCCGCCGGACACCGGGCCGAAGGCGGGGGCGGGCGAGCGTCTGACGCTCGCCGACCGGAGCCTCACGGTCCTGCAGCGCCCGGCGTGACCGGAGGGGTGGTGTTCGCGTGGTCGTCCGCCGCGGGGCGGGCGACCAGCGCGACCAGGAAGGCGACGGCGGCGGCCGCGCTGCCGAGCGCGAACGCCGCGCCGGGGCCGTGGGACTCCGCCAGGCGTCCCGCCACGGCGAGCGTGATCGCCTGGCCGCCGACGAAGGCGCTCGCGGCGAACGTCATCCCCTCGGCGAGCCGCTGGGGCGGGCAGGAGCGCTCGGTGAGCGCGAAGCCGGTGATCAGGTTCGGGGCGAAGACGGCGCCGAAGACGGTCACCACGAGGTACAGGCCCGTCATGCTGTCGATCCACACCAGCGGCAGCGAGAGCAGCGCCGCGGCCGCCGTCGCCAGGCGCCAGCGCGCGTACAGGCCGAAGCGCTCGGGCAGCGCGGCCATGGAGAGCCCCACGACGGCGCTCATGACGCCCATGGCGGCGTAGACGAGGCCCGCCTGGCCCGGCGCGCCCAACTCCTCGGTCAGGGCCGTGATGCCCGCTCCACAGGCGCCGAGCAGGACGCCGACGAAGACGAGCCCGACGCGTACGACGACGACCGCGCGCGGGAGGCGCGGACGGCCGCCACGCGCGCGTGCCGCCCGGTCCGCTGTCCGGTTCGCTCGCACCGTACGGCCCGTGGGGTGCAGCGCGAAGCCGGAGCCGCAGACGGCGACGAGGAGCGCGGCCGCCCCGAAGGCGTACGCCGGATGGCCCGCCACGGCCGCGAGGCCGACGAAGGCGGGGCCGAGCACGAAGGACAGCTCGTCCATGGTGCTCTCCAGGGAGAGCACGGTGTTCACCAGACGGTCGTTCCCGCCCGCCCTTCGGACCAGCGGGACGGCGCGTGCGCGGGCCAGCGGGCCGATGCCCGGGATGCTCGCGCCGGCCAGCACGGCGAGGACGACCAGCGCGGGCGTGGGCAGCTGCAGGAGGGCGCCGAGCGTGTACACCGCGATCGCCACGGCGTTGAGCAGCGAGAAGCCGAGGACGACGGCGCGCTGGCCGTGCCGGTCGGCGAGGCGGCCGACGAGCGGTCCCATGGTCACCTGGCCGAGCGCGAGCGCGCAGGCGACCACGCCGCCCGTGGCGAGCGATCCGCTGGTCTCGGTGACCAGCAGGACACTGCCGAACTGGATCATGGCCACGGGGAGCCTGCCGAGGAACGAGATCACCGGAAGGAGCGCTCCGGTGTGCCCGATCACTTCGCGGTAGGTCTCCAGGAGCCCGGGGGCACCCCGGTCCTCCCGCGGCCCGTCCCGTACGACCTGTGCTTTCGCAGCCATCGTCCGAAGCTAACGACCCCGAGGCGCCCAGAAGCATGAGGCGATGGCACGAAAGCCCGCCAGGCGGGTACGTACGTTCGCATGACGCCTGAGCGCTCAGAGCCCGCGGTTCCGCCACCGCCCACCGCCACCTACCGGCTGCAGCTCCAGCCGGAGTTTCCGTTCGCTGCCGCCGAGGCGGCCGTCCCGTATCTGGCCTCGCTGGGAGTCTCGCACCTGCATCTGTCGCCGGTGCTTGAGTCCGTGCCGGGGTCCACGCACGGCTACGACGTCGTGGACCACGCGCGCGTGCGCGACGAGCTGGGCGGCGAGGAGGGGCTGCGGTCCCTCGCGCGCACCGCGCGGGCGCACGGGCTCGGCCTGGTCGTGGACATCGTGCCGAACCACATGGCGGCGGTGCCGCGCCACAACCACGCCCTCTGGGAGGTGCTGCGGGAGGGACCCGAGTCGCCCTACGCGCGGTGGTTCGACATCGACTGGGACGCGGGCGGCGGGCAGGTGCTCCTGCCGGTGCTCGGGCGCGGCGTCGGGGACGAGCTGGAGCGGCTGCGGGTCGACGGGGACGTGCTGCGCTACCACGAGCACGCGTTCCCCCTGCGCGAAGGCACCGGGGAGCTGCCGCTGCCGCGGCTCCTGGACGCCCAGTGGTACCGCCTCTCGTGGTGGCGCCTGGCCCGCACGGAGCTCAACTACCGGCGCTTCTTCACCATCTCGGACCTCATCGGGGTACGCGTCGAGGACCCCGAGGTGTTCGACGCGACCCACGCGAAGATCCTCGAACTGCTGCGGGAGGGAGTCGTGGAGGGGCTGCGCATCGACCACCCCGACGGGCTCGCGGACCCCGGGGCGTATCTCCAGCGGCTCCAGGAGGCCACCCGCGGTCGCTGGACGGTCGTCGAGAAGATCCTCGGCGACGGTGAGCAGCTGCCCGCCGCGTGGCCCGTCGCGGGCACCACCGGGTACGACGCGCTGCGCCACCTCGACGGCCTGTTCACGGACCCGGCGGGGGCGGGTGAGCTCCTGGGCCAGTACCGCAGGTTCACGGCGCCCGCGGTGGACCGGGGCGGCGACTGGGACGCGACGGTGCGGCGCGCCGCGTACAAGGTGCTCACCCATGAGCTGGCCGCCGAGACCGACCGCCTCACGCGCGAGGCGACCGCGCTCTGCGCCCCGGACCCCGCACTGCGCGACCACGCGCCGTGGGCGCTGCGCACCGCGCTCCTGGAGCTGCTCGTGCGGCTTCCCGTCTACCGGCCGTACGTCTCCGGGGGCGCCGAACCGGCTTCGGTGCTCACCGTGCGGGCCGCCGACGAGGCCAAGGCCGCCTTCGCGGTGCGCGAGGAGGCCGAGGCGGTCGACGTCGTACGGGACCTGGTGCTCGGACGGCTCGGGTCCGGGCCCGCTCTCGACGGCTTCCGCGCGCGGTTCGCGCAGACCTCGTCGGCGCTGCGCGCCAAGGCGGTCGAGGACACGGCCTTCTACCGGCACGCCCCGCTCCTGTCGGCGGCCGAGGTGGGCGGCTCGCCCGAGCGTCCCGCGGTGGCCCCGGAGTCCTTCCACGCCTACTGCGCGCGCGTGCAGCGCGACTGGCCGTACGGGGGGACGGTGCTCACCACGCACGACACGAAACGCAGCGCCGACGTGCGGGCGGGCATCGCCGTGCTCACGCAGTGCCCGGAACTGTGGGCCGACCTCCTGGTCGACGTGACCGAGCAGACCGCCCGCGTGGGCGGCGCCAGCGCGCCCGATCCCCAACTGGCGTGGGCGGCCTGGCAGACGGCGGTCGGCTTCGGCTTCCCCTACGACGAACGGCTGCAGAAGGCCCTGCTCAAGCACGTGCGCGAGGCGGGCCTGCACACGAGCTGGACCGAGCCGAACGAGGCGTACGAGAAGGCCGTGACGGCGTTCGTGGAGGCCGGTCCCTGCGGGCCGCCGCTCTACACGGTCGCGGAGTTCGCGGGCGAGCTGCGGCCCCACGTGCGGGCGAACGTCCTGGGGGCCACGCTGCTCCAGCTGACGATGCCCGGGGTGCCCGACCTCTACCAGGGCACGGAGGGCGAGTACCGGGCCCTGGTGGACCCGGACAACCGGCGGCCCGTGCGGTTCCAGGCGCATGTCCTGGAGTACCTGGAGCAGCACCGCGACCGCTGGGAGCTCTCCGAGGAGAAGCTGGCGGTGACGGCGGCCGCGCTGCGGCTGCGCAGGCGGCGCCCGGAGCTGTTCGGCGGCGCGGCGACGTACGAGCCGCTGGCGGCGCGGGGCCCCGGCGCGGCGCACTGCGTGGCCTTCACGCGCTCCGGAGAGGTGATCGCGGCGGTGACCCGGCTCTCCTTGCGGCTGGAGGAAGCGGGCGGCTGGGGCGCGACGGAACTGGCGCTTCCGGAGGGGCGGTGGGCGGATCTGCTCACCCGGGGGCGGGAGTTCACCGGGCACGCGCGCGTGGCGGAGCTTTTCGGGGAGCTGCCGGTGGTGCTTCTGGAGCGGGTCTCAGAAGGGCCCTTGGGAGGGGCGGACGAGTAGCGCTCGCGGCGCCCGCGCCATGAGTCCGCTGGGCGCGGGCCGGAAGCCGGGCGCCCAGCGCAGGCCCGGCATGGCGTCGAGCAGGGCCCGAAGGCCGCACTCGGCGGCGAGCCCCGCCAGGGTGGCCGCCAGGCAGAACCGCCGTCCCGCGCCGAACGCGAGGTGCGCCGGGTCCGGGCGGAAGATGTCGTAGCGGTCGGGGTCCGCGTAGCGGAAGGGATCGCGCCCCGCGGAGCCGACGAGGCAGGCCACGGCGGCTCCCGCGGGCAGTGTGGTGCCGCCCAGGGTGATCGGCACGGTCGCGCGGCGCAGGACGACGGGGGTGGGCGGATCGCGCCGCAGGGACTCCGCCCACGCGCCGGGTATCAGCCCCGGACGGGCGCGTACGAGGTCCAACTGGGCGGGATGGTCGAGGAGGTTGGCCAGGAAGGAGGCCAGCGCGAGGGCGGTGGCCTCGCCGCCGCCGGTGAGCAGGGTGCCCGCAAGGCCGGTGACGGCCTCGTCGGAGAGCGCCTGCCCGGCCACCCGGGCGCCGCACAGCGCGGAGAGCAGGTCCGCGCCGGGATGCGCGCGCCGCCGGGCGACATGGGGGCGCAGCAGCCCCTCCAGCTCCGGGTGGGAGCCGCCGGGAGGCACGGGCCCCGTACGGCACCACTCGTGCACCCGCGCCGCGTCCTCCCAGGGCAGCCCGAGCGCGGCGGCGGCAGCGGCCGCGGGCAGCCACCCGCTGAACTCGGCGACGAGGTCGACCTCGCGCCGCCCGCCTATGCGCCGGGCGAGGACGTGGGCGGTGCGCTCGGCGGCGGCGCGCAGCGCGGGCTCCAGGAGCCCCCGGTAGGCCGGACTCAGCCCGGTGTCCACCGAACCGAGCCGGGTGTCGCCGAGCGCGGCCCGCACATCCGCGTACCGGCTGAGCAGCCAGGCCCCCAGAAGCTCGTCGCGCACGAGGGGAAAGCCCTCGCGGAGGGTGCGGTAGAACGGATAGGGGTCACGCTCCACGCCGGGGTCCAGGAGGCTGACCGGAGGAGCGGGCCCGGCGGGCGAGGCCGTGTCGGCCCGTCCGGCCTTCGAGGACGAACTCGGCGAAGCCGGTGACCGACGGCGCCCACGAGGGGCCGGGCTCGGCGGCACGGCTGGCACTGCGGGCACTGCGGGCACGGCAGGCACGGGGGGCACTGGGGGCACGGCAGGCTTCCCTTCCGCGGGGCGCCCCCGCCAGATCAGAGGACCACCGCAGCGCCGCTCACGCAGTTCCCGTAGCCCATTCGGGTGACGCTGCGGGGCGCGGCCAGCGCGGGATGACATCCCTTGGGTCGCACGCTTGACACCTGCCCGACCGCGTGGCGTACTGCGGATTGCGTCAGCGGACAAGACGGGGGTGAGTCAACTGGCGGAGCAGCGGTATCCCAATGTGGCCGAACTCGTGCTGTCCGCCCGGGAGTTGGTCGCCCACCGTCCCGAGTTGAGCACCCTGCGCCAGGTGGGCTCCTCGCGCGCCGGCCGACCGCTGCACCTGCTGTCCGTCGGCCGCTCCCCGCGTTCCGTCCTGATCGTCGCGGGCGCGCACGCGAACGAACCGACCGGCGGTTCCACGCTCCTCCGCCTCGCGGAGTGGGCCCTGCGCGACGAGGACCTGCGGGCCGACACCTCCTGGCACTTCCTCCTGTGCGCCGACCCGGACGGAGCGAACCTGCACCGCACGCCGGCCCCGCGCACCCTGTTCGACTACCACCGGCACTTCTTCCGCCCCGCGGGACCCGAGCAGCCGGAGTGGTCCCCCTCGGTCCTGCCGCCCGACCGGCTGCCTCCGGAGACCCGCACCCTGACCGGCGTCATCGACGAACTGCGGCCCTACCTCCAGGTGTCGCTGCACGGAACCGATCTCGGCGGCAGCTGGGTGCAGTTGACGCGGGACATACCGGGGCTCGCCGAGCCGTTCGCCAAGTCCGCCGCGGAGCTGCACATCCCGGTGGAGACGGGGGCCTCGGACGCCGCGGGCTGGCCGGTGTCGGGGCCGGGGGTCCATGTGCTGCCGGGACCCGGTTCGGCGGCGGCCTATCCGAGCCTGCCCGAGGACGCCCGGCACACCACCTGGCACCACGCCCACCGGTACGGCGGTCTGACCGCCATCGTCGAGGTCCCGATGTGGGCGAGCGACCTCGTGGACGACCTGACCGTCCATCCCGCCCCGGTCCTCGCGCTGCGCGGCTTCTCCCAGCGGCTGCGCCACGACGCGGGCCTGGTCGAGGAGATCCTCAGCGAGGCGCTGCCGAGGCTCCCGGAGGCGCAGGGGCCGCTGCTTCGGGCGGCGCGCTGGGCGCTCGACCTGGTGCCCGGCCTCGCGGACGACTGGGCCAGGCTGCCGCCCGCGGAGACGTCGATGGCGTACATCGGCAGCGTCGACGCCTTCGGGCGCCGCCTTCCGCTGCGGGCCGCCGCGATGCTGCTGCGGGTCCTGGACGCGGCGGGCGATCGCGCCGCGCCCCGTCTGGAGCGGCTGGTCCTGCACTGGAGCGACGCGTTCGCCGAGCGGTTCAGGGCGCGCTGGGTGCCGCTGGAGGACCAGGTCGAGCACCAGTCACGCACGACGGTCGCGGCGGCGCGCCACGCGCGCGTGCAGGGCGGCTGAGCACACGTACGACACGCACCGCTCCCCCGAAGGGGCATGACGAAGCAGCCTCACGAAGAGGAGAGCCGGAAGCCCATCTTCCCGAAGCTGACCTGATCGCCGTCCTGGACGACGGCCGCGCCGATCACCCTGCGGCCGTTCACGGACGTGCCGTTGGTCGAGCCGAGGTCGCGCAGCACCCACGTGCCGCCCTGCCTGCTCAGCTCGGCGTGCACCCGGGAGACCGTCTCGTGGCTGAGCCTGAGCCCGTTCGCGGGATCGCGGCCGATCCGCAGCGGATGCGGGTTCGCCGGCACCGGAAGCAGCAGCTTCGGCAGCTTCTCGGCCTGCCAGGCCCTGCGCAGCCGGACCGTGAACCCGGAGACCGCGCCGACGGTGCCGAACACCGCCCGCGAGAAGCGGCTCTCGGTCCGCAGATCGGCGGTGAGCGCCGCGAGCTCGTCGGGCTGCCGGGCGGCGAGAGCCAGCTCCATGCGCCGCACGAACGTGTCGTGCGACAGCTTGCCGAGTGCGGCGCCCTCCCTGAGCACTTCCAGCGCCCTGTCGCGCTCGGCGTCGGTCAGCCGCGCGGGGTACGTGTGGATCTCGAAGGACGACGTCACCCTGCTGATTGTCGGTCAGCTCGGCCGGGGTGTCCAGAAAACGCGGAACGACCCCGAGCCGATCACTTCTGAAGCACGATGGACGGACGTCACCAGGTATGACGTAGGGATGAAGACGGATGGCCGACAGCGGATGACAGACAAGGGGGAACTGTCAGTGGAGTTCGAGGTGTGGGCACCGCAGGCCGAGCGTGTCGAGTTGCGGTGCGAGGGCGCCACGCGCGCGTTGGAGCGCGCGGCAGGCCGGGACGGGTGGTGGACGGTGGAGGCGGACGCGGCCGACGGGGCGCGCTACGGCTTCTCGCTCGACGGCGGCCCCGTGCTGCCCGATCCCCGCTCACGGCGGCAGCCGGACGGCCCCGACGGGCTGAGCGCCGTCGTCGACCACGACCGGTACGCGTGGCGCGCGCCCTGGGCGGGGCGCGGGGTGCGGGACGCGGTCCTGTACGAGCTGCACGTGGGGACGTACACACCGGACGGCACGCTCGACTCGGCCGCGGGGCGGCTCGGCCACCTCGCCGAACTGGGCGTCACGCACGTGGAGCTGATGCCGCTGTGCCCCTTCCCCGGGCAGCACGGCTGGGGGTACGAGGGTGTGTCGCTGTGGGCCGTGCACGAGCCGTACGGCGGGCCCGAGGCGCTGAAACGGTTCGTCGACGCGGCACACGCGCACGGCATCGGCGTCGTGCTCGACGTCGTCCACAACCACCTCGGTCCGTCCGGCAATTACCTGCCCGCGTTCGGGCCCTACTTCACGGACACCCACCACACCCCGTGGGGCGCCGCGGTCAACCTCGACGCCCCCGGCTCGGACGAGGTCCGCGCCTTCCTGATCGGCAGCGCGCTCGCCTGGCTGCGCGACTACCGCCTGGACGGGCTGCGCCTGGACGCCGTGCACGCGCTCATGGACACGCGCGCGTGCCACTTCCTGGAGGAGCTCTCGGCGGCCGTGGACGGGCTGGCCGCCGAGCTCGGCAGGCCGCTCTCGCTGATCGCCGAGTCCGACCAGGGCGATCAGCGGCTCGTCACCCCGCGCGCGGAGGGCGGACTCGGGCTGCACGCGCAGTGGAACGACGACTTCCACCACGCGCTGCACACCGCGCTCACCGGCGAATCGCACGGCTACTACGCGGACTTCGCCCGCGCGCCCTTCGCCGCGCTCGCCAAGACGCTGACGGGCGCCTTCTTCCACGACGGCACGTACTCGACCTTCCGGGGCCGACGGCACGGCCGTCCCGTGGACCGCGCCCGGACGCCCGCGTACCGCTTCCTCGGCTACACCCAGACCCACGACCAGATCGGCAATCGCGCACAAGGAGACCGGCTCTCCGCCACTCTCTCCCCCGGTCTGCTCGCCTGCGCGGCCGCGCTCACCCTCACCGGGCCCTTCACGCCGATGCTGTTCATGGGCGAGGAGTGGGGCGCCGCCACGCCCTGGCAGTTCTTCACCGACCACACCGATCCCGACCTCGCGGACGCCGTACGCCGGGGCAGGCGGCGGGAGTTCGCGGCGCACGGATGGGCCGAGGACGACATCCCCGATCCGCAGGACCCCGCCACCAGGAACCGCTCCTGCCTCGACTGGGCCGAGCCGCTGACCGACCCGCACGCGCGCGTGCTGGCCTGGTACCGCGAGCTGATCGCCCTGCGCCGCGCCCGCGGCGACCTCCTCGACCCCGACCTGGCGGCGCTGCGGGTCGCGTACGACGAGCAGGCGCGCTGGTTCGCGGTCCGGCGCGGTGATCTGCGGATCGCGGTGAACGCCGGCAAGGAGGCGGTCGACGTCCCGTTGGGCGGCCGGGGCGCGCGGGTGCTCGCGGCGTGGGAGCCGGTCACCGCGCCGGGCGCGGACGGGCTGCTGCGGCTGCCCGCCGAGTCGTGCGCGGTGCTCGCGACGCCATGAGGCCTACAGGGGGCTTCAGTTGACGACCGCCAGCTCGCGCGGCGTGGAGTTGAGGCGGCGTACGCCGTCGTCGGTGACCGTCACGATGTCCTCGATGCGCACGCCGAAGCGGCCCGGAAGATAGATGCCGGGCTCCACGGAGAAGCACATGCCGGGCACAAGCGGCAGCTCCTCGCCCTCGATCATGTAGGGCGGCTCGTGGGTGGTGACGCCGATGCCGTGCCCGGTGCGGTGGATGAAGTGATCGCCGTAGCCCGCGTCGGTGATCACCGCCCGCGCCGCCCTGTCGACGTCCTGGCAGGCGGCGCCGGGCCGCACCGCGCGGCAGCCCGCCTCCTGCGCCTCGCGCACTATGTCGTGCACGCGCTGCTCCTCGGACCCTGGCTCGCCCACGTGCACCGTGCGCGAGGTGTCCGAGCCGTAGCCGTGCAGCAGGCCGCCGAAGTCGAGGACGACCATGTCGCCGTTCTCGATGACGCGTCGGCCCGCCTCGTGGTGCGGGTTGGCGCCGTTCGGGCCGGAGCCGACGACGGTGAAGTCGACCTGGGAGTGCCCGAACCGCCGCAGCAGGTCGGCGAGATCGGCGGCGACGTCGGTCTCCTCGCGGCCCGCGAAGGGAACCTTCTTGATCTCTTCGTACGTCGCGTCCGCGGCGGCACCGGCCGCCGCGAGGCGCTCGAGTTCCGCGGCGTCCTTGACGGCGCGCAGCATGGGGAGCGCTTCGGTGAGGGACACGTAGGAGGTGTTCGGCAGCTCCTTCTGGAAGCCGAGGAGATGCATGGCCCAGGAGTTGTCGCTGATCCCGAAGCGGCCGTCGACGTCCAGGAGCGGCGCGGTCGCGGCGTAGGGGTCCTTGCCGTCGGTCCAGTCGCGCAGCGAGAGCGCGCTCGCACCTGCCGCGCGCTCCGCGTCCGGGGCCTCCAGGGTGGGCACCACGAGCACCGGCTCCTGGCCCGCGGCGAGCACGAGGACCGTCAGGCGTTCGGTGGCGGCGGTGGGCTGATAGCCGGTGAGCCAGACCATGTCGGGGCCCGGCGCGACGAGCAGCCCGGCGAGCCCCGCGTCCGCCGCGGTGGCCGCGGCGCGGTCCATGCGGGACTTGTAGTCGTCGGCGGTGAAGGGCGCGGGGGCGCCTGCGGGGGTGCCGGTCATGGGGGCCTCCAGGGCTGCTCACTGCTGCGCGTACGGCGCTGCCGATGGAGCCGATCCTGCCCGCACCGCCGCGCGTGCGCGACCCAGTTCTGGCCGTCACCGTCACCTCACGTGACGAAGCCCGGCGTCACCGAGAGGGCCTGCCGCTCGCCGCTCGCGTGGCGGACGGTCACCCTGACGTTCCTTCCCGGGTCCGCGGCGGCGACCGCCACCGCCAGGGCCTCGGCCGAAGCGATGCGGGTCCCGCCGAAGGCGAGCAGTACGTCGCCGCGTACGAGACCTGCGGTGTATCCAGGACCCGGGCTGTGCACCCCGACGAGCAGGGCCCCGCGACCCCCGGGGGCGTCGACGGCCTCGACACCGAGGGCGGGACGGGCGGCGGCTCTCCCCTCTGCCTTGCCGGGCTCCTTCCGAGGCGGCTTCGGCGGGGCCGCGGGCTCGGACGCGGCGCCGGGAGCGGCCGGTCCCCCCGGCTCCGTCCGGCCACCCTGCCCCGCCTGTCCCGCCTGACCTGCCTGACCCGCCTGACCTGCCTGCCCCTTGGCGCCGCCCTGCGCCTTCGCCGCCTCCTTCTGCATGTCGGCGAGCTTGCTCATGCCGATGACGGTGGCGCTGACCGTGCCGAGCCCCACCCCCGACAGCACGAGGACGGCCGAGAAGAGCAGCCCGAAGAGCAGGGTGACCAGCCGCCTTCCGCGCCGCCGCGCGGCGTGCGGACGGCGGCCCGGCCCGGACCTGTGGCCCGTGCCGGACGTCCGGCCCGCACCGGCCTTACGCCCGGCGCCGGCCTTCACCCCGCCTCCGAGCCTCCGCCCGATGCCGAGCTTCCGGCCGATGCCGAATCTGCCGCCTCCGCCACCTCGGCCGAACGTGACGCCTCCGCCGGGATCCTGTCCGGGCATCGGCTTGGGACGCAACGCAGTCTGGTCCATGGCTCGCCTCCGGCCACAGCCCTACCCGGCGTGAACCGGCGCGACGATTCACGAACGAGTGACGTCCAGGTGTGCGGCCACAGAAGCGGGCGGCCCGCGGACCGACCGCGCGCTCCGTCAGCCCGCGTGCCCTCCCTCGTGCCCGCCCCCGCCGTGGCCTCCGTCATGGCCCCCGTGCCCCGCCCCGTGGTCGAACTTCAGGGCCTCCTTCGGCATGACCACGAAGGGGCGCATCATGCCCATGTCCTCGTGCTCCAGGAGGTGGCAGTGGTACATGAAGCGGCCGTACGCGCCGTCGAACTTGCCCATCACCCGCAGCAGTTGACCGCCGGGGACCAGAAAGACGTCCTTCCAGCCCCGCTCGTTCGGGGCGAGGGGGATCTCCGTCTTCGGGTCGAAGGTGATCGGGGTCCGGGTGCCGCCCACCGTGACGTCGAAGCCTGACGCGTCGTACGCGTCGCGGCCCAGGAGCTGGAAGTCGGCCAGGTGGATGTGCATGGGGTGGGTCACCGGCGGGTTCACCGCGAGGTTCAGGAAGCTCCACTGCTCGTGGCTGCCCTCGGCGATGGTGAAGCCCAGGCCGTCGTTGAAGGTGCGGGCGGTGCGGCGGTAGGTCTTGGTCTTGCCGTCCGCGCCCGTCAGCTGGATGATCCCCTCGGTCGGGACCCGGATGTCGCCCGCGCCCTTGACCTCGGTCATCTCCCAGATCTCCGGGTGGCCCCCGCCGCCCTTCGTGGCGGGCGGCGTCAGGACGATCAGGCGGTGGCCGTGCTCGACGTCATGGCTCAGCGGGCGGAACGAGCCCGAGAGGATCTCCGGGAGCGAGAAGCTGTCCTCGCACCCGGTGTCCCGCACGCGGAACTCCATGACCTGCGGATAGCGCACGTCGTTCGCCGGGTCCGGCACCCCGGGAGCCTGCCCCCTGCCCTTGTTCACGAGCCGCACGCGCGTGCCCGCGAGCGCGCGGAAGTCGATGAGCAGGTCCATCCGCTCGGCCGGGGCGACGGTGAGCGTGGGCAGCGCCTCGTCGAAGTCGACCGGCACGGGACGCGGCAGCAGACCGCCGTCGCTGCCGATCTGGTGCAGGACGCCCGGCACGGGGTTGTTGTCCTCGTCGACCAGGACGAGGTCGTAGATCCGGGCGTTCGACGCGTTCACCAGGCGGAAGCGGTGCCAGGCCGCGTCGACGTCCGCGTACGGCCAGATGCGGCCGTTGACCGTGCTGTACGGGCCCGTGAAGGGCAGCGAGACCGGCTTGCGCGTCTCCGGGTTCTCGGCCTGGACGATCACGGTCTTGTGCAGCAGACGGCCGTTCAGCCGTCCGTCCTCGTCCGTGTCCAGGTTCCGGTCGGCGAGCAGCAGCGGGATCTCCCGCTCCCCGGAGGGGAGGTGGAGTGCGTCCTCTTCGTCGTCCCTCACCAGATACGTGCCGTAGAGACCCGCCTGGACGTTCCACCGGGTGATGTTCATGGCGTGGTCGTGATACCACCACTGAACCGCCTGGTGGTCGTTCGCGTACTCGGAGAGCTGGGCGTCGCCGGTCCCCACCGCGTTGTCGGCCCATCCGTCGTTGCCCCCGCCGGTCTGCGCGCCGTGCAGATGCGTGACCGACCAGGGCGGCAGCGCGGCAACGTCCTTGTTCGGCTCGACGCCCGCCCGGCCCGGCAGGGTGGACGGGCTCGGGTCGGCCCGCGGCACCTCCACGGAGGTGACGGGATACTCGCTGCCCTTCGGGATGCGGTTGGTCCAGGCGATCCGGATGCGCCGGCCGCGCCGCACCTCGATCGTCGGGCCCGGCACGGAGCCGTCGTACCCCCACATCAGGGTCGGCGGCAGCTGCGGGTGCAGCCTGATCCAGGCCGGCCGCAGCGCGATCTCGGTCTCCGCGGGCACATCGGTCTCGTCCCGCACGTCGACGGAGTCGGGCCGCAGGACCGGCGGCACGGGCAGCGGCGCTACGTACGGCGTCAGCTCCCCCGGTGCCGCTGTCGCGTCCGTGTCCGCGTACGCATCGGCCGGCGTGCCCGTCGGGCGGTCCGTGATGCGCTCGATGATGTCGGTCAAGGTGAACACCCCCCGTGGTGATCAGTGCAGTTGATCAATGCAAATGCAATGGCCTCTGTCGTGCTGCCAGTTGGGCGGTCCTGGTCGACGGGCCGCCCCTCACGACAGAAGACTCGCGGCACCTCAGCCAAGTTCCATGAATCCCCCATTCCACAAGAAAAGTATCGGAAACCGCATATGGAATTGGGCAGTCCTGTTGTGGGTCTGGTGTCAGTGACCGCTGTTACTTTCGGAGCATGACCGAACGTGCACTCCGTCTGCTGCGACAGGACCCGCGTCTGGCCGAGCTGGCCGCGTTCCCTTTCGCATTCGACCTGTCCCGCGCGGACCACGTCGAAGAGGTCCGCCTCGCGTCGGGCGGCCCGCTGGAACCGATCGCGGGGGACGATTCCGGGGGCACGTATTTCGTGTGCGGTGACGGGTCCGTCCTGTACGCCGACTCCGAGGGCTCCGCCGGGACCATCGGGGAGAGCGTGGACGAAGCCCTGGAGATCCTCGTCGGCCTGCCCGGCTGGCAGGACTACGTAGGCCTGTCGCCGACCGACGGCGAGGCGCGGATACTCGCCGAGATCGCCGACACGGAGGGTGACTTCCGCGAGGACTGCGTGCCCGACCTCGACACGCGCCGCGCCGAGCTGCGGACCGCGCTCGGATTCCCCGAGCGCTCCCCCGTGCAGCTCGTCGCACGCCTGCACGCCGCGCTCCTGCGCACCGAACCGGACCACCTCCTCCTGAACGCCGTCGAGCACCTCGCGTACCAACGGCTCGACCCGCATCCGCGCCCGCCCCTGTGGGAGCAGGTGCTCGCCAGGGGCCGCACCGACCTGGCCCTGCTGCGGACGGGCGACCGCACGGTCTGGGAGGGCGTCGCCGGGGACCGGCCGCGCAGAGTGGCGGCGCTGCGCTGCGCGCAGTACGACCGGCGGAACACGGACCGCGCCCTCCTGCGCCACCTCCTCAAGCACGAGGCGGACGCCTCCATGTCCGACGAACTGCGGCTCGCCGTCGTCCTGGTGGGGCTGCACTGCCTGGCCGAGGACCTGCCGCTGCTGCGCGAGGTCCATGAGACGACGTACGACACCTGGTGCGGCCTCGGCGGACTCCCGGACGAGGCCGGTCAGGTCCAGGAGTGGGCGCGCTCGTTCGACGATTCCAACTACGGGGTGGACCCCGACGACGAACCGGAATCCACCTGGCTCGAGCTCGCACGGGAGCAGGGAATGGTGGAGGCCGCCCGCACCTATCTGATCCGCGAACTGGACGACACGGGCCCCGACGCGGCGCAACTGGCCGTACTGCGCGACGAGTTGACGCTGCTCGGCGACTACACCCAGGCGATACGGGCCCAGCGTCTGCACCGGTCGCTGCAGGACACCGCCGAGGGCCGCGCCGCGGCCGACGCACGCCTTGCCGAGCTGGAGCGGATGGCCGTCGAAGCGGCGGGGGCCGAATCGTAGATTTCCCCGCACCGGTGCGGTCGGCGCCTCTAGGCTGCGGGACGGAGATCAGCTCCGGGAAGGACCGTCCATATGACCGACACACCGCTGCCCGCGGAGCTGCTCCTCGACCGGGACGCCTCCGACGAACTGCGGCGGGACCTGGTCTCCGCCCTCGAAGGCCTCGGCGTCCGCACGGCGCGGGTGCGCCGTGCGGTCGATCACCGGGGCGCCGCGGACATCCCCTGGATCATGCTGGCGTCCCTGCCCCTGCAGGCGTTCCTGAGCGGGCTCGGCGCCGAGGCGGTCAAGGACTCGTATGCGGCGCTCAAGGATGTCGTGCGCCGGTCCGCGCGCGCCGCCGACTCCACCGCCGCCGCCTCGTCTCCCCGGCCGCTGGTGCTCCAGGACCGGCGTACGGGACTGCGCGTGGTCCTGGAGCCGGGCCTGCCGGGCGAGGCGTACGACCAGCTCCTGGGCCTCGACCTCGCGCGGTTCGGCGAGGGCCCGCTGCACTACGACAAGGAGCAGGGCCGCTGGCGCTCCGAGCTGGACGAAGCCGCCGGCTGACCCGCCGGGGAACGGGGGTGGTGACGTGGGGCCGCATGCCGACCTGAACCGTGCGGAACAAGCCTGCGCCAGGGGCGAGTCGAGCCTGGCGCGCCGCGACGGCGAGGCCGCCGAGCGGGACTTCCTGGCGGCGCTTTCCCTGGTCGGGAACGCGGCCGGTGACGGTGCGGGGGACGAGACGCTCCGGGGGCGCGCCCATGTGGGGCTCGGGCGGGTCCGCCTCGCGGCGGGGGACGCCGCGCAGGGGGCCGTGGAGTTCGGGCGGGCGCATGAGGTGCGGCCCGATGAGGCCGAGCCGCTGCACTGGCTGGGGTGCGCGGCGGCACACCGGGCGGCGTACGAGGCCGCGGACGAGTACTTCACCTCGGCGCTCGAATGCGTGCGTCCGCACCGCCGATCGCTGATCCAACGGGCTTACGTACGGGTGCGGTTGAGGCGGTACGCGGACGCGCTGGACGATTTGCGCGCGGCGAGCGGACGGGGCGCGCTGGACGCCGATGCGCGCTGGGTCATGGCGGTGCTGTCCGGCGGTGGTGCGACTGGGGGCGCCGGCCTGCTGTTGCGGAGGGCGGCGCTGGGCGAGTTGGGCGGGCTGGGTGAGTTGGGTGGGCCGGCCGGGCTGGGCGAGTTGGGTGGGCCGGCCGGGCTGGGCGGGCCGGCTGAGCTTGCCGGGGCGGCCGGGCCGGCTGAGCTTGCCGGGGCGGAGGGCGAGGGCAGCAGGCACGCGCGACCCGCCCCGGGGCAGGCTCGCGCCGCGCACCTGATCGCCGCCTCCTGGCAGCTGTCTAGCCCGGCGGAGGGCCCGGTGGAGCGCCCGGCGAAGCGCGCGGCAGAGCGCCCGATGGAGGGTCCGGCGGAGCGCCCGGCCGAACGCACGATGGAGGGCCCGGCCGAACGCCCGGCCGAACGCACGATGGAGGGCCCGGCCGAGCGCCCGGCCGAACGCACGATGGAAGGCCCGGCCGAGCGCCCGGCCGAACGCACGGCGGAACGCCCGATGGAGGGCCCGGCCGAACGCACGGCAGAGCGCCCCATGGAGGGCCCGGCGGAACGCCCGGCCAAACGCCCGGCGGAACGCCCTGCCGAGCGCCCGATGGAGCGGGAGTTCGTGCCGCTGTACGCCGTCGCTCTCCTCCTCGGTGGACGGCGCGAAGCCGCAGTCGGGCTCCTGGAGGACGCCGCGCGGCGCCACCCCGCCGACCACCGGATCACCCACACGTTGGCGCTCGCCCTGCTCAACTCCCCTTTGGATCAAGGCCGTACGGATGACGACGCCGCGCGGCGCTGGGAGCGGTGCGTCGCCGCCTGGGGTGCCCTCCTGCACGACGACGCCTTCTGGGAGCACCGGCGCGCCTCGGCCGAGGCCAGGTTCGGCGTGCCCGTGGAGGAAGCACTCGACGCGGGCCTCCGGGCCGACCTGCGGGAGCTGCTGGAGCGGCGGATGCCGGAGGGCGACGTCGGCGGCCGTGTGCCGCCGGGGGCGCTGCTCCAGCGGGAGGCGGACGCCGCGAAGATCCTGGCCGGGGTGGGCGGGTTCCCGGGGGGAAGCGGCGGAGACCCCCTGATGGGCGGGCCCTTACGCATCGCGGGGCTCGGCCTGGTCGACGCGTTCGGCACCTTCGCCACTACCACCACCCACACCACTACCACTGCCGCTCCCGACGCCGACGCAGGTGCCCCCGACAGGGCCCAACTGACGTACGCCTTCTCCGAACTCGGCTTCGCCCAGCTCCTGCTGAAGCAGGACAAGCCCGCCGACGCCCTCGCGTCGCTCACCGAACTCCGCTGCCGCCGGTGCCGCGAGCGCAAGGACGGAGCAGGGGCACCCGGGCCGGGAGCGTCCCCCGTGGCCGCCGCCATCTGCGAACCGGGCTGCGGCCGTTTCGACGAGCTGAACCCCGCCTACGCCGGACACCCCGACAAACACCACCGCCTCGCGCGCGACGCCCGAGGCCTCGCCCTGCGGGCCCGACTCGATCTGGGACGCGGCCAACTCACCGCTGAACGACCCGACTTCGACGCCGCCGCCGCGTCCTGGCGGCGCGCCCTCGTGCACGGCAGGGAGCTCGAACGCTACCGCGAGACCCAGGCGGCCGTCGTCGACCTGGCGCTCGGCGCGGCGCGTGCGGCACACCGGGCGGGGGACCCGACGCGAGCCGTGGACACACTTGAGGCGGTGCACGCCATCACCGGAGCCAATGAACGCGGGCGACTGGAGGGACAGTTGGCGCGTCTGCTCGCTGACCGGGGCATCTCTGCGGTCAACAAGGACGCCTCCCTGCTCGACGCGCCCGCAGCGGACCTGAGACGCTCCGTCGCCTTCAACCCGCACCTGCTGCGCGCCCAGGTCAGCCTCGGAGTCGTGCTGCGCGGCCTTGCTGCTCGGCGGTGGCGCTCGGGGAGCGTATCCGGGGCCAAGGCGACCTTGCAGGAGGCACTGGACCGACTCACCGCAGCCCTCGCCCATTTCCCCGACGATCCCGAGCTGACCGAGCAGCGCGATGCGACCCTGGCCGACCTGGACCACGTGACAGCAGAGCAGCAAGAGAGCGGGAGGTGACGGCAGTCGATGCTCCACTACGAAGAACTCCGCATCCGCATCCGCCCCATCGGCACCTCCCGCTACCTCGTCACCGCCAACGGCCCGGCGACCGCCACCGAAGTGATCGCGGTGAACGGCGAGCCCGCAGCGTTCCGCGCCCAGTGGGACCAGCTGATCTCGGCCGAGCTGGGCCTGGCCCCCATGGGCGAGCAGCACACGGTGGCGCAGCTGAGGGGTCTTGGCCGTGCCGTCTTCCGGCTGCTCTTCGGGGAGGGCAGGTGCGCAGGCGAGCCGCTCCCTGAGGGCGTCGGCGCCTGCGTCGGCCTCGCGCTGGAACGGGCCCAGCGGATGCGGCCCGCGCGCGGGCTGCGAATCCGGTTCGACGTGCCGCGAGAGCTGCGCGACCTGCCGCTGGAGACGCTGTGCGCGCCGCCGGGTCAGCCGCAGCAGTCGCTCGCCCTCCATCACGGCTACTCACTCGTGCGTTCGCTGCCCGGTGGCCCGCTGGGCCAGCGGCTCCCCGAACCCGCGGACGAGCCCAGTCTGATCCGGCTGCTCGTGGCCTGCGCGTCGCCCGTCGACCCGAGCCTGCCGCCCCTGCGACCCGACACCGAAGTGGCGGCCCTGCGGCACGAGTTGCCCGAGGTGGCCGTGCAGACCACGGTGCTCGAACGGGCGACGCGCGAGAGCCTGGAGGCGGCCCTCGGCGCCCACTCCCCGCTGCCGACGGCCCTGCTCCTGATCGCGCACGGGACGTACGACCACGAACTCGGCAAGGGCGTGGTGGCCCTGGAGACCGAGGGCGGCGGCGTCGACCGCGTACCCGCCGACCTGCTCAGCGGAATCCTCCTGAAGGCGCCGGGGCTGCGTCTCGTGGCGCTCAACCTCTGTTCCGGCGCGGACAGTTCGCTCGCCGAGCCCTTCTCCGGGCTCGCCCAGGCGCTGATCGGCGGGGGCGTGCCCGCCGTGGTGGCGATGCGGGGGCGGGTGAGCGACGTGTCGGCGGGGCAGTTCAGCCCGGAGCTGTTCAAGGGGCTCGCGGCGAACCGCACCGTCGACGAGGCCATGGGCGCCGCGCGCCGCCGCATCTCGCATCTGCCGGGACACACGGCGGTGGAGTGGGCGACGCCCGCGCTGTTCCTGCACGAGTCCTGCCGGCAGGGCTGGCTGTTCAAGGCGCGGGAGGTGCGGGACGACGGCGGCGCCGTGGCCGATCCGCTGCGCGAGGGCGCGGAGGCGCTGCGGGCCTTCCAGAGCCCGGTCGGACACGTCGACTCGACGGTCCTGATCGGTGCGGCGCGGTTCCAGCGCGACCTGGGACAGTGGGCGCAGGTGCAGCGGACCCTGCGGGCCGAGACCCGCCAGTTCGAGGACGAGCAGCGGCGGCTGCGGGCGGAGTCGGCGTTCGAACTCGCCTGGGGGGAGGTGGAGAAGCTCTGCGTGCTGCTGGCGGCGGAGCGGGACACGGACGCCGTCGTGGAGCAGTTCGCGGCCCTCCGTGACGCGCTGCCAGGGCCGCCCCCGGCCTGCCTCGCGGCGGAGGTGGAGCGGCTCCGGCACCTCTCCGGGCTCGCCGAGCAGGCGCGCGCCGCCGAGGAGGCCGGGGACTGGGCCGAGGCGATCGCGCGGTACGAGGAACTGCTCGCCGCGCACCCGGCGGGCATCAGGGACACGGCGTCGCGCCTCGCCGCCGCCCGCGACGAACTCCACCTGGCCGAGGCCTTGGCGACCGCCGACCTTGCCCGCCACCGCACCGACTGGGCGGCCGCCGCAGCCGCGTACGCCGGTGTCCTCGTCCGGCGCTCCGACCATGCGGGCGCCATGGCGGGCGCCGCCTACGTGGACGGCCGGATCGCGCAGGAGGCCGGGGAGTGGGCCGCCGCGCAGGCGGGGTACGCGGCGTGCCGGGGAGTTGCGGACTCCGTGGCTCGGGCGGCGTACGTACGGGGGCGGGCGGCGGCCGATGCGGAGGATTGGGGCGCGGCGCGGTCGGCGTTCGCGGAGGCGGAAGCGGAGGCCGAGGCGCTCAGGGGAGCGGAGGCGCTCAGGGAGGGCGAGGCGCTCAGGGAGGCCGAGGCGCTCACGGAGGGCGGCGGCGTGGCGCGGCCCTGCGAAAGCCGCGGGGAGGGCCCCGCCGAGAGCCCCGGCCCCGACCCGACCTCCTGGCACGCCTACGCCACCGGACGCCTCGCCGAGGCCGGGCAGGCCTGGGCCGAGGCGGCCGAGGGATTCGCCGCCGCCGGTGGCTTCCTGGACGCGGGCGTACGGCTCCGGTACGCGCGGGGCCGGGGCGCCGCCGACCGGGAGGCCTGGCCGGAGGCGCTGGTCGAGCTGGAGGCCGCCGCCGCTCAAGGATGGGACGCGGAGCCGTGGTTGAGCGGGCTGCGGGAGCGGACGTACCAGGGGGCGCTGGCCGCGGCGGGCGTCGGGAGCTGGGCCGACGCGCTGGCGGGCCTCGATCTGCTGCCCCCCGACTTCCGCGACGTGCGGCCACGCAGGTGCTACGTCCAGGGCCAGATGGCGGCCGGCGGCGGCGACTGGACGAAGGCGGCGGACGCGTTCGCGGAGTGCGTCGCGGCGGGCCCGGCCCCGGCCGGCTGCGGGTTCGAGGACGCCGACGCGCTGCGGACGTACGCCCAGGGGCGCCACTGCCAGGACGAGTCGCGCTGGCAGGACGCGCTGGACTGCTTCACCCGGCTGTCGTCGGACCTCCTGGACGTGCCCGACCGCCTCCTGTACGCGCGCGGGCGGGTCGCCGACGCCCGCGCCGAGTGGGCCGGGGTGATCGACGGCTTCGGGCGGCTGCCCGACACGTACGCCCACGGCGAGGTGCGCGACCGCCGCCGCTACGCGCGCGCCCGGGTCGCCGCCGAACTGCGCGGCGACTGGGGCGCGGTCCTGAGCCTGCTGGCCGACGTCCCCGACACGGGCCGCGCCGGAGCGGTCGGCGCCCTGCGGCGCAAGGCGGAGGGCCGCCTCGCGGAGGCGTCGGGCGACTGGGCGGGCGCCTGCGAGATCTACGCACGGGGGCTTCCCGCGGAGGAGGCAGAAGGAGAGGCAGAAGGAGAGGCGGACGGCGGCGACGACCGCGAACCCCACCACCTGCACCGCTACGCCCTCGCCCGGACCCACGAGCTCGCCGACGCCTGGGGCGACGCCTTCCTCGCCTACGAGGCGCTGCCCGACGGCTGGGCCGATGCCGTGGTGCGGCGGCGGTACGCGCGGGCGCGGATCGCCGAGGCCGCCGCCGCGAGCGCCGTGGAGTGGCGTGCCGTCATGGCGGCCTTCGGCGCCGTGGAGGCCGACGTCAGTACCGTGGAGGCCGGGCCCGGAGCCTTCGGGGACGCCGCGGGGCGCAAGAGGTACGCCCGGGTGCGGCTCGCCGAGGCCGAGGGGGACTGGGCCCGCGTCCAGGAAGAGGCCGCCGCGCTCGGGGACCACCGGGACGCCGCCGCGCTCGGCGCCTACGCGCGCGGGCGCCTGGCCGACGCCCACCAGGACTGGCGGCAGGCGGTCGACGCCTTCCGGCGGTGTGCGGGGCACCGGGACGCCGAAGCCCATCTCGCGTACGCGCAGGGGCGGATGCTGGAGTCGGACGGACGGTGGAGCGATGCCGTCGCCGCGTACGAGCGGGCCGGTGGCGGCCTCGACCGGGCCGACGCGCGGTGCCGCAGGCTCCGGCGGCTGCTCGAACTGCTGCCGTGGGCCGACGGGCTCACCAGCGCCCCGCTCGTGGCCGACCCCTTCGCGTCCAGTGATCACACGTATCCGTACTTCGCGCTGCGGGACGCGGGCGTCGATCCCGGCGCGACCATGGACGTCGTCAACGACGCCTCGTACACGCTCCTCGAACGCGGCGGCATGACCTGGTCCGAGCGCGTCGCCTGGGACCGGCTGCGGCTTCCGGGACGGCGGCTCCAGCTGGACGCGCTCCTGTACCGGTGGCACTCCCCCGCCGCGCTGCGCGACGCGATGGCCGGGCTCTCGCCGGACGAGGGCGCGGGGGCCGGGCTGCTGGGGGATCTGTGCGAGCGTTTCCCGCAGGACGCGCCGCTTCTGCTGCTGCTCGCCCGGGACAGGGAAGCGGCCGCCGCCGAGTGGGAGCGGCGGCTCGCGGCGGCTCCGGGCGACATGGCCGTCGTCCATGGACTCGCCGCCGCCCGGCTCTGGCAGGCGCAGGAGCTGGAGCAGAGCGGGGCCTGGGAGCACGCCGTCACCGCCTGGGAGTCGGCGCTCGCCTACTGGGCGACGCTCCTGAGCGACGACGAGTACTGGGACGGCTGGCGCGCCGAGCGCGCCGCCTGTTACGAACGGGACCTGCCGGGCGAGGACATGGCCCAGCTGCGTCTCGAACTGAGCCAGCACCTCTTCGGGCAGCTGTCCGTCTGCGAGCAGCGCCACACCGAGCAGGACCGGCCCGAACAGGCCGCCGCCTACCAGGAGTTGGCGGCCGTCCTCGAAGCCGAGCTGGGCGCGGCCCGCGTACTGAAGGACATGGGCGGCCTGCGCGACATCCCGGGCGCGGGCTCCGCGCCCGTCGCCTGCGGCCCCCGCTACCTGCGCCTGCTCCACCTGGAGGCACCGCTCGGCGCGCTCGCCGCCGCCCTGGACGCGGCGGCCGAGCAGGGCAGGGACCCCGGCGTCTACGCGGTACGCGAACTGCGCTGGGCCTTCTCTGAGTTGGCGCGGAGCTTCGGCCTCTCCGAAGTCCACAAGTTCGAGCCCGCCCTGCGCGCGCTGCCCGCCTTCGCCACCCTCACCACGCTGCCCGCCGACTGCGCGGGCCCGGCGTCGGACCCCGTGCCGGCCGAGCACATCGAGGCGTGCGCGCACTGCCAGGACTTCCTGCGCCGCAATCCCGCGTACGTCCATCTGCCGGAGCGGCGGACCAAGCTGCTCCAGGACGGCGTCGAGCTGGCCGTGCGGGTCCGTCTCGCGCTCGCCCGCACCGCCCTGGCCGACGGCGCGGGCGGCCTCGACCGCGCGCTCGACGAGTGGGCCGAGCTCGTGCGCGTGTCCCGGCACGCCGGGATGCAGGCCCGCAGCAAGAAGGCGGTGGTCGGCACCGTGCTCGGCCGTGTCGAGGCCCTGGCCGACCGGGACGGCGCGCAGCGCGGCGAGTGCCTGGACGAGGCCGTCACGCTCGTCGAGGCGGTACCGCCCCTCCTGCACCCGCTCGACCGTGACCTGGTTGACCAACTGGACGCGAAACTCTCGGCGTTGCTGTCCATGCGCGGGGTGTGGCGCGGCTACACCCGGACCAAGTACGGCATGCGCTCCGACGCCTATGGAGCCGAGGCCGACCTGCGCCGTGCCCTGACGCTCAACCCGGCGTCCAGCCACGCCCGCGACAACCTGGCGCGCGCCCTGGTCTTCACCCTGGACGCGCACACGTACACGATCCCGGGCCGCCTGAAGATCCTCCACGAGGCGCTCGGCCTCCTGGACGTGGGCCTGGGGCAGGCCCTGACCCACGGCTACCGGGAGACGCTCGGCGAGGCGCTCGACGAGCTGGAGCGGCTCCTGGCGCAGGACCTCGGGGTGGACGGGCTGCGCGACCTGATGCGCAGCGACAGCAAGGAGACGCCGCCCGACGAGGGTGAACTGGCCGCCTGGGCCGCGTGGTTGACGGACCGCGCGGAGGAATCCCTCGGCCGGGGCGACATCCAGCGGACCCTGCACCACCTGATCCGCGCCACCCGCGCCGACCCGACGAACAGCCGCATCCGGCGCGCCCTGCTCGACGCCGTCCTGCGCAGGCTCGACGCGCTGACGCACGACAACGAGGACCACGAAACGCAGGAAGGGGTCGAGGCTCCGTGATCAAGGACCCGGCGACGAGCTGGGACGGCGGCCCGTTCCCCTACGACGCGCTCGCCGAGGTGGGCGTCACCCCCGGCACGTCGCACGCCGACCTCCAGGACGTCTCCTTCGAGCTGCTCGCCCGGCGCCTGATGACGCCGGTCACCCAGCAGGCGTGGGACGAGTTGCGCGTCGTACGCCGCCGCATGGTGGCCGAACTGCTGCTCTACGACGTGGACTTGGCGACGGAGCTGCCCGCGGCGGTCGCGGAGCTCGACCGCGCGCTCGCGGCGGCCGGGCCCTCCACTCCGGCCGGCCCGCCCGCATTCCCGCTCCCGGAGGAAACCGCGTGCCTCCTCGACGACCTCATCACCTTCGACATCTGATGCCCGCCCCTGAGCCCCCGAGACCCCTGAGTCCCCCGAGTGAGACCCCCGAGGAGCCCGCCTTCGATGAGTACGCAGGACCCGTCCCCCGCGACGACGGCCACCGCCGCCCGCCTCGCCTACGAGAACTCCCTGGCCATCGCCGCGCGGGACGCCGCCCATCGCGCGCTGACCGAACAGCTGCTCCTCGTGCTCGCCGACACCCTGGACTCCTTCGACCGGCTGCTCGCCGCGGGGACGGCGCCGGACCCGGCCGCGTACCGCGGCAGCCTGGAGCTGATCGCCCGGCAGCTCGAAACGGCCATGGCAGGACAGGGGGTCGAGCCCGTGGGCCGGGTCGGCGAGCGCGCCGATCCGGCGACCCACCACGTCGCCGAGGTCCGCACCGCGCCCGGAGCGGCCGACGACGAGGTCCTGGAGATTCTGCAGCGCGGATACCGATACCGGGGGCACGTCCTGCGCGCCGCCCGGGTAGTTGTCGCCGTGCCCGGCGACGCCGAGCAGGGAACGGAGCGTTCATGAAGGCCATCGGCATCGATCTCGGCACCACGAACAGCGCGGTCGCCGCCCACGACCCGCACCGCGCGGACATCGCGGTGCTCACCAACAGCAAGGGCGAGCGGCTCACCCCGTCCGTGGTGGGCCTGGCCCGGCAGGACCGCCCGCACCAGCCGCTGGTCGGCGAGGACGCGCTGAACTGGGCGATCAGGCAGCCCAAGGACACGGTGGTGTCCGTGAAGCGCCTGATGGGCCGGGACTTCGCGGACACCTCGGTGGCGGAGGCGCGCGGCAGGCTGAGCTACGAGATCGTGCCGGGGCCCGACGACGACCCGCGCGCCCACGTGGTGCTCGGCGAGAAGACGCTGACGCCCGCCGAGGTCTCCCGGATGATCCTGGAGAAGCTCGTCCAGGACGCGACGCGGACCCTGGGCGAGCAGGTGACGCACGCCGTGATCACCGTGCCCGCGTACTTCCGCGACGCCCAGCGCGCCGCGACCCGGGAGGCGGCCGAGCGTGCGGGCCTGGTGGTGAAGAAGATCGTGGACGAGCCGACGGCCGCCGCGGTCGCCTTCGGCCTGCACAAGCCGGGCGGCGAGCGCAGCCGCGTCCTGGTCTACGACCTGGGCGGCGGCACCTTCGACATCTCGGTCCTGAACGCGGTCAAGGACCGGGAGGGCAACAGCCAGTTCCAGGTGCTGCGTTCGGCGGGCGACATCTGGCTCGGCGGCGACGACTTCGACCTCGCCATCGTCGAGCGGATCATCCAGTGGATGCGGGACGAGCACCAGGTCGATCCTTCGGGCGACAAGGCGTTCCTCTTCCAGGCGAAGAAGGCGGCCGAGCGCGCCAAGCGGGAGCTGAACGATCTCGACGAGACGTACATCGTGATCCCGGCGGCCTACCGCAGCCAGAAGGGCGTGCTCGACGTCGAGATGACGCTCTCCCAGGGCGAGTTCAACGCGATGATCGCGCCGCTGGTGTCCCGGACGATGGACCTGGTGAGGGAGACCCTGGGCCGCTACGAACTGGCGCCCACGGACATCTCCGACGTGCTCCTGGTGGGCGGCGGCACGCTCACGCGGCCCGTCTACGAGGCGGTCGAGGCGTTCTTCGGCAAGGACAAGGTCCGCAGGAACATCAACCCCATGGAGTGCGTCGCGTTCGGCGCCGGGGTGCTCGCCGAGACCCTGGACGGTGTGGAGTGCCCGGACCCGCAGTGCGCGAAGGTCAACGACGACTCCGCGCAGACCTGTGAGGACTGCGCCGAGAGCCTGGTCAACGCACGCCCGGTCGGCTCGACGGGCCTGTACGAGTCGACGCCCATGGCGATGGGGATCGCCGCGGTCAAGGGCTCCCAGCGCGACGTGTTCGTCGAGATCATCCCGGCGGGATCGCCCTATCCGCTGCCCGAGCCCCGGCAGCGGACCTTCCACGCGACCGACAGCCGCCGCATCCGCGTCCCGGTCTACGAGGGCGACAGCCAGGTGGCGAGCGAGAACCACGAGCAGGGCGTCGTCGAGTTCGACCTGCCGCAGGAGATCGAGGTCAACCGGCACGTGGACGTGTCGTTCAACTACTCCGCCGACCGCATCATCACCGTACGCATCAGTGTGCGCGGCACGGACATGACCCTGGAGGCGACCCCGAACCGGGAGCGGCCGCGGACCCCGCCGCCGGAGACGGGCGCGGAGGTCGACAGCCATGTGCTGCGCGAGGAACTGGGGTACGCCGAGCGGGAGGCCGACCACTTCCTGAAGCGGTACGGCACCTACATCGAGCCGGTGCAGGCGATGAAGGTGCGCAGGGACATCGAGCAGGCGCAGCGGGCCGCGGCGATGGGTGACAGCGGCGAGTACAAGCGGCTCACCGAGCTGCTGCTCGACGACGTGTTCCACCAGTGCGGTCTGGCGAGCCAGTTCCGGCAGGCAGAGCTGGCCTCGGAGGGCGCGCCGCCGGACACGGTGCGGCAGATCAACGAGGCGGTCGACTTCGTCAAGCAGGCCCACCGGCAGGGCAACCGCGTGCAGACCGCGCAGCAGGCCCGCAACCTGCGCAGCCTGGTGGCGGTGGCCCAGTCCGAGCGGCGGGTGCAGCAGCTGCCCGACCGGCCCGACTACGGCGGCATCCTCCAGGTCGGGGAAGACACGGTCGACGGATGACACAAGCGGTGGGGCGCGCCCCCGTGTGCCTAGGGCTCGACTTCGGCAGTACGGGCCTGCGCGCACTGTTCGCGCTGCCCGGCCAGCCCGCGCGGCGGCTCGACGCGGTGGTCGGCGACTGGCCGTGGCCGCTGTGCGAGCCGGCGCCCGCGGGCGTGCTGCCCGTCTCCTTCCCCGGCCTCAAGAGCAGGCTGGGCAGCGGGCGGCCCGTCCGGGTGCGGGGGACGTCGTTCCCGCCGGAACGCCTGGTGGTGCGGACGCTGGGGCTGCTGCGGGAGCGTCTTGAGGCGGAGGCGGAGGGGACGGTCGCGCAGACCGTGATCAGCGTGCCCGCGGGCTATCAGTCGGCGCAGCGTGCGGCGCTTCGGGACGCGGCGCGGGAGGCGGGGCTCGGGCCCGCTCGGCTCATCAGCGACGCGATGGCCGCGGTCGTCGGGCACGCGTCGGAGCGGGACAGCGGCACCTTCCTCGTGTACGGGATGGGGTACGAGGGGTTCGAGATCGGCCTGGTCCGCGGTGTGCGGGGGCACTATCGCGCGCTCGGCCACGAGGGGGCGGCGACCTCGGGCGGGCGCGCCTTCGACGGGGAGGTGCTTTCGTCGGCGGTACGACTGCTGCGCAGGCACCGGGGCCCCGGATCGGTGTCGGGGGTGGACCCGGAGCTGTGGCTCGCGCTACGGGCGGGGGCGCAGGAGGCGCGGGAGGCGCTGAGCAGGCCGGGGAGCGCGGGGGCCGCCGAGCTGTCCCTGGACGTCGGCACCGGGCCGCCGTTGGAGGTGCGGATCACGCGGCCCCATCTGGACGCCTACCTCGCGCTGCACGTGCGCCGCACGGTGGACCGCGCGCGGTCGCTGCTCGACCAGTCGGGGATGACGCCGGCGGACGTCGACACGCTGCTCCTGACGGGCGGCAACACCCTGATGGAGCAGGTCGGTTCGGGGGTGGCGGAGCTCGGCGGGCACCGGGTGCAGGCGCCGCCCGAGCTGCTCGCCCTGGGGGCGCTGAAGCACGCGGTGCGGCTCGCGGGCGGCGCCGCCGGGGCCGCCGCGCTCGAGGAGGGCCCGCTGGAGCCCGCCGATCCGGCCGACGACACGCTTTCGGAGGCGCCCGCCCTGACGGCCACGCTGGTCGGGGTCGGGGTCGGGGTCGGGAGCGGGAGCGGGAGCGGGGAGCCGGGGCGGGGGGCGCCGCTCGGGGACGTGGAGCGGGCGCGGGCCCTCGCGGGGCAGGGGCGCACGCAGGAGGCGGTGGCGCTGCTGCGGGAGATCGCCGCGGAGGCGGGGGCGCTGCTGAAGACCCTGGCAGCGGAAGCACGCCAGGTGGCCGATGAGCCGGACACGCCGCCGCCCGCCGACCGGTTGGCGCTGCGTCAACTGGCGCGTGCGGAGAGCCTGTTGGAACTCGGACGGTACGACGACGCCGTGCAGGCCTCGCACGCGGCGTGGCTGGGGGTGGCCACCCAGGCCGCCGGTGCCGACGTGCTCGACGCGATGATCGACGTGCACTGCGCTGCCGCGATGGCCGACACGGCACCCCGGCACTTCCCCGACGCCGAGCGGTGGCTGCGGTGCGCGTACAGCCACGACCCGACCAGTGAACGCGTGCGCGGGCTGCTCGCCGAGCGCACCTACCGGCACGCGGTCGAAATACAGCGTCTCGGGGGGCGCGATGAGGCGATTGAGGCCCTGGGGAAGTGCCTCACATGGAATCCTGAACACGCCGATGCCGAGGCCCTGTTGCGGCGGTTGAACCGCGACGGGAGCAACCGGCGAGGCCCGAGAACAGGGGGAAGCGTTTGACGCCCGCAGAACTGCTGGACAAGCAGAGACTCGTCGACGAGTTGCAGCGTCTGGCAGCCCATCCATCACTCGCGCCCCGGTCGGCGGAGCTGAAGGTCCTCGCGCAGGACTTGGAGCCGGAGCACCAGCTCGACCGGTGGGCCGAGGTGGACCTCGTGGACGCCTACGTACGCCCGGAGAGCGTGCTCACGCCGCCCACCGGGCAGGCCGTGCGGCACGACGGGCGCCTGGAGGCCGCGCTCGGCATCCTCGTCTTCATCCCGCTCCTGGTGACGTGGTTCGGGCTGCGGGAGGCGGTGCGTGCCTACGGTGAGCTGAGCAAGGAGGACCCCAAGGAGTCGACGCGGCCCTTCCTCCAGCTGTGGCAGTCCGGCTTCGGCGGGCACCTGTCGGCCCTCGGCCGCTTCGAGAACGTCGCGCTGATGGCGGTGCTCCTGATCGCCCTCCTCGTCCTGCTCTCGGTGTGGCACGCGCGGGTGCGGGCTCGCACCGACCGGGAGGAGACGGAACAGCAGGGCGAGCGGGAACGGCTGCTCGCCGAGCTGGCGTCCGTCCTCACGCGTACGCAGATGCTGCTCGCCCCGCATCGGAGCGCGTCTCCCCAGCAGTTCACCTCAGAGCTGACCAAGGCGGCCACGCAGATGCGGCAGCTCGCGTCGAAGGCGGAGACCAGCCACAGGGCGCTGACCGGCACGACGACGGCGGTGAGCAGGTCCATCGACGCCCTGAAGGCCGCGGCGGACGCGCTCACCCTCGAAGTGCCGAAGCTGGGCGTCGCGGCATCCCGTATCGAGCAGACCTTGCGCGACGGCCGGACGGCGGCGGACAGGGCGAGCGTGGCCGAGGCGGACGCGGCGCGCGGGATCGCCGACCGCGTCAAGGCGGCGGGCGACACCGTCGAGACCTCCCTGCGGTCGCTGATAGCGGCCCAGCAGTCGCTGGTCACCAAGTCGGAGTCGGTGGCCGCGGCCACCGACCGGGCCTCGCAGGCGCTGGTCGCGAGCACCGGGCGCACGGGCGACGCGGTGGACGGGATGCGCGAGGCGACGGAGCGGTGGGACGCGGCGGCGGCGCACTGGCAGGACGCGGCAGCGCGGCTCGACGCGCGGATCGGGGTGCTGGTGGGGGCGTCTGCCCTGCCGGAGGCGTCTGCCCTGCCGGGGACGGCGACCGTGCCCGCGTCGACCGGAGGCGAGGGGAACGGGTACGCCTGGGGCGGCAGTTCGAGCGCCGGCTCCAACGGCGACCCCTTCGGGGGCCATGGGTACGGAGCCGACATGAACGGCGGCGCTGCGGGCGGCGGCTCGAACGGGCAGGGCGCCGACGGGCCCGCCGATGACGCCGACGACAGCCTCCGCAGCGAGGCGACCCGCGTCCTGCCCGCCCGGGGGCGTCGCATCCCCTCCCCCGCCGAACCAGTCGACCCCGTCGAGCCCGCCGACGCGCCGCCGCAACCCCCGCACCAGGCGCCCGGCAGGAGTGACGCGTGAGCCGACCGCGGCGCCGGGGGCGGATCAGCGTGGTGGTCCTCGCGGGGTGGCTCTTCGCCGATCTGCTCCTCGTCCTCGCCCTGGTGTCGATGGCCGACCGCCCCGACCCCCTGGCCGACCGCCCCAGGGCCAAGGACGGCACGAAGCCGTCGCCGTCCGCGTCACCCACCCCGACGGGCCCCCGCTCGGTGGAGCTGCAACCGGAGGAGTTCCGGGTCAAGGGCACCGACAAGGGCGATCTCACCGCCCAGATCCACAAGAACACCGGGAAGTGGGCGGACCGCGAGGCGGCGCTGGTGCTGACGTTCGGCGGCTCCAGGAACGGCGAGGCGTACGCGCACCGCGTCAACTCGCTGCTCGGCAAGGGCCGTCCGGGCATGTTCACCAAGAAGACGGCGACGGACGACTTCCACAACCTGGGCGACCCCGCGTCGACGGCGAAGGTCAGGGTGTACTTCTACACGACGCCGGGCGGCTGACCCATGACGAACTGGCACCCCGGCGATCGCCCGCCGGACGACGGCCTCTCCGGGCTCCCCCTGCCGAGCCTGCCCGCCTTCCCCGCGATGCGCGGCTACGTCCAACTACACGCGACCATGAGGAAACTGGGCTTCCGGCACGCGGCCGACGCCCTGCGCGCCCCCGCGCCCGCGCACGCGTCGGGGAAGTCGACGCAGGCGCTGTTCGGCACCCTGCCGCAAGCCGAGACCGACGACGGCTTCCGCGTCCTCGACGGCCTGTGGTTCCCCGCCCGCGGCGGCCTGTGGCAGCGCGTCGACCTGGCGTACGTCCAGCAGTCCCGCGCCCGGTGGCTCGCGTCGGCGCACCCGCGCGCCATGGACGCGGCGGCCGTCGTGGACGTCCTGGAGACCGTCGTGCGCGACGACCCGATGGGCCTGCGCCGCATCGTGCTGTGGGAGCTGTGCTGCCGGCTGAGCGACGGCACCACGGAGAGGAAGTCCGGGGCTTCGCCGCCCGCCGCCGCGCACGCCGTCGCCCTCGGCGTGCACCGCGCCGAGGCGGGGCCGCTCGTGGACGCCGTCGCCGCGGTCCGCTTCCCGGCGGCGGGCGAGGCCAGGGACGCCGCCGAGACCCTCAACGACATCTGGCCGGGCACCCGTCTCCGCGAAGCCGAGCGGCTCGCGCGGCTGATTCCCCCGGCCCCCACGGATCACGTGCTGGCCGCCCTGCTCGACGCCCTCCACGCCCGGTCCACCGAGGTCCACCACCTCACCTGTACCGCAGCCGAGTCGGCGAGCCGGGGCGACCTCCGGTCCGCCGCCGACGCCTGGCTCGGCGCCCTGCGGCAGGCGCGCGACGACGTGGACGCGCAGGCGGGTCTCCTGGGCGTCGCCGCGCTCCTGGCCGACGGACCCGGCACCTCTGTGGAGTCCGAGGTGACGGCCGCCGTCGGGGACCGGACCGTACGACTGTCCTGGCGCGCCCCGAGCCGTGGCCGGGACACGGTGTCGTACCGCGTGCTCCGGTACGTCGAGGGCGCGCCCGAGCACGCCGTCGAGGTGTCGGCGGACGGCACCGCCCTCGCGGCGGTCGACCTCGATCCCCCCACCGGACGGCCGTTGCGCTACGCCGTGTTCCCCATGCTCCGGGGCCGCGTCGCCGGGGTGCCGCGCGTCACCGCGCGGGTGCTGCTCACCCCGGACGTCGCGGAGCTGCGCGTCGAAGCGGTGCCGGACGGCGTGCGGGTGCGGTGGCGCCCCGACCCGGCGGCCCTGGAGGTCCGTGTCGTGCGGACGGCCGACGGCGACAGCGGCCCGGCACAGCGGGTGTTCTGCGAGCACGACCAGCTCCTGGACACCCCGCTCGCCGTCGGCCTGTACGTCTACGAGGTGCGGTGCGGCTACCCGGGGCCCACCGGCCGTCTCGTCTGGTCGCCGGGGCGCACCGTCACCGCCCGCGTCGAGCGCTGGCCCTCACCGGTGGAGGAACTCAGCGTCCGGCGCCTCGACGACGGCCGCGTGCGCATCGCGTGGCGACCGCCGTCGCGCGGTGAGGGCCACCTGGTGCCGTGGTTCACGCACCCCGTGCCGCCGGGCGCGGACGTGTCCGAGCATGTCGGCCGCCTCGCCTCGCCGGACGGGGCGCCGGCCACCTCCGTCGACGTGCTGCCGCCGCCCCGTGAGCGGCTGCGGATGACGGCCGTGAGCGTTCTTGGCGACCGCGCCGTCTCCGGACCGAACGTCGTCGTCGAACGGCAGGGCGAGGTACGGGACCTGGAGGTGCGGCGGGTGGCCGCCGACCGCGCCGAGCTGCGGTTCGACTGGCCCGAGCCCGCCGTGCTCACGCTCATCTCCTGGGAGGACGGCGTACGCGGCGGTGAGCGGCGCGTGGCCCGCAGCCAGCACCTCTCGGGGCAGGGCGTGGCGCTCCAGGTCTCCCCGGCGGAGTGCCGCTTCACCGTGACCGCGCTGCCACGGCCGGACGCCGTGGCCATCGGGGCGCCCTCCGCGCTGGCCGTGCTGCCCGCCGCGCCGCCACCGGTGCCGGTGGCGGCGCCCACGTCCGCCCCCTGGTGGCGGACGTGGTGGCGGCGGTGGCGTCCGAAGCAGACACCCGCCGCCCCCTTCTAGCCCCGCCTGGCCCCGCCCACCCCTTGCAGCCCCGCCTGGTCCCGCCTAGTCCCGCACCTCCGCCTCCGCCCCGCCCCCGAACTCCAGGAGCAGCCCGGCCCGCAGGGCGATCGTCCGCCCCGGCTCCACGTCCCGCACGGTCCCGTCGTCCTTGCGCGCGGTCCACACGTCCTTGGTGTGGTTGGTGAGCCCGAACCTGCCCCGGTTCTGCGGGTGTTCGGTCACCTCGCCCACGACGGCCCGGAAGTCGTGCCGCTCGGGGTACTCGACCAGGTGATGGGCGTAGACCCGCGCGTTCGGGGCGAGCCGGATGCCGCGCCGGGTGCGCGACGTCCCCGTACCCGTGACCAGTTCGAGCCGGGGCGGAAGCACCAGCGTGCGACCGCACTTCCAGCAGTCGGGGGCCGCGCCGTCCGGTTGCGTGAGGTTCTGCTTGCCGCACGAGCCGCACTGGGTGATGGCGTCGAGGACCTGGCTCAGGGCGTCGCACCACTGCGACTCGCGCACCCGCTTGACCGGTGTCCGTACCCCCTCCGTGAAGGTACGGATGAACAGGTCGCGCAGGATCGGCGGCAGCGCGCCCCAGGTGGCGAGCACGGTCGGCTGCTCGCCGGGGACGGGGCGGTTGCGGGCGTCGGACGGGTCGTAGACGAAGACCGGATCGGTGCCGTAGAGGCGGCGCTTGGCCGCTTCGTCCATGCAGCGGATCTGCAGGGCCTGCGCGCCGTTGAACGGGTGGTCGTTCATCAGGAGCAGGAAGAGCAGCACCGCGAGCGAGTGCAGGTCGGTCTGTGTGCCGGGCTGGGCCCCCTTGTCGCGGCGGACCAGCTCGGGCGCCATGAAGTCCATCGTCCCGGCGACGGCCGCGGACTCGCCCTCCACCACCGCGTTGTCGTTGTCGCAGACCAGGACGTCCCCGGTGCGCGGGTCGAAGAAGATGTTGCCCCAGTTGATGTCGCGGTAGGCGATGCCCCTGGAGTGCAGCGAGCGGTAGGCCTCGACGGTGTGCAGCGCCACGGTGACCAGCGTGCGCATCGTCGCGGCGGACACCGAGGGATCGCGGCGGAACAGCGCGGGCAGGTCCTGGAAGCGGGCGGGCCGTACGTCCATGAGATAGCCGAAGCCCGCCGCGCCGCTCTTGGGGCCCTCGGGGTCGAGGACTATGGCCGTCGGCCACAGGAAGCGGTCGTCGCTCCAGCCGCGTGCGATGAGCCCTTCGAGGATCTGCCGCTGGCGGGCGTCGGCCAGCTGCGGGTAGTACCACTTCAGCGCGCGATCGCCCTGTGGTGTCGTCACGCGGTAGACCTCGCCCTGGCCGCCGGAGCCGAAGAGCTCGGCGACCGTCACCTTCTCCCCCGACTCGGCCACCAGGGTCTTTCCGGCGGCGAGCATGCCGTTCACCATGCGGTTCCTTTCTCGGCTTCCTGTTCGGCTGAGCCTTCGGGCCCAGCGGGTGCCGTGGCCGCGAACGCGCCCACGAACGTCGTGTCGTCGCCGGAGTACTTGGCGGCGCGCTCCAGCCAGTCCGCCAGCTGCGCCTGCACCGCGGGCACGCCCTGCCCCGCGGCGCGCTCGGTGACGCCGGTGGCGAAGTCCAGGAACCCCTGGTGGTCGGCGAAGCTCTTGGAGAGCCCGTCGGTGGACATGAGCACGGCCGGTGGCGCACCCGCGGTGAAGGGCTGCCAGTGCGACCGCATCTTGCGCCAGGGCTCCGGTTCGCACAGCGAGTCCGTCTCGTCCCCCATGTCGGGCCCCGTCGAGAGCGGTGTGTGCGGGGTGCCGTCCGCGTCGACCAGGACGATGTCACCGTCGCCCAACTGCCAGCAGAACAGCATGCGTTCGGTGAGGACGGCGCCGATGAGAGTGCTGCCGTACACGGCGAGGTCGGGCGCATCGCGGGCCGCGTCCGGCAGCAGGCGTCCGCCGTGCGCCGGGGAGTTCCAGTCGTGCAGGAGCACGCGCTCGCGCCAGCGGTGCGCCACCTGCTGCGGCAGCCTGCGGGCCTCGGCCCGCAGGCCGGTCCAGCCCGTCGCGTCGGCGCCGACCCGCACCACTTCCCGCGCGAAGTCCTCGGCGCACGCGGTGAACTCCTCGACGGCCCACTGGGAGCCGAGGTCGCTGCGGAAGTGCGCGCCGGAGCCGTGCCCGTCGGCGACGGTGAGCACCGCGGCGCGTCCCTCCGCCACGGAGAAGGCGCCGCCACTGTCCTGGCTGTACTTCTTGCCGACTCCCTTGACCGTGGCGCCGATGATGGCCCAGCCGCCGGTCCCCGCCCGAGTCCGCTCCGGTGCCGAAGGCGCACCTTCCGGTGTCGAGGGCCCGCTCACCAGATGTCGTCTTCGTCGTCCTTGGTCAGCGGCGCCGGTCCCAGCGGGGACGCGGGCCTCGCGTCCTCGACCTTCGGCGTCGACGCGTCCTTCACGACGGCCGTCGACATCCAGCGGATGGCCGCGGCGAGCTGGCGGGGGTTCTTGGCCTGGAGGGGCTCGAGCTCCGGGTTGCCGAGGAACTCCTTGAGCATGCTCTTGTCCGCGTCGTCCCCGATGGCCACCGCGACGCGTACGGCACGCTTGCCCCACGGCGTCGCGTCGATCTCGCGCAGGCCCGCCCGCCAGTCGTCGGTGGGCTGCCCGTCGGAGGCGAGCGCGAGCACCGGGGGCAGCGCGCGCTGCGGCATCGGCGGGGTCTGCAGCGCGCCCGCCGCGAGCCTGAACGCCGCGCCCATGTCGGTGCCGCCGTACGTGTGCACGTCGTCCCACGCGAACTGGTCCACCGGGGTCGGCTCGCCCACGTGCCAACTGGCACCGCTGGCGAAGGAGATGGCGCGTACGAGCAGGGAGGCGGCGGGGTTGGACTCGGCCGCCTGCTGCATCTCGGGGATGGCCTCGCGGATGGCGAAGTTCAGCTCGCCGATCTTGCCGTTCACGCCCATGGAACCCGAGCAGTCGAGCATCCAGATGAAATGGACGGGGCGGTTCGCCATGCTGCCGCCGGGGAAGTTGTCGGCGGCCTGGGCGGCCTTGACGGTCACACTGGTGTCGCTGGTCTTCCTCACGCTGGTCCTCTCGCGCGTTCTCTGTGGATCAGGTCTTTTTCGGGGGCCGAGGTTCTAGGGGGCCGGGTGGCCGCAGTCGTGGCCGGGGCAGGATCCCGGCGGTCCCTGCGGCTTTGGCGGGCCCTGCGCCTCCGTCAGCCGGTTGCGCCACGCGTTCCACTCCTGGACGCGCTGCTGCCCCCGCCCGTGCGCGAGGCGGGCCAGCTCCGTGGCGACCTGGCTCAGCGTCCACTCGTCGAGCCCGGGCATCACGGGAGCCAGGATCTGCGACAGGAGTTCGTCGCTGACCCGCTGCCAATCCACCGTGACTCCGCGCCCGTGGCGCGGGCGCCACGCCTGGTAGAGCGCGGCGATGTGCGCGGGCTGGTGCGGCAGTGCGTGGATCAGCCCCTCGCGTACGCCGTCGTCGAGGAGCCGCGCGCGGTACTGCCGCAGCAGGCCGCTCTCCGCGTTCATCAGGAACCGCAGCCCCTGAGAGCGGCACAGGTCGACCGGATCCAGCCGGGAAAGGCCGCGGGCGACCAGTTCGTCGATCCCCTTGCGCAGGACGACATGGACGGGGGACGCCCGCCGCATCCGGCCGATGAGCTGGTCGACGGCGCGGTCCACGGGAACCCGCATCTCGGCGAAGTCGGCGGCCAGTACCAGGAGTTCGGCGGTGGCCTGCTCGCGCGGGCCGAGGCGCTCGGCGAGCAGCGCCCGCGCCAGGTCCACCAGCTCGTTGTCGACCCGGTCCGGCTCCTTGAGCCAGCCCACCAGACGGATGCCGAAGCCCGCTTCGATGATCAGGCGCGCCGTGCAGGTCCTTGCGAGCCGCATCACGTCGACCCGGTCGGGCTGCCGGCCGCCCCACACCAGGCGCCACAGCAGCCGCAGCGTCTCGGCGTCGTTCACCCGCCGCCCCGGCAGCAGCTCGGTCAGCGCGCCGAAGAGCTCGGCGCCGCGCGGCCCGCCGGGCTCCCTGCGCCAGCGTGCGGCCGCCTCGGCGAGACGGACGGCGAGGGGGGCGTCGTCGATGTGCTTCAGCAGCCACCTGCCCTGCGGCGCGTCGGCCAAGTCGCGCAGCCGGTCCAGCTTGTGACCCGTGAGGTTCTGGGCGAGCAGCTTCAGGACCCGCCGGTTCAGACCGGTGTGGCCAAGGGCCTCCAGGACCTCGACGGCTTCGGCGCACTCGCGCCGCCCGGGGTTGAGCAGCGCCCTCGCGAGCCGCTCCATCGCCTCGTCGAGGCCGCGCCCCGCGTCCGCGCCCATGGCGAGCGCCAGCCGCAGCGGCTCGGTCCAGGTCCGCACCGGCTCGCGCAGCCTGCGGCGCAGCGCGTCGTCCGCGCGCCCGCCGAGCTCGCCGCGAAGGCTCAGCCAGGCCTCGGTGCTCAGCGGGAGCCGTTCGCAGGCGGCGATGTCGGGCAGCGTGCCCTGGTCCTCGGCCACCGCCGCGTAGTGCCGGACCAGGGCGAGGGCGAGCGGCTCGGCCGCGGCGCGGTCCTCGTCGCCGAGGTCCCGGCACAGCGCGTACAGCTCGTCGACGACGGGACTGCCCGCGCTCTCCCGCGCCACCGACGCGGCATGGGCGCTGACGATGTCGCGGCGGGCCTCGCCGGACATCGCGGCCAACTGCCGTACGTCGAAGGTCGGGCCGGTCAGCGCGAACGGGTCGTCGTCGGCGCCCGGCTCGGGCGGTGTCCCCTCGATCCACTGCCGGGCGGTCACCTCGGCCCAGGTGTCGGGCACCGGCGTGCTTCCCTGGCCGCCGACCCCGTCGTGCACGCGGTAGAAGTGGTCGAGCGTCGGCCCGTCGAACCGGTCGAAGTCCGCGTCGGGTCCGATGCCGAGGATCTGCTGCGGCGCGCGCCGCGGCTTCGCGGTCCAGGTGCTGAACGTCAGCGAGGCGGCGTACGCGTCGGGCAGCGAGGCACAGGCGAGGGCGACCCAGTGGGCCACGGCCTCCGGTTCGTGCTCGGCGACGACGATCTGCCGGCCGGCCCGCTCGTCGAACAGCCGGCGCACGTCGGCCAGGAAGGGTTCTACGCGGTCGGCGTGCGCGCGGGCGAAGGCGGTCAGGCTTTCCGGGGCGACATCACGTAAGGGCCGGGGAAGTTCGGCGGGGCTGTCCGCGTACGCGACGTCGACGCGAAGCCCGCCGGACGCACCACCGGCAGTCGTACGGTCGGCTTTCGTACGATCGGCGGCCGTGCTGCAGAGCAGGCTGCCGCCGTCCGGGAGCCTGCTGCGGCTGAGGCCTTGACGGTGCCCGACGGCCAGCACGAGGGCGGCCAACTCCGTTGGTTCCAGGCTCTGTTGTTTCTCCTGCTCCTGCGGTCCCTGCGGTGCGGGGATCAGACGGACGGCTCCGGTGTCCGGCTCCTCGTCGAGCCGGTAGCTGAGACGGCGGATGGCCATGCCACATTCTGACCACCCGCGCGCCCCGATCGCAGGCCGTCCGCCAAGTTTCCCCTTTCCACGGGACGCACGTGACTCACCCGTGTCCCACTCCCGGGTGACGCCGTGCGCCCTTGCGGTACGGGTGCGTTGGGGCCACGGTGGTGCGCGGGCCCATCCACCGGCCCGTTCCCGACGTTGGTGCTGACGCTGATCGGAGTCGCCGTGGCCTCCTTCCCGCTCCCCCATGCCCTGTTGGGTGACGGCCCGCACAAGGTGATGGCCGTGCACGGCTGGTTCGCCGACCGCTCGGCGTACGCGCCGGTGCTCGCGGACCTCGACCTCGCCTCGTTCCAGTACGCGGTGGTCGACCTGCGCGGGTACGGCGACGCGAAGGACGCCACCGGCGCGTACACCACCTCCGAGGGAGCCGCCGACGTCGTCGGCCTTGCCGACCGCCTGGGCTGGGACCGGTTCTCGCTGATCGGCCACTCGATGGGCGGCAGCGTCGCCCAGCGGGTCCTCGCGGCCGCCCCGCACCGGGTCCGCAGGCTGGTCGGCGTATCGCCCGTTCCCGCCTCGGGCCTCGAACTTCCGCCCGAGCAATGGGAGTTGTTCTCCGAGGCGGACCGGCTGCCGGAGAACCGCCGCGCGATCCTCGACGTCACCACCGGCGGCGTACGCCCCGCGGCCTGGCTCGACCGCATGGTGGCGCGCTCCCTGGAGGTCAGCGACGCGAAGGCCTTCCGCGCCTGGCTGGACTCCTGGGCGCGCGAGGACTTCCACGAGCGGATCGAGGGAGCGACCGTGCCGGCGCTCGCGGTGGTCGGGGCCCTGGACCCGGCGCTCGGCGCGGATCTGATGCGCCGGACGTGGCTGCGCTGGTACCCGCGCGCCGAGCTCACCGAACTCCCCGAGGCGGGCCACTACGCGATGGACGAGACGCCGCTCGCCCTCGTCCGCGCCGTGGAGGACTTCCTGCGGGCGGACGGCGAGGACGGCGGCGGCGCGTCATGAACGTACGAGCGCTTCATGGGCGTACGGACACGTGAACCGGCCGCCGAGCGAGGCGAGCGGGCCGATCCCCGCACCCGTGGACGGTGAACTCACCGCCGTGCCCGATGTGTTCGACCCGCGGCAGTACGCGGCCGGGGTCCCGCACGACCGCTACCGCCTACTCCGCGACCTGCACCCCGTGGCGTGGCAGGACGAGCCGCCGGTGCTCGGCTGGCCTGCGGGGCCCGGCTTCTGGGCGGTCACGCGGCACGCGGACGTCGTCCGCGTCCTGAAGGACTCCACCACGTACTCCTCGCACCTGGGCGCCACCCAGATCCGCGATCCCGACCCGGACGACCTGCCGTTCATCCGCCGCATGATGCTCAACCAGGACCCGCCGGACCACGGTCGGCTGCGGCGCCTGGTCAGTCGCGCGTTCACGCCCGGACGCGTGGAGCGCTTCGAGTCCCTCGCCCGCGACCGGGCCCGCACCCTGCTTGCCGGGGCGGCGGCCCGCGCCCGTGCCCACGACGGAACCTGCGATCTCGTCACCGCCGTCACCGACGACTACGCCCTGCTCAACCTCGCCGACCTGCTCGGCGTGCCCGAGAGCGACCGCGGTCTGCTCCTGCGCTGGACGCAACGTGTCATCGGCTACCAAGACCCGGACGAAGCGGGAGAGTTGAGACTCGACACGGACGGCAAGCCACTCAATCCCCGCTCGCCCGCGATGCTGCGCGACATGTTCGGTTACGCGCAGGAGCTGGCGGCGCACAAGCGCCGCGCGCCCGCCGACGACATCATGACCACCCTCGCGACGGACCCCGAACTGACCGGTCCCGAGCTGGAGATGTTCTTCTTCCTGCTCACCGTGGCGGGCAACGACACCGTGCGGGGCGCGGCGCCCGGCGGTCTCCTCGCGTTCGCCGAGCATCCGGACGAGTACCGGCGCTTCCGCGCGGGCGAGGCCCCGGTCGCCTCGACCGTGGACGAACTCCTGCGCCACCACCCTCCCGTGCTCACCTTCCGCCGCACGGCCGCCCGGGACACCACGCTGGCGGGCCGGGCCGTCCGCGCCGGGGACAAGGTGGTCGTCTTCCACGCGTCGGCCAACCACGACGAACGCGTCTTCGCGGACCCCCACCGCCTGGACCTGTCCCGCTCCCCGAACCCCCACGTCTCCTTCGGCGAGGGCCCGCACGTCTGTCTGGGCGCACACTTCGCCCGGCTCCAACTCCGCGTCCTGTACGAGGAGTTCCGCGCCGCACAGCCCGCGCCGCCCCAACTGGCGGGCCCGCCGGTGCGGCTGGTGTCCAACTTCATCAACGGTCTGAAGTCGGTGCGGGTGGGACTGTCGGCGTAGGCGGCACCGGCGCGAGTGGCACCGGGCAGGCGTCGGATACGGTGCAAGATCCGGTTTGATGCCCTCCGCGCGCACCCCGCGCGCGCCACCCACGACGGAGACCCCCGCATGCACGGCGCAGCCGCCCCCGCAGCCGAGGACGAGCACCACGACGACGTCTTCCCGAACGTCGAGGCCCCCGAGGACGGCACTGCCTGGCAGGCGCCCGCCGACCTCGAAGAGCACCTGTACGAACTGTGCGAGGCCGACGACGGGTACACCTACCTGCGGGCGATAGCCGTCACCGGCCTGTACCGCCCGGTGTCGGTGGCCGACGTCGAGCCGGGCGCGACCGAACGCCCGGTCCTCACCGTCGACCTCCCCGACGGCCGCCGGATCGCGCAGATGTACACCGTGGGGCTGCTGCCGCGCCCGCATCCCGAGGTCGTGTACGAGTTCGTCACGCTGGGCACGCTGGCGGCCGAACTGCCGGACGACATCGACATCCTGGTCGTCAACGCGGCCACGCCCTGCCAGCAGTTCTATCTCACGACGGAGGACGAGCGGGAGGTCTGGGCGGACCTGCACGCCGATCTCTACGTCGACGGCCGTCTGCACGACCGCGTCGACACCCGCCGCACCGGCGCCCCGGAATCCCCCGTCCTGCTGCACGGCCTGGCCTGCGGCGCCCACCTCTGCTTCGCCAACGGCGACGCCTGGAACACCCTCGACTGGCACGGCGCGGGCTACAACTCCGAGGTAGAGCGCCTTGCGGAATGGTGGGGCGTGCACGGCCGCGCGGACTGGCTCGACGTGCAGGAGCGGCTCCTGAAGCGTGAAGTCAGCCCGTGGTACTGGGACTTCGTGCTCGGCGCCCGTACGTCGCTGATCGAGCAGTTCGGCCCGCGCGTCGACCCCGAGCTGTGGCGCCGGTGCGTGGAGACGACGATCCGCGACCGCGTGGCCGAGACCGGCGGCCACGACTCCCCGCACAGGACTGGCGACGACCCCGACCTGGACGACTTCGTCGCCGCGCTGCGCGGACTCGTCGGAAAGATCGTCCGCTACGAGTCGCGCTTCCGCGCCGACGGCCTGCTGCCGCCCGACGGCCACGTCCGCACGGTCGCGGCCTGGGACATCGGCCGCGCGTCGAAGATGGCCCGCTGGGGCAGGGGTGCGCGGTACGCGTCCCACGCCGAGCTGGAGGCGGCGATCGAGCGCGCGAGCCATGCGGCCAGGGCGGCGTACGCCTCCTGGGAGGAGTTCTCCGCGGGCTACGTCCTCGGCCGCTGCCTCCACTTCGACGAGGAGCAGTTCGGCGACTGGTACACGACGGTGCTGCGGGCCCACCGCGAGCTGGTCTCGGACCCGGACAGCCCGTGGCTGACGGTGCCGTTCGCGTGAGACGGCGGAGCCCCGGCCGCCGCTGCCCCGAGGCGCCCGGGACCACCCCGCTCACCTGAGCACCCCGCATCACAATCTGGTCTCGCTGCCCCTCCAGGGTCTTGCCACCCACCCGTGTAATCGATTCCAATCCTCCGTGTAATCGATTCCACAAGGAGGTGGACCGGCGATGGCGAGCATCAAGGACGTCGCGGCCGAGGCAGGCGTATCCGTCGCCACGGTCTCGCGCGTCCTGAACAGTCACCCCTCGGTCAGCCCTGCGGCCCGGGCCCGCGTCCTCGCCGCGATAGAGGGCCTCGGCTACCGCCCGAACGCCGTCGCACGCTCGCTGCGCACCGCCCAGACCCGCACGCTCGGCCTGGTCATCAGCGACGTACTGAACCCGTACTTCACGGCTCTGGCCCGCTCCGTCGAGGAGGCGGCCCGCGCGCTCGGCTACAGCGTGATCATCGGCAACGCCGACGAGCGGCCCGAGCTGCAGGACCACCACGTGCGCACGCTCCTGGACCGCCGGATCGACGGGCTCCTGGTCTCCCCCACCGACGGCGGCTCCCCGCTGATGCTGGAGACGGCCCGCTCCAGCACCCCGATGGTGTTCGTGGACCGCTGGATCCCGGGCGTGGACGTCCCCGTCGTCCGCGCCGACGGCCGCGAGGCCGTCCGTGACCTGGTCGCCCACCTGCACGCCATCGGGCACCGCAGGCTCGCGATCATCGCCGGGCCCGCGGCCACCACCACCGGCAGCGAGCGCGTCGAGGCCTTCCGCGAGGCACTGGGCGCGTACGGGCTCCCCCTGCCCGACGACCACATCGGGCAGGGCGACTTCCAGGCCGACAGCGGGCGCCAGGCCACCGAGCGGTTCCTCGCGCTGCCCGAGCCGCCGCACGTCATCTTCGCCGCCGACAACCTGATGGCACTCGGCGCGCTCGACGCGATCCGCGCGCACGGCCTGCGCGTCCCGCACGACATCGGGCTCGCCGCCTTCGACGACATCCCGTGGTTCGTGCACACCGATCCGCCGATCACCGCCATCGCCCAGCCGACCGGCGATCTGGGCCGGGCCGCCGTGCAGGCGCTGGTCGACCGGATCGAGGGCCGCAGCCCCCGGTCCGTCACCCTGCCCGCCCGCCTCGTCGTACGCCGCTCCTGCGGCGAGTCCCCCACCGACCAGAGGAGCACCACGTGAGCAGCCAGGACGAGTTGCCGCGCGACGCCGAGCGCGGCACCGACCGCACCCCGGACGAGCTGCTGCGGATCGAAGGCATACGCAAGACCTTCCCCGGGGTCGTCGCGCTCGACTCCGTGGACTTCGACCTCCGCCGGGGCGAGGTGCACGTCCTGCTCGGCGAGAACGGCGCGGGCAAGAGCACGCTCATCAAGATGCTCTCCGGCGCCTACCGCCCCGACAGCGGCCGCATCCTCGTGGACGGCAGGGAAGCGCGCATCCACGGCGCGCAGGACGCCGAGCGGCTCGGCATCGCCACGATCTACCAGGAGTTCAACCTCGTACCCGACCTCACCGTCGCCGAGAACATCTTCCTTGGCCGCCAGCCGCGCCGCTTCGGGATGATCGACCGCAAGGCGATGGAGGAGGCAGCCGAGAAGCTGCTCAAGCGGGTCGGCGTCCAGGTGTCGCCGCGTGCCAAGGTGCGTGAACTGGGCATCGCCCGGCTGCAGATGGTGGAGATCGCCAAGGCGCTCAGCCTGGAGGCCCGCGTCCTGATCATGGACGAGCCGACGGCCGTCCTGACGAGCGAGGAGGTCGACAAGCTCTTCGCCATCGTGCGGCAGCTGCGCGCGGACGGCGTCGGCGTCGTCTTCATCACCCACCACCTGGAGGAGATCGCCGCGCTCGGCGACCGCGTGACCGTCCTGCGCGACGGCCGCAGCGTCGAACAGGTGCCCGCCTCCACCGCCGAGGACGAGCTCGTACGCCTGATGGTGGGCCGCAGCATCGAGCAGCAGTACCCGCGCGAACGCCCGGACGCCGGGGGTGCGTTGCTCACCGTCAAGGGCCTCACCCGCGACGGCGTCTTCCACGACGTCAGCTTCGAGGTGCGGGCCGGTGAGGTCGTCGGCCTCGCGGGGCTCGTCGGAGCGGGACGGACCGAGGTGGCGCGTGCCGTCTTCGGCGCCGATCCGTACGACGCGGGCTCCGTCGACGTACGCGGCGAGCGGTTGCCCCGGCATGACGTGATCGCCGCGATGGGCGCCGGCATCGGCCTCGTACCGGAGGACCGCAAGGGCCAAGGGCTGCTGCTCGACGCCTCCGTGCAGGAGAACCTCGGCCTGGTGACGCTGCGTTCGGCGACGCGCTCCGGGCTCGTGGACCTCAAGGGGCAGCGCGTCGCGGCGGCGAGGATCGCCGAGCAGCTCGGCGTGCGGATGGCCGGGATCGGCCAGCACGTGCGCACGCTGTCCGGCGGCAACCAGCAGAAGGTCGTCATCGGCAAGTGGCTGCTCGCCGACACGAAGGTGCTGATCCTCGACGAGCCGACGCGCGGCATCGACGTGGGCGCGAAGGTCGAGATCTACCAGCTCATCAACGAACTGACGGCCTCCGGCCACGCGGTCCTGATGATCTCCAGCGATCTGCCCGAGGTCCTCGGCATGAGCGACCGCGTGCTCGTCATGGCGCAGGGCCGCATCGCGGGCGAACTCGCCGCGGACGAAGCGACGCAGGACGCGGTGATGGCCCTGGCCGTCAGCACCACCGCGGCCGTGAGTACCACCACAACGGAAGCACCCGCAGCAGTCCGGAACGGAACAACCGAAGGGGAGGCCTCCCGTGGCCACTGAAACGCTGAAGAGCAACGCGGGTGGCGCCACCGGTCTGCGCCGCGTGCTCCTCGACAACGGCGCCCTGAGCGCCCTGGTCGTCCTCCTGGTGGCGATGTCGCTGCTTTCCGGGGACTTCCTCACCACCCAGAACCTGCTCAATGTGGGCGTGCAGGCCGCCGTCACCGCGATCCTCGCGTTCGGCGTCACCTTCGTCATCGTCTCGGCGGGCATCGACCTGTCGGTCGGCTCGGTGGCCGCGCTCTCGGCCACCGTCCTCGCCTGGACGGCGACGTCGCAGGGCCTGCCGGTCTGGCTCGCGGTCGTCCTCGCGGTCGGCACCGGCATAGCGTGCGGATTCGTGAACGGCCTGCTCGTCTCGTACGGCAAACTCCCGCCGTTCATCGCGACGCTGGCGATGCTGTCGGTGGCCCGCGGCCTCTCCCTGGTCATCTCGCAGGGCAGCCCGATCCCGTTCCCCGACTCGGTCTCCAACCTCGGTGACACGATCGGCGGCTGGCTGCCGGTCCCGGTCATCGTGATGATCGCGATGGGTCTGATCACGGCCGTCATCCTGGCCCGTACGTACATCGGCCGTTCCATGTACGCGATCGGCGGCAACGAAGAGGCGGCCCGTCTCTCCGGGCTGCGCGTCAAGCGGCAGAAGCTCGTCATCTACGGCCTCTCCGGTCTCTTCGCCGCCGTCGCGGGCATCGTCCTGGCCTCCCGTCTGGTCTCCGCGCAGCCGCAGGCCGCGCAGGGTTACGAGCTGGACGCGATCGCCGCGGTCGTCATCGGCGGCGCGAGTCTGGCGGGCGGTGTCGGCAAGGCGTCCGGCACGCTGATCGGCGCGCTGATCCTGGCGGTCCTGCGCAACGGCCTCAACCTCCTCTCCGTGTCCGCCTTCTGGCAGCAGGTCGTGATCGGCGTGGTCATCGCGCTGGCGGTCCTCCTGGACACGCTGCGCCGCAAGGCGGGGGCGACCCCCGGTGCCTCGACGGGCGCGGCGGCGGGTGGCGGGAAGAAGGGGCCGCAGGTCCTGAAGCTCGGTATCGCGGCCGTGCTGGTGGCCGCCGTCATCGGCGGCATCTCCGTCTTCAACAACGGCTCGTCCTCCGGTACGACGACGAAGATCGGCATGTCGCTCTCCACCCTCAACAACCCCTTCTTCGTCCAGATGAAGGAGGGCGCGCAGGCGGAGGCCGAGAAGGCCGGCATCGACCTCACGGTCACCGACGCGCAGAACGACGCGTCGCAGCAGACCAATCAGCTGCAGAACTTCACCGGCGAAGGCATGAAGTCGATCATCGTCAACCCGGTCGACTCCGACGCGGTGGGCCCCGCGGTGCGCGGCGCCAACAAGTCCGACATCCCGGTGATCGCCGCCGACCGCGGCGTGAACAAGGCGAAGGCGGCCACGCTCGTCGCCTCCGACAACGTCGCCGGCGGCAAGCTCGCCGCGAAGACCCTCGCGGAGAAGCTGGGCGGCAAGGGCAAGATCGTCACCCTGCAGGGCGTGGCGGGCACGTCCGCGAGCCGCGAGCGCGGCAAGGGCTTCGCCGACGGCATCAAGGAGTACCCCGGCATCAAGGTCGTCGCCTCCCAGCCCGCGGACTTCGACCGCACCAAGGGCCTGGACGTCATGACGAACCTGATCCAGTCCAACCCCGGCATCGACGGCGTCTTCGCCGAGAACGACGAGATGGCACTCGGCGCGGCCAAGGCTCTCGGCGGCAAGGCGGGCAAGTCGGTCTCGGTGGTCGGCTTCGATGGAACCCCGGACGGACTCAAGGCGGTCGAGTCGGGGACGCTGTACGCGTCCGTGGCGCAGCAGCCGAAGGAGCTGGGCAGGATCGCCGTGCGGAACGCGGTGAAGGCTGCGCGCGGCAAGGACGTCGAGACGATGGTGAAGGTCCCGGTGAAGGTGGTCACGAAGACGAACGTGGCCGACTTCTCCTGAACCCCGACTCCATCGCGCCCCGCCGGACGAACGAACACAGGAGCTGGACCCACAGATGCACGAGCACGCCCCCGACGCCGACATCGACGACGCCACGTACGACCTCCTGGTCGTCGGGTCGGCCAACGCCGACCTGGTGATCGGCGTCGAGCGCCGCCCCGCCCCCGGCGAGACGGTCCTCGGCTCCGACCTCGCCACGCATCCCGGTGGCAAGGGCGCCAACCAGTCGGTCGCGGCGGCCCGCCTCGGCGCCCGCACCGCCCTGCTCGCGCGGGTCGGCGACGACGCGCACGGCAGGCTCCTGCTCGACTCGCAGCGCGCGGCGGGCGCGGACACGGTCGGCGTCCTGGTCGGCGGGGCTCCCACGGGCGTCGCGCTGATCACCGTCGACCCGTCGGGCGACAACAGCATCGTGGTCTCGCCGGGCGCCAACGCCCGGCTGGCCCCCGAGGACATCCGCGCGGCGGGCAGCCTGCTCGCCGCGTCCCGGGTGGTCTCCACCCAGCTGGAGATCCCCGTCGAGACGGTCACGGAACTCGTACGCACGCTTCCGGCGGCCACCCGCTTCGTGCTCAACCCGTCACCGCCGGCTCCCCTGCCGCGTGAAGTCCTCTCCGCCTGCGACCCGTTGGTGGTGAACGAGCACGAGGCGCGCTACATCCTGGGCACTTTGGGCGACGACGCGAGCCCCGCGGACTCCCCCGCGCACTCCCCCGCGGACTGGGCGCGGGCGCTGCTGGACCTCGGCCCCCGCTCGGTGGTGATCACCCTGGGCGCGGAGGGCGCCCTGACGGCGGACGGCAGCGGCTCCCCCGTCACCGTCCCCAGCCCGAAGGTGGACGCGGTGGACACGACCGGCGCGGGCGACGCGTTCACGGCGGCCCTGGCCTGGCGCCTGGGCCTGGGCGACGACCTCCCCACGGCGGCGGCGTACGCGGCGCGCGTCGGCGCGGCGTCGGTCACCCGGCAGGGCGCGCAGGAGTCGTACCCGACGGCGGCCGAGGTCCCTGCGCACCCGGCCCGAGGAACGGCGGCTCCCTCGGCATGAAGAAGACCGGCATCCTCAACCGCCATCTGTCCGGCGCCCTGGCCGAGTTGGGCCACGGGGACACGGTCCTGATCTGCGACGCGGGCATGCCCATACCGCCCGGGCCACGCGTCGTCGACCTGGCCTTCCGCGCGGGCGTGCCGTCCTTCGCCGAGGTCCTGGACGGGCTGCTCGCGGAGCTGGTGACGGAGGGCGGAACGGCGGCGGAGGAGGTCCGGGAAGCGAACCCGGCGACGGCCGCACTCCTGACCTCCCGCGTCACCCCCCTCACCCTGATCCCGCACGAGGAACTCAAACTGCGCACGGCGGGCGCCCGCCTGGTGATCCGCACGGGCGAGGCCACCCCGTACGCGAACGTGCTGCTGCGGTGCGGGGTGTTCTTCTGACGGCTCGGCCCTCGGCTTCCTGCAAGCTTTGGGCAAGCCCCGGGCAAGGCTTCCTCCCGCGCCCCCGGGCATCCCTGGCCGGAGAGTTGTTCTCACACAACACCGGGGGATCCCATGCCATCCGACACACGCCCCGCAAGCCCACGGTCCGCACAGTGGCTGACCCTGCCCGGCTGCAAACGCGTCCTGGTCGTCGTGCACACGGAGGTGTACGGCCGCCGGCTGCGGGACCTGCTGCCGCTGCTGGAGGCCGACCTGCGTGTCCAGGTCGACTTCACCATCGCACCGCACGCGTTCAACGCCGGCGCAGAGCGCTCCCTGCGGGACCTGGACAGCGCGGTCCTGCCGTGGGAAGTGGCGCTGCGCGCCGAGTACGACCTGGTGCTCGCCGCCGGTTCGCAGGGCGTCGAGCAGCTGCGCGGTCCGCTGGTCCGACTGCCGCACGGCGCCGGGCACATCAAGCTTTCACGGACGACCGACGACCGGGACCCGGGGGCGTCGCGGACCGTGAGCGGGATGGGGCGGCAGTATCTGGTGCGGGAGGGGAAGGTCGTACCCAGGGCGATGGCCCTCGCCCACCGCGACGACCTGGCCACGCTGGAACGGACGTGCCCGGAGGCGCTGCCCATCGCCGAGATCGTCGGCGACGCCACCCATGACCGAATCGTCTCGAGCCTTCCGCTGCGGCGGCGCTACCGAGCGGCACTGGGTCTGCGCCGCGGCCAGAAGCTGCTCCTCGTTTCCTCCACGTGGGGTGTCGGCTCGTCCTTCAACCGTCTCGACGCGCTGCTGCCGCGTCTCCTGACGGAACTCTCGCCCGCCCGGTACCTGATCGCCGTACTCGTCCACCCCAATGTCTGGTCCGGTCACGGCGACTGGCAGGTGCGATCGTGGCTCTCCGCCGCCCGGCGCCGCGGGATCGTGGTCATCCCGCCGGAGGCCGATTGGCGCCAGCCGCTGATCGCCGCGGACTGGGTGATCGGTGACCACGGCTCGGTCACGCTGTACGCGACGCTGACCCACGCGGCGATCCTGCTGGCCCGCTTCCCCACGGCCGACGTCGATCCCGCCTCCCCGGGCGCGGAACTGGCGAGGACCGCACCTGCCCTGTCCCCGGCCCACCCCCTGCCGGAACAGCTCGCCTACGCGCGCGCCGAGTACCCGGCGGCGGCGTACGCGCGCATCGCCCACCGCATCTCGTCCGAGCCCGGCCGCTTCGGCCGGAACACCCGGCGTCTGATGTACGGGCTCCTCGGCCTGGGCGAGCCCGCCTACGCGCCGCTGCTGCCTCCGCTGCCGCTTCCCACGCCTTGGGTGGGCGCTGGAGTGGGCGAGGTACCGGTGTGAGCGAGTCGCTGGTCGTCTGCTTCGAGGACCGCGGCTTCGAGGACCGCGGCCGATTCGACGCACGCACAGGCGAGACCTGGCGACAGTGCGCGGATGTCCTGTACGGATGCCGTCCGCGTTCCCTGCCCGACGCGGTGGGGCTGATACGGAAGGTCTTGGAGCGTTACCCGGGCTGTGCCCTTGCCATGGCTCCCAGCACTGACGGCTGCTGGGTGGCACGCGCCCGTCCCGGCACGCAGGCCGTGGTCGGTCCGCTCCTCCCCCGGCAGGCGGCGCGGACCACCGTCGACGTCGTACGTCTCGCCTCCGCGCTGTACGCGTCGTTGCTGCCCGAGTGCTCACGGCTCCGTCTGCCGCACCCCTGCCGGGGACGCGTCACCCGAGGGCGCTCAATCGCTCCTCCAGGCGGCGCGCGTCGGCTGCGCTGACCGCCGCATAGCGGGCCAGGGACGCGCCGTACCACTCCCTGGCCCGTGACTGGTCGCCGCGCTCTGCGGCGCCTTCGCCGAGCATTTCCAGTACGCGGCCCTGCCAGTGCACGGAGCCGGTTGCCTCGAACTCGGCCAGGGCCTGCGTCAGTTGCCCTTCCGCTCGTTCGAAGTCGGCACCGTCGCAGCGTGCATGGGCCCGCCCCAGGAAGGCCAGGGCCCGCGCCGCGTCGTACGGGTCGTCCTCGGCGAGCAGATCCGCGCGGGCGCGGGTGAGGTGGGGCAGTGCGTCTTCGGGGCGGTGGGCGGCGAGGGCGACATCGCCCAGACAGAGCCGGGTCAGGGCGGCACCACGGCGGTATCCGATCTCCTCCCGCAGCGCGAGGGCCAGGTGGAAGTACCGGGTGGCGTCGGTGAGCCGTTCGGCGAGCCGGTAGGTCTGCCCGAGCCCGTGCAGGGCTTGCGCCTCGGCCTTGCGCGCGGCGGCCGGCCGGCCCGGGTCTTCGGCCTCCTGGCCTTCGGCCAGCCGTGCCACTTCCTGCCGCGCGAGGTCGAGCGCCTCGCCGAACCAAGCGGCGGCTTCGTCGTGCCGACCGATGTTGCGCAACCCCGTGCCGCCCGAGGTCAGCATCCGGCCCAGGCCTTCTCGGTCGCCCGCACGGCGCGCCGCCGCGAGTCCGGTCTCATGGGCTTCGATCCACAAGTCGTACGGCCGAAGGCGCAGGAACAGCGGCCAGAGCGCGTCGGCAAGCATCCATGTGCTGGCGTCCCAGCCCCTCTCGGCGGCGGTGCGCAGCACCGCCATCAGGTGCGCCCGTTCGGCGTCCAGCCAGCGCAGCGCGCTCGGCGCGTCGGCGAAGGGCGGCGGCTGGCCGACGGGGTGTTCGTACGCACGGCGCAGTGTGCGGTGGCCGGGCGTCAGAAGTGCCTCCGCGGCCGTCGCGGCCGACAGGCAGAAGTCGACGACACAGCGGACCGTCGCTTCCGCTGCCGCGGGTGTCTCCGTCTCCTCCGCGACCTGGCTGGCGTGCGCGCGGACCAGATCGTGGAAGCGGTACCGCCCTTGCCCCGTACGGGAGTCAGGACCGAGGTCCTCGATCAGATTGACTTCGGCCAGCTCGTCGAGGAGCCGCTCCGCCACCACCGGGGGCACCTCGCAGACAGCGGCGGCGATCGGGACGCCGAAGACAGGGACCGGCGCAAGGCCCAGTCTCCGGTAGCAACGAGCGAGGTCGGGACCGAGAAGGCGGTACGACGCGTCGAGGGCTCCCCGCACTGCGTACTCCCCCTCCACCCACAGCGCGTCCAGGGTCCCCCCGGGGTCACCACCCAGTGCCCCGGCCATCACTGCGAGGGGTTGCCGGGGGCGAGCCGCCACCCGGGCCCCCGCGACGCAGACGGCAAGCGGCAGTCCCGCGCAGGCCTTGGCCATCGCCAGCGCCGCCTCCGGCTCCCGGCCCACTCGGTCGGCGCCGATCCGGCTGCGGAGCAGTTCCACCGCATCGCCCGTGGCGAGCACGCCCAGCGGGTGGAAGGCGGCTCCGTCCATCCCCAGGCCGGTCAGCCGGGCCCGGCTCGTCACCGCAGTCAGCGCGCCCGCCGCCCCGGGAAGGAGCGGACGGACCTGGGCGGCGCTCACCGCGTTGTCCAGAAGCACGGCGATGCGCGCACCCGCTGTCGTCGAACGCCACAGCGCGGCCTGCTCATTCAGCTCCACCGGGACCTGCTCATGACCGAGCGCCCGCAGGAGCTCGCCCAGCAGCTCGGTCGGCCGCGCGGGGCCGCCCCCGGAGTGGCCCCGCAGATCGGCGTACAGCTGCCCGTCGGGGAAGGCGTCGGCCAGGCCGAGCAGCCAGCGCCGGGCCAGCGTCGTCTTCCCGACCCCGGCCGGTCCGCTGATGACGGCGAGCACCGGCCCGTGCCCGACGTTGCGCGCAAGCCGATCGAGGCCGGCGAGCTCACGGCTGCGGTTGGTGAAGTGGGCCGGAACGGGCGGCAGTTGCCGAGGCACCGCACGGTCCGCGGCCGAGTGAGGCGCGGACGGCGAGTGGATGTGGATCCCACCGTGGATGTCGTGGGCCTGCACCACGGGGCCCCCGATCCGGGCGGAAGCGCCGATGGCGTTGTCCACGCGGTGGCCGCCGGCGACGGCGGCCTCGTCCGCCTCTGCGAGCAGCCATCCCCTCAACTCCCGTGCCAGCGAGGGCCGCAGAGCCGCTTCCCGGGCGAGGACCTCGGCCAGCTCCTCGACGGGGTTCCCGCCGCCGGTCCCCCCTTCCGGCATCGCCCACGCGCGCACCAGTCCGGCCGTCTCCGGCGGCGCCGCCTCGCGCACCCGCTCCAGGAGGGCACGTCTCGCCCGTGGCCGGGGAGAGGCCGAGGTGAGGGCAGCCGTCAGTTCCCGGGCCGTCACGTGGTCCATTCCCCCGCCTCCCACTGATCCGCCGGTCTCCACCGCCTTCCTTACCCGTCCGCTGTTCTCTCCAGACCGAATGCCCCTCCAAGTCGAGCGTTTAAGCCAAATGCGGCCAATACAACTGACCGGACAGCATCACTATTTGAACGTTTCTGAACTCATGCGATTCTTTGACGTCACCCAGCGGCACAGGCCGACCTGCGGACGGGGGCACTGGTGGACGTGCGGATTCGCATCCTTGGTCCCGTGGAACTGCGGACGGGCGGACACACCGACGCACTCGGTTCGGCAAAAGAACGGCTGATGCTCGCGGCCCTCGCCCACGACGCCGGCCGGCCGGTCTCCCTCGACACCCTGCTCCACCGGCTGTGGGACGACGCGCCGCCCGCCAAACCCCGCGCGAGCCTGCACGCGTACGCCGCGCGCATCCGCCGAAGACTCCGCACCGCCGGCTGCGATGAACGACTCGTCCAGCAGGCACACACCTACACGCTCGACGTCCGCCCTGGCCTTGTGGACTGCCATCACTTCAAGGACCTGGCGGCCCGAGCCCTCGCCCTGACCGACGGCGGCGACGACACCGAGGCGCTCGGTCTGCTGCGGGAGGCGGAAGAGCTGTGGCGGGGCGAACCACTCACCGGGCTGCCCGGCCTCTGGGCGGAACGTGTCCGCACCAGCCTGACGGAGCAACGCCTCGGCGCCCAGCTCACCCGGATCGGCATCGAGCTGCGCAGGGGCCACTTCGCCGAAGTCGCCGTCGAGGTCGCCGCGTTGCTCGAACAGCGCCCCAGCGACGAGACCCTCGCCGGGATGCTGATGACCGCGGCCTACGGCTGCGGGCGCCAGGCCGACGCCCTGCGCGTCTACGACACCGTCCGGCGCCATCTGCGCGAGGACCTCGGCACGGACCCGGGCGAGCCCCTGACCCGGCTGCACGGTCTCATCCTGGACGGAGCGCCGGTCAGACAACTCCTGCCGGCCCCGGAACCCGCGGTGACGGCTCCCCACACCCTGCCCAGCCATGCCGACATGGTGGGCAGGCAAGCGGAGCTGGACGCCATCATCCGGGCCTCCACCGCACCCCACAGCCCGCATGTACCACGTACGGTCATCGCGCTCCAGACCATCTCCGGCATGGCGGGAGTCGGCAAATCACTGCTCGCCGTACACGCCGCGAGCCGCCTCGGCCGGCACTTCCCCGACGGCCAGATCCACCTCGACCTGCGCGCCCACTCCGTGGGCCAGGAGCCGCTGACCGCGCGGGCCGCGCTCACCGCACTCCTGCGGGTCCTGGGCGTTCCCGCGAGCACGCTCCCCGAGAGCCTGGACGAACTCGTGGCCCTCTGGCGCACCTTGCTCAGCACCCGCCGCGCCATCGTCGTCCTCGACGACGTGGCGGGACCCGACCAGCTCCGGCCGCTTCTGCCCGGCCCCTCCCCCTCCCTGGTCATCGTCACCAGCCGCCGCCGGATCACCGGACTGCCCGGCGTCCGGTCTGTCCTGCTCGACGTACTCCCCCCTCGGGACGCCGTCGCGCTGTTCAGAAGGCTGGCCGGGGAGGAGCGCACCACCAGGGCGAACGAGGTCGCCGACATCGTCCGGCTCTCCGGACACCTCCCCCTGGCCATCGAACTCGCCGCGGGCCGCCTGGCCTCCCGTCCGACCTGGACGACGGCCCACCTCCTGCACCGGCTGACCCACGGACACGGCAGGCTGAAGGAATTCCGGGACGGCTACCAGGAGGTGGCCCGCGCATTCGAAATCTCGTACCAGACACTGACTGTCGAAGAGCAAACAGTCTTCCGGCTGCTCGGCCTCCAACTCGGCCCGAATATCGACGCGTTCGCGACGGCGGCACTTACGGATCTTCCGCTCGACAGCGTGGAACGTGTTCTTGAATCGCTCCTCGACGCCTACCTCATTCAGGAGCCGTCACCCGAGCGGTACGCATTTCATGATCTGCTCGGTGAATACTCCCGGACGCTCGCCACATCCGAAGATCCACCGGCCGCCCGCGAACGCGCCCTGCACCGGCTGATCGTCTTCTACATTCAGGCGTCCGACGCCGCGGACCGAATGATCCATCCCCGCCGACTGCGCGGCGGCCCGCCCCGTCCCACCCCGTCCGGCCCCGTTCCCCGGTGGCCGAGCCCGGCAGCCGCGAGGCAGTGGCTCATCTCGGAGCGCGCCGCGCTCATCGCCGCGGAACGCCACTGCCGCACGCATGGCCGCCCACGCGAAGCCGCTCTGCTCGCCGGCACCCTGGCGGCCTTCCTCGTCGAGGAGGGCTACACGGCGGAGTCCCGCCGCATGCACGAGTCCGCCGCCCGGTACTGGGGCGCCGCAGGTCAGCACCGGGCCCAGGTGCGTGCGCTGCTCGACCTCGGCACCGCCCTGTCGCACTGCGGGCGGTACGACCCGGCGCTCACCGCCACCGAGCGCGCGCTCCAGATCGCGACGGACTCCGGGGACGCCGAGGCGAAGGCCGAAGTCCTGCATCTGCTGGGCGTGTTGCACTGGAATCTCGGCAGCCTCTCCACGGCACTCTCGCACCAGAGCGAGACGCTCAGCCTGCGGCTCGACTCAGGAGATCTCTGGCAGACGGCCAGATCCCAGAACAACCTGGGAATCACACATCTCTATCTCGGGAATTCCGTGAGCGCCGACGAACATTTCAACGCGGCACTGGCGGGATTCCGAGCCACGCACGACGCCCGCGAAGAGGCGCACGTACTGAACAATCTCTCCGACCTCCATGCGCAGAACGGCGACCCGGAGTCCGCACGGCGATTCCTGCACGAGGCCCTCGACATCCTCGAAGATTCCGGGAGCCAAGGGGACCGCGCCATCACTCAGGTGAACCTCGCGAACACCATGAATTCCCCGGACGAATTGAATGCGATGCTGGATCTCTACCGGGATTCGCTCACCGCGTTCCGCCGTCTCGGAGACCGCAGGAACGCGTCGAACACCCTGCACGGCATGGGCAGCGCCCTGCACGCCGCGGGGCGGTTCCGCGAGGCGGCCGCGCAGCACAGGAGAGCCCTGGACCTGGCCAGGAGCATCGGGGCGGCCCACGAGGAGTCCCAGGCACTGCACGGCCTCGGCCTCGCCGAACACGGCCTCGGACACGCGTCGGCCGCCGCCGGGCACATCAACGCCGCCATCGAGACGGCGGACCGGATCGGAGCGGCGCGGGAAGCCGCGCGGGCGCGGGAGAGTCTGGCGGCCGTCGCCGGAACAGCGGCGAATCGTTCCTCTTGACACTACTTCCAGTACCGGATCTCCAGTACCAGATCCGGACCGCCCACGGGACCCTCAAGCAGGAAGTCACGGGCACGTTTGCAGATTTAATCTCCGTGCTGCAAAATCCCGCCGAGGAAGCAATTATGCTTCCCGCACACCTCGATATCCCATGGAGAAAGTCCAACGATGAAAGATGGCATCATCAGGCGAGCCGTCAGAAACGGGCTGTTCGTCGCCGCCGCGATGGGGATAGCTATCTGTATCCCGTCGATGGCCGACTCCTCGACGGAATCAACCGCACAGAACCACCGTTCCGTGACGGTCACGCACTCGGTCACAGCCGACCGCGCCTGACGCACCTCCGGCCCGGCGGCGGAACCCCGCCGCCGCGCCACCTCACCCCGCCCGCCCCCGGCCGGGAAAACTCAGCGTCCGGTACACCGTCACTCCTCCCGCCAGCTCCCCGCAGGCCCGTGCCGCCGCGCTGACGCGTTGGGTGTACGAGGGGTCCGCGGTGTCGAGGAGGATGCCCAGCGTCGTGCCGCTGTGCGCCACGGCCACGCCCAGGCCGCCGACCTCCCGGCAGATCTCCCGCATCGGCTCCAACGACCATTTGTGGCGCAGGAGTTGGTTCATCCGCGCGCTGCGCGTCGCGACCCTGCCGACCTCCGCCAGGTCGCGGCGGCGGACGGCGCCCGTGAGGCGGTCGAGCAGGCGCGCGTACTCGTGGCGGTCGGCCAGGGTGAACGGCTTGGGGATGCGGTTGAAGTCGACCGTGTCGACCGAACCGCCCTCGTCGATCCCCACCACGGCCATCACCGGGAGCGATCCGAGGACGCCGCGCAGCCGCACGGTGCGGTGGTGGAAGGCGACGATGGCCGGGTAGAGCACCCCGTCGGTGGGCTCGATGTCCGCGAGCAGCCGCTCGATCCGGGACGGCGGCATGTCGACCCGCAGCGCCTGCCCGACCGCCCGCGCGGTCGCCACCAGGTCGGCGGACGAGCTGGCCAGCCCCTTGCCCTCGGGGATGACGCTGTTGACGTGGAGGGTTCCCCCGGCCGGTACGCCGGTCCGCCGCTCCGACAACTCACCGATCGTGCGGGCCAGTTGGAGCGCCTTGGTCTTTCCGGCCGGACGGACCACCACCTCCCCGGAGTCGGGCTCCTGCCGGAACGTGGCCATCGTCCATCGCGCCACGGGCAGCGTCACCAGGAAGTCCCCGTCCTCCTCCGGCAGTACGCCTTGCAGCAGCTCGCCGAAGGTCCCGAAGGCGGCGCCCACTCCGGTCCCGGCCGCTACGCCCGGCCTCGGGCCACCCGACCTCGCGGCCGGTCCCGTACCTGCCGGGCTGGGTCGTGGCCCGGCCTCCTGGGACAGCTTCACAGGTCTCCTCTCAACGTCCCGACGCCTCCAGTGCCCACAGGCTGCCACAGCACTAACCGTCTTGACAATCATTTTCATCTAGTGTGATGCTCTCGGCTCGGCGACCGAACACAGGGGGCAGAGGGCTGACATGCACGACCACATAGCCGAAGCGGTGAAGAAACCCGATCTCATATCCCTGGAGCCGGACTTGGTCTGTCTCCGGTTCGAGACGATGAAGATCTATTCGGCTCTGGGGGCCGTCCGTCACCTTCTTGATTCGGGTGCCGTGAAGCCGGGCGACACCCTCATCGACAGTTCGAGCGGCATCTACGCACAGGCCCTGGCACTCGCCTGTCACCGCTATGGAATGAAGTGCCACATCGTGGGTTCCACGACCGTGGACCACACCCTGCGCATTCAGCTGGACATACTCGGCGCCACGCTTGAACAGGTGCGGCCGTCGAAGAATCTCCGGCTCGACCAGGAGCTGAGGGTGCGGCGCATCGCCGAGATACTCGAGGCGAATCCGTCGTACCACTGGATGCGGCAGTACCACGACAGCATTCATTACTACGGCTACCGCGAGGTGGCCCAGACGATCGACACCGAGGTCCCCCAGGGGCCGCTCGCCCTGGTGGGCGGGGTCGGCTCGGGGGCCTCGACCGGCGCCATCGCCGGATATCTGCGGGAAGCGGGCCGCGATGTCTCACTCGTCGGCGTGCAGCCTTTCGGCAGCGTCACCTTCGGCTCGGAGCACGTGGCCGACCCGGACATGATCATCGCGGGTATCGGCAGCGCCATCGCTTTCGAGAACGTCCGGCACGACGCCTACGACCGCGTGCACTGGGTGAATTTCGACTGCGCGGTGTCCGGCGCGGTATCGCTCCTCAGAACCAGCGGCATCTTCGCCGGTCTCTCCGCCGGAGCCGCCTATCTGACGGCTCTCTGGGAACAGCGCCGCGACGATTCCCGTACGTACGTCTTCATCGCGGCGGACACCGGTCACCGCTATGTCGAGAGCGCCTACGCGAAACACGCGTCGGCGCCGGACATCGACACCTTGAAGCCGCATGAAATCACCTCACTCGACGAGCTGAGGCATCCCTGGTCGACCACTTCCTGGCGCGATCTTCCCTGACCGCGATCTCCACCGACCCCGATCTTCCCTGCCCGCGATCTTCCCTGCCCGCGTCCACCATCACACCGAAAGAACTCCCCATGTCTCTCCCCGAGCCGCGCACGCCCCACAACGTCGCGGAGCTCGTCGACGCCGTCCTGGCGGGCGACTACGGCCCCGATCCCAAGGACCTCTCCGTCACCAGCGCGTTCTGGCTGTACAACACCACCCGCCTCGCCGGCAGCCAAGTGACGTACCACAACCACTACTTGCTGCTCCGCGTCGGCACGGCCTTCGGCGCCTGCTCCTTCGAGGCCGGTGAACTCTCCCCGGACTTCTGCGAGAACGCGTCGGGCCACACCCTCGACAAGCTGCTGCGCGCCGAGTCCACCCCCGTCCGCATCGCGGCGCTCGACGCCTACCTCGCGCAGGTGAGCCCGCACCGGGACGCCGCCGACGCCGAGCGCGTCACGCTGCCCACCGGCACCCCCGAGGTCCGGGCGAAGGCCCGCGACGCCGCCATCGCCGGGCTGCTGGACATCGAGCCGGGCGCGAAGGTGGCGCTCATCGGCGTGGTCAACCCCCTCGTCGCGGCGATACGCGAGCGGGGCGGCGTCTGCCTGCCCTGCGACCTCAATCTCCGTACGACCCAGTGGGGCGACCAGATCACCGACGACATGACCGAGGTCCTGAAGGAAGCCGACGCCGTGGTCGCCACCGGCATGACGCTCAGCAACGGCACCTTCGACCTGATCCTCGCGCACTGCCGCGAGCACGAGGTGCCGCTGGTGGTGTACGCGCAGAGCGGCAGCGCCGTGGCCCGCGCGTTCCTGCCCGCGGGAGTCACCGGACTCTCCGCCGAGCCCTTCGCGTTCTCCCAGTTCAGCGCCGACGAGACGCCGCTCTACCGCTACAAGGAGGCGGCGTGAGCGTCGACTCCAAGGGCTCGACGGCCTCGGGTCCCGGCATGTCGGACACCTCAGAGGAGCAGACCTCCGAGGAGTACACCTCTGAGGAGCACACCTCCGAGGACGCGCTGCCGGGCGACCTGCGAATGGCCCGTGCGCTGTGGCCCGTCCTGGTCGCTTCCGCGGTCGGCCTGCTGCCCTTCACCGTCTTCAGTACGTATCTCGTGCCGATGGCCGAGGACGCCGACAGCAGCGTCGCCACGCTGGGCGGTCTGCGCGGACTCGGCGGTCTCGCCGCCCTGTTGGTGGGCACCGCGCTCGCCCCGCTGATCGACCGGGTGCGCAAGGAGTGGGCCGCCGCGGGCGGTCTCGCCGCGCTCGGCGTCTCCGCCGCCCTCGGCGCGAGCGGGGACTTCATCCTGCTCGCCGTGTTCTGCCTGCTAGTCGGCGCCAGTACGTCGGTCCTGAACCCGGCCCTGACGGCGGCCGCCGCCGACCGCTTCGGCTCCGGGAAGGCCGCGGGGCGCGCGGCGACGCTCGTCACGGCCACCCAGTCGATGACCGCGATGCTGGCGGCGCCGGTCATCGCGCTGCCCGCGCTGTTCTGGGGCTGGCAGGGCGACCTGTTCGCCGTGACCGGGGTGTCGCTGCTCCTCGCCGCCGTCTTCTTCGTACGCGGCAAGGACAAGCCCGTCGAGGAGAAGGGTGAAGCCCAACGCCTGGGCTACATCGCCTCGTTCAAGGCACTCGGGGCGATCCCCGGTGTCGTGCCGCTGCTGCTCATCGCGCTACTGCGCACCGCCGTGTTCATGGGCTACCTCTCCTATCTGGCGGCCTACTACGACGACCGGTTCGAACTCGACCCCGGGCTGTTCGCGTTCGTGTGGACGCTCAGCGGCGCGTCGTTCTTCGTGAGCAACCTCCTCACGGGGCGGATCACGAACTCCGCCGAGCCGAAGATCGGTACCGAGCGGATGCTGGCCATCGGCCTGGTCGCCGCGCTCGTCTCGGTCGTGGGCTTCTACTTCACGCACTGGCTGCCGCTCGCCCTTGCGATGACGTCCCTGCACGCGGCCAGCCACGCCGTCGTGGCCGCGTGCGTGGTCAGCCTGCTCGTGCGGCGCTGCGGGACCCAGCGGGGCGCGGCCCTGAGCGTGAACGCCGCGGGGATGAGCCTCGGGGTGTTCGTGGGCGCGGGCCTGGGCGGCCTCGGGCTCGGACTCGCCGGATATCCGGGGATCGCGGCGGCCTTCGGGGCGCTGGTCGTCGTGGCGCTCGTCGCGGCGGGGCTCGTGCTGAGGGCCGGACCGGTGGAAGAGGCGGAGCCCGCGGGCTGATCGGCCCGCTGGGAGGGCCGTGGTGGAACCCCCCGCGGGCCGGTGGGGGCTGGTCGCGCCCACGCGTCGGAGCCGTATATGTCACAGCCTCGCGCCCCCTGCGGGGCGCGACACGCGCCGACTTCGTCGATCCCTCCCAGCCCCTCGCTTCTCCCAACGCATCCGCCCCCACGCCGACTTGAAAGGACCGACCGCCATGCCTCCACCCGCGCTCTCCGCCACCGCAGCCGTCGCCACGGCGCCCGACGCACCCCCTCCCGAACGGCCGGCCAGGGCCAAGGGCATACGGAACCGACTCTCCTCCCGGGCGGGCCTGGCGGCGACCTGCGCCGCGCTCCTCCTCGCCCTCCTCGTCTCCGTCGTCGTGGCCATCGGCCTCGGCTCCGCCGTCGTCCCGCCGGGCGACACCGCCCGGCTGCTGTGGGCGGCGCTGAGCGGCGGGAGCATCGACTCCGACGAGGTGACGACGTATCAGATCATCTGGCAGATCCGCACACCGCGCGTGCTCCTGGCGGCACTTGTGGGGGCGGGCCTCAGCGCGGTCGGCGTCGCCATCCAGGCGCTGGTGCGCAACGCGCTCGCCGACCCCTTCGTCCTGGGCGTCTCGTCCGGGGCGTCGGTCGGCGCGGTCGGCGTCACGGTGACGGGCGGGCTCGCGGCGCTCGGCATCTACGCGGTGTCGGCGGGGGCGTTCATCGGCGCGCTCGTCGCCTCCGTCCTCGTGTACGTCGCCTCGGCGAGCCGCGGTGGCGGGCTCTCGCCGCTGCGGCTCGTCCTGACGGGCGTGGCGATGGCGCTCGGCTTCCAGGCCGTGATGAGCGTGATCATCTACTTCGCGCCGGACAGCGAGGCGACCAGCATGGTCCTGTACTGGACGATGGGCAGCTTCGGCGCCGCGAGCTGGGGCGCGCTGCCCGTCGTGGCCGCCTGCGTACTGCTCGGCCTGGCCGTGCTCTACCGCTACAGCAGGGCCCTCGACGTCCTGGCGCTCGGCGACGAGACCGCGACGAGCCTGGGCATCAGCCCCGACCGGCACCGCAAGGGCCTGCTCCTGCTCGCCTCGCTGATCACCGGGGTGATGGTCGCCGTGAGCGGGGCGATCAGCTTCGTCGGCCTGGTCATGCCCCATCTCGTACGCATGGTGGTCGGCGCCACGCATGCGCGGGTGCTCGCCGTGGCGCCGCTGGTCGGAGCGGTGTTCATGGTCTGGGTCGACCTGGTGTCGCGCGCCCTCGTGGCGCCGCGCGAGCTGCCGCTCGGGGTCATCACGGCGCTCGTCGGGGTGCCGGTGTTCATCGCGCTGATGCGGCGCAAGGGCTACATGTTCGGGGGCCGTTGAGATGAAGCCCACGGAACCCACCGAAGCCGCGGCACCCGCGGCGCCCATGGAGCCCGTGGAACCCGTGGAACCCATGGATCTCGTACTCGATGGCCTGTCCGTGACCATCGACGGCAAGCTCCTCGTCCGGGACCTGTCCCTGGAGGTGGGCGGCGGCCAGATCGTGGGCCTGGTCGGCCCGAACGGCAGCGGCAAGTCCACCGCCCTCAAGTGCGTCTACCGCGCGCTGCGCCCGAGCTCCGGCGTGGTCAGGGTGGGCGACGACGACCTCTCCCGGCTCGCGCCGCGCCGCAGCGCGCAGCTCGTCGCCGCGATGGCCCAGGACGGCGCGGTGGACCTCGACTTCACGGTGGAGGAGGTCATCGCCCTGGGCCGCGCGCCCCATCTGCGCGGGAACCAGGCACTCAGCGCGCGCGAACGTGACCTGTGCGCGCGGACGATGGCCCGTCTCGACCTGACCCGCCTCGCCGACCGCGGGGTCCTCACCCTCTCGGGCGGGGAGCGCCAACGCGTGCTGCTGGCACGGGCGTTGGTGCAGGAGCCGCGGATTCTGGTGCTCGACGAGCCGACCAACCACCTCGACGTACGCCACCAGATCGAGCTCCTCTCGCTGTTGAAGGGCTCGGGCCTCACCGTCCTCGTGGTCCTGCACGACCTCAATCTCGCGGCGGCCGCGTGCGACCGCATCGGGGTCCTTTCCGGCGGCGAGCTGGTGGCCGCGGGAACGCCGCACGAGGTGCTCACCACGGGACTCGTCGACGAGGTGTTCGGCGTCAAGGCCAGCGTGATCAGCCACCCCCTGACCGGCGACCCCCAGCTTCTCTACGCACTGACCCCGTCAACTCCCCTCTGACCTCAGCCCACCTCTGACTCCTCTGACCCCTCTGAAAGGCACCACGACGTCATGCTCAGAACACCACGTACATCCGCCGCCGTCGGCTCCGCGCTCGCCGTCACCCTGCTACTCGGCGGCTGCGGCGCGGAGGTCGACGCGGACTCCGGGAAGTCCGGGGACTCCGCGGGCTCCAAGGCGTCCGAGAAGGCCACCGTCAAGCGCTGCGGTGAGCCGGTCACGTACAAGACCCCGCAGCGCGCGGTGGTCTACGAGGGCGGCAGCGCGGACAAGATGTTCAGCCTCGGCCTGACCGAGCACGTCCACGGCTATGTGATGCCTCCGGCCAATCCGCCGGTCAGCGAGTCCCCTTGGGCGTCGGAGTACGCCAAGGTGAAGATGCTCAGCGACGACCTGCTCAACAAGGAGCTCGTCGTGGAGGCCAAGTCCGACTTCGTCGTCGCGGGCTGGAACTCGGGCTTCAGCGACCAGCGGGGCATCACCCCGGAGATCCTGGACAAGCTCGGCGTCCAGAGCTTCATGCACACGGAGAGCTGCTTCAACTACCCCAAGTACCCGGAGAAGGTAACCCCGTTCAAGGCGCTGTACTCGGACCTGGACCGCCTCGGCAAGATCTTCCAGGTCGAGAAGAAGGCGGACGAGGTCGTGGGCGGCCTCAAGAAGCGCGTGGCCGCCGTCGAGTCCAAGGCGCCCGAGGGCGACCCGGTCCCCACCTTCCTCTACGACTCCGGCACCGACCAGCCCTTCACGGCGGGCAGCCAGGTCCCGCCCAACGACATCATCAAGACCGCCGGCGGCGAGAACATCTTCGACGGCCTGGACGAGCGGTGGACCCAGGTGAACTGGGAGGCCGTCGCCAAGGCCGAGCCCGAGGTCATCATCATCTTCGACTACGGCGACATGCCCGCCAAGAAGAAGATCGACTTCCTGAAGAAGTCCCCGCACACCAAGGAACTGCCGGCCGTGAAGAAGAACAACTTCTTCGTCCTCGACTACAACGAGGGCATCAGCGGCCCGCGCAACATCGACGGCCTGGAGAAGTTCGGGAAGTACGTGCGGGAACTGAAGCGGTAAGGGTCCGCCGGTCCGCCCTCCCCCGAAATCCCGGTCGCCTCACTGAGCCTCGTCCAGAGCTCCCGTGAGGCGGCCGAGGAGGCCCTGGAGGGTGAGGATCTCCTCCACGGTCATCCCGGTCGACTCGAGGATGCGGCGCGGGACGGGCAGCGCGCGCTCGCGCAGCTCGGTTCCGGCATCCGTCAGCTGCACGGTGACCGAGCGCTCGTCGGCGGCGCTGCGCTCACGCCGTACGAGGCCCGCGGTCTCAAGGCGCTTGAGGAGCGGCGAGAGCGTGCCGGAGTCCAGGCGCAGCCTCTCGCCGATGGCCTTGACGGGCTGCGGGCCGTGTTCCCAGAGCACCAGCATGACCAGGTACTGGGGGTAGGTGAGGCCCAGGTCCTTGAGGGCATCGCGGTAGACGCCGCCGAAGGCGCGCGAGGCGGCGTGCAGCGAGAAGCAGACCTGGTGGTCGAGGCGCAGGAGCTCGGCGTCGTCGGGCACGTCGGGCATCTCGCGTCCGTGGGGCAGGGCGGTCGGCGATGACGTCATGGGTCCAGGGTACCTGGCACGCACTACTAAGTTGTGCACAACTAAATCGTGTGCAACCATTGCGGCAGAGCGAACGAATCCCGTTCTTCTCGTTCTTCGACCGAGGGAAGAGGACACCCCATGAACGCGCTGTACACCGCCGTCGCCACCGCCAACGGCCGCGAGGGCCGCGCCGTCAGCTCCGACGGTCAGATCGACCTCGCGCTCGCCATGCCCCCGGCCCTCGGCGGCAACGGACAGGGCACGAACCCCGAGCAGCTCTTCGCCGCCGGGTACGCGGCCTGCTTCGCCAGTGCGATGGGGGCGGTCGCCCGCGAGATGAAGGTCGACACCAAGGACGTCTCGGTGACCGCCGAGGTCTCCATCGGCAAGGACGACACGGGCTTCGGGCTCGCGGTCGTGATGCGCGTGGAGCTGCCGGACTCCCTGGCGGGCGAGACCGGGCAGCAGCTGGTCGAGGCGACGCACGCGTACTGCCCGTACTCCAAGGCCACGCGCGGCAACATCGAGGTCGAGCTCGTCATCGAGTAGTCCCGCGAGGGGATCGAACAGGAGAGGGCCGGACGGCGGGTACCGTAGAGGTACCGATCTCATGGGCCTCCTGGTGGGCTGCGTGAACCCCAGGAGGCCCAGCATGACGACGAACCGCGGACGCAAGGACGTGATCCGCAACCGGATGACGTCGACCGGAGAGTCGTACAACGTCGCCGCCCGCAATCTCAAGGCGATGAAGGACATGGGCGCCACCCGCGAGGCCGTCGTCACGCAGCGCTGGCAGCCCGCCGAGACCCTGGACGTGCCGTGCCCCTGCGGCGGCACCTGCGAGCCCGGCGAGAAGTGCGACCGCTGCCACGCCCGCCACCGCCACGTGGCCCGCTACCCCGGCAGCCGCACCGAGGTCGAGACCTGGGCGGACCGCTACGACTGCATGGGCTGCGCGTCCTCGTACACGATCCTGGTCGTCCTGCCGGGCCGCCCGTGGGGCATCACCGAGACGGTGATCCAGGGCGGCTCCGCCGAACCGGTGATCCGGGCCCGGGTCTTCCCGGGCGTGAAGCATCCGCTGCTGCGTCCGGAGACGCCCGACGAGGACTGAGTCGGACCGCCTGCACGCGTGTCCGGTATCCGAAACTGGCTGACCGGCATCTGACCGGTTTCCTCCCTTGACGGCGGGTCGACGCACCCCCAATATCAGGCAACGCACTTCGCGCCACTCACCTCACTTCAGGCTCAGCGCAGCTCAGTACAGCTCCAACGCCCTGCGGCATCCGCGTCGCAGGGCGTCAGTACGTTCCGTCCCCCTTGCTGTTCGGAATCCGGAGCCCCACATGAAACTCTCCAGACCCTCCCTTCCTCGCACCCTGAGACGGGCCACCGCCGGCGTCGCCGCACTCGCCGCCGCCGGGCTGATCGCCGCCACCGCGCCCGCGGCCCTGGCAGCCCCGTCCCCGACGCTCGCGGCCCCCGACATCCCGCTCGCCAACGTCAAGGCGCACCTCTCCCAGTTCCAGTCCATCGCCACGGCCAACGGCGGCAACCGCGCCCACGGACGCCCCGGCTACAAGGCCTCGATCGACTACGCGAAGGCCAAGCTGGACGCGGCCGGGTTCACCACCACCGTGCAGCAGTTCACCTCCAGCGGCGCCACCGGCTACAACCTCATCGCGGACTGGCCGGGCGGCGACCCGAACAAGGTCCTGATGGCGGGCGCCCACCTGGACAGCGTCTCCTCGGGCGCCGGCATCAACGACAACGGCTCGGGCTCGGCGGGTGTCCTGGAGACGGCGCTCGCCGTGTCACGAGCACAGCTCGAGCCGACGAAGCACCTGCGGTTCGCCTGGTGGGGCGCGGAGGAGCTGGGTCTGGTCGGGTCGAAGTACTACGTCAACAACCTTCCCGCCACGGAGCGTTCGAAGGTCTCCGGCTATCTGAACTTCGACATGATCGGCTCCCCGAACCCGGGCTACTTCGTCTACGACGACGACCCGGTCATCGAGAAGACCTTCAAGGACTACTACGCGGGCCTGAACGTCCCCACGGAGATAGAGACCGAGGGCGACGGCCGCTCCGACCACGCCAGCTTCAAGAACGTGGGCATCCCGGTCGGCGGCCTCTTCACCGGCGCGAGCCGTACGAAGTCCAGCGCCCAGGCCCAGAAGTGGGGCGGCACGGCGGGCCAGGCCTTCGACCGCTGCTACCACTCGTCCTGCGACACCACGGCGAACATCAACGACACCGCCCTGGACCGCAACAGCGACGCCATCGCCCACGCCGTCTGGACCCTCGGCACGGAGACCCCCGTCCCGCCCGGTGACTCGTACGAGAACACCACGGACGTCGCCATCCCGGACAACGGCGCGGCCGTGACCTCGACGGTGAACGTGACGGGCCGCACGGGCAACGCCCCGGCCACCCTCAAGGCGGACGTCGACATCCGGCACACCTGGCGCGGTGACGTGGTCGTCGACCTGCTGGCCCCCGACGGCACGGCGTACCGCCTGAAGAACTCCAGCAGCAACGACTCGGCGGACAACGTGATCGCGACGTACACGGTCAACGCGTCGAGCGAGGTGGCGAACGGCGCCTGGAAGCTGCGGGTGCAGGATGTGGCGGCGCAGGACACCGGCTACATCAACAGCTGGAAGCTGACCTTCTAGAGCACCTGCGCCACGAGCACGTACGACGGCGCCCGGCAGCGTCTCTCCGCTGCCGGGCGCCGTGATCGTGATCGGTGGCTAGCCCTCTTCGGGCGCCAGCGTCAGCGAGATCGAGTTGATGCAGTACCGCTGGTCCGTCGGCGTCGCATAGCCCTCGCCCTCGAAGACGTGACCGAGGTGCGAGCCGCACCGCGCGCACCGGACCTCCGTGCGCACCATGCCGTGCGAGGAGTCCTGGAGCAGCTCGACCGCGTCCGTGTCCTTGGGGTCGAAGAAGCTCGGCCAGCCGCAGTGCGACTCGAACTTCTCTTCCGAGGTGAACAGCTCCGCGCCGCACGCGCGGCAGGAGTAGACGCCCTTGGTCTTGGTGTCGGTGTACTCGCCCACGAACGCGGGCTCCGTGCCGGCCTGGCGCAGCACCGCGTACTCCGAGGGGCTCAGCTCCGCGCGCCACTGCTCGTCCGGCTTCTCGACGTCGTACGACATGAGACTGAACCCCTTACTGCTTGGATGTGCTGCTTCGACCTACGGCTACGGCTTCGACAGCTCTGCCAGAATCTGCGGGCCGAGGTCCGTGACGTCGCCCGCTCCCATGGTGAGAACGAGATCACCGGGGCGTGTCATTCCCGCCACGACCGCCGCGGCCTCGCTCTTGTCGTGCACGGCCCTGACGTCGGCGCCCGCCGCCACGGCCGCGTCGATGATCAGGGCGCTGGTGATGCCGGGGATCGGGTCCTCGCGGGCGGGGTAGATGTCGAGGACCACGGAGGCGTCCGCGAGGGCCAGGGACTGGCCCATCTCCTTGCCCAGCTCCTGGGTGCGGGAGAAGAGGTGGGGCTGGAAGAGGACCAGGAGGCGCGAGTCGCCCGCCGAGGAGCGCATCGCCTCCAGGTCCGCGGTCATCTCGGTGGGGTGGTGCGCGTACGAGTCGATGACCTGGACGCCCTTCGCCTCGCCCTTGAGCTGGAGGCGGCGCTTGACGCCGGTGTACGAGCCGAGGGCCGACGCGAGGTTGTGCGCGGGGATGCCGAGCGCGATGCCCGCGGCCAGGGCGGCCACCGCGTTGTGGGCGTAGTGACGGCCGGGGACCGAGACGGTGAAGGTCAGGAACTTGCCGTTCAGGATCACCGTGACCTCGCTGGTCAGACCGCGCGGGGTGATCTTGTGGATGCGCAGGTCGGAGCCCTCGGACTCGCCGTACGTGACGACCTTCAGGTCGCCCGCGTCGCGCACGCGCTTCGTCAGCTCCGCCGCGCCCGACTGGTCCGCCGCGATCACCAGGGTGCCGCCGGGGACGATCTTGCCGACGAAGGTCTCGAAGGACTCGTAGATCTCGTCCATCGACGCGTAGTTGGCGTGGTGGTCGAGCTCCACGTTCAGGACGATGGCGACCTCGGGCGCGTACTTGTGGAAGCTGCGGTCGCTCTCGTCCGCCTCGGCCACGAAGATGTCGCCGTCGCCGTGCAGCGCGTTCGAGCCCGGGGCGTCCAGGTCGCCGCCGATGGCGTACGAGGGGTTCAGGCCCAGGGTGGAGAGGGTGACCGCGAGCATCGACGTCGTCGTGGTCTTGCCGTGCGTGCCGGCCACCGCGATCGGGCGCAGGCCCTCCATGAGGGAGGCCAGGGCGTCCGAGCGGTGCACGACCGGAATGCCGAGCTCCGTGGCGCGGGCCAGCTCGGGGTTGTCGGCGCGGATCGCGGACGAGACGACCACGCAGGTCGCGTCGGACGCGAGGTGCGCGGCGTCGTGGCCGATGTGGACCGTGGCGCCCAGGGTGCGCAGGGACTCGGCGGTGGCCGACTCCCGCGCGTCGCTGCCCGCGACCTTGGCGCCGCGCTGGGCCAGGATCTTGGCGATGCCCGACATTCCGGCGCCGCCGATGCCGATGAAGTGCGGTCGGTCCATGGCGGTGGGCAGGCCGGGTGCCATACGTGTGTCTCCCCAAGAGTCCAGAAGTTACGGCAGATGAGCAGGGCCCAGACTATTGCCTCGGACATCCGGCAGGCACATCTGCGCCCCGCGAGGGGGCGAGGCCCCTAGTCCTCCGTGTGCGAGAACAGCTTCAGGACCGGTACGCCCACCTTGTGCCGCGCCCGCGAGGCCCAGTCCCGGTGGAAGAACTCCTCCACGTAGTGCGGGTCGGTCAGGACGATGACCTCGTCCGCGTCCGCCTCGTCGACCAGCTGCTTGAGCGCGTCGAGGGGGTGGTCCTCGATCAGCTGTCCCAGCGCCTCGCAGCCCGCGGCGCGCAGCGCCGTGAGGGAGACCTCCAGCGCCTTCTGCGCGGGGGCCGTGGCGTCCTGCCCCTCGGGAACGTCCCCTTCCCTCGCCGCCTCGTCGAGCTCCCCGAGAGCGACGTCGTCGATGGCCCGCAGCAGGCGGTCCGCCTGATCGCCGCGGGGCTGGAGCAGCACCCGGAAGGTGACCGTCTCGTCGCCGTGCAAGGTGGTGACGAACTCCACGTCGGCGGAGGTCAGGGCCTTCTCGATCATCAATACGCTTGTGAACACGACAGGCGCCCTTCTCATCCGTGGGCTGCCGAGAGTCTGTCTCGACAGCCCCTGCGGAAACCATCCTGCCCCGTGGCCGCACGGGGTCTGCGACTTTTAGTGTGCCCAACGGAAGCGAAACGGAACGGCCGATTCCGCTGATTGTCAGGTTCGACGGTATCGGGTGAAGAGGAACCCGGCCTCCTCCAGTACGGAAGCCAGTGCGAATTCCGTCGGCACCTCCACCGCGGACCCCCAGGAGATCCGCTGCGCGTCCCCCGCGGTGAGCATCGGGGACACCGTCAGACAGAGCTCGTCCAGGGCCCCCGCCGCCACGAACTGGCCGAGGAGCCGGGGCCCGCCCTCCGTGAGCAGCCGCGTCAGGCCGCGCTCCGCCAGAGCGGGTGCGACCCGCTCGGGCTCGACCGCCGCGCCCTCCCCCGCGAGCACCACCACGGCGCCCGCCTTCTCGGCCTCGGCGACCCGGTCGGCGGGCGCCGCGGCGCCCGTCACCACGAGCGTGGGCACCAGGGGCGAGGTGAAAAGCGGAAGGCCGAAATCCAGGTCCAGGCTCGCACTGACCACGGCGATCGCGGGCGCCACGGTCTGACCGGCCGCCGCCCTGCGCTCGGCGAAGGCTGCGCGTGCGCGTGAGGGCCGGTAACCCTCTTGGCGGACCGTTTCGGCACCCACGACCACGACATCGGCGATTCCGCGCAAGGTGCCGAAGATCCGCATGTCCGCGTCGCTGGAGATGGGCTGCGAGCGGCCGTCGTGCTGGGCCGCCCCGTCCAGCGTGGACACCATGTTGGCGCGCATCCAGGGGTCGCCGCCCGGAGGGTAGGCGTACGCGTCCGCCAGCTCCCCCAGCCCCCACTCTCGTACGGATGTTTCGTCTGTCTGGTCGGTCACAGGGAACAGGCGTCGCATGTCCAGCAGTCTTGCACGGCGCTTAGAGTTAGGAACCGTGTCGTCCTCCACCGCCGCCCCCGGGCAGAGCCCCATAGCCGAAGCGGCTCCCCTGTCGCTGTGCGCCCGCGCGCCCCACGTTCCCGCCGACCGTCTGGTCGCGGAGATGGTGCCGCCGCCGCGCTTCGACTCCGTCCGCTTCGATACGTACATCCCGGACCCGAACCAGCCGAGCCAGACCGAGGCCGTGCGGGTCCTGAGCGGCTTCGCGGCCGGGCTCGGCGGGGCGCACGCGTCCGGCGTCGGAAAGCGCCGCTGGTTCCAGAAGAAGGCCGCGGCGCCCACCGGACCCCGCGGCGTCTACCTCGACGGCGGCTACGGCGTGGGCAAGACCCACCTCCTGGCCTCCCTCTGGCACGCGACGCCCGCGGCGCCCGAGCAGAAGGCGTTCGGCACCTTCGTCGAGCTCACGAACCTGGTCGGGGCGCTCGGCTTCCAGCAGACCGTGCGCACCCTCAGCGGTCACCGGCTGCTCTGCATCGACGAGTTCGAACTCGACGACCCGGGTGACACGGTGCTCGTCTCCTCGCTGCTCGCGCGGCTCGTCGAGGAGGGCGTGGCGCTCGCCGCGACCTCGAACACGCTGCCGGGCAAGCTCGGCGAGGGCCGGTTCGCGTCCGCCGACTTCCTGCGCGAGATCCAGGGCCTGTCCACCCACTTCAAGTCGCTGCGCATCGACGGCGAGGACTACCGCCACCGGGGCCTTCCGGAGGCGCCCGCCCCGTACTCGGACGAGCAGGTCACCAAGACCGCGTACGCGACCGACGGCGCGAGCCTCGACGACTTCCCGCACCTGCTCGACCACCTCGCGCGCGTGCACCCCAGCCGGTACGGAGCGCTCACCGACGGGCTGCGGGCCGTCTGCCTCACCGACGTGACGCCCGTCCCCGACCAGTCGACCGCGCTGCGCCTCGTCGTGCTCGCCGACCGCCTGTACGACCGCGAGGTCCCCGTGCTCGCCTCGGGTGTCCCCTTCGACCAGCTGTTCAGCGAGGACATGCTCAACGGCGGCTACCGGAAGAAGTACTTCCGGGCGATCTCCAGGCTCACGGCACTGGCCCGGGACGCGGAGAGCCTCGTCAAGCCGTAGCGACTCACCGCTACGCGCGTGGTTCCCGCACGCCTAGGCGCGTGGTACACACATCCGGTCATGTTCCTGTCCGCCAGCAGGAGGTCGGCCTTTATGTCCACGACACGACGTCAAGTACTAGCTCGTACCGGTGCGGTGGGTGCGGGCATCGCCTTCACCGGCGCTCTCTCGGAGCTCTTCGCCGGGAGCGCCGCCGCGCAGGGCAAGGCAGGGTACGGGCCGCTGGTGCCCGACCCCGCCGGTCTGCTCGACCTGCCGAAAGGTTTCCGCTACAAGGTGCTCTCGCGGGAGGGCGCCGATCTGCCGTCCGGCGAGGGCAAGGTGCCGAGCAACTTCGACGGCATGGACGCGTTCCGCGGCAAGCGCGGCGGCGTCCACCTCGTCCGCAACCACGAGAACCGCCACAACGGCAGAGCCCCCGTGCCCACGGTCAAGGGACTCACCTACGACCCGATGGGCAAGGGCGGCTGTACGGCGCTCGCGCTCGACCGGCACAACAACGTCCTGAGCGAGCGCGTCGCGATCGCCGGGACCGCCGTCAACTGCGCGGGCGGCCCGACCCCTTGGGGCACCTGGCTGACCTGCGAGGAGACCGAGGACAAGGCCGGGACGAACGGCTACACCAAGGACCACGGCTTCATCTTCGAGGTCGACCCCGTCGACCCGCACCGCACCGGAGCCGTGCCGCTCACCGCGATGGGCCGCTTCCAGCACGAGGCGATCGCCGTCGACCCCCGGCGGGGCGTGGTCTACGAGACCGAGGACGCCTTCCTCAAGCCCTTCGGCCTCTTCTACCGCTTCCTGCCCAAGAAGCCCGAGGGCGGCCTCGGTTCGCTCCGCGCGGGCGGCAAGCTCCAGGCCATGCGGGTGCCGGGTGTGCCCGACCTGTCCGCGATCCAGGAGACGGGGGCGTGCTTCGAGGGCGTCGAATGGGTCGACGTACCGGACCCGCTCGCCGCCCAGACCCCCATCCGCCTGCAGGACTTCGGCCCCAAGGGCATCACCCACGCGCAGAAGCTGGAGGGCTGCTACTGGGGCGGGAAGTCCGTCTACTTCGTGTCGTCGTTCGCGCACAGCGCGGAAGGGTCCGCGGCCGACCACTTCGGCCAGATCTGGCGCTACGACCCCTCCGAGCGCCGCCTCACCCTCGTGATCGTCTTCGGCCCGAGCACCGACATCCAGCTGCCCGGCGAGTCCCCCGACAACATCTGCCTCGCGCCCAGCGGCGGCCTGATGGTGGCCGAGGACGGCGGGGGCGCGCAGCACGTGTACGGCCTGACCCGCCGCGGCGAGGTCTACGCGATGGCCCGCGGCCGGCAGAACATCGGCACCCCCGAAGAGCCCGAGTGGGGCGAGTTCGCGGGCGTCTCGTTCTCGCCGGACCACGACACGATGTACGTCAACTGCTACAACCCCGGCACCACGTTCGCCGTGACAGGACCCTGGCACAGGACCTGACCGGACGGGGTGCGCGGCGGACCGCCGCGCACCCCGCACAGGGCTCCAGGGCCTAGGAACCGATCAACTCTAGGAACCGATCACCGGATAGTGGTCGGACAGGTTGGTGTAGGTGTACTGCTTGCCCCAGCTGGAGACCGTCCAGGGCGCGCTCTGCTCCTTGACCACCTCGTTGTGCCAGGCGGCGGGGCGGGCGTGGCCCTTGCGGTGCAGGACGTAGTCCAGGTCCTCGCGCGGGTCGTCCGGGTAGCGCTCGGCGGCGATGGAGTTGTCCTGGGTGTCGAAGGAGTACGGGTGGCCGCTGCGGCCGTCGGCGGGGGCGAAGCCGCCGTCGGCGAGCATCGAGGCGTACTCGTCGCTGTGCGAGTCGACGTTGAAGTCGCCCGCCACGACGACCTGTTCACCCGACGGGATGTTCTTGGCGTCCAGGAAGGCGTCCATCTCCTTGAACTGCAGGGCGCGGGTCGCGGCCGCCTCGCCGGAGCCGCAGCCCGGGTCGGTGGACTGGGCGTGGGTGCCGACGACGTGCACCTTCGTGCCGTTGACGTTCAACTGGGCATAGACGAAACCCTTGTTGGAGTACGCGTCGGAGCCGCAGGCGTCCTTGTAGACGTACTGCTCCTTGCGCAGGATCGGCCACTTGCTCAGGACGGTCACCCCGCCGTCCTCCGGCGTCACCGAGGAGTACGCGCCGCCGGTGGCGTCCCAGCCGTTCTTGCTGCGGCCCATGACGGGGGTCTGGTGCGGGTAGCCGCCCGCGGCGTTGGCCTTCAGGGCGTCGGACGAGGAGTTGTCGAAGGCCTCCTGGAGGACGACCACGTCCTTGCCCTGGAAGAAGTCCGCGGCCGGTATCGCCTTGGCGCGGTGGTCCTGGCCCCAGTTCGGGTACAGGGTCTTGCTGAAGAGAAACGCGTTGTACGAGAGCACCTTGAGTGCGGGAGTGTCGACAGAGGCGGCAGGTGCGTCGGCGGCGGTCGCGGACGGGGCGACGGCGGCGAGCGTGGCCGCTGCGAGCACCGTGGTGATCGCGACGGCCTGAGTCCTGCGCAGCGCTGGGTGCGGCACTGAATCTCCTGTTGTGGGTGGGGGGTTGTGCGAGGGTCGTCGTGCACGTCGTCATGCACGATGTCGTGAACGTGCACGTGATGTGACTGATGTGGCGCCGCATATCCAATCAGCCGTGATTACTTCTGGGGATACTTCGTGTGAACAAAGATCCCGCCGCAGGTGCACGACGATTTTGTGCGACCCGCCAGGACCCGATGAGCCCACGTGACCGGAGTGGCGCGGGGCGCGGCGGGCCGCTCAGAGGTCGGCGAGCGTGCTCTCCACCGTGTCGAGCAGTACCTGCCGGTCGTCCTGGACGCGGGCGAGGATGCGCAGGCCGTAGTAGGTGCTCTGCACCCGGCGCGCGACGGCCACCGCGTCGGTGGTGGGACGGAGTTCGCCCGTGCGCGCGCCGGCCGCCACGACCGTGCGCAGCTCCTCCTCCACCCGGTCGAAACTGCGCCGGACGGCGTCCTTGACCTCCGGGTCGAGCCCGGCGATCTCGACGGCCGCGTTGATCGCGAAGCAGCCGCGCCCGTCCGCCTCGTCGAGGTCGGCGTCCACGGCGTGCACCATCATGTCCCGCAGCCGCTGTTTCGCCGGTCCTTCGCCCCGCAGGATCTCGACCTGCTCGGCGGTGCTGGTCTCGTAGTAACGCCGCAGAGCGCGCAGATAGAGCTGCCGCTTGCCGCCGAAGGTGTTGTAGAGGCTGGAGGGCCCGAGTCCGGTGCTCTCGCACAGCGCGCGCGTCGACGTGCCCTCGTAGCCGTGACGCCAGAACGTCTCCATGGCCGCGGTGATGACGCGGTCCTCGTCGAACTCTCGTGGCCTGGCCATGACCCCCACAGTACGGGTTTTGGAACACACGTACAAAACATCCGGAACGCCGTGGCTACGCGAGCGCGCCGATGCCCTCGATCTCGATCAGCCACTCGGGATCGGCGAGCGCGGCGACCTGGACGAACGACTCCGCCGGGAAGGGCGGTACGTAGAACTCCGCGCGGAGAGCGGCGAAGACGTCCTGGTGGGCGATGTCGGTGACGAAGACCGTGAGCTTCACGGCCTTGTCCGGACCGGACCCGGCGTTCGTCAGGACGGTGGCGAGATTGGCCAGCGCCCGGCGCGCCTGGGCCTCGAAGTCCCCGGCGCCCACCGTGTGACCGCGCTCGTCGACCGGGGCCTGCCCCGAGGCGAAGACGAGGTCTCCGACGCGGATGCCGAGCGAGATCCCGGCGGAGGCGTACCAGTCGGGGTCGGCGGTGACGCGGGTGCGGGCTCCCGACGGGCTGACTGCGGGGGTCTGTGACATGGCGTGTCTCATTTCTCTCGGTCGGGTCGGTGGCGTGTGGCGTGCGACGGCCTTCGTGGTCATGCGGTCACGCGTGTACGTTCCCGGGGCCGGGGCACGGCGTCCCGTCCCGCCCGCTGGAGTCGCGCCGCCCAGAGCACGGCCACCGCTCCGGCGGCGGCGAGCGCCGCGCCGACCCAGGCGACGGAGGCGTAGCCGAGACCGGCGTCGATGGTCATGCCGCCGAGGAGCGGGGCCAGGGTGTTGCCGACGTTGAACGCGGCCGTGTTGGTGGCGCCGACCAGCGTCGGGGCGGCCGGGGCGAGGGTGAACACCCGTGACTGGAGGGCGGGGTTGGTCACGTACCCGACGAGCCCGAGCAGGAAGACGAGCACGATCACGACGACGGTGGAGCGCGCCGTCAGCGCGAGCAGCGCGGAGAACACGGCGAGCACGCCGAGCCCCAGGCCGAGGGTCCGCAGCGGGCTCGCCTCGGCGGTCCGGCCGCCGATGACCAGGCCCACCATCCCGCCGACGCCGAACAGGGCGAGGACCGCGGGCACCCACCCCTCGGACACTCCGCTCACCTCGGTCAGCAGGGGCGCGAGATAGCTGAAGGTGACGATGACCGCGCCGAAGGCGAAGGCCGTGACGGCGTACGAGAGCCAGAGCTGGGGCCGCGCCATGCCGCGCAGCTCGGCCTTGACCGACGTACGCCCGGCTTCGGCCCGGCCGCCCGGGACGACCAGCAGCGTGCACACGAGGCTCACCACGGTGGCCGCGGCCACCGCCCAGAACGCGGCGCGCCAGCTGGAGTACTGACTCAGGAGGGTGCCGGCGGGCACGCCGACGACCGTGGCCAGCGTCAGGCCGCCCGCCACGATCGCGACCGCCTTCCCCTTGGCCGCGGGCGGCACGAGGGCGACCGCGGTGGCCACGGCCACGCCCCAGTACCCCGCGTACGCGAGGGCGCTGACCACGCGCGTGACGAAGAGGACCCCGTAGCCGGGCGCGAGCGCGCCGATCACGTGGGCGACGACGAAGGCCGCCTGGAGACTGACGAGGGCGGTGCGCCGGGGCCAGCTGAGGGTGGCCACCGCGAGCAGCGGCGCGCCCACGACCATGCCGATCGCGAAGGCCGAGATCAGCAGCCCCGCGTCCGGGATCGAGACGCCGAGGTCGGCGGCCATGCCCGGCAGTAGGCCGGAGAGCATGAACTCCGAGGTCCCTTGGGTGAAGATGCCGAGCCCAACTATGTACACCGCAGGCGGCATTGACGCCCCTCCTGATCACGACCGCTCTTTTGGAGCACTCGCTCCAAAACTGACGAGCAGGACGCTAGCACATTCTGAATCGATCGCTTCAAAACGTGGTGATCGATCGGGCACCAGGGCCAGGGGTCGCGGTCAGGACGCGGTCAGGGAGCCGCCCGGTCGCAGCCGGCCGCTTCGCCCGCCGCGCGCTCGGCCGCGCTGCGCAGCACGCAGAACTCGTTGCCCTCGGGGTCGGTGAAGACCACCCAGCCGGTGCCGTCGGGGTTCCGGCGGTCCGCCGCCACGGTCGCGCCCACCGCCAGGAGGCGTTCCACCTCTTCGTCCCGGGGAGTCTCGGGCTGGAGGCAGAGGTGGACGCGGTTCTTCTGGGTCTTCGGCTCGGAGACCTCGGCGAAGAAGAGGTGGAGTCCGGTGGGCAGGGCGATGGCCGCGGTCGATTCGCCCGGGAGGTCGTCGGCGTTGAGCGGGTGGCCCACCACCTTGCTCCAGAACCGCGCCAGTTCGTACGCGTCGGCGCAGTCGAAGGCGACGTTGAAGAGGGTCGAGCGCATGCGGGGAGCCCTTCGTCCGTGGCGGTGCGTGATCACGGGGATTGTGCTGCCGCGGGGCGTCAAGCGGTAGTCGTGCCGCGGGCGTTGTCAGTGGTGGGTGCCATGCTGATCGTCATGAATCCGCTGCCCCTGACCAGTGCGAGACCACTGACCCCGACCGGCGTCGACGCGGCACTGCGCGCCGCGTGGTCCGCCGACACCTGCTCGCCCGACGACGCCGCCCGCACCCCGTGGACCCCCGACAACCCGGCGTGGGGGCACTGCGACATCACCGCGCTCGTCGTGCACGACTTGCTCGGCGGCGTGTTGCTGGTCGGTGAGGTGTGGTCGGCCGACGGCGAGCAGCAGGGCTTCCACTGGTGGAACCGCCTGGCGAGCGGGGTCGAACTCGACCTGACGCGCGAGCAGTTCCTGCTGGACCAGCGGATCACGGAACCGCGCTCCGTGGAGCGACCGCCGGGTCGGCTGCCGCGCCGTCATGAGGAGTACGAACTGCTGCGGCAGCGGTTCACCGAGGCGATACCCCTGGCACCGGTGGCACCGGCCGCACCCGGCGGCTGGACTCCCTGACCTCGATGTGCGCCTTCGAGGCGCGGGCCGCTGGGCGCTGGGCGCGGCCAGGCTATCGATCTGTGGACAGTTCATGTCCCCAGATACAGTGCCGAGATGGTCTCGGAGCTGCAGCGGCTTGTCGACGCGTTCGGTGCCCGCCTTGGCCGCTCGATCGCCGTCGACGACGCGCGACTCAAGCTGCTCGCGTACAACGCGCACAGTGGCGACGTGGACGAGGCCCGGATCGAATCGGTCATGCACCGCGGTGTGTCGACCGCGCTGGTCGCGCACGTCTGCGAGCAGGGCGCTGCCCAGGCTTTCGATGTTTTCACTCTTCCGCCGTGCCCCCCGATCGGCATCACGATGGAACGGGTCGGTATGCCGATCCGCCACGACGACGTGCTGCTCGGCTTCGTATGGCTGATCGGCTCCGATGGCCCTGTCGGCGACCGGGCCGTCGAGTTGCTGCGCGAGGCGGCCGCGCAAGCCGCCCTCATCCTGCACCGCGGCCACCTTGGCCTCGAAGCGGCTCGCAGCCATGCCAGGGAGCTGGTCCGCGACCTGATCGCCCCGGACCAGACGCTCCGGACGGAGGCGGGTGTCGCGCTCGTCGAGGAGGAACACGCCGTGGCCGGCCCGGTCGCCGTCCTGGTGGCCATGGTGGGGGGCGAAGAGGGCGAGCCCCTGGCCGAAGACCGCCGTCTGGCCCTGGAGCTCGCAGTCGACCGCTGTCGACGGCGGCTCCCTCCCTCGCGCGGATTGGCCCTGACGCGTCCGGATCACGCGCTTCTGCTGACGATCTGGCCTGGGGCGCGTTCCCAGGTCGTCGAGCGCAATGCCGCCGAGCTTGCCGAGGTTCTGCGCGAAATGCTGGTCACGGAACTCGGCCTGGGACTGGCCCGCCTGTGCTGGGTGGGCATAGGCGGGCCTCGCCCCCGTCTGACCGAGGCCCGCTCTTCCTACGAGGAAGCCCGCTGCGCTGCCGAGGTCGCCCGCATCACGGGCACCCTGGGTCACGTAGTGGCTCATGGACAGCTGGGGGTGTACGCGCTCTTGGGCAAGCTCACCCCCGACCAGCTTGCCCAGGGCATCCACCCGGGGCTGCGCCCCCTGCTTTCGAACCCCGCGCACCGTGGGCTGGTGGAAACCCTGCGGGTCTATCTCGATCACGCCGGCGATGCCCGGCATGCCGCCACCGCCCTGCATGTCCACCGCTCCACCCTCTACAAACGGCTGCATCGCGTCGAGCAGCTCACCGGACTGCGACTGGACGTCGGCGACGACCGACTGGCCGCGCATCTCGGCCTGAAGACGGCAGAGTTGCACCCCCGCCTTCCGGCATCGACGAATGCGCCGGACGTGGTGTTCTGAGCACGGGCCGCAGCCGGGCAACGCAACGTTGACCGGATACCCGGCACCAGGTCAGCCGAGACGGTGTTCGGCCGGGTGTGCCTTCTCGCTGACGCCGCACAGGTGGTCGACCGCCGGGTACGGGCCATCCTCTTCGCCGGGGAACCCGGCTCAGCAACTGGCGTCAGCCGAGGACGGTGCCCGTGGACGGGGCCGGCCTGCGTCGGCGTGAGAACGCACCCAGGTCGATGGTCCGGCCGGTGTGCTCGCAGGTGTGCGTGAGCGCACTCCGGTCGTGGTCGTGCCCGCCTTCGACACCGTGGATCAGGGTGGTCATGAGGCGGCCCACCAGAGGGGCGTTCTTGAACTGATTGCCACTGGTGCCTATGGCCACGTAGAAGCCGGCAAGCTCGGTTCGGTCGTACACGGGGGTCCAGTCGTCGGTCACGTCGTATACGCCTGCAACACCTCGAGGCTTGTTGGGAACGCGCAGGCCGGGCAGTCGGCGAGCCGCCCGCGTCACCTGCGTCCTGAACCGCCACACGGTCGGAGTGGGACTCCCGTCGTCCGGATCGTCGAGCCATTCCAGCGGGTCGCACTCGGGTTCCGTGCCGCCGACGAGCAGGAACTCCCTGCCATCGGGCCGTATGTACGTGCCGAGGTCCATATCGGCCAGCACCGGTGCGTGCCCGTCGCCGGCGGCCTCGTGGTAGCCGGCGGGCGCCGCTACGTGGTGTACCTCCTGGCGCAGCGGCCGCAGACCGACGGTGAAGTCGCCGCCCACTCCGGCGAGCCGGTTGAGCTGTCCCGACCATGGGCCGGCCGCGTTGACGACCACCCCGGCGGACAGTTCGGTTCCATCGTGGAGGCGCACCCCGCGCACGCGTCCCCCGCGCCGCGTCACCGCGGCGACGGGAGTCTTCCACCGGAAGGCGGCTCCGTGTCGCTGGGCCGCCGTAGCAAGGTTGTGCGCGGCGAGTTGCGGGTCGTCGATGTAGCCGCCGTCGGGTGTGTGAAGAGCACCGAGCCGAGCGGGCGCGTCGGCGAAGAACTCGTCGTCGTCCACGGGACGGGGCGGGAAGTACCGGCCGGTGTCCACGGCGGGCCACCGCCGGGACAGCTCTCGTGCATCCCATTCCTCGTACGGGACACCGACCTTGTCGAAGTGTCGCGTGAACATGCCGCGGGGCGCGAAGTCCACGTCCAGCATGGTGACGCCGCAGCGGTTGAATGCCGCGAGGGGTTCACTGGCGGGTGCCTGGAGATGGTCGCGCCATGCTTCCCAGCAGTGACGGGACTCCCAAGCAGCGCTGACGCCCGCGATCGTGGGGTAGGTGAAGCGGACCACGGCGCTCGAGGCGCTGGTGGAGCCGTTGCCCGCGCCGCCGAACTTGTCGACCACGACGACCCGCAGGCCGCTCCGCACCAGTTCGAGGGCGATGGAGGATCCGATCACCCCGGCCCCGACAACGACTACGTCTGTGCTCTCAGCCATGTTCCAACCCGCCTTCTCCTTGCCGGACCAGACAGTTCCGCTGGCGGCGCGGAGGGTCGCCGCTCCGCCCGTCGTCCGCACATTACGCAGGTCAGAGACCTTGTTGCGGCGACTGTTGTCGCCACTTTCCGTCCTCGTATCCGACAGTTGTCGCGCGCCTGTGCGCCGATGTCCGTGGAACGGATCAGCCCTCTCTCATGCGCAGGATCAAGGTGACCGCGTCCTCCGAGCGGGTTCCGGGGGTCAGGACTTCCTGCAGGAGGAGGCCGCGCATCGCGGCAATGGTGACGGTGGCCAGATCCCGCGCTTCCTTCGCGTCGAGCCCTTCGCGTTCCGCGAGCGAGGACAGCATCACGGTCAGGTCGCCGATCGACTCCACGAACTCACGGAAGTCCTCGGGGCCGTACGCGGCCAGTCCGGCGACGTAGAAGAAGCCGCGGGTACGCGACAGCTGCTCCGGGCGGGTGTAGGCGCGCCAGATCGCCGCGACGAAATCGTTGAAGGTGCCCTGCTGCGCGGCCTCCAGGAGTGCCTCGTTGTCCCGGGATCGCTGCGCCGTGAGCATGGCGGCCAAGACACCCGAGAGCGACCCGAAGTGGTATCGCAGCAGGGCGTGGCTTGTCTCGATCCGGGCGGCGACCTCACGGAGCGACATCTCCGGCGGGGGAAGGGCCTCGCCGAAGGCGTCGAGAAGCCGTGCCAGGAGTCGCTCGCGCGCGCTGCCCTTGCGTTCCGAGGTTGACAGGATCACTCCCACGGTTTATCCATTGGAAAAGAAACTTTGCGGTCCGTGTTGCTTCGCACATGGTCGCAGCCGGCTCGCAACGACGGAGGATCGACCATGGGACCTGCTCATGTGGTCGGCGCGGCGGTCATCGACGGATCGGGGCGCGACCCCAGCAACCTCGACATCACCATCGAGAACGGCCGCATCACCCGGCTCGGCGCCTCCAGCGCGCACGGTGAGCGTCTCGACGCCGAGGGGCTGACGATGACGCCCGGTCTGATCGACGCTCACGTCCATCTGGGCCTGTCGAGCCCCATCCAGCCGCACTTCTCGTTTCAGATAAGTGCCGCCGAGGTCGCGGCGGACATCTTCGCCACGGCCGGCGCGACGCTCGACGCCGGCTTCACCACCGTTCGCGACACCGGCGGGATCGACGGCGGTGTCGTCACCGCGATCGCGAAAGGCAAGGTCAGAGGGCCACGCACCCTGTCGTGCGGACCGGTTCAATGCCAGATCGGCGGGCACGGCTACTACGGAGCCGAATGGGAACCCACCGAGCTGTGGAGCAGCCACCACATCCCCGGCCTGTGCGCCCTCTCCATGATGGCGGGCAACGCGGACGAGTTGCGGCACAACGTCCGCGAAGCCTTCCGTCGCGGAGCCTCCTTCCTGAAGCTCTGCGTCACCGGCGGAGTGGTGGGCGCACATGATCGACTGTCCGACACCCAGTTCACCGTGGAAGAGATCGCTGTCGCAGTTCAGGAAGCCGCGGCACGGAACACCTATGTGACCGTTCACGCCCACAACAACGAGGGCATACGCAATGCGGTCGAGGCCGGGGTGCGCTGTGTCGAGCACGGCACCAGCCTCGACGAATCCACAGCGGCCCTGATGGCCGCTCGCGAAGTCGCCCTCGTGCCCACGTTCGCTGTCGTCGAGCAACTGCTGCACGACACCGCCCAAGCCGGGCTCGCCGAGTCGACCCGCGACCGAGTCGAGGGCGTACGCGAGCAGATGACGAAGGCGCTCGCCGTCGCCAAGCACGCAGGAGTACGGATCGGGCTGGGTTCCGACCTCATCGGTCCGGCCCAGGGCCTTCGCGGCAGAGAACTCAGCCTGCGCGCAGCCCTCGAGACGCCGATGGAAGCGCTCGTGGCGGCGACCCGGACCAACGCCGAGATCCTCGGCCTGTCCGGCCAGGTGGGGGTCATCACTCCCGGCGCGCAGGCAGACCTCGTGCTGTGGAACGGCAACCCGCTCGAAGACCCGGAACTGTTCTCCGACCCCACCAACGCCGTCCTCGTGATCCAGGCCGGCCATATCATGAAGGACCTCAGATGAGCACCATGTGGCAGGGCTGCCTCGCCCACACCGACTACTTCGAGATGCGCTCCGGCGGTGGGCACGACTACGGGATCTGGGTCACCACGCCACCGCGCTACGACCCCGCCGCGGCACAAGTGCCTGTCGTGTACGTCCTCGACGGCAACTGGGCCGTGGGCATGACCGCCCCACTCATCGTCACGCAACTGGACCCCATGCAGTCTATCCAGCCCTACGTCCAGGTCAGCGTGGGCTACGCAGGCGAGGAAGCGGAGCAGTGGGAGCGGCTGCGCAACCGCGACCTCGTGCCCCCCGGCGAACCCATCGCGAAGGAGTACATCGATGCGGTGGAGACGGGGGTCGAAACCGGCACGATGACTCGCGGGCAAGCCGATGCCTACCTCGCTGAACTGAGCGACAGCCGCGGGGACATGTTCCTGGACTTCCTCACCGACGACCTGCACCCGCGGATCGAACGCGACTACGGCACAGCCCCGAGCGGTCACGGGCTCTTCGGCTACTCCTACGGCGGACTCTTCAGTCTCTACGCCTGGCTCACCAAGAGCACCTTCTTCGAGAGCATCGGCGCGGGCAGCCCCGGCATCGTCAACGCGGACAGTCAGGTCTTCGCCCGTCTTCACGCGATGGGTGACACCCTGCCTGCCACCAAGCTCCACGTGACCTTCAACGACCGGGAGATCCTCGGAGACATGGCGGTCTACCAGAATCTCGCGAAGAACACGGCCACGTTCCTTCACCGCCTGACCTCACGCAACGGCTCCGTCACCAGCGCACTCATGCACGAAACCCACGTGACCGGGCTGCAGGCATCGTTCCTCAGCTACCTCAGGACCTGCCGCGCCCAGTAGGCCTGGACGCCGCGGCAGCACTCCCTGGCCGCCGTGCTGGGCGGCGGCGCTCCGCGTCCCGCTCATTGCCGGCCGCACAAGGGGACCAGCTTCTGCTCCTCCTCCGAAAGGCTGGGGGCGGGAGTGCTGCCGCTCTTCGCGGACCGTGCCTGCTCGTTCTTCTTGCAGGCCGACGCCTGGACGGCGAGCTCCTCGATCTTCTCCTCCGACTCGTCGATGCCATCTTCGGTGATGGCCGACTCGACCTGCTTGCGCTGGTACGCCGGCAGGTACTTGAGCTCGATCTCGGGGTGGTCGTCCTCCACCGTCGACAGGCCCATCCAGCCAAGCTCCTTGTCGACTCCCCTGTACAGCGCCACGTGCCCCTCGTGGGCGCCGACGAAGTACTGCGTCTGCGTCCACCGGTAGCCGCCGTACAGGCCGCCGATGAGCGCGAGGGCCATTACGACGCCGAGCACCACTTCGCGACGGGGCTTGCGCCGCGCCGGTTCCTGTCGTCGGGGGCCGGTGGCTGCGGGCCTGGGCGGCGCCGTCCTCGCGGCGCCCCACACACCGCTGGAGGGCATCACCGCCATGGGGCGGCTCTCCGGCTCCGGGGGCGGGGTCGGAGTCGGAGTCGGAGTCGGAGTCGGAGTCGGAGTCGGGGGCAGGCTCGGGGTCGGGGTCAGGGTCGGGGTCGGCTTCGGTGCGCGTGACGTGAGCAGTTCCAGCGCCTCGGAAGCCGTCGGGCGGCCATCCGGGTTCTTCTCCAGCAGCCCCAGGATCAGGGGTGCGAGGCGGCCCGCGCACCGCAGAGGAGGGGCCGGTTCGTGCACGACCGCGTACTGCGAGCCGACGACGGTCTCCCGGCGGAAGGGCGACACCCCCTCCACCGCCTCGTAAAGAGTCGCCCCGAGCGAGAACAGATCGCTCGCGGCATTGCCCTTGTGTCCGCGGGCTCGCTCCGGGGAGAGATAGGGCGCCGACCCTATGACCACCCCGGTCACGGTCAGCCCCACATCGGCCTCGTTGAACGCGACCCCGAAGTCGGTGAGCAGGACTCTCCTGTCCGCCGTCACCATCACGTTGGCCGGTTTGATGTCACGGTGCACGATGCCCGCCCTGTGTGCCGCTTCAAGTGCCCTCAGGACGGCCGTGGCCACCTCTTCGACGGCATCCACCGTCAGGCGTCCCGCCCGGAGGCGCTCCTGCAGGGTGGCTCCGGTGACGAGCTCCATCACGATCCACGGCACGCCGTCCACGATGACGACGTCGTGCACGGTGACGATGCCGGGGTGGTCGCGCAGCCGCGCCGCGTTGCGGGCTTCACGTATGGCGCGCTCCAGGCGGTCCGCCCTGTCCGCGGGCGACATCACCGGCGGCAGGAACACCTCCTTGATCGCCACATCGGTCCGAAGCTGCACGTCATGGGCCTGCCAGACCCGCCCCATGCCGCCGGCACCCAGAGTCCGGACGAGCCGATAGCGACCGCCGATCAGCTGCCCGTGCTCCGCCCCATGTGCCACGGCCCCTCCGCCCCACGCCTGCAAGGACCTCAAGCTGCCAGCAGAATAGCCGCGGCCATCCCGCACGGTCGGCGCGATCGCTCAACTCCCCCTCCTCGTAACGGAATTCGGGGAAGGCGGGCCACAGAGACGCTCACCCGTCACGCGAGCAACCACTCGCCCGCCGCCGGTCCCTCTTGTTCGGAGCGGGACTCCGGTTGTTCGGAGCGGGACTCCGGGACGGACAGCGGTTCGGCCGTCCGGGGCAGTGTGGTTCGCTCTTCATCCTTTCATCCTTTTTGTGGCGATATGTTCGCCAGATGATCATCCTGACCCGGAGACCGGGTACCCGAAGACTGACCAGCGCCCGCGCCCTGACCGCCCTCACCCTCACAGCCCTCACCGCGCTCGCCGCCTGCGGCTCGGACCCGGCTCCGGGCAGCCGCGACCAGGCCGCGCGCCACTCGGCGAGCGCCCCGCCCCGCCCCGCGACCCTCGCCCCGGGCCCCGCGGGTCTCACCCCCGTCTTCAAGAACGGGCCCCGCACCAAGACGTCCGCCGCCCCTACCGTCGCCCTCACCTTCGACGCCGACATGACCGCCGATCAGGGGCCCCGCGCCGCGGCGGGCGAGCGGTTCGACAATCCGGCGCTGGTGGCGACGTTGCGCCGGCTGAAGGTGCCTTCGACGTTCTTCATGACGGGGCGGTGGGCCGAGGAGTATCCGGCGCAGGCCAAGGACATCGGCCGGGACCCGCTCTTCGAGGTCGCCAACCACTCGTACAGCCACTACGCCTTCACCGACCGCTGCTACGGCCTGCCGACCGTCCCCGCCTCCCGCATGCGCGCCGACGTGGAGCGCGCCTTCGCCGCCTTCCGCAAGGCGGGCGTCGAGCACCAGGTGCCGTACTTCCGCTTCCCCGGCGGCTGTTACGACAAGCGGGCGCTGCGCGCGCTGGCTCCCGGCGGCGTCACGGCCGTGCAGTGGGACGTGGTCAGCGGCGACGCCTTCGCCACGGACGCCGACGCGGTGGCCCGGCAGGTGCTCGACGGGGTGCGGCCCGGCTCGGTCGTCGTCATGCACTGCACGCGCAGCGCGGCTCCCACGACCGAGCGCGCCCTGCGCACGATCGTCCCGAAGCTGCGCGAGCGCGGCTTCCGGTTCGTCCGGGTGTCGGAGCAGATCCGGATGTCGGAGCAGAGCCGGGTGTCGGAGCAGAGCCGGGTGTCGGAGCAGAGCCGGACGGCCGCCGATACGCGCGGATAGCGCGGCCGGCGCGGATAGCCTGGTCTCCATGGACGACACAGCCGATGGCGCCACCAGCGACGACACCGCCGAGTGCGTGCTGTGCCGCAAGCCCACCGAGTACCCGGAGACACACAAGGGCGTGACGCTGTGCCCCGTGTGCGAGTGGCACGAGGCGCAGCGCACGGCCTGCTCGGGCTGACCCGCGCCCCCGGGCCCTCAGCCCTTCACTCATCCCCTGCGCGCATCACTCACCCCCTGCGCGAAGCCATCCCGCAGGCCACCCCCACCGCCGCCACCGCGAGCACCGCCGCCCCCGCGACCGGCAGCAACGGCACCGGCACCGCCCCGTCCCGCGACCCCTTGACCAGCGCGGTCAGGGTCGCCTTCGCCGGTGAGCCCGTGGTCACCAGGGCGAGCAGCGAGGCGAGCAGCATCACCGGGATCGCCCGCCCCGGCGAGCGCATCAGCGGCCCACTGGTGACGGCGCCGACGGCAGTGCCCAGGAGGGCGCTCACCAGCATCGCGAGGAGCCCCGCACCGCTCGCCGCGAGCCGGTTCACGGCCGTCCGGTGATCGGTGCTCGCCGAGTCGCTGATCAGCGCGACGACGACGGTGGCGACGGCGCCGAGCACGGCCGAGGCGAGGAAGGCGGAGAGCAGGCAGGCCAGCTGCGCCCGCCAGGGACCGGCCGCCGCGGCCACGCAACTGCGGGCGGCGGGCGGCTCGTTGGTGGCGCAGATCCGTACCAGCCAGGCGGCGACGGGCAGCAGCGCGGCGGCAGCGTACGCGAGGGAGTCGAGGACGGGCTGCCCGCTCTGTACGCCGACGGCGAGGAACGCGGCGTAGAGGATGACGGGGGCGAGCCAGCGCTGGGAGCGCAGGAGGAGGGCGGACTGGTAGTGGAGGAGGGCGTTCATCGGTCGTACACCTCGCTCGACGCGGGCGGAGTCGCAGGCAAAGCAGTGGGCGCGACAGAGGACCCGGCGGACGTGGGACCCGGCGCGGAGGACTCGGCGGACGCGGGACCCGGCGCGGAGGACTCGGCGGACGCGGGACCCGGCACAGCCTCCGAGACCGACACCACGTGCCACGGCGGTCGCGCCGCCAACAGCGCGCGCAGCGCGACGTCCGAGTGCGTCGCCGCCACCGTCAGCCGCAGCGCGCCCTCGGCGGAGTGCGAGGTGACGACACCGGGCAGGGAGGGCGGCGCGACCCCCGGCGGCCCCTGCGCCTCGATGACGGCCGAAGGGCGTTCCAGGGCGGCGGCATCCTGCGAAGTGCCGTCCGGCGTACGGAGGTTCACCGCCGATCCGGCCACCGCGTACGTCTCGTCGACCGTCCCCGAGAGCCGCCGCGGGTCATGGTCCACGAAGACGACGGCGCCGCCCCGCGCGACCCGTTCGGCCACGGCCCGGTCGAGTTCGTCGCGGGCCGCGGCGTCCAGGCCCGTCCACGCCTCGTCGAGCACGAGCAGCCCGGGCCCCGCGAGGAGCGCCTGGGCCACGGCGACCTTCTGGCTGCTGCCCTTGGACAGTTCCGACAGGGGCGTACGCGCGTGACTCCCGGCCCCGAAGCGCTCCAGCCACTCCTGCGCGCCCCGCTCGGCCGCGCCCTTCGCGAGGCCGTGGATGCGGCCCAGGTGCGTGAGGTAACCGGCGGCGGTGAACGGCAGCGCCGCGGGGAAGCGTTCGGGGACGTACGCCGTGCGCGGCCGTCCGAGCACGCGGCCCTCGGTCGGGGCGTCGAGCCCGGCGAGCACTCTCAGCAGGGTCGACTTGCCGGTGCCGTTCGCGCCCTCGATCCGCACCAGCGTGCCCGCACGGACGCCCAATGCGACTCCGCGCAGGACCCATGGCCCGCCCATGGCATAGCGCCGCCCCACCCCGTCGAGCCGCAGCGCGGCCCCAGCAAGATCACTGTCCATGCGGCCATCCTCGCGCAGGGGTCCGGCAGCACGGCAAGAGGTGCGGAGCGGCCGGGCAGGCAAGACGCGGTGAGCGGCCGGACAGGGGACGAGGAGAGCGAGGGCAAGGGGCAAAGCCCCCGCCGGGTCCGATCTTCCGCCTGGCAGACTGGACGCGTGAGCAGCGACGAGACCGCCGGGACCCCCCGGCCGCAGGACAGCCGAGAGCCCCAGGACAGCCCCTTCCGCGTGGAGCAGACGCCCCGCGACGAGGCGCCGCAGTACGTACTGCCGCTGGTGGCGCGCATCGAGCGCGCCGAGCCTCCGCACCGTACGGACGCCCTGGAGACCGCGGCCCGCGCGGTGCTCGTCATGCTCGGCGACGAGCGGTCGCTCGGCGAGGGCGAGTGGGCGCAGGCCATGCGGGACTGGCAGGACGCCCGTATCCGCAAGGTGGTGCGCCGGGCCCGCGGCGCCGAGTGGCGGCGGGCCGAGGCGCTCCCCGGCATCACGGTCACGGGCAAGTCGGCGCAGGTCCGCGTCTTCCCGCCGGTGCCGCTGGACGGCTGGCCCAAGGACCTGGCGCGGCTCCAGGTCTCCGGTACGGAACTGGACGACCCCGAGCCCTTGTCGCCCCCGGACGGTGCCGCCCCCGTCCTGTGGATGAGCCCCGATGTCGACATGTCGGCCGGCAAGGCGATGGCGCAGGCGGGGCACGGTGCCCAACTGGCGTGGTGGGAACTGTCGGACGAGGAGCGCGCGGCCTGGCGGGACGCCGGTTACCCGCTCTCCGTCCGCACCCCGGACGCCGCGCTCTGGCGCGAACTCGTGGCGAGCGGCCTGCCGGTGGTGCGGGACGCGGGCTTCACGGAGATCGCGCCCGGCTCCTGCACCGTCGTCGCCGACCACCCCGCCTTGCGTTGAGCGGGCCCCGCCCCGCTGCACTCAGGTACTGATGGTGGCCACGGCGTCGAGGCCGTAGGTGCGGGCGTAGCCGTTCTCGGTGCCGACGAGAAGGTCGACGATCTCGAAGTAGCGGTCCCAGAACGGGGTTTCGCGCAAAGCGTCGATGAGCAGCTGATAGGCCTCGTGGTCGTCGGCCTCCCAGACCCATACGTCGGTGACGCGGGTGGAGTAGAACTCCGTGTCGTAGAAGCGTGACCGGACACCGGTGGTCCTGGCCTTGATCGCGGGGATGACCTGGGTGCTGAACGCGTCCACCCGTTCCTGAACGGTCATGGCCAGCCACTCGGGCGTGGTCTTGACGAGCATGAACGCGGTGACCGGCGGTGCGGTGTTCTCGGCGGGCATTGCGGGCGCCTCCTGGGCGTCAGGTGTGCGTTGGATGTGCGTTGGATGTGCGTTGGAGATCAGCGAATGCGCGGCGGACGGCCGGGGGCGGTGGCCGTCAGGAGAGGACGGCGGGCTTGAGCGTCCGGGCGCACCACTCCTCGAAGGTGGTGGGCGAGGCGGTGTCCGGAGTACGGGCGACACCGTCGTCCAGGCCCTGGTCCTTGGCCCGCTTCATGTCGACGATGCCCTGGGCGAACGCCTCGTCGAGGCGGTAGCCGACGAGAGTGGTGTAGAGCTCGTCGAGCGGCTGGCGTTCGTAGCGGACGGGGCGGCCGAGCTGCTCGGTCATGATGCGGGCCAGGTCGTTGGGGGACAGGTCCTGCGGTCCGAGGACCGGGACGTTGTCGCTCCCCGTCCACGTGCGGTCGAGCAGCAGGCCCGCCGCGACGGCCGCGATGTCGGCGACGGCGACGAGAGGCGCCCTGCGGTCGGCGTCCACCGCATCGGTGAAGACGCCCTTCTCACGGATCGATTCGGCCTCCTCCAGGAGGTTCTCGAAGAAGGACGGGTTGGCCAGGGCCCGGTAGGCGACGCCGGTGTCCGCGATGAGGTCGTCCATGGCGAGGGAAGCGGTGACGAGTCCCGCGCGGTCGGCGACCGGGGTGCCACGGCCGAGCGCGGAGACGCCGACGACGTGGCCGACGCCGTGCGTGACGAGGGCCTTGGCGGCGGGGCGGGTGAAGCCGCGGTAGGCGTCCTCCGGGGTCAGGGAGGCGTCCGGGGGGACGAGCCAGAACACGGCGTCCGCTCCCTCGAAGGCGCGGTCGAGGACCTCGGGGTCGCCGTGCGAGCCGGTGACCACCTCGACGCGTTCGCGCACCGCGTCGGTGAGCCGGGCGGGATCGCGCACGATCACGCGCAGTTCCTCGCCGCGGGCGGGGGCGGAGTCCAGGAGCAGGGGCAGCAGCCGGCGGCCGATGTTCCCGGTGGGAGCAGTGATGACGATCATGGAAACCTCGTGGGTCGTGCCGGATCGGTACGTCCCTCATCCTGCGGAGGACCACGGTGTTGCCACAATGGGAACTTCGGCAAGTAATCATTGCCCGAAATGGAATTACAGGGGAATCACCTGAAGGGAATGACGCCCATGAGCAGCAGTCCGGAGCCTTCGGAACCCATCGTCGACGCCCATCTCGCCGTCGCGCTCGACGCTCTGCTGGCCGAGCAGAGCGTCACTCGTGCCGCCGCGCGCCTGCGCACGTCCCCCGCCGCCATGAGCCGCACGCTCGCCCGCCTCCGGCGCATCCTCCAGGACCCCCTCCTGGTCCGGGCCGGGCAGACGATGGTCCCCACTCCGCGCGCCCAGGCGCTGCGTGACGAGGCCGCCACGGTGGTGCGCAGGCTCGGAGCGCTGCTCGCCCCCGACGGCGGGGTCGACCCCGCTGCCCTGCGCGGCACCTTCACCCTCCAGGCCGCCGACCTGATCGGCGCGGCCCTGGCCCCCGGGCTGCTCAGGCTTGCCCAACAGGAGGCGCCCGGCGTCTCGTTGCGGTTCCGTGCCGAGGATCTAGAGGCCGGTCCCGCCCTCCGTGACGGCAGGATCGACCTGGAGGTCGGCTCCATCGACCACGTCGACCCCGAGACCCGGGTCGAGGAACTGGTCGCCCTGCGGATGGCGGCGGCCGTCCGGCCCGGACACCCCCTCACCGAAGGGACGTTGACCCCGGAACGGCTCGCCGCCGCCGAGCACGTCGTGGTGAGCCGCCGCGGCCGGTTCACGGGGCCGCTGGACGCCGCCCTGGCCGAGCTGGACCTCCAGCGGCGGGTCGTCGTCGTCCTGCCCAGCCACATGGCGGCGATGGCCCTCGCCGCCGGCAGCGACGTCGTCTGCCTCGTCCCCACCGCGCTTCCCGGCGCCGCCCCCACCCCCCTCACCGACCCGGCCACCACCCTCGGCCTGCGCCTCCTCGACATCCCCCTGCCCCTGCCGCCCCTGTCCGTCGGCATGGCATGGCATCCCCGCCAGGCGGCCGACGGAGGCCACCGCTGGCTCCGCGACACCGTCCGCAGGACGCTCCTCGCACCCGGGAGCCCGTGAACCAGGGAGCCGGGCCATCTGACGTGCGCGCCCACAAGCCCGGCGCCACGAGAGAGGATGTCCCTCGGGAAACGAAACGTACGACGGACTGGGCAACCAGACGGACTGGGCAACCAGACAGAGCACGACGGAACGGCGCTGAGGAGACCGGCATGGCGAGCGAGCTCGGCGTGAGCGAGGACGCGGGAGCAGGCGCGAGCCCTGGCGCTGGCGCGAGTCCTGACACCGGCGCGGGCCCCGCCACGCGCACGAGTGCCGGCGCGGCGGGCACCAAGCTCGACGGCCGTGTCGAGCGCGGCAACCAGACCCGGCGCCTCGTCCTGCGCCGCACGGTCGACATCGCCTCCGTCGAAGGCCTGGACGCGCTGTCGGTCGGCCGGATCGCCACCGAGCTGAAGCTCAGCAAGAGCGGGGTCTTCGCGCTCTTCGGCTCCAAGGAGGAGCTGCAGCTCGCGACCGTCCGCGCGGCGGCCCGCATCTTCCTGGACACCGTGGTGGAACCGGCCCGGCAGTCCCCGCCTGGCCTCGACCGCGTGTGGCAGCTGTGCGCGCGCTGGCTGGACTACTCGGAGCAGCGGGTCTTCCCCGGCGGCTGCTTCTTCTACGGGGTGATCGCCGAGTTCGACGCCCGCGAGGGTGCGGTGCACGACGCACTGGTCCGCGCCGACCGCGACTGGATCGGCCAGGTGGAGCACTGCCTCACCGAGGCCCGCGACACCGGCGGCCTGCACCAGGACACCGACGTCCCCCAGCTCGCCTTCGAGCTCATCGCCTTCTTGGAGACGGCGAACGCGCACTCGGTGCTGCACGGCGGACCGGCCGCCTACCGCAGGGCGGGCGTCGCCATCACGGCACGCCTGCGCGCGGCGGCGACGGACCCGTCACAGGTGCCTCAACTCCCCTGACGGCCCCGCGGATCGGGCTCCGCACGTAATCCGTACCGACTCCGAGAAACAAGTAGCACGACCGTTCGTTTAGATTTATGCTCACGCCATGCCTTCACCGATCGCGCGACAGATCACACGCTCCCCCTGGCAAGCGGGGCCCGAGGCACACACGCCGGGCCCGGTCCTGGTGAGCGTCACGGAGTTCACCGCCCACCGGCACACCCAGACCGCCCCGATCGCCCTGGCGGGGCTGCGTCTGCGCCGGACCTGGTCGGGGACGCCCGGCGCCGTCGGCATGTGGCTCTGGGCCGACCCGTGGCACAAGCGCTCGGGATCGGTCTCGTTCTGGATCGACCAGCGGTCCATGTACGCGTTCGTCGGGCGCCCCGACCACGTACGGATCGTCCGCGCGCACCGGGACCGGGGCACGATGCGCGCCACCGCCTGGACCGCGGACCGGCTCGACACGGACGCCGCCTGGGTCGTCGCGCACCCGCTGCTCGTCGACCCGGCCGCCTGGCCGGGCCCGGCCGTTCACGCCAAGGAAGGACCCTGATGACCTCATGAACGACGTCACGAACAACGCCATGGGCGACGCCACGAACGACCTCGTCGCACTCGACCGCACCGCCGTCCGGGAATCGGTCCGCGTCCTGCGCGCCGCCCGCGACACCGACTGGGAACGCCCCTCGCCCTGCGCCGGTTGGACGCTGCGCGACCTGGTGGCGCACATGACCGCGCAGCACCACGGATTCGCGGCGGCGGCGCGGGGCGCGGGCGCCGACCGTACGTACTGGATCGCCCCGGATCTCGGCCGCGACCCGTTCAAGGTCTACGACGAGTCGGTGCGGCACGTGCTGGCCGCGTTCGCCGAAGAGGGCGGAGCCGGTGCAGCGGGCGGAGCCGGTCAAGTGGGCTCAGACGGTGAAGTGGGCGTCCTGGAGCGGGGGTTCACCCTTCCCGAGATCGGGGGGACGTTCACGGGGCGGCTCGCCGTCGGCTTCCACTTCCTGGATTACGTGGTGCACTCCTGGGACGTGGCGGCGACCATCGGCGTCGGGCTCGACCTCCCGCGGCCGGTCGTGGAGGCCGCGCTCGACATCGCCCGCCGGGTGCCCAAGGACCCCGAACGCCGGGGCCCCGGCGCCGCGTTCGCGCCGGTCCTGCCCACGCAGGAGGACGCCTCCCCGCTGGAGGAGATGCTGGCCCTCCTGGGGCGCGACGCCGGATGGGCCCCAAGCCCCTCACACCGGTGAAGCAATGCGTTGAACATCACGCACGCCTCTTCCGTATCTCCTGGTACCAGGAAGTAGCTTGCCTCCACGGCAGGTTGACGGGCAGGGAGGCACGGCACATTGCGGCGCATCAACGGCACGGCTCTGATCATCGCGGCACTCGTGGCCACACTGGGCGCGCTCGCGTTCCCCATGTGGTCCTACGCCGACCGTTCGGGCACGGGGCCCGCCAACCTGGCCGCCGGATCGGTGGCCACGCAGTGGGGGCCCCTCTCGGCGGCCGACCGCGATCTGCTGGTCAAGGTGCGGCTCGCGGGGCTGTGGGAGCTGCCCGCCGGCCAGCAGGCCGTCGAGCGGGCGCCGACCGAGGCGATCAAGGAGGCCGGTGACCATCTGATCGTCGGCCACACGGACCTCGACAAGCGGGCCCGTTCGGTCGCGGCGCAGCTCGGCGTGGAGCTGCCGAACCAGCCCACCGCCCAACAGCAGGGCTGGCTCCAGGAGTTGACCGAGGCCAGCGGCGAGACGTACCAGCGGAAGTTCGTGAATCTGCTGCGCGTCGCGCACGGCAAGGTGTTCAGCGTGATCGCGCAGGTGCGCGACAGCACCCGCAACACCCTGATCCGGCAGCTCGCCAGCGACTCCAACCAGACGGTCCTGGACCACATCACGATGCTGGAGGCGACCGGACTCGTCGACTTCGACGACATCGCGAACGGCGGCGCCGCCACCGCGACGGCCAGCCCCAGCGGCCCGCCGCCGCCCTCCGGCGTCGCTCCCCCGGAGCCTCCGCCGGCCGGTCCGACCGGCGACGTGTCCACGACGTCGCGGCCCTCGCCCGCGCCGCCCGGAGAGGTCAACACGGACAGGCCGGAACCTCAAATGTAGCTCTGAACGTCCCTCCTCAGGGGTTCGCAAGCGTCTGTCGGGGCCATGACCCCTGCACACGTTCACAAGACACGGGCACGACGCGGGGTCTTGGCGGAGGAGGGGGAACATGAAGCACCTGGGGACCGGAATCGGGTGGCGTCCGGAGATCGCGGACGCCGTGGAACGGATGCCCGGCATCGACTGGGTCGAGGCCGTCGCGGAGAACCTGTGCCCCGGGCACCTCCCCGACTCCCTCCTGCGGCTGCGCGAGCGCGGCGTCACGGTGGTGCCGCACGGCGTCGCACTCGGCCTCGGCGGCGCCGACCGCCCCGACGAGACCCGCCTCGCCGCGCTGGCCGAGCGTGCGGAGGCGCTCGGCTCACCGCTGGTCACCGAGCACATCGCGTTCGTGCGTGCCGGGGGCCCGCTGACGGCCTCGCAGCCGCTGGAGGCGGGCCACCTGCTGCCGGTGCCGCGCACCCGCGACGCCCTGGACGTGCTGTGCGAGAACGTGCGCATCGCGCAGGACGCGCTGCCGGTGCCGCTCGCGGTGGAGAACATCGCGGCGCTGATCTCCTGGCCCGGCGAGGAGATGACGGAGGGGCAGTTCCTCTACGAGCTCGTGGAGCGCACGGGCGTACGCCTGCTCATCGACGTCGCCAACCTGCACACGAACCACGTCAACCGCGGCGAGGACCCCGCCAAGGCCCTGGACGAGCTGCCGGTCGAGGCCATCGCGTACGTCCATGTCGCGGGCGGCTTCGAGCGGGACGGCGTCTGGCACGACAGCCACGCCCACGCGGTCCCCGAGCCGGTCCTCGCGATCCTGTCGGACCTGGCGTCACGGGTGACCCCGCCGGGCGTCCTGCTGGAGCGGGACGAGAACTTCCCCGCGCCGCAGGAGCTCGAACGGGAGCTGGACGCGATACGGGCGACGGTGCGGACGCGGGCGCCCGCTTCCGGTGAGTGCGCCACCGGCACGGCGCCGGACGCCAGTGAGCCCACGGCACCGGACGCCGTCCCCGCCGCCGCCCGCCAGCGGCTCGCCCTCGCGCAGACCGCGCTGCTCTCCGCGCTCGTCGCGGGCACGCCCGCGCCCGAGGGGTTCGACCGGGCCCGGCTGACCGTGCAGAGCCGTGCGTTGACCGGCAAGCGAGCGGACGTCGTGGCGAAGGTGGCGCCCGAGCTGCCGGAGATCCTCGGCAAGGGCTATCGCGCGCAGTTCTTCGCGTACGCCCAGGCCCGGCCGATGACCGGCGGATACCGGCGCGACGCGATGGACTTCGCCGAGCGGCTGCTGCTCGCCGGGCAGCCCGAGGACGCGGAGGCGCGCGGCCGTCTCACCCGGTGGTGGCTCGAGCGCTCCGGTCCCGCGCCGCTGGACGCGCGGCCGGTCACGCGGTGGCTGCGCGCGGCGCGGTTCGCGCTGCGGCGGGGCTGAGGGGGCGGCCGTGGAGATCCTGTCCATCGGCTTCGCCCTGCTGGTCGCGGTCTCGTCGGCCGTCCTCCTCGTCGGCGTCTCCCGCGTCCGGCAGCCCGCGCCGCAGCAGCCCGACGCACGGCACGGAGCCGTGTTCGACCCCCTGGAGGCCGCCTTCCTGGCCAGTGGCCCGGGCCGGGTCGCGGACGCTGCGATCGCGGCCCTGCACGAGGACGGACGCCTGGTGGTCGCCTATCCCGGCGTCGTCGCGATCCGGTCGACCGAAGTCCGCAACCCGGTGGAGGGCGCGGTGCTCCAGGCCCACGCCGCCGCGCCGAGCGGCGCCCTGCACTGGCTGCGCATCGGCGTGATGCGCAGCCCCGCCGTCCAGGCGATCGGCGACACCCTGGCCCGGCGCGGCCTGCTGGTGCGCCCCGAGGCCCTGGCCCGCCTGCGGCGTCACAAGATCCGGCACAACGCCCTGAGCATCGCCGGGTTCTGTCTCGTCATCGCGGTGATCGCCGCCGAGGACGGCGACGGCCCCGGATGGGACCCCGTCAGCGCGTCGACCATCCTCCTGATCGTGGCCTGGGTGCTCGGCGCCCTGGTCGGCCGGCTCTGCAGCCGTGCCACCCGCACCCGGGTGACCGCCGCAGGCCGGACCGCCCTCGCGGAGTACCGCGCCGCCGGCGCGCAGGTGTTCGGCGCGGCGCACCGCGTGGCGGTGGAGGGCCTGGTCGGCGTGCTCGACCCCGAGCTGCAGGCCCAGCTGCACGCCGCGCACCGCGTCCGGCCGGGCAGTACGCCGGGCACGGCCGCGCCGTTCACCAGCTCCGGCGCGGGCACACCCGTGTGGTGCGGAAGCGGCGTAGGCGGATCGGCGTGCGGCGGCTCCGGCTGCGGGAGTTCCGGCGGCGGCTGCGGCGGCTCCTCCTCGTCCTGCGGCGGGGGCGGCTCCGGCGGAGGCGGTGGGGGCTGCGGGGGCGGCGGCGGAGGCGGCAGCTCCTAGCCCGCTGCCCGGGAGATCGCCGGGGGAACAGCGCCCGCCCGCATCCCATGCCCCTTACCCGTACGGCAGTTGACGTACTCCGGGCGGTATTCCGCAGTCGCCTCCCCGCGGCGCACTAACGTGCGGCGGTGCAACAGGAGGCGTCATGCGATCCATCAACGGCACCGGCCTCATCGTCGCGGGGCTCGTCGCGACGCTGGCCGCACTGCTCTTCCCTCTCTGGTCGTACGAGGACAGGTCGGGCACCGCCCTGGCCAGACTCGACGCGGAGAGCGTGTCGACGGAGTTCGGCCCGCTCTCCGCGCTCGACCGCGACTTCATCACCAAGGTGCGCCTCGCGGGCCTCTGGGAGCTCCCGGCCGGACAGCAGGCCGAGGCGCGCGGCACCAGCAAGGCCGTCAAGACGGCGGGCGAGCATCTCGTCGAGGGGCACACGTTCCTGGACGCGCGGGTCCGCGAGGTGGCGGCGCGGCTCAACCTGGAGCTGCCCAATCAGCCGACCTCGCAGCAGCGGGGCTGGCTCGACGAGATGAGCGACGCGCACGGCGACGCGTACGACGAGAAGTTCGCCAACATCCTGCGCGCCGCCCACGGCAAGGTCTTCTCGGTGGTCGCCGAGGTCCGCGCGACCACCCGCAACTCGCTGGTGCGCACGCTCGCCGACGACGCGAACACGACGGTCCTCGACCACATCACGGTCCTCGAAGGCACGGGTCTGGTCGACTTCGACGATCTGGCGCGCGACGCGGCATCGGGGCGCCCCGATCCGGTGACCCGTTCCCCCGCCCCGCCGGGCCCGGCCGAGTCCCCCGATCCGCCGACCCCGGTCTCCCCCTCCCCCACGTTCTCGCTGCCTCCACCGGCGTCCCGCCCCAAGCCCGAGGAGCGCGACGAGAACAAGGAGCGTGACGAGAACACGCCGCGCGACGAGGGCAAGGAGAAGCCCCGCTCGAAAGCGGAACGTCACGCACCCGCGCGGCCTCGTCCGCATGCTGGATAACCCGTGGCGCGGCCCCCACCGCCTCGCATACAACACCGGTCATGTTCTGGCTTCCGCTCCTTCTCGTGGCCTGGGTCGCGACGGGCCTGTCCTGTGCCCGGCTCTGCCTCACCGCGTACCGCGCGGCCCCGCACGGCGCGGCCCCGGGTGACCGCCGTGAACTGACGCTCTACGAAGCCGCGTTCCTCTCCGGCGGCCCCGCCCGCGTCACCGACCTCACCCTGGTGTCGATGGCCCGCACCCGGCGGCTGCTGCTCGCGCACACCGGCTGGGCGACGGTCGTCGACCCGGTGGGCTGCGACGAGATGGAGCGTTCCGTGCTCGGCGCGATAGGGCCCGCGGGGCAGTCGCCGATAGCTCCGGTGCGCAGGGCCGCGGCCGGCACCGAGGCGATGCGCGCCCTCGCCGACCGCCTCGTCGCGGCCGGGCTCGCCCTGCCCGAGGGCTCCTGGTCGGGAGTCGCGGGAGCGGTCCGGCAGGTGCGGGCCGCCGCGGCGGCGGTGATCGCGCTGGGGGCCGTCGCCCTCCTGATGCCCGCTCAGGCGCCGCCGGGAGAGGTGCACGTGGCTCTCTGGTTCGCGCTGCCCCTGGCCTTGAACCTGAGCTGCCTCGCCGTCGCCCGCTTCGAGATCCACCCCTACCCCCGCTGGGCCTCCCCCGCGGGCCAGCTCCTGCTGAGCGCGCTGCCCGCGCGCGGCGGCTCCGACCTCACCGCCGTCGCCGTACGCGGCACGCGCGCGCTCGCGGACCCGGAGCTGCGGGCGGCTTTCGCGCACCGGGATACGGCGCATCGGGGTCATTGAGCCCGACACGCCCGACACCGGCGGTGCGGTGCTTTACTTCGCCATTTACCGAACGAATCATCCCTTTTGTTCGAGCACGCACCGCCGAATGAAGGATGAAGCGCGATGAGAGCAGCAGCCGCCCTCTACGGAACCGCCGGATCCCTGGTCCTGACCGCACTCGTCGCCGCACCCACGGGAAGCGCGTCCGCGGCCGACACCTCCCCCTACCCCGAAGCCCAGGGCACGCTCGTCGCGGCCCAGCGCGCCACGGCGGCCGGTGTCCGCTTCGGCGCCTGCCCGGCGGCCGAGGGCCTGCCCCCGTCCGTCAAGTGCGGCACCGTCTCGGTGCCGCTGGACTACGCCCGCCCGGACGGCAAGCAGATCAAGCTGACCGTCAGCCGCACCAAGGCCACGCAGAAGGCCGAACCGCGGCGGGGCAAGGCCGTCAAGCGGCAGGGCGCCCTCGTGTTCAATCCGGGCGGCCCCGGCGGGTCCGGGATGTACTTCCCGATGGTCGGCATGATCCCCGAGTGGAAGCGCATCGCGGCGGCGTACGACCTCGTGGGCTACGCCCCGCGCGGTGTCGGCCGCTCGGCACCGATCTCCTGCCAGGACCCCAAGGAGTTCGCCAAGGCGCCGACGCAGGCTCCGACCCACCCCGACGCCGCGTACAAGCTCAAGCGCGTCAAGCAGGCCAAGGCGTACGCGGCGGGCTGCCTGGAGCGCTCCGGGGAGGCCGTGCGGCACTATTCGAGCCTGAACAACGCCCGTGACCTGGATGTGCTGCGGGCGGCGCTCGGCGAGAAGAAGCTGACCTTCATGGGCGCCTCGTACGGCACCTACTTCGGCGCCGTGTACGCGTCGCTCTTCCCCTCGCACGTGCGCCGCATGGTGTTCGACTCGGCGGTCAACCCCGCTCCCGCGCAGATCTGGTACCAGAACAACCTCGACCAGTCCGCGGCCTTCGAGCACCGCTGGGGCGACTTCCGCACCTGGGTGGCCAAGCACGACAAGACCTACCACCTGGGCAAGACGCCCGAGGCGGTCCTGCGCAGCTACGAGAAGGTGCGCACCGAGCTGGCCACCAAGCCCGCGGGCGGCAAGGTCGGCCCCGGCCAGTTGCAGTCGGCGTTCCTCCAGGCCGGGTACTACGACGACTACTGGCCGACGCGCGCGTCGGCGCTCTCGGCGTACCTGAAGGGCAACCCGAAGCCGCTCATCGAGCAGGCCGCGCCCGAGCCGAAGGCGGCCAAGGAGCAGGAGAACGGCAACGCGGTCTACACGGCCGTGGAGTGCAACGACGCGCCCTGGCCGACGGACTTCGGCACCTGGAACCGCGACAACTCGCTCCTCGCGCGCAGCGCTCCCTTCGAGACCTGGGACAACGCGTGGATGAACCTGCCGTGCGCCTACTGGCCCGCGCCCCGGCAGCAGCCGGTGGACGTCGGCACGGAGAGGGGTGAGCTGCCCCCGACGCTGATCCTGGCCGCCGAGCGCGACGCGGCGACGCCGTACGCGGGCGCCCAGGAGCTGCACCGCAGGCTGGGCGACTCGGTCCTGGTGACCGAGCGGGACGCGGGCACGCACGGCATCGGCGGCGGCCCCAACAAGTGCGTCAACGGACACATGGAGGCGTACCTCCTGGAGGGCAGGCTCCCCGTGCGGCGCGCGGCGTGCGCACCGCACAAGGAGCCCGAGCCGCTGTCCGGCACGCGGGCCGCGGCTCTTCCCAAGGAGCACTAGCCGCTACAGGGCCCCGAGCCGTTCCAGCGGGAACGGCGGCTGGGCCAGCGGGCGCACCGCGAGCCTGGTCAGCGGCAGGGCGTTGTCGTCGCCCGCCGTGCGGTTGGCGTGCAGGACACCGCAGTGGGTGCAGCGGTGACGAGGACCCGCCCCCAGTCTTAAGGACCGGGGGGACCCCCGGCCGTCTCCGCGCACGGAGATGGCGAGAGGTTCCATCCGGGCTCCGCACTCCGCTGCCCGGTCGCCGGGGGTGTCGTCGAGGTGACGGCTCCACAAGCAGTTCGGGCAGTGGTTGCGGTGGTCGGTGCCGGGGGCGGTCATCGGTACGTCGAGACCGCACTGGAGGCAGCGGAAGGACTGGGCGCGCGCTTCAGTGCGGGCCCGCCGAGAGGTGTTGCGGGACATGGTGAGGATGACTCCTGAGCGTTGCGGAAGGGGATGACTCCGAGCTGTTCCGCAGGGCCCTGGGCATACACGCACCATCTTTCGTTCTCGGCTTCGACCTCTCGATGAAACGCTCACCGGGCGGGCACGGCAACCGAATTAACGCGGCGGCCGAACTGCCTAGGCGAGGCCCGCCACGAGGTCGGCGACCGACTTGCGGCGGCCGGTGTAGAACGGCACCTCTTCGCGGACGTGCATGCGGGCCTCGGAGGCGCGCAGGTGCCGCATGAGGTCGACGATGCGGTACAGCTCGTCCGCCTCGAAGGCGAGGAGCCACTCGTAGTCGCCGAGCGAGAACGAGGCGACCGTGTTGGCGCGCACGTCGGGGTAGCCGCGGGCCATCATGCCGTGGTCCTTGAGCATGCGGCGACGGTCCTCGTCGGGCAGCAGGTACCAGTCGTAGGAGCGCACGAAGGGGTAGACGCTGATGTAGTTGCGCGGCGTCTCGTCGGCCAGGAAGGCCGGGATGTGCGACTTGTTGAACTCGGCGGGGCGGTGCAGCGCCATGTTCGACCAGACCGGCTCCAGGGCGCGGCCCAGCTTGGTGCGGCGGAAGAGGTTGTAGGCCTCCTGAAGCTCGTCGGCCGTCTCGGCGTGCCACCAGATCATGACGTCGGCGTCGGCGCGCAGCCCCGACACGTCGTACGTGCCGCGGACGGTGATGTCCTTGGCGGCGAGCTGGTCGAACAGCTCCTGGACCTCGTCGGCGTAGCCGGCGCGGTCCTCGGGGAGCAGGTCGCGCAGCTTGAAGACGGACCACAGGGTGTAGCGAATGACCTCGTTGAGGTCCTTGGCCTTCTTGCCTGCGTTGGGGCTCTTGGCGGGGGCGTCGTCACTCATGACCCTATTCTCCTCCGCCGCCGTGCAGGCTCTGCACCGGGTTGGCGGTGAGCTCCTGCACACCGGCCAGGTCGCCGCCCAGCTGGTCGACGGCCGCGTAGGCGCTCGCGATGCACGCGGGGATGCCCACTCCGTCGTACGCGGCTCCGCAGACGGCGAGGCCGGGCAGCTTGGCCACGTGCTCGCGGACGCGGGCCACGCGCGCGTGGTGGCCGACGGGGTACTGCGGCAGGCCGTCGTGCCAGCGGGTGACGCGGGTGGCGACGGGCTCGGCGTCGAGGCCGATGGCCGCGCGCAGGTCGCGCCGGGAGAGGGCGATGAGGTCGGCGTCGTCGCGCCCCAGGATCGCCGTTTCGCCGTACCGCCCCACTGAAGTGCGCAGAACCAGCAGGTCGGGGTTCTCCTCGGCGATCCAGCCCCATTTGCGCGAGGCGAAGGTGGAGGCCTTGATGGTGTGCCCGTCGACGGGCGGCACGAGAAAACCGCTGCCTTCGGGGAGGTCGGTCTCGCTGCGGCGGTAGGCGAGGGTCATGAGGGCCATGGAGGCGTACTCGACGGTCGCCAGCTCGGCCGCCGCGGCGGGCGCCTCGACGCCCAGGAGCGCGGCGGCGGCGTAGGCGGGCACGGCGACGACCACGGCTTCGGCGTCGAGGGTCCGCTCCGCGGTGCTCACCTGCCAGCCATCGGGGGTGCGCCGCAGCTCGGTGACCGGCGCCCCGGCGCGGATCTCGCCGCCCCGCGCCCGCACCGACTCCGCGACGGCGAGCGGCAGTTGGCCGACGCCGCCCTCGATGCCCATGAAGACGGGTCCGGTCTGCTGGTTCTTCGCGGCGCGGGCCTGGATCTCGCGGACGCCCTCCGTGAGCGAGGCGTGCGTGCGGGCGGCCTCGAAGAGCTGCGGGACCGCCGAGCGCATCGAGATGCGGTAGGCGTCGCCCGCGTACACCCCGCCGAGCAGCGGCTCCACGAGGCGGTCGACGACCTCGCGGCCCAGGCGCGCGGCGACGTACTCGCCGACCGCGACGTCGTCCCCGACCTCGGTGGGCGGCAGGTCGCGGTCCTCCTCGATGCGCCGCAGGCCCTCGTCGGAGAGCACCCCGGTCAAGGCCGAAGCGTCGCCGGGCACGCCCATGACGTGGCCCTTGGGCATCGGCCGCAGGGCCCCGCGGGTCCAGATCGCGGCGGTCGCGGTGGCGGGCGGCTGGAGCCGGTCGGCGAGGCCCACCTCGCGGGCGAGGGCGACGGCCTCGGGGCGGCGGGCCAGCATCGACTCGGCGCCGAGGTCGACGCGGACGCCCTCGATCGCGCCGGGGAGCAGCTTGCCGCCGAGCCGGTCGGAGGCCTCCAGGACGGTCACGCGGGCTCCGGTGTCGAGCAATCGGTGGGCGGCTGCCAGCCCGGCGATCCCGCCACCGATGACGACGACATGACCCGTACGTGTGTCCGTTTCGCGCATGCCCCCCACTCTACGAGCCGCGCGACACGACGCGTACGAGTCCCGACCGTGACCTCATCGGGACCGGTCGGACACCATCGTTTCGCCCCTCCCCGGCGTCAAAGGAGCATCAGCGACCACGAACCTCGGGGGTACGTCGAGATGCTCGCGACCGGCACATCAAGGCACCGCACCGTCCAGGCACTCTCGGCCGTCCTGCTCGCGGCGGCACTCGCGCTCACCGGGTGCAGCGCGGGCGGCGACGGCGGCGGGGACAGCGACAAGGCGGCGGGCAGCGCCGCGCGGGAGGACGCGGCCGCGTCCGGCAACCAGGACGACAAGGGGGTGGCCGGGGGCGGCCGGGCGGATCAGTCCGGCAAGAAGAAGCCGCCCGAGCTCACCGGCACGCACATCATCCGCACCGCCACCCTGACCGTCCGCGTCAAGGACGTGCCGAAGGCCCTGGACGAGGCGCGCGCGGCGGCCACCGACGCGGGCGGCGTCGTCGGCGACGAGACCACCGACCGCGACGGCCGCGGCCACGAGCGCTCCCGCATCGTGCTGCGCGTCCCGCAGGACCGGTACGAGGAGGTGCTCACGGCGCTCGAAGGAACCGGCAAGCTGATCGAGCGCAAGGCCAAGGCGCAGGACGTCACCGAGCAGGTCGTCGACGTGGAGAGCCGCGTCAAGTCGCAGCGGGCGAGCGTGGAGCGCGTGCGGGAGCTGATGGACAAGGCGACGAAACTGAGCGATGTCGTCACCCTGGAGGGCGAGTTGAGCAGCCGCCAGTCCGAACTGGAGGCGCTGCTCGCCCAGCGTTCCTCGCTGAAGGACCGTACGAGCATGTCGACCATCACGCTCTCGCTCAGCGAGACGGCAGTGAAGAAGGTAGACGCGGGCGACGACGACCCGACGTTCTTGGACGCCCTGTCCGGTGGCTGGAACGCCTTCGTGACGATGCTGCGGTGGCTCGCGGTCGCCATCGGCGCGATCCTGCCGTTCGCGGCGGTGGCGGCGCTGTTGTTCCTGCTGTGGCAGCGCCTGGTGCGGCCCCGGCTGCCGCGGCGGCCCGCGGTGGCACCGGCGCGCGGGGGTGACGAGGACTAGAGGTCCGTCAACTGCCGCCGCGTCGTAGCGTGTCCGTATGAGTAGCGCGAGAGAGCGACTGGTGGTCATCGGGGGTGACGCGGCGGGCATGTCCGCCGCGTCACAGGCACGCAGGCTCAAGGACCCGAAGGAGCTGGAGATCGTCGCGTTCGAGCGCGGCCACTTCACCTCGTACTCGGCCTGCGGCATCCCCTACTGGGTCGGCGGCGACGTCCCTTCGCGGGACGAGCTGATCGCGCGTACGCCCGAGGAGCACCGGGAGCGCGGCATCGACCTGCGGATGTGCACGGAGGTCATGGAGATCGACCCGGAGGGCCGCCGGGTCCGCACCCGGGACCTGGAGTCCGGCGCGGAGGACTGGACGGCGTACGACAAGCTCGTGATCGGCACGGGCGCCCGGCCCATCCGCCCGGCCCTGCCCGGCATCGACGCCCCCGGCGTGCACGGCGTGCAGACCCTGGACGACGGCCAGGCGCTCCTGGACACGCTGGCCCGCACGCCGGGCCGCAGGGCGGTCGTCATCGGCGCGGGCTACATCGGCGTCGAGATGGCCGAGGCGCTGATCCAGCGGCGCTACGAGGTCACGGTCGTCAACCGCGGCGCCGAGCCGATGTCGACGCTCGACCCGGACATGGGCCGCCTCGTCCACGACGCGATGTCCGGCATGGGCATCGAGATGGTGAACGGCGCCGAGGTCACCAAGATCCTCACCGGCGACGACGGCCGGGTCAGGGCGGTGGCCACCGAGGACGCCGAGTACCCGGCGGACGTGGTGGTGCTCGGCATCGGGGTGCGCCCCGAGACGGGTCTCGCACAGGCGGCGGGCCTGCCGCTGGGCCGGCACGGTGGGCTGCTCACGGATCTGGCGATGCGGGTGCGCGGGCACGAGAACATCTGGGCGGGCGGCGACTGCGTCGAGGTACTCGACCTGGTCTCGGGCCGCGAGCGCCACATCGCGCTCGGTACGCACGCCAACAAGCACGGCCAGGTCATCGGCTCGAACGTGGGCGGGAGTTACGCGACCTTCCCCGGTGTCGTCGGCACGGCCGTCAGCAAGGTCTGCGACCTGGAGATCGCCCGCACGGGCCTGCGCGAGAAGGAGGCGCGGGCGGCCGGACTTCAGTACGCGACGGTGACCATCGAGTCGACGAGCCGCGCGGGCTACTACCCCGGTGCGGCCGTGATGACCGTCAAGATGATCGCCGAGCGCCTCACGGGAAAGCTGCTCGGCGTCCAGATCGTCGGCCGCGAGGGCGCGGCCAAGCGCGTCGACATCGCGGCCGTGGCCCTGACGGCGCGGATGACGGTGGACCAGATGACCGCGCTCGACCTCGGCTACGCACCGCCGTTCTCGCCGGTGTGGGACCCGGTTCTGGTGGCGGCGCGCAAGGCGGTCGCTGCGGTGCGGAAGGCGGGCTAGGCAGGCGGGCCTGACCGGCGCGCTAGGCCCCGAAGAGGGCCGCGCGCCGCTCCCGCAGCCGTGCGAGGGTCTCGCGTGCGGTGGCCGCGGTGAAGGCCGGGCACAGGAGCGTGTCCAGCGGTGCGCCCCACCCGCTGGACCGGTGCTCCTTCTCGTAGACCTCGCGGCCGGCCGGGCTGCTGAGATGGAGGCCGACCCGGACGGCGTCGGGGCCGCCGCTCGGCAGGCCGGGATGCCCGTCGTGCGCGCACGACGCGTCGGAGAGGTGCGCGAGGGCCTCTTCCAGGCCCGCGGCCAGCCCGTCGAGGACGGGCTTGGACCGCATCATGTCGGAGACGGCGTACCAGGACACGGCCGTGGTGACGATGACGAGGCCCGCACGGTCGTCGGGGTCGGTGGCCCGGCCGAGCGCGTCGCCGACGTACGCGATCTCGCGGTCCACCTCGGTGCCCGGCCGGGGGCAGCCGTGCAGGATGGCCGAGAGCGAGTCGATGTCCTGCTGGATGTCGTCGGGAAGGCGCGGCGGGACGCCGGTCGCCGAGCCGGGTTCGATGAAGTCCATGGCGATCCGCGCGAAGCCCGCGACGTTGAGCGGGCAGAGCCACTCGTCGCGCGGGCGCTCGTCCTCGTCCCACTCGGCGCTCTCGTCGGCCGCGGCCGACAGGATGTCGCGGAGCCAGAAGAGATGGTCCTCCAGCTCGTCCTCGGCGTACGGATGTCCTTCGTGGGCGCACGGCCGGTCCTTGAGCGCCTCGTCGGCGGCCTTCGCGGCGGCGAACACGGCGCCGGGCACGTCGTCGCCCGGCAGCCAGCCGACGTACGGCAGCATCATCACCAGCCCGAAGGTCCACTGATGCGCGAGCTCACCGCCGGGGTCCGCGGCGAGCTCACGGGCGCATTCCAGGACGATCCGGTCCATCTCCGCGTCGCCGCGGCGCTGGTAGTCGTCCTGGACTCCGCCCCAGGACTCGACGAGATCACCGATCTTCATCGCGGACACGTCTCGTCCCCCTCCTCACCCGTCACATTCAGGCGAGATTTTCGGCCAACTACGGACCGGCTCCGTCAGCGCGCGGTCCGCGTGTGGACATGCTCCACGAGCCGCGTCAGCGCGTCGGGGTCCGTGGCCGGCAGCACGCCGTGGCCGAGGTTGAAGATGTGCCCCTCAAGGCCGGCCGCGGCGTCCAGGACCTCGTCCGTCTTGGCCTCGATCGCCTCCCGCGTGGAGAAGAGGACCGCCGGGTCGATGTTCCCCTGGAGCGCCTTGCCGGGACCGACCCGCCGGGCCGCCTCGTCCATCGGGACGCGCCAGTCGACGCCCACCACGTCGGCGCCCGCCTCGCCCATCAGGCCGAGCAGTTCACCGGTGCCGACACCGAAGTGGATGCGCGGCACGCCGTACGGGGCCACGGCGTCGAAGACCTTTTGCGACGCGGGCATCACGGAGCGCCGGTAGTCGGCGGGGGCCAGCGCGCCCACCCACGAGTCGAAGAGCTGCACGGCGCTCGCGCCCGCCTCGATCTGCACCTTCAGGAAGGCGCCGGTGATCTCCGCGAGGCGGTCGAGCAGGTCGGCCCAGAGCTGCGGGTCGCCGTACATGAGCGCCTTGGTGTGCTCGTGGTTGCGGCTCGGGCCGCCCTCGACGAGGTAGCTCGCGAGGGTGAAAGGCGCACCGGCGAATCCGATGAGCGGGGTGGACCCCAGCTCGGCGGTCAGCATGCCGATCGCCTGCGTCACGTAGCTCACGTCGTCCGGCGTCAGGTCCCGCAGCTGGGCGAGGTCGGCGCGCGAGCGGATGGGGTTGGCGACGACCGGGCCGATGCCCGGCTTGATGTCGAGGTCGATGCCGATGGCCTTGAGGGGGACGACGATGTCGCTGAAGTAGATCGCGGCGTCGACCTTGTGGCGGCGCACCGGCTGGAGCGTGATCTCCGTGACCAGCTCCGGCATCATGCAGGACTCCAGCATGGCCGTGCCCTCGCGCACCTTGCGGTACTCGGGAAGTGAGCGCCCCGCCTGCCGCATGAACCAGACCGGCGTGTGCGGCACGGGCTCGCGCCTGCAGGCCTTCATGAAAGCGGAGTCGTACGTCGCTGCGTTCTGCTGGCCCGCGGGGCTGTTGTTGGCACTCACCCGGAAAGTCTCGCACGGGCCCGTGCGCCGCCCGCCCCGAGGGACACCCTGCCTTGACCGGGGCCCCTCTCACGGGTGTCTCTCCCTGCGCGAAGCCGCCGTTCCCCTTAATCTTCCCCGCATGGCTGCGGCTCAAGGACAACGGTCGGACGGCGCTGGCGAAATGGAAAGTACGGAGGGGAAGGTGGCGGAATCGGCTCCGTTGCCCTTTCGCGCGGCGGTCGAGGCGCTGCGCGGGGCACGGCTTCGGCCTGAGATCGAGATCGACCCGACGCGGCCTCCACAGCGCCTGGCCCCGCATGCGTACGCCCTGGAGGCGGCGGTGGTCGACGGCGACGAGGACCTGGCGGACGGACGTCTGGTCCTGCTGCACGACCCGGCGGGGCACGACGCCTGGCAGGGCACGTTCCGCCTCGTCACGCTCGTGCGCGCGGAGTTGGAGCCGGAGATGGCGGCGGACCCGCTGCTGCCGGAGGTCTGCTGGTCCTGGCTGACGGGCGCGCTGCAGGCGCGCGGTCTGGCCTGCGGGGAGCCGAGCGGCACCGTCACGCGGGCGGCATCGCACTACTTCGGCGGGCTCTCCGAGCGGCCGTCCGCCTCGCAGATCGAGATCCGGGCGTCGTGGACGCCGCGCGAGGGGCCGGGCGGTACGCCGGACACGGCGGCGCATCTCGCCGCGTGGTGCGATCTGCTCTGCCAGGTGGCGGGGTTGCCGCCGGTCAACCAGGGCGGGCACGGCGAGGGGTCCGTGGTGTCGCTGCCGCAGCGACGGGGGCCGCAGACGCCGTGACCTACGGCGGGATGCGGCCGGAAGGTCTGTAAGCCGGAGGGGGCTGGCAGGGAACGCCCCGGACCGGATGGAACCGGACAGAACCGGACGTGGCTGGATGCGGCTGGGCTGAACGGTCACGCGGATGAGCGAATGTGAACGACTGCGATTCGGGTTGATCTTCGGATGATCGATCATGTGTCCGAATGGTCCGAATTGTTACTCACCAAATCGTGATCATTCTCTAAAGGCGGGCGGGTTTGGTGCCGAAGACCTTGGTGACCTTGAAAGCACGGTTCGTCCCGGCTTCATCCCCGAGCCGGTTCAGTCCCGCACCCCAGGAGGCCTGGTGTCCGTTCTCCTCGAGCAGCCCGCAAGCCTGGTCGCCTACCGCCCGAACAAGCCGACCGCCATGGTCGTCGTGGCCGACCCGCGCGTCCGCTCCACCGTCACCCGCCACCTGTGGGCCCTCGGTGTACGCGACGTGATCGAGGCCTCGTCGATCGCGGAGGCTCGTCCCCGCATCGGCAACCCCCGTGACATCTGCGTCGCAGACGTCCACCTCCCCGACGGCTCCGGCCTGACGCTCCTCTCAGAAACCCGCGCGGCGGGCTGGCCGAACGGCCTCGCCCTCTCCGCCGCCGATGACATCGGCGCCGTACGCAACGCCCTCGCGGGCGGCGTCAAGGGCTACGTCGTCACCGGTACCCGCAACAATGTCGGTCTCCCCACCCGTCCCGGCGCCGCGCCCATCGGTTCGGCCGCCGCCCGAATGCACCGCCGCCCGCCCGGCGCCCCGAGCCACCCCGGTGGCTACCGCGAGCTGTCCGGCCGTGAGGTGGAGGTCCTCCGCCTGGTCGCGGAGGGCCAGTCGAACAAGGCCATCGGCGTCTCGATGGGGCTCTCGGCGCTGACCGTGAAGAGCCACCTCGCCCGGATCGCACGCAAGCTCGGCACGGGAGACCGGGCCGGGATGGTAGCGGTGGCCCTGCGCACCGGAATCATCCACTGACTCATTTACACCCCTCGCGCGCCCGTCGACGGAACGTTCCGTCGACGGGCGCTGTGCATACACAGATACCCTTGACAGGTGACCGACGCCCAAGAGACCGCAGCAGACAGTTCACTGCGAACCACCGGAGGCGGCCCTCCGGACGACGTCGAAACGGCGCCGATCCCTTTGCTCGAGCCGCGTGATGGCATTCCTCCGGTGGTCGCCGACGCAACCTCGCTCGCCGAGGTGATCGCCGCTTTCGCGGCAGGAAGTGGCCCCGTGGCCGTGGACGCCGAACGCGCGTCCGGCTACCGGTACGGCCAGCGCGCCTACCTCGTGCAGCTGCGCCGTGAAGGCGCGGGCAGCACCTTGATCGACCCCGTCGCCTGCCCCGACCTGTCGGAGCTCGGCGAGGCGATCTCCGGTGCCGAGTGGGTGCTGCACGCAGCCACTCAGGACCTGCCCTGCCTGCGCGAAATAGGCATGATCCCCACCAGCATCTTCGACACCGAACTCGCCGGGCGCCTCGCCGGTTTCCCCCGGGTCGGCCTCGGCGCGATGGTCGAGGGCGTGCTCGGCTTCGTCCTGGAGAAGGGCCACTCGGCGGTCGACTGGTCGACACGCCCGCTGCCCGACCCCTGGCTTCGCTACGCGGCGCTCGACGTCGAGCTGCTCGTGGACCTGCGGGACGCGCTGGAGAAGGAGCTCGACCGGCAGGGCAAGCTGGAGTGGGCCCGCGAGGAGTTCGACGCGATCTCCTCCGCGCCGCCGGCTCCGCCGCGGGTCGATCCCTGGCGCCGTACTTCGGGCATGCACAAGGTGCGCCGCCGTCGCCAGATGGCGGTCGTACGCGAGTTGTGGACCGCCCGCGACAAGGTCGCCCAGCGGCGGGACGTGTCGCCCGGCAAGGTGCTCAGTGACGGCGCGATCGTGGAGGCGGCGCTCGGGCTTCCGCCCAACGTGCACGCGCTCTCCGGGCTCACGGGCTTCGGGCACCGGATGGGGCGCCGTCAGCTGGAGCAGTGGCAGGCCGCGGTGGACCGGGCCAAGGCCCTGCCCGACTCGGAGCTCCCGCAGCCCGGGGCGACCGTTTCCGGACCTCCGCCGCCCCGCTCCTGGGCGGACCGCGACCCGGCCGCCGCGGCGCGCCTGTCCGCGGCGCGGTCGGCCGTCTCGGCGCTGGCCGAGGAGTTGAACATGCCGCAGGAGAACTTGATCACTCCGGACACGGTACGAAGGGTCTGCTGGGAGCCGCCGGCTCAGGTGGACGCGGATTCCGTGGCCGGGGCGCTTGCCTCGCACGGTGCGCGGCAGTGGCAGATCTCCCAGGTGACCCCGGCCTTGGTAACGGCCCTGACCCAGCCCCCGACGACCACCCCTCCGGGGTAACCACCACCTGACGCCGCGCCTCTCAGTGACAGCCACCCCCACGTGGCGCCGCCCCTCCCAAGTGACCGCCACCCCCACCTGACGCCCGGACCGCCGCTCAGCGCGGTTCTCCCCCACCCACCCACCCGTTCACCCCGCAGTGCAGGGGTGAGGGGCGGGTGGGTGGTCCGCGTCACTGGGCAAACTGCGCGCCGACATCCCCAAATCCCCAAGCCGCCGCTCCGCGGCGAATCTCGCCCACCCACCCACCCGATTACCCCGCAGTCGAGGGGTGAGGGGCGGGTGGGTGGTTCACGCCGGGGGTGGGGTGGAGCCTCACAGACAGCCACGGCCGGGGCCCCCTCTGATCGCTGCGGGGTGGGGCCGCTGACCTTTACGGGCGTGGGGGCAGCTGACCGTTACGGGCGTGGGGGCCGCTGACCGTGACGGACGGGGGGCCGCTGATCGTTGCGGGGGAGGAGGGTTCGGCTGACCGTTGCCAGGCGGATAGCTCAGCTGACCGCGGGGGGCGAAGCTCAACTGCCCGTTACGGGGCAGATAGGCGAGCTGACCACTGCGGGAGGCGGAGGCTCAACTAACCGCTGCGGGGGGGGTGGGAGCTCCGCCTGACCGCTGCGGGAGGGCGAAGGGCTCAGTCGATCGCTACAGGGCGGAGGCTCAACTGGCCACTGTGGGAGGCGAAGGCTCAACTAGCCGCTGCGGGGGGATAGCTCCGCCGACCGCTGTGGGAAGGCGGAGGGCTCAGCTGCCCGTTACGGGGCGGAGGGCTGATTGATCGTTGCGGGCAGGGAGCTCAGCTGACCGTTGCGGGGATGTTCGCCTGTACCGCCGCTTCGCGGCGGGTCTGTCCCACCCGCCCATCCGATTGCCCCGCGGTGCCGACGGATGCCGAGTAATGGGCGGGCGGGTGGGGAAAATCCGCCGCGAAGCGGCGGGACAGGAGTGTCACCACCGGCCCGCAGGGGACAGAGGACGGCACCTGGCGGACGCCGGGATCGGGCGGGCAGGCGGGACAGGGGTGCCCATCACCGGCTCGCAGGGGGCAGGGGGGCGGCACCAGGGCGGACGCCGGGTGATCGGGTGGGTGGGTGGGGAACATCCGGCGCGGAGCGGCGGGACAGGGGTGTTACCACCGGCCCGCAGAGGACCACTCGCCCACCCCCGCCACGACGCCAGGCGGACGCCGGGTGATCGGGTGGGTGGGAGGGAGGCATCCGGCGCGAAGCGGCGGGACAGGGGTGCCATCAGCCGCTCGCAGGGGACACAGGGCGGCACCAGGGCCGACGCCGGGTGATCGGGTGGGTGGGTGGGGAACATCCGGCGCCAAGCGGCGGGAACAGGGCGCCACCGGCCCGCAGGGGGCAGCACCAGACGGGCGCCGGGTGATCGGTGGGGAGACATCCGGCGCCAAGCGGCGAGAACAGGGCGCCACCGGCCCGCAGGGGGCAGCACCAGGCAGGCGCCGGGTGATCGGTGGGGAGACATCCGGCGCCAAGCGGCGAGAACAGGGCGCCACCGGCCCGCAGGGGGCAGCACCAGGCAGGCGCCGGGTG
>NZ_JBVJKV010000002.1:33542-147318 GCF_055585065.1 Streptomyces sp. NPDC054047 | reverse complement strand
GATCGGTGGGGAGACATCCGGCGCCAAGCGGCGAGAACGGGGCGCCACCGGCCCGCAGGGGGCAGCACCAGGCAGGCGCCGGGTGATCGGTGGGGAGACATCCGGCGCCGAGCGGCGGGGACAGGGCGCCCCCCGGTCCGTCCGCCGCGGAGTTCGACCCACCGCCCCGGTGAAAGCCCGCCCGCAGGGCAAGTGTGACCTTCGCCTCCCCGCGGCAGCGCCCAGCAACCCTTGGCCGCATAGTTACCGACAAGTAGCATGGAACCCGGAAGCGCGCCGCCAGGCGCACCCGCACCCTGGAGGAGAGCCATCGTGCCTCGTACCGTCAGGGACGTCGTCTTCGTTGATGGCGTCCGCACCCCGTTCGGCAAGGCGGGCCCGAAGGGCATCTACCACGAGACCCGTGCGGATGACCTCATCGTGAAGGCCATCCGGGAGCTGCTGCGCCGCAACCCGGCCCTCGACCCCGCCAAGATCGACGAGGTCGCCATCGCCGCGACCACCCAGATCGGCGACCAGGGTCTGACGCTGGGCCGCACCGCCGGGATCCTGGCCGGGCTTCCGCAGTCCGTGCCCGGTTACTCCATCGACCGCATGTGTGCGGGCGCGCTGACCGCCGTGACGGCGACCGCCGGCTCCATCGCGTTCGGTGCGTACGACGCCGTCATCGCCGGTGGCGTCGAGCACATGGGCCGCCACCCCATGGGCGAGGGCGTCGACCCGAACCCGCGGTTCGTGAGCGAGAAGCTCGTCGACGAGTCGGCCCTCTTCATGGGCATGACCGCCGAGAACCTGCACGACCGGTACCCCACGATCACCAAGCAGCGTGCCGACGAGTACGCCGTGCGCTCGCAGGAGAAGGCCGCCAAGGCCTACGCCAACGGCAAGATCCAGCAGGACCTCGTGCCCGTCTCCGTACGACGGACCAACGAGGAAGCGGGCGAGACCGGTTGGGGTCTGGCGACCGCCGACGAGCCGATGCGCCCCGGCACCACCCTGGAGAGCCTCGCCGGCCTCAAGACACCGTTCCGTACGCACGGCCGCGTCACCGCCGGCAACGCCGCGGGCCTCAACGACGGCGCCACGGCGTCGATCATCGCCTCCGAGGACTTCGCACGCGAGCACAACCTGCCCGTCAAGATGCGGCTCGTCTCGTACTCCTTCGCCGGTGTCGAGCCCGAAGTCATGGGCTACGGGCCCATCCCCGCCACGGAGAAGGCGCTCGCCCAGGCGGGCCTGTCCATCTCCGACATCGGTCTCTTCGAGATCAATGAGGCCTTCGCCGTGCAGGTGCTCGCCTTCCTGGAGCACTACGGCATCGCGGACGACGACACCCGCGTGAACCAGTACGGCGGCGCCATCGCGTACGGCCACCCCCTCGCCTCCTCCGGCGTGCGTCTGATGACGCAGCTGGCGCGGCAGTTCGAGGAGCAGCCGGGCGTCCGCTACGGCCTGACGACGATGTGCGTCGGCTTCGGCATGGGCGCCACCGTCATCTGGGAGAACCCGAACCACAAGGACGCCGGAGGCGACAAGTGAGCAGCTCCACCAGCTCCACCACGGAGCTTCTGAAGGGCGCGGCCGAGCTGTTCCCGGACGAGGTCGTCACGCAGGCGCACGTACGCCACCTCGACCTGCCCGCGGGCGCCGGGCGCTTCGCGCTCATCACGCTCGACAACGGCTTCGACCACACCAAGCCGACCACCTTCGGCCCCGGCTCGCTCGCGAACCTGAACGCCGCGATCGACCAGGTCGAGAAGGAGGCGGCCGAGGGCACGATCGTCGGTGTCGGTGTCACCGGCAAGCCGTTCATCTTCGCCGTCGGCGCCGACCTCAAGGGCGTCGAGATCCTGAAGCGGCATGAAGACGCGCTCGCCATCGGCAAGGGCGGCCATGAAGTCTTCAAGCGGCTCTCCGGCCTCGCCGTGCCGACCTTCGCCTACTACAACGGCGCCGCGATGGGCGGCGGTGTCGAGGTCGGTCTGCACTGCTCGTACCGCACCGTCTCCAAGGCCCTTCCGGCCTTCTCGCTGCCCGAGGTCTTCCTCGGTCTCGTACCGGGCTGGGGCGGCTGCGCGCTGCTGCCGAACCTGATCGGCGCCGACAAGGCCGTCTCGGTCATCATCGAGAACTCGCTGAACCAGAACCGCCAGCTCAAGGGCAAGCAGGTCTTCGAGCTCGGCATCGCCGACGCGCTCTTCGAGGGTGCGGACTTCCTGGAGCAGTCGCTGATCTGGACGGCCTCCGTCCTCAACGGCTCGCTCACGGTGGACCGCCCCGAGATCGACCGCGGCGAGGCCTGGGACGCCGCTGTGGCGCGCGGCCGGGGCATCGCGGACTCCAAGGTGCACGGTGCGGCCCCGGCCGCCTACCGCGCCCTGGAGATCATCGAGGCCGCCAAGGACGGCGACCTCCAGAAGGGCTTCGACGCCGAGGACAAGGCGCTCGCCGACCTCATCATGGGCGGCGAACTGCGCAGCGGCATCTACGCGTTCAACCTCGTGCAGAAGCGCGCCAAGCGCCCGGCGGGTGCCCCGGACAAGAACCTGGCGCGCCCGGTCACCAAGGTCGGCGTCGTCGGCGCCGGTCTGATGGCCTCGCAGCTCGCGCTGCTCTTCCTGCGCCGCCTCGAGGTGCCGGTCGTCCTGACCGACATCGACCAGGCCCGCGTGGACAAGGGTGTGGGTTACGTCCACGAGGAGATCGACAAGCTTCTCCTCAAGGGCCGCGTCAACCAGGACAAGGCCAACCGTCTCAAGGGCCTGGTCTCCGGTGTCCTGGACAAGGCCGAGGGCTTCTCCGACGCCGACTTCATCATCGAGGCCGTCTTCGAGGAGATCGGCGTCAAGCAGCAGGTGTTCGCGGAGGTCGAGGCGGTCGCTCCGGCGCACGCGATCCTCGCCACCAACACCTCCTCGCTCTCGGTCTCCGAGATGGCGTCGAAGCTGAAGCACCCCGAGCGGGTCGTCGGCTTCCACTTCTTCAACCCGGTCGCGATCCTGCCGCTCCTGGAGATCGTGCGCGGCGAGCAGACGGACGACGCCTCGCTGGCCACGGCCTTCGGTGTCGCCAAGAAGCTGAAGAAGACCGCGGTCCTGGTGAAGGACGCCCCGGCGTTCGTCGTGAACCGCATCCTCACCCGCTTCATGGGCGAGATCCAGAACGTCATCGACGAGGGCACCCCGGTCGCCGTCGCCGAGAAGGCCGTCGAGCCGCTCGGTCTGCCGATGTCGCCGCTGGTGCTCCTGGAGCTGGTCGGTCCGGCCATCGGTCTGCACGTCTCCGAGACGCTCAACCGTGCCTTCCCGGAGCGCTTCACGGTCTCCCCGAACCTCGCGGCGGTCGTCAAGGCCGGCAAGCGCGGCTTCTACGTCTACGACTCCGGCAAGCCGGAGCTGGACCCCGAGGTCGCCGCCCTCCTCAAGCAGGGCGACACCGTCCTGACCGAGGAGCAGACCCGCGACCGCGTGCTCGACGCCGTGGCGCAGGAGATCGGCCTGATGCTCGACGAGGGCGTCGTCGCCGAGGCGCAGGACATCGACCTGTGCCTGATCACGGGCGCCGGCTGGCCCTTCCACCTGGGCGGCGTCACGCCGTACCTGGACCGTGCCGGTGTCAGCGAGCGCGTCAACGGCAAGCGGTTCCTGGCGCCGGGCGTGGCCAGCGTTCCCGCGTAACACCTCCGCATACGGGCGATGCCCGGCGGGCCGAGAGGCCTGCCGGGCATCGCCCGTTGTCGCGCGCTTCCCGCCCGCGCCCGCGTCTCCCGCCTACACCCGCGTCCACGCCTCCAGCGCGAGCCCCGACTCCGCCTTCTGGCGCGCGATCCGCAGCGTGCCGTCGAGGCCGATCGTCGCCATGACCACGCGGCCCCGCGCGTCGAGGGCCAACGCCGGGGAGCCCAGGCAGGGTTCTCCCGTCCCGGCCCACCAGACGCCCGCCGTCTCGTCCTCCGTCGGGTACGCCGCTATCACCGGGCGCCCGTCCTGCCCCCGGTGGGCGAGGACCGTGCAGTCGTGGCCCTCTATCGTCGCGCGCAGGGCCGCCATGGGGCCCGTGGCCGGGGTTCCGCCGAGGCGCCGCAGGTCCTCGCCGTCGCCGCGGTGGGCGACGACTCCCTTGCCGCGGGCGTCGGCGGCGTAGTACGTGAGGCGGTCCGTGCCCGTCTCCAGGGCCGTGCCGGAACCGACGGCCGGGGGCAGCGCGATGTCGTCGGAGCGCGTCAGCTCGGCGCCCTGCTTCTCCTGCGTCCAGTGCAGCGTCTTGTTCTCGGCCGGGCCGAAGACCTCGACGCGGCCGGTGGAGGTGGCGAGCGCCGTGATGCCGTCAAGGACCTCGCGGACCTTGAGGTCCTTCCACCCCTCCCACTTGCCGCCCTTGCCCTCGCGCCGCAGCCGCACGCTGTTCACGGCGTCCCGTACGAAGACGTGGACCGTGCCCGCCGCGTCCACCGCGGCGGTCGGGTCGCCCAGGTGCGGGGCGCGCTCGACGAGCTTGGTGTGCGGGTTGCCGAGCGAGCGCCAGTCCATGAGGGGCCTGCCCGACTGGTACTGGATCGAGTGCACGATGTCGACGGCGGCCTTTCCCTCGCCGTCGCGCACCTCCCTGCGGCCCAGGAAGTGCACGTACCCGTCGGCTCCCTGCGCCAGGGTGAGGCAGGTCAGGTCGGGCGCCTCGAAGAACTCCGGCCCCGACCAGTCGGGGCCGCCGGGCGCGCTCTCCGTCCAGCGCAGCAGTCCGCCTTCGGTCCGGGTGTACGCGGTGAGCCGGCCGTCCCGGCCGCGCAGCAGCCAGCGGGCGCTCTGCAGGGCACCGGTGCTCACGGTTCTCGACCTCGACGACATGACTCGGTGGCACCTTTCCACGTCCACATACGCACAACGTTCACTGGTTAGTTTACGTTTGCCGGATGAGAACTCTGGTCGTCGTGGACGCCGCGAACGTCGTCGGGTCCGTCCCCGACGGCTGGTGGCGCGATCGCCGCGGAGCCGCGGAGCGACTGCGGAACTCTCTGGTCGCGTACGCGGATCAGGGCCTGCCGGAACACCCGGGACCGCTGGAGATCGTCCTCGTCGTCGAGGGCGCGGCGCGCGGCGTGGAATCGGTGCCCGGCGTACGCGTCGAGAGCGCGCCCGGCAGCGGCGACGACCTCATCGCGGAGCTGGCCGCGCAGGCCGCGGGCCGCCCCTGCCTGGTCGTCACGGCCGACCGTGAACTGCGGCGCAGGGTGGGCGAGTCGGGGGCCCGGTGTGCGGGCCCCCGTACGGTTCGCCCCTAGGTCTGCTTCTGGGTCCGCCCTAGAGCCGCTTCGCGCTGCGCAGGGTGGAGGCGTAGTAGCCGTTGCCGTCGAGGCGTGATGTGCCGCCCTTGTCCCCGATCGTCGGACCGTTGACCTCTTCGCGGCTGGAGATGAAGAGCTTGTGCCCGTCGGCGTCGTGGCCGAGGAAGATCCCCACGTGGTCCAGGCGCTGCTTGGTGCGGGCATCCAGCTTGAAGAAGACCAGGTCACCGGGTTGGACGACGTCGATGGACTTGGGGCGGTCCGCCGCGCCGACGCCCTTGAGCCTGATGACGTCCGTGCCGGCCTTGCCGCGTGCCATTCCGTTGGCGGTGCGGGGCAGGCCGTCACCGGCCTGGTCGTTGGCCATCAGGGGGTAGCGGGCGCGGTAGCCGAAGACCGTGCGGATGAACCCGGAGCAGTCCATGGAGCGGGCCCGCTTCGTCTCCGGCTGGATGGTGGTGCCGTTGCGGAACGTGTACGGGATGCCGAGGTAGTCGAAGAAGTCCGACTCCTCCAGACGCAGGTCGTTCTCCGCGCTGCCGTCCGGGTTGAGCGGCCCGAAGTTGGCGTCGCCCGCGTAGGAGATGCCCTCATCGTCCTTCTTGACCGGCGCCCCCTCCACGTACTGGAACGCCATCGCGAAGATGTCGTCCTCTTCGCTGCCGGAGAACTCCTTGTACCAGTCCTTGAACCACTTCTCCTTCTCGGCGCCCTCGCGCCACGTCTCGGGCATGAGCCGTACCCAGTCGTTCGTCACGACGCGGGACTTGGTGTTCGCGGGCTCGGTGAACGTACGGCTCGGTCCTGTCAGCGTCGCGCTGCGGGCGCCGTCCGTGAAGGTCGCGACGACCTTGCCGCTCTCGGTGCGCAGGACGGAGCGGTCGGGGTTCTTCAGGCGCTCCCACTTCTGCTTCCCGCTCCCCGGCTGACCGTTGCTGTTCTGCAGGCCGCCGGGGGTGTCGGTGACGGCCTGCACCTTGGGGGCCTTGGCCTCTTCGTCCTTGCGCAGTTCCACGGTCAGGTACGCGCTGCCCGCGAGGAGGGCGAGCACGGTCGCCGCGTGCAGGACGGGACGCTTCTTCTTGGGCGGCATGAATGACTCCTGGGAATCAGGCGGACGGCATGAAGCCGAGGAGAATCCCGGCCGTGAGGACGACATAGGCCATGAGCGTCACCGAGCCGGTGGCGAGCAGGGTGGGGCCCTTGGGCTGGCGCACCAGCTGGTAGGCGATCAGGCCGGGGACGATGAAGCCGAGGGTCTGGTTCGCGTACATGAGCGGGAACTCGATGGACAGCACGATCATCACGGTCGCCTGGAGGGTGACGCCGAGCAGGACGACCGCGGCGAAGAGGCGCTTGCCGTACAGGATCACGAACTTCTGCATCAGCAGGGTGCCGACGTAGGTCAGCACGGTCACGCCGAGCACCATGGCCGCGCGCTGCAGGTCCTCGACGAGGGTCAGGGCGAGCCAGCCCGGGGTGATCATGCCGCCGGGCGAGAGGTTGGTCGTCAGATAACAGACCAGGGAGAACAGCAGCCCGAGCGCGATACCGACCGCGGCGATCTCGGGGGTGAGGACGGAGGGAATCAACGGGGCTCTCCTGGGCTGTACCACTGCTGGTCGTCGTCTTGGGCGGGCGGTACGGGCGCGATCCTCGGCTCGAACATGCCGCGGGGCGCGGGTGGCTGGGGCTGTGGTTCCTGGGGCGGGTATGCCTGGGGGGGCGCGTACTGCTCGTGCGGTGCGTAGGTCTCGTACTGCTGGTCCGGGGTGCGCTGTACGGGGACGTGCACCTGCGGGATCTGAGCCTGCGGGATCTGCACCTGCTGGAGCTGGGCCGTGGAGTACCGCGACTCGTACGCCTCCGGGTAGTGCTGATAGGGGTCGACGTGCGGCTCGTAGAACGGGGCGGGCTCCTCGGGGGCCTGCTCCTCGCTCTCGTCCGGCGGCAGTTCCGCGAGGCGCTCCAGGAGCAGCTCGCCCTGGCCGTGGATGTTGCCGATCGCCACCAGCGAGGAGTCGGGGCCGAGCTGCCCGAGGATCTGGTGCATGAACTCCTCGGGGTCGCGCCGGTCGCCGCCGAGGTCCACGGCGCGCCCGCGCCACTCGGCGGGGATCGCGTCGATCGCGGACTTGGCGGGGTGGCCGATGACGAAGACCTTCTCCGGCTGGAGGTCGGGGATGATCTCGCCCATCTGGCCGTTGCGCTCGACGCGGTCGGGACGGCAGTTGATGACGACGTGCAGCGGTCGGTGGATGGCGCCGAGGTCGAGCAGCTGGTTGATGTTCATCAGCGTCGACTCGGGGTCGTTGGCCGCGAAGACGTTGGCGAAGCGCACCTTCTTGCCGTCCTCGGTCGCGTACCGCTCGACCGAGAGGACACCGGGGTCCGGCGGGGCGTCGTACATGCCCTGGAGGGCGACCTCGCGGCCGACGCCGAGCAGCTCGGCGACCTTCAGCGCGATCGCCACGTTCTCCTTGAAGGTGAACCAGCTGAAGCCGCGCAGCTCCTCGTCGCTCACCGTCTCGGGGTCGGCGTAGATCAGCTCGCAGTTCCGCGCGTCCGCCTCTTCCTTGAGGATGTCGAAGCGGTCCTGCTCGGCGGTGACGCAGATGCCGCCCTCCGGCATGGAGCGCGAGAGGGAGCGCGCCACGTCGTCGAGGGTCGGGCCCATCTCGGCGAGGTGGTCCTCACGGACGTTGCAGAGCACGCCGATCGTGGAGCGGATCAGCTTGGACTGGTTGATCTCCTGGAGCGCCGGCATGACCGCCATGCACTCGATGACCAGGGCGTCCGGGTTGTACGCGGCGGCCCGCCGCACGATGCCGATCTGCTCGACGACGTTGGCGATGCCGAACTTGCGGTAGACGGGCTCCTCGGTGGCGTCCGGGTGGATGAACCGGGCCGCGGTACCGGTGGTCTTGGCGACCGTGGTGAGCCCGCCGCCCCGCAGGGCGCCCGCGCAGAGGCGGGTGATGGAGGACTTGCCGCGGATGCCGTTGACGAGGACCCGCGAGGGGATGTGCTCCAGGTTGGTGAAGTGCCGCCGCTGTTCGACGACTCCGGCCACCAACAGGATGGCGCCGCACACCACGAGCACGGTGTAGAGGAAGAGCACGGGGTTCAGTTCCTTCCGGCGAGGTCGGCCGTGACGCCGTCCCGCTTGCGCTGGGTGCCCGTCGGCAGCTGCTGCCGCAGGAGTTCCAGGCTGCGGGTGACGGCACCGACCTCGTCGTGGTGGCGCGGGTAGAGGACCGTGCGACGGTCGCCGTCGGCGAGTGCCTCGGCCTGGTCGGCGAGGTGCCGCAGCGGCCGTACGACGACGATGTGCAGCCAGCCGAGACAGGCCGCCGCGGCGGTGATGCCGAGCAGACCCGCGAGGACGGTGCGGTTCTGCAGGCTGTACTCGGGGATGGCGAGGCTCGACGCGGGCTGCCAGCTGAGCACGGTCCAGCGCAGCGACCCCGCGGCGCCGCCGCCGGCGAAGGGCGCCGCGGCCGCGATCTCGATCCCGTCGCCGCCGCCGCGGTAGAGGACGCCGCTGGGGCGGGGGCTGAGGCCCACTTTCTGCCCGGTGCCCTCCGCGAGCGCCTTGAGCCGCCCGTTGGGCAGGCCCTCGAACTCGCGGTAGCCGGTGTTGGCGCCGATCACCCGGCGCTTCTCGTCGACCACACGGACCGCACCGAGGCCGGGGCGCTTGAGCAGCGAGTTGAGGAACTCGATGCGGAACTCGCCGACCACGGCGGCCCCTTCGCGGCCCGGTACCTCGGCCGTGCCGAAGATGACCGGCTCCTTGCCGCCCTCGTCGACGACCCGGATGGCCTCGTCGGAGGGTCCCTCGCCGGACGGGCTGCGCGGGTCGCCGCCCGCCTCGGCCAGGACCTTGCCCCGCGCGTCGAGCACGTACAGCGACTGGTAGCGGGCGTGCTGGTTCAGGGTGCTCTCGAGGACCGTGGTCATGTCCGACGCCTCGGTGCGGTCGCCCATGAGGGAGGCGACCGACGTGAGGTCGGCGTGGCCTTCGTTGAGGGCGCGGCGGACCCGGTCGGTGAGGGTGTCGGTGCGTTCGCGCTGGTCGTTGACCAGCTGCTGGGGCACGACGACGGTGTCGCCCGCGCGGTTGAGCAGCAGCATGAGCGGCGCGGACCACGCGAGCAGGAGCACCGCGCAGACCGCGAGCAGGGTGCGGCTGCCGAACCTGCGGCGGCGGGCGGGCTCGCGCTGCGTATCGGCGGGCGCGCCGAGCAGTTGGCGGCGCAGCCGTTCGAGGGCGGCGCCGATGCGGGCCGCCTCGCCGCGGCGCGGCACGGAGACCGGTCGTTCGAGGTCGCCGCGGGTCAGCCTGCGGCCCTCCAGGAACAGTTGGATCAGCGGGCGCTGCACGGTCCGAAGGAGAAGGTAGACGGTGACGCCGCCGATGAGCAGCAGGGCGGCCGCGGCGAAGAGGCCGAAGGCCGAGCTGCTGGTGGCCGTCGGGTCCTCGGCGACCGGGACCATCGCGACGACGGCGAGACCGAGCCGGGTGGCCACGGTGGCCTTGCCCGCCTCGGGTCCGGCCAGGCTCGCGTAACCGGCGACGGCGCGCTCACCGAGGTAGCGCTCGCCGGTGAGGTGGCCGCTGACCCCGAGGAAGCCGCCCGAGCCGGGCTCCTTGGACTTGATCGGGTGTGCCCGGGCCTTCTTGGCGGCGGTCGTGGCGAAGGACCTGAGCTGTTTGTTGGACTGCTTGACCTCGTCGCGCTGCAGATCGGTGAGGACCTGCTCGGGCTCGGGGATGCCGTCGGTGCTCAGGACCTTGCCGTCCTGGCCGACGACGGCGATGGAGCGGAACTTGCCGAGGCTGATGCCGGGGAAGCGCAGGCTGCCGGAGGCGACGAGGAGCTGCTGCGGCTGCCCCTTCCAGGTGAGCAGGGCGAAGGAGAGCAGGCGGGTCTCGCCGTTCTCCAGGCGCACCATGCGCGGGGCGAGACCGTCCTCGTCCGCGAGCGCGCCGCGGTCGATGGCGGTCAGCGGCAGGTTCTCGCCGCGGGCGGCGAGGAGCTTGCCCGAGGAGATCTCGACGACCGCGGTGCCCATCCACTTCTGGTAGACGCTGCCGATCTTGTCCAGGACGGCGTCGGCGGGGACCGGCTCGCCGGCGCTGAACAGTCCGGCGGTCCGGGTCAGGTCGGTGACGGACTCGTCGATGGAGGCGCGCAGCGCGATGGCGCCGTCCTCGGCGAAGTGCTGCTGGGACGACTTGATCGCTTGGGGTACGGCTTCCTGGCCGGCACGGCCGAGGGTCAGGGCGGTGATGCCCGCGAGGGCGAGGAGCAGGACCGACAGCACGGCGATGGGGGGACGTATGCCACCCAGCAGGGACATGTCGGTTCTTCGGCGGACCTTGTGCCGCCGCTTCGAACGCGAAGCGGCCAAGGGGTGCTCCTCTCCTGGAGTGACGCGGGGACGTGTGGCGACGGCGGGACGCACGAGCACAGAGTGATGCGTTCCGGAGAGCTTGGACTTCCGAGCCAACCGAGAGGATGTACGAGTTATGGGAAATGTGAGCTAGCTCGCGCTGATCGCCCGACACCCGTTACGTCAGAAGACGCACGACTCATCCGCCCGCCGACGCAGGCGGGCCCGGGACGGTGAATGGCGGGTGTACACAGGGAAAACGGCAGTCGTCAGGAGCCGGGCAGCGCTTCCAGGGGCTCCAGGCCGTCCTTGCTCGCGCCCCGGTTCAGGAGCGTGCCCTGGGTGCGCTCGAAGGCGAGACGGTAGCGGGAGCGCTGCTCCTCGCTGAGGCCGTCGCCGTCGCGCAGCGTGGCGGCCACGTCCAGCAGCCGGTGGTCCTGGACCGCGTCCTTGGGCAGGGCCCCCGCCTCGTCCGGGTCCGGCGGGATGTCCACGAACGTCGGCACGTACTTGGCGTCGACGTCCCACTTCCCGCCGCGCTGGACGAACTCGAACCAGCCGATGGCACCCTCCTCGGTCAGTCCGCTCGGCACGTCGTGCCGGGCGATCTGGTTGCCGAGTCCGTACGCGATCCAGGTGCCGTCGACCTTCTCCATCGGCTGGACGACGTGCGCGTGGTGGCCGATGACGAGGTTGATGCCGGTCTCGCGCGCGATCCTGCGGGCGAGTCTGAGCTGCGAGGAGCTGGCGTTGGGCTGGTTCTCACGCCCCCAGTGGATGCTGAGGATCACGACGTCGGCGCCCGCGGCGCGCGCCTTCTTCTCGGCCGCCGCGATCGCGTCGAACTTGTTCTGGTTCACGATCCACGGCTTGTCCTTGGGGACCTCGCGGCCGTTGAAGCCGAAGGCGAAGGCTATCTGCGCGACCTTGACGCCCTTCACCTCGGTGATGAGCGGTTTGTCCCCTTCCGCCGCGCCGCGCGCCGAACCGGTGTGCCTCAGGCCCGCCTTGTCGAGCGTGTCCAGGGTGCGGGTGACTCCGGCGGGGCCGTGGTCGAGGGTGTGGTTGGACGCGGTCGAGCACTGGTCGTAGCCGACGTCCTTGACCGCCGTGGCGATCTGCGGCGGCACGAGGAAGTCGGGGTAGCTCTGGAAGGGGCCGCCCGGTTTGCCCACCACCGGCTCGAAGTGGCAGATGCCAAGGTCGGCCTTGCTGATGACGGGTTTGATCCCGGCCATCATCGGCCGGAAGTCGATGCCCTTCTCGCCCTTGCCCGAGGCCTTGGCGTCCTTGCGCGCCTGCTCGGTCAGTTGCGGGTGGATCAGGATGTCGCCCGCCGCGGCGACGGTGAACGAGGGGCCGCCGTCGGCGGCGGGCTTGTCATCGTCGCCGAAGGGGCCGCAGGCCGTGGCGGTGCAGGCGAGCAGGGACGCGGAGGCCACACAGGTCACGAAATACCTGCGGAAGGGACGTGTCATCACAGGGATATCTTTATACAACCATGAAGCACTCCCGTACCCGACTGATCACGATCGCGAAGAAGCTCGGGGTCTTCGCCGCCGTGACGGCCGTCGCCCTCAGCCTCGTACAGTGCGACTCGACCCCCTCGGACAGCGACCACAAGCCCTCACGGTCGGACCGCAGCCCTTCCGCCCCGAGCCCGGACGGCCGCCCCGGCGGCAACCTGGAGCGGCTGATCACCGACTACACCTCCGGCTTCGACGAGGACAGCGGATACCGCCACCCCACCCGCGAGGACCGGCGCACGATGGCCGCGGGCATCGCGCTGCTCCTGGACCACCGGCGCACGGAGGCCGAACGCCGCCTGGCCGACGTGGACTTCGCGGTGCGCACGGTCACCGACCCGGCCGGCGGCCGCCGGTTCGCCGAGGTCGCCGACCGCTCCGAAGGCGGCGCGGCGCCGCGCGGCTGGGGCCGCGTCTACATCGACCTGGACTCCCCCGTCCGCTGGTCGGCCCAGGTCCCCCACCCCGTCGCCGACCGGTACACGGAACGGCTCGGCGCGCAGCTCCTGAGCCGCGCCCCCGGCGGCGTCCTTGTCGTCGCGGGAGCACATCGCAAAGCCGGGCGCGGTGACGAGGCGGATGTGGCGCACCGCAGGGACAGCGTCTTTCACGCGATCTGCGCCGAACTCGTGCGCCGCGGGCTCCCCGGTGTGCAGCTGCACGGGATGGACGACGCCTCCGCGCCGAAGCACGATGTCGTCGCCTCCACGGGCCGGGGCAGGGAGGCCGTCGCCGAGGGCCGCGACCTCGCGGACGCGCTGCGGGAGCGGGGTTACGACGTCTGCCGGGCCTGGGCCAGGTCCTGCCCGCTCGCGGGCCGCTCCAATGTGCAGGGGCGGACGGCGGCGGCGCGCGATGTGCCGTTCCTGCACGTCGAGTTCGACGCCCGGATCCGCGAGGACCGCGACCGCTCGCGGGAGGTGGTCGAAGCGCTCGCGGACGTCACGCGCACCTGGCGGCGCCCCGACTAGGCCGCCCCCGTCGCCCGCTCACCGCACCCGGTCCACCCGCGCGTACACCACCGCTCCCTCGACCCGCAGCACCGGCCGGTAGCTCACCGCGAGGATCCGCCGCAGCGACGGCACCCGGTCGGGGCCGTACGGCTTGCCCCGCGAGTCGTCCACGATCAGCGCGGGCGGACCGGCCGCAAGCTCGCCGCGGAAGACCGGCCAGGCGCCGTCCACCGCGTACTTCTCGCCCACCTGAGGGCCGTTGCGGCCGCCGCTGTAGTTGGTCAGGAGGCCCGCCGTGAGGTAGCGGCTCGCGGGGGCGCGGTCGGCCAGCCAGTACGTCTCGGGGTGTATGCCCCACACCAGCACGCGCTCCCCCGGCGCCGTGCGCGCCTGGATCTCGTCCGCGATCCGCTGCGCGTGCGCGAGCTCGGGGCGCGGCGCCAGCATCCCCCAGGCCAGGAAGAGCGCGCACGCCCCGGCCGAGACCGACACCGCCGCCAGGGTGCGCTCCCGGGGCAGGATCTGGAGCGCCGCCGTGCCCAACAGGGCCAGGGGAGGAGTGAGTTGGAGGTAGTAGTGCCCGAAAAAGTGGAAGCCGACGAGGACCGCGCCCGCAGATGAGGCGAGCCAGAGCCACAGCTCCGCCGAGCCGGTGCGGGCGATGCGCAGGATCCGCGCGACCGGCGGAATGATCCCCGCGCAGGCCGCCGCGAGGATCGCCGCGTTCGTCAAACCCCGCAAGAGTACGTGGAGTTCGGACCCGGTGAAGGAGGCGTACGCGCCCGATCCCGTCACCGTCCAGAACAGGAAACCCGCCGGGGTCGTGACCGCAGCCACCGCGAGGACCGGAGCGCCCAGACCGACTCCCAGGCGCAGTACGTCCTTTCGGACCGCGCCCGCCTGCCACAGCAGCCACGCCACCGGCACAAGGACCGCTCCCCCGGTCTGCTTGACCAGGAAGGCGCAGGCCACCGCGGTACCCGCCGCACCCCAGCGGCGCCGGTCCGCGCACCATATGGCGGCCGCCGTGCACGGCAGCATGAAGACCTCGAAGGTGGCCGCCTGGGCGTCCTCGGGGTTCAGGCCGACCGAGATGAGGAGGTAGAGCACGCCTGCCGTGCGGCCCGCGCCGTCGCCCCAGCGGCGCCGGGCGATGGAGACGAGGAGGACGGCGGTCAGGAGCTGGGCCGCCACCGCGAGGACCTTCAGCGGGAGCAGCGTCTCATCGCCGAAGAGCGCGAACGTCCCCTCGTACAGCCAGGGGACCAGCGGCGGCTTGCGGTCGACGACCGTTTCGTAGAGCTCGCCGCCGTCCGCCAACATCCTTGCCTGGACGGCGAGATAGCCCTCGTCCGGGCTCCACAGCGGCCACCGGAAGGAGGGAATCCGGGTGACGCAGGCCAGCGCGGCGAGGAGGGGGAGCAGGCGCGGCCAGTACGGCGCGGGGGGCGCCGAGGCCCGCTCCGTACGCGGGCGCGGCAGCCGGAGGCCGCGTACGGAGCGTAGTGATGCGGAAGGCTCGGCGAGCATAGGGAGCACGCTATCCGGCCCCGCAGTCCCTGCCTGATCGGGACATACGGGGCCGGATGATTGAACGGAAGCGACCGCGGTGACTACGAGGCGTCACCGGCCGCGCGCTGCTTGGCCTGGCGGCCCAGCTGGCTGTGCGAGCGCCCGTACGCGAAGTAGACGACGAAGCCGAGCGCCATCCAGATGCCGAACCGCACCCAGGTCTCGGCCGGCAGGTTCAGCATCAGCCACACCGAGGCGGCCACCGAGAGGATGGGCACGAACGGCACCAGCGGGGTGCGGAAGGCGCGGGGCAGGTCCGGGCGGGTGCGGCGCAGGATGATGACGCTCAGGGCGACCACGACGAAGGCGAAGAGCGTGCCGATGTTCACCAGCTCGGCGAGTTCGTCGAGGCTGGTGAAGCCCGCGAGGATCGCGATGAGGACACCGAGCAGGATGGTCGGGCGGTGCGGCGTGCGGTACTTCGGGTGGACGTGGGAGAAGAACCGCGGCAGCAGTCCGTCGCGGCTCATCGCGAAGAAGACGCGGGTCTGGCCCAGGAGAAGGATCATGCAGACGGTGGTGAGGCCGACGGCGGCGCCGAAGCTGATCACGCCGCCGTAGAAGGGATGCCCGGTGGCCTTGAAGGCGTCGGCGAGCGGGGCGTCCACGGACAGTTCGCTGTAGTGCTGCATGCCCGTGACGACGATCGACACGGCGACGTACAGGACGGTGCAGATCAGCAGGGAGCCGAGGATGCCGCGCGGCATGTCCCGCTGGGGCATCTTGGTCTCTTCGGCGGCGGTGGCCACGATGTCGAAGCCGATGAAGGCGAAGAAGACGATGGAGGCGGCCGTGAAGATACCGAGGACGCCGAAGTTGGTGGGCGCGTAGCCGAACATCAGCTGGATGAGCGGGGAGTCGATGCTGTTGCCCGCGGCCACTTCCTGCGCCTTGGGGATGAAGGGCTTGTAGTTGTCCGTGTCGATGAAGAAGGCGCCCGCGATGATGACGATCAGGACGACGGCCACCTTGATGGCGACGATCACCGTGGTGACGCGCGCGGACAGCTTCATGCCGAGGACGAGGACGACCGTGAGGACAAGCACCAGCGCGGTGGCGAGGATGTCGAAGCTGAAGCCCTCGGCCGCATCGGGCCCGGAGAGCGCGTCGGGCAGCTTCCAGCCCGCGTTGTCCATCAGCGAGCGCACGTAGCCGGACCAGCCGACGGCGACCACGGCGGTGCCGAGGGCGAACTCCAGGACCAGGTCCCAGCCGATGGTCCAGGCGGGCAGTTCACCGAGCGAGGCGTACGAGAAGGTGTACGCCGATCCGGCCACCGGCACGGTGGAGGCGAACTCCGCGTAGCAGAGCGCCGCGAGGGCGCAGACGACGCCGGCGACGGCGAAGGCGATCGCGGTGGCGGGCCCCGCGGTCTCCTTGGCCACCGCTCCGGTCAGCACGAAGATGCCGGTGCCGATGACGACGCCGACTCCGAAGACCGTGAGATCGAGGGCGGACAGCGACTTCCTGAGCGCGTGCTCCGGCTCCTCGGTGTCCTGGATGGACTGCTCGATGCTCTTCGTTCTGAAAAGGCTGCTTGCCACGGACGTACCTCCACGCTTGTCGTCCTCGACATGATCGAGAGGGCGAGTACCCCGCAGGCCTCGGCGCGAGCCTATTCACGCGAATGGGCCGGTTCCACCACCCGTACAGGGTGCTGGAACCGGCCCATCGGCGGTGCGGGTTGACTCGGTCAGTCGCGCGCGGGCTCCCCCGCCTCGACGGAGTCCACGGCCGCCGTGCGCTCGAATCGCCCGTCCAGCTTGGCGACCAGGCCGGTCACCTGGCGGGCGATGTCCGGGGCGGTCAGGCCGATCTCGGCCATGATCTCCTTGCGCGACGCGTGGTCCAGGAAGCGCGGCGGGATGCCGAAGTCGCGCAGCGGCACGTCCACGCCCGCGTCCCGCAGGGCCTGGGCGATGGCCGAGCCGACGCCGCCCGCGCGGGAGTTGTCCTCGACGGTGACGACCACGCGGTGCTGCTCGGCGAGCGGGGCGAGCGCCTCGTCGACGGGCTTGACCCAGCGGGGGTCGACGACCGTGGTCGTGATGCCCTGCTTGTTCAGGAGGTCGGCGATCTCCAGGCACATGGGGGCGAGCGCGCCCACGGAGACGAGCAGGACGTCGGCGCGGTTGGTGCCCGCCTTGCGCAGGACGTCCATGCCGCCGACCTTGCCGACGGCCTTGACCGCCGGGCCGACCGCGCCCTTCGAGTAGCGCACGACGGTCGGGGCGTCGTCGACCTCGACGGCCTCGCGCAGCTGGAGGCGGACCTGGTCGGCGTCGCGCGGGGCGGCGATCCGCAGGGTCGGCACGCACTGGAGGATCGACATGTCCCACATGCCGTTGTGCGAGGCGCCGTCCGTGCCGGTGACGCCCGCCCGGTCCAGGACGAAGGTGACGCCGCACTTGTGCAGGGCCACGTCCATCAGGAGCTGGTCGAAGGCGCGGTTGAGGAACGTCGCGTACACGGCGAAGACGGGGTGCAGGCCGCCGGTGGCCAGGCCCGCCGCGGAGACGGCCGCGTGCTGCTCGGCGATGCCCACGTCGTAGACCCGGTCGGGGAACTCCTCGGCGAACTTCTTCAGGCCCACCGGCTGGAGCATGGCGGCGGTGATCGCGACGATGTCCTCGCGCTCGCGGCCGAGCTTGACCATCTCCTCGCCGAAGACGGAGGTCCAGTCCATGCCGGAGGCGGCGATGGGCAGGCCCGTGTCGGGGTGGATGACGCCGACGGCGTGGAAGTGGTCGGCCTCGTCCTCCAGGGCGGGCTTGTAGCCGCGGCCCTTCTCGGTGATGCAGTGCACGATGACCGGGCCGCCGAAGCGCTTGGCGCGCACCAGGGCGGACTCCAGGGCCTCGATGTCGTGGCCGTCGATCGGGCCGACGTACTTCAGGCCGAGGTCCTCGAACATGCCCTGCGGGGCGATGAAGTCCTTCAGGCCCTTCTTCGCGCCGTGCAGCGTCTCGTAGAGGGGCCTGCCGACGACCGGGGTGCGCTCCAGGAGGTCCTTGCCGCGGGCCAGGAAGCGTTCGTAGCCGTCCGTGGTGCGCAGGGTCGCCAGGTGGTTCGCGAGGCCGCCGATGGTGGGGGCGTACGAACGCTCGTTGTCGTTGACGACGATCACCAGGGGGCGGTCCTTGGCGGCGGCGATGTTGTTCAGCGCCTCCCAGGCCATGCCGCCGGTGAGCGCGCCGTCACCGATGACGGCGACGACGTGGTCGTCCTTGCCCCGCACCTCGTTGGCCTTGGCGAGGCCGTCGGCCCAGCCCAGGACCGTCGAGGCGTGCGAGTTCTCGATCACGTCGTGGTCGGACTCGGCGCGCGCGGGGTAGCCGGAGAGGCCGCCCTTGGTGCGCAGCTTGGCGAAGTCCTGGCGGCCGGTGAGCAGCTTGTGCACGTAGCTCTGGTGGCCGGTGTCGAAGAGCACCTTGTCCTGCGGGGACTCGAAGACGCGGTGCATGGCGATCGTGAGCTCGACCACGCCGAGGTTGGGGCCGAGGTGGCCGCCTGTCTTGGACACTGCGTCGACGAGGAAGGCGCGGATCTCGCCGGCCAGCTGGTTCAGCTCCTCCGGGCTGAGCCGGTCCAGATCGCGCGGTCCCCTGATGCGGGTCAGCAGCGGCACCCGTGCCTCCTTGCAGTAGAGCGTGCAGTAGAGCTGTTCAAGCGTTGACCGGATTGTTGCCGGGCCTGTTGAGTCTAATGTTCCGCCGCTGACGACGGCGTCCGGGCCGGATGTTCCGTGTCACGCGAACGGGCGTACGTCGGACGTGGACAGAGAGCTGCCCGGCACCGCTCCATCGCGGTGCCGGGCAGCTCTGCTCCGGGTTCTGCCAGGTCAGGCGCGTCCTGCCGCCTTCTGGCTCCTGCGGGACACGGAGTCGAGCACGACCGCGGCAAGGAGTACGGCACCCGTGATCATCGACTGCACCGCCTTGCTGGAGCTGCCCGACATGTACAGGCCCGTCATGATCGACTGGATGACCAGGATGCCGAGCAGCGCCGACCAGGGGGTGCCCCGGCCGCCGAAGAGGCTGGTGCCGCCGATGACGGCCGCGGCGATCGCCAGCATCAGGGTGTCGCCGCCGCCGAGGTTCGAGTCGGCGACGCCGGACTGGGAGGCGATGAAGAGGCCGCCAAGACCGCCGAGGAAGCCGGAGATCGTGAACACGGAGATCCGGATCCACACGACGTTGATGCCGGCCCTGCGGGCCGCCTCGACGCCACCGCCGACCGCGAAGACCTGACGTCCGTAGTTGGTGCGGCGCAGCACGAAGCTGGCGAGGACCACCACGGCGACGAAGACGGTCAGGCCAAGGGGCAGGCCGTCCTCCTGGTTCAGGACGAAGGCCACGACGTAGGCGAGGACAGCGACGACCGCGGTCCGCAGGGCCAGCTCGCTGACCGGGCGGTGCGGCAGGTCGGCGGCCTTGCGGCGCACCCGCTGGCTCCACTGGGAGTAGCCGTACGCGGCGACCGCGACGGTGGCCAGGCCGTACGCGGCGGCGACGTCGCTGAAGTAGTAGTTGTTCAGGTTGTAGATGATGCCGTCGGAGATGTTGTTCAGGCTCAGGGTGTTGCCGAGGACGTACAGCTGCAGGCCGCTCCACCCGAGGAAGCCCGCCAGTGTCACGACGAAGGCAGGCACACCTATTCGGGCGAAGAAGAAGCCGTGCAGGGCGCCGATCGCGGCGGCGGCGGCCAGGCCGATGACGACGGCGAGGCCCTCGTTCACGTCCTGCTTGATCGCGAGCACCGAGCTGATCGCGGCGGTGAGGCCCGCGACCGAGCCGACCGACAGGTCGATCTCGCCGAGCAGCAGCACGAAGACGATGCCGGTCGCGATGAGGCCGGGGCCGACGATGTACTGCGCGATGTTGCTGAGGTTGGACGGGTCGAGGAAGCGCCCGGTGGTGATCTCGAAGATCGCCCAGATGACGATGAGACCGGTGACGACGGGTATGGAGCCGAGCTCGCCGCCCTTGATCTTCCGCTTGAACTCGGTGAGGTAACCGGCGAAGCCCTGCTCGCGCACGAGCAGGCGCGGGTCGACGGCCGGGATGGCGTCGGCGGCCGGGGCCTCGGCGTCCACCTTCTTTGAGGTGTTCACGGTCTCACTCACTTCGTGGCCTCCGCGCTGCGCGCCTTGCGCCGGGTCACGGCGTTCTCCGTGGCTCCGGTGATCGCGGCGATGATCTCTTCGTTGCTGGTGTCCTTGACGCTGAAGACGCCGTTGTTGCGGCCCAGGCGCAGGACGGCCACCTCGTCGGCGACGGCCTTGACGTCGGCCATGTTGTGGCTGATGAGCAGGACCGCGAGGCCGCGCTCGCGCAGCCGCTCCACCAGGTCGAGGACCTGTGCGGTCTGCTCGACGCCGAGCGCCGCGGTGGGCTCGTCGAGGATCACGAGCTTGGGGTCGCCGACCAGGGCGCGGGCGATCGCGACGACCTGGCGCTGACCGCCGGAGAGCGAGGCGATCGGGATGCGCACGCTCGGGATGCGGATGGAGAGGGTGTCGAGGAGCTCCTTGGCACGCTTCTCCATCGCCACCTCGTCGAGGACCTTGGCCCGGCCGAGCTCACGGCCGAGGAAGAGGTTGGCCACGACGTCCAGGTTGTCGCAGAGCGCGAGGTCCTGGTAGACGGTGGCGACGCCCAGGCCCTGGGCGTCGTGCGGGCGCGAGATGGAGACGGGGTTGCCGTCCCACTCGATGGTGCCCTCGTCGATCGGATGGACCCCGGCGATCGTCTTGACCAGGGTCGACTTACCGGCTCCGTTGTCGCCGACCAGGGCGACCACTTGACCTGCGTGTACTTCCAGTTCGACATCGGTGAGCGCCTGGACGGCACCGAATCGCTTGGAGACGCCGCGCAACGCCAGCACGGGCGGAGCGGACATGTGAACCATCTCCTTCTTCCGCCGAGGGGGGCCGGCGGAGGCCGTACGGGCATGGCGTACGGCGGGATGTGATGTGGGCTGAGGGGGAATGCGGCAGGGGTGCGAGCAGACGTACGGCGTCTCGGCCCCCGACAGCGGGGCGAGCGTGAAGGAGGGCGAGACGCCGTACGAGTCCGTTGCCTGCGAGTGCGGCTACTTGATGCCGGCGTCCGCGCAGGCCTTCGCGAAGTCAGGCGTGCAGATCTCGCTGACCTTGTAGAGCTTGTCCTTGACGACGGTGTCCTTGATGTCGTCCTTGGTGACGACGAACGCCTGGACGAGCGCCGACGGGATGCCCTTGTCGCTGGGGCTGTCCAGCTTGTCCGTGACCAGCGAGTCGATCTTCTCGCCGTTCAGGAGCTTGACCGCGACCTCGGCGGTCTTCTCCGCCTCGGGCTTGTACGGCTTGTAGATGCTGAAGGCCTGCGAGCCCTTCAGGATCCGCTGGATGCCCGCCAGTTCGGCGTCCTGGCCGCCGACCGGGATGCCCTTGACCTTCGCCGACTCCAGCGCCGCGACGATGCCGCCCGCCATGCCGTCGTTGGCCGAGTAGACGGCGTCGAAGCCGTCCTTGCCCAGCGAGGTGATGGCGGTGCCCATCTTCTCGCCGGCGATCTTCGGGTCCCACTCACCCGTCTGCTCGTAGACGATCTTCTTGACCTTGCCGTCCAGGACGGAGTGCGCGCCCTTCTTGAACAGGGCGGCGTTCGGGTCGGACTCCTTGCCGTTGATCATGACGACGTTCGAGTCCTTGGCCTTGTCGCCCAGGGCGTTGACGATGCCCTCGCCCTGAAGCTTGCCGATCTTCTCGTTGTCGAAGGAGACATACGCGGAGACCGGGCCCTCGGCCAGGCGGTCGTACGCCACGACCTTGATGTCCTTCTTCTTCGCCTCCTGCACCCACGCCTTGGTGGCACCGGAGTCGACCGCGTCCAGAATGATGACCTTGACGCCGGAGTCGACGAGGTCGTCGAACTGCTGCTTCTGGGTCGAGACGTTCTCGGAGGCGTTCTTGTAATTGATCTTGCAGTCGGAGCAGAGATCCTGGACCTTCGCCTTGATCAGCGGGTAGTCGAAGGACTCGTAACGCGTGGTCTTGCTCTCGGGCAGCAACAGACCGATGGTCTTGTTGTCCCCGTCTCCCTTGTCACCGCCACCAGCCTCGCCGCAAGCGGCAAGGGAAACGGCCATCGCGGTAGCGGTCATGGCTATCGCGGCACGACGCAGATGGGTGTTCACTGTCCAACCTCCCTGACGTGGCCGCGTCGTTGCGGCCGAGGTGGCTCGAAGTCAACTCGGCCGCCACACCAGCGTCAAGGAGTAAATCCTTAACGAGATGACAACGGTGCCATGCGTTATCTAAGTGAAGGCAGGTGCGGACGCAGACAGAGACCCGTCCAAAAGGGTTGAATCGCCCATTTCGCTGAGTGCGAGAGCCAGCGCCCCGAGCACTTCGGCGCGGCCGCCGAGCGCCCCTGGGAGGACGGTCAGCTGGCGCGCGGCGCTGGGGATCGCATAGCGCCCCACGGACTCCCTGATGGGCCCCAGGACCAGCTCACCGGCCTCCGCCAGGTCACCGCCGAGGACGACACGGCTGGGGTTCAGGAGGTTGCAGAGGTTCGCGACGCCGCTGCCGATGTGCCGGCCCACGTCGGCGATCACCCGGCGGCAGCCCGGGTCGCCGTCGCGCGCGAGGGCCACCACGCGCTCCATGGTCAGCTCGGTGCCGTGGCTCGACTGGAGCAGGGGCAGCACATAGCGGGCCGCGGTGAAGGTCTCCAGGCAGCCGCGGTTGCCGCAGCGGCAGACCGGGCCCGACTCGTCCAGGGTGATGTGCCCGATCTCGCCCGCGGTGCCGCCGGGGCCGCGGTAGATCCGCCCGCTGATCACCAGACCGGCGCCGACACCGCTGGCGACCTTGATGTACGCCAGGTCCTTGACCCCGCGGCCGCTCCCCCAGACCAGCTCGCCGAGCGCGCCGAGGTTGGCGTCGTTGTCGACGTGCACGGGGACGCCCAGGCGGTCCTTGAGCTCCTCGGCGGGCTTGGTGCCGGTCCAGCCCGGCAGGATCGAGGTCGAGCCGAGCGTCCCGGACTCCACGTCGATGGGCCCCGGCACACCGAGGCCGATGCCCGCGATCTTCGCGCGGTCCACCCCGGTCACCCCGATCAGCCTGCTGACCAGCTGCTCGGCGCGGTCGAAGCCCTGCGCGGCCGACGCGTCCACGTCCAGCGGCTCGGACTCCTCGGCGAGCACCTGGTGGGCGAGGTTGCCGACGGCCACCCGCAGGTGCGTATGGCCGAAGTCCACGCCGATGACGATGCCCGCGTCGCCGCTGAGCGAGACGCTGCGGGCCCGGCGGCCGCCTGCCGAGGTGGGCGTGACCTCGACCGTTCCGCCGTCCTTGAGCTCCCGGACGATGTTGGAGACCGTGGCCGCGGACAGACCCGTCGTCCTGGCGATCTCCGCCTGAGTGAGCGATCCGGCGAGCCGTACGGCACGTACGACCCGCTCGAGATTGGCCCGGTGCAGCGACGACTGCGACCCCGGAGTCTCCATTGACTCAGCCACCCTTATTCCGTATGACGTAAATGTCGTGGCGCGCCTTCGCCGCCCGTACAAGTTGTGAACTCCAAGCTCTGCTGAACGGGTTGGCGCAGTCAAGTCCTTGACGGAAATCGGCGCTCCCGAACAGCCGGACAGGCCGGGTCCAAGCGGCGAGGATGCACCCCAAACCACCCAGACCCGGCCTGTGCGGGCCGATCCGTTACTTGACCGATCCCGCGGTGAGACCCGAGACGACGTGCCGCTCGATGAAGGCGAACAGCACGATGACCGGCACGATCGCCACCACGGACGCCGCGAAGAGGTAGTTCCACTCCACGGTGTAGGCGCCGATGAAGTTGTTGATGCCGACGGTCAGCGGCTGCTTGTCGGGTTCGGTGGTGAGCGTGAGGCCCATCACGAACTCGTTCCACGCAGTGATGAAAGTGAAGATCACCGCGGTGACCACGCCCGGCAGCGCCAGCGGCAGGGTCACCTTGATCATGGCGCCGAAGCGGCTGGTGCCGTCCACCATCGCCGCCTCCTCCAGCTCCGGCGGGATCGAGCTGATGTAGGCCGTCAGGATCCACACCGCGAACGCGAGGTTGAACGCCGCGTTGGTGATGATCAGCGTCCAGACCGAGTTGAGCATGTCCAGCTGGTGGAACTCGCGGTAGAGACCGACGAGCAGGGCGGTGGGCTGGAACATCTGGGTGATCAGGACGAGCAGCAGGAAGGCCTTGCGTCCGCGGTAGCGCATGCGCGCCGTGTAGTACGCGGCGGGCAGCGAGACCAGGAGCACCAGGAGCGTGGCCCCGCCCGCGACCAACAGGGTCACCTGGAGGTTCTGGCCGAGCTCCGACTCCTTCCAGACCTCGATGAAGTTCGACCATTCCAGGTTCTGCGGGAGATAGGTCCGGTCCCGCAGCTCGCTCTTGGGCCGGAGCGCGGTGATCACCATCTCCAGGTACGGAGCCAGGAAGATCGCCGCCAGGGCCCAGGCGACCACCGTGATGACCAGCGTGCGCGGCCGGAACGTGCGCTTGGGCTTGAGCTGGGGCGCGGGGCCCTTCGGGGACCCCGCGCGGGTCTCCGTCGCGGTGGCCATCAGTCCTCCTCGTTCCACCGGCTGACCTTCAGGAAGATCAGCACGAGCACGACGACCATCGCGAAGTTGACCACGGACATGGCGGCGGATTCGCCGATGTCGGTCTCCTTCAGCTTGTACATGAACACCATGGTCGTGGAGGTGTCATAGCCGGGACCGCCCTGCGTCATGGCCCAGATGATCGGGAAGGAGTTGAAGACGTTGATGAGGTTGATGACCACACCGACGAGGAACGCGGGCCGCAGCATCGGCAGCGTGATGTGCCGGTACGTCTGCCCGGGGCTCGCCCCGTCGATCCGCGACGCCTCGTAGACCTCGTGCGGGATGGTCTGCAGGCCCGCGAGCAGGGTGTACGTGGTGAAGGGCAGCGACACGAAGATCGCGACGGCCATCATCCACGGCCAGGCCGTCTCCGGCTTGCCCAGCCAGTCCTTGGACTTGTCGATGAGACCGAGGTCGAGCATCAGCGTGTTGAGCACGCCCGCGGTCTGGTTGAGCATCCACTTGAAGCCGATGGCGGTCATCAGGACGGACGCGGCCCAGGGCGCGATGAGCGCCCAGCGGGTGACGGTGCGGCCGGGGAACTTCTGGTTGAACAGCTGGGCGAGGGCCAGCGAGAGCAGCATCGTCACGCTCACGACGACGACGGTCCACACGACCGTCCAGAGCAGGACGGCCCCGAAGTCGGTCTCGTCGAAGAGCTTCTTGTACTTGTCGGTCCCCGCGCTGCCGCGCACGATGCCGGCGATGGAGATGTTGAGGAACGAGGTGCGGACCAGCTCGACGACCGGCCAGATGACCACGGCGAGGATCAGCAGGATGACGGGCGCTATCCAGGGCAGCGGGCCGAGTCGGGCGATGCCGCTGCGACGGCTCACCGGCCTGGGTGCGCGCCCGCTCCGTCCCCGGCCGGTGTCGGCCGGGGGCGGAGGGGCCTTCAGTGACACAAGGTCTCCTAGCGAACGGGACTACGGGACGAAGTGCGTCTGCCTGGCTGCTACTTGCTCTCGGCAGCCGCCGCTTCCGCCTTCTTCTGCAGGTCGCCGAGGACCGTCTTCGGGTCGTCGCTCGCGGCCTTGCCGCCGGTCTTCTTCATCTCCGCGGAGATGACGTCCCACGCGGTGTCGCCCAGCGGGTAGAACTTGGCGTTCGGCAGGACCTCGAAGAACGGCTCCAGGTCCTTGTGCTTGCCGTTCGTCTGCATCGTCTTGAGCGCGTCCTGGGTGACGGGCATCAGGTTGTACATCTCGTCGAACTCCAGCATCTTCTTGGAGTACGTGAAGTCCAGGAACTTCTTGACGCCTTCCTTCTCCGCGCCGCCGTCCTTGAACGCCATCATCCAGTCGGCCACGCCGAGGGTGGACTCCAGCGGGCCCGTCTTGCCGGGGATCGGCGCGACGCCGTAGTCGACCTTGCCGTCCTTGGCCATCTGGATCAGGCTCGGGTGGCCGTTGAGCATGCCGACCTTGCCCGCCGCGAAGTCCGCGAAGGCCGTCTTGCGGTCGGTGGAGGCCGGGTTGGAGTACGTGAGACCGGGCTTGACCAGGTTCTTCTGCAGCCAGTCGAAGGTCTCGACGTTCTTCGCGCTGTCGAGCGTGTACTTGCCGCTCGCGTCGGTGTAGCCACCGCCGTTGCCGAGCTCCCACATCATCGTCTCGCCCTGGGTCTCCTCGGGGCCGAGCGGGAGGGCGTAGGGGGTGTCGGCGGCCTTGGAGGACTTGATCTTCTTGGCGGCCGCGGCGAGTTCGTCCCAGGTCTTGGGCGGCGTCTTCACGCCGGCCTTCTTCAGGACGGCCTTGTTGTAGAACATCACGCGGCTGGAGGAGACCCACGGGATGCCGTACTGCGTGCCCTTGACCTCGCCGGCCTTGGCGAAGGTGGGGATGAGGTTCTCCTGCGTCTTGGGCGAGAGGACCTCGTCGGCCTTGTAGAGCAGGTCGTCCGCGACCTTGTCGGCGTAGCCGCCGGTCTGCAGCAGGTCGGGCTGGTCGCCCGCCTGGATCATGTTCTTGACCTGCTTGTCGATCTCGTTCCAGTTGATGACCTGGACGTCGACCTTGTAGCCGTCGTTCTCCTTCTCGAACTCCTTCTTCACGCCGTCCCAGTACTTCTTGGAGGCGTTGGAGGCCTTGTCGCCGTAGTCGGCGGCGACGAGCTTGATGGTCTTGCCGTCGCCGCTGTCGCTGTCACCGCCGCACGCGGTAAGTCCCATGGCCATCGCGAGCGTTGCCGCACCGGTGGCGATCAATCGATTCCTCATGCTGTTCAACCCTTCGACATCGGTGTCGACTTGAACGCGGGCAAAAGGTTCCCCCCGCGGCGCCGTGGGGCCGACATTACTCACGGCCGGAATTGGCGCGACAGGCCTAGACCACTTTCGTGGCCAAGCTGAAATCACCGGCGGCCAGGGTCACTTGAGAGCCCCCGCGGTGAGGCCGGCCTGCACCTGACGCTGGAACACCGCGTACACGACGAGCACCGGAAGCATCGCGATCGTCAGACCCGCGAAGAGCGCTCCCCAGTCGCCCCGGTACCCCTGCGAGACCGCCAGCGTGGCGAGTCCTTGAGGCAGCACGTAGCTGCTCTCCTCCTCGTTGTTGAGCAGCAGCGGAAGCAGGTACTGGTTCCACTGGCCGAGGAAGTTGAAGATGCCGATGCTGACCAGGCCCGGCTTGGCCATCGGCAGCATGATCTGGAAGAACGTCCGCGTGTGCGAGGCCCCGTCGACCATCGCCGCCTCCTGGACGCCGGTCGGCAGCGTACGGAAGAAGGAGGTGAGGAAGAAGGTCGTGAAGGGCAGCGAGTACGCGATGTACGCGATCATCAGGCCGGGCCGGGTGTCCAGGAGGCCGAAGTTCTCCATGACCGCGAAGAGCGGGACGAGGGCGAGGATGACGGGGAACATCATGCCGCCCGCGAAGAGCATGAAGATGAAGCGGTTGCCCGGGAAGGTGAAGCGGGCGATCACATAGGCCGCCATCGAGCCGAGCAGCATGGTGCCGGTCAGCGAACCCGCCAGGATGATCACCGAGTTGATGGCGTACTGGCCGATGTTCGCCTCGGTCCACGCGTTGCTGAAGTTCTCCCAGTGGAAGGAGGTCGGCCAGCCCATCGGATCGCTGAGGATCTCGACCGAGGGGCGCAGCGCGGTGAGGGCGACCCAGATCAGGGGGCCCGCCGCGAGGACCACCCACAGGACGAGGAAGGCGTGCGAGAAGACGTTCAGGGTCGCGCCGCTCGCCGAATCGCCCTCCCGGCGGGGTGTGTCGGCGGACTCGGCGCGGGGTGCGGTGGTCGTGGTCATGATGCAGTGCTCCCGCGGTCTTTAGTATTCGATCCGGTCGCGGTTCCCGATCCTCATGACGATCAGCGAGAACGCCATGCTGAGGACGAGGAGGACGACGCCGATGGAGGTGGCATAGCCGTACTGACCGTCACGGAACCGTTCGTAGAGGAAGACCGGGGTGACCTTCAGGACGTGTTCGGGAACCATGACCAGGACGATCGCGAACGAGTCGAGTGCCTGGATGCCCATGTAGATCCAGCCGGTCCGCACGGTGTCCCAGATCAGCGGGAGCGTCACGCTGAAGAAGGTCCGCCCGCGGCTCGCGCCGTCCAGCAGCGCGGCCTCGTAGATGTCCTTGGGGATCGCGCCCATCGCGGCGGAGAACAGCACCACGTAGAAGCCGACGAAGCTCCAGGAGAGCACGATCATCACGGCGATGAGGGCCAGGGAGCGGTCGCCGCCCAGCCAGGCCGGGCCGTCGACGCCCAGCTTGTCGAGCCCGCCGTTGATCAGGCCGCTGTTGGTGTTGAAGACGCGGCCCCAGACCACGGCGATGATCGCGACGGACAGGACCTGGGGGAAGAAGTAGACGACTTTGTAGACCGACGAGCCCGCGACGCCCGCGATGGCCTGGCCCTTCCGGTGCCTGCCGCCCGACGTGATCATGTACGCGAAGAACATGCCGAGCACGAGCGTGATCACCGGGGCGACGACCGCCAGGGTGATGCTCACCTCCAGGGACTCCCAGAAGCGCTCGTCGTTCCACATCTTGGTGAAGTTGTCGAAGCCGATGAAGTTCGCCACCGGCCCGCCGGACCAGTCCGTGAACGAGTAGTAGATCGCCTGGATGAAGGGCGAGATCACGAACAGGGCGTAGAACGCGAGCGGCAGCGACAGGAAGCCCGCGATGAAGCGGTACTTGTCGAGCGTCCGGTAGCGCCGGTCGTAGCGCACGCTCTGCGGGGTGAAGCGGGGCGGAAGGAGCACCGCCAGGACGAACAGCAGCCCGTTCGGCGACTTGGGCCGTCCTGCCGGGTCCGGTGCCTTCTTCGAAGGTGGCGAATCGCCCACCCGGGTGTCAGTCTTCACGCCACTCCGCCCCGCCTCGTTCACGTGCTCGCGTTCTCGGTCGATCCGCTGCTGATCAGGACTTCTTGACCTTGACGACGTCAGGGTCCTTGAGGATTCGGGCTCCGGCCTTCTCCATGATGTCCATGGCCTGCTTGGTGCCGATCTGACCCAGCATGAACTTGGCGATCATGTTGTTGAAGTCCTCGCGGAACAGCTCGTTGTACCAGTCCATGTGCTTCGCGATGACGACGTTCTTGCCGGCGGCCTTGATCGCCGCCTGCACGCTCGCCACCCCGTGCGGCATTTCCTGGCCGTCGATGGCCCCCTTGACCACCGGCAGAGCGGAGAGCTCCTTGAAGTTGTTCAGGGCGGCTTCCTTGCTGTACATCGCCCGCAGCCACTCCAGGCCGCCCTGCCGGTTCTGCGCCTTCTCGGGGACGACGTAGAACTCACCGGCCGGAGCGTTGATCGTGCCGAACGGCATCTTGTCGCCGGAGTCCAGTGACGGGCTCGGGCCGAACGACATCCCGAAGTCCTTCGGGGTGGTGTCCTTGGCCTCGTTCTCCACCCAGGAACCGTTGGGCACGAAGACGCACTTGCCCCCCTTGGTCCAGGCGGTCTGCATCTCGGTGTGCGCCTCGGTGCCGTCGAAGCCGGTCAGGACGTACTTCTTGGCGACCAGTTCCTCCCAGGCCTCGAAGACGTCCTTGACCGCGTCGTTCTTCCAGGCGCCCGGCTCCAGGTAGTCCATGGCCGTGGTGATCTCGCGCCCGCCGCGCTGCGCGAACATCGTGTAGATGCTGAAGAACATGTACCGCGGGTGGCCGCCCGGGTAGCTCCAGCCGTGGATGCCCTTGGCCTTGGCCTTCTTGCAGACGGCCAGCATCTCGTCCCAGGTCTTCGGGTACGCGGAATCCAGGCCCTCCTCAAGGAGCTTCTTGGAGTAGAAGGTGCCGTAGACCGTCAGCGAGATGCCGGCCTGGAAGGTGCCGGGGCCACCGAAGTTGCCGCTCGCCTCGACCGCCGGTTCGAGGATGTCGCGCACCTTGACGCTCGGGTCGTCCCACGACGGCGCGTCGAGCAGCTCGGTGAGGTCCGCCACCTGCTTGTTGGAGACCAGCTTGCCCGGGTTCATCTGGTCGGCGCCGGAGTTGTTGATGACGTCGGCCGTCGGGTTGCCGCGGACGATCTTCGGCTGCACCTGAGTGGCGATCTTCGTCGTCGACTTCTGGGCGGCTTTCGAGTCCGGGTACCGCTTCTTGTACATGTCGGTCACGAACTGGGCGTACTTGTCGCCGTAACCGCCGTTGAAGACGACCACGGCGAGCCCGGCGTCGTCCTTCACGCCGAGCGGGTTCTTCTTGGACTTCTCGCCCTTCTCCGCCTTGTTCTCGTCCCCGCCGCCGCTCGCGCAGGAGCTCAGGGCGCCCACGGCCGGCACGGCGAGAAGGCTGGTGGCCGCCGCCCTCTTCATCACGTCACGACGGTTGATGCTGGTGGATCCCATGCTCAAGTCCTCGCCTTCCAGGACTCAGGCGGCGTACGGGGCTCCCGACAGCTCGCCAGTGGCGAAGGGCCCGACACCGCGGGTCAGTTGAAGCTTGGTGGTACCGAACGTGCGACAACTACATGGCAAGGGCTTGCACCCGCCACTCAGGGTGCCGATAGGTATAGTCCACTCCTCCGCAGCAGAGCAAGATCGAATGCAGCTTCGGCCAGCAGTCTTTCCCGAGTTGAGACCTCGCGGAGATATGGACTGGTTCGTTCACGGCGTGAGCAAATTCGGCCAGGGGATTCGGCCGCGCCGAAACCCGCCTCCGCTCGCCCCTCACCGATCTTCCCTGGCCCCTCCTTGCTCCTCATTGGACTTTCTCCTCGATCCCCTTGGACTTTCACTGGGCCCCGCCCACTCCCCCACCCACTCCACCGGCCCCTTCAACAGCCTTGACACCACCGGCAACTTGGCGCCCTACTGGACCTTGCGCAGCCACGTGACAACGTTGTCCAACTCGCAGGGAGGGGCTCGAGGATGCCGCACAGATCACGCAGACCTCGCTTCAGACACCACCGTTCGGCCGCGGTCCTCGGAGCGGCCGCGTTCACGCTCGTCGCGACGGCGCAGGGCGCGGCCGTCGCCAAGCCGGAGGAACCGCCCAAAGCCGCCAGGGAGTTCGTCTCCTCGTTCGAGGAGGGCGACGCCCAGCCCGACTGGCTGAACACGGTCGACACCGGCCCCGACGGCAAGAAGCGCACCGCCGGTGTCAACGGAGCGTTCAGTTCGGGAATACCCGGAAGTGTGAACGACCACGTCACGGAGGTCCGCGCCAGCGGCGAGAACTCCGGCAGCGGCGAGGTCAAGGAGAACCTGGTCGACGGTGAGCCCACGAGCAAGTGGCTCACCTTCGCGGCCACCGGCTGGGTCGAGTTCGACCTCGACGAGCCGGCCAAGGCCGTGACGTACGCGCTGACGTCGGCGAACGACCACGACGAGCGCGACCCGAAGGACTGGACCCTGCAGGGCTCCACGGACGGCAAGGACTGGAAGGTCCTCGACACCCGAAAGGGTGAGGCGTTCGACAAGCGTCACCAGACGAAGAAGTACGACTTCGAGAACGGCACGGCGTACGCGCACTACCGCCTGGAGGTGACCGCCAACAACGGCGCGTCCGACGCGCTCCAGCTCTCCGACGTCCACCTCTCCGTCGGCGGCAGCGAGACGCCCGCCCCCGAGGACATGCTCTCCCTCGTGGACCGCGGCCCCAGCGGCTCCCCGACCGCGAAGTCGGGCGCCGGGTTCACCGGCAAGCGCGCGCTGCGCTACGCGGGCACCCACAAGGTGGACGGCCGCGGCTACTCGTACAACAAGGTCTTCGACGTGAACGTCTCGGTGCGCCGGGACACCGAGCTGTCGTACCGGATCTTCCCGTCCATGGCCGAGGGCGACCTCGACTACGACGCCACGAACGTGTCCGTGGACCTGGCCTTCACCGACGGCACCCATCTGAGTGACCTCAAGGCCACGGACCAGCACGGCTTCCCGCTGACCCCGCAGGGCCAGGGCGCCGCGAAGGGCCTCTACGTCAACCAGTGGAACAACGTGGCCGCGCGGATCGGGCAGGTCGCGCGCGGCAAGACCGTCGACCGAGTGCTCGTCGCGTACGACTCCCCCAAGGGCCCGGCGAAGTTCCGCGGCTGGGTGGACGACGTGTCCCTGAAGGAGAAGGCCCCGGCGAAGCCGAAGGCCCACCCCTCGGACTACGCGGACACCACCCGCGGCACGAACTCCAGCGGCGGCTTCTCGCGCGGCAACACCTTCCCGGCGACGGCCGTCCCGCACGGCTTCAACTTCTGGACGCCGGTGACCAACGCGGGCTCCCTGAGCTGGCTCTACGACTACGCGCGCGGCAACAACGCGGACAACCTGCCGACGATCCAGGCGTTCAGCGCGAGCCACGAGCCGAGCCCCTGGATGGGCGACCGGCAGACGTTCCAGATGATGCCGTCGGTCGACAAGGACACCCCGTCCGCGTCCCGCACCAAGCGCGCGCTGCCCTTCAAGCACGAGAAGGAGACGGCACGCCCGCACTACTACGGCGTGACGTTCGAGAACGGTCTGAAGGCCGAGATGGCCCCGACCGATCACGCGGCGATGATGAAGTTCACCTATCCCGGTGACGACGCGAGCGTCATCTTCGACAACGTCTCGGAGAAGGGCGGCCTCACCCTCGACAAGGAGAGCGGTGTCGTCAGCGGCTTCTCGGACGTCAAGTCCGGGCTCTCCACGGGTGCCACGCGTCTGTTCGTGTACGGCACCTTCGACGCGCCCGTCACCGCGGGCGGCAAGCTCGACGGCGGGGGCGGCGGTGACGTCACCGGCTATCTGCGCTTCAAGCCCGGCAAGGACCGCACGGTCAACCTGCGCCTCGCGACCTCGCTCATCAGCCTCGACCAGGCCAAGGCCAACCTCGGCCAGGAGATCCCCGCCGGCACCTCCTTCGAGCGCGTGAAGAACCGCGCGCAGAAGAGCTGGGACGACATCCTCGGCAAGGTGGAGGTGGAAGGCGCGAGCGAGGGGCAGCGGACCTCGCTCTACTCCAGCCTGTACCGCCTGTACCTCTACCCCAACTCGGGCTTCGAGAAGGTCACTTCGGGCGGCAAGTCGAAGTACCAGTACGCCTCGCCCTTCTCGCCGCAGACGGGTCCCGACACCCCGACCCACACCGGCGCGAAGATCGTCGACGGCAAGCCGTACGTGAACAACGGCTTCTGGGACACCTATCGCACGACCTGGCCCGCCTACTCGCTCCTCACGCCGAAGAAGGCGGGTGAGCTGGTCGACGGCTTCGTCCAGCAGTACAAGGACGGCGGCTGGACGTCGCGCTGGTCCTCGCCCGGCTACGCGGACCTGATGACGGGCACCTCGTCGGACGTGGCGTTCGCCGACGCGTACGTCAAGGGCGTGGACTTCGACGCCAAGGACGCGTACGACGCCGCCCTGAAGAACGCGACGGTCGTACCGCCGAGCAAGGGCGTCGGCCGCAAGGGAATGGAGACCTCTCCCTTCCTCGGCTACACCCCCAGCGAGACCCACGAGGGCCTGTCCTGGGCCCTGGAGGGATATGTCAACGACTACGGCATCTCGCGCATGGGCCAGGCCCTCTACAAGAAGACGGGCGAGAAGCACTACAAGGAGGAGTCGGAGTACTTCCTCAACCGTGCCCGGGACTACGTGCACCTCTTCGACGGCAAGGCGGCCGGGGAGGGCTTCTTCCAGGGCAAGGACAAGAAGGGCGACTGGCGCGTCCCGTCCGAGAAGTTCGACCCGCGCGTGTGGGGCCACGACTACACGGAGACCAACGCCTGGGGCTACGCCTTCACCGCTCCCCAGGACTCGCGCGGTCTGGCGAACCTGTACGGCGGCCGCAAGGGCCTGGGCGACAAGCTCGACAAGTACTTCGCCACTCCGGAGACCGGCTCCGCCGAGTTCGCGGGCTCCTACGGAGGCGTCATCCACGAGATGACCGAGGCGCGCGACGTCCGCATGGGCATGTACGGGCACTCCAACCAGGTCGCCCACCACGCCGCCTACATGTACGACGCGGCCGGTGAGCCGTCCAAGACGCAGGAGAAGGTCCGCGAGGTCCTCTCCCGCCTCTACACGGGCAGCGAGATCGGGCAGGGCTACCACGGCGACGAGGACAACGGCGAGCAGTCGGCCTGGTACCTCTTCTCCTCGCTCGGCTTCTATCCGCTGGTCATGGGCAGCGGCGAGTACGCGATCGGTTCGCCGCAGTTCACCAAGATGACCGTGCACCTGGACGGCGGGCGCGACCTGGTCGTCAAGGCGCCCAAGAACAGCGCGAAGAACGTGTACGTCCAGGGCCTGAAGGTCAACGGCAAGAAGTGGACCTCGACCGCCCTGCCCCACAAGGCGATCGCTCGCGGCGGCGTCCTGGAGTTCGACATGGGACCGAAGCCGTCGGCGTGGGGCACCGGCAAGAACGCCCAGCCGACGTCGGTCACGCAGGACGACAAGGTGCCGTCGCCTCGCGCGGACGCCATCAAGGGTGACGGGGCGCTCTTCGACAACACGTCGGACACGGACGCCACTTCGGCGGACGCCGTGGACCTGCCGGTGGGCAAGGAGACCAAGGCGGTGCAGTACACGCTGACGTCGTCCGCCGACAAGGCGAAGGCGCCGCGTGGCTGGGTCCTGCAGGGCTCCGCCGACGGCGAGAAGTGGAAGGAGCTGGACAAGCGTTCCGGCGAGTCCTTCGCCTGGGACAAGCAGACCCGGGTGTTCACGGTCGACAAGCCGGGGACGTACGCGCACTACCGGCTCGTGCCGGACGGTTCCGCGACGCTCGCGGAGGTCGAGCTCCTGAGCTGATCCGGCGGGACCGAACAGCGCGACGCGGGGGCGGGAGTGGAAAGTTCACTCCCGCCCCCGTTCGCGTGCGCCGCAGGAGCGTTGGCCGGAACACCCCTGGCCTCATCCTCCCCATGGCTGGAGACTCACCTCGCAACGCACCTTTTGTCATGATCACGCCATTGATCGACACTGATGGACACTGATCGCATCGTTGAGGGGAGATCATCCGTGTTACGAAGACCACGAAGACCCCGCTCGAAGGCCGTCGCCGTCATCGGCACCCTCGCCATCGGCGCCCCGCTCACCGTCCTCGGCCCCGCGTCCGCCGCCCCCGCCGCAGCCGACAAGGCCCCCAAGAGCAGCTGTACGGCGCCCGACGACTGGTCCAGCTGTGTACGGGTGACCACGCACCTGGACCAGGCCCCCTCCGTGGGACGGCAGGCCCGCCTCGACATCACCGTCGACACCCGCGTCGACCTCTCCGGGGCCCGCGTCCAGGCCGACCTGCCCGCCGCCGTCGACTGGGCGTCCGCGCCCGCCGGCTGGCAGTTCAAGGACATCGGCCCGCTGCTGCCCGAGGACGGCGGCGCGGTGCACCGCGCCCAGCGCACCGTCGACCTGGCCGCCGGGAAGACCCTGCGCTTCTCGCTCCCGGTCAAGGGCGTCAAGGCCGCCGCCACCTCCGTGCGCGCCCGCGTCGACGGCACGTCGGCCGAGCCCGTCGACCGCGACGAGCACCTCCAGCTCCTCACGGTCGGGGCCACGCCCGCCGCCTCGCACCTGGGCTTCGACCAGCGCCGCAACTCCACCGCGCTGCGCGAGCTCCCCGACGACGTCGAGCTCACCCCCGCCAAGCCCGAGCGGCCGTTCGAGCCGGTGGCCGGCCGCACGAAGCTGCCGAAGCCGCACAGCGACGACGCCCCCTCCAGCGAACCGTCGGCACAGGCGCTCTCCTGCGTCACCGGCACGGTCGGCTACACGGAGCCGGGCGGCGCGCACCCCTCGCCGAACATCCAGGTCGAGGCCTGGGACGACGACTCCTTCGGCGGGGACGACCTGCTCGACTCCGCGCTGACCGACGGCAGCGGCGGCTTCCGGATGTGCTTCGACAACAACGACACCTCCGGCGGCCAGGACGTCTACGTCAAGGTCCGCACCGAGAGCGGCCTGTGGCGGATCGTCGAGGACAACTTCCTCAGCCGTGACGTCTACGAGTTCCGCTCCGGCCAGCGCGACAACATCGGTGACGGCCGCACGGTGAACTTCGGCCGCATCGCCCCCGGCGACCAGACGATGAACCGGGTCTTCCACGCGTACGACCTGGCGAACCAGGCCAAGAACTGGACGCCCGGCGAGTGCTGGGACGCCCGCGACTCCGGCGACTGCCGCCGGATGGAGATCATCTATCCGGACGACGACGCGGGCGACGGCAGCCGTTACGAGTGGGGCGACGAGAGCGTCTGGCTGGAGGCCGCCGCTCCCGACGACCGCACCGACACCGTCCACGAGTACGGCCACGCGGTGATGGCCGACGCGTACGAGGACAACAAGCCCGCCACCGAGAACTGCAGCCCGCACGCGATGGATACCCGCAGTTCGAAGGGGTGCGCCTGGGTCGAGGGGTTCGCGAACTTCTACCCGATGGCGATCTTCAACCGGGACGAGTACCGGGGCTGGCACGTCGAGAACACCGCGGGCTACAACACCGGCGACGACACCGAGGGCCGGGTCACCGGCTCCCTGTGGGACCTCTTCGACCCGTCGGGCGAGCGCTACTGGGACCACCACCAGGAGGCCGCGACGGGCGCCATCTGGGACACCCTGCTGGACCGGCGGTCCACCACCTTCCAGGAGTTCTGGACCCACCGCGGCCAGGAAGGCCACGACGTGGGCTCGGGGCCGGGCGGCGCGCTCTTCCAGAACGGCATCGACTACGGCTTCCGCAACCAGCTCGCGGACGGCCAGTCCAAGACGCTGCCCACACCGGACCCGCAGCACAACTACCGCTACGACACCACCTTCCGCTTCTGGTCGGTCGTGGCGCTGCGGCCTCCGGCGGGCGTCGACTACGACCTCGACCTGTACGACGACCAGGCGCTCCAGCAGCGCCTCGACGTCAGCCTGGCCACCGGGGACACGGTCGACTTCATCGCCGTCGACTCCAACGCGCGCGGCCCCGGCGACTACTACCCCGTCGTGAAACGGCCGCTCGGCGGCACGGGCACCGGTGAGTACCGCATCGAGCTCGCCGACAGCGGAAAGCTGCTCGGCGCCTCCGACACCAAGACGATGAACGGCGCCGACGACGTGACCGCCGTCTGGGACACCTGCCCGGTCGCGGGCACCGAGGTGACCATCACCGCGACGCCGTCCGACGCGAGCCAGGACGCGGAGCTGTTCCTGATGGACTCCGATCCGGCCGACGCCAAGACCGCCGTCCGTGGCCGTTACGCCGCGACCGCATCGGCGACCGGGAACGGTCCCGGCCAGGCCGAGTCGTTCAAGTTCACCTCACAAGGAGGCTGTTACGGCGTTGTCCTCGTCAACAAGGCCGGGTCCGGCACGTACACCGTGACCTCGTCCTGACACCACGGCCTAGGCCTGGCCCGTGGCGAACTCGCACCACACGACCTTGCCGGGATCGCGTTCCACCACCCCCCACTTGTCGGCAAGGGCCGCCACGATCAGCAGGCCGCGCCCCGACTCGTCGGCGTCATCACCGCCGCCGAGCCGGGGCCATCCGCCGCCGCTGTCGTGCACTTCGACACGGAGTACGTCGCTGTCGCGGCGCAGGTGCAGCCGGAATCCCCGCCCCGGCGGGACTCCGTGCAGCAGGGCGTTGGTCGTCAACTCGCCTACGCAGAGGGTGATGTCGTCCGCGCGCTCGCGGATGTCCCACCCGACGAGCGCGGCGCGCGTGAAGGCGCGGGCGGCGGGCACGGACTGGCGTTCGCGCCGGTAGAAGCGCTCGCGGGGGTCCCGCCGGAAGGGGAGTGGAGTTTCGTCATTCACGTGACGAGGGTCACACTCCGTGGTCATCATGAAGCAGTACGTGAACCCGTACAGCCGGGTTGTACGGGTTCGCCGCGTGAACGTGCGGCTTCTGGTGGGGAGTTGAACGGTATGAACAGCCCAAGGCGACGGTCACGGAGGAATGCCTCGGCGATGCGGATGGTGGGCGCGCTGCTCGCCGTCCACCGCGAGGCGGCCGGGTACACACAGAAGTCGCTGGCCGAGCGGTTCGTGATCGGCGAGGAGGCGATTGCCTCCATCGAGCAGGGGCGGCGGCCCCTGAAGATGGATCTGGCGGTGCAGCTGGATGAACTCCTGCGTACGCATAGGACGTTGCAGACGGCTGTCGAGAACATGCCGGAGGTGGATCTGGTTCCTCGGTGGGCCGAGGAGTATCTGGATTGCGAGCGGGAGGCCATTGCGATCTCGTTGTACGCGAACCAGGTACTGCCCGGGCAGCTGCAGACAGAGGAGTACGCCCGAGCTGTCTTCCGCAGTCGTGTGCCGGTCTTCGACGAGGACGAGATCGAGCAGTTTGTCGCCCTGCGCATCGAGCGTCAGGAGATCCTGCATCGGAAGGTGCCCCCGACCACCAGCTTCGTGATCTGGGAAGCCGTGTTGCACGACCGCCTGGGCAGCCAACAGGTGTACTTCGAGCAACTGCGCCGCCTGCGCGAGTACAGCGAACTACCGGGCCTCGCCTTGCAGATCCTGCCGTTCGGTCGCGCTATTCACGCAGCCCTCGATGGCCCGTTCGTGCTCCTCGAAACGCCTGAACACCAGCGGCTCGCCTACACAGAGACACAGCGCGGAAGCCAACTGATCGCTGATCCAGACGAGGTGGCGATCCTGACGCAGAAATGTGCGATGCTGCGGACGCAGGCCCTAAATCCCGAGGACACGAGGGACCTGTTGGACCGTTTGCTAGGAGGGCAATGAACACGGCATTGCAGTGGTTCAAGTCCAGCTACAGCAGCGAGCAGGGCGGCCAATGCCTCGAAGTCGCCTACGCCTGGCGCAAGTCCAGCTATAGCGGCAGCGAAGGCGGCGAGTGCCTAGAGATCGCCGCTCACCCCGCCGCCGTACACATCCGCGACTCCAAGAACCCGGACGGGGCCCCGCACCTCACCGTGGCCCCGAGGGCATGGGCCGCCTTCCTGGCCCTCCCCCAGGCCCGCGCCTGACCGCTCACAGCGCGAGCCGCAGGGGGTCCCGGGTGCCCTCTCCTTCCGCGAAGGCCGCCGCGTAGGCCCGTTCGCCGAGGGCGCGGCGGACCAAGTGCTCGGTCTCGACGTGCGCTTCGTGGAGTGGCCGCAGGCCCGTCAGTGCGACGCCCGTCGTCCGCAGGAGGCTGCACGCCGCTCCTATCAGCCGGGCGGCTCGGCCATGGTCTCCGGTGGCGGCGACGGCCCAGGCCATGGCCTCCATGCCCCACACGGTCCCCCAGCGGTCACCGATGGCCCGCTGTCGGCGCAGGGAGTCACGGAACAGGGCCACCGCCCGGTGCGGGTCGCCGTGCCGGAGTTCGGCGAGGCCCACGCCCCACAGCCCCCAGGAGTGGGCCCAGCCCGCGCCGTGGGCTTCGGCCTCCGTCGCGTACTCCCGGCCGGCCGCCAGGGCGAGCTCACGCCCGCCGAGGAAGGCCGCCGCCATGGCCCAGAGCATGGTCGCCATGTGCGCGTCGCCCACCTGGCCGTGGGAACGGAAACGCTCTCTGGCCCGCGCCAGGAGCGCGATGGACCCCGCGTCCGCGTGGACGAGGAAGGCGAAGGCGCCCTCCACGTACGAGAGCACGCCCAGCGCTTCGACGTCCTCGTCGTCCCGGCCGAGCCGACCGGCCTCGGCCAGGAAGCGTTCGGCGGTGGATCGGTCCCCCTGGCACAGCGCGATCCAGGCGGCCAGGGCCAAGCAGCCGACGCGCAGTGGGGCGGGGGCCGTCGGGGCGAGGTCGAGCGCGCGGGTCAGCCAGTGGCGGCCTTCGCCGAGCGAGCTGCTGAAGAACCAGTACCGGGTGCGGGTGAGGTTCGCGGCGATCGCGAGACCGGCCGTGGCGTCGCCCTCCCCCGTGACGCAGAAGTCCAGGGCCGCCCGCAGGTTCGGTGACTCCAGGCGCAGCCGGGACAGCCAGGCGACCTCGTCGGGCCCGCACCACTGCTCGGCCGACCGCGCGGCCATGTCCGCGTAGTACGCGCAGTGGCGCCGCCGCAGCGGGATGTCCCGGCCCAGCTCCTGGAGCCTGCACTGCCCGTACTGGCGCAGGGTCTCCAGCATGCGGTACCGGGCCCGGGGGCCGGTGGTGTCGACGGTGAGCACCGACTTGTGCACCAGAGCGGCGAGGACGTCCACGATGTCCTCGCGGGTGGTGTCGTCACCCGGGCACACCGCCTCGGCCGCCGCGAGGTCGAAGCCGCCGGAGAACACCGACACCCCTGCCCACAGCCTCCTCTCGCGTTCGTCGCACAGGTCGTGGCTCCAGTCGACGACGCCGCGCAGGGTGCGCTGGTGCCGGGGCCCGGTGGGTTTCCCGGTGTCGGAGAGCAGCCGGAAGCGGTCGTCGAGGCGCTCCAGGATCTCCTCGGCCGAGAGCGCGCCCAGACGCACGGCGGCCAGCTCGATCGCCAGCGGGATGCCGTCCAGACGGCGGCACAGGCGGCCCACGGCCTCCTCGTTGCGCCGGGTGATCCGGAAGTGCGGGGCGCAGGCCTCGGCGCGGTCGGCAAGCAGCCGCACGGCCTCACAGCGCGTCGGCGTCGGTGGCGCGCCCCGGTCCTGGGGGACGGTCAGCGGCGGCACGGGCAGCAGGTACTCGCCGGGGATGCGCAGCCCTTGGCGGCTGGTGGCCAGCACGCGCAGGCCGGGGGCGGCGGTCAGGAGCGTACTCAGGAGGTGTCCGGCGGCCTCGGCCACGTGCTCGCAGTTGTCGAGCACGAGGAGCAACTGCCGCTCCCTCAGGTGCTCGACGAGCACCGCCGTGCCGGGCCGCAGCGACTGGTCGGGGATGCCGAGCGCCTCGGCGACCGCGCGGTCCAGGAGCTTCGGCTCGGTCAGCGGCGCGAGGTCGGCGAGCCACGCGCCGTGCGGAAAGGCCCAGGACGCCTCGGCCGCCGCGCGCAGCGCGAGGCGCGTCTTGCCCACTCCGCCCGGCCCGGTGAGCGTGACGAGGCGGGCGCTCTCCAGGAGCTTGCGGGTCTTGCGGAGCATGCTCTCGCGGCCGATGAACGTCGTCGTCTCGGCGGGCAGGTTCCCCTCGGTCCGTGGGCCGTCCGGCGACGACGGCGCGGTCAGGGAGGGGTCGGCGGTGAGCACCCGCTGATGGAGCTGCCACAGCTCCGGTCCCGGGTTGACGCCCAGCTCCTCGACGAGCAGGGCGCTGACGGTCCGGTAGCAGTCCAGGGCCTCGCTCTGCCGGCCCGAGCGGTAGAGGGCCAGCATGCGCTGCGCCCAGAAGCGCTCCTGGAGCGGGTGGGCGGCGGTGAGTTCGCGCAGGCGCGGCAGTACGTCCGCGTGGCGCCCGAGCCGGACGTCGGCGTCGGTGTGCAACTCCAGGGCGGCCAGGCGGCGTTCGTGCAGCGCGGGGGCGACGTCCAGCCGCAGCCGCTCGGACGGGACGTCCGAGAACGGCTCTCCGCGCCACAGCGCCAGCGCCTCGCCGAGCAGCGCCGATGCCCGCTCCGTGGCCTGCGCCGCCGCGGCGGACCGGGCACGGGCGACCAGGGCGTCGAAGCGGTGCAGGTCCAGGGCCTCGTCGGGCACGTGGACGAGATAGCCGTCCGCGCAGGTGCGGATCGGCCCCCGGGACCCGCAGCCGAGGGTGCGGCGCAGCCGCAGCACGTAGTTCTGCAGGGCGTTGCGGGCGCCGTCCGGTGGTTCGTCCCACAGCCTGGCGATCAGGGTTTCACTGGGGACGACCTTGTTCGCGTCGATCAGAAGCGATGCCAGAAGGGCCCGCTGCTTGGCTGCCCGCATCGCCACGGGCCTGCCGTCGAACAGCACTTCAAGCGGCCCCAGAAGCCTGTACTCGAACTCCGTGATCCTCACCCCCGTCACCCACCATCGTCACCCAGAGTCATCATTCCAGCACGAGGCGTGAGTGTCGAGTGACCAAGGAGTGACCGGCGCGACAGGGCCGCCCGGAAACATCACTGGAGTGCGGACAGCGGTGCACGACCGGTGCACCGCGACGCGGAACCAGAAGGAGACCGACCCATGAACAAGCCTCGTCGTCTTACCGGGCTCGCCCTCAAGCTCGCGGCGGTGGCGGCCGCCGTGCTGCCGGTGTTCGCCGTCGCGCCGGGCGCGGCGGCGGCGCAGCAGGCGTCGGCCGCGGTGGCCAATGTCCTCAACTGCACCACGGACACCGACGGTTACTGGGGTCACGCGCACTGCACCAACAACACCGGTGTCGTGACGGCCTTCCGTGTCACGGTGGTCTGCGGGGAATGGCCCGACACCGCCGGACAGTGGAAGACGCTGAAGCCGGGCGCGTCCGACGTGTCGAGTGCCCGCTGCATCGCCGGCACGGGTGTCGGCAGTGTCGGCTGGGAAGAGGGGTGACAGCGCGGTGTCGCCGTGACTAAGATCGACGGCGACATCGCGTGTCGGTCACCGGCTGGGTGAGGCATGGAGGTGTCGGGAGATGCCTTCTGGAGGCATTCCTTGTCAGTCGAGCTGAACCACACGATCATCCACGCCCGGGACAACCGGGAGTCCGCCGAGTTCTTCTCGGATCTTCTGGGGCTCGAAATCGCCTCGGAGTGGGGCCCGTTCATCGCGGTGCAACTGAGCAACTCCGTCACCCTGGACTTCGCCAGCATCCCCGCGGACAAGATCACCCCGCAGCACTACGCCTTCCTGCTCTCCGAGCCGGAGTTCGACGCGGCGTACGAGAAGATCAGGGCACGCGGCATCGAGCACTGGGCCGACCCGCAGCAGAAGCAGCCGGGCGAGATCAACACCAACGACGGCGGACGCGGCGTCTACTTCCTGGACCCGTCGAAGCACGCGATGGAACTGATCACGGTCCCGTACGGCGGCTAGACCCCGTAGGGGGCGCGGGGAATTGCGCGACAAGCCCCCGCGGCGCCGCAGACAACGCACGAGGGCCGCACCCCCAGCCGGGGGTGCGGCCCTCAACTGCTGTCTGCTGAGGCCTACTTACGGATCAGGCTGCGCAGCACGTACTGCATGATGCCGCCGTTGCGGTAGTAGTCCGCCTCACCGGGGGTGTCGATGCGGACGACCGCGTCGAACTCCACACCGGTGTCGGTCGTGACCTTGACCGTGCTCGGGGTCGTGCCGTTGTTCAGCTCGGTCACGCCGGTGAAGGAGAAGGACTCCTCGCCGGTGAGGCCGAGGGACTCGGCGGACAGGCCCTCCGGGAACTGGAGCGGCAGGACACCCATGCCGATGAGGTTCGAGCGGTGGATGCGCTCGTACGACTCGGCGATGACGGCCTTCACGCCGAGCAGCGCGGTGCCCTTGGCGGCCCAGTCGCGGGACGAGCCCGAGCCGTACTCCTTGCCCGCGAGGATCGCGAGGGGGGTGCCGGCCGCCTGGTAGTTCTGCGAGGCGTCGTAGATGAAGGAGACGGGGCCGTCTTCCTTCGTGAAGTCGCGGGTGAAGCCGCCCTCGGTGCCCGGCGCGATCTGGTTGCGCAGGCGGATGTTGGCGAACGTGCCGCGGATCATGACCTCGTGGTTGCCTCGGCGCGAGCCGTAGGAGTTGAAGTCGCGACGCTCGACGCCGTGCTCCGTGAGGTACTTGCCGGCCGGGGTGTCGGCCTTGATCGCACCGGCCGGGGAGATGTGGTCGGTGGTGACCGAGTCGCCCAGCTTGGCCAGCACGCGGGCGCCCGTGATGTCGGAGACCGGGGTGGTCTCCATCGTCATGCCCTCGAAGTAAGGGGGCTTACGGACGTAGGTGGACTGCGGGTCCCACTCGAAGGTGTTGCCGGTCGGGATCGAGAGCGCCTGCCACTGGGCGTCGCCCGCGAAGACGTCCTGGTAGGACTTGTTGAACATGTCCTCGCCGATGGAGTTGGCGACGACGTCGTTCACCTCGGCCTCGGTCGGCCAGATGTCCTTGAGGAAGACCGGGTTGCCGTCCTGGTCCGCGCCGAGCGCGTCCTTGGTGATGTCCACCTTCATCGAACCGGCGATGGCGTACGCGACGACCAGCGGCGGGGACGCCAGGTAGTTCATCTTGACGTCGGGGTTGATGCGACCCTCGAAGTTCCGGTTGCCGGAGAGGACCGACGTCACGGCCAGGTCGTGCTCGTTGACCGCCTTGGAGACCTCCTCGGGCAGCGGGCCCGAGTTGCCGATGCAGGTGGTGCAGCCGTAGCCGACGAGGTTGAAGCCGACCTTGTCGAGGTAGGGGGTGAGCCCCGCCTTGTCGAAGTAGTCGGTGACGACCTTGGAACCCGGGGCGAGGGTGGTCTTGACCCACGGCTTGCGGGTCAGGCCCTTCTCCACGGCCTTCTTCGCGACGAGCGCGGCGGCGACCATGACGTACGGGTTCGAGGTGTTGGTGCAGGAGGTGATCGCGGCGACCGTGACGGCGCCGTGGTCGATCTCGTACGTCGAGCCGTCGGGGGCGGTGACGGTGGTCGGACGCGTCGGCACGCCGTTGGTGGTGGCCGGGGCGTCGGAGGCCGGGAAGGACTCCTTGCCCGCCTCGTCGTCGTCCTCGACGTAGTTGCGCACGTCGAGCGCGAACTGCTGCGCGGCGTTGGCCAGGACGATGCGGTCCTGCGGGCGCTTGGGGCCTGCGATGGAGGGGACGACCGTGGAGAGGTCGAGCTCCAGCTTCTCGGAGAAGTCGGGCTCGGCGGCCGGGTCGAGCCAGAGGCCCTGCTCCTTGGCGTACGCCTCGACGAGCGCGACCTGCTGGGCGTCGCGGCCGGTCAGACGGAGGTACTTCAGCGTCTCGTCGTCGATCGGGAAGATCGCGGCGGTGGAGCCGAACTCCGGCGACATGTTGCCGATGGTGGCGCGGTTGGCCAGGGAGGTGGCGGCGACGCCCTCTCCGTAGAACTCGACGAACTTGCCGACGACGCCGTGCTTGCGCAGCATCTCGGTGATCGTGAGGACGAGGTCCGTGGCGGTGGTGCCGGCGTTCAGCTCACCGGTCAGCTTGAAGCCGACGACGCGCGGGATGAGCATGGAGACCGGCTGGCCCAGCATCGCGGCCTCGGCCTCGATGCCGCCGACGCCCCAGCCCAGGACGCCCAGGCCGTTGACCATCGTGGTGTGCGAGTCGGTGCCGACCAGGGTGTCGGGGTAGGCCTGGCCGTTACGGACCATGACCGTGCGCGCCAGGTGCTCGATGTTGACCTGGTGGACGATGCCGGTGCCCGGGGGGACGACCTTGAAGTCGTCGAAGGCGGTCTGGCCCCAGCGCAGGAACTGGTAGCGCTCCTTGTTGCGGCCGTACTCCAGCTCGACGTTCTGGCCGAACGCCTCCGCCGTGCCGAACTTGTCGGCGATGACGGAGTGGTCGATGACCAGCTCGGCCGGGGAGAGCGGGTTGACCTTGTCCGCGTCGCCGCCGAGCTCCTTGACGGCCTCACGCATGGTGGCGAGGTCCACGACGCAGGGCACGCCGGTGAAGTCCTGCATGATCACGCGGGCCGGCGTGAACTGGATCTCCTGCGAGGGCTGGGCCTGGGAGTCCCAGCCGCCGATCGCACGGATGTGGTCGGCGGTGATGTTCGCGCCGTCCTCGGTGCGGAGCAGGTTCTCCAGCAGCACCTTCAAGCTGTAAGGGAGGCGCGCGGAGCCCTCTACCTTGTCCAGCTTGAAGATCTCGTACGACTCGTCGCCCACGCGCAGCGTGCTGCGGGCGTCGAAGCTGTTCGCCGACACGACAGTCTCCTTCATATATGTGCGCGTTTCCGTCACATCCTGCCGCCACGACTCCTCGTCGATCCGCTAAGGTAAGGCTTAGTTAGGTAACCCTTACCGAGTGGCGGCTTCTGGTGCGCCTCGGCAGATATCTCGATGTCGAGATAACTCTAGTACATGCCCCGGCGTCACGACGAAGTGCGCCCGCTCACAGTTCGCCATGCCCTCCTTCGGGGGTGCCGGACACCTCGTCGAGAACGGACACCTCCAGAGCCGCCAGCCGCGCGGGATCTGCGACGACCTCGTACGCGGCGACGCGCCCTTCCTCGACCCTGATGACGAGCGCGAGGAGCAGCCTGCCCCGCGGCGCCACGACGAGTCCCACCGCTCCGCCGACCAGCGCGGCCTGCGCGAAGCGGGCGTTGCGCCTGAGCAGGACCGTCTCCTCGGCCACCGCCCGTGCGCCGCGGATCACCGCGGCGCCGCCCGCCGGCAGCGCGGAGAGGTCGGCCGTGCGCACGACGTCGGGGGCCAGGACCGTGAGCAGCGCCTCCAGGTCGCCGGTGCGGGCGGCCGCGAGAAAGGTCTCCACGACACGCCGGTGCTCCGCGCGCACCGGGACGGCAAGCGCCTCGGGCGGGGCCTGCACCTTGTGCCGCGCGCGGCTCGCGAGCTTCTTCGTGGCGACGGGGGTGCGCTCCACGACGGGCGCGATCTGGTCGAACGGCACTGCGAACAGGTCGTGCAGCACGAAGGCCACCCGCTCGGCGGGCCCCAGCGTGCCGAGGACCACGAGCAGCGCGCGGCCCACCGAGTCGGCCAGGAGCACCTCCTCCTGCGGGTCACCGTCGTCGCCGGACGGCGGAATCCGGTCCGGAAGGCGCTCCCCCGCCGGTTCCTCGTGGCGTTTGGCGGCGGAGCGCAGCATGTCGAGGCAGAGGCGGGAGACGACCGTGCGCAGCCAGCCGGTGAGGTTCTCGATCTCGTCGGCATCGGTGCGGCTGAGGCGCAGCCAGGTCTCCTGGACCGCGTCGTCGGCGTCGCTGAGCGAGCCGAGCATGCGGTAGGCGACACCGCGCAGATGCCCCCGGTGCGCCTCGAAGCGGTCGGCGAGTACCTCTTGCCCGTCCATCGGTCACCTTTCCCCGTCGTACGCCGTCACCTTCGTGGCCCCCCGGCTTCGTGTCCCCCGCGCCGAGCCGCCGTGACAGTAACGCCACGAACGCCACGAAGGAGAACCGTCATGACCGCCGCCCTGCCCCTCACCCTGGACCAGCCACTTCTGCACGGCACCCGCCTGGGCGAGCTCCGGATGCCCAACCGCGTGGTGATGGCCCCGCTCACCCGGGCCCGCGCCGACAACCCCGGCCTCGTCCCCACCGAACTGCACGCCGCCTACTACGGGCAGCGCGCCGGTGCCGGGCTCATCGTCACCGAGGGGACCTGGGTCAGCGAGCGGGCCATCGGCTTCGTCAACGTCCCCGGCGTCTACAGCGAGGCCCAGGTCGCCGGATGGCGCCGGGTCACCGACGTCGTCCACACCCTCGGCGGCCGCATCGTGCAGCAGCTCTGGCACACCGGCGCCGCGTCGCACCCCGACCACCTCGGCGGCGAACCGCCCGCCGGGCCTTCGGCGATCGACCCCCGCGCGCGGACCTTCACGCCCGGCGGGTTCAAGGAGACGCTCACACCGCGCGCGATGACCGCCGACGACATCCGGGCCACCGTCGCCGAGTTCCGCGCCGCGGCGGCCAACGCGCGGCGCGCCGGGTTCGACGGGGTCGAGATCGGCGCCCTCGGCGCGTTCCTCTTCACCCAGTTCCTCAATCCGCTGCTCAACCACCGCACGGACGCCTACGGCGGAGACCGCGCGGGACGGCGCCGCCTGCTGCTCGATGTCGTCGACGCGGTCACCGCCGAGTGGGACGGGCGGCGGGTGGGCGTGCGCCTCGCGCCGTACATGGCCGCGACCGAGCGTTTCGTGGTCGACGAGGAACTGCTCGCCGACTACGACGAGCTGGTGACGGAGCTGAACGAGCGCCCCCTGGCCTATCTCCACCTGCGCGGCCCCGACCTCGCGGGCCCCGGCGAGAGCCCCGACTTCGAGGCGTTCGCCCGCTACCGGAAGCGTTTCGAAGGGCCGCTGATCGCGAACAACGGCTTCGACAGGGACTCCGCGAACGCCCTCGTCGACGCGGGACACGCCGATGCCGTGTCCTTCGCCACCCACTTCGTCGCCAACCCCGACCTGGTCGGCCGGTTCGCCCTGGGCCGGGAGCTGGCGGCCGGTGATCCCGTCACGTACTACCAGGGCGGCGCGAAGGGGTACGCCGACTATCCGGCCGCGGGCTGAGCACCCGACGACGCGCGCACGAGGAGCCGCGCCGGTACGACGACCGGCCCCGGCGCCGCCGAGCCGCCGCCCTCGATCAGGTCGACCAGGAGGCCGACGGCGGCGCGGGCCGTCCGCTCCGGGTCGAGGGTCACCGTGGTCACGGGCGGCCGCGTCGTCGCGTATCCGGGGTCCTCGCTCGCGCACACCACCCGCAGGTCGCCGGGGACGCGCAGACCGAGCCGGGCCGCGGCGGCCAGCAGCCGGTGGCCGCCGGGGTCGTACGCCGCGTAGACGGCGTCGGCGCGGTCCGGTCCCCGCAACAGCGCGTCGAGCGAGCGCCCCTGGCCGTCCGCCAGGTCGAAGGGCACCACCAGCGGTTCGGCGCCGCGCTCCGCGCACCATCCGGCGTACGCGGCCGTCACCGCGCGGGCGTAGTGCTCGTCGCCGTTGCCGGACTGCAGGGCGATACGGCGGGCGCCGGATGCCGTGAGGTGGTCGAGGACCTCGCGGGTGGTCGCCTCGTGGTCGTTGTCGACCCAGTGGTCGCCGGGGCGCGGGTCACCGGGGACGCCGTCGAAGACGAGCGGGATGCCGCGGGCGCGCAGCGCGTTGACCATGGGGTCACCGCGCGGGCTGTCCATGATCAGCATTCCGTCGACGGCGAGGCTGTGCCAGGTGTCGTCCGCCGCGCGGTCCGCGGGCAGCGTGATCAGGGCGTAGCCCCGCGCGTGGGCCGCCGATGTGGCCGCCGTGACGGCGCGCGAGAAGTAGGCGATCTCCGTGTAGTTCCAGGCGGTGGCGAACGTCGTGACGGCGATGCCGAGCGTCCGGGTGCGCGGGGCGGTGCGGGGCGTGCCGTAGCCGAGGGCGGTGGCCACCTCGCGTACCCGGCGGCGGGTGGACTCGCCTATGCGGCCCGTGCCGTTCAGGGCGTGCGAGACCGTCGCAGTCGATACCTCCGCTGCGCGGGCGATGTCGGCGAGGGTCGGCCTTGGCACGGGGCACATCGTACGGATGCGGATTTCGTCGATGCGGGTGGCTTCTGGTTAACGCCTTACTCGGCAAGCGTTCATGCCGCCGCTGCTCGGCGGATCTTGCCCCCTCCCACCCGATCACCCCGCGGCGCACCGTCGGCGTCCGGGGCCGGCCGCACCCTGGAGCGTCCATGCCCTCTCCGTCCTCCTCCCTCTCCCGCCGTGGCCTCATCGCCGCCGCCGGGGCCACCGGGCTGCTCACCGCCGTGGGCGCCGCGCCCGCCGCCGCATCGCCCCGGCGGTCCGCCGCGCTCGTGGTGCACAACGCCCGTGTCTTCAGCGGCACTCCCGGGCGCGACCGTGCGCGGGCCGTCGCCGTCGGGCGGGACGGGAGGATTCTTGCCGTCGGGAGCGACTCCGCGCTGAAGCGGTTCATCGGGCGGGACACGGAGGTCGTCGACGCGCGCGGCGGGACCCTCATGAGCGGCATCCACGACGGGCACGCCCACCCGATGGACGCCGCCAACCGCTCCCTGAAGCCTTCGCTCGCCAGTGCCGAACAGACCGTCGCCGACCTCCAGAAGACCCTGACGGACTTCCTGAAGGACTCCGCCGACCAGGAGCCCGACGGGTGGCTGGTGGTGGAGGACTGGAACCCCGTGGGGCTCCTTCCGCACGGGACCGCCCCGCACCACTCCATGCTCGACGCCCTGCCCACCCGGCGCCCGGTCGTCCTGCGCGGCGGCGACGGGCACAACATCTGGGTCAATCAGCGTGCCCTCGACATCGCGGGCATCACCGCCTCCACCCCCGACCCGGTCGGCGGCAAGATCGTGAAGGGGTCGGACGGCAAGCCGACCGGCGTGCTCAAGGACGACGCCCAGCCGCTCGTCACCCGGCACATCCCCGAGCCCGACCAGGAGCAGCTCGTCGCCGCCGCCGCGAAGGTCCTCGCCGAGGCCGCCGCGTCGGGGATCACCACCTTCATGGAAGCCGTCGTCGGCAAGAGCGAGTTGGGCCTCTACAAGGCGCTGGCCGAGAGCGGGAAGCTCTTGCAGCGCATCGTGCCCGCCCTGCGCATCGACACCGACATGACCACGGACCCGGCCGCCGCGCTCGCCCACGCGCAAGGGCTGCGTGACACGTTCGGCGGCGTACGCGGGCTCCGCTTCGGCACGGTGAAGGTCTTCCTCGACGGGGTCATCGAGTACCCGGCCCAGACCGCCGCGCTGCTGGAGCCCTATCTGGACGAGGACGGGAAGCCGACCGACCACCGCGGCGAGCTGTACGTCTCCGCCGCCGACTACGGCCGGCTCACCGCCGCCTTCAACAAGGACGGCTGGCAGATGCACGCGCACGCCATCGGCGACCGCGCGGTCCGAACGTCCCTGGACGGGTACGCGTACGCCCTGCGCACGACCAAGGCGCGCGGCCTGCGCAACACCACCGCCCACCTCCAACTCGTCGACCCCGCCGACCTGCCCCGCTTCGCCCGGCTCGGCGTCGTGCCCTGCATGCAGCTCCAGTGGGCCACCCGCAACACCTGGACCATGGACGCCCTGCTGCCCTACATCGGTGCCGGGCGCCACCGTTGGCAGTACCCGGCGCGCAGTCTGGAGCGGCACGGGGCGCAGCTCGCCGGTGGCTCGGACTGGCCGGTCGACCCGCTCCAGGTGTGGAACCAGGTACGCACCTCCGTCGACCGGTTCGGGGACGAGGGCGAGGGCGAGCTGTACCGCGAGCAGGAAGGGCTGAGCCGCTCGTCCGCCCTGCTCATGCACACCCTCGGCACGGCGCGTCAACTCCGTATGGACCATCTCACCGGAACCGTCGAACGGGGCAAGTCGGCCGATCTGGTGCTGCTCGACCGCGATCTGACGCGGTGTCCGGTGGCTGATATCAGCTCTGCCGAAGTGCGTCTGACGTTGACCGGGGGCACAGTGGTGCATGACGCCGACTCGTCGGCCGGGCGCGCGGCCGCCGCCCGGGTGACGCGCGCGGCGGCCGGTCCCCGGCCCACGGCGCAGGCCGCGGTGCACGGTGGTCGGCACGCCTCGTGCGGATGCGGCTGAGCCGTAGCGGCACGTGGCGTACGGAAACGACGTACGGGGACTTCCGTACTGAATCGGTCGTTTCTCGTATGGCCTACCCCAGCGCGTGCGTCATCTCATATCTGAGATAACCTGCGGAACATGGCAGACGATTACCTCGTACGTATCGGCAAGCTCATCCGCGACGCCCGTCAGCACCGGGGCTGGACGCAGTCGCAGCTTGCCGAGGCGCTCAACACCAGTCAGAGCGCCGTGAACCGCATCGAGCGGGGCAACCAGAACATCAGCCTTGAGATGATCGCCCGTATCGGCGAAGCGCTGGACAGTGAAATCGTCTCGCTCGGGTACGCGGGACCCATGCATCTGCGCGTGGTCGGCAATCGCCGGCTCTCGGGCTCCATCGACGTCAAGACGAGCAAGAACGCCTGCGTGGCGCTGCTCTGCGCGTCCCTGCTGAACAAGGGGCGCACGGTGCTGCGCCGCGTGGCGCGGATCGAGGAGGTCTACCGCCTCCTCGAGGTCCTCGGTTCGATCGGCGTACGCACCCGTTGGATCAATGACGGGGTCGACCTCGAGATCGTGCCGCCCGCCAAACTCGACATGGAGGCGATCGACTCCGAGGCCGCGATCCGGACCCGCTCGATCATCATGTTCCTGGGTCCGCTGCTGCACCGCATGGACCGCTTCAAGCTGCCGTACGCGGGCGGTTGCGACCTCGGCACCCGCACGATCGAGCCGCACATGATCGCGCTGCGCCGCTTCGGGCTCGACATCGCCGCGACCGAGGGGCTCTACCACGCCGAGGTCGCGCGGGACGTCGTACCGGACCGCCCGATCGTGCTGACCGAGCGCGGCGACACCGTGACCGAGAACGCCCTGCTCGCCGCGGCGCGCAGCGACTGCACGACCGTCATCCGCAACGCCTCGTCGAACTACATGGTCCAGGACCTGTGCTTCTTCCTGGAGGCGCTCGGCGTGAAGGTCGAGGGCATCGGCACGACGACCCTCACCGTGCACGGCGTGCCGACCATCGACGTCGACGTGGACTACTCCCCCTCCGAGGACCCGGTCGAGGCGATGAGCCTGCTCGCCGCGGCGGTCGTCACGGAGTCCGAACTGACCGTGAACCGCGTCCCGATCGAGTTCCTGGAGATCGAGCTCGCGGTCCTGGAGGAGATGGGGCTCGACCACGACCGCACGGCGGAGTACTTCGCCGACAACGGCCGTACGCGCCTGATCGACCTCACCGTCCGGCCCTCCAAGCTGGAGGCGCCGATCGACAAGATCCACCCGATGCCGTTCCCCGGCCTGAACATCGACAACGTCCCCTTCTTCGCGGCCATCGCGGCGGCGGCGCAGGGCAAGACGCTGATCCACGACTGGGTCTACGACAACCGCGCGATCTATCTGACCGACCTGAACCGCCTCGGCGGGCGCCTCCAACTCCTCGACCCGCACCGCGTGTTGGTGGAGGGCCCGACCCGCTGGCGCGCCGCCGAGATGATGTGCCCGCCCGCGCTGCGGCCCGCCGTGGTCGTGCTGCTCGCGATGATGGCCGCCGAGGGCACGTCCGTGCTGCGCAACGTGTACGTGATCAACCGTGGCTACGAGGAGCTGGCCGAGCGGCTCAACTCCGTGGGCGCGCAGATCGAGACGTTCCGGGACATCTAGCCTCCGGTAGACCCCGGTATCCCCGGTAGCCCCCGGTTCTCCTGACACGACTGGGCAACGATCCCGGTCGTGCCTGGAGATGTGCGAGGGCGCGGTGTTGGGGTGGGCGCATGGAAGATCGCACCCGCGTCCCCGGCACCCGCGCCCTCGGCACACGCGCCCTCGTCGCGCTCTGTGCCTCGCTGGCCCTGCTCGCGGCGGGGTGCGGCGGGCAGGGCGACACCGGCGAGCCGTCGCCGTCCAAGGGCGGCGGCAACCCCATGAACCCCGTGACCCCCGTGGTGACTCCGACCGCCTCGCGTCCCGTGCCCGCCGACGGCAAGGGCTCGAAGGACCCGGACGACATCAACGGGGACGGGCACCGCGATCTGCTCGTCCCCGTGACCTCCCGCAAGGAGGACGGACACGGGCGGACCGCCGTCGTCTTCGGCTCCGCCAAGGGGCTCGACCCGTCGACCCACGCCGTGTACGACTACGCCTCGGGCACCGTCACCACCGCCGACCTGGACGGCGACGGCTATCCCGACTTCGTCTCCACCGAGCGCTCCACGGCGCAGGAGAAGCCGACCGTGGCCTGGGGCGGCCCGAGCGGGCCGAAGGCCGGTGCGGAGGCGACCGAGATCCAGGTGCCGGGCGGCCTGTCGGGCGAGGGCCTGTCCGCCCCGGAGCGGGGCGACTTCGACGGGGACGGTCACCACGACATCGCGGCGGTCCGGCAGGACGGGTCCGTGACCCTGCTGTACGGCCCCTTCACCCGGGCCGGGGCCCCGGCCCGCAGCGACTCCCGGCCCGGCAGGGGGAACTGGCTCGCCGCGGACGACATCGACCCCACGGGCAAGGCGCACGCGACCGGCCTCCTCGTCCACGAGGGCGACGACGGCGAGCAGACGGGCGGCGTCCTCTACCGGGCGCGCACCGGAAGCGGTCTGTCCCGGACCTCCGTCGAGCTGCGCGACGGCAACGCGGTGGCGTGGGGCGACTACGACGGTGACGGCGCCCGTGATGTGGCCATCGGCGACAACGGCAGCCGCAACAACGAGCCGGACACGGGGGAAGCGCCGGAGGTGGTCTTCTCCCTCGCGATCTACCCGGGCACGGGTGGCGCCCCGGCCACGCACAAGATCCCGCCGAGCAAGAACAGCTCCTACTACGGGCCCGGCGGCTACAACTCCGCGGACCCGGACGGCGACGGCAAGGACGGCCTCGTCGTGGCCACGGACGAGGGCGCGCTGCTGATCGAGCTGCCGGCTGAGGGCGAGAAGCGGACGAAGATCCTCCGCGAGGGGCCCGCCCGCGCGGACGGCAAGAAGATCCCGGCCCGCTGGCGGCACGCCCGCCCCTTCGCCGCCGCCGACTTCGACGACGACGGCAAGGAGGAACTGATCCTGAACTGGGGCACGGGCGTGTTGTTCAACCTCTACGGCGAGAACCCCACGCACTGGTGGCTCACGGACGGCACGTCGTCACGCGACAAGACGGCGTTCGCCACGACGGGGTTCGCGGGGCGGGGCTGAGGGGCTGAGCGCCCTGCCCTAGGTGGCGGCCACGAACTCCCGGATCGCCGCAGCCAGGCCGTCCGGGCGGTCCAGCGGGATCAGCGTGCGGCAGTCGTCCAGCTCCACCAGGCGGCTCTTGGGAAGCAGTTCGGCGAACCTGCGGCCGTGCTCCGGGGGCATCATCTTGTCCTGCTTGCCCCAGACGATCAGGGCCGGCCTGTCGTACGAGGCCAGCGCGTCCGCCGCCTCCCGCATCTCCGTCTTGCGCGCGGAGCGCAGATAGCGGACCAGGACCCCGCGTGCCACGGGGTCGGTGCGCAGCGGTTCGAGCCAGCGGTCGGTCAGGTCGTGCGGGACGGGGCGGTGCGCCATGACCGCGAATCCCGTGCCCGGGACGCGGCGCAGGGCGCGTACGGAGAGGATGCGGACCAGGAGCGCGATGCCGCCCGGGACGCGCGCGGCGGCGTCCATCATCTTGCCGCCCGCGCGCGGCGGGTAGTTGTCGAAGGCCTCGCAGCCCGCGATGACCATCCGGCCGACGCGGTCGGGGCGTTCGGCCGCCAGCTGCTGGAGCCGTCCGGCGTCGTTCTCGACGAAGACCGCGTCGTCGCCGAGCTCCAGCGCGTCGGCGAACTCGCCGATCAGCCGGGCCATGGTCGGTGGCGTGAGCTCGGCGCCCGGCTTCAGGGGCACGCGGTGGCTGCCGTACGGCAGGGTCGGCACCAGGCAGCGGAACTCGTCGCCCAGTTCCTCGACGACGTGGCGCCATACGCTGCCGTCCTGGACAGGACCGTGCAGGAGGACGAGCGGTGTGCCGGTCCCTCCGGTGTCCTCGTACTCGATCGGTCCCGCGGTGAGTTCGATCTGTGCCATGCCCGCCCCGTTTCCTCGCGTGATCGTCATTGCCTCGCGTGATCGTCGCGCATGACGCTATGCGGATCAGTCGAGTACCGCCACCCCGTCCAGCTCCACCAGGCACTGTTCGTCCCAGAGCCGGACGGCGCCGATCACCGCCATGGCGGGGTAGTCGCGACCCGCCAACTTCCGCCAAATGAGGCCGAGTTGGGCGGCCTGGATGCGGTAGTCGGCGACGTCCGTGGCGTAGACGGTGACGCGGGCGAGGTCGGCGGGGGTGCCGCCTGCGTGGCGCAGGGCCGTGAGGAGATTGGTCAACGCCTGCTCGAACTGTTCGGGGAGGGTGGTGGCGGTGACCTTCCCCTCGGCGTCGAGCGCGGTCTGGCCCGCGAGGAAGACGAGGCGGGTGCCGGTGGCGGTGACGGCGTGCGAGAAGCCGGTGGGCGGGGAGAGGTCTACGGGGTTGATGCGGTTGAGGGGCATGGGGTGGTCTCCTGTCTCTCTGTAGTCGTGTGCGGGATCGTTGCGCCTGCGGCGGGCCTTTCCCCAACCCCACCCCTTCCCGATAACCCGCTCTGGCGCGGGGGCCTTGGTGACCGTCATCACCGGCTCCGCCGAGTTCGTCCTCAAACGCCGGACGGGCTGAGAATCAGCCCCTCCGGCGTTTGAGGAGCGGGGTCTGGGGCGGAGCCCCAGGTTGGCCCCCGCGCCGAGCGGGTTATCGGGAAGGGGCGGGGTTGGGGATCAATCTTTGTTACCCGAGTACAACTCCTTCGCGATAATCGTCCGTTGCACCTCACTCGCCCCCTCATAAATGCGAGGCGCCCGCACCTCCCGGTACAAGTGCTCCAGCAAATGCCCCCGCTGCAAAGCGCACGCCCCGTGCAGCTGAACCGCCGCGTCCACCACATACTGCGCCGTCTCCGTGGCCATCAGCTTCGCCATCGCCGCGCGCCGGGCGATGTCCGGCTCGTCGCGGTCGTAGGCCGCCGCCGCCGCGTGCACCATGAGGCGGGCCGCCTCGGTCCGGGTGGCCATCTCAGCGACCTGGTGCGCCACCGCCTGAAGGTCCTTCAACTTGCCGCCGAACGCCTCGCGTTGAGCCGTGTGCGCGAGCGTCGCGTCGAGCGCCGCGGCCGCCATGCCGACCGCGAAGGCGCCGACGCTGGGGCGGAAGCGGTTGAGGGTGGTCATGGCGACGCGGAAACCGCGGTCGGGTTCGCCCAGCACGTCGTCTCCCGTAACGGTCACGCCGTCGAAGGCGAGGGCGCCGATCGGGTGCGGGGAGAGCATGTCCAGGGGGGTGCCGGTGAGGCCCGCCCGGTCGGCGGGCACGAGGAAGGCGGTGACGCCACGGGCGCCCGCGCCGGGGGTCGTACGGGCGAAGACGGTGTAGAAGTCGGCCTCGGGTGCGTTCGAGATCCAGCACTTCTCGCCGGTGAGCCGCCAGGAGGACGGGCCGTCCGGCGCGGCGCGCAGGGCCAGGGCCGCGGCGTCCGAGCCCGCGCCGGGCTCGGAGAGCGCGAAGGCTGCGACGGCGTGGCCCGCGCGGGCGGGGGCCAGCCACTGCTCGCGCTGGCGCGCGGAGCCGTACGCGGCGACGGGGTGCGCCCCCAGGCCCTGCAGGGCGAGCGCTGTCTCGGCCTCCGTACAGGCATAGGCGAGGGACTCGCGCAGGAGGCAGAGCCCCAGGGCGCCGGACGTGGCGCGCGGGGCCCGTGAGGCGGAGGGGGTGGAGGCTCCACCCCCACCCTCACCCCCACCCTCCCCCTCGCCCGCGAACAGGCGGTCCAGCAGACCCAGTTCACCCAGCGCCTCCACCAGCGGGCGGTTCACCCGGCCCGGCTCGCCCTTCTCCGCCAGCGGGCGCAGCCGCTCGTCGGCGAGGGTGCGTAGCTCCGCACACCAGGCGGTTTGTTCCGGATTGAGCGAGAATGCCGTCATGCCGGGCCCCTCCTCTATCGCGCACCGTTGACTGTCGTCACCATCACGATACGCTCGTTGCGCGAGCTCACCACAAGCCCGAACGGCAAGGGGGCGACCCGCTGTGGACGCCAAGAGTGCACCCCGACTCCATCCATCGGCCCACGTCGACACCTTCGCCCGGGAGCATCTCCCGCCGCCGGAGCAGTGGCCCGCGTTCGTCCACGACCGGCCCGAGCTGCACTACCCCGACCGGCTCAACTGCGGCGCCGAGCTCCTGGACCGGACGGTGGCGCGGTTCGGCGCCGACCGCCCCGCGTTCCGTGCGGGCTCCGGCGAGGTGTGGACGTACGGCGAGCTGCAGCGGCACGTCGACCGGATCGCGCACGTCCTGACCGGCGAACTCGACGTACGGCCCGGCCAGCGCGTCCTGCTGCGCGGCCCCACCTCCCCCTGGCTCGCGGCCTGCTGGCTGGCGGTGATGAAGGCGGGCGCGGTCGCGGTCACCGTCCTGGCCCAGCAGCGCTCGCAGGAGCTGGCCACGATGTGCGAGATCGCCGAGGTCGGCCACGCGCTGTGCGACGCCCGCGCCGTGGACGACCTGATCAAGGCCGGTGTCCCGGGGCTCCGCGTCACCACGTACGGCGCGGACACGGACGACGACCTGCTGGCGCGCGCCGCCCGGCAGCCGGACGGCTACGAACCCGTCGACACCGCCGCCGACGACGTCGCTCTCATCGCCTTCACCTCCGGCACCACCGGCCGCCCCAAGGGCTGCATGCACTTCCACCGTGACGTGCTCGCCATCGCCGACACCTTCGCGCGCCACGTCCTCAAGCCCGTGCCCGAGGACGTGTTCGCGGGCAGCCCGCCGCTCGGCTTCACCTTCGGGCTCGGCGGGCTCGTCATCTTTCCGCTGCGGTTCGGCGCCTCCTCGCTCCTGCTCGAACAGGCGGGTCCCAAGCAGCTGTTGCCCGCGATCGCCGAGCACGGCGTGACGGTGATCTTCACCGCGCCGACCGCCTACCGCGCGATGCTCGACGAGCTCAGCAGGCCCGACGCGCACGACGTCTCCACGCTGCGGCGGTGCGTCTCCGCCGGCGAGAACCTGCCCGCCGCCACCTGGCAGGCCTGGCACGAGCGCACCGGGCACCGCATCATCAACGGCATCGGCGCGACGGAGCTCCTGCACATCTTCATCTCCGCCGCGGACGAGGCCATCAGGCCCGGCACCACGGGCCGCCCCGTTCCCGGGTGGCACGCGCGCGTGGTCGACGATTCGGGGGCCCAGGTGCCGGACGGTCAACCAGGCCTGCTCGCCGTCCGCGGCCCGGTCGGCTGCCGCTATCTGGGTGACGAGCGGCAGCTTCAGTACGTACGCCACGGCTGGAACGTCACCGGCGACACCTATGTCCGCGACGCCGACGGCTACTTCACCTACGTGGCCCGCGCGGACGACATGATCATCTCGGCCGGGTACAACATCGCGGGCCCGGAGGTCGAGGAGGCGCTCATGCGCCACCCCGACGTCCTGGAGACCGCCGTCGTGGGGCGCCCGGACGAGCTGCGCGGGCAGATAGTCGTCGCGTACGTCGTCGCGCGTCCGGGCACGGAACGGGACCCGGACCGGCTCCGCGAGTTCGTGAAGGGCGAGCTGGTGCCGTACAAGTGCCCGCGCGAGATCGTCTACCTGGACGCGCTGCCGCGCACCGCCACGGGCAAGCTCCAGCGGTTCCGGCTGCGGGAGCCCGGCCCCGTAGAGTGATCACGTGTCCGAGCAGCACACTCCACGGTCCCTGATCGTCACCTTCTACGGCGCCTACGGGCGCGCGGCCCCCGGCCCGGTGCCCGTCGCCGAGCTGGTCAGACTCCTCGCCCCGGTCGGCGTGGACGCCCCCTCCGTGCGCTCGTCCGTGTCCCGGCTCAAGCGGCGCGGCCTCCTCGTCCCGGCGCGGACGGCCGCGGGCGCCGCGGGGTACGCCCTGTCGCCGGACGCGCGCCAGCTCCTGGAGGACGGCGACCGGCGCATCTACGCCTCTCCCCCGGCCGCGCGGCGGGACGGCGGCTGGGTGCTCGCCGTCTTCTCCGTGCCGGAGTCGGAGCGCCAGAAGCGACACGTACTGCGCTCCCGCCTTGCCGGGCTCGGCTTCGGGACGGCCGCTCCGGGGGTGTGGATCGCCCCGGCGCACCTCTACGAAGAGACCCGGCACACCCTGGAGCGCCTCCAACTCGCCTCGTACGTCGATCTGTTCCGGGGCGAGCACCTGGGCTTCGCGGCGACGGCGGACGCGGTGGCCCGCTGGTGGGACCTGTCCTCGATCGCCAAGGAGCACGAGGCGTTCCTCGACCGGCACGAGCCGGTGCTCCGGGCCTGGCAGAGGCGGACGGACACCCCGCCGGAGGAGGCGTACCGCGACTACCTGCTGGCCCTGGACTCCTGGCGCCGGCTGCCGTACGCGGATCCGGGGCTGCCGGGGGAACTCCTCCCGGAGGGGTGGCCCGGCGACCGGTCCGCCGAGGTGTTCACGGCACTGGACGGGCGGCTGCGGGACGCGGGGGCGCGCTTCGTGACGCCCGCGCCGGACGGCACCTGAGCCCGCTCGTCACCTCCCCAGCGTGAGGCGGGGCTTGGGGGCGTCCGTGCGGCCGGTCTGCGGCGGCCTGCTGCCCGCGCGGTACTGCGAGGGCCAGCTGACTCCCGGCCCCGCGTAGCCCTGTTCGGCCGCCGCGTGCAGGGTCCAGTGCGGGTCGTACAGATGCGGGCGCGCGAGTGCGCACAGGTCCGTGCGGCCCGCCAGGATCAGCGAGTTGACGTCGTCCCAGGAGGAGATGGCGCCGACCGTGAGGACGGGGGTACCGGTTTCATTGCGGATGCGGTCGGCGAACGGGGTCTGGTAGGAGCGGCCGTACGCGGGGCGCTCGTCGGAGACGACCTGGCCCGTGGAGACGTCGATCGCGTCGGCTCCGTGGGCGGCGAAGGCGCGGGCGATCTCGACGGCCTCGTCCGCCGTGGTGCCGCCGTCGGCCCAGTCGGTGGCCGAGATGCGGACGGTCATGGGTTTACCCTCCGGCCACAACTCCCGCAGCGCGTCGAAGACTTCGAGGGGGAAGCGCAGCCGGTTGTGCAGCGATCCGCCGTACTCGTCCGTCCTGCGGTTGGTCAGCGGCGAGAGGAACCCGGACAGCAGATAGCCGTGCGCGCAGTGCAGTTCGAGGAGGTCGAAACCGCTGTCATCGGCGCGCCGGGCCGCCGAGACGAACTCCTCGCGGACCGCGGTCAGTCCGGCCCGGTCCAGCTCGTGCGGGCGCTGACTGTTCTCCTTGTACGGGAGGGGCGAGGGCGCCACCAGCGGCCAGTTGCCCTCGTCGAGGGGTTCGTCGATGCCCTCCCACATCAGCTTCGTCGAGCCCTTGCGGCCCGAGTGACCGAGCTGGACGCCGATCGCGGTGCCGGGCGCCTGCGCGTGCGCGAAGTCGGTGATCCTGCGCCAGGCGTCGGCCTGGCCGTCGGTGTAGAGCCCGGCGCAGCCCGGCGTGATGCGGCCACGCTCGCTGACGCAGACCATCTCGGTCATGACCAGGCCCGCGCCGCCGAGCGCACGGGCGCCCAGGTGGACGAGGTGGAAGTCGCCGGGGACGCCGTCCACCGCGGAGTACATGTCCATGGGCGAGACGACCACGCGGTTGCGCAGGGTGAGGTCGCGCAGCCGGAAGGGCGTGAACATCGGCGGCGTACCGGCCGGGCAGCCGAAGTCGCGCTCGACGGACTCGGTGAAGCGGGCGTCGCGCAGCCGCAGGTTGTCGTGGGTGACGCGGCGGCTGCGGGTGAGCAGGTTGAACGCGAACTGGCGCGGCGGCTGGCCGAGATAGTCCGGGAGCCGCTCGAACCACTCCAGGCTCGCGCGGGCGGCGCGCTGCGTGGACTCGACGACGGGCCGGCGCTCGCTCTCGTACGCGGCGAGGGCCTCGGCGATGCCGGGCCGCTCCTGGAGGCAGGCGGCGAGCGCGAGGGCGTCCTCGACGGCGAGCTTGGTGCCGGAGCCGATGGAAAAGTGGGCGGTGTGGGCCGCGTCGCCGATGAGGACCGTGTTGCCGTGCGACCAGCGTTTGTTGACGACCGTGCGGAAGTTGATCCAGGCGGACTTGTTGCCGCGCAGGGTGCGGCCGTCGAGGGCGTCGGCGAAGATCTTGGCGCAGCGCTCGGTCGACTCGCGCTCGTCGAGCTCCGCGAACCCGGCCGCCTCCCACACCTCTTCGCGCATCTCGACGATGACGGTGGACTCGCCGGTCCCGCCCCCGCTCCCCGCCGTGGAGAACGGATAGCCGTGCAGCTGCATCACGCCGTGCTCGGTCTCGGCGATCTCGAAGCGGAAGGCGTCGAAGGCGAAGTCGGCGGCGAGCCAGATGTAGCGGCAGCGGTGCGTCTCGATGCTCGGCCCGAAGGCTTCGGCGTGCGCCTCGCGGGTGAGGCTGTGCACGCCGTCGGCCGCGATCACCAGGTCGTACGCGGTGGAGAGCTCGGCCGCAGGGGGTGCCTCGGCGCAAAAGCGCAGGTCGACGCCGAGCTCCCGGCACCGCTCGTGCAGGATGCCGAGCAGTCGGCGGCGCCCCAGCGCAGCGAAGCCGTGGCCGCCCGAGGTGTGCCGGCTGCCCCGGTGCACGATGTCGATGTCGTCCCAGCGCACGAACTCCGCCTGGAGCGCGGCGTACACGACGGGGTCGGCGTGCTCGATGCCGCCGAGCGTCTCGTCCGAGAGGACGACGCCGAAGCCGAACGTGTCGTCCGGGGCGTTGCGCTCCCAGACGGTGATCTCGCGCTCCGGGTCGAGCCGCTTGAGCAGGGCCGCCGCGTAGAGCCCGCCGGGGCCGCCGCCGATGACGGCGATGCGGTGCGCGGAGCCGCGCGCGGGGGTGGCCGTGGTCGCGGGGGTGGTCATGGTCGCGGGGGTGGCCATGGTCAGCGCCCCTGCCACTTGGGCGGGCGCTTCTCCGTGAACGCCGCGTGGAATTCCTTGTAGTCCTCGCCGGTCATGAGCAGGGCCTGCGTCGCCGCGTCCAGCTCCACGGCGGCGGCGAGCGGCATGTCCAGTTCGGAGGTCAGCAGGGCCTTGGTCTGCGCGTACGCGAGGGCGGGCCCGTCGGCGAGGCGGCGGGCCAGGGCCTGTGCGGCCTCGGCCGCCCTGCCCTCGTCCGTCAACTCGCTGATCAGACCGATCCGTTCGGCCTCGGGGGCGCGCACCGCGTCGCCCAGCATCAGGATGCGCGTGGCGTGGCCGAGGCCGACGACGCGGGGCAGGAGGTACGCGGCGCCCATGTCGCCGCCGGACAGGCCGACCCGGGTGAAGAGGAAGGAGAACCGCGCCGAGGGGTCCGCCACCCGGAAGTCGGCGGCGAGGGCGAGCACGGCGCCCGCGCCCGCGGCGACCCCGTGCACGGCGGCGATCACCGGGAAGGGGCATTCGCGGATGGCCCGGACGACCTGGCCCGTCATGCGGTTGAAGTCGAGCAGCTGGGCGGTGTCCATGCCGAGGGTCGCGCCGATGATCTCGTCGACGTCACCGCCCGAGCAGAAGCCGCGCCCCTCCCCGCCGAGCACCAGGGCGCGCACGGACTTGTCGCGGGAGAGCTCGGCCAGGAGATCGCGCAGGTCGGCGTAGGCGCCGAAGGTGAGCGCGTTCAGTTTGTCGGGGCGGGCCAGGGTGACCGTGGCGACCCCGTCGTCCACCTCGAAGCGGAGGTGCTGCCAGTCGGGGGTGCGGGGGGCGGAGCCGGTGAAGGGACTCATGACGACGTGCGGCCTCCTCGGTCGGGGCGGCGGCGGTCTGCCTCTCGAAGTTATCACCGATCCGTGACCGTCGTCACGAGTGCGCGATATGCGGTCCGGGCAGCCTCCCCGTGGACCCCACGGCCGCGGCAGCCCCCAGAGCTCCCATCCGCACCACAGAGCCCTTGTGGGAACTGAAATCCCGATATGCGCGTCTTTTCACCTGGAGCACCCAAGGGCCGGACGTCCCGGAAATGCCCGACCGTCGACCCTGTCGACATAGCGCTTAAGATTCGTACGGTTGAAAGCAGGACCGCCTGCTGCCCTGATCGGACCCGCCTTGCAAGAACCTCCCGCTCCTGCCTCGTGGCGCATCGCGCTGCCGCACACCACGGCCGCCGTACCGATCGCCCGCGCGCTGGTGCGCACCGCGCTCACGGAGATCGAGTCGCCCGCCGACAGCGACACCGCCGAGCTGCTCACGGCCGAGCTGGTGGCCAACGCGGTGGAGCACACGTCGGGGAACGACCCGATAGAGCTCGTCATCGAGCTCCTGGCGAGCGGCTGCCAGGTCGAGGTCCACGACTCGAACCCGCAGCCGCCCGGTGATCTCACCAACCCGTCACCGCCCGGCGAGCCGGACCCCTGGCAGGAGCACGGGCGCGGCCTGCTCCTGATCCGCACCCTCAGCTCCTCGTGCGGTCACCGCACCACCGGCTCCGGCAAGGCGGTCTGGTTCACACTCCCCGCGGCGTAGGCGAACCGGCCTCGGCCTCTGCGGCCTTGCCCAGCCGGGAGTTGCGGCGCCCGTACAGCGCGTACACCAGCGTGCCCACCACGAGGAACACCGCGAACTGCACCCACGTCGTCCAGCCCGTGCCCCAGATCAGGTAGAGGCAGAAGCCCACGCCCAGGATCGGGCTGACGGGGTACAGCGGCACCCGGAAGGTGCGCCTCAGCTCCGGCGCCGAGCGGCGCAGCGCGAGCACCGCGACATTCACCACGACCATGATCCCCAGCGTGCCGATCGTCGTCAGGTTGACCACCACGTCCAGCGACGAGAAGGCGGCGGGGACGGCGAAGACCGCCGCGACGATCCAGGTGTTGGCGACCGGCGTCGAGGTCTTCGGCGACACGCGCTCGAAGACGCGCGGGATGAGCCCGTCGCGGGACATCGACATCAGGATGCGGGTCTGGCCGTACATCACGGCGAGCACGACGGACGCGATGGCCACGACCGCGCCGAAGGCGATGATGCCGCCGCCGATCGTCGAGTCGGTGACCTGGTTGACGACCAGGGAGAGCGCGGCGGGCTTGTCGGCGACCGCGTCCGCGCCCAGCGCGCCGATCGCCCCGAGGGCGACGGCGACGTACAGCAGCGTGGCGACGCCGATGCAGATCAGGATGGCGATCGGGATGTTGCGCCGGGGGTTCTTGACCTCTTCGCCCGCCGTGGTGATCGCGTCGAAGCCGATGAAGGAGAAGAAGGCGAGCGAGGCGCCCGCGGTGATGCCGGAGGCACCGGCGCCCGCGAAGGGGGTGAGGTTGCCGGCCTTGAACGCGGTGAACGCGATCGCCAGGAACAGCAGCAGAATCCCGATCTTGAGGATGGCCATGGCGGCCGTCGCCCGCGCGCTCTCCCGGATGCCGCGCACGAGCAGCACCGCGGCCAGCAGGATCACGACGACGGCGGGCAGGTTCACCACGCCGCCCTCGCCGGGGCCCGCGGAGAGCGCGTCGGGCAGGTGCCGGCCGGTGAGGCTTTCGAGCAGCTCGTTCAGGTACTGGCTCCAGCCGACCGCCACGGCGGAGACCGAGACGCCGTACTCCAGGAGCAGGCACCACCCGACGAGGAAGGCGGTGCGCTCGCCGAGCGAGGCGTACGCGAAGGAGTACGAGCTGCCGGAGACCGGGATCGCACCGCCCAGCTCGGCGAACGAGAAGGCGGTGAAGATGCAGGTCACGGCGGCCAGGAAGTACGAGACGGCGACCGCGGGGCCCGCCTCGGCGACGCTGTCGGAGAGGCCGACGAAGATGCCGGTGCCGACGATCGCGCCGACGCCGAAGCAGACCAGCTGGAACAGGCCCATGGTGCGCTTGAGGCCGTGGCCTTCGAGGTCGGCGCCCGATTCGGCGACGAGGAGTTCGGGGGACTTGATGCGGAGTCCTGCCGGACCGGTCGTGCGCATGCGGTGGTTCTCATTTCGGTGGTGCGGGGAGCGGCTGGGGTGTGCCGCAAAAAAGCGGGGCCGGGGGAAGGTGTTCCCCGGCCCCGCCCGTGTGAGCGTGCGGTAACGCGTTCAGGCGAGCGTGGCGACGAGGATCGCCTTGATCGTGTGCAGGCGGTTCTCGGCCTCGTCGAAGACGACGGAGTGCGCCGACTCGAAGACCTCGTCGGTGACCTCCAGAGAGCTTAGACCGTGCCGCGCGTGGATCTCGCGCCCGACCTTCGTGCCCAGGTCGTGGAAGGCCGGCAGGCAGTGCAGGAACTTCACGTCGGCGTTGCCCGTCGCGCGCAGGACGTCCATCGTCACGGCGTACGGCGCGAGCGCCGCGATGCGCTCGTCCCAGACCTCCTTGGGCTCGCCCATGGAGACCCAGACGTCGGTCACGACGAAGTCGGCGCCCGCGACACCCTCGGCGACGTCCTCGCTGAGCGTGATCCGCGCACCGCTGGTCCCGGCGAGCTCGCGGGCCCGCGCCACGATCGCGTCGGCGGGCCAGTAGGCCTTCGGCGCGACGATGCGTACGTCCATGCCGAGCAGCGCCGCGGTGATCAGGTACGAGTTGCCCATGTTGAAGCGCGCGTCACCGAGATACGCGAAGGCGATCTCCGTGAGGGGCTTCGTGCTGTGCTCGGTCATCGTGAGCACGTCGGCGAGCATCTGGGTGGGGTGCCAGTCGTCGGTCAGGCCGTTGTAGACGGGCACGCCCGCGTAGGCGGCGAGCTCCTCGATCCCGGGCTGACTGTCCCCGCGGTACTCGATGCCGTCGAACATCCGGCCGAGCACGCGCGCGGTGTCCTTGACCGACTCCTTGTGCCCTATCTGCGAGCCCGAGGGGTCGAGATACGTGGTGGAGGCGCCCTGGTCGGCGGCGGCGACCTCGAAGGCACAGCGCGTACGGGTCGAGGTCTTCTCGAAGATCAGCGCGATGTTCTTGCCGCGCAGCCGCTGCGTCTCGGTCCCCGCCTTCTTGGCCGCCTTCAGCTCGGCGGCGAGATCGATCAGGCCGCGGAACTCCTCGGCGGTGAAGTCCAGCTCCTTGAGGAAGTGGCGGCCGGTGAGGTCGATGGCCATGATGGCGCTCCAGAGGCGAGTACGGGGACACGGGATTCTGGAAGTCTATACGATGCTCCACATTTCTATTCAGTGATCTCAACGCGTCTATTCAGTGATCGGATCGCGCTCCACCGGACAGCTCATGCAGCGCGGACCGCCCCGGCCGCGCCCCAGCTCGCTCCCCAGGATCTCGATCACCTCGATGCCCTCCTTGCGCAGATGCGTGTTCGTCGTCGAGTTCCGCTCGTACGCCACGACGACGCCCGGCTCCACCGCCAGGACGTTGCAGCCGTCGTCCCACTGCTCCCGCTCGGCCGCGTGCACGTCCTGGGTGGCCGTGAGGACCCGGATGCCGCTCAGGCCGAGGGCCGCCGCGATGGCCCGGTGCATGTGCTCGGGCGGATGGTCGGTGACCTTCAGCTCCCGCCCGTCGACGCCCGGCTCGATGGTGTACGACGGCAGCATGCCCAGGCCCGCGTACTGCGTGAAGGTGTCGGCGTCGACCATCGTCATCACGGTGTCCAGATGCATGAACGCGCGTCTCTTCGGCATGTCCAGGGCCACGATCGTCTGCGCGGAGCCCGCGGCGAACAGCTTGTGCGCGAGCATCTCGACGGCCTGCGGCGTGGTGCGCTCGCTCATGCCGATGAGGACCGCCCCCTTGCCGATCACCAGGACGTCGCCGCCCTCGATGGTGGAGGGGTAGTCCGACTGCCCCTGGGACCACATGTGGAATTCCTCGGCCCGGAAGAGCGGGTGGTGCTGGTAGATCGCCTCGAAGTGCACGGTCTCGCGCTGCCGCGCGGGCCAGCGCATCGCGTTGATCGAGACGCCGTCGTATATCCAGGCGGAGGTGTCGCGCGTGAAGAGGTGGTTGGGCAGCGGGCCGAGCAGGAAGTCGTCCAGGTCCATGCAGTGGAAGCGCACCGACGTCGGCTCGGGGTGGCGCTCCAGGAACTCCCGCTTCGTCATCCCGCCGATCAGCGCGTCGGCGAGCTCGGCCGACGGCAACGTCTCGAACGCGGCCCGCAGATGGTCCGTCGCCAGCGGCCCGTACTCCTTCTCGTCGAAGACCCGGTCCAGGACCAGGAGGCGCGCGCCGGGCACGTCCATCGCCTCGGTCAGCAGGTCGCCGAAGAGGTGGACGGCCACCCCCCGATCGCGCAGCACGTCGGCGAATCCGTCGTGTTCCTGGCGGGCCCTGCGGACCCACAGGACATCGTCGAAGAGCAACGCGTCCTTGTTGGTCGGCGTGAGCCGCTTGAGCTCCAGATCAGGGCGGTGCAGGATCACGCGGCGCAGCCGCCCGGCCTCGGAGTCGACATGGAATCCCATGGAGTCCATCTTTCCCCTGCCGGACGGCCGACGCCCGCTGTTGGCCAAAGCCGCGGGTTCGCGGCTGGAGCGGTGGGTTCGCGGCTAGAGCCGCGGGTCCACCGGCTCCGACTCCAGGGCCAGGACCGCGAACACCGCTTCGTGGACCCGCCACAGCGGCTCGCCCGCCGCGAGGCGGTCGAGGGCTTCGAGCCCCAGCGCGTACTCACGGATCGCGAGCGAGCGCTTGTGGCCGAGGAAGCGGCCGCGCAGCTTGTCGAGGTGGTCGGGGCGGGTGTACTCCGGGCCGTAGATGATCCGGAGATATTCGCGGCCACGGCACTTGATGCCGGGCTGCACGATCCGGCCCTTTCCGTCCCTGACCAGCGCCTCGACCGGCTTGACGACCATGCCCTCGCCGCCGCGGCCGGTCATCTCCGTCCACCAGTCGATGCCCGACTGGACCGACGCCTCGTCGCCCGTGTCCACGTACAGCCGTCGGGTGGTCTGGAGCAGGCCGGTGCCGTCGTGCTCCACCATGCGGTCGATCAGGGCGAGCTGTTCGTCGTGCGGGAGCGCGGCGAGGCTGCGGCCCTGGACGGCCAGGATCTGGAACGGCGCCAGACGCACGCCCTCCAGGCCCTCGGTCGGCCAGCAGTAGCGGCGGTAGGCGTCCGTGAAGGCGGCGGCGTCCACGGCCCGTTCGCGCTGCTTGGCCAGCAGCGCCCCGGTGTCCACGCCGCGTGCCGTCGCCGCTTCCAGGGCGGCGATCGCGGCGGGGAAGACGGCTCCGGATGCGGCGCCCACGGCCGCGTACTGCGTGCGGAGCAGGCCGGAGGCCTTGAGCGACCAGGGCATCAACTCCGCGTCGAGCAGCAGCCAGTCCGTGTCGAGCTCCTGCCACAGGCCCGCCTCGGTGACGGCGGTGCGCACGCGGCCGAGTATCTCCTCGGTGACCTCAAAATCGTCGAAGAAGGGGCGCCCGGTGCGGGTGCAGAGCGAGCCGGTGGGCCCGTCCACGCCGAAGCGCTCCCGGGCCACGTCCGCGTCACGGCACACCAGGGCCACGGCGCGCGAGCCCATGTGCTTCTCCTCGCACACGACCCGGGCGACCCCGTCCTGGGCGTACGACGCGAAGGCCTCGGCCGGGTGCTCCAAGTAGCCCTCGCGCTGCGATGTCGCGGTGGGCGCCATCGTCGGCGGGAGGTAGGGAAGGAGCCGGGGGTCGACGGCGAAGCGGCTCATGACCTCGAGGGCCGCCGCCGCGTTCTCCTCGCGCACGGCGACGCGGCCGGCGTGCCCGGTCTCCACGGCGCGGCGGCCGTGCACGTCGTTCAGGTCGAGCGGCCGTCCGTCGTGACCGCCGGGCGCCTCCGTGCGCAACGGCTTGGCCGGTTCGTACCAGACCCGCTCCGCCGGTACGTCGACCAGCTCGCGCTCCGGCCAGCGCAGCGCGGTGAGCCTGCCGCCGAAGACGGCGCCGGTGTCCAGGCAGATGGTGTTGTTCAGCCAGCTCGCGGTGGGCACGGGAGTGTGGCCGTAGACCACGGCGGCGCTGCCGCGGTAGTCCTCCGCCCACGGATAGCGCACGGGCAGGCCGAACTCGTCGGTCTCGCCGGTCGTGTCGCCGTAGAGCGCGTGCGAGCGCACCCGGCCCGACGTACGACCGTGGTACTTCTCGGGCAGACCCGCGTGACAGACGACGAGCCTGCCGCCGTCGAGGACATAGTGCGAGACGAGCCCGTCCACGAACTCCCGGACGCTGGCGCGGAATTCCTCGCTCTCCGCCGCCAACTGCTCGACGGTCTCGGCGAGTCCGTGGGTGTGCTGGACCTTTCGGCCCTTGAGGTGGCGACCGAGCTTGTTCTCGTGATTGCCCGGTACGCACAGGGCGGTGCCGTCGGCGACCATCGACATCACACGGCGCAGCACGCCCGGGGAGTCCGGGCCGCGGTCGACGAGGTCGCCCACGAACACGGCCGTACGCCCTTCGGGGTGCGTGCCGTCGACGTAACCGAGCTTGCCGAGCAGGGTGTCCAGCTCGGCGGCGCAGCCGTGGATGTCGCCGATGATGTCGAAGGGGCCCGTGAGGTGCGAGAGGTCGTTGTAGCGCTTCTCGGTGACGATGGTGGCGCCGTCGATCTCCGCCACGCCCTTGAGGACGTGGACCTTCCTGAACCCCTCGCGCTCCAAGTGCTTGAGGGAACGGCGCAGTTCGCGCTGGTGGCGCTGGATGACGCGGCGGGGCATGCCCGCGCGGTCGGCGCGCTGGGCGTTGCGAGCGGCGCAGACCTCCTCGGGCACGTCCAGGACGATGGCGATGGGCAGCACGTCGTGCTGTCTGGCCAGGTCGATCAGCTGCTTGCGGCTCTCGCTCTGCACGTTGGTCGCGTCGACGACGGTGCGGCGGCCCGCGGCGAGCCGCTTGCCCGCGATGTAGTGCAGGACGTCGAAGGCGTCACCGCTCGCGCCCTGGTCGTTCTCGTCGTCGGCGACGAGGCCGCGGCAGAAGTCGCTGGAGAGCACCTCGGTGGGCTTGAAGTGCCTGCGGCCGAAGGTGGACTTGCCGGAGCCGGTGGCGCCGACGAGGACGACGAGGGAGAGGTCGGTGACGGGCAGCACGCGCCCCGGCTGGGTGGCTTCGGCGCTGGAGCTGGATTCCTTCGTCATGCCGCCTGCACCTCCTTGGCGTTCTCGTCGTTCTTGCTGGTCTGGTCAGTCTCGCCGGCCTTGCCGGTCTGGTCGGTCTGGTCGGACCGCGTGAACACGGCCATCTGCGTCGGCGGCCCCACCTCGGGGTCGTCGACCCCGATCGGCACGAACTCCACGTCGTACCCGTGCCGTTCACCCACCTGGCCGGCCCAGCCGCGGAACTCCTCGCGCGTCCACTCGAACCGGTGGTCGCCGTGCCGGACATGCCCGGCGGGGAGCGTCTCCCAGCGGACGTTGTACTCGACGTTCGGTGTCGTCACGAGCACGGTGCGCGGCCGTGCGGAGCCGAACACCGCGTACTCCAGGGCGGGCAGCCGCTCCACGTCGAGGTGCTCGATGACCTCGCTGAGCACGGCGGCGTCGTACCCCTTGAGCCGCTTGTCCGTGTACGCGAGCGAGCCCTGGAAGAGCTTGACGCGCTCGGCCTGCCGCGCGCCCATGCGGTCCAGTTTCAGCCGCCGCGACGCGACGGTCAGCGCCCGCATCGACACGTCGACACCGGCGATCTCGGTGAACCGCGTGTCCTTGAGCAGCGCCTGCACCAACTGGCCCTGACCGCACCCGAGGTCGAGCACGCGCCCGGCACCGGCACCGGTCAGCGCCGCGAGGATCGCCTCGCGGCGCAGCACGGCGAGCGGGGTCGGCGTGTCCTCCGTGTCGCTCTCCTCGTCGACCGCGTTGTCGATGTCGTCGACGTCCGTGTCGTCCGCGTCCGCGAGCCGCACCAGTTCGAGCCGCTGCATGGCCTCCTGGGTGAGCGACCAGCGCCGCGCCAGATAGCGGCTGGTGATGAGCTTGTGCTCCGGGTGTCCCGCGAGCCAGCCCTCACCGGCGCGCAGCAGCTTGTCGACCTCGTCCGGCGAGACCCAGTAGTGCTTGGCGTCGTCGAGCACGGGGAGCAGGACATAGAGGTGCCGAAGCGCCTCGCCCAGGGTCAACTTCCCGTCCGGCACGTCGAGTACGAGATGGACGTACCGAGATTCGCCCCACTCCGCGAACTGCTCGTCCAGCGGAATCCGCGTCACCGTGGCCGTCCAGCCCAGCGGCTCGAACAGCTTGTGCACCAGGTCGGCCCCGCCGCGCGCGGGCAGCGCGGGTATCTCGATGCGCAGCGGCAGCGGCTGCCCCGCCCGCTCGGGCCGTGCGGTGCACACCCCGCGCATCGCGCTGGAGAACACCGCGCTCAGCGCCACGGCGAGCAGCGACGAAGCGGCGTAGGGCCGGTCGTTCACATACTGCGCGAGCGCCGCGTCGGGCGCACCGCCCCGCCCCTTGCCCTTGCCCCGCTTCACCAGTGCCACGGGATCCACCTCGAGCAGCAGCGCGGCCGTGCAACGCTCCACGGACGCCTCGGGGTAGAGGACGTGCGCGGTGCCGTACGAGGTGGAGAACGCCTGCGCCTTCTCGGGATGCTTGTGCAGCAGGAACCCGAGGTCGGTCGCGGGGCTCTCAGGGGTACCGGAGGTACTGATCGTCAGGAACACGGATTTGCCTCGAAACGCAATCTGAACTGCGGAAACTTACGGTTGCGGCTCCAGCGCGCCTCTAGACCGTACAGCGAACATCACCGACACCCTCAGGGTTTTTCGCTCCCCCTTCGATCCCCTCTGGCACCCCCTCGGCCCTCCTCCCCCGGCCCTCAGCCCTCGACCCAGCCGTGGCTCTTGCCGTGCTGCACCAGTTGTTCGCGCAGCTGCTTGATCTGCTCGCCGGTCATCCACGGAGCCGTGCTCAGCAACAGCTCGGTCAGCTCGAACGAGTACTCCGCGACGCTGAGCACATCGCAGGTGGGCTCCTCACCGTCGTCGAAACCGGCCGCGGCGGCCGCCTGAATCGACGGAGGCACCTGGGCGCGGACCGCGAACGGCGCCCCCGTCACTGCCTGCGCCCCCTTGGGGAGGCGGACGGACGACGCCTTGGGCCCGCGCTCGCCCTCCTCGATCTCGAACTCGACCTGCGCCCCCGTGTACACCAAAGGCTCCGGAATCAGCAGATCGTTGGCGTGCAGGAACACGTCTTCCCCGCCGTGCTCCGGGGCGATGAACCCATATCCCCGCGCGCCGTCGAACCGGACAACCCTGCCAGCGACCATCTCGACCTCAACCTCAACACCATCTCCGGACCCCTCGCCCGGACAGCCAGTGCCGAAGCCTAACCTCCGCCCCCGGGAGCCGGACCGGCCCAGCGCGCCCCTCGGGCGGGCGGTGGCAACACGGCTCGTGCGGGACTGAACCTGGCTCCGGCAGCCGGGCAAGATAGCTGCATGGACCTTCGAATCTTCACCGAACCGCAGCAGGGTGCGACCTACGAGACGCTCCTGCGCGTCGCCAAGGCCACCGAGGACCTCGGCTACAGCGCCTTCTTCCGCTCCGACCACTACCTCGTGATGGGCTCCTCCGACGGCCTGCCCGGTCCCACGGACGCCTGGATCACCCTCGCCGGACTGGCCCGTGAGACCCAGCGGATCAGGCTCGGCACCCTGATGACCGCGGGCACCTTCCGGCTGCCCGGCGTCCTGGCGATCCAGGTCGCGCAGGTCGACCAGATGTCGGGCGGCCGCATCGAGCTCGGCCTCGGCTCGGGGTGGTACGAGGCGGAGCACTCCGCGTACGGAATCCCCTTCCCGAAGGAGAAGTTCGGGCGCCTGGAGGAGCAACTCGCCATTGTCACGGGCCTGTGGGAGACCCCGGTCGGCAAGACCTTCACCTTCGACGGCACCTACTACCAGCTCTCCGATTCCCCCGCCCTTCCCAAGCCCGCGCAGCCCAAGGTGCCCGTCCTCATCGGCGGACACGGCGCCAAGCGGACACCCGCCCTCGCGGCCCGCTACGCCGGCGAGTTCAACATTCCCTTTGCCTCTCTCCCCGATACCGAGCAGCAGTTCAAGCGCGTGCGCGCCGCCGCGGAGGAGATCGGCCGCAAGGCCGATGACCTCACCTACTCCAACGCCCTGGTGGCCTGCGTCGGCAAGACGGACGCGGAGGTGAAGCGCCGCGCCGACGCGATCGGGCGCGAGGTGGAGGACCTGAAGGCGAACGGGCTCGCCGGTTCTCCCGCGGAGGTCGTCGAGAAGATCGCCGCCTACCAGGCCGTCGGCTCGCAGCGCATGTATCTCCAGATCCTCGACCTGGACGATCTGGACCACCTGGAGCTGATCTCCTCGCAGGTCATGCCGCAGCTGACCTGACCGCGACGCGACCGGCCCCGGTGGAGTCGACCTCCAGCGCACTCCCGTCAACTCCGCCGGCCGCGCCGGTCCTGCGCGGCCCCGGCCGGGTGAAATTCCGTCAACCCGGCATCCGGTGTGGCCCCGCCCCAGTGACCCGCCGCCGCCGGTGATCGTTGGCTCGGGCGGAGCCGGACCGCCCGGCCCTCGCACCGGCGGCCGCTGCTGGTGCGTCGCTTGCATCAGCTGCCCTCCACCACCGGGAGGGCGAGGGCCGAGGAGGCCGTCATGTCCCACGAAGCCGTACCCGATCAGGAGGCCGAGCGCGAAACGTCCGTGCCCGAGCAGGGACCACCCAGCCTGCTCCAGCAGATGGAGGAGCTGATGGCCGCGCTCAACGCGGATCTGACGCAGCTCGACGCGGATCTTCAGCAGCCCACGGCGACCGGCGATCCGCAGCAGCCCACGCCGGCCGGCGACACCGCGCCCCCCGCCCCTCGTCCGCCCGTGGGCGACGAGTCCGCCCGCTCCTGACGGCACCGGCACTCCCCGGGCGCCTGTGTCACTCAGCCGTCCGCGGCTCCCGGCACAGCGCCGGATCATGGCGACCCCGCCGCCGAGTCGGGCTCGGGCAGGCTCTGTTCGCGCACCGCGAGCCTGCGCAGCATCTCGAGCACCCGGTCCCTCGACTCGTCGGCGGCGTCGATCCCCTCCATGCACTGCCAGTACACCCCCTCGTCGTCCGCGCCCATGGCCACGCCGACGAGCGCGATGCCCACCTCGCCGAGCAGTTCGTCGAGGCCCCGCAACACCTCGTACGCCTGGCCGATGTCCGTCAGGCGCGCCGCCCGCACGTCCTCCTTCCCCAGCCCCAGGGTGTCGAGGACCCCGCAGCCCCTGCCGCCGACTTCGCTCAGGCCGAGCGCCTCGCCCCGCAGCTCCGGTGGCCCCGCTATCGCGAGCCGGCTGCCGATCACCCGCGCGAGGGCCTGGGACTGCCACACCTCGGCCAGGATGTCCGACGGTTCCTGGCTCCGCGCCAGAGCGTGCCTGCTCGCTTCGATGAGCCGCATCGCCTCCATGCGCACCCCCACCCATCCCGCGCGCAGCCGCCGCACGTTCGCCCGAACTCCCTTGTCCACTACCCACAGTGAGTGCCAGCGGAGCGAAAAGCCAGAGCAACCCGGAAATCTGTGGACAAGTTATCGACTGTGGACAACGCGTCCACTCCGGAGAGTGACGGATCTTCGGGCCGGATGTCCTCGGAGCGTCCCCGAAACAGGCCCCGACCTCACGTCGCCGGAAAGCGCCGCTCGTTCCGGTCGATCTTCGCGGCGAGCGCCGCGAGGGCGTCGATGCCCAACACCTCGCAGAACTGGAGCAGATAGGCGAGGACGTCGGCGACCTCGTCCGCCACCCGGTGCGCCGAGTCCGGGTCGTCCATCACCCGTGCCGATTCGTCGGGCGTCAACCACTGGAAGATCTCGACCAGTTCGGAGGCCTCCACGCTGAGCGCCGCGGCCAGGTTCTTGGGCGTGTGGTACTGCTCCCAGTCCCGCTTCGCCGCGAAGTCGGCCAGCCGCTGCTGCAGTCCCGCTACATCAAGTTCAGTCACGGCTCCAGGTCTACCACCGCGGCCCCGCCCACTTCGGCGGCCCACGACGCGTCGCTGACCGTCCCGACCAGACGGATGTGCCCGCGCTCGCAGGTGCGCGCCGCCAGTTCGGCCAGTGCGCGCTTCTGCCGCCGGTCCAGGAAGTGGTCGAGGCCGTCGGCGAGCACGGTGAGGTTCTGGTACGCCGACGGCACCTCGGCCACCGGGTCCACCTCGAGCACTCCGGGCCCGGTGAGCAGCACCAGGGCGAGCGCCAGGTACCTCAACTCGCCGTCCCCGAGCCGCCCGACCGGTGACCTGATCCCGCCGCCCCGGTCGATGAGCGCGTGGACCGAACCGTCGTCGGCCACCTCCGCGAACACGTCGGCGACCGGCCCCGCGCACCCCTCCCGCACCGCCGCCACCAGCCGCGCATGACGGTTGCCGCACTCCTGCTTCGTACGGAGAAGGACCTCGGCGAGGTTGTCGCAGCCGCTCAACAGGCGCCCCGCGCCGATCAGTCCAGGAGGCACGGGCAGCCGCATGAGGCCGGGCCGGGGCGCGCACGGGAACACCGAGCGCAGCGCGACCACCACCTGCTCGGTCGCCGCGAGCACCAGGCGCTGTCCCTCGGTCTTGCCCGCGACCCGCAGCGGGAGCAGCGCCGTGCCGAGCCGGTCGTCCGGCAGGGGGCCGCGGGTCACCGGCGTCGCGCCCGCCGTGTGCCAGGCCGCCTGCACCGCGCGCCGCCCAGGATCGCGCAGCGCCGTCTCGAGGAGGGTGAGCCCGCCCCGGGTCAGCCGCTCGCCCACGACGCGCAGTTCGGGCTCGGCCTGTACGGCGACGTCGAGCCGCACCGCTCCGACGGGGCCGTCGACCGTGCAGCCGATCCGGAATCCGCGCCGCTGCTGGCCGTCGCCCCGCGCGCGATCGGGCACGCAGGCCACGGGATCGGCGAAGACGTCGACGAGTTCCTCGCCCGCACCGAGCCGCGCCAGCGCCTCGTACGCGGCGAGCGCGGTGGACTTGCCGCTCCCGCTCGGGCCCGCGACGAGGGTCAGCGGGCCGAGCGGGAAGACGGCGCCCCGGTGCGAGGCGTAGGCCGAGAGCCGCAGTTCGGTGACGCGGCTCCGGTCCGGACCCGACGGCGGCTCGGCGACCGTCTCCGGAAGGTGCTCAGACATGTCCGGAAGGTAGGCGCCGGCGGAACCGGTGAACCGTTCCGCCCAAGTGACCTTCCTACGAATGAGGGATTCCCGGCGGAGCCGCTCCGGCGCCGCCCGCGGGCGGCTACGCGCCGGGCCCGTACCCCTGCCGCGGTTTCCACCCCAGCTGTTCCGCTACGACGGTTCCGCTACGACTGCGCCGCCTCGACGAGCCCCTGCACCTCGGTGCCGGGAGGCGCGAGCAGGAAGACGTTCTTGTCGACGCGGTGCATCCCGCAGCCGAGGCCGAGGACCACGCCGCTGCTGAAGTCCAGGACACGCTTGGCGACTTCCGTCTCGGCCCCGGTCAGGTCGAGCAGGACCGGGATCTGCGCCATCACGGTCTCCGCGACCTCGCGGGCGTCGGCGAAAATGTTCACCCGCATCACCACAAAACGCCGCCGCGCCTCGGTCTCCGCGTCGGGCATCGCGCGGTGTCCGGGCCAGGACGGCCATTCGTTGCGGCTGCGCAGTGGTACGACCTGGGCGAGCCCTTCCCACTGTTCATCGGTGACGTCGTGGCTGTTCAACGCTCCACCCCGTCCTGGCTCGCACTCGATATCTGCACTGGCTCATTCTTACGCGACCTCACCCGTTCGGCCCAACAGCGACACGGGGCGGGCCGACCAGTGTGCCAGGGCCGGCGGGTCAGTGTCCCAGGAGTCCCACAAGCCCTTCGGCCAGGCAGCCGCGCCAACAGGCCCAGTCATGACCGCCGTTGTACTCGCCCAGGGTCACCGGGCAGCCGTGCGATCGCAGGTTCTCGTACAGATCGCGATGGTGATCAAGAATTTCTTCCTCGCGCAGTCCGACGTCCAGGCGCACGGTGACGGGCCGGGACGCGTCGATGTCCAGGCGTGCGACGGGCGCGGACTGGGACAGGACGTTGCCGAACCGCTCCGGCCGCAGGAATCCCGCGTACAGGGAGGTCATTCCGGCCAGGCCCTGGCCGGAGACGAGCGTGCGCGCGGGGTCGGTGGTGAGGGGCCAGCGGCCCGCCGCCCACGGCAGAAGTTCGTCGGCGAGGAAACCCACATGGCGCTCGTGCGCGTCCAGCTCACGGCGGCGCGTGTCCCGGTCGACGGCGTCCGGGGCGAGGACGGCGAGCGGCGGCAGGGCTCCGTCGGCGATGAGGGCGTCCAGTGTGTCCTGGAAGGCGAGCCGCCCGAACCACATGTCGCCGTCGCACAGCACGAGCACCGGCAGTTCAGCAGCGTGGCCGCCCGGCGGGAGGTAGGCCCACACGTCCCGCTCCGCGCCGAGCACCCCCGCGGGCAGCCGGTGCCTCTCGACCCTTCCCCGGGGCACTCCGGGACGGGGCTCGGTCCACTCGGTCCACGCCCGCGCGGGCGCCCGCGGGAGCTCGAAGACGGAGGTGGCGCGGTCCGTCCAACGTCCCTGCATCTTGTGGGGGTTGAGCGGGTCGGGCGCGGCGTGCGCGGACAGCGAGAGCAGGCGTTGCTGGAGCGGCGCGGCGGCCGCGGGCGGTTCGCCGGGCGAGATGTCGGCGGCCATGCGGTACGAGCCGCGGTGGTCGGCGCGCAGCCGGTAGGTGAGGTGCCAGATGTCCGTGCCGGGCAGCGGGCTCAGCAGGGACGCGGCGAGGTCGGCACGGTCCGCGATGCCCTCGGCGAGCAGCAGAACCTGCCGGGTGGCGCGGTGGCCGCGCCACAGGAACGTCGCGGCGCAGTGGTCCGGGTCGCCCTCGACGGCCTCGATCAGGGGGGTGCCGCGGCGCGCGGCGTCCGCCCAGAACTCCTCCAGGATGGCGTTTCGTTCGGCTTCGAAGGCTTCGAAGGCGCCGGAGGCTGGGGAGGCTTCGAAGCCTCCGGAGGCCGCAGAGACATCGGCGACACCGGCGGCATCTGCGGCACCGGCCACGCGAGCCGCGACGCGTTCGACGCAGGGCGCGGCGCCCGGGAGCCTGCGGGGCGCCGCGTCGGACGCGAGCACCCCCGTCGTCACACTCATCCGCACACGAAGAGGACCCGCATCGTTCCCCGCCTTCCTGGTCCAGCACGCCAATATCAACTTAGCTTAGCCTAACCTAAGCGAGTGCAAGACGTGGGGGCAGCGCGGAGGCGGTAAAGGCAGTGAAGGCAGTGAAGGCAGGATCAGCCCCTCAGCGGCCGGAAGAACGTCCGCAGCTCCTGAGCCACCTGGTCCGGCTCCTCGTGCGCCATGAAGTGCCCGCCCCGCTGCGGCGTGCTCCAGTGGCGCAGGTCGGTGAAGGCGCGCTCGGCCAGGCTCCTGGGGTAGCCCGCGAACGCCGGTTCATGGCTGAGGGTGATGGCTCCGGGGACGGTGATGGGCGGCACCGGCCTGTTCCGGGGGTAGTCGTAGTACTGCCTGAAGGACGAGCCGATGCTGCCGGTGGCCCAGTACAGGGTCGCGACGGTGAGCAGGGTGTCCTTGTCCCAGCGGGCCTCCAGGTCGCCGCCGCAGTCGCTCCAGTCGCGGTACTTGTCGGCGATCCAGGCCACGAGCCCGGCAGGTGAGTCCGCCAGGGCCGCGGCGATCGTGTCGGGGCGGGTGCACATGATCTCGCTGTAGCCCTGGTCGCCCGCGTCGTAGGCGGCAAGCGCGTCGAGGTACCACTGTTCCTGCGCGGTCGGCGGCTCCTCCGTGAACTGTTCCGTGATCACCGCGGAGGTCACGTGCACCCCGGCCACCTCGCGCGGGTAGAGGGCGCCGAGCCACTGCGTCACACCGCCGCCGATGTCACCGCCGAAGGCCCCGAAGCGTTCGTAGCCCAGGGTCTCGGTCATCAGCTCGTGCCAGATCTCGGCGACGCCCCTGCGCGTGAACGGCTCGCGCGGCAGTTCGGAGTGGAGGAACCCGGGCAGCGAGGGGATGACCACGTCGAAGGCGTCGGCCGGGTCGCCGCCGTGCGCGGCAGGGTCGGCCAGACGCCCCGCGACCCGCAGCATCTCCACGAAGCTGCTCGGCCAGCCGTGACTCAGGACCAGCGGAAGCGGCGCGGGGGCGCCTTCGGGGCGGCGGCCCCGCAGATGCACGAAGTGCACGCGCCGTCCGGCGACTTCGGCGACGTACTGGGGAAAGGCGTTGAGCGCGGCTTCGGCCGCGCGCCAGTCGAACGCGTCGGCCCAGTAGGCGACGAGGTCGCGCAGATAGGCGGGGTCGACGCCCGCCGCCCAGTACGTGGAGTCGGAGGGCTGGGTGAAGAGGGTGCGCTTCAGGCGCGTACGCAGGTCGTTCAGGACGTCGTCGGAGACGGAGGTCCGGAAGGGAGCGGGTTCGGCGGTCATGGTTCCTTCGGTGCGGGAGGCAGGGGCCGCCACGGCTCCCGGTCGGCAGCGACGCGGCGGGCAGGCAGGCAGGCAGCAGGCAGCAGGCAGCAGGCAGCAGGCAGGCCCATGATGCGCGACGCGCAAGAATCTGCCCATGGATTTTGATCAGACGGATGCCTACCTGCGCCGCATCGGCGCCGAGCGCCCCGCCGCCCCCACCACGCGGGCGCTGCACGACCTGCACCTGGCGCACCTGCGCGCCGTCCCGTTCGAGAACCTCTCCGTCCACCTCGACGAGGACATCGAACTCACCGCGGGCTCCCTGGTCGCCAAGGTCGTCGGCGCCCACCGGGGCGGCTTCTGCTACGAACTCAACGGCGCCTTCGCCGCGCTGCTCACCGCCGTCGGCTACGAGGTCACCCTGTTGCAGGCCCGGGTGTACGACGCCTCCGGGCAGCCCGGAATCCCCTACGACCACCTGGCGTTGCGCGTGCTCACCGCCGACGGGGGCGACTGGCTCGCAGACGTCGGCTTCGGCACCCACAGCCACTTCCCGCTGGCCTTCGGCGAACGCGGCGACCAGTCGGACCCCGGCGGCACCTTCCGCATCGCCGAGACCGCCGAAGGCGATCTGGACGTCAGCAGGGACGGCAAGGCGCAGTACGTGGTCGACCGGCGCCCGCGCGCCCTGGCCGACTTCACGTCCGGCGCCTGGTGGCACCGCACCTCGCCCCGGTCCCACTTCACGCGGTCCTTGGTCTGCTCGCTGCTCACCGGGACCGGCCGGATCACCCTCAGCGGCCGCACCCTCACCACGACGGAGGCCGGTGAGCGCCACGCCGTCGAACTGACCACGGACGCCGACGTGCTGGAGGCGTACGACAAGCACTTCGGCATCACGCTGGCGCAGGTGCCGCACGTGAAGAAGACCGTGTCTTCGGACTCCCCGGACGCCCCGGGCTCCCCGGACGCCCCGGACGCCCCGGACGCCCCGGACTCTCCGGGCGGCGCCACCGCCTCTTGACGCTTCCTCCAAGGGGGGTGGCATCTGCCATGGGCAATCACCTGAAAGTGTTGTAGATGCCAGGTGAGGCGGCTTATCGTGTCGCGCATGCAGTCCTACACGATCGGACAGGCAGCGCGTCTGCTCGGCGTCAGCCCCGACACCGCCCGCCGCTGGGCGGACGCCGGACGGGTCACGACCCACCGGGACGAGAGCGGCCGTCGGCTCATCGACGGCCGCGATCTCGCCGCGTTCTCCGTCGAGGTCGCACAGGGCCAGGGGCAGGCGCAGGGGCAGGCGCAGGCACAAGGGGGCAACGGCGAGGACGACGTCCCCTACACCTCGGCCCGCAACGCCTTTCCCGGCATCGTCACCGCCGTAAAGCTCGGCGACGTCGCGGCCCAGGTCGAGATCCAGGCAGGTCCGCACCGGCTCGTCTCGCTCCTGACCCGGGAGGCCGTGGAGGAGCTCGGTCTGGAGGTCGGCATGCGGGCCACCGCCCGCGTGAAATCCACCAGCGTGCACATCGACCGCACCTGACCCCTGGTCCGCACCCCAGGGTCCGCAACCACGGGCCGGACCGCGCCGCCGGCCTCGCCCCCAAGGAGTTTCCACGCTCATGTCCCTCGCTCTCCCCCCCGCCCGGCGCCGCACCGCCGCCGCCGTCCTGACGGCCGCCCTGCTCGTCCCGCTCGCCGCCTGCGGCAACGAGGACGACACAAACGACAGCGGCGAGAAGGCCGCCGGCGCCGCCGCCCCGAAGGCCGACCTGACGGTGCTCGCCGCCTCCTCGCTCACCGACGTCTTCGAGACCGCCGGCGCGGCGTACGAGAAGGAGAACCCGGGGACGAAGGTCAACTTCTCCTTCGCCGGGTCCCAGGAACTGGCCGCCCAGGTCAAGCAGGGCGCCCCGGCCGACGCCCTGGTCACCGCCGACACCAAGACCATGGACGGTCTGGGGTCCGACACCGGGACCCCCTCCGTCATCGCCAAGAACCGCCTGGTCATCGCCGTCGGCGAGGGCAACCCGAAGAAGGTCGCCGAGCTGAAGGACCTCTCCGACAGCAAGCTGAAGGTCGTCCTCGCCGCGGCCGAGGTGCCGGTCGGCCGCTACAGCCAGCAGATCCTGGACGACCAGAAGATCGACGTGAAGCCGGTCTCGCAGGAGCCCAACGTCCGCGCGGTCCTGAGCAAGGTCGAGCTGGGCGAGGCGGACGCCGGGCTCGTCTACAAGACCGATGCGGCGACCGCCCCCAAGAAGGTCGACGCGATCAAGATCCCCGACGGCCAGAACGCGATCGCCGACTACCCTGCGGCCACCCTGAAGACGTCGAAGCACGCGGACGCCGCGTCGGCGTTCGTGAAGTGGCTCTCCACGCCCGCGGCACAGAAGATCCTTCAGGACGCGGGCTTCGAGAAGCCGTAGCCCCCGCACGCCGAGGTGAGGGGGCCGACCGCCTCCCCGGTCGGGGCGCGGGCCGGGCCGTCCCCCGCAGCGCCCCGTACGCCCCCTCACCTCGCGACACCGCTCCGAGCACACCCCAGGGACCACGATGAAACGCCTGCGCGGCCGCACCACCGGCCCCCGCACCCCGATCGCCCTGGCGATCCCCGCGCTGCTCGCCATCGCGTTCCTGATGCTGCCGCTGCTCGGAATCCTCGCCCGCACCGAGTGGAGCGACCTCGGCGCCCATCTGACCGGCGAAGGGACCACGCAGGCGCTGAAGCTGTCCCTCGTCGTCTCCTTCTGGGCGCTGGGGCTTTCCCTGCTGCTCGGGGTGCCGCTGGCCTGGCTGCTCGCCCGGGTCGACTTTCCCGGCAAGGCGGTCGTACGTTCCCTCGTCCTGCTCCCGATGGTCCTGCCGCCCACCGTGGGCGGCGTCGCCCTGCTGCTCGCGTTCGGGCGGCGCGGACTGCTCGGCCCGTGGCTGGAAGACACGTTCGGCATCACCCTGCCGTTCCAGACGTCCGGCGCGGTGATCGCGGCGACCTTCGTGGCGATGCCGTTCCTCGTCATCAGCCTCGAAGGCGCGCTCGGCGGCCTTCGCCCCCGTTACGAGGAGACGGCGGCGTCCCTGGGGGCCTCTCCCGTACGGGTGTTCTGTACCGTCACGCTGCCCATGGTCGCCCCCGGGCTCATCGCGGGAGCCGCCCTGACCTGGGCGCGGGCGCTCGGCGAATTCGGCGCGACCATCACCTTCGCCGGCAACCTTCCCGGCACCACCCAGACCCTGCCCCTCCAGGTGTACCTGCTGCTCCAGGACTCCCCCGAGGCCGCGACGTCCGTGTCCCTGCTGCTGCTCGCCATCGCCATGGCGGTGCTCGTCGCGCTGCGCGGGCGGTGGATGGGCACGCCGGGCGACCGGCGCGGGGGGCGGTCCGAGCCTCTGCCGGACGACGCGGCTGCGCCCGCGCTCCCCCAGGCCACCGAGGCCGAGCCCGCGCCGCCCGCCTCGCCGTCCGCCTCGCCGCCCGAGGAGCGCTGGTCCCTGCACGCCGAGGTCACCGGCTTCAACCGACTCACCCTGGACGCCGGACCGGGCACCACCATCGCCGTCGTCGGGCCCAACGGCGCGGGCAAGACCACGCTGCTGCGCGCCCTCCTCGGCCTGACCCCGCGCGCCCACGCCGAGCTCCGCCTCGGCGACACCGACGTCACCGGACTCGCGCCGCACCGCCGTCACGTCGCCTGGGTCCCGCAGGACGGCGCCCTGTTCCCGCACATGAGCGCCCTCGCCAACACGGCGTACGGGCCGCGCGCGCTGGGTGTTCCACGGGCCGAGGCCCGGCGCCGCGCGCAGGAGTGGCTCGACCGGCTCGGCGTCGGCCACCTCGCGCACCGCAAGCCGGCCCAGGTCTCCGGCGGACAGGCCCAACGGGTGGCACTGGCAAGGGCGTTGGCGGCTCGGCCCCGGCTGCTCCTGCTGGACGAACCGCTCGCCGCGCTCGACCAGACGACCCGGGCCCGCGTGCGCCACACCCTGCGTACGCACCTGGACACCTTCGGCGGCGTCTGCCTGATCGTCACGCACGACCCCGTCGAGGCGGTGTCCCTTGCCGACCGGGTTCTCGTACTCGACCAGGGGATCGCCCTCCAGGACGAGGCGCCCGCCGAGGTGACCCGGCACCCGCGCTCCCCGTGGGTGGCCAGGATGCTGGGCCGCAACGCCTGGCCCGGCACCGCGGGACCCGAGGGGCTCGCCCTGCCCGGCGGCGGCACCCTGGTGGTCGCCGATCCGCTGCCGCCGGGCACCGAGGCGCTGGCGATCATCGCCCCGGAGGCGGTCTCCGTGCACCGCGACAGGCCCACCGGCAGCCCCCGCAACGTCTGGCCCGGCACCATCCGCGAGATCACCACCAGCGGCAGCCGCCTCCGCCTCCTGATCACCTCGTCCCGGGCGCCGGACCTCGTGGCCGAGATCACCCCGCAGGCCGCCGCCGAACTCGGCCTCTCCGACGGGGCGCCGGTGTGGACCAGCGTGAAGGCGACCGAGGTGACGGTCGTGCCCACCTGAGATGCGCGGGCCGCACGCGCCGCGTCAGCCGAAGAGTTCGTGGTCGGCCAGGACCTCGGCGATCAGGCGCCGGTCGACGGCCGCCTTGTCCGGGTCGCTGTCGACGCAGCCGCTCAGCGTCAGCAGGCACTTCCACAGCAGCCAGCCGCGGGCGCGCGCCCAGGTGCCCGCGTCCTGGCCGACCGTGCGCCGGAACGCCTCGCGGCTCTCGCCGGAGAACATCCCCCAGGCGATGACCAGATCGCAGGCCGGGTCGCCGACGCCCGAGGTGCCGAAGTCGATGACGGCGGTGAGCCTGCCGTCGGCGACCAGCAGGTTCCCGGAGGCGATGTCGCCGTGGAACCACACGGGCACCCCGTGCCACCGCGCGGCGAGTGCGGCCTCCCAGACGGCCGCGGCCCTGCCCGTGTCGACGCGCCCCTCCAGGGCGGCCAGGCACCGCCGGGTCTCCTCGTCGTAGTACGCCAAAGACGCCCCTCGGTACCAGCTGTGCTCGCCGGCGAGCGGGCCCCCGGTGGTGTCGCAGCGCTGGAGGGCGAGGATGAACTCGGCCACACAGACCGCGAACCGGGCCATGTCGCCGATGCGTTCAGGAGCCGCCGTCTCACCGTCCAGCCAGCCGCGGACGGACCACGGGAAGGGATACCCCTCGCCCGGGACGCCCTGGCCCAGGATCGGCGGGACGGCGCACGGCAGGGACGGCGCGAGCCGGGGCAGCCACTCGGTCTCCTTGGCGACCGCGGGGACGTAGCCGGCGGCGGTGGGCAGCCGTGCCGTCAGATCCTCGCCCAGGCGGTACGTCCGGTTGTCCCAGCCGTCGACCTCCACGGGCCTGACCGGCAGCTCGCTCCACTGCGGGAACTGCGCGGCGACCAACCGTTTCACCAGGGCGGCGTCGATACCGGCACGCCCGTCAGGAGGAGTCGGAACCATGCGTGGATCATCGCCTCCGGCGATCGCGCCCCGCAACGAATTATCGAGTTGTCGAGCGTTTGGAACGTCTTCAGTCAACAGTGATCACCGCGGCCGTGGTGCGTCGCGCGGACCCTAAGGTCTGCCCCATGGATTCCAGTTCTGTGACCAGGACGGTCTCCGTCACCCGTATGAACTCCGGGGACCATGCCTGCCTCGGATTCGACGACGACGAAACCCGCTGGGAACTCCGTGCCGCGTACGCCGACATCGGTATTTCGCGTGGCGAGCAAGTGGTCTTCTTCACGGACCGGACGACCACCCCCGACGTCGCGGCCGAGCAGCTGAGTTCCACCGGCTTTCCCTTGGACCCCGCGCTCATGGACGGACGCCTTGTCGTGGTCAACGAAGTCCCCGGATACGACCCGGCCACCGGCTTCGACCCGGTCGAACGGGCCCAGACCTGGGTGGAGTTGACCGACAAGGCCCGCCTGGACGGCTTCTCCGGCATCCGGGTGGTCGGCGACATGGGCTGGGCCGCCGAACCGGGCGTGGACCAGGACCTCCTGGTCGAGTACGAGGCCGGGCTCTCGCCCCTCTTCGCGAAGATCGGGTTCACCGCCGTCTGCGAGTACGACCGGCGCAAGTTCGGCGACGGCGTCCTGGGCCGGATCCAGCACGCGCACCCCAAACGGCTCCTGCGGCACCTCGGCGCCCTGGACATCACCCGGTACGGCACCGAGCTGCGCGTCGCCGGGGACATCGACCTGGCGACGCGCGAGGAGTTCGACTCGGCGCTCGCCCACGCCTTAGCCGGGCCCGACCGCCCCCTCGTGCTCGACCTGTCCGAGCTGTGCTTCATGGACGTACACGGCGCGTCGACGCTGGTGCGGCTCGCGAGCAGGCTCCCCTGCGGCCACCTCATCGCGGTCCGCGGCAGGCCCGAGCAGGACAAATTGTTACGGCTCTGCGGAGCCGCCGAAGTGCCTCAACTCGTCCTGGGCGAAGGGTGATCCGCGAAGTGATCCTCAACCGCGGCATCGGCAACGACGACAACGGCGGCGACCCGGCCCCGCACCGGGTCCCGCCCAACAGCACGCTCGCCCCCGCACCGGGCAGGGCCACGCTCCTCGAACTCCCCTTCACCATGGCCGACTTGGCGCGGCTGCGACTCCAGGTGACCCGGCGTTCCGAGGACGCGGGCCTGTGCGACCCCCGGCTCAGCGACTTCGTGCTCGCCGTGCACGAGGTCGCGAGCAACGCCGTCGTGCACGGCGGCGGCAAGGGCCGCATCCATCTCGCGTACACGGGCGACGGGTTGCGGTGCGTGATCGCGGACAGCGGTCCGGGGCTCGCCCCTCCGGAGCCGTCGGCGCCAGTCGGTCTCCCCGACAGCGACGAGGCCGAGAGCGGCCGGGGCCTGTGGCTGGCCCGCGCGCTGGCCGACCACTTCGAGGTCGCCGCCTGCGCCACGGGTACCACGGTCACCTTGGTGGCGCTGCTGTGCTGAGCGGCCCGGCCCAGGCGCGCGCGGGACGGATCTCCCGCGCGTCGCTGCGGCGCAACACCACGAGTCCGGCCGTGAGCCCGGCGAGCGACCAGGGCGGAAGGACGAGCACCGCGGCGCCACTTCCGTAGGGGGCGCCGTCCTGCGCACGCCGTGGCGTCCGGTGGTTCCCGTCTTTCAGGCGGCGATCGTCGCTTACGAGGGGGCCTTGCACGGGAGAGGCCGATCTCGACAAGCAGGGGGCAGGGGACGCTCCGCGCAAGCGCGCCAACTCCCGCACCATTGCGGCAAGTTCACACGCGAAGCCACCCGCATGCGCCGCACGGCCGCCTGATCACGCCGACGCCCGCTCCACCAGCGTCGGCCGGAACACCATCGACAGCGGCGATTCCCCCGGCTGCTTGATCCTCCCCAGCAGCAGCCGGGCCATCTCGGCGGCCATCTCCTCCACCGGCTGCCTGACCGTGGTCAGCGCGGGCTCACAGGCCCTGGCGGCCTCGCTGTCGTCGAAGCCGACCACCGCCACGTCCTGCGGCAGCCGTCTGCCCGCCCGCAGCAGGGTCTGCAAGGCGCCCTGCGCCATCAGGTCCGACGCGACGAACACCCCGTCCAGGTCCGGGTGGTGGCCCAGGAGCCGCCGCGTGGCCTCCGCGCCGCCCACCCGCGTGAAGTCCGCCTCCGCCCAGGGCGCGTCGGTGATGCCGTGCGCGGCCAGCGCGGCACGGAAGCCTTCGAGGCGCTCCTGGGCGGCCGGCATGTCCTGCGGCCCCGCGACGGTGCCGATCCTGCGGCGCCCCTCGGAGACCAGGCGGTCGACGGCCATCCGCGCCCCGGCCCGCTGGTCCACCTCCACGTACGGCAGCGGGACCGTCTCCGCCGGGCGCCCGGCGAGCACGGCGGGCAGGCCGGTCTCCGCGAGCAGCCGGGGCAGCGGATCGGAGGCGTGCGAGGAGACGAGCACCGTGCCGTCCACGTGGCCCTGCCGCAGGTACGACAGGAACTGCCGGCGCGAGGTGTCGTCGTCCACCAGCATCAGGACCATCTGGACCCCGGCGGGGCGCAGCACGTCCAGGAGCCCGCCGACCACCCTGCCGAAGTGCGGGTCGGTGAACATCCGGCCGACGAAGGGCGCCTCGACCGGCCGCCGCTCCCGCTCGGACACCACCAGGGCGATGGAGTCGGTCCGTTGGGTCACCAGGGAGCGGGCGGCCTGATTGGGGACGTAGCCGGTGTCCTCGACGGCATCCTCCACCTTGCGGCGCAGCACCGGGTCGACGGTGGGCGCGCCGTTCACGACCCGGGAGACGGTGGCGCGCGACACCCCCGCCGTGCGGGCCACGTCCTCCAGGGTCACCGGGCGGGCGGGGCGCAGGGCGTCGGCAGTCACGGGGTCTTTATAGCAACCCCGTGGGCTGGGCGTTCAGATATCTGCACCTGAGGTGACGTCAACTGGGAGCACGCAGCGCGTCGTTGGGCCCTCGTCACACCCTCGGACATATCACCCACGCGCGAGCGATTGACGTCAACTTTCCCACACGGTCACCTAGTTGACTTCTCTCCACCGAGTCCGTGCGACATCGTGCGCACCCCCTTGACGCGCCTTGTCGCAGACACAACTATCCAACGCGAGAGAGCGCTCTCTCAGCGATCAACGTTCAGGTTCTGAACTCAAACCGAACCCATGCGGCACCGCTCTGCCCCACTCCACCCCACCCCGGAGACCCCGGGCCGTAGACCCCGGGCCGGAGACCCACCCCGGAGCGGCACCGCCCCCCACCGTCAGCACCCGGCGCACCAACCGCCCGGCTACCAGAGAGACTTGCCATGTCTGAGCAACTGCCTCCGTCCGCCGCGAGCTCCACCCTCTCCCGCCGCACCGCCCTGGCCGCAGCCCTGGCGGTCCCGGCCACCGGTCTGCTCGCCTCCCAGGCGGTCGCCGCTCCCGACACCCCCTCGGCGCAGGTCCCCGCGGCCCGCCGCCCGCAGCCCGCTAACGCCCTCGCCCCCGACTTCGGCCCGAACGTCATCGTCTTCGACCCGTCCACCGGGGGCATCCAGGCCAAACTGGACGAGATATTCAAGAAGCAGGAGTCGGCGCAGTTCGGCACGGACCGCTACGCCCTGCTGTTCAAGCCCGGCACGTACAGCGGTCTCAACGCCCAGATCGGCTTCTACACCTCGATCATGGGCCTGGGCCTGACCCCCGACAACACCCATATCAACGGCGACGTCACCGTGGACGCCGGCTGGTTCAACGGCAACGCCACCCAGAACTTCTGGCGTTCGGCGGAGAACCTCTCCCTCTCGCCGGTCAGCGGCGCCAACCGCTGGGCCGTATCCCAGGCCGCCCCGTTCCGCCGCATGCACGTGCGCGGCGACCTGAACCTCGCGCCCAACGGCTACGGCTGGGCCAGCGGCGGCTACATCGCCGACAGCCGCATCGACGGCACCGTCCAGCCGTACTCGCAGCAGCAGTGGTACACCCGCGACAGCTCGATCGGCGGCTGGCTCAACGCGGTGTGGAACATGGTCTTCTCCGGGGTCGAGGGCGCCCCCGGCAACTCCTTCCCCAACCCGCCCTACACCACCCTGAACACCACCCCGTACTCCCGCGAGAAGCCCTTCCTCTACCTGGACGGCGCCGAGTACAAGGTCTTCCTGCCCGCCCTGCGCACCAACGCCCGCGGCACCAGCTGGGGCAACGGCACCCCCCAGGGCCAGTCCCTCTCCCTCTCCGCCTTCTACGTCGCCAAGGCGGGCGACAGCGCGGCCACCCTCAACGCCGCCCTCGACCGGGGGCTCCACCTGCTGCTCACCCCCGGCATCTACCACCTCGACCGGCCGATCCAGGTCAAGCGGGCCAACACCGTCGTCCTCGGCCTCGGCTACGCGACCCTCATCCCGGACGGCGGGGTCACCGCGGTGAAGACCGCCGACGTGGACGGGGTGCGCCTGGCCGGATTCCTGGTCGACGCGGGGCCGCAGAGATCCGCGACGCTCGTCGAGGTGGGCCCCGCCGGCGCGGGCGCGTCGCACGTCGGCAACCCGACCACCGTCCAGGACGTGTTCATCCGCATCGGCGGCGCGGGCGCGGGCAAGGCCACCACCAGCCTGGTTATCAACAGCCGCCACACCATCGTCGACCACACCTGGGTCTGGCGCGCCGACCACGGCGACGGCGTCGGCTGGGAGACCAACCGGGCCGACTACGGCGTCGTCGTCAACGGCGCCGACGTGCTCGCCACCGGCCTGTTCGTGGAGCACTTCAACAAGTACGACGTGCAGTGGAACGGCGAGCGCGGGCGCACGATCTTCTACCAGAACGAGAAGGCGTACGACGCCCCCAACCAGGCCGCCATCCAGAACGGCGGCATCCGGGGCTACGCCTCGTACAAGGTCGCCGACTCCGTCAACACCCACGAGGGCTGGGGCCTGGGCAGCTACTGCTACTACAACGTCGACCCGACCATCGTGCAGGAGCACGGCTTCGCCGCCCCGAACAAGTCCGGCGTGAAGTTCCACCACCTGCTCGTCGTCTCGCTCGGCGGCAAGGGTCAGTACGCGCACGTCATCAACGCGATCGGTGCTCCCACGTCGGGCTCCAACACGGTGCCGTCCACGGTGGTCTCCTTCCCCTGAACCGCCTGAGCCGCGTGAACCGCCCGAACCGCCCGAACTCCCTTTCAGAACAGGCCAGTTGCGACTCACCCGCAAGGAGAGCAGCATGCGCTCCGGCACCTCACGAAGAACCGGCACCTCCCGAAGGAAGAGACGCACTCCTGTCGTCGCGCTCGCGACGGCCTGCGTCCTGACCCTGCTGACCGGCCTCGCCTCCGCCGCGCCGGCCGACCCTCCCGGCGCGGTCGCCGCCGCGGCCTGGGACACCGACCGCGCCGCCGAGGCGTACACCGCGAACCCGGCATCCGCGACCGCGTCCGGCAACGAGGCGGGCACCGCCGGACCCGGCGCCGCCTTCGACGGCAACGCGTCGACCCGCTGGTCCAGCCAGTTCGCCGACGACGCGTGGATACGCCTCGACCTCGGCGCCACCCTGCGCGTCGACCGCGTCGTCCTGGACTGGGAAGCCGCCTACGGCAAGAAGTACGTCCTGGAGGTGTCGAGGAACGGCACCGACTGGACCCCCTTCTACACCGAGACGGCGGGCACCGGCGGCTCCGTCACCGCCCACACCTACCCCCAGGAAGTGACGGGCCGCTACGTCAGGATGCGCGGCGTCGAACGCGCCACGCCCTGGGGCTACTCGCTGCACGCCTTCAAGGTCTACGGCGGCGCACCCGCCCCCGCCTCGACCACCCGCTCGAACCTCGCCCTGAACCACCCCGCCTACTCCAACCGCTACCAGCACGCGGGCAACGCACCCTCCTTCGTGACCGACGGCGGCTGGCCCGCCGACCTCAAGGCCGATCAGACCCGCTGGTCCAGCGACTGGAACGCCAACCGCTGGGTCTCGGTCGACCTGGGCGCGCGCTCCACCATCGACACGGTGGACCTGTACTGGGAGGCGGCCTACGCCGTCGACTACGAGCTCCAGGTCTCCGACGACAATCAGAACTGGCGCACGGTGCACAAGCCCTCCGCCGCGGAGGTCGCCGCGCGCCGCGCCGACGTCAAGTCCCCCGCCGACGCGGTGGGCCGGCACGACAGCGTGCGCCTCTCGCAGCCCGCGACCGGGCGCTACGTGCGGATGCTCGGCAAGGAACGCCGGTCCTTCTACAACCCGGCCCCCGCCACCGCCCAATTCGGCTACTCGCTCTACGAGTTCCAGGTGTGGGGTACGGGCGGCAGCGCGTCCGCCGCGTACCCGGCACTGCCGGGGGACCAGTCGGGGACGTACAGGACGACGTTCTTCGACGACTTCACCGGTGCGAGCCTGGACCGCTCCAAGTGGCGCGTCGTCAGGACCGGCCAGGAGATGGGCTCGGTCAACGGCGAGTCGCAGGCGTACGTCGACTCCACGAACAACATCCGTACGGAGAACGGCAGTCTGGTCCTGGAGGCCGACTACTGCGACAACTGCACCACCGCGGGCGGCGCCACCTACGACTTCACCTCGGGCCGCGTCGACACCAACACCAAGTTCGACTTCACGTACGGCAAGGTCAGCGCGCGCATGAAGCTGCCGGTCGGCGACGGGTTCTGGCCCGCCTTCTGGATGCTGGGCAGCGACGTGGACGACCCGAACGTCTCGTGGCCCGCCTCCGGCGAGACCGACATCATGGAGAACATCGGCTACGCGGACTGGACCAGCACCGCCCTGCACGGCCCCGGCTACTCGGCGGACGGCAACATCGGTGCCCGCCAGACGTACCCGAACGGCGGCACCGCCGACCAGTGGCACACGTACGCGGTGGAGTGGACGCCCACCACCATGCGCTTCTACGTCGACGACCGTCTCGTCCAGGAGACGACGCGCAACAAGCTGGAGTCCACCCGCGGCGAGTGGGTCTTCGACCACGACCAGTACGTCATCCTCAACCTCGCCCTGGGCGGCGCCTATCCGGCGGGCTGGAACAAGGTCACCCAGCCGTACTGGGGGCTGCCGCAGTCCAGCGTCGACAAGATCGCCGCCGGTGGGGTCAAGGCGGAGATCGACTGGGTGCGGGCGGAACAGAAGAGCTGAGTTCGCCACGCCCGCCCGCGCCGGGACCGCACGCCGAGTCCTCGCACCGGGACTGCTCACGCCGATGTCTCACATCGAATCGAACCGAACGGAGCTCTCGTGACCAGACACCCCGCTCCCCCGAAGCCGGAACCACCCCGCCACCGTCGCCGTCCGCGACTGCCCTTGGCCCTGTTGGCCTTGGCCCTGCCGCTCCTTGGCGTCACCCTCCCCGAGAGCGGCGCGATGGCGGCAGCCGCCCCCAAGGCGGACGTCGTGCGCGTGGCCGAGTTCCTGGCCGAGTGCCCCGCGAGCCACCGCGCGCCGGACGACCCGATCATCTTCCCCGGCCTGCCCGGCGCCTCCCACATGCACAGCTTCTTCGGCAACACCTCGACCGACGCCCACTCCGACCTGAACAGCCTGGACGGTTCCGCGAGCACCTGCGCGCCGGACACCGACCTCTCCGCCTACTGGGTGCCGACCCTGTACGAGGGCAGCACTCCGGTCGAGCCGACCGGCACCACCTTCTACTACCTCGGCGAGGGAGTACGGGACGACATCATCGCCAAGACCCGGCCCCTGCCCCGCGGCCTGCGCATCGTGGCGGGCAACGCCAAGGCCACCGGCCCCGGCGACAACACCATCTCCCGCTGGTCCTGCCTGCACCACGGCGAGGTCGGCTCGTCGCCCGGCTTCGTGAACTGCCCGGCCGGATCGATGCTGGAGTCCTACCTCGACTTCCCGCAGTGCTGGAACGGCAAGGACCTCGACTCCGCGGACCACAAGAGCCACATGTCCTACCCGGTGAACGGCGCCTGCCCCACCACCCACCCGGTTCCGGTGCCCAAGCTCCGGCAGGTCCTGCGCTACCCCGTCAACGGCGACCCGTCGGACCTGCGGCTGGCCTCGGGAGCGGGGTACACGATGCACGGCGACTTCATCAACGTATGGCCCGAGGACGAGATGGAACGCCGGGTGCGGGACTGCATCAGGCCGATCGTCAAATGCGGTGCCGACGGACGTCCGTCCTGACTCACGTACGCGACCCCTCCGACCTCAACTCACCCTCTCCGCAAGCCCCGTGCCCGGCCGGACTCCCCTCCGGCCGGGCACGGGCCCGCCCTCCGGAAGCGCTCATGAAGCCGGCACCCGCTCTCATCACCCCCGCGCTCGGCCTGTTCCTGCCCCTGGCTCTGGTCTCGTCCTTGCTCCTGGCCGGCTGCTCGGAACCGTCCGCCCCGGCCGCCACTCCCACCCCCTCCGCGCGCCCCGCCCTCTCCGGGGCCACCGCCACCGACACCGGCTGGATCCAGTTGCTGATCCCGATGGACGACCAGGCCGGGCAGCTCCTCGAACTCGCCGCCGACCGCGCGTCGGCGCCGGGCCTGGCCACCTGGGCGGTCGAGTGCGCCGAGGACCACGGATCGGAACTCGCCCGGCTACGCGTCCTGTTGCTTCGCATGGGGCTGCCCGACACCAATGTGCACCGGGGCCACGACATGCCCGGCATGGTCACCGAAGCCGACCTCGCCCGGGGCCGTCGGCTGACCGGCGCCGCCTTCGACCGCTTCGTCCTCCAGGAGCTCCGCGACCACCTCGGCCAGTCGCGGCGCGTCTCACGCTCCGCCGCCCGCTCGGCAGGCAGCGGCGAGGTCCGCCGTCTCGCCGCCCGCATCGCCGACACACGCACCGGCCAGCTGAGGGCGTTGCCCCGCGTTCAGGAATGACATAGCACACCGGTTCGGACCAACTCCGCACTTGTGTACGGACGGTGGGGGAAGACGGAGTAGCGTCGGGACCGTGCGATCGGAGCTGCCGTAGGGATGGCGGCCGCCGCGCACGGGGTGGCGACGGCCGCCCCGGGCGCGAGGAACGAGGCTCCCCCTCGTCGCTTCCTCGCGCGGTGCCCTCCATGGGTGAGATGCGGGATTTTCCCACCACGAAGGGCTGCGGCAGGAGCCGCGTCGTCGGTGATGCGGCTCCCGCTGGCCCGCGGGGGTCCACTCGGCGCCGAGCAGGAAGGCGCAGGACGGCTGTCGGTGCGACCACGGAGCTGCGTCCTGACTCCTCGGCCGAGGACAGGACCCCTCCACGCATGATCGGAACAGGCTTCGGACAGCCTGTTTCCCCGGTTCGTCCGCGGCCCCCTTCCCGGCCGCGCCGCGGAAAATACCGAGTCGCCCTCGCCGATCCTCTGTTAGCGTCACCGGCATGAAGCGCGCTGCGATGACGACGACGCCGGAGAGTGTCCCGGCGCGCTGACCGATGTCTCAGTCGAAAGCCCCGGGGCGAGTGCCCCGGGGCTTCGCCGTGCGGTCACTCGCCCGATGTACCCGACGTACGCCATACACCCGACGTACGCGACGTAGGCGAGGAGACCGCCATGCCCGACCGTCACGACCACCGCAGGCTCGGCCGCGAGCTGGACCTGTTCGACACCGACCCGCTGATCGGCGCCGGACTGCCGTACTGGCTGCCCGACGGCGCGGCGGTGCGGCACACCCTGGAGGAGTACATCCGCACCGCCGAGCGGAAGGCGGGGTACCGGCACGTGTACTCACCGGTGCTCGGCAAGCGGGAACTGTACGAGATCTCCGGGCGCTGGTCGCACTACAGCGAGGACATGTTCCCGCCGATGGACCTCGGCGGCGAGCAGGTCGTCCTGCGGCCGAGCCTGTGCCCCCACCACGCGGTGATCTACCGGTCCCGCTCCCACAGCTACCGCGAACTGCCTCTTCGCATGGCCGAGTTGGGCGGCATGTACCGCTCCGAGCTCTCGGGCGTGCTCGGCGGCCTCACCCGGGTCCGGTCCATCCACCTCAACGACGCGCACATCTTCTGCACCCTGGAGCAGGTCGCCGAGGAGGCACGGTCCGCCTTGGAGATGATCCGCCGGGCGTACGAGGACCTCGGCATCACCGCGGCCCGCTACCGCCTCTCCCTGCCGGGACCCGGCGGGAAGTACGTCGCCGCCCCCGAGATGTGGCAGCGGTCCACCGCCCTGCTGACCGACGTCCTCGACCGGTCGGGGCTTCCCTACGAAGCCGTCGAAGGCGAAGCCGCGTTCTACGGCCCCAAGATCGACGTCCAGGTCACCGACGGAGCGGGGCGCGAATCCACCCTGTCCACCGTCCAGGTCGACTTCCACCAGCCCGAGCGGTTCGACCTGCACTACATCGGCGCGGACGGCGCGAAACACCGGCCGGTCATGGTCCACCGCAGCATCATCGGCAGCGTGGAACGAGCCGTCGCCCACCTCATCGAGCAGTACAGCGGCGCCTTCCCCGCCTGGCTCGCCCCCACCCAGCTCGCCGTCCTGCCGCTCTCCGACGCCGAGCGGCCGAACGCCGACGCGTTCGCGCGGCGCTGCGGGGAGCTCGGGCTGCGGGCCGAGATCGCCGGGCCGGAGCGCGGCACCCTGGGGGCCCGCGTCAGAGAGGCCCGCCTGGTGCCCTACCAGGCGGTCATCGGCGCCAAGGAAGCCGCCGACGACCATGTCGCCCTGCGCCTGCGCGGCGGGCGCCGGCTCGACCCGGCGCCCGCCGACGAGGTGCTCGCCCGCATCGGCGCGCTCACCGCCGCGCACAGCACCGACCTGTGGGACGGCTCGCCTTCGTAGGACGGCGGAACAGCGGAGCAACTGAGTCGGAGGCACCTGCCCCCTTGGGGCGCTACGCTCGATGGCGTCCCGGATCGGCGGCTCCCGAGGGGGCAGCGTGTCAACGATGGTGATGACCGGCGGCACTTCGGGCTTCGGAGCGATCGCCGCCGGACGACTGGCGCGGTCGGGCCAGGCCCGGCTCATCCTGGGGTCACGCCGTACGGCACCGGACGGCGATTCGATCCCGCTGGACCTGACGGCGCTCGACTCGGTGCGGGCCTTCGCGGCGGCAGTGCGTGAACGGCTGGGCGGTACTCCGATCGACGCGCTGGTCCTGAACGCAGGCGTGGTCCGTCCCGACACCACCGGCAGAACCGTGGACGGCTTCGAGACGACCTTCGCGGTCAACCACCTCGCGCACCACCTGCTGGTGCGCCTGCTGCTGCCCGCGCTGCGGGAGGGCGCGCTCGTCGTCCTGACGACGAGCGGGACGTACGACCCCGCCACCCGGGCCGGGTTGGCTCCGCCGCGCCACGCCGACGCGGAACTGCTCGCCCACCCCGATCACGATCCCGGCCGCGACCCCAGGCCGCGCAAGGCGGGCGAGCAGGCGTACACCGCGTCCAAGCTGTGCGCCGTCCTCACCGCCCGAACACTGGCCGGGTACCCGACGCGTCGGCTCACCGCGCTCGCCTACGATCCGGGCCAGGTGTTCGGAACAGGCCTGGCCAAGGACCTCTCGTTCCCCCTCCGAACGGCCTGGTCGCTCCTCGGCACGCCGGTACTCGGCCGGCCGCTGCGCAGGCTCAACCCGCACTTCAACACCCGTACGGCGGCCGGGAACACCCTGGCCGACCTGGTTCTCGGCATCGCGAAGCCGCCGGGCGGTCGTCTGCTCGCCGCCCTGCGCCAGGGGCGGCTCACCTGGCCGGAGCTGTCGGAGCTCGCGCGCAGGGACGAGGTGGCGCGAGCGCTGTGGGAGAACAGCGGGAGGCTGGTCGGGCTGCCGGTGCGGTGACGGCGGGGGGCCTGACCGCGGGGCTGCGGAGCTGCGGGCTCAGGACGTCTCCGCGATCCGGGCGCCGGCCTCGGCTGCCGTCTCGCGCAGCCAGATGTGGGCCGCGTCGTGCGTGTGCGCGGGATGCCACCACAGGGCTTCCCTCAACGGCACTGCCTCATACGGTGGTTCGAGGATTCTGACCGGGGCGACCGGTGCCAGCAGCCGGGCGAGCCGTTCCTGGACCAGGGCGATCCGGCGGGTTCCCGCGACCAGGAGCGGCAGGGTCTGGAAGCTGTCCACCGAGACCTCGACGCGCGGCTCGATGCCGAGCATGCCCAACTGCCGTACGGCGGGGGCGTCGTAGGTCCGCTGGTAGGTCACCCACGGCAGCAGCGCGAGGTCGTCGCGGGTGAGGTGATAGCCGACGTCGGGGTGGTCGTCCGCGACGAGGAAGACCCAGCGGTCCTCGTAGAGGTCGGTGGCGGGCAGGTCGTTGACGATGCCGTGCGGCATGAGCAGCCCGTCGGCCGAGCTGAGCAGTACGCCGGTGTCGTCGACGACGGTGGTCGGGGTCTGGGTGAAGCGCAGCCGGATGCCGGGCGCCGACGCGTGCACCGTACGGGCGAGTTCGGCGCCGAAGACGGCGACCGCGTAGTCCGACGCCAGCAGTCTGAACTCCCGGTGCTCCTGGGCCGGGTCGAAGCTGGCCTGGCTGCTGAAGAGGCGGTCGAGGAGGTCGTAGACGGTGGAGGTGCGGTCGAGGAGCACCTGGCCGAGCGCGGTGAGCGTGTAGTGGCCGCCGCTCCTGGCGAGCAGGTCGTCGTCGAAGTGGCGGCGCAGCCGGGCCAGGGCCGCGCTCATGGCGGGCTGGCTGAGGCCGACCCGCTCCCCGGCGCGGGTCACGTTGCGCTCTTCGAGGAGGGCGCGCAGCGCGACGACGAGGTTGAGGTCGAGGCTGGCCAGGTTCATGGGCTCCACCATAAATGCGGTGGATTCCCGGTATCCATAGAATCGATTTCCCTGATCCAGGGTGGCGGGTCCAGATTGGTCACACCGCACTCAGGAGGGCATGTTCGTGAAAGCCGAACCCGCATCCGCTTCTGCTTCCGCATCCGCATCCGCATCCGCAGCTGTATCCGCTTCCGCGTCCGGACCCGCGTCCGCGCTCTTCGCCGGGCCTTTCGCCATCGGCACCCTCTCCGCCTCGGACCGGACCGACCCCTCGGGCTTTCCCGCGCTCGTGACGCCCGAGGGGCAGGCGGCCGACGTACGCGCGGCCTTCGGAGAGCCGGCGCTGACCGTGCGCGGACTGCTCGAACGCTGGGACGAGTTCCTCCCCCGGCTGCGCGCGCTGGCCACCGACGGCGGTGCGGTGCGAAGGCCGCTCGCGGAGTTCCGGGTGCACGCGCCGGTCGAGCCGCGGCAGGTCTTCCAGTCCGGCGCCAACTACCGCAAGCACGTCATCGACCTCCATGTAGCCCACCGCGCCCCGTCGGACGAGCGGTCCGAGGAGGAGCGGCGCGAGGAGGCCGCCGCGCTCATGGACCGGCGGGCGGCCGAGGACCTGCCGTACGTGTTCATCGGCCTGCCGAGTGCGATCACGGGTCCGTACGACGATGTCGTCCTGCCCGCGTGGGCACAACAGCCGGACTGGGAGCTGGAGTTGGCGGCGGTGATTGGACGCCCCGCCCACCAGGTGCCGGTGGACGAAGCGCTGCGGTACGTAGCCGGATACACCATCGCCAACGACCTCACCGACCGGGCGACCGTGTTCCGCCGGGACATGCCGCAGATCGGCACCGACTGGCTGCGCAGCAAGAACGCGCCCGGCTTCACCCCGCTCGGGCCGTGGATCGTGCCCGCCGAATCGATCCCCGATCCGGGTGATCTGCGGGTCACGCTGAAGCTCAACGGCGAGACCATGCAGGACGAGTCCACCAAGGACATGATCTTCGACGTCGCACGCATGGTCTCGTACGCGTCCCAGTCGGCCCAACTCCTGCCCGGTGACGTCGTGTTGACGGGCTCCCCGGCGGGCAACGGCATGCACTGGGGGCGGCTGCTGCGCGACGGCGACGTCATGGACGGCTCCCTCACGGGACTCGGCGCCCAGCGCACCCGATGTGTGGCGCAGAGCGTCCCGGAGCATGTGGCGGCGAGCGCGGCGGAGGTGGCACCGTGACGTCGCGGGACCGCGCCGACTTCACCGACCCGGAGGGCGCGATCGCCCGCACCGCCACGTCGTGCTCCAACTGGGGTCGTTGGGGCGCGGACGACGTGCTCGGCACCCTCAACTTCCTCGACGAGGCCAAGCGGCGGGAGGGCGCGGCACTGGTCCGGCGCGGGGCGAGCTTCTCCCTCTCCCAGCGCTTCGACACGCACGGCCCGCAGCGGGGCTGGCGCCGCCGCAGCAACCCGGTGCACACGATGCTCGACACGGGCGCCGACTTCGCCCTCGGCAACCACCCCTTCCCGCACGGCCTGGGCGGCGCGGACGACGTGATCTCGATGCCGCTCCAGTGCTCGACGCAGTGGGACGGGCTCGGGCACATCTTCGACCACGGCAAGGCGTGGAACGGCCGGGACGCCGCTCGGGTCGTCACCTCCGAGGGCGACCTGGTGACCGGCATCGAGCACATGGCGCCGCACGTCGCCGGGCGCGGGGTGCTCCTCGACGTGGGCCGGGTGATCGGCGACGACGGCGAGCTGCCCGACGGGTTCGCGATCACCGAGGAGCACCTCACCGCGACGGCGGATGCGCACGGGGTCCGGGCCGGGCGCGGCGACATCGTCCTCGTCCGCACGGGGCAGCTGGCCCGCACCCGCCGCGACGGCTGGGGCGACTACGCGGGTGGTCCGGCCCCCGGTCTCTCCTTCACCACCGCGGGCTGGCTGCACGGCACCGAGATGGCCGCGCTCGCCACCGACACCTGGGGTTTCGAGGTGCGGCCCAACGAGTTCGAGCACGCCTTCCAGCCGCTGCACCAGATCGCGATCCCCCACATCGGCCTGCTGATCGGCGAGATGTGGGACCTCGACGCGCTCGCCGACGACTGCGCGGCCGACGGGGTGTACGAGTTCTGGCTCACCGCAGCGCCCCTGCCGATCACCGGCGCCGTAGGCTCCCCGGTCAATCCGGTGGCCGTCAAGTGAGCACAGACACAAGGGAGTTCGCTTCATGAGCGTACGACGCACGGTCCTCGTCATCGGCGGCGGCGCGGCGGGCAACGCCGCCACGATCCTGCTGCGCCGGGCCGGCATGGACGTGGACCTGATCGAGGCCAAGGACGACTGGAACGCCACCGCGGGCTCCGGTATCACCCTCCAGGGCAACGCACTGCGCGTCCTGCGCGAACTCGGCGTGTGGGAGCGGGTGCGGGAGTCCGGCCACGGCTTCGGGTCGGTCGGCATCACGGCGCCGGACGGCACCGTCCTGCACGTCGCCGAGGACGTCCGCACGGGTGGCGACGACCTGCCCGCGACCGTCGGCATCCAGCGCCCGAGGCTCCAGCGCATCCTCATCGAAGCCGTCCGCGCATCCGGCGCCACCGTGCGCCTGGGGACGCGCGCCACCTCCCTGGAGCAGGACGCTTCCGGTGTGACGGTGCGGTTCAGCGACGGCACGACCGGGCGCTACGACCTGGTGATCGCCGCCGACGGCATCGGCTCCACCACCCGCGCCGCGATCGGCATCACCGCCGAACCGGAACCCACCGGCATGGCCATCTGGCGCGTCGAGGCCCCGCGCCCCGAAGGCGTCGTCCGCGCCGACCTGGCCTACGGCGGCCCGTCCTACATAGCCGGGTACTGTCCGACCGGCGACTCGACGCTCTACGCGTTCGTCGTCGAGGCCAAGCGGGACCGCGGCTCGATCCCTCCTCAGTCGTACGCCGACGAGATGCGAGGCATCGCCCGGCACTACGGCGGCTTCTGGCCGGGGATCACCGAGCACATCACCGACCCGGCGAAGGTCAACTACACGTGGTTCGACCGGATGCTGGTGGAGGGCTCCTGGCACCGGGGCCGGGTGGTGCTGGCCGGCGACGCCGCCCACTGCTGCCCGCCCACGCTCGCGCAGGGCGCGGCGCTCTCCCTGGAGGACGCTCTCGTCCTCGCCGAGCTGCTCACCGGCTCCGGCTCCGGCTCCGAGGAGTGGGACGACGCGTTGTTCCTGAGGTACTACGAGCGGCGCATGCGCCGGGTGCGGCCGGTGGTGGAGGCGTCCGTCCAGATCGGGCAGTGGCAGCTGGACGGGGTGCGGGACGCCGACGTACCCGCCCTGATGGGGCGCACCATGGCTTTGCTCAAGGAGCGCCCGTGAGCCCTGTCGGTCCCATGAGCCATCCCGCCGTCCCTACCGTGGACGTGCACGCCCACGTCCTGCTGCCCGAGATCGAGGCACTCGTGGCGGGCCTGCCCGGCCACGCGGAGGCACAGGCACTGGACGCCCGCCGCAACGGCCCGGCCGCCCTGGCCGTCAGCGGCCCCATGGTGCGCGAGCGCGTCCCCCGGCTCACCGACGCCTCCGTACGCCTGACCGCGATGGACGCCCAGGGTGTGGACGTACAACTGGTCAGCCCGTCCCCCTCGCACTACCACTCCTGGACGAACGAGGAGACGGCCGAAAAGGTCTGCCTGCTGGCCAACGAGGCGACGGCGAGGCACTGTTCTGCGGCTCCCGACCGCCTGAAGGGCCTCGGACTGGCGCCGCTTCACCACCCGGAACGGACGGTGGGCGCCCTCGAAAATGCGCTGGAGCAGGGCCTGTTGGGGGTGGAGATCTCCAGCCACGCGCCCGGTCGCGAGCTCTCGGACCCGGCCTACGAACCCTTCTGGTCCCGCGCCGAGGAGACGGGCGCGCTCATCTTCCTGCACCCCTTCGGCTGCACGCTCGACGACCGCCTCGACCGCTGGTATCTGTCCAACACCGTCGGCCAGCCCACCGAGAACGCCGTGGCGCTCTCCCACCTCATCTTCTCCGGCGTCCTGGACCGGCACCCGGAGCTGAGGCTGATCGCGGCGCACGGGGGCGGGTACCTGCCCACGCACATGGGCCGCTCCGACCACGCCTGGTCAACCCGCGCGGACGCGGGCGCGTCCTGCGCCCACGCGCCGAGCACCTACCTCAAGCGGCTCTACTTCGACTCGCTGGTCCACGACCCGTACGTACTGCGCGAGTTGATCCGTGCGGCGGGTGCGGACCGTGTACTCCTCGGCTCCGACTACCCCTTCGACATGGGGTCCGAGGACCCGGTGGGCGCGCTGCGCGCCGCGCGGCTTTCCGAAGCGGACCTCGCCGCCGTGCGCGGCGCAAACGCGGCCCATCTCCTCCAGCTTCAGTGAATCAAGCGAATCCAGTGAATTCAGCAAACTCGGCGAACTCAGTGAACTCAGCGAACGGACTGACATCATGCGCCTGCTCACCCACCTCAGGCACGTAGACCTGGCCGTCCCCGACTACGACAAGCAGCTGGACTTCTACTCCGGCGTCTGGGGCCTGACCAAGGTCGCCGAAGACTCCGGCATCTCCTTCCTGGCCGCAGAGGGCTCACCGGAGCAGTACGTGGTGCGCCTGCGCAAAGCGGACGAGAAGCGCCTGGACCTCGTCTCGTACGGAGCGTCGTCACGGGCGGACGTGGACACGCTGGCCGAGGAACTCACGGCTGCTGGAGTCCAGTTGCTCAGCGATCCGGGCAAGGTCGACACCCCAGGAGGGGGCTACGGCTTCCGGTTCTTCGACGTCGACGGGCGCACCATCGAGGTCTCCGCGGACGTCGAGGTCAGGCGGCACCGCAAGATCGAGGAGAAGGAGGCGATCCCGGTCAAGCTGTCGCACGTGGTCCTCAACTCCCCCGATCTGAACCGGACTCGGGAGTGGTACGAGCGGCACCTGGGCTTCGCCCTGTCGGACACGCTCAGCTCTCCCCACATGGGCGAGGTCATGCACTTCATGCGGATCAGCAACCAGCACCACTCCATGGCCATCGCCCAGGGCCCGCACACGGCCCTGCACCACGTCTCCTTCGAGATGCGCGGCCTGGACGAGTACATGCGCGGCTCGGGCCGTGTCATGCGCGCGGGATTCCGGAAGATCTGGGGTCCGGGCCGGCACATGGCGGGCGACAACACCTTCACGTACTTCCTGGACCCGCACGGCAACACCGTCGAGTACACGACGGAGTTGGAGGCCCTTGACGAGGACACCTGGCACCCGCACGTCTACGACTTCTCCCGCCCCGAGGTCACCGACCAGTGGGGCACGGCCAACCCGATGAACGAACTCGTCGCCAAGGAGTCGTTCAACGACCCCGACCGAGGCGTGTTCATAGCCCCGCCGGTCTGACCCGAACCGCCGGGAGAGACAAGAAGGACAGAGGAGAGAGAGCCGCCCGCATGCGTTTCGCCACGTACGAACACCAGCACCGCACCCGTGTCGCCGTGGTGGAGGAGGACGGCACGCTCCACCCCGTGCCCGGCGCCACCTCCCTGACGGAGCTGATCCGGGCGGGGAACGGCCTGCCGGACCTGCTGCGCGCCGGCGCGAGTGCCCTGTCCCTGGCCGAACCGGCAGGCCCCCACGTGTCCCACGTACGGCTTCTCCCACCCCTCCAGCCCACCTCCATAAGGGACTTCGTCACGTTCGAGGAGCACGTCGAGGGTGTCCGCCGCGCGGTGGACGGCGTGAGCGGCGTGCCCGAGCAGTGGTACGCGGCGCCTACGTTCTACTTCACGAACCCTCACGCGGTGTTCGGCCCCCACGACGACATCCCGATGCCTCCGGGCTCGGCCGTCCTGGACTACGAACTCGAGATCGCGGCGGTCATCGGCAGCAAGGGCCAGGACCTCACCCCGGAGCGGGCCCGCGACCACATCATCGGCTACACCCTCTTCAACGACTGGTCGGCCCGCGATCTCCAGTCGGCCGAGATGAAGGTCGGCCTGGGGCCCTGCAAGGGCAAGGACACCGCCACGGCCCTCGGCCCGTACCTGGTCACGGCCGACGAACTGGAGCCCTACCGCGACGCGGAGGGCTTCCTGCGGCTGGCCCTGACCGCCGAGGTCAACGGCCAGGTCATCGGCAAGGACCTGCTGTCCAACATGAGCTGGACCTTCGAGGAGATGACGGCGTACGCCTCACGCGGCACGGCGGTCCACCCCGGCGACGTCCTGGGTTCGGGCACGTGCGGCAACGGCGGCTGCCTCGCGGAACTCTGGGGCGTACGGGGCGAACAGTCCCCGCCGCCCCTCCGCCCCGGAGACACGGTCACCCTCACGGCGGAGGCCATCGGCACCCTCACGAACAGGGTGGTCCCGGGTCCTGCCCCGCTCCCCCTGCCCACCGGGCGCCGCCGGAGCCGGGAGCGCCCGTGACCCGCCCGCTCAGAAGGCGTACCTGACGCGCAGCCACGGCGCGTGATCGGCGATCAGTTCCTGGATGCGCACCAAGGACTGCTGCTTGATCTCCCTGGCGTAGCGGACGTTGAGGGCGCCGTTCTGGGAGCGCTTGGTCTCCTGGGCGTCCGGCTGCCACAGCACGTCCTCCGCGCGGGGGTGCCAGCCCAGGTTGACCTCGTGGAGCGACTGGTTGTGGGTCAGCATGATGATCTCGGCCGCCGCCTGCTCCTTCACGCGGGCGGGCAGGACGTCGTCGAGATGGTCGAGAAGCTCGGCCCAGTCCCGCTGCCATCCCGGGCGCAGCACGACCGGCGAGAGGTTGAAGTGGACTTCGTACCCGGCGTCGAGGAAGTCGGCTGCCGCGGCGATCCGCTCGTCGACCGGGCTGGTGCGGATGTCGAGGAGGCGGGCGTCGGCGGCCGGCATGAGCGAGAAGCGGACCCGCGTGCGCCCCTGCGGGTCGAGGGCCAGCAGGTCGGGGTTGACGAACTTGGTCGCGAAGGAGGCCTTGGCCGTCGGCAGGCCGCGGAACGCGGCGACGAGATCCGCGGTGTTGTCGCAGACCAGGGCGTCGACGGAGCAGTCGCCGTTCTCGCCGATGTCGTAGACCCATGCCCGGGGGTCGCACTGGTTGGGTTCGGTCTTGGGACCCTGGGCCCGTACGTGGCGGCGGACATGAGCGACGATCGCCTCGATGTTGGTGAACAGCGTGATGGGGTTGGCGAAGCCCTTGCGGCGGGGGACGTAGCAGTAGGCGCATGCCATCGCGCACCCGTTGGAGGGGCCGGGGGCGATCCAGTCGGCCGACCTGCCGTTGGGGCGCGTGGCGAGGGTGTGCTTGACGCCGAGGACGAGCGTCTCGGTCTTGATGCGGACCCACCGGGCGATGTTGCCGTCGTTGCCGTGCAGGGAGGGAATCCGCCAGTGGCTTTCGACCTCGGTCACGCGTACACCCGGCAACCGGGCCATGATCTGCTGACCGCGCGGAGAGTCGAGGGCCGCCCCCTCTGCGTACACCTCCCGCACATCGAGCATCCGCCGTGCCCGCGGACTGTCCCGGAACGCCCCGTGCGCGGCCGACCGCGCCGGTGAGGTGTCCGACCATCCGAAGAGCGCTTGCTGCTCGGGCTCTCCCGGGGCAGGTCCTGCCGCCGACTGATCCATGTGCTGTTCCTTTCCGCACCAAGGATCTCAGCCGCCACGCGGAAAGAGGGGTGGGCCCGGCCGTCCCAGGCCGGGCCCACCCCTCGGACGCACGCACCACTTGTCATGGCGCGGCGCCGTTCCATGTCGCCATCAGGCGAAGCTGATCACCATCGATACCAACGGCCCTTGCGGCCGCCGCCCGCAGCGGGCCGGATCACGAAGCCGAGCAGCCACACCACGAGCACGATGACGGCGATCCACCACAGTGCCTTGAGCGCGAAGCCCGCACCGAAGAGGAGCAGGGCCAGAAGAAGTACCAGAATCAGGGGAACCATTGTTATCAACCTCCAGGCCACCGTGTGCTCTTAACTCCATCTCACAAACACACAAAAGGTGTGTTTCTTTCACAGAGTGCAGGGCATGCGACCGCACCATGGAGTGCCCCGTTCCGCCCCGGCCACACACACCCGGCCGAAGAAGATCGAAGAAGCCCGGGATGTTTGCCGAGCGGCTGAGCGGCCAGGCGGACTGACAGCACATGATGTCGATGCCAAGGGAGCGTGAGCGGACATGACCGCCAACGAGAAGGCCAAGGCAAAGATCGAGCAGGCCACCGGCGCAGCCGCGAAGGCCGCCGGACGCGCGGTGGGCAACGAGAGCCTCACCGCCAAGGGCCACGCCCAGCAGATGAAGGGCGACGCACGCGAGGCCAAGGAAAAGACCAAGGACATCGGCAAGCACTAGCAACACCACCGAATATGCCGGTGGGGCGCCCCCTTTCTCAGGGGGCGCCCCACCGGCATGTGTGATGTGGCAGGTCAGTCGCCCTTCTTCACCGGCTTCGCCGGCTTGATCGGCTCCAGGATCGCCACGCACTCCACGTGGTGCGTCATCGGGAACAGGTCGAACGCCCGCAGCGACCGCACCCGGTAGCCGCCCTCACGGAAGTACGCCACGTCGCGTGCCAGGGCGGCCGGGTCGCAGGCCACGTACGCGATCCTTCGGGCGCCCAGGCCCGCCAGGTGCTTCACCGTCTGCTTGCCCGCGCCCGCGCGCGGCGGGTCGAGGACGATCAGGTCGACCTCGGTGATGCCGGTGCGCGGCAGAGCGGCCTCGACCTTGCCCTGTTCGATGCGGACGCGGTCGAAGGCGGCCAGGTTGTGCCGGGCGTCCTCGACCGCTCGCTTGCCGGACTCGATGCCGAGGACCGCGCCCTGGTCGCCGACCCGGTCGGCGATCGCGCCCGCGAACAGGCCCACGCCGCAGTAGAGGTCCAGGGCCGTCTCGCCCTTGCGGGGCGTCAGGCCCTGCATGACCGCGAGCATCAGCGTCTCCGCGGCCTTCGGGTGGACCTGCCAGAAGCCGCCGTTGCCGACGCGGTAGGTGCGGTTGTCGGCGCGCTCGCGGACGAAGGGGCGGCCGTGGACGCGGTGGACCCCGCCGTCCTGTTCGGCGATGCGCAGCACCGAGACCGGCTTGTCCAGCTCCACGAGGGGCAGGCGCGCGCCCGGCTTCGGCTCCAGGATCACCTGGCGGTCCTGGGAGCCCGTGGCCGCGATGGCCTCGACCGACTCCATGCCGGACCAGTCGTGCTTCTCGATGCCGAGCTCCGAGACACCGGGCGCCGCGATCATGCAGTGCTCGATGGGCTCGACCTCGTGCGAACGGTGGCGGCGCAGGCCCGCGTTGCCGTCGGGGTCCACCGCGTACTGGACGCGCGTGCGCCAGGCCGGGACCTCTCCCCCGGGCAGCTTGTCGCCCTCCGCGGGCAGCACCGTGCCGTCCCAGCCGGCCTCCTCGGGGGTGAGGCCCGCGAGGCGCTGGAGCTGCTCGGTGATGACCTCGCCCTTGAGGCGGCGCTGCGCGCCCGGCTTGGCGTGCTGCCAGTCGCAGCCGCCGCAGCGGCCGGGTCCCGCGTACGGGCAGGGGGCCTCGACGCGGTCCTTGGACGGTTCGAGTACGGTCACCGCGTCCGCGCGCAGGAAGCGGGAGTCCTCGTCGCCGTCGGTCACGCGCGCGACGACCTTCTCGCCGGGGAGCGTGTGGCGGACGAAAAGCACCCGGCCCTCGGCCGTGCGGGCGACGCAGTGGCCGCCGTGCGCGACGGGGCCGACCTCGACCTCGTACTCCTGCCCGACGAGGGAGGTCTCCTGCGAGCCCTCCTTCGAGTTCCCCGCCTGCGATTTCTTCGGTTCTGCCTGCATGGCGGGGTGACTCCACTACGTAAAAGGGGATCGGCCGAAAGAAACGGCCGGACAACAGCCCACCAGTCTACGTGGGTGTCGTCCGGCCGCTCACCAACCGCCCGGGACAAGGGCTAGCCCTTGTTGCCGTTGCTCGGCTCCTTCGGGCGCTTCTCGACCGGGCCCCGCCGCACCGCACCCGGCGCGTTCCACTCCGACCGCTTCCGGGCCCGCTTCTTCGCGGCCTCGGACGAGTCGAGCTGGTAGGGGACGGACGTCACCATCACGCCCGGCGTGAACAGCAGACGTCCCTTGAGGCGGAGCGCGCTCTGGTTGTGCAGCAGGTGCTCGTACCAGTGACCGACCACGTACTCCGGGATGATCACGCTGACCACGTCGCGCGGGCTCTCGCGGCGCAGGTTCTTCACGTACTCGATGATCGGCCGGGTGATCTCGCGGTAGGGCGAGTCGAGGATCTTCAGCGGGACGGTGAGGCCGCGCCGCTCCCACTCGGCCTTGAGGGCCTTGGTCTCCGCCGGGTCGACGTTGATGCTCAGCGCTTCGAGGGTGTCCGAGCGCATCAGCTTGGCGTAGGCCAGGGCGCGCAGCGTCGGGCGGTGGATCTTGGAGACCAGGACGATGGAGTGCACGCGGGAAGGGCGCACGCTGTCGTCGGAGGGGGTGTCCGGGGCGGCGATCTCCTCGGCCACGCGGTCGTAGTGGCGGCGGATCGCGGACATCGTCGCGTAGAAGATGCACATGCCGAGCAGGGCGACCCACGCGCCGTGCGTGAACTTCGTGACGAGTACGACGATCAGGACCATGCCCGTGAAGAAGGCGCCGAAGGTGTTGATCGCCCGCGAGCGGATCATGTGGCGGCGCTTGGCCTGGCCCTTCTCGGTGCGCAGATGGCGGTTCCAGTGCCGGACCATGCCGATCTGGCTGAGCGTGAAGGAGACGAAGACGCCGACGATGTAGAGCTGGATCAGTCGGGTCGAGTCCGCGCCGTAGATGACGACGAGGAGGGCCGCGGCGCCCGCGAGCAGCACGATGCCGTTGGAGAAGGCGAGCCGGTCGCCGCGGGTGTGCAGCTGCCGCGGCAGGTAGCGGTCCTGCGCGAGGATCGAGCCGAGCAGCGGGAAGCCGTTGTACGCCGTGTTGGCCGCGAGGAAGAGGACCAGCGCGGTGGCGGCGGCCAGGACGATGAACAGGAAGCTGCCGTTGCCGAACACGGCCTCGGCGACCTGGGAGATCACCGGGTTCTGGACGTAGTCGGAACCGACCGACGCACCGTTGTGGAACAGGTCCTTGGCCGGGTTCTCGGCCATCCTGACCTTGGTCGTCATGGCCAGCGCGATGATGCCGCAGAACATGGTGACGGCCAGGCCGCCCATCAGGGCCAGGGTGCTCGCCGCGTTCTTGCTCTTGGGCTTGCGGAAGGCCGGGACGCCGTTGCTGATCGCCTCGACGCCGGTGAGCGCGGCACAGCCTGAGGAGAAGGCCCGCAGGAGCAGGAAGACGAGCGCGAAGCCCGCGAGTCCCTGGTGCTCGGGCTTGATCTCGTAGTCCGCGGTGGGCGCCTTCATCGTCTCGTCGAGGACGATGCCCCGGAAGGCACCCCACGCGATCATGAGGAAGACGCCGACGACGAAGACGTACGTCGGGATGGCGAAGAGCTTCCCGGACTCCTTCACGCCGCGCAGGTTCATCAGCGTGAGGAGCACGATGACGGCGACGGCGCAGAGCACCTTGTGCTCGACGACGAACGGGACCGCCGAGCCGAGGTTCTCGATGCCCGAGGAGATCGACACCGCCACGGTCAGGACGTAGTCGACGAGCAGGGCGCTCGCGACGGTGAGCCCGGCCTTGGGGCCGAGGTTGGTGTTGGCGACCTCGTAGTCGCCACCACCACTCGGGTAGGCGTGCACGTTCTGCCGGTACGAAGCGACGACGGTGAACATCAGCACGACGACCGCGACAGCGATCCAGGGGCTGAAGTGGTACGCCGACACACCCGCGATCGAGAGGACGAGGAGCACTTCCCCCGGCGCATAGGCCACGGAGGACAGCGGGTCGGACGCGAACACGGGTAGAGCGATGCGCTTCGGCAGGAGGGTTTCTCCGAGCCGGTCGCTGCGCAGTGCGCGCCCGATGAGGATCCGTTTGGGCACGTCGGTCAGTTTGGACACGCAGAGGATCGTAAGCGTTCGAATGGGTGCCCGCCCACCCACCACCCCCTAACTGCTCCGGTTAGCCACGACGCGCCGCCCGGGGCTCCGCCCAATGCCCGGAAAGCGGACGGTCTTCGGCGGCCTCCGGTGATTCCGGTACCTCCATCGTCCCGTGCGCCCCGTACCGCTCGGCGGCCTGCTCCTCGGCCCTGCGGATCGCGCGGGAGGGCCACCAGGTGGCGCGCCCGAGCAGCAGCAGCGCCGCCGGCAGGATCATGATGCGGATCACGACGGCGTCGAGCAGGACGGCCACCGCGAGGACGAAGCCCATCTGCTTCATCTCCACGATGTGCAGCATCACGAAGCTCGCGAAGACGGTGACCATGACGATCGCCGCGCTGGTGACGACCTTGGCGGAGGAGCCGATGCCCTGGATGACGGCCTGCGGGGTGGGTACGCCGTTCAGCGCGGCCTCCCGGATACGGCTGACCACGAACACCTGATAGTCCATCGAGAGCCCGAAGAGGATCACGAAGAGGAAGAGCGGCACCCGCGAGGAGATCCCGCCGAGCGAGATGAACGAGAGCAGTTCCTCGGCCCACTTGCCCTGGAAGACCAGGACGAGCAGCCCGAGCGCGGACGCGGCGGAGAGCAGGTTGAGCACGATGCCGAGCAGTCCGAGGACGACCGAGCGGAACGCGAAGACCGTCATGGCGAAGGTCATCAGGAGCAGGAAGCCGAGGACGAGCGGCAGCTTCTGGTTCTGGTGCTCCACGTAGTCGGTGCCGCGCGGCACCTCGCCGGTGACGGCGGTCTCGACGCCGGGCAGCTTGCCGACGGTGGCGGGGAGGTGGTCGTCGCGCAGGTGGTCGAGCGAGGCGACGGCCTTCTTGGAGTACGTGGCGTGCGGGGCGTTGAGCTCCAGGGTGGTGGTCCTGCGGTCCTCCGAGGAGCGCAGGAGCGGGGCCTTGGAGGGGTGGGAGAAGAGCGGGTCGGCCGCCGCCCTGCGGTCCAGGTCGCGCAGGGCCCGGGTGACCTCACCGGCCTGCTCGGCCGACGCGCGCACCACGACCTGGTGCCGGATGCGCTGCTCGGGGAAGGCGTCGAGCAGCCGGTCGTAGCCCTGCATCGCCGGGATGTCGCGCGAGAAGCTGTCCCGGGCCGGGTCCTTGAGCTCCATGTTCAGCGCGGGCAGCGCGAGGCCGAGCATGGCCAGGACGGAGAGGCACAGGGTGAGCGCGGGGCGCTTGCGGGCCGGGGCGAGCAGCGCGTTCCAGGCACGTCCGGGCTTCTTCTCGCCGTACGTCTTCACCGGCTTGCCCTGCGCCAGGCGCTTGGCCGCCCTGCGCTCCGCGCGCTTGCCGAGCTTGACCAGGAGCGCGGGAAGCACGGTCACCGAGCTGATCACGGCGACGGCCACCACCAGGATGGTGCCGGTCGCGAGCGAGTCGAAGATGACGTCACCGGCGAGGTAGAGCGTGGCGGTGGAGACGATCACCGCGAGCCCGGAGACCACGATCGCGCGGCCCGCCGTCGCGGCGGCGGCCTCGACGAGCGCCTCCGAGGTGAGACGGCCGCCCGCGCGGGCCCGCTCCTCGCGTTCGCGCTTGAGGTAGAAGAGCGTGTAGTCGACGCCGACGGCCATGCCGATGAGCAGGATCATGTTCATCCCGACGCCGGTGTCGGGCAGCAGGTGCGAGGCCAGCATCGCCAGGCCCATGGTCGCCATGATCGAGGTGACGGCGAGGAGCAGCGGTACGCCGACCATCACCACCGAGCCGAACACCAGGGCGAGCGTGATGAGTGTGATGGGCAGCGTGATCGTCTCGGAGAAGGCGAGGTCCTCGCCCCGCTGGTCGTTGACGCCCTTGCTCACGGACGCGGCGCCGGTCTCCTCGATCACCAGGTCCGGGTGGGCCTTCTCTGCCTGCTCGGTCTGGGCCTGGAGCGGGACGACGTTCTTCTTGCCGTCCTGGTCGGGGCCGTTGAGCTCCACCTGGACCCGCAGCACCCGCCCGTCGGCCGATTCCACCGGCGCCGCCACCGAGGCGACCTCGGGCAGTGACTTCATCCGGGCGGTGATGTCCTTGACGGCGGCGTCGGCGGCCGCCTTGTCGAGCGGCCCCGAACGGGCGCTGATCAGCACCTGCTCCGTGGGCCGCAGCTGGACGCCGCCCTCGGTCGCCAGGGCCTCGGCGCGGCCCGCCTCGCCGACGCGGAAGTCCTCCGAGGTCGCGCTGTTCATGCCGGCGGCGATGCCGCCCCCCAGGCAGAGCACCACGAACACCAGCCAGCCGATGACCGCGCGCCCCGGATGCAGCGCGCTCCACCGGGCCACGCGCACCGTGACCGATCGCTTTCTCATGACCATCCCCGCCCCTTCGCCGTACTCCATACCTTCATGTGTAAGTGGAGACTGACAGGTGAAGGAATGAACCGTCAACTGTTATTCGAGGCTGCGCAGAGGCTGAAGGGGGCAGATTGACAGTGGATCCCGTCATGCGTAAGTCTTGGCTGACAGGTTTCGGGACGCGCGAAGAACAGCGCCAAGACCAGCGAGAAGGCGGGCCATGGACAGCGAAGAGCTGCTCGCCTTCCTCTCCGCCGTCGGCCATGCCCAGCGGATCCGGATCATCACCGAGCTCGCCCCGGGGCAGCTGTACGTCAGCGAACTGGCGCGGCGACTCGGTGTCTCCCGGCCCCTGCTCTACATGCACCTCGAACGTCTGGAGAAGGCCGGTCTCGTCGTCGGCCGCCTGGAGCTCTCCGACGACGGCAAGGCGCTCAAGTACTTCGAACTGGCGCCGTTCGACGTGCGATTGAACGTGGACACGATCCTCGCGGCCGTCCGGGAGGACGCGTCGGACGAGGCCGCACAGCACTCACCAGAGGGGTCTTAATGGACGACGTGATCATCCCGGTCGCCTTCTTCCTGATACTCGCCGGCGCGATCGTGGCCGTCGCCTACTTCCAGACGCAGCGCAACCGCGAGCGCGACCGGCAGTGGGCCGAGGCGATGGAGCAGTACCGCGAGGTCGTCGAGCGCGCCAGGTCCGAGCAGGAGGCGGCGCGGCTGCAGCTGGTCGAGATGGGCTACCGGCTCAAGGCCGTCGAGGGCCTGCTGCGCAGCGTGGACTGAGGAAGCGGCCGGTCCTGAGGACCGGCGGGTGCACGGGGGTGCCCTCCACCGACCGCGCGTGTGTAGCTTGGGCCTCGGTCTGAGACGCTTTTACCGTTCAACCTGAGCAAAAAGTATTGACACAGCCGGAAGGACGGGCGTGCACATCGTCATCATGGGCTGCGGGAGAGTCGGATCCGCTCTCGCGCAAACCCTGGAACAACAGGGGCACACGGTCGCCGTGATCGACCAGGACCCCACCGCCTTCCGCCGTCTGGGCTCCGGCTTCGGCGGCCGCCGCGTCACCGGAATCGGCTTCGACCAGGACACCCTGCGCGAGGCCGGCATCGAGGAGGCGGGCGCCTTCGCCGCGGTGAGCAGCGGCGACAACTCGAACATCATCGCCGCCCGGGTGGCCCGCGAGATGTTCGGCATCGAGAACGTCGCGGCCCGCATCTACGACCCGCGCCGCGCCGAGGTCTACCAGCGCCTGGGCATCCCCACCGTCGCCACGGTCCGCTGGACCGCCGACCAGATGCTGCGCAGGCTGCTGCCCTCCGGGGCCGAGCCGCTGTGGCGCGACCCCACCGGCGGCGTACAGCTCGCCGAGGTGCACGCGTCCGCGTCCTGGATCGGCCACAAGATCAGTGAGCTCCAGGAGGAGACCGGCGTCCGCGTGGCCTTCCTCACCCGGCTGGGCGAGGCGGTCCTGCCGACCTCCCAGACGGTGCTCCAGGAGGGCGACCTGGTGCACGTGATGATGCGCACCGACGAGGTCGAGAAGGTCGAAGCGGCGTTCGCCGAAGGCCCCGAGGAAGGCGGTCAGTGATGAGGGTCGCCATTGCCGGAGCCGGCGCGGTGGGACGTTCCATCGCCGGTGAGCTCCTGGAGAACGGGCACGAGATTCTGCTCATCGACAAGGCGCCGACCGCCATCTCGGTGGAGCGCGTCCCGCAGGCCGAGTGGCTCCTCGCCGACGCCTGCGAGATCACCTCGCTCGACGAGGCGGCGCTCCAGCGCTGCAACGTGGTGATCGCCGCGACCGGCGACGACAAGGTCAACCTCGTCGTCTCGCTGCTCGCCAAGACCGAGTACGGCGTCCCGCGGGTCGTGGCCCGCGTGAACAACCCCAAGAACGAATGGCTCTTCAACGAGTCCTGGGGCGTCGACGTCGCGGTCTCCACCCCGCGCCTGATGTCCGCGCTGGTCGAGGAGGCGGTGAGCGTCGGTGATCTCGTCCGTCTGCTGCGCTTCAGCCACGGCGACGCGAACCTCGTCGAGCTGACCCTGCCGCCCGAGTCGGCTCTCGCGGGCACGCAGGTCGGCGACGTCGAGTGGCCCGAGGACACCTCGCTGGTGACGATCATCCGCGGCACGCGCGTCCTCGCGCCGACCGCGGACGACTCCCTGGAGGCGGGCGACGAGCTCCTCTTCGTGGCCGCCCAGGCCCGCGAGGAGCAGCTGGAGGACCTCCTGTCGGTCCGCCGGGAGGACGCGGCCAGCTAGCCGTCGCGCCTGCTTGTACGTGGAGGGGGGGGGGGGGGGGGGGGCCGGGGCGGCCCCCCCCCCGCCCCACCCCCACCACGCGCACGCGGGGCGGG
>NZ_JBVJKV010000002.1:0-33532 GCF_055585065.1 Streptomyces sp. NPDC054047 | reverse complement strand
TCGAGCGGGCGCGCCTTTTTGGAGTTGGCGGGGCCCCCCGGGTATAACGGGGGCCCCCCCCTCCACGTACAAGCAGCAGGATCAGGCCTCTCGGCTCTGCTGGGCGGAAGCCGCCTTGCGCTCTTCCTCCGCCTTCTCCGCCGCTTCCATCTCGGCGAACACGTCGATCGGCGCGGGTGCCTTCGCGAGGAAGACCCAGGTCAGCCAGACGGCGAGCAGGAACGGCGGGATCTTCAGGGCGATCAGGACCCAGCCGAACTGGGTCGTGTCCGCCCACCAGTAGAGCGGGAAGAGGATCGCGCACTTGGCGAGCAGGATCAGGCCCCAGGCCCAACTGGCCTTCGTGTACGCCTTCTTGCGCCCGGGGTTGCGGGTCCGCCAGGAGAGGTTCTCCTTGAAGACCGGGCCGAGGATCAGGCCGATCAGCGGGACGCCCGCGATGGCCGTGATGATGTAGGCGAGGGCGAGGCCCAGGGTGTAGAGCATGCCCGGCAGATAGAAGTCCTTGGCGTTGCCGGTCATCATCGCGAAGACCACACCGAAGGCGACACCGAAGACGCCGCTGAAGGCGTGCTTGACGGTGCCCTTCATGACCAGGCGGACCACCACGAGCACCAGGGACACCGCAAGGGCCGCGATGGCGGCCATGTGCAGGTCCTTGTTGATCGTGAAGATGGTCACGAAGAGGAGGCCCGGGACGACGGTCTCCACCATGCCCCGCACGCCGCCGAAGGCCTCGAAGAGCGCGGCCTCGGTCACGGCCCTGGAATCGGCTTCCTGATCCGTGGTTCCCTGGTCCGTCGGCTTGTCGAGGGACGTCACCGGCTACTCCCGTCCGAGGGGTCTGAGTTCGTATTTCGGGTTGAAGAGCACCCGGCGGCCCCGGCTCATCGAGACCCGGCCGGACGCGATCAGCCTGCGCCCCGGCTCTATCCCCACGATGGAGCGCCTGCCCAGCCACACCACGTCCAGTGCCGCGGAGCCGTCGAACAGCTCCGCCTCCAGGGCGGGGACCCCGGCGCGTGGCCGCAGGGTGACCGTGCGCAAGGTACCAGTAACCGTGACTATCTGGCGGTCGTGGCAGTCTCCGATGCGGGTGCACCCCGCCGTTTCGGCGTCCTCGCGCAGCTCCTCCGACTCCAGATCCTCCTGGGAGGAGGACAGCCGGTCGAGCATGCGCCGGAAGCGGCCTGCCGGCTTCTCTGAACCAGGAACAGCACTCATACAGGAAGCCTACCGGGGGGCGGCGACAGCACCGCAATGGGTGCGCTCATCTGTGCTTATGCCCGCTCAGCCCAGCCCCGACCCTTGACTCATCGCTCGAACCTGTAACCCATTCCCGGCTCGGTGATGAAGTGCCGCGGATGCGCCGGGTCCGCCTCCAGCTTGCGGCGCAGCTGGGCCATGTAGACGCGCAGGTAGTTCGTCTCCGTGCCGTACGAAGGGCCCCAGACCTCCTGGAGCAGCTGCTTTTGGCTGACCAGGCGCCCGGTGTTGCGCACCAGTACTTCGAGCAGATGCCACTCGGTGGGCGTCAGGCGTACGTCGCGTCCGTCGCGGTTGACCTTCTTGGCGGCCAGATCGACCGTGAAGTCCTCCGTGTCCACCATCACGTCGTCCTCGCCCGCACCGGTGGGCTCGGCCCTGCGGATGGAGGCGCGCAGCCGGGCAAGCAGCTCGTCCATGCCGAAGGGCTTGGTGACGTAGTCGTCGGCGCCCGCGTCGAGCGCCTCGACCTTCTCGTCCGAGCTGTGCCGCGCGGAGAGCACCAGGATCGGCACGCGCGTCCAGCCGCGCAGGCCCCTGATGACCTCGACCCCGTCCATGTCGGGCAGACCGAGGTCGAGCACGATCACGTCGGGGTGGCGGGCGGCGGCGAGCTGGAGCGCGGTGGCTCCGTCCGGGGCCGCGTCCACCTCGTACTTGCGCGCCTTCAGGTTGATCACGAGGGCGCGCACGATCTGCGGCTCGTCGTCGACCACGAGCACCCGGGTCATGCGTACCTGCCTTTCGGGCCTTTGGGTCCTGTCGATGGTGGCGGTCATGAGATGACCTGGGCGGAGAGGTCCGGCAGAGCCGGCGGTCCGCCCGACGCCGCCCGCAGGGTCAGGACCATGGTGAGGCCGCCGCCGGGGGTGTCCTCGGCCTCCAGCGTGCCGCCCATGGACTCGACGAAGCCGCGTGCGACCGCGAGGCCCAGGCCGACGCCCGCGCCGCGCGGAGCGTCACCGTAGCGCTGAAACGGCTCGAAGATGCGGTCCTTGGCTCCGTCAGGGACACCCGGGCCGCGGTCCACCACGCGCAGTTCGACGCGGTCGCCGAGCGTGCTCGCGGAGACCAGGACCGGTTCGGCGTCGGGGCTGTACTTGACCGCGTTCTCGACGATGTTGGCGACCGCCCGCTCCAGGAGCCCCTTGTCGACGGTGACCATGGGCAGCGTCTCGGGGATGTCCAGGTCGGCGCTGCCGTCGGGGACGCCGCCGAGCGCCATGGGGACCACCTCGTCGAGGTCGATCTCGCGGATCAGCGGGCTGACGGTGCCGGTCTGCAGGCGGGACATGTCCAGGAGGTTGCCGACCAGGTGGTCCAGGCGGTCGGCGCCGTCCTCGATGCCTTCGAGGAGCTCGGCCTGGTCCTCCTCGGACCAGGAGACGTCGTCGGAGCGCAGGGAGGACACGGCGGCCTTGATGCCCGCCAGCGGCGTACGCAGGTCATGGCTGACGGCGGCGAGCAGCGCGGTGCGGATGCGGTTGCCCTCGGCGAGGGTGCGGGCCTGCTGCGCCTCGCCCTGGAGGCGCTGGCGGTCCAGGACCACGGCGGCCTGCGCGGCGAACGCGGCGAGCACCCGGCGGTCCTCGGCGGGCAGCACCCGGCCGGACAGGGCGAGCGCCATGTGGTCACCGACCGGCATGTCCACGTCCGCGTCCTCGGGGCGCTCCAGGGTGCGGCCCTCGCCGACCCGGCCCGCGCAGGTCCAGGGGGCGACGTCGCTCGCCCGCTCCAGGAGGGCGACGGAGTCCATGCTGAAGGTCTCGCGCACGCGTTCCAGGAGGGCGTCCAGGCTCGTCTCGCCGCGCAGCACGCTGCCCGCGAGGAAGGAGAGTATCTCCGACTCGGCGCGCAGCCGGGCGGCCTGGTGGGTGCGGCGGGCCGCGAGGTCCACCACGGAGGCCACGGAGATCGCGACGCCCACGAAGACGACGATCGCGACGATGTTCTTGGAGTCGGAGATCGTCCACAGGTGCTGCGGCGGCGTGAAGTAGTAGTTCAGGAGCAGCGAGCCGAACGCCGCCGATGCCAGGGCCGGAAGCAGACCGCCGAGCAGGGCGGCGGCGACGGTGAGCGTCAGGAACAGCAGCATGTCGTTGGCGAGACCGAGGTCCGCGTCGACATGGGTCAGGAGCAGCGTCAGGAGCGCGGGGCCGCCGACGCCCACCAGCCAGCCCCAGATGCTGCGGGAGCGCCCCAGGCGTGCCCCGCGCGCCACGGGCAGGCCGCGCCCCTTGGCGACCTCGTCGTGCGTGACGATGTGGACGTCCAGGTCGGGGCCCGATTCGCGGGCGACCGTCGCGCCCACGCCGGGACCGAAGACGTACTGCCAGGTCTTGCGGCGCGAGGAGCCGAGGACGATCTGGGTGGCGTTGACGCCGCGGGCGAAGTCGAGCAGCGCGGCCGGTATGTCGTCGCCGATGACGTGGTGGAAGGTGCCGCCCAGGTCCTCGACGAGGGTGCGCTGGACCGCGAGCTCCTTGGGCGAGGCCGCGGTCAGGCCGTCGCTGCGGGCGATGTAGACGGCGAGGATCTCGCTGCCGGAGCCCTTGGCGGCCATCCGGGACGCGCGGCGGATGAGCGTGCGCCCCTCGGGGCCGCCGGTGAGGCCGACGACGATGCGCTCGCGGGCCTGCCAGGTGGAGCGGATGTCGTGCTCGCCGCGGTACTGCTGGAGGTATTCGTCGACCCGGTCGGCGACCCAGAGCAGCGCGAGCTCGCGCAGGGCGGTGAGGTTGCCGGGCCGGAAGTAGTTGGACAGGGCCGCGTCGACCCGGTCGGACTTGTAGATGTTGCCGTGGGCCATGCGGCGGCGCAGCGCCTGGGGCGACATGTCGACGAGCTCGATCTGGTCCGCGCGCCGCACCACTTCGTCCGGCACGGTCTCGCGCTGGCGCACCCCGGTGATCGACTCGACGACGTCGCCGAGGGACTCCAGATGCTGGATGTTCACGGTGGAGACGACGTCGATGCCCGCGGCGAGGAGTTCCTCGACGTCCTGCCAGCGCTTGGCGTTGCGGGAGCCGGGGACGTTCGTGTGCGCCAGTTCGTCCACGAGGGCGACGGCGGGCGCCCGCTCCAGGACGGCGTCCACGTCCATCTCGGTGAAGAGGGTGCCCCGGTAGTCCAGGTCCTTGCGGGGCACCTGCTCCAGGCCGTGCAGCATCACCTCGGTGCGCGGCCTGTCGTGGTGCTCCACGAAGGCCACGACGCAGTCGGTGCCGCGCTCGATGCGGCGGTGCGCCTCGGACAGCATCGCGTACGTCTTGCCGACGCCCGGTGCCGAACCGAGGTATATCCGAAGCTTGCCGCGTGCCATGGCCCCATTGTCTTCCCGAAACTGCTCTGTACGCAGAGTCGACCTTACGGCCAACAATTCCCGCAATTCGGACAAAGGTGCGCTCACGTGTGCTCCTTGACGCAACCCTGATGTGTCGGGGCCGGGCCGGGGGTCAGCGTTCGACGATCTCGCCGTCGCTCAGTTCGAGGACCCGGTCGGCGAGGTCGAGCAGCGCCGCGTCGTGCGTGGCGACCAGGGCGGTGACGCCCTCGCCGCGGACGACGGCGCGCAGCAGCTCCATCACCGCCAGCCCGGTCTCGGCGTCCAGCTGCCCGGTGGGCTCGTCCGCGATGAGCAGGGAGGGCTTGTTGGCGAGCGCGCGGGCGATCGCCACCCGCTGCTGCTGTCCGCCGGAGAGCTCGCCGGGCCGCTGCTCGGCGTGGTCGGCGAGCCCGACGAGGGCGAGCAGCAGCGCGACGCGCTCCTCCCGCTCGCGGGGGTCGGTCCTGCGCAGCCGCAGCGGCACGCCGACGTTCTCGGCGGCGGTGAGGATGGGGATGAGCCCGAAGGACTGGAAGATGAAGCCGACACGGTCGCGGCGCAGCTCCAGGAGGCCGCTCTCGCCGAGGCCCGCGAGTTCGAGCCCCTCGACGGTGATCTTCCCCGTGTCCGGGGCGTCGAGCCCGCCGACGAGGTTGAGCAGGGTGGTCTTGCCCGATCCCGACCGCCCCTTCAGGGCGACCAGCTCGCCTCGCGGGACGGCGAAGGAGACGCCGCGCAGGGCGTGCACGGCGGACGGCCCGCTGCCGTAGGTCCGGTGCAGGCCCTCGACGACGACCGCGCTCTCCGCCATGTCCGCTCCCCCGTACGGTCCTGTTGGACCGGGCGCCAGTATGGTCACCGCACGCCCGGCCGAACAAGACCTGAATCAGCTGGGGTTGTCCGCGTGGGTCAGGGTCTCCCAGGCGACGAACAGGTTGTTGGAACCCGCCGGACGGTTCCTCTCGGTGAGCTTCTGGGTGTTGCTCATGGCGTGGCCGAGGCGGCCGTGGAGCGCGTTGTAGCCGACCTCGGTGACCGGCCCCAGGCCCCGGTGGACCGAGCCGCCGCACAGCGAGCTCGGCGGCGCCTCGCCCAGTTCGTACTTGGCCTGGAAACCGAGCCCCTGGCGAAGCCGCTCGCCGACGTCCGTCTTGTAGAGGTCCTCGCCCTGGATGCGGCTGGTCTCGGCGACGTGGGAGATCGCGGAGAGGCCGTATCCGGTGTGGGTGAAGTCGCGGCACGTCTCCTGGGTGAGTCCGGTGGTGAAGGTGCCCTGCCCCTGCCAGTACTTGACGATCTTCGCGCGAGTGTCCAGGTTCTGGCTGGGCACGGTCTTGGGCAGGTCGCCGTCGGAGGCGAGGTAGACGTACGCGGCGGTGCGCGTGCGGAACTTCGCCATCGCCTTGTCGTACGACCCCTTGTCCTCGATGAAGACGGAGATGCCGATGGCGGCCTCCATCATCGACAGCTCCCAGTTGCCGTTGGAGTTGGAGCCGTTGATGATCTCGGGCAGGTAGACGGTGCGCAGCATCGTCGCGAAGCGTCCCGCGTTGCCCCAGCCGCCGGTGTACGTGTGCTTGATGATCTCGGCGGCCCTGGGCCAGGACGATCCCGCCCAGCCGGTCTGCAACGGTGCGTTGCTGTTGGTGTGGTCCTTGATGGTGGCGGACCAGGCGTCCATCAGCTCGATGGACTTCTTGGCGTAGCGCTCGTCTCGGGTGACGTACCAGGCCAGTGCCGTGGTGTACGCGGCTATCGCGTCCTCGCGCTCGTCGGTGCAGCCGTAGTTGGGGTTCGAGTAGGAGCCGCACTCGACGACCGCGCGGGGCTTGGGCGTACGCGACAGGGAGGCGTACTTGCTCCCCATCATCTGGTCGTAGGCGCCCTTCCAGGGCTGGGCCCCGGCGTTGACCTTCTCCCTGGTGAAGTCCAACTGGCCGCGCGAGACGGTGACTCCGGGGTGCGCGAAGGTGCTGGGCGCCGCGTCGGCGCGCTCGGCCCCGGGCCAGGCCAGGAGGGCGGCGACCAGGGCGGTCACCACGGTGGCGAGGGTCGCGAGGACGGTCGTGCGGGGTCTGCGGTGGTGGCGCACGGGTGTGGGGGTGTGAGCCATGCGAAGGCCATCCATTCTCGTATGTGAACTTCAAGTGCCTTTCTGAACACGCGTGTTGGCCCGAGACCATAGGTACGGACCATGCTTCCGTCAAGGCGTGAAGTTGGAGGTGTCATGCACGAGAAGTCGGAGCTGCTGCTCACGGGGCGGGTGGCTCCTGATCCGGCCCCTCGCCCCAGACACCGATGTGATCCGGCTCCTCCGTGAGCCGGACGCGTCCGCTCAGCCCGAAGCGCTCCACGTAGTCGCGCGGCAGCTGCAACCGCCCCGCCCGGTCCAGAACCGTGAACTCCTCCCCCGGGCCGCCCTGTTCGCGCAGCGTCTCCGTGGACGTACGGCCGTCCCGGATGCGCACCGTGCGGCGGACCTGCCCGGAGACGAGCGGATCGTGCGTGACGACCAGGACGGTCGCGCCGAGCTCCTCGTTGGCGCGGCGCAGCGCGGCGAACACCTCCTCGCCGCTCGCCGTGTCCAGCTCCCCGGTGGGCTCGTCGGCGAGCAGCACGCGCGGGGCGTTGGCGGAGGCGACCGCCACGGCGACGCGCTGCTGTTCCCCGCCGGACAACTCGGCGGGCCGCCGGTCGCGGCAGTACGCGACACCGAGCACGCCGAGCAGTTCGGCGGCCCGCGCCGCCCGCTCACGACGGGGCACGCGCGCGTACTTCATCGGCAGCGCGACGTTCTCCAGGGCGGTGAGGTACGGCAGCAGATTGCGCCCGGTCTGCTGCCAGACGAAGCCGACGGTCTTCCTGCGGTAACCGAGGCGCTCGCGACGCCCCATGGCGAGCAGGTCGTGCCCGGCGACGCGCGCCCTCCCCGCCGTCGGCAGGTCGAGCCCCGAGAGGATCGACAGGAGGGTGGACTTGCCGGACCCGGACGCGCCAACGAGGGCCACGCACTCCCCTTCCCCGACCACCAGGTCGAGCCCCTGGAGGGCCTGCACCTCCACCTTGTCGGTGCGGTAGACGCGTACGAGGTTGTCGCAGACGACGAGGCCCTCCTCCCCCGCGGGACGGCGCGCGGCGTTCGCGCGGGCCTCCAGATCGGCGAGCTCAGTCATCGTTCCTCCCCAGTCGCAGCACGGCTCCCAGACCCCGGCGCCGCCCCAGCCAGGTCTCCACGCCCACCGCCGCGGCCATCAGGGCGACGGTTCCCGCGGCCAGGGCCGCCGTGAACAGGGCGTCGGTCCGCAGGACGGGCGCGGTGGGCCCGCCGGTGAACTCCCGCAGGTCGAGGGCGGGTCCGAGCAGCCCGGGCAGGGTCAGACCGAGCGCGACGCCGCCGGCCACGGCCGCGAGCACCAGGGGCAGCAGCTGGAGCAGGTGAAGCCCTGCCGTGGCCCGGCCGCCGAGCCCCAGGGTGCGCAGCCGGGCGGTGACGTCGCCGCGTGCGGGCGCGGACAGCAGGAGTTCGAGCACGAGGGCGAGCAGCGCGAGGAGCACGGCCAGGGCGGTGCAGAGAGTGTGCGCCGCGGTCAGGGCGGCGATGAGCCCGTCCTCGTCGGCCTCCGCCCGCTCCTCGGCACGGATTCGCAGCTCTCCGGCGGCGCTGCCCGGCGCGGTGCGCGGGACGACCGAGCGCAGCTCGCGGACGTCCAGGTGCGGGCCGTAGAGGAGCAGGGCGGACTCCTCGAACTCGCTTGCGCCAAAGCCCTTCAGGTCACGGGTGTCGGTGAGCAGGAGGTGCTCCCTCGCCTCGGTGGCGGCGCCCACGGGGCCGAGCGCGGGGTCGCGGCGCACGGCCTCGGGGAGGGCGCCCACGACGCGCAGGCGGCGCTCCTTGCCGTGCACGGTGATGGTCAGGATGTCCCCCGCGTCGGCGGCGTCGGCGAGGACGCGGATGTCACGCCCGCTGCCGCGCTCGCCGCCGACTCCGGCGTCCCGCAGGGCACGGGCGGCGGCCGAATTCCCGGCCGCGGACCGCAGCTTCGCGCCGTCGACGCCGACCAGGCTCGCGATGCCGTACCGCCCGCCGTCCGCCGCGCTCACCGGGTCGACCCGCAGCTGCCGCACCTCCACCGTCTGGCGCACCCCACGCGCGCGTGCCAGGCGTCCGGCGGTGTCCGGGTCGCGCCCCGCCCCCAGGAAGGAGGCGTCGGCGCCCACCCGCCAGGCGGCGACGTCCCGCCGCCCTTCCGCCAGCGTCCCCGCGACCAGACCGCCGAACACGGCACCGGCCAGGGTCACCACCAGGACGAGCAGCGCGAGCGCCCGGGCGGGGGCCTCCTTGGCGGCACGGGAGAGCGCGATGAGGGCCACGGCTCCGCGCCCCCGCCCGGCCCAGCGCGCGACGAGGCGCACCGGCAGGGGGTAGAGGCGCCCCAGGACCACGACCGTGGCGAGCCCGAGCAGCACCGGCACGGCGGCGAGCAACGGATCGCCTCCCGAGCCGCCCGCCGTCCCACGGGCCCGCAGCGCCAGTACGCCCGCCGAGGCGACGACCACGACAGCCACCTCGGCCACGACGCGGCGCCCGCCACCTCCCTTCTTGTCCCGCAACAGCGCCCGGTCCCGCACGGCCCACCAGGTCAGCAGGGGCAGCACCAGCCACGCGCCCACGGCGACGAGCAGCGCTCGCCCGTACGCGGGTGAGGCCCCCGGCAGCACGGAGGCGAGCGCGCAGCCGCCCCCGAACCCCAGCACCACGGCCGGTACGGTCTCCACGGCACGCCCGACGGCGACCCCCAGGGCCGAGGCCCCACGCGCGCGTTGCAGACGATGGACGTCGAGCCGGCGGCGTACGGAGAGCAGCCCGCCGACCACCACGGCGGCGAGGCCGACCGCCGTCACCGAGGCGAGCGCGAAGGAGATCACGACGCTGCCCTGCCGCCACTGCCCCTGGAACTCCTCCAAGGCGTCCGGCAGTTCGGTGGCGGTCTCCGACTCGGCGGCCGGGTGCGCACCGAAGGCACAGGGCATGCCGCCGCTGACCATCGCCAGGTCACACGTGACGCCCCGCACGGAGTCCGGGTAGCGGAGCATGAGGCGCTCGAAGTCGCGCTGCCCCTGGTCGCCGACGAAGCGCGCGGCGTCGTCGCCGGGGTCGAGCCGCATGCCCCAGATCACGGTGAGGTCGGCGTCCGCCTGGTCCTGCAGCACCTCGACGCCGCGCGGCGCCAGCAGTGCGCCCGCGTACCGCGCCGCTGCGTCCCGCGTGTCCCGTGCCGTCCGCGCGAGCAGGGGCTGCTCGCGCCAGAGCCGCCGCTCGCCCTCGGCGGCGTAGAACCCGACCACCCGTGCCGGTGCGTCCACGTTCTCCAACGCGCCGGGACCGAGCCGGAGTTCCTGCCCCAGGCGCAGCTCGAGCTCGTCCCGTGTCCGGGTGGATACGGCGATCTCCACGACACTCCCCCGGGCGGCGGGGGGCCGTCCCGCTGCGTACGCGGAACGAGGCGGGGCATCGGAGGCGTACACCAGGGACATCGCGGTGCCGTCACCCATGCGCACGCTGGGCAGGGCGATCCGGGTGGAGTCGCGTACGAGGGCTTCGCGGAGAGGGGCGGGGACGGCGTTCTCGACCGCGGTCGAAACCCTGCGGAGATCGGCAGCCAGCGTGCTCCTCGGCCCGCCCCGCTCCTCCTCCGGCCCGAACCGCACCCGGTGGGTGATCCCCGGGGCGTCCCGCTGAACCTGCTCCAGCCGGGACCGCAACGCGTCCCCGGAGGCCCGGTCAAGCAGGCCGGGCCCGCCGACGACCACAGCACTGAGCGCCAGCACGAGCAAGGCAAGACACCCCAGAAGCCCCACCTCCCCCCGCCACTTCATAAGCCCCCCTCCCCCACACCCACACCCACACGAACAAGCTTCCCCGCGCACCCACCCGATCGCCCCACAGCACCAGTGACCACCCGCAGACAGGGACGCACGCGAGGGGACGCGCCGGTATGTCCGCCCGGAGCACGGTTCGCAGGACTCCCCCACCGAAGCGCCCAAGGGGCCACCGGACGATAGCGAGGACGGACATACCGGCACGGCCCCGCACCCGCACCCGCACCCGCACCCGCACCAACAAGCTTCCCCACGCACCCACCCGATCGCCCCCAGGCACCAGTGACCAGCCGCAGACGGGAACGCACGCGAGGGGACGCGCCGGTATGTCCGCCCGGAGCACGGTTCGCAGGACTCCCCCACCGAAGCACCCAAGGGGCCACCGGACGATAGCGAGGACGGACATACCGGCACGGCCCCGCACCCACAACCGCACCAGCCCCGCAGGGACCCCGCGCCGCCAAAGCCACCAAAGCCGCCAAAGCCCCGCAGGGACCCCTCACCCGTCCTCCCCCGCCCGCAAGACCCGCCCCAGATCCACCCGCCCAAGCACCCGCGCGGCCCCACTCACCACCCCGCAGATCACCAGCGTCACCCCGCCCGCCACCCCGCACACCCGCACCCACGGCACCTCCGTGAGCAGGCCGGGGAAGACCGGTTCGCCCTCCGCGTCCACCGTCACCACCGGCATGATCACCGCCGCGAGCCCCGCCCCGAGAACCGTGCCCAGGAGCGCCGCCACTCCCGCCAGCGCCAACTGCTCCGTCCACAGATACGCGGCGAGCTGCCCCCGCCGCACCCCCAGCGCCCTCAGCAGCGCGAACTCCCGCCCCCTCGCCCGCGCCGAAAGCACCGTATGCAGCGTGAAGGCGATGACGGCGAACGCCGGGGCCAGGACCAGGCAGAGCCAGAGGCCGCCGCGGGCCCCGCGCCGCAGCGGATCCTCGCCGAGCTCCACGCGCGCGTGCGGCACGTCCACGGCCCTGCCGAGCCGCGGGCTGTCCCGCACCGCCTCCCACGCGGCACTCGCGTCACCCCGCGCGGCCCCCGCCCACCACACGCTCTCCGGCCCCGGCAACGCCCCGCTCAGCACCAACTGGGCCGCCATCGCCCGCGAATCGGCGAGCAGCCGGGGCCGGTCGCGCGCGACGCCCGGCACCGCCGCGATCCGCCCGACGATCTTCAGCCGGGCGCTGCCTCCCGTACTGCGCCGCAGCGTCACGACGTCCCCGACCCGTACCGCCCCGGAGTCCAGCAGCGCACGGTCGGCGAGAGCGGGAGCGGGAGCGGGCGTGGTGGCCGCGGAGCGCCCCTTGGCGCCGTCCGTGCCCAGACGGACGCTCCACGTCGGGTACTTGAGCCGCGTGTCAGGCCCCCGGAGCACCGCGTCGAGCAGTACCCCTGCCCCGGGCCGGTCGCCGCAGAGCACGGGCCCCGGAGCGTCCCCCACCGCCCCGCGCGACCGCTCGGCCCCGGGGCAGCCCGCTCCGTAGCGGTCCGGTGCGTCCTCGCGCAGGTCGCGCCAGTCGGCCCGCTGGGTGAGCCCCGGCACCCGGTCGACACGGAGCCGGTAGGTACGCCGCACCGTCTCGCCCACCATGCTCAGGTCGATCTGGAGGACGCGTACGCCACCCCTGCGCACCGGCACCTTCAGGGGCACCGTCCGCGGGCCGCCTTCTTTAAGAAGAACGGCACTTGAGTGGGCGAGTCCGTCATCGTCCTCGAGGAAGACCGTCATCCTGACCGGCACGGGCCTGCCGGACCCGTCCGCGGACAGCCGTACCCGGAGCGGGAGTTCACCCCTTGGGCGAGCGCCATCGGACCCGGCAACCGCGAGCCCATGCCCCGGAATCCCCTTCCCCAGCGGCGCGACCAGCTCCCGCACGGGCCGCTCCGCGAGGTCGCCCCGCAGCGAAGGCACCGGCCCCCTCCCCGTGTTGACCCCGGTGACGGCCACCGCGTCCTGCCCGATGTATCCCTCCGTGGTCACCACGGGAGTCACCGCGTCCACCCCCGGCAGCGCGCTGTACGTCCCGCGCCGCTCCCCCGCCGGCACCCCGTCCCCCGGTTCGATCCGCAGGTCGGCGCCCACCTGGAAGGCGGCCTGGTCGTGGTCGCCCCGGTCGAGAATGGCCAGGGCGGTGCTGCTCAGCGCCGCGACGGCCAGTGCCAGCGTCACCACCAGGGCGGGCCCCGCGTGCCGCGCCGCGCGCCGCCCGATCTGCCACCCGCCCAGCGGCAGCACGAGCCCCCTGCCCCGCCGGGCGAGCGGATCGATGGCCCGCGTCAGGAGGGGCAGCAGGCGCAGCACAAGCAGCGCGGCCGCGGTGGTCATCACCACGGGCGCGAGGACGAGCACGGGGTCCACGCCGTCCCCGGTCACGGGCGACCGGTACTGCCGCAGTTGCAGCCACCCGAGGACGGCCACCGCCCCCAGCGCCACATCGGCCCCGACCCGCTGCGCCCCCGCGAACCGCCCCACCCGCAGCCGAAGACGGCTCACCGCCTGCCGGTCCCGCACCACCCGCACCGTGGGCAGCAGCACCGCGCACCCGTGCACCCCGACGGCCAAGGCGGAGGCCACCCACGCGGCCCCGATCACACGCGCGTCCGGCACCCCGCCGTGCAACAGCCCCGCCCCTTCAAGCACTCGCAGCAGCGGCCCCGCGAGGAAGGGTGCGGCGATCCCCACCGGAAGGGCGACCACCGCCCACTGCACTCCCGTCGACACCAAGAGCCGCCGCGTTCCCGCGCCCCGGGCGGCCAGCAACGCCAGCTCCGGGCGCCGGTGTTCGGCGAGCCGGCGCCCGGTGAGCACCAGGGCCGCGACCGCGAGGGCGGCGAGCAGCGTGGCGGGGACGTAGAGCCCGGCGCGGGCCACGGCGATGGGCGTGGTGAGCCGGTCCAGGGCCCTGCGCAGCCCGGCCGATACGGTCAGGTCCTCCGCCCCTGCCTCCGTACCCCGCGGCACGGAAGCCCCCTGCGGCTCCGAGCTCCCCCGCAGCACCGAGCGCGACGCATCGCTGCCGCCGAACTTCCGGGCCCGCTCCGCCAGCGGCCCGATGTCACCGAGCCGCAGCCCCCGCGCGTCGGGCACGCCGAGCCACAGCGCCCCCGCGTCCTTCGTGAACCCCGGCCGCGCCGTGAACGCGCCGCGCGGCACGAGCGCGATGGAGTCGGCCGTCCCGAACGTGCTGCTCAGGCCCGCCCAGACCGCGGGCCCGCGCCCCTCGGTCGCGTAGAGCCCGACGACCCGCATCCGCAGCAGGCGCTCACCGGCGCCGCGCACGACCACGACGTCACCGGTCCGCACCGCGAGCTCGGCGGCGAACGCCCTGGTCAGCGCGGTCTCCGCGGGCCCACCGGCCGCGGACGTACCGCCGGAGCCAGAACCACCGGAGCCAGAACCACCGCGCGGCCACCGGCCCGCCACCAGGTCGGCGTGGGACCGGGCCCCTTCGAGCGCGACCACGGACATGGTGGCGTCCTCGCGGCGGCGGCCCCCGGCCTCGGTCACGGCGAGTTCGTCGTTGCGCGCCGCGGGTGCCCGCAGCGCGAGGCGCGTGCGGTGGGGCACGTCGCCGTACGTGCGGTCGACCGCGGCCCGTACGTCCGCGTCCAGCCGCCGCACGCTGTCGGCGCCGTAGCGCCCGGCCACCTCGACGACGGCTTCGCGGTCCGCGGCGAGCCGCTGCCGCACTCCGCCCTCGACGGCCTTCTCGGTCAGCGCGGCAAGGGCGGCGAGCACCGTGGCCGCCAGCAGCACGGCGAGCCCGGCTGCCACGAGCACCATCCCGTGATACCGGCCGCTCCGCACCACGGCGGGCACGCGCCGTCCGCTCACCGCACCGGTCTCCCCCCGCGTGACCGGCACAGTATGGACGTACGCGATTGTGGCCCGCAATGCTCCGACCGAAAAGGCCGAATCAGTGCGGGCCACAAGGGAGTTGAGCCAGCGTCAGCTCCCGTTCGGCGACGACAGCAGCGTCAGTCCTTGTCGGCGACGAGCTCCTTCAGCGCGATGTTGAGCTCCAGGACGTTCACGCGCGGCTCCCCCACGAAGCCGAGGATCCGCCCGTCGCTGTGCTCGTCGACCAGCTTCTCGACCTGCTTCACGTCGAGTCCGTTCTTCTCCGCCACCCGGTGGGCCTGGAGCTCCGCGTACCGCGGGGAGATGTGCGGGTCCAGGCCCGAGCCGGAGGAGGTGACGGCCTCGGCCGGCACGTCCGATGGACTGACCTTGAAGTCGGCCGTGGAGTTGTCCTTGACCACGGCGGCCTTGGCCGCCTTGACGTTCGCGACGAGGTCCTTGCTGTCACCGGCCAGGTTCGTCGCACCCGAGAGGATCAGGTCGTACTGGGTGTTCACCCCTGAGTCCTGGTTGGAGCCGAGGCCGTTGGACGGCCGGGGCTGGAACCACTTCAGGTCGGGCGCGGCGCTCTCCTGGCCCTTCTGCAGCGGCAGGTCGTACCGCTGTCCGATGAGCTCGGAGCCGACGACCTTGCCCTCGCTCCTGACCTCGGAGCCGTTGGCCTTGTCGTTGAACAGGCCCTGGGCGATCCCGGTGACGGCCAGCGGATAGACGACACCGCAGATCACGGTAAGGACGAGCAGGGCACGCAGGCCCGCTCCCAACAACCGCGCCGTGCTTCCAACGGAGTTGTTCATGACGATCAGCACGCTTTCAGGAAACTACAGCCCGGGAATGAGGGAGATGATCAGGTCGATGATCTTGATGCCGATGAACGGGGCGACGAGACCGCCGAGCCCGTAGACACCGAGGTTGCGCCGCAGCATCTTGTCCGCGCTCATCGGCCGGTACCGCACACCCTTCAGGGCCAGCGGCACCAGGGCGATGATGATCAGCGCGTTGAAGATGACGGCCGACAGAATGGCCGACTCCGGTGACGACAGGTTCATGATGTTGAGCTTGTCGAGACCGGGATAGACCACGGCGAACATGGCGGGGATGATCGCGAAGTACTTCGCGACGTCGTTGGCGATCGAGAAGGTCGTCAACGCGCCCCGGGTGATCAGGAGTTGCTTGCCGATCTCGACGATCTCGATGAGCTTGGTGGGGTTGGAGTCCAGGTCCACCATGTTCCCGGCCTCCTTGGCGGCCGAGGTGCCGGTGTTCATGGCCACGCCCACGTCCGCCTGGGCGAGCGCGGGCGCGTCGTTCGTGCCGTCACCGGTCATCGCGACGAGCTTGCCGCCGGCCTGCTCGCGCTTGATCAGCGCCATCTTGTCCTCGGGCGTGGCCTCGGCGAGGAAGTCGTCCACGCCCGCCTCGTCCGCGATCGCCTTGGCGGTCAGCGGGTTGTCACCCGTGATCATGACCGTCTTGATGCCCATGCGCCGCAGCTCGTCGAACCGCTCCCGCATGCCCTCCTTGACGACGTCCTTGAGGTGGATGACGCCGAGGACCCGCGCCCCCTTCTCGTCCTTGGCCGCGACGAGCAGCGGTGTGCCGCCGGCCTGCGAGATGGTGTCGGTCAGGCCCTGCGCGTCCTGTGCGACGGTGCCGCCGTTCTCGGTGACCCAGGCGACGACCGAACCGGTCGCGCCCTTGCGGACCTCGCGCCCGGTCCCGCCCTCGACGAGGTCGACACCCGACATCCGCGTCTGCGCGGTGAAGGCGACCCACTCGGCCCCCTCCAGCTCACCCTGGTGGCGCTCGCGAAGCCCGTACTTCTCCTTCGCCAGTACGACGATGGAGCGGCCCTCGGGCGTCTCGTCGGCCAGCGACGAGAGCTGGGCGGCGTCCGCGAGTTCGGCCTCGGTGGTCCCGCGCACCGGCACGAACTCGGCGGCCTGCCGGTTGCCGAGCGTGATGGTGCCCGTCTTGTCGAGCAGCAGCGTGGAGACGTCACCGGCGGCCTCGACCGCCCGTCCGGACATGGCGAGCACGTTGCGCTGGACCAGGCGGTCCATGCCCGCGATGCCGATCGCGGAGAGCAGCGCGCCGATGGTCGTCGGGATCAGGCACACCAGGAGCGCGGCAAGCACGATCATGGACTGCTCGGCACCGGCGTACACGGCGAACGGCTGGAGCGTGACGACGGCGAGCAGGAAGACGATGGTGAGGGACGCGAGAAGGATGTTGAGCGCGATCTCGTTGGGCGTCTTCTGCCGGGCCGCGCCCTCGACCAGGTTGATCATGCGGTCGATGAAGGTCTCGCCCGGCTTCGTCGTGATCTTGATGACGATGCGGTCGGAGAGGACCTTCGTGCCGCCGGTGACGGCCGAGCGGTCACCGCCCGACTCCCGGATGACCGGGGCCGATTCGCCGGTGATCGCCGACTCGTCGACGCTCGCGACCCCCTCGACGACGTCGCCGTCGCCGGGGATCACGTCGCCCGCCTCGCAGACGACCAGGTCGCCGATGCGCAGCTCGGTGCCGGGCACCTGCTCCTCGGTCGTGCCGTTCAGGCGGCGCGCCACCGTGTCGGTCTTGGCCTTGCGCAAGGTGTCCGCCTGCGCCTTGCCGCGGCCCTCGGCCACGGCCTCCGCCAGGTTGGCGAAGATCGTGGTGAGCCAGAGCCAGGCGGTGATCGCCCAGCCGAACCAGTCCCCCGGCTCCTTGACCGCGAGGACCGTGGTGATCACCGAGCCGACGAGCACCACGAACATGACGGGCGACTTGACCATCACCCGCGGGTCGAGCTTCCGCACGGCGTCCGGGAAGGACTTCAGGAGCTGCTTGGGGTCGAACAGGCCCCCGCCGACACGGCTGTCGCCCTTGGCGTCCTGGTGCCCGCCGGGCACGTCCTGGTGCGGCGCACGGGTGGGAGTAGCGGTGGACATGGAGCCGGGCTCCTCTGGCTTCCTTGTGTCGGTGGTCATGACGCGAGCCCCTCGGCCAGCGGCCCGAGGGCCAGCGCGGGGAAGTAGGTCAGACCGGTGATGATCATGATGGTGCCGACCAGCAGCCCGGTGAACAGGGGCTTCTCGGTACGCAGCGTGCCCGCCGTCGCCGGGATCGGCTTCTGCTCGGCCAGCGAACCCGCGAGGGCGAGGACGAACACCATCGGCAGGAACCGGCCGAGCAGCATCGCGAGCCCGATCGTGGTGTTGAACCAGTTCGTGTCCGCGCTCAGCCCCGCGAACGCCGAACCGTTGTTGTTGGCGCCCGAGGTGTAGGCGTAGAGGATCTCCGAGAAGCCGTGCGCCCCGGAGTTGAGCATCGAGTCCTTGGGGGTGGGCAGCGCCATCGACACCGCCGTGAAGCCGAGCACCAGGGCGGGGGTGACGAGGATGTAGCAGGCCGCCAGCTTGATCTCGCGGGTGCCGATCTTCTTGCCGAGGTACTCCGGCGTACGGCCCACCATCAGACCGGCGATGAACACCGCGATGATCGCCATGATCAGCATGCCGTACAGACCCGACCCGGTGCCGCCCGGCGCGATCTCACCCAGCTGCATGCCGAGCAGATCGAGCCCGCCGCCGAAGCCGGTGTTGGAGGAGTGGAAGGAGTTGACCGCACCCGTCGAGGTCAGCGTGGTGGCGACCGAGAAGATCGCCGAGCCCGCGATCCCGAACCGCGTCTCCTTGCCCTCCATCGCACCGCCCGCGACGTCGAGTGCGGGAGCCCCGTGGTGGAACTCCGTCCACATCATCAGCGCGGTGAACCCGACCCAGATGGTGACCATCGTGGCGAGGATCGCGTACCCCTGCCTGAGGGAACCGACCATCCGCCCGAAGGTTCGCGTGATCGCGAACGGGATCAGCAGGATCAGGAAGACCTCGAAGAGGTTGGAGAAGCCGTTCGGGTTCTCGAAGGGGTGGGCGGAGTTGGCGTTGAAGTAGCCGCCACCGTTGGTGCCCAGCTCCTTGATGACCTCCTGCGAGGCCACCGCCCCGCCGTTCCACTCCTGGCCGCCGCCCAGGAACTGGCCGACTCCGTGGATGCCGGAGAAGTTCTGGATCGCGCCACAGGCGACCAGGACGAGCGCGCCGATCACGGAGATCGGGATCAGGACGCGTACGACACCGCGCACCAGGTCGGACCAGAAGTTCCCCAGCTCGCCCGTGCGGGAGCGGGCGAAGCCGCGCACCAGGGCCACCGCCACGGCGATGCCCACGGCCGCGGAGACGAAGTTCTGCACCGCGAGGCCGCCGGTCTGCACGACGTGGCCCATGGCCTGCTCGCCGTAGTACGACTGCCAGTTGGTGTTCGCCACGAACGAGGCAGCGGTGTTGAACGCCTGGTCGGGATCGATCGCCTTGAAGCCCAGCGATCCGGGCAGCGAGCCCTGGAGCCGCTGGAGCAGATAGAGGAAGAGCACGCTCACGGCGGAGAAGGCGAGCACTCCGCGCAGGTAGGCGGGCCAGCGCATCTCGGCGTTGGGGTTGGCGCCTATGCCCTTGTAGATCCACTTCTCGACCCGCAGGTGCTTGTCGGAGGAGTAGACCTTGGCCATGTAGTCACCAAGCGGACGGTATGCCAGGGCCAGCGCCACGATCAGCGCGAGGAACTGGAGCACACCGGCAAGAACAGGGCTCATATCCGTACTCAGAACCTCTCCGGGAACACGAGAGCGAGGACGAGATAGCCCAGCAGGGCGACGGCCACGACGAGACCGACGATGTTCTCGGCAGTCACAGCTTCGCCACCCCCTTGGCGATGAACGCCACCAGCGCGAAGACCGCGATCGTGGTGACGACGAAGGCCACGTCGGCCATCGTGTGCTCCTAGATGAGATGCGATTGATCTGACGCCTTGAGCAAACCCCCTCCGTGGCTGGATTCGACCGCCGTTGACGGCTCCCTTACGTCCGCCGGCGCTCCATTGACGACTCTCTTACGGTTTCCTGCGCTCTCCCGCCCTCACCTGCAAAAACGCCGGGTGGGCCGCACTCCCGTCAGGGAGTGCGGCCCACCCGGCCTCTGCTTCGCGATCAGGCGCTCAGGCGCCTGCGCACGTCTGGATGCGCTCAGCGCACCTCGGTGATCTCGGGGCCCCGCTGGAGCTGGCCCATGCCGCCGGAGAAGCGCGAGCCCTCCTGCTGCTCCTGCTGGACCGCGCCCTCGGCGACCATCTGGGCGTCGTCCGGCAGCTTCAGGACGATCGGGTCGCGGGGCGCCATCGGGCCCTCGCCGCGCACGATGACGGTGTCCCGGAAGATCTGCTCCAGGAGACCCGCGGCCTGCGGCTGCACCGCGCCCTGGCCGGAGATGACCCCGCGCAGGAACCACCGCGGGCCGTCGACACCGATGAAGCGCACGACCTGCACGCCACCCGTGCCGTCCGGCAGCTGCACCGGCACCTGCGCGCGCAGCTCCCAGCCAAGGGGGCCCTCGACCTCGTCGATGACACCGCCCTGCTGGGTAATGCCGGAGGCGATCTCCTCGCGGACCTCGCCCCAGATGCCCTGCTTCTTGGGGGCGGCGAAGCCCTGGAGCTGGATGGCGCTGTCCTGGAGCACGACGGTCGCCGCGACGATCGCGTCACCCGCGACCTCCACCCGCAGCTCCATGCCCTCGACACCCGGTACGAAGAGGCCGCCCAGGTCGACTCGACCCTCGCCGGGCTCCCGGACCTCCGAGACATCCCAGGGACCGTCGGGGCGGGGCTCGGGCTCGAGCCTCACGCGCGACGACGCCGCGGCCGTGTCATCACTGTCACGGTCAGCGTCCTCGACGACCTGCTCGGCCTCGCCCGCCGCGTCCTCGGCGGCACTGTCCTTCTTGCGACGTCCGAACACGTCACTGTCCTTCCCGGTCAGATACGACCGATGCGTATCGATTCCCACCCGTTTGTTGACCCGAGCCTGCGCCCACGGCGGCATGGCCGCCGGTGGACCCGAAGCCCCCCTCGGCCCGCGCCGAGTCGGGAAGCTCCGCCACCTCGCGGAAGCGCACCTTCTCGACCTGCTGGACGACCAGTTGGGCAATCCGGTCGAAGCGCTCGAACCGCACACGCTCGCGCGGGTCGAGATTCACCACGATCACCTTGATCTCTCCACGGTACCCGGCATCCACCGTCCCTGGGGCATTCACCAGGGCGACACCGCAGCGGGCGGCGAGACCGGATCGCGGGTGCACGAAGGCCGCGTACCCCTCGGGCAGCGCGACAGACACCCCGGTGGGCAGCACCACCCGCTCGCCCGGCGCGAGTTCGTGCGCCTGGGTGGTCCGCAGATCCGCTCCGGCGTCGCCGGGCTGCGCGTACGACGGCAGCGGTACCTCGGGGTCGACGCGGCGGATCAGGACGTCGAGCTCCGGTCGGGGGGCGGGGGTCACGGGTTCACCTCGAAAGCGCGTGCGCGGCGGAGCTGGTCCGGGTCGTCCATGGCGGCCCGGATCTCCTCCGGGCGGCCGTTCTCGACGAAGTGGTCGACCTTGACCTCGATGAAGAGGGCCTTGGCACGGACGGCGACGGGCCCCTCGGGGCCGCCGATCCGCCCGGTGGCCCGGGAGTAGATCTTCCGCCCTGCGACGGCGGTCACCTCGGCCTCGAGGAAGAGCACGGTGCCCAGCGGCACGGGCAGCGCGAAGTCGGTCTCGAGCCGTCCGGTCACGGCGATCACCCGCAGCAGCCAGTTCAGCGAGCCCAGCGTCTCGTCGAGCGCCGTGGCGAGCACCCCGCCGTGGGCCAGGCCCGGCGCGCCCTGGTGGGCCTCCCGGACGGTGAACTCGGCGGTGACGCCCACGCCTTCACCGGCGTACGCCGCGAGGTGCAGCCCGTGGGCCTGCCCTTCGCCGCAGCCGAAACAGTGCTCGTAATGGGCTCCGATGAGCTCGCCGGGGGCGGGCGCGTCGGGGTGGCGGACCGGCGCTATGGCGTCGGCCGGGGGCGTCAGAGCTGCTGAAGTACCACTCACAGCCGCAGACCTTACCCGCGAGTCCGCTGACTCAGCTCATCGTGCCAAGCTTGCGTACATGCAGCCTTACGAAGAACGCCTGACGGCGCCCCGCTCCTGGTGGCTTGTCTCGCTCCTGGTCGGCGTCGCGACGGCACTGATCATGGTCCCCTTCGGGACCCTGCCGCTGCTCGGCGGCCTGGTCGCCGGCACGGCGGTCGCCGCGGTCGTCACCAGTGCGTACGGCTCCCCGCGGATCCGCGTGGTGTCGGGCTCCCTGGTCGTGGGCGACGCGAAGATCCCGCTCTCCGCCCTGGGCGAGCCCGAGATCCTGGACGCGGAAGGGGCGCGCGCCTGGCGCGGCCCGCAGGCCGATGCGCGCGCCTTCATGCTGCTGCGCGCCTACATCCCCACGGCGCTGCGCGTCGAGATCACGGACCCGCAGGACCCGACTCCGTACGTGTACGTGTCGACGCGGAACCCCGAGGGGCTCGCGGCAGCGCTCACCGCGGTACGGGCTTCTTAGGGACCTGCTGTCCGGGGACGTGCTGCGGGGTCTGCCGCGTCAGCGCCCCAGCTCCTTGGACGGGCCGCCAGGACGCAGGGGGTGCAGGGGGTCCAGAGGCCTCACGGGCTGCTCAAGGGGCGGCAGCTCGGGCAGGGCCTCCCAGGGCACCTGCGACCTCCGCAGGTCCGTACGGACCCGCTCAGCTAGCTTCTTGGTGTCACGGCGGTTCATCACCGCCCCGACTGCGGCGCCCACCATGAAGGGCATCAGGTTCGGGAGGTTGCGCACCATGCGCTTCATGATCTGCTGGCGCAGCTCGCGCTTCATCTGACCGCCGAGCGCGGAGTTGATCGACGCGGGTTTGACCACGTCGATGCCGCGCTCCTCGGTCCACGCCGTGAGGTAGGCGGAGCTGCGCTCCTTGAGGTTGCCCGGCGGACGCCGGCCGTAGACCTCGTGGAGCTCGGCGATCAGCTTCAGTTCGATGGCCGCCACGCCGGTGATCTCGGCGGCCATCTCCGCCGGCATCGCGGGCGGCACGGGCATCATCGCCGCGGCGCCGACTCCGGCCCCGACGGTCGAGGTCGCGTTGGCCGCGCCGGAGATGAGTTTGTCCGCGAGCCGCTCGGCATCCAGGCCCGGGAACTGCTTGCGGAGGGTGTCCAGGTCGCGGACCGGGATCCGCGGGGCGTTCTCGATGAGCCGGTCGGCGAGGTAGCCGATGCCGGCCTTGGCGCCGCGTCCGCTCATGCGTACGCCCGCCTTGACTCCGTCCGTGACGGCGGCAACGCGGCCCTTGGACCCGTTGGTCCTGGACGCCATGTCGTCCGCCGTCCCGTCGTCTGCCACCTCCAGGGCGTTCGCTGGTCCGAGCGAGGCTGTTCCTGTGGGGGAAGAGCCCCGCTCGTCGTCGCGTACGCCGTCGGGGGCGGCGCTCTGTTGGTCCGCTCCGCGCTTGCGGAAGCGGCGCTTCCTAGGCGGGGTCGAGCCTGTCACGGCCGACCCTGCCCTAGTCGCAGTCGCGGCAGATCGGCTGGCCGTTCTTCTCCCTGGCCAGCTGGCTGCGGTGGTGCACCAGGAAGCAGCTCATGCAGGTGAACTCGTCCTGCTGCTTCGGGAGCACCCGAACGGCGAGCTCCTCGTTCGACAGGTCCGCGCCGGGCAGTTCGAGGCCCTCTGCGGCCTCGAACTCGTCCACGTCTACGGCCGACGTCGACTTGTCGTTCCGCCGCGCCTTCAGTTCCTCGATGCTGTCCTCGTTGACGTCATCGTCGGTCTTGCGTGGGGTGTCGTAGTCCGTTGCCATGTCGCTCTCCCCCTCTGGGTGTCTGCGGTGTCTCAGCGCACGTAACGCGTGAGAGGCCGGACTTGTGCCCGACCTGAGGCGGAGATTTTGCCTCACATCAAGGTCTGTTACTCAATCGACACCCAACCGCACCCCTCAAGGGGTGATCGGTTTGGATGGCGATCGGGACCGTACACGGTCCGAATGTCGCACTTCACAGGCGCCACCCCGTGTACTTCCCGTGATCAAGACCCCTGAAAACCCGGATTTTCCCGGCTTTCCGACGACTTTCACGATCACGGAGAGTAGATGGCCGAAAATTCGCCCCTGTGATCGATCGCACACGAAATCTCCAGGAACAGTTCCTAAAAATTCCGCGCAAAGCGAACACCGCGGCGCGTCCGCGGCAGCATCTCAGAGAGGAAGGGTGACTCGCATCACGAGCCCTCCCCCCTCGCGCGGCTCCGCGATGATACGGCCCCCGTGGGCCCGCGCCACCGACCGGGCGATCGACAGGCCGAGTCCCACGCCCTTGTCGCTGCCCGTGCGCTCGGTCCGCAGCCGCCGGAACGGCTCGAAGAGGTTGTCGATCTCGTACGCGGGCACCACGGGGCCCGTGTTCGACACCACCAGGACCGCCTGACCGTGCTGTGCCTCCGTGGTGACCTCGACCCAGCCCTCGTCCGGCACGTTGTACCTGACGGCGTTCTGGACGAGGTTCAGGGCGATCCGCTCCAGGAGGACGCCGTTGCCCTGCACGACGGCCGGGGCCCGCTCCCCGCGGATCTCCACGCCCTTCGCGTCGGCCTCGGACCACACCTGGTCGACGGCCCGGTCGGCGACCTCGGCGAGGTCGACCGGTTTGCGCTCCACGATCTGGTTGTCGCTGCGGGCGAGCAGCAGCAGACCCTCCACGAGCTGCTCACTGCGTTCGTTCGTGGCCAGGAGCGTCTTGCCGAGCTGCTGGAGCTCGGGGGGCGCCGCCGGGTCGGAGAGCTGCACCTCGAGCAGCGTGCGGTTGATCGCCAGCGGTGTGCGCAGCTCGTGCGAGGCGTTGCCGACGAACCGCTGCTGGGCGGTGAAGGCCCGCTCCAGGCGGTCGAGCATCTCGTCGAAGGTGTCCGAGAGCTCCTTCAACTCGTCGTCCGGGCCGTCCAGTTCGATGCGCCGGGACAGGTCCGTGCCGGCCACCCTGCGCGCGGTGCGCGTGATGCGGCCCAGCGGCGACAGGACGCGTCCCGCCATCGCGTAACCGAAGGCGAAGGCGATCACCGCGAGCCCGAGCAGGGCGAGCAGCGAGCGGCTCAGGAGGTTGTCCAGAGCGTTCTGGCGCATCTTGTTGACGCACTCGTTCAGCGCGGAGTTGAGCTGGTCCGCGGGGATCTGGGTCCCGGTCGGCAGGTTGTGGCAGGTCTTGCTGCTCACCGTGGATCCGCCCTCGATGGCGAACGGCAGGTCGGTCCCCACGTTCAGGGCCTGCGCGGCGAGCAGATAGATGATCGAGAGCAGCAGGATGCCCGCGATCAGGAACATGCCCCCGTACAGGAGCGTGAGCCGTATGCGGATCGTGGGGCGCAGCCACGGGAAGGGCACTTCGGCCTTCCGGGGGTCCCAGGTGGGTTTCGGAGGCGCTGCTGGTGGCGCCGGGGTCGCGGCCACCGGGGATCAGATCCGGTAGCCGGAGCCGGGCACCGTCACGATGACGGCGGGCTCGCCGAGCTTCCGCCGCAGGGTCATGACGGTCACCCGGACCACGTTCGTGAACGGGTCGGTGTTCTCGTCCCAGGCCTTCTCCAGGAGCTGCTCGGCGGAGACGACGGCGCCCTCGCTGCGCAGCAGCACTTCGAGGACGGCGAACTCCTTGGGCGCGAGCTGGATCTCCTTGCCGTCGCGGAAGATCTCGCGGCGGTTCGGGTCGAGCTTGATCCCGGCGCGCTCCAGGACGGGCGGCAGCGGGACGCTCGTACGCCGGCCGAGGGCACGCACGCGTGCCGTGAGCTCGCTGAACGCGAAGGGCTTGGGGAGATAGTCGTCGGCGCCGATCTCCAGGCCCTCGACACGGTCGCTGACGTCGCCCGACGCGGTGAGCATCAGGACGCGGGTCGGCATGCCGAGCTCGACGATCTTGCGGCAGACGTCGTCGCCGTGCACGAGCGGGAGGTCCCGGTCGAGCACCACGACGTCGTAGTCGTTGACCCCGATACGTTCCAGGGCGGCCGCTCCGTCGTACACGACGTCGACGGCCATGGCCTCCCGGCGTAGTCCGGTGGCCACCGCATCGGCGAGCAGCTGCTCGTCCTCGACGACGAGTACGCGCACGGCGCTGTCCTTCCTCTGTGCCCCTGAGGGCAGGTCTGTTCGTGGGGTGTGGCCTCTATCCTGCCCCTTTCGGTCATAAACCGGCTGTAAGGCGGGGTCTCGGCCGGGGAATGCGGGATTTTCTCCGACGGTTGAGGTTTCCGTGGAAGGGAGCCCGGGGAGGACGACCACACACCCGCGATCACGCTTTGTATGTGGCGCGCCACAACCCGCTTTCCCCAGGGGGCGGCTTGAGACGTGATCGCCCCTTCCTTGAGGGCACACCCCCGTGCCATCGACCCACGACCCAGCCGAGGGGGCGCAACCATGGACGCTTTTACCGCAGGACTGCTGCAGCGCATAAAGGCCACGGAATCCGACCTCACGAAGGCCCGTGAGACGGGCGACGACTTCCTTGCCGAGGTCGAGCAGGCCGAGCTCGAAGATCTCCACCGGCTGGCCGCCGAGCACGGGGTGGAGGTCGGCGTGCTGCACGCCTGAGCCGCTCGACAGCAGCCAGCAGACCAGCAGAGGGGCCCCGGCATCCGTGGACGAGATGCCGGGGCCCTTCTGCGTGCGCGTTCACGCGGGGCCGGTCAGTCGTGCCAGGCGCCGAACTCCTCCAGGCGTCCCTGAAGGTCCTCGAAGAGGCCGGGCGGGGCCGCTACGGTCAGCTCGCCCGACAGGGCCCGACCGGGCCGTCCGCCGGTCAGCGCGCCCGCCTCCCGCGCGACGAGGTCACCGGCGGCGAAGTCCCACGGGTTGAGGCCGCGCTCGTAGTACGCGTCCAGGCGGCCCAGCGCCACGTCGCACAGGTCGATCGCCGCCGAGCCTCCGCGGCGGATGTCCCGGACCAGGGGGATCAACTGCCGGGCCACCTCGGCCTGGTGGGCGCGGCGCGCGGCGACGTACCCGAAGCCGGTGCCGACGAGGGCCTGGTCGAACGGGGGCGCGGGGCGGGTGTGCGCGGGCCTGTCGTTGACGAAGGCGCCCTCTGCGAGGACCGCGCGGTAGGTCTCGCCGCGCATCGGGGCGTGCACCACGCCGACGAGCGTCTCGCCGTCCTTGAGCGCCGCGATGGACACGGACCAGTCGGGGCGTCCGTAGAGGTAGTTGACGGTGCCGTCGATGGGGTCGATCACCCACTGGACGCCGCTGCTGCCCTCGGAGCTCGCGCCCTCCTCGCCGAGCACGCCGTCGTCCGGCCTGCGCTCGGCGAGGAAGTCGGTGATCAGCTTCTCGGAGGCGATGTCCATCTCGGTGACCACGTCGACCGCGCTGGTCTTCGTGGCGGCCACGCCCAGGTCGTCCGGGCGCCCGTCGCGCAGGAAGGCCCCGGCGCGGTGCGCGGCCTCCAGGGCGACGCTCAGGAGTTCGGCCTTCAGCTGCTGGTCTGCGGGGTCGGTCACGGTGCTCCTGGTGCCTTCGTGGGTTACGCGTACGGGCTGTCGGCGCCCGCTGCCGCGGGCTTCGGGGCGCGCGAGGGGCAGCAGCCCACCGGGCACAGGTCGTGGCTCGCGCCGAGCGCTCCCAGGGCGCAGGGCGCGACCGCGCGACCGCTCTCCGTGCCGGCCCGCTCCAGGACCAGCTCCCGCACCGCGGCGGCGAACCGCGGGTCGGCGCCGACCGTGGCCGAGCGGCGGACCGGCAGGCCCAGCTCCGCGCCCTTCGCGTCGGCCTCGGTGTCGAGGTCGTACAGCACCTCCATGTGGTCCGAGACGAAGCCGATCGGGACCATCACCACGGCGGGTGCGCCCGCGGCGTGCCGCTCCTCCAGGTGATCGCAGATGTCCGGCTCCAGCCACGGGATGTGCGGGGCGCCGCTGCGCGACTGGTAGACGAGCTGCCAGGGGTGCTCGACGCCGGTCTCCTCGCGCACCGCGTCGGCGATGAGCCGGGCCACGTCCAGGTGCTCCGCGACGTACGCTCCGCCGTCCCCGTGGTCCTCGACGCGCCCCGAGGTGTCGGCCGCCGCGGTCGGGATGGAGTGCGTGGTGAAGGCGAGGTGCGCCCCTTCGCGTACGTCGTCGGGCAGTTCGCCCAGGGACTTGATGACCCCGTCGATCATGGGGCGGACGAAGCCGGGGTGGTTGAAGTAGTGCCGCAGCTTGTCGACGCGCGGCACCTCAAGGCCCTCCGAGGCGAGCACGGCGAGGGACTCCGCCAGGTTCTCGCGGTACTGGCGGCAGCCCGAGTACGAGGCGTACGCGCTGGTCGCGAGGACGAGCACGCGGCGGTGGCCGTCCTGGACGAGTTCGCGCAGGGTGTCGGTCAGATGGGGCGCCCAGTTGCGGTTGCCCCAGTAGACCGGCAGGTCAAGGCCGTGCTCCGCGAAGTCCTTGCGCAGGGCGTCGAGCAGGGCGCGGTTCTGGTCGTTGATGGGGCTGACCCCGCCGAACAGGAAGTAGTGCTGGCCCACCTCCTTGAGCCGCTCCTTGGGGATGCCGCGGCCCCGTGTCACGTTCTCCAGGAACGGGACCACGTCGTCGGGGCCTTCGGGGCCGCCGAACGAGAGCAGCAGCAGGGCGTCATAGGGAGAGGCATCGAGCGCATCGGACATGCATCCGATCCTGCCACCCGCCGCTGACAGCCGAAAATCACGGTGCGGTCGGGCCTGTCGGAGCCGTAAGCTGTATCAGCCATCTTTACGCCTTACCGGCGCGGCTCCGTACATGGTCCGCACGGAGACCCGCCGGCGCCTCAGCGGAGTCCCACGTGCCAAGCCCCTACCGCGCCATCTTCGCCGCCCCCGGCACCAAGGGGTTCTCGACGGCCGGCTTCCTCGGACGGATGCCGCTGTCGATGATGGGCATCGGCATCGTGACGATGGTGTCCCAGCTCACCGGGCGGTACGGACTCGCGGGCGCGCTCTCCGCGACCGTCGCCCTGTCCGCCGCCGCGATCGGCCCGCAGATCTCGCGCCTGGTCGACCGGTACGGACAGCGCCGTGTACTGCGGCCCGCGACCCTGGCGTCCCTGGCCGCGGTCGCCGGGCTGCTGCTCTGCGCGACGTACGAACTCCCGGACTTCACGCTCTTCGCCTTCGCCGCGCTCGTCGGCTGCGTGCCGAGCGTCGGCTCGATGATCAGGGCGCGCTGGGCGGTGCTCTACCGGGACACCCCGCAGCTGCACACCGCGTACTCCTTCGAGTCCGTGGTGGACGAGATCTGCTTCATCTTCGGGCCGATCATCTCGATCGGGCTCTCCACGGTGTGGTTCCCCGAGGCCGGGCCGCTCATGGCGGGCGTCTTCCTGGCCGTGGGTGTCTTCTGGCTGACGTCCCAGCGGGCCACCGAGCCCGTGCCGCACGGGCGTGAACACCACACCAAGGGCTCGGCGTTGCGCTCCGGCGGGCTACAGGTCCTGGTCGCGACGTTCGTGGCGACGGGTGCGATCTTCGGGTCCATCGACGTGGTGACCGTGGCGTACGCAGAGGACCAGGGGCACAAGGCCGCGGCGAGCCTGGTGCTCGCGGTGTACGCGCTCGGCTCCTGTGTGGCGGGGGCGGCCTTCGGGCTCATGCACTTCAAGGGGGCGCCCGCCCCGAGGTGGCTGCTGGGTGTCTGTGCGATGGCCGTGAGTATGATCCCGCTTCAGTTGGTCGGGAACCTTCCGTTTCTGGCCGTGGCGTTGTTCATCGCGGGCCTCTCCATAGCGCCGACCATGATCACGACGATGGCCCTCGTCGAACAGCACGTACCACGCGCGAAGCTGACCGAGGGCATGACCTGGGTGAGCACCGGACTCGCGGTCGGCGTCGCGCTCGGCTCCTCCGCGGCCGGCTGGGTCATCGACGCAGCCGGTTCGGACGCCGGGTACGCGGTACCCGGTCTCTCCGGGGCCGTCGCGGTGGCGGTCGGTCTCCTGGGGTATCGCCGGCTGAAGAAGCCGGTTCCGCGACGGGGAGGAACCCATGAGCACGGCAACGGGCAGCGGGAAGAGCACAGCAGCGTGGCGTAACTGGGCGGGCACCGTCAGCGCCCGTCCGGCCAGGGAGGTCACCCCCGCGTCGGTCGACGAGCTCACCGCGGCGCTGCGGCAGGCCAAGGACGACGGCCTCAGGGTGAAGCCGGTCGGCACCGGCCACTCCTTCACGGCGGCCGCGGCGACCGACGGCCTCCTGATACGCCCCGACCTCCTCACCGGCATCCGCCGGATCGACCGCGAGGCCGGCACCGTCACCGTGGAAGCGGGCACTCCGCTGAAGCGTCTGAACGCGGCGCTCGCCCGCGAGGGCCTCTCGCTCACGAACATGGGCGACATCATGGAGCAGACGGTCTCCGGCGCGATCAGCACCGGAACCCACGGCACCGGCCGCGATTCGGCGTCGATCTCCGCGCAGATCACGGCACTTGAACTGGTCACGGCGGACGGCACGGTCCTGACCTGCTCGGAGAAGGAGAATCCAGAGGTCTTCGCGGCGGCCCGGATCGGCATCGGCGCACTCGGTGTGATCAGCGCGATCACCTTCGCCGTGGAGCCCGTCTTCTTCCTCACCGCCCGCGAGGAGCCGATGACCTTCGACAAGGTCACGAGCGAGTTCGACGCGCTGTACGCCGAGAACGAGCACTTCGAGTTCTACTGGTTCCCGCACACCGGCAACTGCACCACCAAGCGCAACAACCGCAGCGCGGGCCCCGAGGACCCGCCGGGCAGGATCAGCGCCTTCGTGGAGGACGAGATTCTCTCCAACGGCCTCTTCCAGGTGGTCAACTCGGTCGGCAGGGCCGTCCCCGCGACCATCCCGGGCATCGCCAAGATCTCCAGCAAGGCGCTCTCCGCCCGCACCTATACGGACATCCCCTACAAGGTCTTCACAAGCCCGCGCCGCGTGCGCTTCGTGGAGATGGAGTACGCCGTTCCGCGGGAGGCCCTCGTGGAGACGCTGCGCGAGCTCAAGGCGATGGTGGAGCGCTCGAACCTGCGCATCAGCTTCCCCGTGGAGGTCCGCACGGCCCCCGCGGACGACATCACGCTGTCCACGGCCTCGGGCCGGGACAGCGCGTACATCGCCGTCCACATGTACCGGGGCACGCCCTACCAGGCGTACTTCACCGCCGCCGAGCGGATCTTCACCGCGCACGAGGGCCGGCCCCACTGGGGCAAGCTCCACACCCGGGACGCCGAGTACTTCGCGCGAGCCTATCCGCGCTTCGCCGAGTTCACGGCCCTGCGCGACCGCCTGGACCCGGACCGCATGTTCGGCAACGCCTACTTGCGGCGCGTCCTGGGCGACTGAGCGACGGAGCGACGGAGCGGCCGTCTACGGGTTGGGGGTCGCGTCCCGCTGCGCGTCGTCGCCGCTTCCGGCGCCGCTCGACGGAGTCGGGGTCGGAGTGGGTGTCGGGGTCGGCGTGGGCGTAGGTGTCGGCGTCGGATCCGTCTTGGAGTCGTCGCCGGAGTCCGAACCCTTGTCAGGGTCGTCCTTCGAACCTGAATCCGAGTCGTTTCCGGTGTCCGGGGACTGCGGGTTCGTCCCGTCCGGGTCCTGCGAAGCGCCGCCGTCCTGCTGCGATCCGTCGCCCGTACCCGTCGAGGGGCCGTCGGACGGCTGCCCGGAGGGGTCGGTCGAGGGCGGGGTCGGCTGGTCCCGCGAGCCGTTCTTGCCCGAGAAGCCGTTGCCGATCGTGGTGCCGTGACCGCCGCTGAAGTCCTCGCCCGAGACGATCTCGTACGTCGTGATCCCGGCCATGGCCACACCGAAGACGACCGCGGCGGCGATCAACGGCCGCTTCCAGCTCCGAATTCGCGTGCGATGCGTGGTGCCGTCGGTGAACTCGTCCGAGGGAAGCGGCGGCACGACCGGCTCCATCGGCACGGCGGGCGCCGCCTGGCGCAGCACGCGCGTGGCGTCGTCCCGGGGCACCGGCCGCGTGGCGTCGATCGACCCGAGCAGCTGCGTCTTGTCGGCGTCGGCGTCCGCCGCGGGTTCCGCCACGGGCAGCAGGGTCGTGCGGTCCGCGTCGACGTCCGAGGTCACCGGCAGCACGGTCGTGCGGTCGGCGTCGGCGGCCGGCAGCACCGAGGTGGCGTCCGGCTCGACCGCCCTCCCCCAGGTCGTCGTCACGGGCCCGGCACCGCCGTGCGCCGCCGCTCCCGTGTACGCCGCCGCCCTGAACGTCTCGGCCACCGGCGCGCCCTGGGCATCGGTCAGCGGCACCTGGTGCGCCCGCGGCTTGGCCTGCACCGCCACGTCACGTATCTGCTCGCCCGTGCGGCGGAAGAAGTGCTGGAAGATCGTGCCGCCACAGGTCGCGACCACGCTCACCAGGCCGGCGCCGAGGATCGTGCCGTAGACGCCGAAGCTCGCGGCGAGCTTCGCTCCCACGACGGCGGCCACGGCGCTCCCCGCCACCTGCGGCAGACTCAGATCAAGGCGCCGCTTCTCCGACTCCTCCTGGCCCTTGGATTCCTCGCCGGAATCCGGCTTTTCACGCATCTCCGACCCTTGCCTGCCTTTCTCGACTGACTACACGAGAAAGGGACGTATGGGTGTTGGGGATAGTTCCGTTTCTGGAGATTCCGTGAAGTGTGCCACTCATGCACCACCCTGCCCGGGTATCCCGGGGCGCCAACTCCCGTCCCCCGCGAGAAGTTCGGCGGCGCGGCGGACCACCCGCGTGGCCCGAATGGAGTACTGTTGCGAGCCCTGGGTCCGGTCTCCCACCTGGGTGCCCGGGGCCTTCCAGGACCGCCGGGAGGGGGCTCGCTGCACAGGGTGACCGAAGTGGTCACTGAGAGTTGCGAAAAGGTAACCGTGCCATAACGGCGACCTAGGGCCCATGCCCGACACGCCGGGCAACTCGGCAAGGTTGTGGCAGGCTGCACCCGGGCAGGCCACACTCGACTAGCGGAAGCAGCGACGCACGTGACGTCGGCAGGCACCACCCGGGAGGTCCCCATGCCCGAACTGCGTGTCGTGGCCGTCAGCAACGACGGCACACGGCTGGTGCTGAAAGCTGCGGACAGCACGGAGTACACGCTTCCGATCGACGAGCGACTGCGCGCCGCGGTGCGCGGTGACCGCCCGCGTCTCGGCCAGATCGAGATCGAGGTGGAGAGCCACCTCCGCCCCCGCGACATCCAGGCACGGATACGTGCGGGTGCCAGCGCGGAGGAAGTCGCCTCGCTCGCCGGAATCCCCGTCGATCGCGTCCGCCGCTTCGAAGGACCCGTGCTCGCCGAGCGCGCCTTCATGGCCGAGCGGGCCCGGAAGACCCCCGTGCGCCGTCCCGGCGAGAACACCGGACCCCAGCTCGGCGAGGCCGTGTCGGAGCGACTGCTCCTGCGCGGCGCCGACAAGGAAACCATTCAGTGGGACTCCTGGCGCCGCGACGACGGCACCTGGGAGGTCCTGCTCGTCTACCGCGTCGCGACCGAGCCGCACTCCGCGAGCTGGACGTACGACCCGCCCCGGCGGCTCGTACAGGCCGTGGACGACGAGGCCCGTTCGCTGATCGGCGAGACGGACGACATCGCCGCGCCCGAGCCGAGCTTCCCGTTCGTGCCGCGCATCGCCCGGCTGCCCCGGGACAGGCCCTCGCTCGACCGGCCGCTCGACCGTGCCCTGGACCGGCAGTTGGAGCGCCCGAGCGCACCGCTGCCCCCGGAGCCCTCGGAGGACGGCACCGCGACCGGTGCGACCGCGTCCGTCTCCGAGTCGGAGCGGGACTCGCTCACCAGCCTCCTGGAGGCGGTGCCGAGCTTCCGCGGCGACATGATCGTGCCGGAGCGCCCCGCGCTGCCGGCCACGGACCTGCCGCCCGTGGAGGAGCCCGAGCAGGACCCGGAGGCCGAGGAGCCCCCCGCGGCGTCGGCCGGGGCGGGTTCCGCGTACGCGGACGTCCTGATGCCCCGCTCGGTGGCCAGCCACCGCGACCGTCTCGTCGGCACCACCGACCGCCAGGCGGAGGCCGACGGCGTCCGCCCCGGGCGGCGTGCGGCGGTGCCCAGCTGGGACGAGATCGTCTTCGGCACGCGCCGCAAGAAGCAGGAGTAGCGCCTCCGGGAGCAGGAGTAGCGCTTCCGGGAGCAGCACTTCGTCGTACGCAGTCGGGGGGCCCCCCCCCCGCCCCGGCCGGGCCGGCCGACGCGTACACGCGCTAAACGGGGGCGGGGCGCGGGGCGCCCCGGGGGGGAAGACGGGGGCGCCCAAGCCACCACAG
>NZ_JBVJKV010000001.1:1508921-1513093 GCF_055585065.1 Streptomyces sp. NPDC054047 | reverse complement strand
GTTGATAGGCCAGATCTGGAAGCCCGGCAACGGGTGGAGGTGACTGGTACTAATAGGCCGAGGGCTTGTCCTCAGTTGCTCGCGTCCACTGTGTTGGTTCTGAAACCACGAACAACCCCGTATGTCGGGCCACGACTACGGTGCGGTTGACAGTTTCATAGTGTTTCGGTGGTCATAGCGTGAGGGAAACGCCCGGTTACATTCCGAACCCGGAAGCTAAGCCTCACAGCGCCGATGGTACTGCAGGGGGGACCCTGTGGGAGAGTAGGACGCCGCCGAACTATTATTAACGGGAAACCCCCGCACCTCTGGTGCGGGGGTTTTCTGCGTTTAGGGCCCCCTAGAGGGCCTTTTTCTATTTCCCTTGTGCGTTTCAGAGGCGGCCGGCTGCCTTTAGGGACAGGTATGCGTCTGCCAGGGACGGGGCCAGGTCGTTTGGGGTCGCGTCCACGACTGTTACGCCGTGGCGGATGAGTTGTTCCGCCGTGCGGTGGCGTTCCGCGTGGGCCTGGGCGGCGGCTGCGGCGTCGTACACGGCCTCTGTTGTTCCGCGGGCCTTGGCCATCTGCTCGATGTGGGGGTCGGCCACCGATGCCAGGAGGACCGTGTGGCGTTGTGTCAGGCGGGACAGCACCGGGAGCAGGCCCTCCTCGATGGGGGCTGCGTCGAGGCTGGTCAGCAGCACGATCAGTGAGCTGCGCTTCGCGGTGCGGAGGGCTGTTGAGGTCAGGCCCCTGGCGTCCGTTTCGACGAGTTCCGGTTCGAGGGTGGCCAGGGCGTTCACGACGGAGGGGAGTACCTCGCCCGCCGCCCTGCCCTGGACCAGGGCGCGTACCCGGCGGTCGTATGCGAGGAGGTCTACGCGGTCGCCCGCTCGGGAGGCCAGGGCCGCGAGGAGCAGGGCCGCGTCCATCGAGGCGTCCAGGCGCGGGGCGTCGCCGACCCGGCCCGCCGAGGTGCGGCCGGTGTCGAGGACCAGCAGGATGTGGCGGTCGCGCTCCGGGCGCCAGGTGCGGATGGCGACCGTGGACTGGCGGGCGGTGGCGCGCCAGTCGATGGAGCGGGTGTCGTCGCCGGGGACGTAGTCGCGGAGGCTGTCGAACTCGGTGCCCTGGCCGCGCGTCAGGACGCTGGTGCGGCCGTCGAGTTCGCGGAGGCGCGCCAGCTTGGACGGGAGGTGCTTCCTGCTGGTGAAGGGGGGCAGGACCCGGAGCGTCCAGGGGACTTTGTGGCTTCCCTGGCGGGTGAGGAGACCCAAGGGGCCGTACGAGCGGATGGTGATGCGGTCCGCCTGGTGGTCGCCGCGGCGGGTAGGACGCAGGCGGGTGGTCAGGCGGCGGCGCTCGCCGGGTGGGATCGTCAACCGGTGGCGGGAGGACGCTACTTCGGTGCCGGGCTGCCAGCTGCTGGGGGGCCAGGCGTCGCGGAGCTGGGCGCGCAGGGGGCGGCCGGAGGGGTTCGTGACGGTCAGCTCGACGTCTGCGGATTCTCCGAGCCGTACGGAGGTGTCGCCTGCGCGGGTCAGGCCCAGGCGGCGTACGGGGGCGGCCAGGGCGAAGTCGCAGGCGCAGGCCAGGGCCAGCGGGGCGTTCACGGCGAGGATGCCTGTCCAGCTGGGTTCCCAGATGCCTACGGGGAGGCTGCCGAGGGCCGCGAGGAGTGCTGCGCGGCCGGTGAGGGCCATCAGCGGGGGACCGGGACGTGGGCGAGGATCGCGTTGATGACGGAGTCGGCCGTTACGCCCTCCATCTCGGCCTCCGGGCGGAGTTGCACGCGGTGGCGGAGGGTGGGCAGGGCGAGGGCCTTCACGTCGTCGGGGATGACGTAGTCGCGGCCGGTCAGCCAGGCCCAGGCGCGGGCCGTGGAGAGGAGCGCTGTGGCGCCTCGGGGGGAGGCGCCCAGGGTGAGGGACGGGGATTCGCGGGTCGCGCGGCAGATGTCCACCACGTAGGCGGTGATCTCGGGGGAGATCGAGGTCTTGGCGACCGCGGCGCGGGCTGCCTCCAGGTCGGCGGGGCCCGCGACGGGGCGGATGCCGGCGGCGTGCAGGTCGCGGGGGTTGAAGCCCTCCGCGTGGCGGGTGAGGACGTCGATCTCGTCCTGGCGTGAGGGGAGGGGGACGGTGAGCTTGAGGAGGAAACGGTCCAGCTGGGCTTCGGGGAGCGGGTACGTGCCCTCGTACTCGATCGGGTTCTGGGTGGCCGCGACGAGGAAGGGCTCGGGGAGCGGGCGAGGGGTGCCGTCGACCGTGACCTGGCGTTCCTCCATCGCTTCGAGGAGGGAGGACTGGGTCTTGGGAGGGGTGCGGTTGATCTCGTCGGCGAGGAGGAGATTGGTGAAGACCGGGCCCTGCTGGAACGAGAACTCGGTGGTCCGGGCGTCGTAGATGAGGGAGCCCGTGACATCGCTCGGCATCAGGTCCGGGGTGAACTGGACGCGCTTGGTGTCGAGTTCGAGGGATGCGGCGAGGGCGCGGACGAGCAGGGTCTTGGCCACTCCGGGTACGCCTTCGAGGAGGACGTGACCGCGGCAGAGCAGGGCCACGACGAGGCCCGTCACCGCGGGGTCCTGGCCGACCACGGCCTTGGAGATCTCGGTGCGCAGGGACTCCAGCGAGGAGCGGGCGCTGGCGGAGCTCCCGGCGTTGTCAGTGGTCGGGTCCATCATGAAGTACGTACCTCTCTTTCGAGGGCGTCGAGTTGGTCGGCGAGGGTGATCAGGGCCGCGTCGTTGCCGGGCGGCGGGCCGAAGAGGAGGGGGTGCAGGTCCTGGCCCGGGGAGTGGAGCCTGGCGGTCAGGGCGGGGAGCAGGGTCTCGGGGGCGTGTGCCTGGCCGGGGGAGACGCCGATGAGGGGGGCGATGCGGGTGCGGGTGGTCGAGCGGAGGGCGGCGGCCGCGCGGTCGCGGGCGTTCGCCTTGCGGTAGAGGCGGGCTCGGCCTTCGACGGTTTCCGAGGCGCGGATGGCCACGGGGAGGCGTTCGGGGACCAGCGGGCCGAGGCGGCGGGCGCGCCAGAGGGCGGCGAGTGCGGCGGCGACGGTGAGTTGCAGGGTGCCCCAGAGCCAGCCGTCGGGGATCAGGTCGAAGAAGTCGCGGTCGGCTTCGTCGGTGGCGGCGGCGTCGGCGGGTGAGGGGAGGTACCAGACCAAGTTCGGTCGGGAGCCGAGGAGTTGCAGGGCCAGTGAGGCGTTGCCCTGCTCGTCGAGGCGGTCGTTGAAGAGGATGTCCGGGGCGCCGAGTACGACGGTGTCGCCGGGTCCGTCGGCCGCCGGGAGCTGTAGCAGGCTGGGCAGGCCGTCGCTGACGTAGCAGGTCTCGGCGTCCGGGGCGAGCGTGTCGTAGCGGAGGCCGCCCACGTCGGCGGAGCCTGCACGCTTGGCTGCGGGCAGGGAGCAGCGGGGGGAGAGCGTCGAGTCGAGGCTGGGGGTGGCGTCCGCGGTGACCCCCGGTGCGAGGGTGCTCACCGAGGGGGTGCCGGGGGCGAGGAGCACGGTGCGGCCTCGGGAGTCCTCGGTGGCTTCGCGCAGGCGCGACTGCTGGCGCTCGGTGAGCCGGTCGGGCGATGCCACCAGGAGCGTGGTGTCCGGGCCTGCCGCGGACCTGGCCTCTTCGGAGGTGGTGACCACGCGGGTGGAGACACCGCGGTCGGCGAGGAGTTCGGCGACGGCGCGGCTGCCGTAGGGGTCGGCCGAGCGGGGGTCGAGGCGGCCGTGCTGGGCCCCGGAGCGGACGGCCGCCATGGCGATGGCGGCTGCCAGGAGGACGAACAGGGCGAGGAGGATGCCGCGGGTTCGGGTCCAGAGCTGGCGGGGGGTGGGGGTGGAGGAGGTCGTGGGGGCGGAGGAGCGGGAGGAGCGGGAGGAGGCGGACGGCCCTGGGGCGGCGTCGGGTGCGAGTGCCGTCGCGGAGGGGGCGGTGGCTGCGGCTGCGGTCGGGGTGGTGCCGGGGGCCGTTGGCGTGGTTGCGGTCGGGGTGGTGCCGGGGGCCGTTGGCGTGGTGCCGGGGGCTGTGGGTGCGGGGGCGGGGGCGGGTGTAGCTGTGCCGGGCGTCGTGTTGGCGGGGGCCGCAGAGACGGGGGCAGGTGTGTCGGGCGCGGTGTTGGTGGGGGCTGTGGGCGCGGGGGCAGGCGCAGCTGTGTCGGGCGTTGTGTTGGCGGGCGCGGGCGCGGGGGC
>NZ_JBVJKV010000001.1:1289444-1508822 GCF_055585065.1 Streptomyces sp. NPDC054047 | reverse complement strand
CGGGTGTAGCTGTGTTGGGCGTTGTGTTGGTGGGGGCCGCGGGGGTGGGGGCAGGTGTGTCCGGCGTTGCGTTCGTGTTCGCGGGCGCGGGCGCGAGCGCGGGTGTAGCTGTGTTGGGCGTTGTGTTGGCGGGGGCCGCAGCGACGGGGGCAGGTGTGTCGGGCGCGGTGTTGGTGGGGGCTGTGGGCGTGGGGGCAGGCGCAGTTGTGTCGGGCGTTGTGTTGGCGGGCGCGGGCGCGGGGGCGGGTGTAGCTGTGTTGGGCGTTGTGTTGGTGGGGGCCGCGGGGGTGGGGGCAGGTGTGTCCGGCGTTGCGTTCGTGTTCGCGGGCGCGGGCGCGGGTGCAGGTGTGCCGGGCGTCGTGTTGGTGGGTGCAGCTGTGTTGGGCTTTGTGTTGGCGGGGGTTGGGGTGGGGGCTTCGGTGTTGGAGCTGGGGTTGCTCGCGGCCTGTCGCGAGTTCTCGCCTCTGCCGGTTTCGTCATGGCTCTCGGTCGGCGATCCGCTCGTGTGGGCGCCGGGTTCGGCCTCGGGTCCGTTTGCCGCCGGCCGTTGCGGATCGGAGTGCGGGGAGGTGTCGGCGTTCGTGGGGTCCTGGGGGGCCGTCACTTGGGGGCTCCCGTAGGGGTGTTGCTCAGCGTCGGCCTTGTTTGGGTCAAGGCCTTGTCCAGGGTGGTCAGTCGGCGGTACGTCGGCTCCGTGGCGGTGCGGCCGCCGTACGTGATGGCGTCGAACGACTGGGCCGCCGAATGGAGTTCCGTCGCGTGGGCGGGGAGCGTTCGGGAGGCCTCCGCCGCTGCTTCATCTGCTGTGCGGCCCGGGCGGGGGTCCAGCAGGGCGCGTTCCTCCAGGGAGCGGACGATGGCTCGCATGCGCTCCTGGACGGCTTGGCTCCAGTGGCCCTGGGCCGCGTGTGCCTCCGCGGCCGCGCGGTGTTCCGCCGCCGTGCGGGGGCGGTCGTCGAAGAGCGCGGGGGACGACGTGGGGGCGCGGTGGGGGGTGCCCAGGCGCCACCAGAGGGCGGCGAGCAGAGCCACGACCGCGATGACGACGACCAGGAGGCCGAGGCCGCCGCCCGGGGTCGCCCCCGAGGCGGCGGTGAACAGGTCGTCGACCCACTCCCAGAAGCGGTTCAGGGCGCGCTGCAGGAGGCTGGGGTCGTTCTCGTGGTACGCCGGGTTCGACAGTTCGCGCTCGGCGGCCTCCCGCGCGGGGTCGCGCGGGATCGTGACCGGCGGGCCGTCGTCGCCGGTGCGTCGTACGAGTGGTGCGACCGCTCTCGACCCGTGCAGTGCTGCCCCCGTCACCGCATCAGCTCCCGGGGGTTCCGGGGGCGCCCGAGCCGTTGTCGCCCTGGAGGCCCGCCGCGCGCGCGAGTTCGAGGTCGAGGGCCTCGCGGCGGATCCGCTGGTCGATGTAGAGGAGCACGGTGACTCCGGCGGTGATCGGGAACGTGAGCATCGAGCCGATGACCGAGCCGATGCCGCTGACGATCAGGAAGGTCCAGCCGAGGTCGCCGGTGCCGGTGTCGAGGAAGCCGGTGACGCCGTCGCCGCTCACCGCGCCCGCGATGAGGGTGAAGGGGATGACGATGATCGACGCGATGACGTTGGCGATGATCGCGGCGAGCAGCTGGATGCCGAACACCCGCCACCAGGAGCCGCGGACCAGCTTCGCGGAGCGGGCCATCGACTTCTTCACGCCCTGCTTCTCCAGCATCAGGGCGGGCGAGGCGAGCGAGAGGCGGACCAGCAGCCAGATGGCGACGACTCCGGCGGCGAAGCCGCCGAGCACGGCGAGGCTGATGCCGGCGTCGCCGGCCCCGGCCACCGCGATCAGTACGCCGGGCAGGGTGCCGACGGCGACGACCGCCATGCCGATGAGCGGCAGCAGCAGGGTCAGGCCGATCAGCCTCGGCAGCTGCGGCTTGGCGTCCTGCCAGGCCTCCGCCGTGGTGACCGACTTGCCGAGCACGGCGCGGCTGGTGACCATCGTGAGCAGGGCGGTCGCGACGATCGTGCCGAGCAGGGTGATCAGCAGGATCACGCCGGAGCTCAGCAGGGTGTCGCCCAGGGCACGGGTCAGTTCGCCGACGGTCGCGCTCGGGTCGTCGAGGACCTCAGTGGTCTCGCTGTCGTTGAGGACGAGCCCCTGCAGCAGGATGACGACGATCTCCGTGAACACGGCGACGGCGAGCGAGATGCCGAGCACCGTGCGCCAGTACGTACGCATCGTGGAGACCGCGCCGTCCAGGATCTCGCCGACGCCGAGCGGCCGCAGCGGGATGACGCCGGGCTTGGCGGCGGGCGGCGGGCCCTGCCAGGCGCCCCAGCCGGGGTAGCCACCGGGGCCACCGGGGCCACCGGGGCCGCCAGGTCCACCAGGGCCGGGGCCGGGGCCGCCAGGGCGTCCGCCGCCCCAGCCGCCACCGGGAGGCGGCGGTGGAGGAGGCGGGGTCTGGCCGGCGGCCGGCGGGCTGGGGGCGGACCACTGGGCGGGCGGCGGCTGCTCCTTGGACCACTTCGAGCCCGGACCGTCGGGCTTGTCCGCGGGCTCGGCAGGTTCGGGCTTGCCGGAGTCCTGTCCGTCGGAGGGGGCAGATCCGGGCGAAGCCCAGCCCGGAGTGTCGTTCATCGTCGCTCCTTCACGGTGCCCGTCCGCTGTCGCGGCGGCCGGTTGGCAGCCATCGTGCCACGGCACGCCCTTGCGGTGACCGGGCAGCGTATGGGCTGCACACCTTCAATTGTCCGTCAGGTACGGGGCAGACTGGGCGGATGGCTGATCAGTACGCGCAATCAGGCGAGGACACACGGCCGACCGAGACCCCGACGAACTCAGCGCCCCCAGTGAGAGCAGCGACCCCGGCGATCCCCGCGATCCGCTGGGCCGAGCCGCCGGAGGGCCCCGTACTGGTCCTCCTCGACCAGACCAGACTGCCCGGCGAGGAGACCGAGCTGGTGTGCACGGACGCGCCCGCCCTGGTGCAGGCGATCCGCACGCTGGCGGTGCGTGGGGCGCCGCTGCTCGGCATAGCGGGCGCGTACGGCGTCGCGCTGGCCGCCGTACGCGGCTTCGACGTGGACGAGGCCGCGCTCGCGCTCGCGGGGGCCAGGCCCACCGCGGTCAACCTCGGCTCCGGCGTCCGCAGGGCCCTGACGGCGTACCGCTCGGCGGTCGCGGGCGGCGCCGACCAGGAGCTGGCGGGCGCCGCGGCGCTGGCGGCCGCGCGGGAGCTGCACCGGGAGGACGCCGAGGCCAGCGCGAGGATGGCGGTGCACGGTCTGGCGCTGCTCGACGAGATGCTGCCCGGCGGCGGTCACCGCGTCCTCACGCACTGCAACACGGGGGCGCTGGTCTCCGGCGGGGAGGGCACGGCGTTCGCGGTGGCCCTTGCCGCGCACCGGCAGGGACGTCTTCGCAGGCTGTGGGTGGACGAGACGCGTCCCTTGCTGCAGGGTTCGAGGCTGACCGCGTATGAGGCGGCGCGGAGCGGAATGGCGTACACCTTGCTTACGGACAACGCGGCGGGGTCGCTGTTCGCGGCGGGTGAGGTGGATGCCGTACTGATCGGTGCCGACCGCATCGCGGCCGACGGTTCGGTGGCCAACAAGGTGGGGAGCTATCCGCTCGCGGTGCTCGCCCGCTACCACCACGTGCCGTTCATCGTGGTGGCACCGGTCACGACCGTGGACCCGGACACCCCGGACGGAGCGTCCATCGAGGTGGAGCAGCGGGCGAGTCATGAAGTGACGGAGGTCACGGCACCCTACGTGCCGATGGCCGGAATCGAAGCGGGAAGCGGGATCGCGGTGGCACCCCTGGGGACCCAGGCGTACAACCCCGCGTTCGACGTGACACCACCGGAATTGGTGACGGCGATCGTCACCGAGGAGGGCGTCGTGTCGCCCGTGACAGCAGAGGGCCTGGGCGAGCTGTGTGCCAGGTCACGCCAGGTAACGATGAGCTAATGGGATGATGTCAGGCATGAAGGGACGAGTCCTTGTCGTCGACGACGACACCGCACTGGCCGAGATGCTCGGGATTGTGCTGCGTGGTGAAGGTTTTGAGCCGTCGTTCGTAGCTGATGGCGACAAGGCGCTGGCCGCTTTCAGGGAGGCAAAGCCGGATCTTGTACTGCTGGATTTGATGTTGCCGGGCCGTGATGGCATCGAGGTGTGCCGCCTGATCAGGGCGGAATCCGGGGTGCCGATCGTCATGCTCACGGCCAAGAGCGACACCGTGGACGTCGTGGTCGGGCTCGAGTCCGGCGCCGACGACTACATCGTGAAGCCCTTCAAGCCGAAGGAGCTCGTGGCCCGCATCAGGGCGCGGCTGCGGAGGTCCGAGGAGCCCGCGCCGGAGCAGCTGGCCATCGGTGACCTGGTCATCGACGTGGCGGGGCACTCCGTGAAGCGGGAGGGGCAGTCGATCGCGCTGACCCCGCTGGAGTTCGACCTGCTGGTCGCGCTGGCCCGCAAGCCGTGGCAGGTGTTCACGCGTGAGGTGCTGCTCGAGCAGGTCTGGGGCTACCGCCACGCGGCCGACACCCGGCTGGTGAACGTGCACGTCCAGCGGCTGCGCTCGAAGGTCGAGCGGGACCCCGAGCGGCCGGAGATCGTGGTGACCGTCCGTGGTGTCGGTTACAAGGCCGGACCGAGCTGACGTGACCCGGGACAGTTCCCCCGTACCGCCCGGGGCTCCGGGTGGCCGCTCGGGGCGGACTGGCGGGGCCCGGGGCGGTGCGGCGGGCCGGCGCGGCTCCACGTTCGCGAGGCTTCTCGACGGCGGTTTGCTGTTGCAGGACGGGGTGCAGGGCAGCCCCGTCCTGAGGCTCTTCGTGCGCTGGGTGCGGCGCCCGCTGCTGCCCGCCCTGCGGCTGTGGCGGCGCAACATCCAGCTGAAGGTCGTCGTCACGACGCTGCTCATGTCGCTGGGCGTCGTGCTGATGCTCGGCTTCGCCGTCATGAGTTCCGTGAACAACGGCCTGCTCAAGGCCAAGGTGAAGGCCTCGCAGAGCCAGGCCGACGGTGGCTTCCGGGCCGCTCAGGACGAGGCGAACTCCGCCCGGCCGCGCTCCGGGCAGGACAGCGGCACGTCCGACGGCGGGGCCACGCCGCCCACCGCCGTGTGGATGTCCGACCTGGTGGAGCAGCTCTCCAGCGGCGGCCAGAGCGCGTTCAACGTGGTGACGCTGAGCCCGACGTCCACGCCGGGCGGCGCCAGGGTGCGCGGGCCGCGCGCCTCCGGGGGCGTGGACCCGATCCAGAGCGTGCCCGAGTCGCTGCGCAGCAGCGTCGACAAGGGCACCAGGGCGTATCAGAGCAACACCCGGATCGTCTTCAACGACGGCCGTGAAGCACAGCCCGGCCTGGTCATCGGCAAGCGTCTGAACGACCTGAACGGCGAGTCCTACCAGCTGTACTACCTCTTCCCGCTCACCCAGGAGGAGGAGTCCCTCGGCGTCGTCAGGACGACCCTCGCCACCGCCGGCCTGTTCGTCGTCGTACTGCTCGGCGCCATCGCCTGGCTGGTGGTGCGCCAGGTCGTCACGCCGGTACGGATGGCGGCGGGCATCGCCGAGCGGCTGTCCGCCGGGCGCCTTCAGGAACGTATGAAGGTCACCGGAGAGGACGACATCGCGCGGCTCGGTGAGGCCTTCAACAAGATGGCGCAGAACCTCCAGCTGAAGATCCAGCAGCTGGAGGAGCTCTCGCGGATGCAGCGGCGGTTCGTCTCGGACGTCTCGCACGAGCTGCGTACGCCGCTGACGACCGTGCGGATGGCGGCCGACGTCATCCATGACGCGCGCGTGGACTTCGACCCGGTGACGGCGCGGTCGGCCGAGCTGCTCGCCGACCAGCTGGACCGGTTCGAGACGCTGCTCGCGGATCTCCTTGAGATCAGCCGGTTCGACGCGGGCGCGGCGGCCCTGGAGGCCGAGCCGATAGACCTGCGTGAGGTCGTACGACGGGTCGTGGGCGGCGCGGAGCCGCTGGCGGACCGCAAGGGGACGCACATCCGGGTCGTCGGGGACCAGCAGCCCGTGGTGGCCGAGGCCGACGCACGCCGTGTGGAGCGCGTCCTTCGCAATCTCGTGGTCAACGCCGTGGAGCACGGTGAGGGCCAGGACGTCGTGGTGCGGCTCGCGGCGGCGGGCGGCGCGGTCGCGGTCGCGGTGCGTGACTACGGAGTGGGGCTCAAGCCCGGCGAGGCGACCCGGGTGTTCAGCCGCTTCTGGCGGGCCGACCCGGCACGCGCGCGTACCACCGGTGGTACGGGCCTCGGGCTCTCCATCGCGCTCGAGGACGCTCGGCTGCACGGCGGCTGGCTGCAGGCGTGGGGCGAGCCGGGGGGCGGTTCGCAGTTCCGCCTGACGCTGCCGCGCACGGCGGACGAGGCGCTGCGGGGCTCGCCGATACCGCTGGAGCCCGACGACTCGCGGCGCCACCGCGGCCTGAACGACGCCGGTCTGCCGCTCGGCGGCGCGGCCAAGCTGGCCACGGTGCCGGCGCAGCCGTCGACGTCCGAGCGGGTGCCGCCGCCCGTCCCGGCGAGGGCTCCGATCGCGCCGCGGCTCGCGCAGGCGGCCACGGCGGACCCGGCGGCGCTGCCGGGCAGCGGGTCGCGCGTCGTGCCGCGGCGGCCCATGGACGACGACATGCCGCGTGACGAGGAGCCCGATGGCCCCGCGTCCGAGGCGAGCGGGACGGACGAGACGGACGAGACGGACGAGACAGACCAGACGGAAACAAATCCCGCAAGGGAAGGGGAGGCCTCTCGTGGGCGCTGACCACGATCGCCGCACCTGTCGCCGCACGCACCGGCGCGCACTGCGGGCCGGTCTGCTGTTCGGCTCCTGCGGGGTGCTGCTCGCGGGCTGCGCCTCGATGCCCGACAGCGGCAACCTCAAGGCGGTCGACGCCTCCCAGCGGCCGGACTCGCAGTCCCAGGTCCGCGTCTACGCGATGCCACCGGGTGAGGACGCGAGCCCCGAGGAGATCGTCCAGGGCTTTCTTGAGGCGCTGACCAGCGACGACCCGGAATTCGCGATGGCGCGCAAGTACCTGACCAAGGACGCGTCCAGGGGCTGGGACCCGGATCTGCAGACCACGGTGCTCGAGAACGGGCCGAGCACCGGATCGGGCAGTGTCGGGGACGACGGCGAGAGCGGCCGTTCCTTCCCGCTGACCGGGCGCAAGGTCGCCACGGTCGACAAGGAGCACGCGTACCAGCTCGACAACGCCGCGTACAACCAGGTCGTCCACCTCACGCAGCAGGACGGATCCAACGGCAAGGAGTGGCGGATCGACCGGGTGCCGCCGGGCGTCGTGCTCGGGCAGTCCGACTTCCAGCGGATCTACTGGTCCGTCAACAAGTACTACTTCGCGACGCGTTCGTCCGGCGCCACCGGAGGCGGCCAGGAGGGTCTCGTCGCCGACCCCGTCTACATACGTCAGCGAATAGACCCCGTGACGGAGACCGTCAAGGCGCTCCTCGACGGGCCCACCACGTGGCTCAAGCAGGTCGTGGGCACCCGCTTCCCTACGGGTACGCGGCTCAAGGCGGACACCAGGACGCTGGCGCCCGACGACCAGGGCAAGCTGACGGTGCCGCTGAACGCGAAGGCCGATCCCATAGGCCAGGAGCGGTGCACCGAGATGGCCGCCCAACTGCTGTTCACGCTCCAGGACCTGACGTCGTCCGGCGTCGAGGAGGTGGAGCTCCAGCGCCGCAACGGCTCGCAGCTGTGCGTCCTGAGCAAGGACCGGGCCGAGTCCGTCGCCTCGCGCCGCACCGCGGACCACCCCGACTTCCAGTACCTCATCGACGACAGGCGGCGCCTGGTGCGGATGCCTGCCAGCGCCAAGGGCAAGGTCGATCCGGAGCCCGTGCAGGGGCGGTTGGGCAGTGGCGAGCAGCCGCTGCGGTCCGCCGCCGTGTCGCGGGACGAGGAGCGGGCGGCCGGGGTGTCGCTCGACGGGCGCTCGCTGTACATGGGGTCGCTGGTCTCCACGGGCGCGCTCGGCAAGCCGGAGGTGCGCAGCAGGGCCAAGTCCGAGAAGGACGGTCTCTCCACGCCCAGTTGGGACGGCCGCGGCGACCTCTGGGTGGCCGACCGTGACCCGAAGCGGCAGCGGCTGCTCTGGCTGGAGCAGGGGGCGGGAGACCCGCTGCCGGTCAAGATCTCGGGCCTCGACGGGCGGATCGAGGCGGTGCGGGTGTCGGCCGACGCCGTACGGGTCGCGCTCCTCGTGAAGAAGGACGGCAAGACGTCCCTGAAGATCGGCCGCGTCGAGCGGACGGGTGCCAAGGGCGAGCAGCCGGACATCTCGGTGGTCGAACTGCGCCAGGCGGCACCGCAGATGGAGGAGGTCACCGCCATGTCGTGGGCGGGCGGCAGCCGTCTCGTGGTGGTCGGGCGCGAGTCCGGCGGTGTGCAGCAGATGCGGTACGTCCAGTGCGACGGCTCGGTGCCCGCGGGCGCGACGCTGCCCGGCCTCACCGGCGTGAAGGAGATCGCGGCGTCCGAGGACGAGCGGCAGCCGCTGGTGGCGCACTCGGACGACGGGATCGTGCGGCTGCCGACGGGTGCGCAGTGGCAGACGGTGGTCAAGGAAGGTACGGCGCCGGTCTACCCGGGGTGAGGCGTCGCGGGTAAGGCCGCTCCTGTGCCGTGGAGTGTCCACAGGCGGTTTTCCACAGGGGTGGCAGCGGCGCGCGCGCCTTGGCACAGTGGTGGGCATGCCGGGGTGGTGGCGGGACCTCACCGATCTGGTGCTGCCGGCCGAGTGCGGAGGCTGTGGCACACCGCGTACGGCGCTCTGCGCACAGTGCCGCGAAGCCCTGTGCGGGACCGTGCCGTGCCGGGTGAGCCCCGATCCGCGGCCGCCCGGACTGCCGGTGGTGCACGCGGCGGCTCCCTACGAGGACGGGGTGCGGGCGCTGCTGCTCGCGCACAAGGAGCGGGGCGCCCTGGGGCTCGCGGGGCCGCTGGGGGCGGGGCTGGCCGCGGCGGTGCGCGCGGGGCTGCGGGGTGACGGCGCTTGCGTGCGGGGTGACGCTTCGACGCGCGGTGCCGCTCGGGCGCGTGGTGACGCTCCGGTACTGCTGGTGCCCGTTCCGTCGGCTCCCCGGGCCGTGCGGGCGCGTGGGCACGATCCGGTACGGCGGATCGCGCTGGCGGCGGCGGGTGAGCTGCGGCGCGGCGGGACGCGGGCCCGGGTGCTCTGCGTGCTGCGCCAGCGGCGTGCGGTGGCCGACCAGGCGGGGCTCAACTCCCGGCAGCGGCAGGTGAATCTCCACGGCGCTCTGGAGGTGACCGCGGGTGGCGGGCGGCTCGTCGCCGACGGCGGCCGGATCGTGATCGTGGACGACCTGATGACCACGGGCGCGTCTTTGTCCGAGGCGGCCCGCGCAATACGTGACGTACACACGGAAGGTGAAAAGCGGGCCGCGGTGGTAACAGCCCGTGAAATAGCGTGTGAGAACAGGGTCACCGCCGCTGTTGTCGCCTCCTCACCGGATTCTTTCGGAATAAACCGGAACTGACTGGGAACTTGCATCGTTGCAGGTAGTGAGAGGGCCAATACACCTGAATGGAGGTATGCGGCGGTAGAGGGTGACGACATCCGTCCGGGCGAGATATGTTCGGTTGTGAGGAATGGCGGACGCCGCCCCTCGCATATCGGAATGCCGGTCGCCGGGTTTTTCCGCAATCACCGGGGCCGGTCGGGGTGTAGATCTTGTTCGCGGGGGAGGAGGAGGTGGAAGTCACCGAGTCCGAGGCTCCGGGAGTCACCGGGGCCTGGTGCAAAAGGGAGATGCTCCGCCACCGAAGCGGGGCGATCCGGGAACGGAGTTCTGCGTGGACATCGTCGTCAAGGGCCGCAAGACCGAGGTACCCGAGCGGTTCCGCAAGCACGTGGCCGAGAAGCTGAACCTGGAGAAGATCCAGAAGCTTGACGCCAAGGTGATCAGCCTGGACGTCGAGGTGTCCAAGGAGGCCAACCCGCGTCAGGCCGACCGTTCCGACCGCGTGGAGATCACACTCCGCGGACGTGGACCCGTGATCCGCGCGGAGGCCTCGGCAACCGATCCGTACGCGGCGCTCGACCTGGCCACCGCCAAGCTCGACGCCCGGCTGCGCAAGCAGCACGAGAAGCGCCACAACCGGCGCGGCACCGGCAGGCTCTCCGCCGCCGAGGTTGCCGAGCGGGTGCCGGACGCGGCGACTCTCAACGGAGACGGCACCGTCGTACGTGAGGAAGAGCCGGACGGTATCCCCGTCAAGAGGATCGGCTCACTGGAGATCCAGGGCGAAGGCCCGCTCGTGGTCCGCGAGAAGAGCCACGTGGCGGCCCCGATGTCGCTCGACCAGGCGCTCTACGAGATGGAACTCGTCGGGCACGACTTCTACTTGTTCGTCGACTCGGAGACGAAGGAACCGAGCGTCGTCTACCGGCGACACGCCTACGACTACGGCGTCATCCGCCTCAACACCGACCCCATGGTCACGCGGGCGGAGTCCGCGGGCGGGGGCGGTGCGCTCGGCGGCTGACCCCGGTCGGCCGAGGGCTCGATGGTGCCCCTGGAGCGCGTGTGCGCCCCCAGGGGCATCATCATGCGACCCCTGCGCGCACCGCGCGGCCGTCCGGGCATGAAATCATGGGCGGAGCCGGCCAACCGGTGTGCTGTCGCCTCGGGTTGGCGACAGCCGACGCACAACGGGCCATGGCCTTCAGGGGGAGGAACGATGGCGGACAGCTTCGGACCGATGCGGGATGAGGGTGCCGACAGCGGCATCGGCATCGGCACGGACGCGGGCGCACCGCGCAAGGAGCCCATCAGGGTCCTGGTGGTGGACGACCACGCGCTCTTCCGTCGTGGCCTGGAGATCGTCCTCGCCGCCGAGGAGGACATCCAGGTGGTCGGGGAGGCGGGCGACGGCGCGGAGGCGGTGGACAAGGCCGCGGACCTGCTGCCGGACATCGTGCTGATGGACGTACGGATGCCCAAGCGCGGCGGCATCGAGGCCTGCACCTCCATCAAGGAGGTCGCACCCAGCGCCAAGATCATCATGCTGACGATCAGCGACGAGGAGGCCGACCTCTACGACGCGATCAAGGCGGGCGCCACGGGCTACCTCCTCAAGGAGATCTCCACGGACGAGGTCGCCACGGCGATTCGCGCGGTGGCCGACGGACAGTCGCAGATCAGCCCGTCCATGGCGTCGAAACTGCTCACCGAGTTCAAGTCGATGATCCAGCGCACCGACGAGCGCAGGCTGGTGCCCGCGCCGCGGCTGACCGAGCGCGAGCTGGAAGTGCTGAAGCTGGTCGCCACGGGCATGAACAACCGCGACATCGCGAAAGAGCTCTTCATCTCCGAGAACACCGTGAAGAACCACGTCCGCAACATCCTGGAGAAGCTGCAGCTGCACTCCAGGATGGAGGCGGTCGTGTACGCGATGCGGGAGAAGATCCTCGAGATCAGGTGAGGCCGGGGGCTCCGGCTCAGCCCAGGGCGCGGACCAACTCGGCGGTCAGCTCGGGACGGTCCACCCGCTCCACCCGTACGGAATCGCAGTTGACCCAGGTCGCCGCCTCGCGGAGCGCCTGTGCCACCGCGGGCACGGACTTGGGGCCGTCCAGCGACACCTGCTTGGCGACCAGCGTGCTGCCCTCGCGGGCCGGGTCCACGCGGCCGACCAGGTGGCCACCGGCCAGGACCGGCATCGCGAAGTAGCCGTGGATCCGCTTGGGCTTGGGGACGTACGCCTCGAGGCGGTGGGTGAAGCCGAAGATCCGCTCCGTGCGGGCCCGCTCCCAGATCAGGGAGTCGAAGGGCGAGAGGAGCGTCGTGCGGTGGCGGCCGCGCGGGACGCTCGCCAAGGCCGCGGGGTCGGCCCAGGCAGGCTTGGACCAGCCCTGCACCGTCACCGGGACGAGCCCCGAGTCCGCGACCACCGCGTCGAACTGCTCGCCCTTGAGGCGGTGGTAGTCCGCGATGTCCGCGCGCGTGCCGACGCCCAGCGACTGCCCTGCCAGGCGGACCAGGCGGCGCAGGCACTCCGTGTCGTCCAGGTCGTCATGGAGCAGCGCCTCGGGGATCGCGCGCTCCGCGAGGTCGTACACCCGCTTCCAGCTGCGCCGCTCGGTGCAGACCACCTCGCCGTACATCAGCGCGCGCTCGACGGCGACCTTCGCGTCCGACCAGTCCCACCACTCGCCCTTGTTCTTCGCGCCGCCCAATTCCGTGGCCGTGAGGGGGCCTTCGGCGGTGAGCTGCTTGATCACCGTGTCGTACGCGCCGTTCGGCAGGTCGTGGTGCCAGTGCGGGCGGGTGCGGTACGCGCGGCGGCGGAAGGCGAAGTGCGGCCACTCCTCGATGGGCAGGATGCACGCGGCGTGCGACCAGTACTCGAAGGCGTGCGGCCGGGCGGGGCCGGAGCCCGCCGACGCCCCGTCCCAGTACGCCGCCTCGATCCGGTCGCGGCCCACGGCGCCCAGACGTGCGTACGGAATGAGCTCGTGCGAGCGGGCCAGGACCGAGATCGTGTCGAGCTGGACCGCGCCGAGATGCCGCAGCACGCCCCGCACGCCGGACCTGCGGTCCGGGGCGCCCAAGAATCCCTGGGCGCGCAGCGCGATGCGGCGGGCCTCGTCGGCGGAGAGGTCGATGGCGGGGCGCGGCAGGCTCGTCATGCCGGAAACGATAGGCGGCGGCACTGACAACGCCCCGCGGCCTGCGGGAAGAGGCGTGAAGAGGAGGGCTGCGGGGTCGGTCTCAGTCCCCGGCTGCCTCACTCCCGGGCCGGCAGATAGGGCTGGCTCGACGACAGGCCGAGGTCGCTCGGGAGCAGGGCGCCCACCCAGCAGTCACGCAGCGTGGACTTGTTCAGGAGGGCGCCGCGCAGGGTGCCCTCGAAGGCGAAGCCCGCCTTCTCCGCCACCGCGCGCGATCCCGTGTTGCCGACCTCGGCGCGCCACTCCAGGCGGGTGCAGCCCAGGTCGCCGAAGGCCCACCTGGCCAGGGCGAGGACGGCCTCCGTCATGTAGCCGTTGCCCCGGTGCTCCTTCGCCGTCCAGAAGCCGACCTCCCAGGCGCCCGAGCGCGGGTGGTGCAGGCTGGCGGCGGCGATCAGCGGGCCGCCGCCCCGGGGACGTACGGCAAAGGTGTACTCCGTGTCGTAGCGCCAGCCGTCCGGCACCATGCGCGTGATGAAGCCCTCCGCGTCCGTGCGCGCGTACGGGGAGGGGATCGTGGTCCAGCGCTGGATGTCGGGGTCCTGACAGGCCGCGTACGTCTCGTCGGTGTCGGCGGACGTGAAGGTGCGCAAGGTCAGGCGTTCGGTGGTGAGGGTGACGGGCTCCATCCGGTGATTCTGCGGGGGCGAGGGGCCATGGGCCAGTGCTTTTCGCCGCGCTTTCACCCGCATTTCGCCGAGCGCTGATCGGCACAACCCGGCACCTTCCAGGCCCCCCGTCCGTTGACGTATCGGCAGACCTCCCGGCGCGGCCCGCTCCTCGCTTACGATGGCCGTTGCCCTATGAGTAAACCGACCATGCCAGGCCCGACCGGCAAGGAGACCAACCCCCGTGTCCGTCCTCTCGAAGATCATGCGTGCAGGCGAAGGCAAGATCCTGCGCAAGCTGCACCGCATCGCGGACCAGGTCAACTCCATCGAAGAGGACTTTGTCAGCCTCTCCGACGCCGAGCTGCGCGCGCTGACCGAGGAGTACAAGGAGCGTTACGCCGACGGCGAGACCCTTGACGACCTCCTCCCCGAAGCCTTTGCCACGGTGCGTGAGGCCGCCAAGCGCGTCCTCGGCCAGCGGCACTACGACGTCCAGATGATGGGCGGCGCCGCGCTGCACCTCGGCTATGTGGCCGAGATGAAGACCGGTGAGGGCAAGACGCTCGTCGGCACCCTCCCCGCGTACCTCAACGCCCTGTCGGGCAAGGGCGTGCACCTGATCACGGTCAACGACTACCTGGCCGAGCGCGACTCCGAGATGATGGGCCGCGTCCACAAGTTCCTGGGCCTGTCCGTCGGCTGCATCATCGCCAACATGACGCCGGCCCAGCGCCGCGAGCAGTACGCGAGCGACATCACGTACGGCACGAACAACGAATTCGGCTTCGACTACCTGCGCGACAACATGGCGTGGTCGAAGGACGAACTGGTGCAGCGCGGCCACAACTTCGCGATCGTCGACGAGGTCGACTCGATCCTGGTGGACGAGGCCCGTACGCCGCTGATCATCTCCGGCCCCGCCGACCAGGCCACCAAGTGGTACGGCGACTTCGCCAAGTTGGTCACCCGCCTCACCAAGGGCGAGCCCGGCAACCAGCTGAAGGGCATCGAGGAGACCGGCGACTACGAGGTCGACGAGAAGAAGCGCACCGTCGCCATCCACGAGTCCGGCGTCGCCAAGGTCGAGGACTGGCTGGGCATCGACAACCTGTACGAGTCGGTCAACACCCCGCTCGTGGGTTACCTGAACAACGCCATCAAGGCCAAGGAACTCTTCAAGAAGGACAAGGACTACGTCGTCATCGACGGCGAAGTCATGATCGTCGACGAGCACACCGGCCGTATCCTCGCCGGCCGCCGCTACAACGAGGGCATGCACCAGGCGATCGAGGCGAAGGAAGGGGTGGACATCAAGGACGAGAACCAGACCTTGGCCACGATCACCCTGCAGAACTTCTTCCGCCTCTACAAGCGCCACGACCACGACGGCAAGGAGACCCCCGGTCTCTGCGGCATGACCGGTACGGCCATGACCGAGGCCGCCGAGTTCCACCAGATCTACAAGCTGGGCGTCGTGCCGATCCCGACGAACCGGCCCATGGTCCGCGCCGACCAGTCGGACCTGATCTACCGCACCGAGGTCGCGAAGTTCGCCGCCGTCGTCGACGACATCGCCGAGAAGCACGAGCAGGGCCAGCCGATCCTGGTCGGCACGACCTCCGTGGAGAAGTCGGAGTACCTCTCCCAGCAGCTCTCCAAGCGCGGCGTCCAGCACGAGGTCCTGAACGCCAAGCAGCACGACCGTGAGGCGCCGATCATCGCCCAGGCCGGCCGCAAGGGCGCCGTCACCGTCGCGACGAACATGGCCGGACGAGGCACGGACATCAAGCTCGGCGGCAACCCCGACGACCTCGCCGAGGCGGAGCTGCGCCAGCGCGGCCTCGACCCCGTCGAGCACGTCGAGGAGTGGGCCGCGGCGCTGCCCGCCGCCCTGGAGAAGGCCGAGCGCGCCGTGAAGGCGGAGTTCGAGGAGGTCAAGGACCTCGGCGGGCTCTACGTCCTGGGCACCGAGCGCCACGAGTCGCGCCGCATCGACAACCAGCTGCGCGGTCGTTCCGGCCGTCAGGGCGACCCGGGCGAGTCCCGGTTCTACCTCTCGCTGGGCGACGACCTGATGCGTCTGTTCAAGGCGCAGATGGTCGAGCGCGTGATGGCGATGGCGAACGTCCCGGACGACGTGCCGATCGAGAACAAGATGGTGACGCGCGCGATCGCGTCCGCCCAGTCGCAGGTCGAGCAGCAGAACTTCGAGACGCGTAAGAACGTCCTGAAGTACGACGAGGTCCTCAACCGCCAGCGCGAGGTCATCTACGGCGAGCGTCGCCGCGTCCTGGAGGGCGAGAACCTCCAGGACCAGGTCACGCACTTCATGGACGACACGATCGACGCGTACATCTCGGCGGAGACCGCCGAGGGCTTCGCCGAGGAGTGGGACCTGGACCGGCTGTGGGGCGCCTTCAAGCAGCTCTACCCGGTGAAGGTCACCATCGAGGAGCTGGAGGAGGACGCGGGCGACCGCGCGGGTCTGACCGCCGAGTTCATCTCCGAGTCCATCAAGGACGACATCCACCAGCAGTACGAGGCGCGTGAGGAGCAGCTCGGCTCCGAGATCATGCGTGAGCTGGAGCGACGGGTCGTCCTCTCGGTGCTCGACCGCAAGTGGCGCGAGCACCTCTACGAGATGGACTACCTCCAGGAGGGCATCGGCCTCCGTGCCATGGCGCAGAAGGACCCGCTGGTCGAGTACCAGCGCGAGGGCTTCGACATGTTCAACGCCATGATGGACGGCATCAAGGAAGAGTCCGTCGGCTACCTGTTCAACCTGGAGGTCCAGGTCGAGCAGCAGGTCGAGGAGGTTCCGGTGTCGGACGCGGCCGGGGCGACGTCCCTGGACAAGAAGGACGCCGTTCCCGCCGGTGGCGGCCGTCCCGAGATCCGCGCCAAGGGGCTCGACGCCCCGCAGCGGCCGGACCGTCTGCACTTCCAGGCGCCGAACGCCGAGGGCGGCGTCGACGAGGGCGACTTCGAGACCGAGGACGCGGGTGCGCGGTCCGAGTCGGACGGCATGACCCGGGCGGAGCGGCGCAAGGCCCAGAAGGGCGGGCGTCGCCGCAAGAAGTAGCGGCGCGCTGTAGCTGTAGCTGTAGCTGTTGGGGGCCGGGCACCGTGGGGTGCTCGGCCCCTTTGCCTTTTCATCTCCCGGGCGCGCCGACCTCCACCGCCGTGCAGCGCCACCTCTGGTCCGCGCCCAGGTGCAGGCGGAACGCCAGGGCGCTGAGGGTGGCGCCCGTGCCGATCCTCGCGAAGACCTCGTAGACGCCGGGGCACGGTTCGTAGTGGCCGATCCGGTGGATCGTGGGGCGCCGGCCGTTCACGGTCAGGGGCGTGCGTTCGGCGAGGCGGGTCAGGTCGTCGAACGCGGTGTGCGCGATGTGGCGCGCCGCCCAGTGGACCGGCTTCTGGCCGCTGAGGACCAGGAGCAGACGCTCGGTGAAGAGCTCGGTGGGGTGCGGTGGGGGCTGGGGCGGGGTCCTGGGCGGGCGCGTCGGTGTACGGGCCGCCGCGGGGCGGCGGGGGTCCGTGCGGCCCGGTGGGCGGGTGGGCGCCGGCGGGCGGGGACGGGGCCTGGTCATCACCTTCTGCATGCCGTATCGCCTCCGGCTTCGCTGGCCCGGTTCCTGGGATTTCGGTACCGGGGAGTAACTTCCGTCGGAGATCTTGTACGGGGACGAGGGCGCGGGTCGCAAGGGTCTGCCGGTGGTGGGGCAGGGGTCGGAGGAGTCACCTATCCGGGGGATCGGGGGTGGCTCGGGCCTTGGGGGCGCTGGGGTGTGCCGGGTGAAGGGCGGGGGTGCGGGGTGACGTGGGGGGTGGGTGTGGGGCGCAGCTCGAAGGGGGACTCCCGCACGTATTCTGGAGGCCTCTTCTTTGACCTCCGACTCTCTGTCTCCACCGGTGCAGTGTGTCTACGACTGTGAAAGCGGGCCGTCATGCGCGTCTACGTTCCCCTGACCCTGAGCCGTCTCGCCGAGGCGTACAAGGCGGGCGAGCTGGGGCCCGCGCCGCTGACCGCCTATGCCGTGACGCCCGCTCTGCGTGAGTGGTACGTCTCGGACGACGTGGAGGAGCTGGAGTACGCCGCCCTCAACCGGGCCGCGCTCGCTTCGCTGCGGTTGATCGCGGGTGATCCGGGGGCGGCTCGGCGGCGGGTCGTGCTGGCCGCGGATGTGGCGGACGGGGCGGTGGAGCTCGATCCGGAGCTGGACCCGGAGCTCGACCCGGAGCTCGACCCGGAGCTCGGGCTCGGCGAGGTGCGGGTGGCCGGGGTGCTGGGCCTGAAGAAGGTCGCCGCCGTGCATGTGGATGCCGGGGATGCGGAGGCGGATGTCGCTGCGGGGGCGGAGGCTCTGGGGGCCGCGGACCAGGGGGACGATGACGCGCGGTTCACCGTGGACGGCGTCGAGGACCACGAGCTGCTGTGGTTCGCGACGCAGGAGATTCCCGGGCTGATCGCCTGAGGGTTCCCTGCGGGGCTTGGGCGGGGTCCTCTCCCACCCACCCGCCCGTCACCCCGCGTCCGACCCTGGACGAACAGGCCTTCCCGCCCACCCGCCCGATTGCCCCGCAATCGGGAACGCTCCTGAGGGAACGGGCCGGTATGTCCGCCCGGAGCACGGTTCCCGCCGCCCCGGAGCCGAAGCCGCCCCGGATGGCAGACGGTGCGTCCGGGTACCGTTTGCCTATGGGGAAGCTGCTGCGCGGGGCGCATATCGTGTGGGACTGGAACGGGACTCTGCTGCATGACATCGATGCGGTGATCGAGTCCACGAACGCCTCCTTCGCGGAGCTCGGCCTCGAGCCGATCACGCTCGAGCGGTATCGCGACCTGTACTGCGTGCCCATTCCGCTGTTCTACGAGCGGCTGATGGGGCGGCTGCCCACCGATGCCGAGTGGCTGGTCATGGACGCCGTGTTCCACAAGCACTACTGGATGCGGGTCGAGGCGTGCGCGCTGGCCGACGGCGCCGCCGAGCTGCTCGCGGGGCGGCGGGCAGCCGGGCGTACGCAGTCGTTGCTCTCGCTCGCGCCGCACGAGCACCTGGTGCCGATCGTGCGGCGGCACGGGATCGAGGAGCACTTCGTGCGCATCGACGGGCGCACGGACACCTCGCACGCGGGCAAGGCCGAGCGCATGGTGCGCCACCTGGAGGCCCTGGAGTCCGTGCCCGCGGACCGGATCGTCGTGATCGGTGACGCCGTCGACGACGCGGTGGCCGCCGCACACGTGGGCGCGCAGGCCGTGCTCTACACCGGGGGCTCGCACAGCAGGGCCAGCCTGGAGGCCGTCGGTGTCCCGGTGGTCGACAGCCTCGCGGAAGCCGTGGAGAGGGCCGAGTCGCTGGCCGCCTAGCTACGTCACCGGGGCCTTCGCCCGCAGGACCGTGAGGAACTCCCTCATCCAGCCGGAGTGGTCCGGCCAGGCACGGGCCGAGACCAGCGTGCCGTCGACCACCACCTCGGCGTCCTTGAACGTCGCGCCCGCCGTCTGCATGTCCAGCTCGAGGGCCGGGTACGCCGTGACCCTGCGACCGCTGAGGCCGCCGATCGCCGCGGTCAGGAGCGGGCCGTGGCAGATCTGCGCGACCGGCTTGTCCGCGTCGAAGAAGGACTTGAGGATCTTGCGGAGCTCCGGGTCGTTGCGCAGATACTCCGGGGCCCGGCCGCCCGGGATCACCAGAGCGGCGTACTGTCCGGGATCGACTTCCGAGAAGGCGAGGTCCGCGGGCCACGTGTAGCCCGGCTTCTCCGTGTACGTGTCGAAGCCCGGCTCGAAGTCGTGCACCACGAACTGCAGCTTCTTGCGGGCGGGGGCGGCGATGTGGACGTCGTACCCCTCCTCGCGCAGCCGCTGGAAGGGGTACAGGACCTCCAGGGACTCCGCCGCGTCACCGGTCACTATGAGGATCTTGGCTGCCATCGGTGCTCGCTCCCCTGTCGTGCGTGTCCGTCGTGTCCGTCCGTCCCGCTCAACGTGCATCCGCCCGTCCGGTTTGCCAAGAGGGCCCACCGGTCCGGAGAGCGGGTCCATCGCCGACAGATGGCGCGAAAGTCTCTGTGCAGAGTGTCAAAGTTCCACCCCTGCTTTTGTACACATACGGCTCATGACGACTCCCGGGTCGAGGGAGATAGCCTTGACCCGTGATCAGCGCGATATCCCGCGGGGGCGTGTACGCCCCCGCCCTGCGCCCGGGGAACACGGAGGACATCCGTGCCCGGGACGTCGCTGACGCTTCTTCGCGGTGCGGCCAGCCAGATCATCCCAGCCATCGGTCAGCGAAACCGCTGAAAATGGCGGATAACCGCCCGCTCATCTCTCACCGCGGCATAACGTCGACTTCGACCGGAGACCCCGCGTCGCGGCGTTACGTCGGATCACTTCCTTCTACGTCACGCAACGGCGCGCGACAGGAGTCAGAGGACAATGCAGACCAAGCTGGACGAAGCCAAAGCCGAGCTGCTCACACGGGCGGCCCGGGTAGCTGAGAACAGCCCGGTCGGTGGTCGCCTACCGAATGGGGCCACGACCGGGACGACGAACGAGGCCGCTCCTGACGAGGACACGGCCCTTGCGTTCCTCCAGCGCTACTACCTGCACACCGCCCCGGAGGACCTTGCCGACCGTGACCCGGTCGACGTCTTCGGAGCAGCCTTCTCCCATTACCGGCTGGCCGAGAACCGCCCGCAGGGCACGGCCAACGTCAGAGTGCACACCCCGACCGTCGAGGAGAACGGCTGGACGTGCAGCCACTCCGTCGTCGAGGTGGTCACCGACGACATGCCTTTCCTGGTCGACTCGGTCACCAACGAGCTCTCGCGGCAGGGGCGCGGCATCCATGTCGTCATCCACCCCCAGGTCGTCGTACGCCGTGATCTGACCGGCAAGCTCCTCGAAGTTCTGACCGACCCGGGCACCGAGCGCCCGCACGACGCGGTCACCGAGTCCTGGATCCACGTCGAGATGGACCGCGAGACGGACCGCGCGGACCTGAAGCAGATCAGCGCCGATCTGCTCCGGATCCTGTCCGACGTACGCGAGACCGTCGAGGACTGGGAGAAGATGCGCGATGCCGCGCTGCGCATCGCCGATGAGCTCCCCACCGAGCCGACCGCCGACGACCTGCGCGACCAGGAGGTCGACGAGGCCCGCGAGCTGCTTCGCTGGCTCGCCGACAACCACTTCACCTTCCTGGGCTTTCGTGAGTACGACCTGACGGAGGACGACTCGCTCGCCGCCGTGCCCGGCACCGGCCTCGGCATCCTGCGTGCCGACCCGAAGCACGAGGGCGAGGAGGACCACCCGGTCAGCCCCTCCTTCAGCCGGCTGCCCGCGGACGCGCGCGCGAAGGCCCGTGAGCACAAGCTCCTCGTCCTGACCAAGGCCAACAGCCGTGCCACCGTGCACCGGCCCAGCTACCTCGACTACGTCGGCGTGAAGAAGTTCGACGCCGACGGCAACGTCATCGGCGAGCGCCGCTTCCTCGGCCTCTTCTCGTCCGCCGCGTACACCGAGTCCGTGCGCCGCGTGCCGGTCATCCGCCGCAAGGTCCAGGAAGTCCTCAAGGGCGCGGGCTTCTCGCCCAACAGCCACGACGGCCGCGACCTGCTCCAGATCCTGGAGACGTACCCGCGCGACGAGCTCTTCCAGACCCCGCCCGACGAGCTGCGCGCCATCGTCACGTCCGTGCTCTACCTCCAGGAGCGCCGCAGGCTGCGGCTCTACCTGCGCAAGGACGAGTACGGCCGCTACTACTCGGCCCTCGTCTACCTGCCGCGCGACCGCTACACCACCGGTGTGCGGCTGCGGATCATCGACATCCTCAAGGAGGAGCTCGGCGGCACCAGCGTCGACTTCACCGCGTGGAACACGGAGTCGATCCTCTCCCGGCTGCACTTCGTGGTCCGCGTCGCGCCGGGCGGCGGGCTTCCGCAGCTCACCGACGCCGACACCGACCGCATCGAGGCCAGGCTCGTCGAGGCCGCCCGCTCCTGGGCCGACGGCTTCGGCGAGGCGCTGACCGCCGAGTGCGGTGAGGAGCGTGCCGCCGAGCTGCTTCGCCGCTACTCGGGCGCCTTCCCCGAGGGGTACAAGGCCGACCACACGCCGCGCGCCGCCGTCGCCGACCTCCAGCACCTGGAGCAGCTCAAGCACGGCCGCGAGGACTTCGCGCTCAGCCTGTACGAGCCGGTGGGCGCCGCCCCCGGCGAGCGCCGCTTCAAGATCTACCGCTCCGGCGGCCAGGTCTCGCTCTCCGCCGTCCTGCCGGTCCTCCAGCGCCTGGGCGTCGAGGTCACCGACGAGCGGCCCTACGAGCTGCGCTGCACGGACCGCACGAACGCCTGGATCTACGACTTCGGCCTTCGCCTGCCCAAGTCCCAGAACGGCAACGGCGACTACCTCGGCGACGACGGCCGCGAGCGCTTCCAGGAGGCCTTCTCGGCCGCCTGGACGGGTGAGGCCGAGGTCGACGGGTTCAACTCGCTGGTCCTGCGGGCCGGGCTCAACTGGCGCCAGGCGATGGTCCTTCGCGCCTATGCCAAGTACCTGCGCCAGGCGGGCTCCACCTTCAGCCAGGACTACATGGAGGACACCCTCCTCAACAACGTCCACACCACCCGGCTGCTCGTCTCGCTCTTCGAGGCGCGGATGTCCCCGGACCGCCAGCGCGCCGGCACCGAGCTGACCGACGGGCTCATGGAGGAGCTGGACGGCGCGCTCGACGAGGTCGCGTCGCTCGACGAGGACCGCATCCTGCGGTCCTTCCTCACCGTCATCAAGGCGACGCTGCGCACGAACTTCTTCCAGGAGGCGGAGGGCGGCAAGCCGCACACCTACGTCTCCATGAAGTTCGACCCGCAGGCCATCCCCGACCTCCCCGCGCCGCGTCCGGCGTACGAGATCTGGGTGTACTCGCCGCGCGTCGAGGGCGTCCACCTGCGCTTCGGCAAGGTCGCCCGCGGCGGTCTGCGCTGGTCCGACCGGCGTGAGGACTTCCGTACCGAGATCCTCGGTCTGGTCAAGGCGCAGATGGTGAAGAACACCGTCATCGTGCCCGTCGGCGCCAAGGGCGGCTTCGTCGCCAAGCAGCTGCCCGACCCGTCCGTGGACCGCGACGCGTGGCTCGCCGAGGGCGTGGCCTGCTACAAGACGTTCATCTCGGCGCTGCTGGACATCACCGACAACCTGGTCGCGGGCGAGGTCGTGCCGCCGGCCGAGGTCGTGCGGCACGACGAGGACGACACGTACCTCGTGGTCGCGGCCGACAAGGGCACCGCGACCTTCTCGGACATCGCCAACGAGGTCGCCCAGTCCTACAACTTCTGGCTCGGCGACGCCTTCGCCTCCGGCGGCTCCGCCGGCTACGACCACAAGGGCATGGGCATCACCGCCCGCGGCGCCTGGGAGTCCGTCAAGCGGCACTTCCGGGAGCTGGGCACCGACACCCAGACCGAGGACTTCACGGTCGTCGGCGTCGGCGACATGTCCGGTGACGTGTTCGGCAACGGCATGCTGCTCTCCGAGCACATCCGCCTGGTGGCCGCGTTCGACCACCGGCACATCGTCATCGACCCGAGGCCGGACGCCGCGACCTCGTACGCCGAGCGCCGCCGCCTCTTCGAGCTGCCGCGCAGCTCCTGGGCGGACTACAACAAGGAGCTGCTCTCCGCGGGCGGCGGGATCTTCCCGCGCAGCGCCAAGGCGATCCAGCTCAACGCCCACATCCGCGAGGCGCTCGGCATCGAGTCGGGCGTCGCGAAGATGACCCCGGCCGATCTGATGAAGGCGATCCTCCAGGCGCCGGTCGACCTGCTGTGGAACGGCGGCATCGGTACGTACGTGAAGTCGTCGGCCGAGTCGAACAGCGACGTCGGCGACAAGGCGAACGACGCGATCCGCGTGAACGGCGCCGACCTGCGCGTCAAGGTCGTCGGCGAGGGCGGCAACCTCGGTCTGACCCAGCTGGGCCGCATCGAGTTCGCGCGGGCCGGCGGGCACATCAACACCGACGCCATCGACAACAGCGCGGGCGTGGACACCTCCGACCACGAGGTGAACATCAAGATCCTGCTGAACGCGGTCGTCGCGAACGGCGACATGACCGTCAAGCAGCGCAACACGTTCCTCGCCGCGATGACGGACGAGGTCGGGACCCTGGTCCTGCGCAACAACTACGCGCAGAACACCGCCCTGTCGAACGCGGTCGCCCAGTCCCCGTCCCTGCTCCACGCCCACCAGCGCTTCATGCGCCGCCTGGGCCGCGACGGTCACCTGGACAGGGCCCTGGAGTTCCTGCCCACCGACCGGCAGATCCGCGAGCTCCTGAGCTCCGGCCGCGGGCTCAGCCAGCCCGAGCTCGCCGTGCTCCTCGCGTACACGAAGATCACGGCGGCCGACGAGCTGATCCAGACGACGCTCCCGGACGACGACTACCTGCGCGGGCTGCTGCACGCGTACTTCCCCGGGGCGCTGCGGGAGAAGTTCCCCGAGCAGATCGACGAGCACGCGCTGCGCCGCGAGATCATCACCACGGTCCTGGTCAACGACACGGTGAACACGGGTGGTTCGACCTTCCTGCACCGCCTCCGTGAGGAGACGGGGGCCTCGCTGGAGGAGATCGTGCGGGCGCAGCTCGCGGCCCGCGAGATCTTCGGTCTGAGCAAGGTCTGGGACGCGGTCGAGGCGCTCGACAACGTGGTGGCGGCCGACGTGCAGACGCGCATCCGGCTGCACTCGCGCCGCCTGGTCGAGCGCGGCACGCGCTGGCTGCTCAACAACCGGCCGCAGCCGCTCCAGCTCGCCGAGACCATCGACTTCTTCAGTGAGGGTGTCGCCGAGGTCTGGACCGAGCTGCCCAAGCTGCTTCGCGGCTCCGACCAGGAGTGGTACCAGAGCATCCGCGACGAGCTGACCGGTGTGGGCGTCCCCGACGAACTCGCCCAGCGCGTCGCCGGGTTCTCCTCGGCCTTCCCGGCGCTCGACATCGTGGCGATCGCCGACCGCACGGGCAAGACGCCGATGGCCGTCGCCGAGGTCTACTACGACCTCGCGGACCGGCTGCGGATCACCCAGCTCATGGACCGCATCATCGAGCTGCCGCGGGCCGACCGCTGGCAGTCGATGGCGCGCGCCTCGATCCGCGAGGACCTGTACGCGGCGCACGCCGCCCTGACGGCCGACGTGCTGGCCGCCGGGGACGGCGAGGACACTCCCGAGCAGCGCTTCAAGGCCTGGGAGGAGAAGAACGCGGCGATCCTGAGCCGGTCGCGGACGACCCTGGACGAGATCCAGAGCTCGGACGCGTTCGACCTGGCGAACCTGTCGGTCGCGATGCGGACGATGAGGACGCTGCTGCGCACGCACTCGTAATCCGTCAGGCGGTATGCCTGGCAGTCCGTCGAAGGGGCGCCCCGAGCCGAGAGGCCCGGGGCGCCCCTTCGCGTATCGGGACTGGGCCGATCACACCCCCCTGAAGGGCGCCAATCGGGCAATAGCGATACTTAGTACGATGAGCTGGTATCTGACTGGAGGGACGCATGGGAGCGACAGGTGAGCGGGGGACGCCGGAGGCGCGACCCGATGTGTCCGTAGTGGTGATCGTCTACAACGACGCCGAGCGGCTGCCGACCGCCGTGCGGTCGGTGCTCGACCAGACGCTGCGCGGCGTCGAGGTCGTCATCGTCGACGACCACAGCACGGACGGCTCGTACGACGTGGCGCGGGAACTGGCCGCCGAGCACCCCGAGCGGGTGCGGGCCTACCAGCTGCCGGAGAACAGCGGCGCGGGCGGTGAGCCCCGCAACGTGGGAATCGGCCACACCGTCGGCCGCCACGTGATGTTCCTCGACAGCGACGACGTCCTGGAGCGCAACGCCTGCCGCAACCTCCTCGAAGCCGCCGAGCGCGACGGCTCCGACATCGTCTCCGGGCTCTGCGTCCGTCTTTCCATGGACACCCGCAACAAGAAGCGCGACCAGTGGTACCCCTGGCTCTACGCCACGACCCGCACCCTGGAGTCCGTCACCGAGCTGCCCGACCTGTTCGTCTGGGACACCCTCTCCACGAACAAGCTCTACCGCCGCGACTTCCTCGTCGAGAACGGCCTGCGCTTCCCCAAGGGCATGTTCTACGAGGACCTGATGTTCATAGCCGAGGCCTATCTGGCCGCCGAGCGCATCACCCTCATCCCGAACCAGGTCTACTTCTGGCACGTCCACGAGCGCGCCGCCGACGCCGCGAAGTCCGTGACCAACCGGCGCCACGAGATGACCAACTTCCAGCACCGCCTGGAGATCCACCGACGGATCGACGCCCTGCTCGCCGAGCGCGGCCTCGACGAGCTGCGGCTCGCCAAGGACGTCAAGTTCCTCAAGCACGACCTGGTGCTCCACCTGCGCGACCTGCCGTTCCGCGACGCCGCCTACCGGCAGGAGTTCGCCGGACTCGCCCGTGACTATCTCGCCGGGCTCGACCGCGCCGCGTACGACGAGGTGCAGCCCATTCAGGCCATCTGCGGCTACCTCCTGGAGCAGGGCGACTGGGCGAACCTGCTGCCCGCCGTCGACACCCTCACCAACCGCGACAAGATCTCCTCGCCGCTCGCCGAGCGGGACGGCCGCGTGTACTGGTGCGCCGAGCACCTGGAGGACCCGGTCGGCCGCCGGGCCCTGGACGTGACCGGGCTCGGCTACCACACCAAGCGCTTCGACCAGATGTTCCTGCGCAACGTCCTGACGCGGTACGAGGAGTCCGCGGGGACGGTGAGCATGGCGGGCCGCGTCACCAACCCGCTCGGCGTCGTCGGCCCGGACGCCGTGCTCACCGCCGAGCTGGAGTTCAGCGCGCGCCGCCGCAGCCTCCAGTCCTTCCGCTTCCCGGTCTCCGCCGTGCGGTACGAGGGCGAGACCATCGCCTGGGAGGCCGCCGCCGACCTCGCGAGGCGGCTGCGTCCGCTCGGCGTGGTCGACGCGGTGTGGGACGTGCGCCTGCACCTCACCGCCGACGGCGTGCGCACCCGGACGCGGCTCACCGCGGAGGACCCGGGGCTCGCCGAGGGGAGGCTTCCGGTGCGGCCGAGGCTGACCCGCCTGGTCGCCGACCACATGGAGCCCGAGGTCTCGCAGCGCGGGCACCTCGCCTTCCGCCTCGTCACGCGCGACGCCGCCGGTGGCCGGATCCAGGAGCTGGTGGCGCGCGGCACGCAGGGCGTACCGGGACGGCTCGCCAAGTCCGGCTTCCGCAGGGCGAAGAAGCTGCGGAAGGACCTCACGTCCGGGCAGAGCAAGCTGCGCGTGTACGACGAGGTGTTCAGCCGCCTGCCGGTGAAGAAGGGCACGGTCGTCTTCGAGAGCCACCTCGGCAAGCAGTACAGCGACAGCCCCCGGGCGATCTACGAGGAGATGCGGCGCCAGGGGCTCGACTTCGACGCCGTGTGGTCCTACACCGGCAGCCCGAAGGGCTTCCCCGAGGACGCGACGCTGGTACGGCGCTGGTCCCTCCCGTACCTGCGGGCCCTGGCGCAGGCCGAGTTCTGGGTCGACAACCAGAGCTACCCGCTCAAGCTCACCAAGCGGCCCGGGACGACGTACATCCAGACCTGGCACGGCTCGGCGCTCAAGCGCATGGGCTTCGACGAGCCCGCCTGGAAGCTGCGCAGCAAGCCGCGGCAGGACGAGCAGCAGCGGGTGCTCGACCGCTTCGACCGTTTCCTGATCCGCTCCGAGCACGACGTGCGGACCCTGGCGAAGGCCCTGCGCCTGAAGGAGAAGGTGCTGCTGCGGGTCGGCTACCCGCGCAACGACGCGCTGGTGCGGTCGAAGCGGGCCGAGGACGCGAGCGGGGTGCGCGAACGCGGCCCGCTTGCGGCGGAGTTGGGCATCCCCGAGGACAAGCAGGTGCTGCTCTACGCGCCGACGTTCCGGCGGCACGGCGGCCGGCACGGACGCTTTGAACTGCCCTTCGACGTCGAGCGGTTCGCCGAGGAGTTCGGCGACCGGTACGTACTGCTCGTGCGCTCGCACTATCTGAACCACGTGGTGCTCCCGCCGTCCGTGCGGGGCCGCGTCATCGACGTCTCCGCGCACCACGACGTCACACCGCTCTACCAGCTCGCCGACGCGATGATCACCGACTACTCGTCCGTGATGTTCGACTACGCGCTCCTGGACCGGCCGATGCTGTTCTTCACGTACGACTACGAGGAGTACGTCCACGAGGGCCGCGGCACCTACTTCGACCTGCGGGAGCGGGCTCCAGGACCGGTGGTCGACACCGAGGACGAGCTGTTCGGGGCGCTGAAGGCGCTCGACGAGCAGGCGCTGGAGTACGCGGCGGCGCGGGCGCGGTTCGTGGCCGAGTTCGGCGAGTACGACCGGGGCGATGCCGCCAAGAGTGTCGTCGATCAGTTCTTCTCGCACTGGAGCGGCAAGTGAACCGGGACATATTCTTCGTCTCCAACAGCGTCAACGAGCTGGGCGGGATCACCAGTTGGTCCCACCAGATGGCCCGCCTCTTCGTCGAGCGCGGCCACCGCGTGCACGTCATCGGCATCACGGACCCCGGCGTCCCGCAGGACGTCGGCACGGACCTGCCCTACCCCGCCACGACGCTGTACGACGATCATCCGCCGCGCGTCGGCCCGGCGCGCGGCATCAAGGGCCGGCTCAACGTGGCCGAGCACCGGCTGCGCACGAAGCGCGAGGAGGGCATGCACGAGCAGGCCGCCAAGCTGACCGCGCTGTTCGCGCAGGCCGGTCCCGGAGCCGTCGTCATCGTCACGCAGGTGTGGGCGATGGAGTGGGTCGAACTCGCCGACACCGGCGGCATGTCGGTCATCGGCATGAGCCACGAGTCGTTCGCCTACTCGCGGGCCTGCTCCCGCTTCGGGCGGGTGCGCAAGCACTACAAGGACGTCGACCGGATGCTCGCGCTGACCCGTGAGGACGCCGACCTGTGGATCAGGCAGGGCCTGGACAACGCGTCCTTCATGCCGAACCCGCTGCCCTTCATGCCCGAAGTGCCCTCCCGGCGCACCGAGAAGGTCGTCACCAGCATCGGCCGGCTGCACGACCAGAAGGGCATCGACATGCTCCTCGACACCTGGGCGGAGGTCGCGCCGCTGCACCCGGACTGGACGCTGCGGATCTACGGCTCCGGCGAGGACGAGGAGATGCTCAAGAAGCAGTGCACGTCCCTGGGCCTGGACGGCTCCGTGGAGTGGATGGGGCGCACCAGCGACGTGCCGGGCGCGCTGCGGGGCGGGTCGGTGTTCGTGCAGTCGTCGCGGGGCGAGGGCTTCCCGCTGGCGCTGATGGAGGCGATGGCCACGGCGGTGCCGTGCGCCGCCTTCGACTGCGCGCCGGGCGTGCACGAGATCGTCCAGGACGGCGTGGACGGGCTGCTCGCGCGGCTCGGGAACACGGCCGAACTGGCGCGCAGGCTGGACACGTTGATGTCCGACAAGGAGCTGCGGGACCGGATGGGGGAGCTGGCCAGGGTGAACATCCAGCGCTACACGACGGGTGAAGTCGTGCGGCGCTGGGAGGAGTTGTTCGCGTTCTTGGAGCGGTAGGGCCGGGCGGCTCCGCTACTTCTTGCCGCCTGTGAAGCGCTCGTACTCCTTCAGGACGTCCTCCGTCGGGCCGTCCAGGCGCAGTTCGCCGTGCTCCAGCCAGAGCACGCGCTCGCAGGTGTCGCGGATCGACTTGTTGTTGTGGCTGACCAGGAAGACCGTGCCCGCGCGCTTGCGCAGCTCGCGGATGCGGGCCTCCGAGCGCTTCTGGAAGGAGCGGTCGCCGGTCGCCAGGGCCTCGTCGATGAGCAGGACGTCGTGGTCCTTGGCGGAGCCGATGGAGAAGCGCAGGCGTGCCGCCATGCCGGAGGAGTACGTGCGCATGGGGAGGGTGATGAAGTCGCCCTTCTCGTTGATGCCGGAGAAGTCGACGATGTCCTGGTAGCGCTCCTGGATCTGCTCCCGGGACATGCCCATCGCGAGGCCGCCGAGGCGGACGTTGCGCTCGCCGGTGAGGTCGTTCATCAGGGCCGCGTTCACGCCGAGGAGCGAGGGCTGGCCGTCGGTGAAGATGCGGCCGTTCTCGACCGGCAGGAGGCCCGCGACCGCCTTCAGGAGCGTCGACTTGCCGGAGCCGTTCGTGCCGATCAGGCCGATGGCCTCGCCCTTGTGGGCGGTGAAGGAGACGCCTCTGACGGCGTGCACCTTGCGTACGCCGGACTCCTCGCCGTCCTTGCCTCCCTTGCCGCGCTTGAGGATGCGGCCGAGGGCGGCGGTCGCGCTGCCGCGGCCGGAGGGGGAGCCCGCGCCGTGCACCCGGTAGACGATGTCGACCTGGTCGACGATGACGGTGGGGGCGGGCCCGTAGGTGGGGGGAAGCGTCTTTTCCAGGGTTGCTGTCGTCTCAGCCACGGCCGTACGTCTCCTCTGCCTTCCAGAAGTAGATGAACCCGCCGACTCCGGCGAGCAGCGCCCAGCCGATGGCCCACGCCCAGGCATGGTGCGGGAGCTGGCCCTTGGCGAAGCTGTCGATCAGGGCGAAGCGCATCAGGTCGATGTAGACGGCGGCCGGATTGCACTCCAGGAGGACTTGGAGGACGTGCGGCAGGTGCTGGTCCTTCAGGACCGCGTCGATGCTCCACATCACGCCTGACACGTACATCCACGTACGCAGCACGAACGGCATCAGCTGCGCGATGTCCGGCGTCCTGCTGCCCAGGCGGGCCATGACCAGGGCCAGGCCCGTGTTGAAGGTGAACTGCAGGAGCAGGACCGGGACCACCAGGAACCAGGACATGCTCGGCGGGACGCCGAAGCAGAGCAGGATCACGACCAGCGCGCCCATGGAGAACAGGAGCTGCTGGAGCTGCTGGAGGCTGAACGAGATCGGCAGCGCGGCCCGCGGGAAGTGCAGGGCGCGCACCAGGCCGAGGTTGCCGGCGATGGCGCGGGTGCCCGCCATCACCGAGCTCTGCGTGAACGTGAAGATGAAGACGCCGGTGACCAGGAACGGGACGTAGTCCGGGACGTCGTGCTTGGTGTTCATCAGGACGCCGAAGATGAAGTAGTACACCGCGGCGTTCAGGAGCGGCGTCATCACCTGCCAGACCTGGCCGAGCTTCGCCTGGCTGTACTGGGCGGTGAGCTTGGCGGTCGCGAAGGCGGTGATGAAGTGGCGCCGCTGCCAGAGCTGCCGGACGTATCCGGGCAGCGAGGGGCGGGCGCCGCTGACGGTCAGGCCGTGCCGGGCGGCGAGCTCGGCGGCGTCGGGTACGGCGACCGCGGGGCGGGATGGAGCGTCGAGGACCTGACTCACGTCCGCTGCTTTCACTCGGAGCCATGGGGCGCTGACGTCGGGACGGGCCCGTATCGTCGCAACGTCGAGAGTAGGGCGATGTGACGTCGGAACGCAACCGTATCGTCGTCACGTTCTATGCTGTCCGTATGACGACGAGCAGGCCAGGAGATGAACAGCCGCGCCGCAGGGCGCCCGCGGGGGCCGCGGTGCTCCGTGAGGATGTGACCGAGGCCATCAGGGCCGCCGTCTTCGAGGAGCTCGCGGCGGTGGGGTACGCGCGCATGTCCATCGAGGGCATCGCGCGCCGCGCGGGCGTCGGCAAGACCGCCGTCTACCGGCGCTGGCGCTCCAAGCTGCACCTCGTGCTCGACCTGGTGGCGGCGATAGCGGTCCAGGGCCTTCCGATGCCGGACAGCGGCTCGCTGGAGGGCGATCTGCGGCTGCTGTACGAGGTGACGTCGCGCGCCCTGCGGCATCCCGTGGCCTCGCAGGTGATCCCGGACCTCCAGGCGGAGGCGGCACGCAACCCGGAGATCGCGGAAGCCCTGCAGAAGGCCCTGCGGGAAGGGCAGCACGGGGTGGCGAACGGCATCGTGCGGGCCGCCGTGGCGCGGGGAGAGGTGCGGGAGGGGGTCGACGAGGACCTCGCCCTCGACCTGGTGTCGGGGCCGCTCTACTGGCGGTCCGTGGTGGTGCGGGCCGAGCTGCCCAAGGGGTATCTGGGCAGCCTCGCCGCGGCTACGGCGGCGGGGCTCCGGGCGTTGTGAGGGGGCTGTGGGAGCGCGGTTCTAGGCGTGCTTCTCCCGCAGCAGGAACAGGGCCACGCCCGAGCCGAGCGTGACGGCGCCGGTGCACACGCTGATCAGCACCTGCCGCACGCCGTCGAAGGCGAGGCTGGTGGAGACGTCGGCGACCAGGGTGATCGCGAGGACGAGCCAGAGCAGGGCCTTCGTGGCGGGGCCTTTGGGCCGGGGGGTGGGGCGAAGCTGGGGCTGCCGCCGAGCGACGGTGGGCACCGCCGGGTGCTGGCCGTGCTCGCGTACCTGAACAGGTCGGCCTAGCCGGGTTGTTGCCGACTCGGCCGACCTGGCGCCCCGGCCGTACCTGAGGGGTCAGGACCGCTTCTCCCGCTTGGCGAACAGCGTCACGCCGCAGGCGAGGGCGATGATCCCGGTGCCCACGCTGACGAGGGCCTGGCGTGTGTTGTCGTCGATGACGAAGCTGGACGAGATGTTGACGATGAGGGCGACGGCGAGCACGAGCCAAAGGATCTTCATGGGGCAAGTGTGCGGGACCGGACCCGACCGCCTACTCCCGCCCCGCCTCCGGATGCAGCCGCACCCACCCCGCCCACGCCGACGTCACCATCTCGCGCACGTCCCTCTTCGCCGACCAGCCGAGCTCCGTGGCGATGCGGGTCGACGCGGCCACCACGCGGGCCGGGTCGCCGGGGCGGCGGGGTGACATCGTCGGCGGGCGGTCGTAGCCCGTCACCTCGTTGATCAGCGTGGCCATCTCCAGGACCGAGACGCCCTCGCCACGGCCGATGTTGAGCGTCAGGTCCGTGCCGCGCGGCGCCGTGGCCAGCTTGCGGGCCGTGGCCACATGGGCCTCCGCCAGGTCCACCACGTGGATGTAGTCGCGGACGCACGTGCCGTCCGGCGTCGCGTAGTCCGCGCCGAAGACGCGCGGCGCCTCGCCCTCCGTGAGCTTCTCGAAGACCATCGGGACGAGGTTGTAGACGCCCGTGTCGGCCAGCTCGGGGCTTGCCGCGCCCGCCACGTTGAAGTAGCGGAGCGACGCCGTCGACAGGCCGTGCGCGCGGCCCGTCGCGCGGACCAGCCACTCGCCGGCCAGCTTCGTCTCGCCGTACGGGCTCATCGGGAGGCACGGCGTCTCCTCCGTCACCAGGTCCACGTCGGGCATGCCGTACACCGCCGCCGACGAGGAGAGGACGAAGGACTTCACCCCGGCTTGCGTCACCGCCGACAGCAGGACCCGCAGGCCCTCCACGTTCTCGTGGTAGTAGCGCAGGGGCTGCTCGACCGACTCGCCCACCTGCTTCTTCGCCGCCAGGTGCACGACCCCCGTGATGCCGTGCTCCGCCAGCGTGCGGGACAGCAGCTCCGCGTCCAGCGTCGAGCCCGTCACCAGCGGTACGCCCTGCGGCACGCGCTCGGCGATGCCCGAGGACAGGTCGTCGTAGACCACCGCCCGCTCGCCCGCCTCCGTCATGGCGCGGACCACGTGTGCCCCGATGTAGCCGGCGCCGCCGGTGATCAGCCAGGTCATCGTCTGGGAGCCTTCCCTGTCGTCTTCGTTTCCCGAGTCGCGCCGAGCGTCGTCGGCGTTCGGACGTGCAGTGTCGCAGAGCCCCGCGTACGGACGGCGTCAGCGCCCGCCGCCGCCCACCCACCGCGCCAGCCGCCTGCGCACCACTCCCGCCAGGCCCCGCAGCCCCGGCGCGAGCCGCACGGCCAGGTTCCCCGCCTGCGTCGCGTACGGCTGGGCCAGGAGCAGACCCCGGCGCGACGGAAGCGCCGTGCGCCGCAGCAGTCCCGGGCCCGCGACCGCCCGCGCCGTCGTCTCGCGCGCCGTCCCGTCGCCGAAGTGCAGCCGCAGCCGCAGGTCCCACACGCCGCCGCCGAGCGAGCCCAGGTCCAGGACCGCCTCGGTCAGCCAGGTCTCCCGGTCCTCGGCGTCCGCCGGGTCGAACGCCGCCGTGCGGCGAAGGACCGGGCCCTCGCGGTTCCTCGGCACCAGCTCCACGTCGACCGTCGTCGGGCCCGCCTCCGCCACCCGTCCGTACAGCTCGTGCAGCCGCAGCGTCAGACGGCTCCGGTGCGCGCGGGGGCGCAGCTCGGCGTCCACCGCGAGCGGGAGCAGGCGGATGGGGCGCACGAGGAGGTGCTCCAGGGTGACCTGGGGGAGGTCCGGTGACCAGATGGGCGTGCTGTCGTCCGGCGAGAGGGCGTACGGAGGCGACAGGCGCGCCGGGCGGGCCGCCACCTCCTGGAGGCGGGTCAGGTCGCGCGGCTCGGGGGACGCCAGGATCACGCGGGCGATGACCCTGCCCGGCGCGGGCGCCGCGTCCAGGTCGCCCGTGTCGAAGGTCGCGAGGTACGCGCGCGTGGCCGTCCACCACTCCCGGCGGTACTCCGGGCTCCGCGCGGTGAGCTCACGCGCGTACATCCGCAGGCTGTGGTCGATGAACTTGGCCCGTGCCGCCCGTGCAAGGCGTTTGCCCCCCGTCCCCGTGGTGCTGCGTGCCTCCCGGAGGATCTCCACCGACTGGCGGTGGGCCTCCAGGCGGGCCTGCCAGTTGTCGATGCCCGAGCGGTCCAGGGAGATGGACAGCTTGGCCGCCGTGCGGCGCACGTTCCACACGTAGACGGGGTCCGTGATCAGCGCGATGCGCGGGCCCGCCGCCAGGACGCGGGCCGTGAAGACGAAGTCCTCGTACGTGAAGCTGCCCTCGGGGAAGCGCAGCGCGTGCCGGCGCAGGAAGTCGGCGCGGTAGAGCTTGTTGACGCAGAGGGTGTCGTGGACCAGGCGGGCGCGCAGCTCGGGGCGGGCGATCAGCAGGGGCTGCTTGTAGAGCATGGGCTGCCAGGGGGTCTCGCGCCCGGAGGGCAGCTCGCGGCGTACGCAGAGGCCGGTGACCACCTCGGCGTCGTGCCGCGCGGCGGCCTTGAGGAGCGCGTCCACCGCGCCCGGCGGCAGGATGTCGTCGCTGTCGAGGAACATCACGTACGCGGACGTGGTGGCCTCGATCCCGTCGTTGCGGGGAGTGCCGCAGCCCCCGCTGTTGGCGGCCCTGCGGATGGGTTTGACGCGGGGGTCCTCCCGCGCGAGCGACGCGAGCAGTTCGCCGCTGCCGTCGGTCGAGCAGTCGTCGACGGCGATCACCTCGCGGACTGCGGGGCCCTGGGCGAGGGCCGAGCGCACCGCGTCCGCGACGTGCGCCGCGTCGTTGTAGCCGATCACGACGACACAGACCTGGGGTGTCGGGGGCGACGGGGGCGAGAGGGGCGGAGAGGGGTACACAGGGGAAATTTTAGAGGTTGCTGGTAATTATCCGATTAGGGGGTCTTTTTCTGTTTCGTGTTCCCGTCGCCCACGCGCGCGAGCACCTCGCCCGTGCGCGGTCCCCACGCCACCACCACGGCCTCCTTCGGCACCCTCTGGTCGGGCGAGAGCAGCAGCCAGCGCACGTCGTAGCGGCGCACGATCCGCGCGCGTTCGGCGCGGGTCGACTCGGGGGAGAGGTAGTCGCGCACCTCCTGGAGGCGGTGGTTGCGCGTGTCCTCGGCGAGCGAGGCGTCCGGCCAGGCGGGGGCGACGAGGTTGGCGCCGTACGCGGGGACGGAGCGGGTGGGGTAGTAGCCGTTCGTCAGGACGGTGTCGCCCTTGTGCAGGTGGCTCATCGCCCAGCCGTAGCCCGGCCAGCGCGGCGGCTGGTCGAAGCCCACCGGGTCCAGGGCGCGCGGCACGACCGCCCCCGCCTGGAGCGTGAAGAAGCCGATGGCCGCCCCGGTGGCCGCGACGCCGCCCAGGGCCATGCGCCACCGGCGCCAGGGGCGCGGCGCCGCCAGCTCGATCGCGAGGGCGAACTGGAGCGGGACCAGCGTCAGGCCCAGGATGCGGCCGTAGGTGTAGTGGCCGCTGAGCCAGCCGTAGGCCACGACCGCGCAGTCCAGGGCGAACATCAGGACCAGCGGGTCGCGCCGGACCCTGCGGAACCTCAGGGCCAGCGCGGGCAGGCCGAGCAGCGCGAGCCAGAACCGCTGCGGCATCTCCGTGTAGAGCTGCCGGTGGATCCAGTCGACGCTCTCGTCGCCGACGAGCGAGAACACCGAGAAGTAGGGCCAGCTCGCCGCGACCACCGCCGCCGTCGCGCCGGTCACCGCCCACTTCCACAGCCCCGCGAAGGGCCGCGGGGCCGAGGCCGCGAACGCCACCACCCCGATCACCGCCGCCACGGACGAGATCGGGTGGACGAGCAGGATCGCCCCGCACAGCACGCCGAGCCCTCCGTACGCCCAGCCGCCGCTGGGCGACTTCGCCAGCGAACCCGCCCAGCTCCACGCCCAGAACGCCAGGCCGATCGCGAACGTCGAGGGGTACGCGAGGTTCCCCGTCATCGACATCAGACCGAGGTAGCCGCTCCACCACGCCATCCGCGTGCCCCAGAGCAGCACCATCGCGAACAGCGCAAGAACCGGCGCCCATTGACGCGGCGTCAGGACCTTCACGAACCGGCCGAGCCCCGTCAGGAGCACCAGCAGGTTCAGCGGCCCCGCCAGCTTCACGACCTCCCAGCCGGCGAGCCCCGTCAGCCGCGCGAAGGCGCCCTGCGCCACCGCGTACGGCGAGTAGTACGGGCTGCCCGCCCCCGGCAGGTCCGCCATCGGATGGCGCGGGTGCAGCAGATCGGCCTTGAGCCGCTCGACGACCGCCGCGTGCTGCCCGAAGTCGCAGCACATCGGCACCCGCCAGAAGGCGAGGGACATGACGATCCAGAAGAGACCGCCGAAGACGACGTACGGGCTCGGCCGCCACCGCCCGCGTCCGTGCAGCGCCGTCGCGCCGTGGACCTGGCGGCGCGTGAGGAGGCCCGCTCCCCGCGTGGCCATGCTCATCGCATGAGCCTCTCCGCGACCCGTGCCGAGGCCTGCCCGTCGTCCAGGTCGCAGTAGGCCTCGCGGAACGCCGCGTACGCCTCCGCGTGCCGGGCCGTGATGGAGTCCAGGTCGCGCAGCGCCTCGACGACCTCGCCGGTGGAGGCGAGCAGCGGCCCCGGCGCGCTGGTCTCGAAGTCGAGGTAGAAGCCGCGGACCGTGTCGCGGTAGTGCTCCAGGTCGTAGGCGTGGAAGAGCATCGGACGCCCGGTGTGCGCGAAGTCGAACATCAGGGAGGAGTAGTCGGTCACCAACACGTCCGAGACCAGCAGGAGTTCGGCCGTGCGCGGGTGGGACGACACGTCGCGCACGAAGGGCGCGTGGGCCCCGGGCAGCCGGCCCGCCGTCAGCGGATGCTTGCGCACGAGCAGGACGTGGTCGTCGCCGAGCACCTCCTGCGCCGCGCGGAAGTCGAGCGCGGGTTCGTAGCGGAAGCGGCCGGGGGAGTAGGCGAGGTGGTCCCGGTAGGTCGGCGCGTACAGGATGATCCGCTTGTCCGGGGCGATGCCCAGCTCGCGGCGCACGCGTTCGGCGACCTTGCCGCGGTCCGCGGAGAAGAGGACGTCGTTGCGGGGCGAGCCGGCTTCCATGACCTCGCCCTCGTAGGCGAGCGCCCGCCCCAGGTGGGGAGTCGAGAAGCGGTTGGGGGACACGAGCACGTCCCACTGGCGGGAGAGCCTGGGCAGGACGTCGAGGTGGCCGTGGTCGGCGTAGAGGGTGTCGGTGAGGTCGGTGCCGATGCGCTTGAGGGGCGCGCCGTTCCAGGTCTGTACGACGGTCTGGCCGTCCCGCCGCTCGAAGAAGTCGGGCAGATGGCCCGCGGTGACGATCCGCCGGCAGCGGGCCAGCGCCTCGTACCAGGCGGCGCTGTGCTCCTCCACGCCCTTCGCGCCCGCGGGCACCCGCGTCTGCTGGTCGTGCGTCACCCACAGGTGCTCGACGTCCGCGCCGCGCCGCACCAGCTCCTCGTGGACCGCGCGCGGCGAGTCCCCGTCGAAGTAGAGCACCGCGTCCCGCAGCGGCTGGCTGCGCTGGCGCGGATAGTGCGCGGTACGCAGCCGATGCCGCCGATAGGCCCCGCGCTCACCGCGCGCGAGCACCGACCCGGCCTCCAGCAGCAGCCGGTCCCCGAACCGCCGGTCGACGGTGAACTCCCGTCCCTCCACGGTCCGATGGAGCGGAAAGCCCGCGGAGACGGACGCGAGCAGCCGCACGGGCATGCCGTCCTGAAGCACCCCGTGCGCGGCGGTGTCGCCCCCGGCCTCCCGCAGGAACGCGTACCAGCGCCCCTCCCGCAGCACCCCGCCGCCGGGCGCCACCACGGCCCGGAAGCGCCCGGCGGTGCGCTCCACCGGCACGGTCAGTTCCTCGTCGCGGCCGCTGTGCCGGAGCACCAGTTCCGCCGCGTCCCAGCTCGCGTCGGACACCGTGCCCTCGACGGTCAGCGTGCCGTCCGTGCTCCACGCGACCCGGTCGGCGATCGGCTGCCGGGTGAGCTCGACGACGAGCTGGCCCTGGTCGTTCGCCGACGCGCACAGCTCGCGGCCGCCCGTCGTGCGTGAGGTGTAGCGGCCTGGCGGCAGGTCGAGCGCCGCCGCCAGGGACTTCAGCCTGCCGTCCGGCAGGACCAGGTTGGCCTGCCAGCGGTCGCCGTGCGGGGGCTCGACCTCCTTGGGGGCCAGGTGCGGGGTCGGCGCGATGTCCTCCAGGTCCGCGAGGCGCACGCGTACGTCGAAGCGGTCGTCGCCCGGCAGCGTCACGGGGTAGTCGAACTCCGCCGACGAGTGCTTGTGCGTCAGACGCAGCGCCGTGGGCCGCAGGTGGCTGGGCAGATGGCCGCTGAGGACCATCTCGTCGCCGTCCCGGTGGTGGGCGTCGACCCGGGCCACGTAGTCCTGGATCTTCAGCACCAGGCGGCCCTTGCTGAAGCCGAGGACGAGCCGGAGCCCGTCGCCCAGTTCGCGTACGACGGACTGCGCGGCCGATCCGTCCAGCGGGCGGACCGCGGCCCGGCGCACCGAACCGTGGCCCGCGACGACCACGCCGAGCAGCCAGTTCCCCGGCCGCCACCGGCCGCCCGTCTTCAGCTGCTCGGGGTCGACGGTGAGCTCGAATCCGGAGAGGTCGTAGCAGTGCAGCCGCTGCCGGGAGTTCTCGGTGGCCTGCGGCGCGGCGACCGTCCGGGTCGTCACCTTCCTCAACTGCGCCCTGCTGTGCGCCGACTTGAGGATCGCGGCCTTGACGGAGTGCCCCGGCCGGGTCGCCTCCAGATTGCGCACGTACGCGTACCCGCTGATCCGCAGCAGCCCGTCCGGGCTCCAGCCGGCCTCCCGCACCCGGGCGATGACCGGCAGTTCGCCGCGGCCGAGCCGGGCCAGTTCCTGCGGCACCCGGATGTGACCGCCCGAACTCCGCGGATAGGCGGCGCTGCGCCGCAGCACCCCGCGGACCTGGAAGGCGTTCTTGTTGCGCTGCTCGAAGGTGAGCAGGTCGATCAGGTCGGCGGTGCGCCCTTCGCGTACGAGATGCCACTTCACGCGCAGCGACACCGGAAGCCCCGCGACCACCCCCGGGTCCGCGCGGCGCAGGAACGCGGCGGCGCCCTTCATGAACGTGGCGCGGTACTCGGGCCCGCCCATCGGCAGGCCCTCCAGGAAGTACACGAAGTCGTCGCGCAGGCACGAGGTGTCGTACGTCTTCCGCATCTCGGGCGCGTGCTCGGCGAGGAAGGCGCTGACGTGCGCGCACGCCGCGATCCGGTCGCGCACGCCCTTGACGTCCGTGCGCCGCCGGGTGATCGAACCCTCGCGCACCCGCCAGTAGTAGACGTGGTCGCTGAGCACGTCCACGGAGCCCGCGAGGAAGTGCGCGGGGATCATGACGGGCGTGTCCTCGTAGAGCTTGCCCTCGGGGAAGGTGAAGCCGTGCCGGTCCCAGAAGGCGCGCCGGAAGACCTTGTTCCAGGCGACGCGGTCGGCGAGCAGCTCCAGGTCGCGGCTGATGTGCGTGCGCGAGCGCGGCTCGGTGAGCCACTTGTACTGCCAGGCCTGCTGGCGTCCGCGCTCGTTCAGGCGCCAGACGTTGCCGCTCGCGAAGTCGGATCCGGTCGAGTCCAGGCTCGCGGTCATCCGCGCGTACGCGTCGTGCGGCACGACGTCGTCGCTGTCGACGAAGGTCAGGTACTCGGCGGTGGGGGTCGCGTGCCGCACCCCGGTGTTGCGGGCGGCGCTGAGTCCCGCGTTCGGCTGGCGCACATAGACGAACCGTGGATCCTTCGCCGCGAACTCACGTGCGATGCGCGGACTGCCGTCCGTCGAGCCGTCGTCGACGAGCACGGCCTCCAGGTCGGCCATGGTCTGCCCGGCGATCGACTCAAGGCACTCCTCCAGAAACTCTTCGACGTTGTAGATGGGCACGACGACGCTGAGACGGGGCTGCACGAAGACCGGCCTTTCGTACGCTCCCAGTCATGGGAGTAATCATGGGAGTACGGGCGTATTCATCCCCTTTGCCCCTTCCGGTCAATTTCTTTGCCTTCCTTCATCCCAATGAGTGATGCGCGGTCTTCGACAGGGCGTGTCCGGCTGATTACTGTCGGTGTCCATGACGCGCTTCTCGGTTGTCGTGCCCGCCCATCGCGTCCAGGGCTACCTGAGGGAATGCCTGGACTCCGTGCTCGACCAGAGCTGCACCGATCTGGAGCTGATCGTCGTGGACGACGCGTCGCCGGACGCGTCCGCCGCGATCGCCGCGGAGTGTGCGGAGCGCGACCCGCGCGTGCAACTCGTCCGTCTTCCGGCGCACGCGGGTCCGGGCCCGGCCCGCAACATCGGCGCGGACCGCGCCACCGGCACCCACCTCCTCTTCCTCGACGGCGACGACCTGCTCCTGCCGGGCGCCCTGGAGGCCATCGCCGAAGCCCTCGACGCGGCGGACGGGCCGGACGTGCTCGTCTTCGGCCACGACCGCGTCGACTGGTGGGAGAGCGTGCGCGCGGGCGGCGACGACCTGGCGGGTGACCCGCTTGCCGTCACCGTCGCCGCCTGGAACCGCGTCTTCCGGCGCGACTTCTGGCACGAGCGCCGACTGGCGTTCAGCGACGGGGCCTACGAGGACGTGGTGCCGGTGCGGCGCGCGACGCTGGCCCCCGGCGCCCGCACCGCCGTCCTGGACAAGGCCTGCGTCCGCTGGCGCGAGCGGCGCGGCGGCAGCTTCGCCAAGTCGCCGGGCCGGGAGCACTTCGCGCTCATCGGGCGCTACGAGGAACTGCTCGCCGCCGCGGACCCCGCCGACCGCGCCCGGCTCGTCCCGCACGCGGCAGCGCATCTGCTCGCCGTGCTCGACGACCCCGGGCGCGTCGCGCCGCGCGACCGCCGTGACTTCTTCCGCGGGGCGGCCCGCCTCTACCGCACGTACGGACCGGCGGGCCCCGCGCCGACCCCGGGCGAGAAGGCCCTCGCCACCGCCTCGTACGCCGCCTACGAGGCCCAGCGCAAGAGCCGCTCCCGCAGGACGGGCGTCACCCGCAGGCTCAAGGAGCGGAAGAAGAAGCTGCGCGCCCGCGCCATGCGCCTCACCTACCGGGCCGACCTGCGCCGCCCCCTGGACCCCCACCTCGCGGTCTACGGCGCCTACTGGAACCGCGGGATCTCCTGCAATCCGGCCGCCATCCACGCCAAGGCCCGCGAACTCGCCCCGCACATCCGGGGCGTGTGGGTGGTCTCGTCCCGGCACAAGCACCGCGTACCGGCCGGGATCGAGTACGTCGTCGAGGGCTCGCGGCGCTACTGGCAGACCATGGCGCGAGCGACGTACCTGATCAACAACTCCAGCTTCCCCGGCGGGTTCACCAAGCGCCCCGGCCAGGTCTACCTCCAGACCCACCACGGGACGCCGCTCAAGAAGATGGGCCTGGACCAGCGCCGCTACCCCGCGGGCACGCACGGCATCAGCTTCCAGAAGGTCCTCGACCACACCGACCAGTGGGACTTCAGCCTCTCCGCCAACCCGCACTCCACGGAGGTCTGGGAGCGGGTCTACCCCTCGACGGCGTACCAGGCCCTGGAGGCGGGCTATCCGCGCAACGACGTCTACTTCACGGCGGACCAGGAGGAAAGGGCGCGCATCCGCGAGGAGCTGGGCATCGCGGACGGCCGGACGGTCCTGCTCTACGCGCCCACCCACCGCGACTACCAGAAGGGCTTTCTGCCCCGCGTCGACCTGGAACGCTTCGTGCGCTCCCTGGGTCCTTCGTACGTCGTGCTCGTGCGCGCCCACTACTTCTACGGCGCCGACGCCGGCCTGCGCGCCCACCCGCAGCTCGTCGACGTCACCGGGCACCCGCGCGTGGAGGACCTCTGCCTGGCCGCCGACGCCCTGGTCACGGACTACTCGTCGCTGATGTTCGACTACGCCTGCCTGGACCGCCCGATCGTGACGTACGCCCCCGACTGGCAGGCGTACCGCCTCGCGCGGGGCACCTACTTCGACCTGCTCTCCGGCCGCGCGGGCGAGACGCCGGGGGCCGTGGCCACCACCGAGGAGGAGCTCGTCGGGCTCTTCCGCAGCGGGGAATGGGACACGGCCGAAGCGGCACAGCTGCGCAAGGCCTTCCGGGCGCGGTTCTGTCCGTACGACGACGGGGGCGCCGCCGAGCGGGTGGTGCGGCGGCTGTTCCTGGAGGGTCAGCCCCGCTCGTAGGGGGAGCGGACTGGGAAGTACGCCGTCAGGAACGAGCGGATGGCCAGCGCCATCTCCTCGTCGGCCAGCTCGCTGTCCGGGGACTCGCCGATGCAGAAGGCCGTCTTGTTGCGGCCCTGGAGCAGCTGGCCCAGGCGCGCGTGGTCGGCGCGGCTCCCGATGTCCACGAAGTCGTAGGCGATGCCCGCCGGCACGGCCCGGCCGGTGAGGTACGCGTAGTGGTGGTGCAGGGACGACACCAGGGCGAGGTCGCCGTTGGAGCGGAAGCGGCTGTGCGCGGTGGCTTCGAGCTCGTCGGGGAAGCGCTCGGTGAGCTCCGCAAGGACGCTGCGGTGCAGGGCGTAGGGCGCGTGGAAGAAGCTGTGCGTCGCCGTCCTGCCGAACTCCCGCCTGAGCAGCTCCCGGTTGTTCTTCGCGGCGGCCAGATAGCCCTCGTCGTCCGGGGAGACGGGCAGCGCTGGCACGGACGCCGACGACCAGAAGAAGCGGGAGGTGCCCGAGCTGAGGAAGAAGGTCTCCGGGGTGGTGGGGCGGCCCAGGAACATGTCGTCGTTGAGGTAGAGGAAGTGCTCCGACAGGCCCTCGATGCGGTGCAGTTGGCTCTCGATGGAGTGCGAGTTGAAGGTGGGCAGCGCGGTGTCCGGGTCGGCGAACAGGTCGCGGTGGTCGACGACCGTGACGTCCGGGTGGTCCTCGTTCAGCCAGGACGGGGTCTGGCCCGCGGTGACGAGGTAGATGTGCCGGATCCACGGCGCGTACATCGCCAGGGAGCGCATCGAGTAGCGCAGCTCGTCGCGGTTGCGGAAGCGGACGGCGCCGTGGTCGGCGGACGTCTCGTCGTCGGGGCCGCCGAGGGCCGCCCTGCGGCGCGCGTGCCACTCGGGGTCGGAGTCGTCGACCCAGGTGTAGACGGCGTCGATGGGGAAGTCCACGTCACCGATGAGGAGTTGGGCGAAGACGTCGAGGGTCGGGTAGGTGCGGTCGGCGACGCGGAGGGTCGCGGTGGGGGAGAGCGAGGGCAGCTCGGACCCGGCCAGGGTGGTGCCGAAGGGTGCGCGCCGGGTGTCGGTCCCGCCGGGCCCGCCGTCCGCGGCCCGCGGCCAGAACGCCACCGTGCAGGACTGCTGGACGCCGTGCCGCAGGGAGAGCGTGGTCGTGGTGACCGGCTTGAAGAGCTTGATGCCCGCGACCTCGCCGATGCCGTCGAGGCGCTCCGCGAGCACGACTCCGGGTGCGGCGTCGCGCGGATGGATCAGCTCGGCGTAGACGGGCTGCCCGTGCAGGGACTCGGCGATGGCCTTGAGCGCGCCGTCGCGTTCGTCGTCGGCCACGGCGAGGGTGTGCGTGGTGCCGGACGTGCGGACCAGGACGTAGGGAATGTCCTCCGACTCCAGTGCGGTGGCGGCCAGCTCGAGGTTCCAGTCGGTCATGTCGGGCGCCAGGACGTCGTCGCGGCGCTCGGCGAGCCGCCCCACCGAACGGATGACCAGGCCGCTGGTGTCCGCTTCGAGGATCTCGTCCTCGCGGGCGCGCTCCTCGGGGGCGGGCGCGGCGTCCAGGGTGTACGGCGTGGTGGGGCGGAAGCCGCTGCCGCCCGACGCGACGCCGAGCGCCACCCGGTCCGCGCGGTCGTCGAGCCGCTCGGGGGCGTCGCGCCGGGCCACGAGCCGGGAGTACAGCTCCTGCCAGTGGGCGGTGACGTCGGTGGAGGAGAAGCGGGCGTAGACGCCTTCGCGGGCGGCGTGCGCGTAGCTGCGCCTGGTCTCCGGGTCACCCATCAACTCGCTCATCGCGGCGGCCAGTTCATGGATCTCGCCGGGCGGCACGAGCAGTCCGTCGACGCGGTGCCTGACGATCTCGGCGGGTCCGGTCAGGACGTCGTACGCGACCACCGGCACGCCCGCGGCGAGCGCTTCGAGCAGCACGAGCGGGAACGCCTCGTTGTGCCCCGCGGTCATCAGGGTCAGCCCCGCCTTGGCCCACTCGGCGGCCATGTCCTGGCAGGGGCCCAGGAGTTCGACGCGGTCCTGGAGGCCGAAGCCGTCGACCAGGCGGCGCAGGTGCTGCTCGCGGTGGCCGCCGCCGAAGACGCGCAGGGTCCACTCCGGATAGGCGTCGGCGACCTCGGCGAAGGCCCGGACCGCGTGGTCGACGCGCTTCTCGCCGGTGAGCCGCGCGGCCATGACGATGACCTTGCTCTCGCCGTCGGCGCGCGGCCGGAAGCCGTCGGGCACGGCGTTCGGGATGACCGCGAGCTCGGGGGCGGTGGCGCCGAGGGACTCCGCGATCCAGTCGCGGGTGCGCTCGGTGAGGGTGACCAGGGCGTCCAGGCGCGGCGCGTGCAGGAGCAGCGGCTCGCCGGAGGGGCCGCGGCGCTGGGTGGGGCGGTGCTCCTGGTGCACGGTGACGACCCTGGCCGGGACGAGCCCGACGGCGGCGGCCATCAGGGCGGGCGTCGTGGTGACCAGGACGTCGGTGTCCAGGCTGGTCAGGGCGGCGGCCATCTCGATGTCCGAGAGACGGTCGAAGGCGGACTCCCAGGCGGGCTTGATCAGTTCGCTGGGCAGCGCGGCGAGAGTGCGGCAGGCGGCCTCGTCCAGGCGCGACGCGCGCACCGGGCGCTCGGGGGACGCCGTGCGGTCGACGAGATAGCGGACGGGCAGGCTGCGGGCCTCGGGGAAGAAGGGCTCGGGGCGGGTCCGGAAGACGGAGATGACCTCGACGTCGTGGCGGTCCGCGAGGTGCTGCGCCTGGGTGTAGGTGGCCAGCTCGGTGCCGCCCATCTCGTCGCCCCAGCCGAGGAGGTACGTGATCTTCATGAGCTCTCCTTCACGAGGTCTCGTTCATGAGGTCTGATCCGTGATGTCCCAGCACGTGACGGCGAAGCCACCGGACTTGGTGAAGTGCGCGTGGGCGCGGACGAGGGAGCCGCCGGGCAGCGCGAAGACGCGGAAGGGCGTGGGGCAGGAGGCCGCGGGGTCACGCACGTCGGAGAGCCAGCGGCCCAGCGGCAGCGTGGGCCCGCCCGGGTTCGCCGTGTCCCGGGTGTCCCCCGTGACGTGGAAGTCCCACACCCACTGGCCGGGACCGGCCCCGGCCATCTCCCCCAGGGGCAGCCGGAAGGTGAACGCGGCGCCCTCCCACACCGCCCCGACCGGCACGGTGACCCCGTCGCGCCGCCGCACGGCCTTGGCCCGCCACCGCCGCCGGGAGCCCGCCATGACGAGCCGCCCGTGCACGGTGATGCCGTCGCCGCCGGGCACGAACCGCACGAGCTCGGCCCGTGGCCGCGACCGGGTCACCTGCAGCACCGCGCGCCCGCTGCGGCACCGGACGACGCGGATGAGCGTGCCGGTGCGCGGGTCGGGGGCGTGGCGGAGGGTGGGCGTGGGCGGCAGTTCGCTCTCCCCCTCGATGCCGATGCCGCGCCGCCGGACACGCCCGAGTGCGTCGACGGTGACGACCGTGAGCCGCCAGACGCCCTCGCCGAGGCGCGCACCGGCCCGGGTGTCCCCGGCGGCGAGCACGTCGCGCAGCGTGGCGGTCCCGGCGAGCAGCAGGCCACCGTGGGCGTGCTGTTCGAAGGCGAGCGGGACCCGGAACCTGCGGTGGCCGCGCGAGAGGACCAGCTGGGCCCGCTCGACCTGCTCGTCGGGGAGGGCGGCGACGGCGACGTTGAGCGTCCTGCTGTCCCGGATCGACAGGTGCACGGGCGCCAGGAGCGTCTGGGCCCCGTTGCCGACCCGGCCCGCGGCGGCGCGTTCCGCACGGAAGCGCGTGGCCCGTGCGGTGGTGAGGAGCCGCCGGGCCGCGGGCGGCAGGACCGGGGTCATGGCGTGAACCCAATGTGGCGCATTGGGCCACTTTGCCTGTTGTTCGTTCCCGCGCGGCCCGTTGGTCGCCCCGATGCGGGTGTGGCCGCGTCCGGGTCACCCGCCTGGCGGAGGAGGGAGTGACGTGAGGCGATATGTGTAAGTTAGTCCCTTAATGATCAGTCCTCTCGCGCAGTTCCAGCGCCGCAAGGAACCATCCGCACCACCGGCCGAAGTCCCCTCTTCGGCCCGCCCGACGACCGCATCGGCCCTGTGCCGCCGCTGGGCCGACCCCGCGGCCGTGGCCCTCGCGACCCTCCTGGTCGCCTGGCGCGCGAGCACGCTCGGCCAGTGGATCGTCGACGACGCCGCCATCACTTTCGCCTACGCCCGCAGCATCGACGAGGGCCTGGGCCCCGTGCAGCAGCCGGGCGCCGACCCCGTCGAGGGGTACTCCAACCCCGCCTGGCTCGCCCTGCTCCTGATCGGCCGCAGGCTCGGCCTCTTCGACCACGGAGCGCTCCTCGGCGTCAGCGACCTGGTGCTCTACCCCAAGGCCCTCGCGCTGCTCTGCACGGCGGGCGTCCTCGCCTGCGTGGCAGCGGCGGCGCGTGCCGTCCTGCCGGGGCGGGCCTGGGCCGTCACGCTCCTGACCGGCGGCCTGCTCGCCGGGAACCTGTCGTACGTGGCGTGGTCCTTCTCGGGCCTGGAGAACCCGCTGTACGCGCTGACCGCCGCCGCGACCGGAGCGCTGCTCGTCCGGGCGGCCGTGCGCGGCACCCTGCTGCGGCCCGCCGTCGCCGCGGCGGCGGGAGCCCTCGCGCTGCTGGCCGCGCTGACCCGGCCGGACGGCGCGGTGCTCGCGGCGGCCCACCCGCTGGCCGTGCTGCTGCTCCTGCGCCGGGGCGACCTCGCGCACGCGCTGCGGGCGGTGGTGCTGGGCTGCGGCACGTTCGCGCTGCCCTACACGGTCTTCCTGCTGTGGCGGTACGCGACCTTCGGGCTCTGGGTCCCGAACACCGCGGTGGCCAAGGCCCAGCAGCCGCCGCAGATCGGCCAACTGGCCACCGCCGGCGAGCTGCTGACGTACGGAGGATGGGCGCTCGCCCTGATCGGCGCGGCCTGCGTCGGCACCGCGCTCACCCGCCACGGGCCCGCCCGCAGAGCCTTGGTGGCGCTGCTCGTGCCGCTGGCCCTGACGCTCTTCGCGTACGGCGTGCTCGGCCGGGACTGGATGGCGCTGTACCGCTTCGCGACCCCGGTGTGGGTGCTCGCCGCCACCGCGTTCGCCCTGGCCGCCGCCGTCGTCTGGCGCGCCGAACGCCCGCGCGCGCGGGCCCTCGTCGGCTGCGCCGTCGCGGGCGCGCTGCTCCTCTCGGTCACCGGACAGGCCGCGCAGGACCGCAGGTTCGTCCAGCGCCCGACCCTGTCCATGTGCTTCGTCGCCGAGCGCTACGGCCACACCTTCAACGCGTACGCCCGCTACCTCGGCCTGCGCGACGCCACCGTCGCCCTGCCCGACCTGGGCGGCACGCTGCTCACCTCGCGGCTGCGCGTGGTGGACGTCGCGGGCCTGACCGACCGCCGCGTCGCCGACGCCTACGCGGCCGGCGACCCCGCCGCCCTGCGCGCCTACGTCCTGCACGAGGTGCGCCCCGAACTGCTCCACGTGCACGCCGCCTGGACCGTCAAGTCGGGCCTGACCCCGCCCCGCCTGGCCGCCGCGGGGTACGTCCCCCTCTACCGCGAGGGCAACGGCGGCGACTTCGTCCGCGCCGACGCCGTACGCGACCCGGCCCGGATCACCGCACTGCGCGAGCGCGTGAAGCCCACCCTGGACCACATGGTCGCCGAGATGCGCCCGGCGGGCTGCGGTCCGGCGCTGCGCGCGGGAGAGGGGTCCCCGGCATGACGACGGCCCTCCCCCGGCAGACCAGGCCCCTCCCCGGACCGGACGCCACCGCCGACCCCGCGTCCCGGGTCGACTCCCTCACCGGGATGCGTTTCCTCGCCGCCTTCGCGGTGTTCGTGCACCACTTCACCGGCGTCAGCTCCCACGGCGGCGTCGCCCACGCGCCGCTGCTCTTCCCGTACTCGATCATCGGCGCGACCGGCGTCGACTTCTTCTTCGTGCTCTCGGGATTCCTGCTCACCTGGGGGCACCGCCCCGGCACCCGCGCCCGCCTCTTCTACTGGCGCCGCTTCGGCCGCATCTGGCCCGCCCACCTGGTCGCGACCATCCCCTGCGTCTGGGTCTTCTACCTCTGGGGCGGTGTGCCGACGGACGCCGTCAGCTTCGTCGCCTCGCTGTTCCTCGTGCAGACGTGGTTCCCCGGCGTCACCCCGATGTTCCCCGGCAACGGCGTCGCCTGGACCCTCAGCGTCGAGGTCTTCTTCTACCTCCTCTTCCCGTACGCCGTCCGCGGCGCCCTGCGGATGCGCGCCCGCACCCTGGTCCTGCTCGCCGTCGGCGGCCTCGTCGCGATGTGGGCGCTCAACTGGTGGACGGCCACCCACCTTTCCCCCTTCTCCAGCGAATGGGTCATGCGGCACCCGCTGACCCGGCTTCCGGAGTTCGGCGTGGGCATGGCCTGCGCCCTGGCCCTGCGCCGCGGCCACCGCCTCCCCCTGCACCCGCCGGTGCTGTTCGCCTGCTTCGTCGCGTACGTGGTCGTCCACAGCAACCGCCTGGCCCTGTTCGGGCCGTACGCGGCCGGTCAACTCACCTGGGCGCTCAGGTCGGTCGCTGCCCTCTTCGCCGTCCTGTTCATCGCCGCCTACGTCCAGCGCGAGCTCGCCGGACACCGCGGCTGGCTCTGCTCGCGCCCGATGGTGCTGCTCGGGCTCTGGTCGTACGCCTTCTATCTGCTGCACCAGACCCTCAACCGGCTGATCATCGACACCTGGGGCCGCCCGCAGCCGTCCGACTACGCGGTCTTCACGCTCCTGGGCGTGGCGGTCGTGGTGACCGCGCTGTCCTGGGCGCTGTTCAAGTACGTCGAGGAACCGGCGAGGAAGTGGTGCGCCCGGCACACCCCGCGCGGGTGGGGCGCCAAGAGCGCGGCGGCGAAGACGCCTGGACGACGTGACCCTTTGTGCCGATAAACGTTGAACGCGAGCAACGCGCAGAAGAACCCCTTTGGAGGAGAGCGTGCACCAGTCCGCGTACGAACAGATGGAACTCTGTGTGGAGCAGTACATGCCCCCGGGCAAGCGTCACCGGGTGGTCGATCTCGGTGCCCGGGTCTCCGACGGGCAGACCCGCACCCACAAGGCCCTGCTCGAAGGGCGTGACACGGAATACGTGGGCGTCGACGTCCTGGACGGCCGCAACGTCGACGCGGTGATGACGAAGCCGTACCGCATCCCCGTGAAGTCCCGCAGCGCCGACTTCGTCATCTCCGGGCAGGCCTTCGAGCACATCCCCTTCTTCTGGGCGACGATGCTGGACATCGCGCGCGTCCTGAAGCCGGACGGCATCGCCTTCGTGACGGCGCCCTCGCGCGGCCACGTGCACGACGCGCAGGACTGCTGGCGCTACTACCCCGACGGGTTCCGCGCGCTGGCCGCGTACACCCGGCTCGAACTGCGCGAGGCCTACACGGACTTCCCGCCCATGAAGGGCATCCGTCACGCCTACGGCAAGATCGACGCCAAGCACGCCTACTGGGGCGACTCCGTCGGCGTGTTCCAGCGGCCCAAGAGTTACCCGAGTCTCACCATGGCGTTCGTGCGCGGCACCACCAAGTGGTGGGCGAACAAGGTCGGCGGGGTCGACGGCGTCCCGCTGCCCGAGCCCATCGAGGGCCGCGCCCTGTGCGGCAGGCCGAAGGTGGTGGCCCCGCGCTCGGTGGACGAGGAGCCCATGACGACGCCAAGTGACGCCAAATGAACTTATGTTGACGATGCGTGACATTGCGGACGAGTTGCGCGTACTGTCCGCTTCCATGGCATGGCGACGCGCTGTGAATGGCGCCCTGAAGCAACTGACCGGATACCAGCTGACGCGCAAACCCGTGCCGGCCCAGCGCGCGGCGGCGGTCCCCGCACCGAAGCCCGCCCCACCGGCACCGAAGGCGAAGCCCAAGCCGAAGCCCAAGGCCCTGAGCCTCCCCGCCGACTACGACGACGAGGCGAAGGAGATCATCCGTGCGGTGAAGCCGTTCACGATGACCTCTCCCGAACGGCTGAACGCCTTCATCCTGGCCACCCGGCACGTCGTCCGGCACGGCATCCCCGGCGACATCGTCGAGTGCGGTGTGTGGCGCGGCGGTTCGATGCAGGCCTGCGCCAAGGCCCTGCTCGCGGCCGGTGACACCGAGCGCGACCTGTACCTCTTCGACACCTACGAGGGCATGACCCCGCCCACCGAGGAGGACCTGCGCCTGGACGGGACGTCCGCCGAGGAGCTGCTCAAGGTGCAGGGCAAGGACCGGCCGATCTGGGCGGTCGCCTCCCTCGACGACGTCAAGTCGGGCTTCGAGAAGGTGCCCTACCCCAAGGAGCGCGTGCACTACGTCCGGGGCAAGGTCGAGGACACCGTCCCCAAGCAGGCGCCCGAGCAGATCTCCGTCCTGCGCCTGGACACCGACTGGTACGCCTCGACCAAGCACGAACTGGAGCACCTGTACGGGCGGTTGGTCAGCGGCGGCGTCCTGCTCATCGACGACTACGGCTACTGGCAGGGCTCCCGCCAGGCCGTCGACGAGTTCATGGACAAGACCGGTGAGCGGCTGCTGCTCCTGCGCATGGACGAGGGCCGGATCGCGGTCAAGCCCTGACCGGCGCAGCACCTGAGCGGGCCCTGCGCCCGGCGGCCCGGAGCCGCCGGGTTCCGGGCCCGTCGGCGTGATCACTCGAATGGCTCCGTACGGGTGACCCGGACGGGCGGTCGTTGTTAACCGGGTGACCCCCAGCAGGACGCGCAGCCGTGCCCGTCAGTTCTCCGGAAGGAATGTGCGCAGCGCATGACACCCCGACTCGCCATCGTCGTACCCATCTACAACGTCGAGGAGTTTCTCGGCCCTTGCCTCCGGTCACTGGCCGAGCAGACCATGCCGGACCTCGAAGTCGTCATGGTCAACGACGGCTCCACCGACGGGAGTCCGCGCATCGCCCGCGAGTTCGCCGCCGATGACGCCAGATTCCGGCTGGTCGAGCAGGAGAACGCGGGGCTCGGGGCGGCCCGCAACGCGGGGGTGCGCGAGGCGCGGGGGACCTACCTGGCGTTCGTCGACAGCGACGACGTCGTCCCACGGGACGCCTACGAGCGGATGCTGGCCGCTCTGGAGAAGTCCGGCTCCGACTTCGTCACCGGCAACGTCCACCGGCTGCGCTCGGGCGGCAGGAGCGAGCAGTCGCCGATGTTCCGCAAGGCGATGGAGTCGGACCGCAGCGGCACGCACGTCACCCGCGACTGGGAGCTGCTCGGCGATCGCATCACCTGCAACAAGGTCTTCCGCAGGGACTTCTGGGACCGGCACGGCCTCGCCTTCCCCGAGGGCGTGCTGTTCGAGGACATCTCCGTCACGATCCCCGCCCACTTCCTGGCCGAGTCCGTCGACGTACTGAAGCAGCCCATCTACCTCTGGCGCGACAGGGACGGCTCCATCAGCAAGCGCCGTGCCAACCCCCGTGCCATCCGCGACCGCACCGCCGCCGTCCTCGCGGCGAGCGGCTTCCTCGCGGGGAAGGCCGTGGAGACGGCGGGCACGCCGCGGGCGGAGGTCTTCGCCGACGCCAAGCGGCGCTACGACACGACGGTGCTCGCCGGGGACCTGTGGATGTTCATGGAGGCCCTGCCGCAGGGCGACGCCGCGTACCACGACGCCTTCATGGAGCAGGCCAACGCCTTCCTCGACACCGTCGCCCCCGCGGTCGTCGCCGCGCTGCCGCTCGCCCTGCGCGTGCGCTGGCAGCTCATCCGCCAGCGCCGGGTCACCGACCTGCTCGCCTTCATGACGTACGAGAAGTCCCACCCCGAGGCCTTCCGGGTGCGCGGCCTGCGCCGGCGCCGGGCCGACTTCCCCGGCATCGGCGGACTGCCGCGCGAGACCGTCGCCCTCAAACGCTCCGACCTGCCGCTCAGCGCACAGCTCACCCACATCGCCTGGGACGAGCGGGGCAGGCTCCGGCTCAAGGGCTACGCCTACATCCCCAACCTGCCCGCCGGGCGGATCGGGGCGCGCGCCAGGGTGGCCTGGCTGCGGGCCGGACGGCGGCGCGTGCTGCCGCTGAAGCTGCGCACCGTGCGCGCGCGTGAGGCGACGTACCGCTCCAAGCAGGGCCTGCACAGCTACGACCGGTCGGGGTTCGAGACGGTCGTCGACCCGCGCAGGACCGTCACCAAGCGGCGCAGCACCACCTGGAAGATCGAGATGGGCGTGGTCAGCGGGCTCCTGCCGCGCACCGGGCCGGTCAGGACGGGCAGCGCCCCGCGGCTTCCCGTGCGGTATCTGGAGGAGTTCCTGCGGGTGGCCGTCACCCTCAGCAAGGGGCGGCTGCGGCTGCGCACGGAGCGGGTGGCGGCGCGGCTCGTGGCGCACGAGGGGTGCGGCGGCGTCATCCGGCTGCACGGCAGGATCGCGCCGGGGGAGTCGCAGGCCGTCGACGCCCTGCGGATCGAGAACTGGCACACCAAGGAGACGCACTTCGCCCCGGCCCTGGTGAACGGTCGCGACTTCAGCGCGGACGTGCCCCTCGGCCTCTTCCACGCCGGTGAGAACGAGCGCACCGGCGCGCCCCGCAAGGCCGATCCGTGGGGTGTCTCGCTGGTCCGCGAGGGCGGCGCCCGCACACCGCTCGCCGCCTGCCCCGACGTGTCTCCGGGGCGGTACGGACTGCTGCCGGGACGCGAACTCCTCGTCCTCGCCAACCCGTCGGGGAACCTGGAGCTGCGCGACCAGACCGTGCGGCCGCTCGTCGACAGCGTGACCTGGGAGGACGAGCTGCGCATCGAGGGCAGCCACCCCGACGCCGCGGCCCGCCCCGCAGAGCTGGTCCTCGTGCACGGCGGCCACGGCGAGGAGACCGCGGCACCGGTGCGGATCGAGGGCGGGCGGTTCGCCGCGGCACTGCGCCCCGAAGCCCTGCCGGGACCCGGAGGCATCCTGCCGCTCTCCGAAGGCCGCTGGAACCTCTTCCTGCGCGCCCCCGGCGAGACGGACCCCGACCAGTACACCCCGGTGTGCGTGGCGCCCGGCAAGGGCCGTGAACTCCCCCTCCTGCGCACCAGGTCGGGCCGTGACATCAGCCTGAAGCGGCACGCCCACGACGGCCTCCACCTGCGCTCCGGCTCCGCGCTGCCCATGGCCGACCGGGGCGCGCCGCGCCAGCGCCGACTGCGCGAGGTGTACGCGGCCCGGCGCGGGGAGCCGCTGCGCGACGCGGTCCTGTACTGCAGCTTCGACGGCAGGCAGTACTCGGACTCGCCGCGCGCCGTGCACGAGGAACTGGTCTCCAGAGGCGCCGAGTTGGAGCACCTGTGGGTGGTGCGCGACCAGCAGGTGAACCTGCCGGGGAGCGCCGCGCCCGTCACCCTGTGGAGCGCCGAGTGGTACGAGGCCCTCGCCCGCTGCCGCTACATCGTCACCAACACCCAGCTGCCCGCGTGGTTCGAGCGCGCCCACGGCCAGTACGTCGTGCAGACCTGGCACGGCACCCCGCTCAAGCGCATCGGCCGCGACCTCGCGGGCCACGCGTCGGGAGACCGCGCCTACATGGCGACGCTGCCCGGCCGCGCCGACCAGTGGAGCCTGCTCGTCTCCCCGAACCGCTTCTCCACGCCCGTCCTGCGCGGCGCCTTCGGCTACACCGGCGAGGTCCTGGAACGCGGCTACCCGCGCAACGACCTGCTGCACGCCGCCGACCGCGCGAAGGTCGCCGCCTCCGTGCGCGAACGGCTCGGCATCCCCGAGGGCAAGCGCGTCGTCCTGTACGCCCCCACCTGGCGCGAGAACCAGCCCAAGCAGTCCGGCCGCTACGCCCTCGACCTCCCCCTCGACCTCGAAGCCGCCGCCCGCGCCCTCGGCGACGACCAGGTGCTCCTGGTCCGCAGGCACTACCTCGTCGGCGGCACCGTCCCCGGCTCGGACTCCGTGCGCGACGTCTCGCGCCATCCGGACGTCGGCGAACTGCTCCTGATCAGCGACGTCCTGGTGACGGACTACTCGTCCCTGATGTTCGACTTCGCGCAGACCGGGCGCCCGATGCTCTTCCACACCCACGACCTCGACCACTACCGCGACACCCTGCGCGGCTTCTACTTCGACTTCGAGGCCAAGGCGCCGGGCCCGCTCCTCGCCACCGGCGACGAGGTGATCGCCGCCCTGCGCGACCCGGGGGCCGCGACCGCCGCGTACGCCGACGCGTACGACAGATTCCGCGAGGCCTTCTGCGATCTGGACGACGGACACGCGGCCGCCGGTGTCGTGGACGCCATGCTCGAAGGAGGCCGCGCATGAGCAAGCCGGAACTGCACGACGTCAGCTGCGTCGTGGTCGCCCGCTCGGACGTCGACGCGCTCGAACAGTCGGTGCGCTCCGTGCTCGACCAGACGATGGGCAACGTCGAGGCGGTCGTCGTCGACCCCGGGACGGACGGTCCCGCGCGCGACGCGGCGCGGGCGCTCGCCGCCGACCAGCCGCACCGGGTGCGCCTGGTCCGTGCGCGCGGCGCGCTGTCCGTGGCGGCAGCGCGGAACCTCGGCCTCGACGCGGCACGCGGGCGGTACGTCGTCGTGCTCGGCGAGGGCGAACTCCTGGAGCGGCACGCCTGCCGGAACCTCTTCGACGCGGCGCGCTCCACCGGGGCCGATCTGGTGGCGGGCCGCTGGACGCGGCTGACGGGCAGCGGCAAGAAGGAGCGCGGCCCCGGCTGGCAGGCCCCACTGCACGCGCGGACAAGGGGCGTCGAGAACCTCGCCGACGCGCCCGAACTCGTCGCCAGGGACTCCCTGACCGCCGGGTTCTGCGTCCGCCGGGAGTTCATCGACGCGGCGCGTCTGCGGTACGCCGAGGACCTCGACCACAGCGAGGTCCTCTTCGGCGTCGAGGCCGCCCTCGGGGCCCGCGGCATCACCCTCGTGCCGAACCTGATCACCACCCACCGCGCGGCGCCCGACCTGGCCCGCGAGATCCTCGCGCTCGCCGTCGCCAACGGCCGCGTCGCCGGTCTCCTCGTGAGCCTGGGCCGCCTGGACCTGGCCGACCGGCGCGAGCGGGCCTTCCTCACCGACCACGTGCTGCCCTGCGCCCGTACGTTCCCGCAGCTCACCGCCGAGGAACGGCGCCGGGCCACGGCCGACCTCGCCCCGCACCTCGAAGGCCGCGCGGACGCGCGCGCCCTGGACGCCCTCGACCCCGTGGAGCGGGTGTGCGTGCGCCTGCTCGCGGAGGGCGACGCGGAGGGCGTGCTCGCGGCCGCGTACGCCCTCGCCCGGCCGGGGACGGTCGTCTCGGAGCTGACGGAGCGGGACGGCAAGGTCTACTGGCGCGCGGACGGCCTGGAGGACCCGCGCGTACGGGACCTGCTCGATGTCACCGAACTGGGCCATCAGTACCGGCAGTTGAGCGACGTGCGCCTGCTGAACCGTCTGACCGGGTGTGTGGTCGACGGCGGCAAGGCAGTCCTCGAAGGGCGTCTCGCGCTGCCCGGCGGTCTGGTTCCGAACCGGCCGCCGCTCACCGCCCGGCTCGACGTGCGGCCGCCCGGCACGGGACGGCGCGGCTTTCGCGTACCCGTGGACGAGGTTCACTACGACGGGCACGCGGTCGTATGGCGGGCCACCGTCGGCCTCACCGCCGGGCTGCGGGACCTCGGCGTCCGCGACCGCACCTGGGAGGCGCGGCTGCATCTCGGCGCGGGCGACCAGGAGTTGACCAGCGACCTCGTCGCCGAGCCGGAGACCGTGCGGCACGCCCCGGCCATCGACGTCACCGGCGCGAACAAGGTGTCGCTGCGCCTGGCCCCCCGCCACCGCGCGACCGGCACCCTGCGGGCGGCCCTGCACTACGTCACCCACTTCCGCCCCGCACGCAAGCTGCGGCTTCGGCTGCGCGCCCTGCGCAAGCGGTGGGACAGGCTCAACGGCAAGGTGGTCAAGCAGCGCGTCTACCGGCGGGCGCTGCGCCGGCTGCCCGTCCGCAAGGGCTCGGTGGTCTTCGAGAGCCACATGGGCAGGTGCTACGGCGACAGCCCGCGCGCGGTCCACCAGGAGATCCTCGCCCGGGGCCTTCGGCTGCACTGCACCTGGGCGTACGCCGACTCGACCGACGGGTTCCCCGACACGGCCGCCCTGGTGCGCCGCTGGTCCTGGCGCTATCTGTGGGCGCTGGGCCGCGCCGAGTTCTGGATCGACAACCAGGGCTTCCCGCACGGCCTGACCAAGCCGCGCCGCACCACGTACCTCCAGACCTGGCACGGTTCCGCGTACAAGCGCATGGGCTTCGACGAGGCGCGCGTGAAGACGCAGAACGCCCCGCAGCGCGAGTGGCTCCAGCGGGCCGTCGACCGCTTCGACCACTTCCTGGTCCGCTCCGAGCACGACGTGCACACCCTGGCCCGCGCCTACGGCATCCCCGAGGAGAGACTGCTGCGCTGCGGCTACCCGCGCAACGACCGCCTGATCGCCGCGCGCGCCGCGGACGAGGCGTCGGGCCGCTTCCCCCGCCCCGCCGCGGCCGCCGCCCTCGGCATCCCCGACCACAAGACGGTGGTGCTCTACGCGCCGACGTTCCGCGGCCTGCCCAAGAACAACAAGGCGGTGCGGCTGCCCCTGGACGTACGCACGTTCGCGGACCGCTTCGGGGACACCCATGTCCTCCTCGTACGCGCCCACTACATGGAGGCGGCGAGCCTCCCGGTGTGCCCGCCGGGCACGGTCGTCGACGTCTCGGCCCACCACGACGTGAGCGAACTGCTCTGCCTCGCCGACGTCCTGGTGACGGACTACTCGTCGATCATGTTCGACTTCGCGCTCCTGGACCGGCCGCTGGTGCACTTCGCCCCCGACCTCGACGCGTACCTCGCCGAGCGGGGCAGCTATTTCGATCTGCGGGAGGACGCGGGCGGGCCCGTGGTCGAGACGGAGGAGGAGCTGCTGCGCGTGCTCGGCACGCTGAAGCAGACCGACGGCGCGTGGGCCGAGGCCCGGCGGGCGTTCGCCGGGCGGTTCGGCGCGTACGACCAGGGGCGGGCCGCGGCCGAAGTGGTGGACACGCTCTTCGGGGAGCGGTTCGGGAACACGGAGAAGGGGAGCGGCGCATGACCACGGCTACCACGGCGATGGCCAGGACCGCGACGAGGAGCCGCGACATCTTCCTCCTCGCGAACACCGTCGACGAGCTCGGCGGCGTCACCGCCTGGACCCACCAGATGGCCCGGCTCTTTCAGGACAACGGCCACCGGGTGCACGTCATCGGCGTCCACGAGGCCGAGCTGAAGATGGGGCTGCCCGACGACGTCGGCTACCCCGTGACCAGCCTCTACCGCGAGCATCCGCCGACCCCGCGCCCGGCACGGGGCCTGGGCCGTCTCAACGTGGCGGCGCGGTGCCGCGAGAGGGCACGGCTCACCGCCAAACGGCGGGTCGTCGACCGGCTCTCGGAGATCTTCCGTGCCGCACGCCCCGGCGCGGTCGCCATCGTCACGCAGGTCTGGTCGATGGAGTGGGTCAGGGAGGCGGACACCGCGGGCCTGCGCATCATCGGCATGAGCCACGAGTCGTACGCCTACACCCGCGCCTGCCACCGCTACAAGGCGGTCAAGCGCAGCTACCCGTCCGTGGACCGCTGGCTCGCGCTCACCCAGGAGGACGCCGACGACTGGATCGCGGACGGCATGCACAACGTCGGCGCGATGCCCAACGCCCTGGCCCACCTCCCTCACGTGCCCTCGCCGCGCGCGGGGAAGGTGGTCTGCAGCATCGGCAGGCTCGCCGACCAGAAGGGCGTCGACATGCTCGTCGACACCTGGGCGCTCGTGGCCCCGCGGCGCCCGGACTGGACGCTGCGGATCTACGGCGCCGGAGCGGACGAGGCCGACCTCAAGCGGCAGTGCACGCGCCTGGGGCTCGACGGTTCGGTGGAGTGGCGTGGCCGCACCAGCGATGTGCCGGGGGTGCTCGCCGAGAGCTCCCTCTTCGTGCAGTCGTCGCGCGGCGAGGGCTTTCCGCTGGCCCTGATGGAGGCCATGGCCAGTGCGGTGCCGTGCGCGGCCTTCGACTGCGCGCCGGGCGTCCGCGAACTCGTGCGCCACGGCGAGGACGGCCTGCTCGCCCCCGCCGGCGACATCGAGGCCCTCGCCGACCGGCTCCTGCGCCTCACCGGCAATCCGAGGCTCCGGGACGCGATGGGGGAGCGGGCCCGCAGGAACGTGCAGCGGTTCTCCGAGGCGCGGGTCCTGGCGCGCTGGGAAGAGTTGTTCGAGCTGCTGGAGAGGTAGCGCGGTTCCCCGCGCCCCTCGGGGGCGCGGGGGAGCCACCAGGCGGACTGCCGTCAGGAGCGGCCCGAGCGCGCGAGCAGGGACGACAGCAGGCCCCTGGCCCTGCTTCCGGCACCGGCGGTCGCCGCGAGGGATTGAGGACCCGGCGTCCGAGGAGCCGCCTCGCCCGCGTGCCGGGACACCGGCTGCTCCGGGGACTTCGCCTTCTTGCCGCTGATCCGGATCATCGGGAAGCCCGCGACCTCCTCGGCCCCGTGCCACATGTCGTCGCGCTCCTTCAGGAACGCGGCGAGATCGGCGTGGATCGCGTCGTAACCGCCCCACGTCCCGTAGAACTTGGTGGCCGTGATGCACAGCGGCTTGAGCCCCGTGCTCGCCACCGCGCCCCAGGTCGCCGCGGCCACGCCCGGACAGTGCTCGGCCCGGAAGTCGTCGAGCACGACGATCCCGTCCTGCCCGAGAACCTCCCGGGCGGCGGCGATGTCCGCGTGGACGTGCTCGTACAGATGCGAGGCGTCGATGTGCACGAAGCGGCAGCTGTCCGCCTCCACATGCGCGGTGATCCCGCAGGACGGCTCCTGGACGATCCGCGGCAGACCGTCGTGGAAGGAGCGGTAGTTGGCCTCGAAGGCGCGGCGCGTCAGCGTGGCGTACGAGCGGCCCATCTCGGCGGAGTTGGCCTCGTCAGGGGCGGGCGAGTCGAAGAGGTCGCAGACCGTGAAGGCCTCATCGGCACGCAGATACGCCCCCATGAAGATGGCGCTCTTGCCCAGATACGCGCCGAGTTCGAGCAGGTCACCGCGTTGGTTCCGCTCCAGCTGGCGGCTCAGGATCCAGTCGAAGAGGACCTGGTCGACCGGATGGAACCACCCCTTCACGTCGGAGAGTCGGCCCGGCTGAGGCAGCTGACCGGTGTCCTGACCGGTCGCGGTGGCGTTCGCGGACGGGGTGGCGGAAGCGTTCTGCATATCTGGTCCCGGGGATGGGGGGAGGAGGACGGTGCGGCGCACGCGGAGTGCCGTCAGGAGCACGGTGCGGCTAGAAGCTCGGGGTGGGCCGGGAGACGTCCGCGCGCGGCAGCGGCTCGTCGGCCACCCCCGCGGCCGGCGCCGGGTGCCGGTCCGCCAGTGGCGTCACAGACGGTAGACCTCCGGCCTCGCCGAGCACCACATGCCTCACAACTCGTTCAGCGGCCCGCCCGTCGTCGTACACGCAGAAGCGGTCTCGGAACGCGGCCCGCAGCTGGGCCGAGCGCGAGCCGCGCCAGTGGCCGGTGGCGAAGATGTCGGTGAGCTCGTCCTCGCTGCGCGCGACCGCGCCCGGCGGGAACTCGCGCACGTCGAAGTAGGTGCCGCGGGCCGCCTCGTACGCCTCCCAGTCGGTGGCGTGCAGGACGACGGGGCGGTCGAGGTTGGCGTAGTCGAACATCAGCGACGAGAAGTCGGTGACCAGGGCGTCCGACGCCAGGCAGAGGGACTCGACGCTCGGATGGTCGGAGACGTCGATCAGACGGCCCGACGAGGGCGCCAGAGGTGCCCCGTACGAGTGGTGGGCGCGGGTCAGGACGATGAATCGGGGGCCGAGGTTGTGCAGCAGCCGCTCCAGGTCGAGGGAGCGCAGCTGCGTGTGGCGGTAGTCGCGGTGGGTGGGCGCGTAGAGGATGGCGACCGCGCCCTGGGGGATGCCGAGGCTCTCGCGCAGGCGGGCCACGTCCGCCGAGCCGGCCCGCTGGTAGATGTCGTTGCGCGGATAGCCGTACTCGAGGGTCTTGAAGGAGGCGGGGAAGACGCGCTCCCACACCAGCGTCGAGTGCCGGTTCGCCGAGAGGACGTAGTCCCATTTGTCGGCGTTGCGCAGGAGGGCGGCGAAGTCCATGCCCCGGGCGGCGGCCGGGCGGTCCTGGAGGTCGAGGCCCATCAGCTTCAGGGGAGTGCCGTGCTGGGTCTGGATCATGATCTGGCCGGGGCGCTTGACGAGCCTGCGGTCGAAGTTCACGTTGTTCACGAGGTACTTGGAGCGCGCGAGGGCGCTCCAGTAGGCGGCCGTGCCGGTGCGCAGCCTGCGGGTCGCCGTCGGCAGGGTGTGGTGGTGGACGGGGTCGGCGATCCACGCGGTGCGGATGTGCGGGGCGTGCTCGCGCAGCGCGGCCTCCAGGGCGCCGGGGTTGCAGCCGTAGCCGCGCCCCCAGTACGAGGAGAAGACCGCGCGGTCGGCGCGCAGCGGCAGGCGCAGCTGGATGCGGTAGTGCACCTGCAGCAGGGCGCCCTTGGTCCGGCGCCGCGCCCGCGTCACGTACAGCCTGGCCCTCGACCTGACCCGCAGTACCGTCCACACGGTCCGGTAGGTGCGGTGCGTGCCCAGGCGCACCAGGCCGTGCCGCAGCCGGGTGCGGGTGCGCGGGCGGGCGCCGGGGACGCGGTAGCGGCGGTAGTGGGTGCGGGCCTTGCGCAGGAACGCGGGGCGGCTGCCGCGCGGGAGGCGGTCGCGCTTGGTGAAGACAGTCGAGAGGTGGTCGACCATCCGCCGGAAGAGCAGCGACCGCCAGGCCGCCGAGAGCTCCGGGTGTTCGTCGAGAAACGTGAAGACCCGCTCGTACTGGTCGAAGATGTCGAAGTGCCTGCGGGTCGTGGTGCGCAGGATGCTGCCCCGGCGGCGTTGCAGGTAGTGCACGCAGACCCGGTCGAGGGTGGCGATCGTGTCCGCCGTCATCAGGACCGGGTAGGTCCAGGGCGTGTCCTCGTAGAGGCCGGGCGGGAAGGTGAAGTCCTCGCGCTCGATGAAGTCGCGGCGGTAGGCCTTGTTCCAGGCGACCATCAGGAGCCGCAGCAGGCCTGGACGGTCCGTCAGCCGGAAGGGGACGTTGCCGTCCTGGCGCAGGAGGCTCGCGAACTGGTTGCGCACGGCCTCGCCCGACCAGAACACGCGCGCGTAGTCGTAGATCAGGACGTCCGGCTCGTCCGTCTCCTTGATGCGGTCGGAGATCGCGTGCAGGGAGTCCGGGGTGAGGGTGTCGTCGCCGTCGAGGAAGATCAGGTAGTCGCCGCTCGCGTGCTCCATGCCGGCGTTGCGGGCCCGCCCCAGGCCCACGTTCTCCCTGAGATGGATCGCTTTCACCCGGGTGTCACGGGCCGCGCACTCGTCGATCAGGGCGCCGCACGCATCGGGTGAGCAGTCGTCGACGACGATCAGTTCGAGGTCCGTGAACGACTGGCCGAGGACCGATGCGAGGCATGCGTGCAGATACGCCTGCACCTTGTACACGGGCACGATGACACTGAACCGGGGCAAGGCACATCCATGGGTCGGCGCGGGCACACTGCCCGGCAACGCCCCGACATCCGGTCGAGTTACGCCTTATGCGGCATTTGGGGGATGGGTGCGGGTGAGGCGGCCCCGCTGGAGGACCGCCTCACTCGTCGAACATATGCGCCTGTGCCGGGCATGATCGTCCACCCGGCCGCTACTTGACCGCGCCCGCCATCACGCCGGACACGAACTGCCGCTGGAACGCGAAGAACACGGCCAGCGGGATCACCATCGAGATGAACGCGCCGGGCGCCAGGATCTGCACGTTGTCGCCGAAGGAGCGCACCTGCTGCTGGAGCGCGACCGTGATCGGCGGGCTCTGGGAGTCGGCGAAGATCAGCGCGATCAGCATGTCGTTCCAGACCCAGAGGAACTGGAAGATGCCGAGCGAGGCGATCGCCGGAGCGCCCAGCGGCATCACGACCCGGAAGAAGAGCCGCAGTTCACCGGCTCCGTCCAGGCGTGCCGCCTCCAGGAGTTCGCGCGGGATCTCCGCGAAGAAGTTCCGCAGCAGGAAGATCGCGAACGGCAGCCCGAAGGCCACGTGGAAGACGACCACGCCGATCGTCGTCTCGAAGATGCCGATCGCGCCGAAGATCTTCGACACCGGGAGCAGCGCCACCTGCACGGGCACCACGAGCAGCCCGACGACCCCGAGGAACCACCAGTCGCGGCCCGGGAACTCCATCCACGCGAAGGCGTATCCGGCGAGGGACCCGATGATCACGACGAGCAGCGTCGCCGGGACGGTGATCATGATGCTGGACAGGATCGAGTCGGTGATCGTCTCGTCCTTGAGCAGGTTCGAGTAGTTGTCCAGCGTCATCTGCGACGGCGTGGTGAAGACCTTCCACCAGCCGCTCTCCGCCATGTCGGCCGACGTGCGCAGCGAGCCGAGCAGCAGACCGACCGTCGGCACCAGCCAGAAGAGCCCGACGATCACGAGGAAGACGCGGACCAGGCTGCCGCTCAGGACGGAGGCGATCCGCCCGCCGAGCGACTGCTTCGCCTTCACCACTTCGACTTGGGTGGTCATCGCCGAGCCTCCCGCCGAAGTCGCCGCACGTTGAAGAGCATCACCGGGATCACGAGGAGGAAGAGCAGTACGGCGATCGCGCTCGCCACGCCCGAATCCTTGTCGAGGAACGCGGAGTTGTAGAGCTGGAGCGCCAGGACGTTCGCGTCGTCCTTCGAGGAGTTCGGCGCGATGATGAAGATCAGGTCGAAGATCTTCAGTACGTTGATCATGAGCGTGACCGCCACCACCGCGAGCACCGGCGCCAGGATCGGCACCGTGATCCTGCGGAACACCTGCCACTCGTTGGCGCCGTCCACGCGGGCGGCCTCCAGGAGCTCACGCGGCACGCTCGCGAGACCGGCCGCGATCAGGACCATCGCGAAGCCCACCCAGATCCACAGGTACGAGCCGATGACCGCCGGTGTGATCAGGGAGGGGCCGAGCCAGTCCACGCCGTTGTACGGCTCGCGGAAGTTCGACTCGGGGAAGCGGAGCTGGGCCCCGTCGGCCTCCTTGGGAAGCGCGAAGGTGCCGTCGTCCGCCGCCTTGGCCGATGCCACCACCTTGCCGTCCTTGACGGCCTCGATCTTGATCCCGGGATAGCCGAACTCGGCCTTGTCCGGCGCGTTCACCTCGCCCCGGCCCTTGCCGCGCGTGAAGTCCTGCCAGGCCGTGCCGGTGACCTTGTCGGGGTCCGGCTCCGCGGCCGCGGCGGACTTCGCGCCGTCCGGCATGTCGTCCGGCGCGACACCGGTCAGCGGCAGGACCACCGGAGTGCCCACGCTGACCGGCTTGCGGGTGATGAAGGCGCCTTTGCCCGCCGACTTCAGCGGTGACTGCGTACTGGGATGCGCCTGCGGGAAGGCGGACGACTCGACGAAGGTGTCGTGCACCCCCACCATGACGGCGTTGGCCACACCCCGGTCGGGGTCCGACTCGTACACGAGACGGAAGATGATGCCGGCCGCGAGCATCGAGATCGCCATCGGCATGAAGATGACCAGCTTGAACGCCGTGCCCCAGCGGATTCGTTCGGTGAGCACGGCGAAGATCAGGCCGAGACCGGTCGCGACCGTCGGGGCGACCACCACCCAGATCGCGTTGTTCTTGATCGCGGTCAGGATGGTGTCGTCCGTGAAGAGCGTCTTGTAGTTGCCGAACGCCGTGAAGTCGCCCGACTTGTCGAAGAAGCTGCGGAAGACGGAGTACCCGATGGGGTAGAGGACGAGCGCGCCGAGCAGCACCAGGGCGGGTGCCAGGAAGAGCACCGCCACGGATTTGCGCGTCCCGGTCACGCTCTTGCGCGGTTTGGGCGCCGGGGGCAGCGCCACGTTCGGCGTGCCCCCGGCGTTCGCGGACGCCATCGCGTCAGTCCTTGTAGGCCGCGGCGGCGGCCGTCTCCAGAGCCTTCTGCGTGCCCGCCACGTCCTTCGGGTTCTTCAGGAAGTCCTGCAGCGCCTTCCACTCGCCCTTGCCCGGCGTGCCGCCGAAGGCCTGCGGGGCCTGGTCGGACATGTCGTAGCGGATGTCGTCGCCCGCCGCGATCAGGGCCTTGGCGATGCCCCGCTGCACGTCGTTCGGGTACGCCGCCAGGTCGAGCTCCTTGTTCGGCGAGACGAAGCCGCCCGCCTCCGCCCAGATCTTGGCCGAGTCCGGCGACGCGAGGAAGGTCAGCAGTGCCTGGGCGCCCTTGCTGTCCTTCAGCGCCACGGCGGCGTCACCGCCGACCACTGCCGGGGACTCGTCCCCGACCGCCGGGAACGGGAACACCTTGGCGTCCGTGCCGATCTCGGCCTTCGTCTCCGAGATGGGCAGCGAGACCATGTCGCCCTCGAAGACCATGCCCGCCTTGGGCTGGTCGCCGCCGGTGAACGTCTGCTTCACGGAGGCGGGGAACTCGGTCTGCAGCGCCTTGTCCGCACCGCCCGCGACGAAGCCCTTCTTGCCGAAGATCTCGCCGAGCGTGGTCAGCGCCTCCTTCACGGAGGGGTCCGTCCACTTGATCTCGTGCTCGGCCAGGTCGTCGTACTTCTCCGGGCCCGCCTGCGAGAGGTAGATGTTCTCGAACCAGTCGGTGAGGGTCCAGCCGTCGGCGCCCGCGACCGAGATCGGCGGTACGCCGGAGTCGTACACGGTCTGGGCCGTCTTCACGAAGTCGTCCCAGGTCTTGGCCTCCTTGGCGCCCGCGTTGTCGAAGACCTGGGTGTTGTACCAGACCAGGGACTTGTTGGCGGCCTTGAAGTACACGCCGTACTGCTTGTCGTCGACGGCTCCGAGGTCCTGCCAGCCCTGCGCGTAGTTCTTGTCGAGCTGCTTCTGCGCCTCGGGCCCGACCGGCTTGGCCCACTTGTTCTCCACGGCCTGCTCGATCGCGCCGACCTGCGGAAGCATCGCGACGTCCGGCGGCGAGCCGCCCGCGACCTTCGACTCCAGGAAGCTGATGATGGGGTCCTGGGCGGGTACGAAGGTGACCTTGGCCCCGGTCCGCTTCTCGAACTCGTCGAGAACCTTGAGGAAGACCTTCCGCTCCGAGCCGCCCCATACGGCGGCGACCGAGACGGTCTGCCCGTCCAGCTTCGGCAGCTTGACCGCCGCGGCGCTCTCCTTGCCGCCGCCCTTGTCCCCGCCGTCCTTGTCGTCGCCGTCGTCGCCACCGCACGCGGTGACGGTGAGCGCGAGCGCGCCCGCGACGAAGGCCGCGGCGAATTTGGCTGTGGTACGCCGGTGTTGCGGTGCCCTGCGTGTTCGAAGACTGCTGCGCATCACTGCCCCGTTTCTCTGCCCTGACGAGTCCCGTGCGGTCTGTCTACGCCCGCCCGGGGAGAGGCGGCAAGAGCGCCAACCATGACAACTGGGTGATCGTGATGGCGTTGTGACGTGCCGTCATGAGCTGCGGGTCCGCTCGCGCACCGCGGGCACGCCGTCTCCGTCGTGGGCAGGCGGGTCGAGTCGTCCCCGTTGTGGGCAGGCGTTCCGCAGGGCGGCACGGCGCGGGTTCACAACAGGGACGGCACCTGATCCGCGGACACGGACCGCGCGGCCCGCTCCAGGGCACTGGCGAGGAGGGCCAAGTCCGTGGGTCCGTTGCCGAGTTCACGGACGGGCCGGCGGGTCGGAGGGTCGCCCATCCGCTCCCACTCCAGAGGAACAACCGTCGGACGCAACGTGGACGTACGAGGAATCCGCCCCGTTACCCGCCCCGCCTGGAAGGGGCACACCCGCCCCTCGGCGGTCCGAAGCTCCCCCCGCCCGGGAGCAGGCTCATCCGGCCCGGGAGAAACCGCGTCCAGGACGACCCGCAGCGCCGCCCGCCGCCCCAACTCCGTCTCAGGAGTCCGCTCATGACGCGCGGTGGTGGCGACCAGATGCACCCCGAGCCGCTCCCCGTCCCGAGCCACCGCTTCCAGCGCCCGCACGACGGACCCCGCCGCGGGCCGCCCCGGCGATCCCAGCGCGGGCGAGAGCAGCGCGTCGAAGTCATCGACGATCACGACGAGCCGAGGCAGCGGCGGTCCCGGTTCAACTCCTTTGCGGGCGGCGGCGACGGGCCGCAGCCGCATCGTGGAACTCGGCGGCGGATCGAGATCGCCGCCGCCCCCACCGGCCGGAGGTGCGGACGCAGCCGCGGCCGAAGGCACCTGCGTGTGCCACTCGGCGAACCCGAGCCGCCCCAGCAGCTCGGCCCGCCGCTTCAGCTCCGCGGTCAACGACTGGGCGAACTCCCGCATCCGTACGGGGTCGTTGGCGGCGAGATGCGTGGTGACGTGCGGCAGGTCCGTACAGACCGCGAGGCCCTCGACCAGCCGTATGTTCCCGCCGTTCGTCCCGCTGCCGGCGCTGCCGGTGCTGTCCCGCCCGTCGATGAGGACCATGCCGAGCCGGTCCGGCCGCTCCGCGGCGGCCAGCGAGGCGGCGATGGACCGCAGCAGTTCCGTACGACCGCTCCCCGAAGGGCCCTCGGCCAGCAGATGCGGGCCCTCGGCGGCGAGGTCCACGACCACGGGACCGCGCGGCCCCGCCCCGAGCACCGTCCAGGCCCGCCCGCCCGACGCCTCGGGATCATCGGCGGCGGCGGCCCACCGCGCCATCAGGGACGCGGGAGTGGCCCGAGCGAGCCCCAGTTCGTCGAGGAGCCGCGCCATCTGAGGCAACGGAGCGGACACGCGCGCGTGCCCTTCGCCGGGCGCCCCGTCCGTGCGGAAAGGCGCCAGCGCGCGGGCGAACCGCTCGGCCCAGGCCTGCGACACCGCGTCCACGGCGGCGACCGTTCCGTACCCCGCGGGCTGTCCGTCCACGGTCCGCAGCAGCCGCAGCGCGGTGGCCACGTCGCCGCTGAGCAGCGCGACGGCACCGCAGGCGCGGAAGGCGGGCGACACCGAGCAGGCGGCTTCGTACGTGGCCGACACCGGGGAGGCGGGTGACGCGGCAGGGGTCTCCGCGAGGCAGACGACATGAATCCCGGCGGTGGCACCCTCCCGCGCCAGGCGCACCACGGAGTCGCGCAGCCCGGCGGACCCGGGATCGCCGTCCACCACGACGACGGTGCGTGGCCCGGCGTCCGGAGAGCCGACGGCGGGCCCGTCGGCGGAGCTGTCGGTGGCGGTCGCGGCGGCGGCCGACCTGTCCGCCACATGGTCGTCGAGGCGCCGCAGCAGCTCTCCCGTGCGCGCGGCCGCCTGGTCGCGGTCGTAGGCGAGGAGGAGGCGGCAGTCCTGGCCGTGCGTGGGCCGCAGGTGCGGGAGCCAGCCGAGCCAGGACCACTCGGCGGCGCGCTCCGGCGTCGGCCGTGCGCGGTCCGTGCTGAGCAGCACGATCTCCAGGGCGTCGGGGGAGTGCAGCGCCGCGAGCTGGGCGACGACGGAACGGGCCAGGCCCGTGAGCCGCTCGCGCGGTCCCGCGAGGCCGAGCGCGCCCGCCTCGCGCAGGCTGACCGTCACGGGGACGGCGGGCAGCAGGCCCCGCTCGTCCGGGTTCGCGCGGTCGACCGTGCCGAGCCGGACCGCGAGCGCCTCGGGGTGGCCGGGTCCGCGCTCCCAGAGCCGGGGGCCCGGACCGAGCGCCGTGAGCAGCAGGGACGCCGGGTCGGGCCAGGACTCCGGGGTGCGCGCGGCGGCGGCCATCGCGAGGTCCTCGGGGGTGGGGCCCGCCGGTTCCGGGGCGGCGGCGCCGCTCCCGGTGTCGTACGCGTCGTCTTCGGGCTCGCCCGGTCCGTACGCGTCGTCACGGGCGCCCGTCAGCCGCCGGGCCCAGGCCGAGAGGCCGCTTCGCTTGCGCAGGCCGCGCGGCACGGTCGTCCCGCGCGCGGGGGTGCCGGTGCGGTGGCTCTCGGCCTCCGGGGCGCCGCCCTGCTGGGGCACGAGCGGTCCGTCGGTGAGAGACGCCCGGCCGTACGCCCCGTGTGTTCCGTACGTGCCGCCCTGGGTGCCCTCGCCCGCCGCGCCCCAGCCCGCCGAGCCGTACGCGTGGTGGGTGCCCTCGGAGGGTGCGCGGCCCGCTTCGGGGGGAGTGCTCCGGGGGTCGTTCCGGGGAGCTTCGGCGCTCGCGGCGACCCGCACGCGCACGTGCCCCTCGCCGTCCGCAGCCGTCGGCAGCGCGCCGCCCGTGCCGTCCCCGGCGGTGAAGCGCAGCGCGGACTCGCCGAGCCGCAGCAGGGAGCCGGGGGAGAGGCGCACCGGGCGGTCGGTGATCTCGCGGCCGTCCACCGTCGTGCCGTTCGTGGACCCCAGGTCCGTGACGGTCACCTGGCCGTCCGGGGCGAGCGTCACCGCGCAGTGCAGCCGCGAGACGTCCGGGTCGTCCAGCGGGACGTCCGCGTCCGCCGAGCGGCCCACGCGGATCTGGCCGCCGTGCAGGAGGTGCACACCGCCCGCGTCGGGTCCCGCGACCACGTGCAACTGGGCGGCGGCTCCCGCCAGTTCGGGTCCTGGCTCGGCGGGGGAGCCGAGCGAGAGCACCGCTCCGTCGATCAGCGGGGGCTCCCCGAGGGTGCAGCGCTGGGCGTCGAGCCGCTCCGACTCCGCGTACAGGACGACCGGTCCGTCGCCGCCCGCGACCGCGGCGGCGAGACCGGAGGCGACGGTGGCCAGAGCGGTCCCGGGAGGCGCGGTGACCAGCACGTCACAGGCGCCGCGCGGCACGACATGGCGGCCTTGGGGCTCGGCGGTCTGGCCGCTGCGCGGCCCGAGGACGGTCAGCCGGATCTGCATCGCCGTCAGCGGTCCCTTCTGCCCTTGCCGCAGGGCACGGGGACTCGCGCTGTGATTCCCCCCACCGCACACGGCCATGTCGGCCAGTAACAGGTAGGCATCTTCGCACCTGCCACTGACAACACGCCCGGCGGCCACCAGTAAGTGATCTTGATTGGTCGGCTCTGCTCGGAAAAGTGCCTGCTTGGACCGTTGCGATCGCCGGTCGGCGCAGGATGGCGAAGGTCAATTCGCCGCCCATCGGCAACCAACGGCCCCAGTGGTGCGTCTTTCCACCGAACAGCTGTCCGGCCACCGGCGGCCGGGTCGGAAAGTGACCGGCCGATGCCCCGTTCGGCGGCATTAGAGTGGGTCGGAACACCCTCCGGCGGGTAGCCGGGTCCGGACAGACCAGCCATCAGCAGGGAGCACGACGTGCGGCCGGTAGGCAGCAAGTACCTGCTCGAGGAGCCGCTCGGGCGCGGCGCCACGGGCACCGTCTGGCGAGCCCGCCAGCGCGAGACCGCGGGTGCCGAGGCGGCCGTTGCCGGCCAGCCCGGCGAGACCGTCGCGATCAAGGTCCTCAAGGAGGAGCTCGCCAACGACGCGGACATCGTGATGCGCTTCCTGCGCGAGCGCTCCGTCCTGCTCAGGCTCACGCACCCGAACATCGTGCGGACCCGTGACCTCGTCGTCGAGGGAGAGCTCCTCGCCCTCGTGATGGACCTGGTCGAGGGCCCCGACCTGCACCGCTACCTCCGCGAGAACGGCCCGTTCACGCCGGTCGCGGCGGCCCTCCTGACCGCCCAGATCGCCGACGCCCTGGCCGCGAGTCACGCGGACGGAGTCGTGCACCGCGACCTGAAGCCAGCGAACGTGCTGCTCAAGCAGGACGCCGACGGTGCGATGCACCCGATGCTCACCGACTTCGGCATCGCGCGCCTGGCCGACTCCCCGGGCCTGACCCGCACCCACGAATTCGTCGGCACGCCCGCGTACGTGGCGCCCGAGTCCGCCGAGGGACGCCCGCAGACCAGTGCGGTCGACATCTACGGCGCGGGCATCCTCCTGTACGAGCTCGTCACGGGGCGTCCGCCGTTCGGCGGCGGCTCGGCCCTGGAGGTCCTGCACCAGCACCTGAGCGCCGAACCGCGCCGCCCCTCCACGGTTCCGGACCCGCTGTGGACGGTCATAGAGCGCTGCCTCAGCAAGAACCCCGACCACCGTCCCAGCGCGGAGAACCTCGCGCGCGGCCTGCGGGCCGTCGCGGACGGCGTCGGCGTGCACGCGTCCAGCGCGCAGATCGCCGCGGCGGAGGGCGTGGGCGCCCTCCTCATGCCCGACCCGGACCCCGCCATGGTGCCGGGCACGGCGGGCGCGGCCGACCCCACCCAGGTGCTGCCGAACAACGCGGGGTCCTTCGATCCGAACGCGGCGACGAGCGTCATGCAGAGCACCGGCGGCGCCGGTGACGCGGACCCCACGTCCGTGCTCCCCAGCGGCAGCCGCGGCGCGGCCGACCCGACGGCCGTCATGCCGCCGGTGCCGCCGAACCGGCCCGGCACCGACCCGAACGACCCGCACCCCTGGCAGAACCAGATGCGGGCGGCCCGCGACCGCAACGAACAGACGCAGGTCCAGTCGTACCTGGACCCCAACGAAGACCCGCTGCGCCGTCGCCGCCCCCAGCGCCAGGTGCAGCAGCCGCAGCCGCAGCAGCGCCCCCAGCAGTACGCGCCGCAGCAGCAGCGCCAGCCCCAGCGTCCGCAGCAGCAGTACGCCCCCCAGCCCCAGCAGCAGTACGCGCCGCCGCAGCAGACGCCGCCCCAGCAGCCGCCCGCGGGACGCCCGCCGCGTGAGCCCAGGGAACCCAGGCAGCGCGGCTCGAACCCGAACCGGATGAAGATCCCGGGTCTCGGCTGCCTCAAGGGTTGTCTCTTCACGCTGATCATCCTCTTCGTGGCGAGCTGGCTCGTCTGGGAGCTGAGCCCGCTCCAGGAGTGGATCGGCACGACGAAGGGCTACTGGGAACAGCTGACGGACTGGTACGACACGGTCGCCGGCTGGATGGGGAAAGTGAGCGGCAACTAGCCGCCCGCGCCCGGTGACGGGCGAATCCCTTCCCGACTCTGGGGATTTGTCGACACCTGCGGGGTGATTTCTGCTCCTGGAGTGAAGGTTGGCGTCGAGGCCGCGTAGCTTTGTCGCCAACACGCATCCGTAGGAGCAGTCTTGGCACGCAAGATCGGCAGCCGGTACACCGCCCACCAGATCCTTGGTCGGGGCAGCGCCGGCACGGTGTGGCTGGGCGAGGGACCCGAGGGTCCCGTCGCCATCAAGCTGCTGCGCGAGGACCTGGCGTCGGACCAGGAGCTCGTCGGCCGCTTCGTCCAGGAGCGCACGGCTCTGCTCAGCCTCGACCACGCGCGCGTGGTGGGCGTCCACGACCTGGTGGTCGACGGGAACGACCTCGCCCTGGTGATGGACCTGGTCCGCGGCACGGACCTGCGCACCCGCCTGGACCGCGAGCGGCGGCTCGCCCCGGAGGCCGCGGTGGCGATCGTCGCGGACGTCGCGGACGGCCTCGCGGCGGCGCACGCGGCGCAGATCGTGCACCGTGACGTGAAGCCGGAGAACGTCCTCCTGGACATGCAGGGCCCCCTGGGCCCCGGCGGCTCGCACCCGGCCCTCCTCACGGACTTCGGCGTCGCCAAGCTGATCGACTCCCCGCGCCGCACCCGCGCGACGAAGATCATCGGTACGCCGGACTATCTCGCCCCCGAGATCATCGAGGGCCTGCCCCCGCGTGCGGCGGTCGACATCTACGCGCTCGCGACGGTCCTGTACGAGCTCCTCGCGGGCTTCACCCCCTTCGGCGGCGGCCACCCGGGAGCGGTCCTGCGCCGCCACGTGACGGAGACGGTGGTCCCGCTCCCCGGCATCCCGGACGAGCTCTGGCAGCTGATGGTCCAGTGCCTGGCCAAGGCCCCGGCGTCCCGCCTGCGCGCATCGGAGCTCGCGGCCCGGCTGCGGGAGCTCCAGCCGCTGGTGGCGGGGATGCCGCCGCTGGACGTGGACGAGCCGGACACGGAGCCGCAGGCGGAGGAGACGGAGGAGGAGCCCGCGCCGGAGCCCACCCCGGGCGCCCCGCGCCGCGGAGCGGTGCCCCTGGTCCCCGGCGCCGCCCCCGACTCGAACCGCGACACCCACACCTCCATGCGCGTCCCGGGCCCGGACGAGCTCGCCGGCGGCGCCCGGGGCACGGCCCGCGCCCCCCGCGCCTCCGGAGCGGCCCGCCCCGGCTCGGCCCGCCACCGCGCGTCGGCCCGCCGCCGCAGGATCACGCTGGGCGTGGCGGGAGCGGTCCTGGTGGCGGCGGCGGGCATCGGCACCTGGGCGGCCACGAACGGCGACGACGCGGACGCGACGCCCCAGGACACCAAGAACTCGTCCCCGACGCCCCCGTAACCTCGCGTCCCGCCGCCCCCGCCGTCCCCGCCGTCCTCGCCGTCCTCGCTGTCCTCGCTGTCCTCGCTGTCCTCGCCGTCCTCGCCGTCCTCGCCGTCCTCGCCGTCCCGCCGTCCCCGCCCTCCCCGCCCTCCCCGCACTCCCTGCCCACCCTGCCCACCCCGCCCACCGCGGGGTGCTCGGGTGGGTGGGCGGGAGACATCCGCCGCGAAGCGGCGGCACGGAAATCCCCCGGCCGACCGGCAGGGGCGAGACGCGCCAAGGCCGCCCCGCCCCGCGACGGGGCGGCAACCCCGTCCCCCGTAGCCGCGAGGAAAGACCGCTTGCGCTCAGCCGTTAGGCTGGACCCGTGGCAGTCGTCGATGTATCCGAAGAGCTCAAGTCCCTCTCCTCGACCATGGAGTCGATCGAGGCCGTCCTGGACCTCGACAAGCTGAGGGCAGACATCGCCGTGCTCGAGGAGCAGGCGGCGGCGCCGTCCCTGTGGGACGACCCCGAAGCGGCACAGAAGATCACCAGCAAGCTGAGTCACCTCCAGGCGGAGGTACGGAAGGCCGAGGCCCTGCGCGGGCGTATCGACGACCTCAGCGTGCTCTTCGAGATGGCCGAGGAGGAGGACGACCCGGACACCCGCGCCGAGGCCGAGACCGAGCTCACGGCCGTCAAGAAGGCGCTGGACGAGATGGAGGTCCGCACCCTCCTCTCCGGTGAGTACGACGCCCGTGAGGCGCTCGTCACCGTCCGGGCGGAGGCCGGCGGCGTGGACGCCTCGGACTTCGCCGAGAAGCTGCAGCGCATGTACCTGCGCTGGGCCGAGCGCCACGGCTACAAGACGGAGCTCTACGAGACCTCGTACGCGGAAGAGGCCGGCATCAAGTCGACCACCTTCGCCGTCCAGGTCCCGTACGCCTACGGAACGCTCTCGGTCGAGCAGGGCACGCACCGTCTCGTGCGCATCTCGCCCTTCGACAACCAGGGCCGTCGCCAGACCTCCTTCGCCGGAGTCGAGATCCTCCCGGTGGTCGAGCAGACCGACCACATCGAGATCGACGAGTCCGAGCTCCGCATCGACGTCTACCGCTCGTCGGGCCCCGGCGGCCAGGGCGTGAACACGACCGACTCCGCGGTCCGCCTGACGCACCTGCCCACCGGCATCGTCGTCTCCTGTCAGAACGAGCGCTCGCAGATCCAGAACAAGGCGAGCGCGATGAACGTCCTCCAGGCGAAGCTCCTCGAGCGCCGCCGCCAGGAGGAGCAGGCGAAGATGAACGCCCTCAAGGGGGACGGCGGCAACTCCTGGGGCAACCAGATGCGTTCGTACGTCCTGCACCCTTATCAAATGGTGAAGGACCTGCGAACGGAGTTCGAGGTGGGCAACCCCGAGTCCGTGTTCAACGGCGAGATCGACGGTTTCCTCGAAGCGGGAATTCGCTGGCGCAAGCAGCAGGAGAAGTAAGCGCCGCTTTATCGACAAGGCAACTGCCGCCCACGAGGCGGCAGTTGCCTTTTACGTCACAGTCACATCTCCGTACGCCGGTCAACTGCTGCTATTTCAGACATCGCGCGCGCAACGACCTTGACGTTGCTGTGGAAACCGGAAAGGCTCGCGAGCGGCATGCGTATCTCTGGGGCGCGTGTGATCTGTGGGGGCGGATAGAGCGCTCCTGACGAACGCAGTCCCGGGCGCTGCCTCACTGACGAATCAGCTACTGGGGGTAGCAGCCAGATGACCAAGAAGACGCGGATCCGCGTGGCACGAATAGCTGCCGGTGCGGTGATCGCCGCCGGTGCTTCGCTGACCGCTGCCGGTGCCGCCTCGGCCCTGGACGTCGGCGTCGAGCTCGGCGGCGCGAGCGCCAGCGCCAGCGCCGACGAGAACGGCATCGGAGTCGACGTCGGCCTCGGTGAGGACGAAGAAGACCCGACCGACGAGCCCACCGATCCCACGGACCCGACGGACATTCCCACGGACCCGACGGACATTCCCACGGACCCGACGGACCCCACGGACCCGACGGACCCGACGGACCCCACGGACGAGCCGACCGAGCCCACCGAGGAGCCCACGGAGCCGACCGAGGACCCGACGGAGCCGACCGAGGACCCGACGGACCCGGGCACGCCCACCGAGGACCCGACGGACCCGGGTACGCCCACCGAGGACCCCAGCGACCCCGGTAACGGCAACGGCACCGGCGGCGGCAACGGCACCGGCGGCAACGACAACGACCCCGACGGCGGCTCCAACCCCGTCGAGCAGGGCAAGGGCAAGGACAGCCTGACCGACACGGGCTCCGCCCCGGTCGAGCAGGGTGACAAGGCCGACAAGGGCGAGCTCGCCGAGACGGGCGCCGCCGAGACCACGTTCCTGCTGATCGGCGCCGCGACGATGATCGCCGGCGGCATCGGCTTCCGCGTTCTGCCGCGCTTCGTCGGCACCCGCGGCGCCGCTGCCTGACCAAGGCACACATCGCGGTACTGAGACGTACGCGACGCACGACATGACGGACACGGCATGACAGAAGGGCCCGGAGCAGCCAGCTCCGGGCCCTTCTGGGTGTCCTGGTTGCGCGCCTCGGGCGCGCTAAGCGGTCTGGTGCGCCAGTAGGGCCATCGCCGCGATCAGCACGACGAGCACCCCTATGAGCGCCGCGGGGCTGAGGCCGCCGAACGGCCCCTCCTGCTGCTGCAGGCGCTCGCGGCTGGCCCGGCACACGGGGCAGCGGCCTTCACTCACGGGCCCCGCGCAGTTCGCGCACACCAACCTGTCATGGGTCATGCGCTTCTCCTCCCGCACAGTTACAGCCTGCCCAACGCTAGGGGGAACGCAACCGTTCCCCCTACCACTGTGCCAGCTTCCACGAATTTCGGCGCGGCCCGCCCGTCCTCGTCGGTTTCAGACTGTTACGTTCCGTGGTATATCCGCGACAATTCGCGCAACTCAGGACGCTGACTGCGCTCTCGTACCCGCTTCGCGTATGGTCACGCTCACCTACCCCCGGCTACCCGTGGTGCATCCGTGATCCGATTCGACAACGTCTCCAAGGCCTACCCCAAGCAGACCCGGCCCGCCCTCCGGGATGTCTCTCTGGAGATCGAGAAGGGCGAGTTCGTCTTCCTGGTGGGCTCCTCCGGCTCCGGAAAGTCCACCTTCCTGCGGCTCGTCCTCCGTGAGGAGCGCACCAGCCACGGCCAGGTGCACGTCCTGGGCAAGGACCTCGCCCGCCTCTCCAACTTCAAGGTGCCGCACATGCGGCGCCAGTTGGGCACCGTCTTCCAGGACTTCCGTCTCCTTCCGAACAAGACCGTCGGCGAGAACGTCGCCTTCGCGCAGGAAGTCATCGGCAAGTCCCGCGGCGAGATCCGCAAGTCCGTGCCCCAGGTCCTCGACCTCGTCGGTCTCGGCGGCAAGGAGGACCGGATGCCCGGCGAGCTCTCCGGTGGTGAGCAGCAGCGGGTGGCGATCGCGCGAGCCTTCGTCAACCGCCCGAAGCTCCTGATCGCCGACGAGCCGACCGGCAACCTCGACCCGCAGACTTCGGTCGGCATCATGAAGCTGCTCGACCGGATCAACCGGACCGGCACGACCGTCGTCATGGCGACCCACGACCAGCAGATCGTGGACCAGATGCGCAAGCGGGTCATCGAGCTGGAGAAGGGCCGTCTCGTCCGCGACCAGTCGCGCGGCGTCTACGGCTACCAGCACTGACGACCCGTACTGATCCACTGCACTGATCCACTGAAAGGGAGCCATGCGCGCCCAGTTCGTCCTGTCGGAGATCGGCGTCGGTCTCCGCCGTAATCTCACGATGACCTTCGCGGTCATCGTCTCCGTGGCCCTCTCGCTCGCCCTGTTCGGCGGCTCGCTGCTCATGCGTGACCAGGTGAGCACGATGAAGGGCTTCTGGTACGACAAGGTCAACGTATCGATCTTCCTCTGCAACAAGGCCGACGCGGAGCAGGACCCGAAGTGCGCCAAGGGCGCGGTCACGAACGAGCAGAAGGAACAGGTCAAGACCGACCTGGAGAAGATGCCCGTCGTGGAGAAGGTCGAGTACGAATCGGCCGACCAGGCGTACAAGCACTACAAGGAGCAGTTCGGCGACTCCCCGCTGTCCAGCTCGCTCACGCCGGACCAGATGCAGGAGTCGTACCGCGTCAAGCTGGAGGACCCGGAGAAGTACCAGGTGGTCGCGACCGCCTTCTCCGGGCGTGACGGCGTGCAGTCCGTGCAGGACCAGAAGGGCATCCTGGAGAACCTCTTCGGGCTGCTCAACGGCATGAACTGGGCGGCGCTCGCGGTGATGGCGCTGATGCTCGTCGTCGCGCTGATGCTGATCGTCAACACGGTGCGCGTCTCGGCGTTCAGCCGGAGACGTGAAACCGGGATCATGCGGCTCGTCGGCGCATCGAGCTTCTACATCCAGATGCCGTTCATCATGGAGGCCGCCGTCGCCGGTCTCATCGGTGGCGCTGTCGCCTGCGGGATGCTCCTCGTAGGCCGGTACTTCCTCATCGATCACGGTCTCGCGCTCTCCGAGAAGCTGAATCTGATCAACTTCATCGGATGGGACGCGGTCCTGACCAAGCTGCCTCTGGTGCTCGCCATCAGTCTGCTGATGCCCGCGCTCGCCGCCTTCTTCGCGTTGCGCAAGTACCTCAAGGTGTGACAAGACCCGCCTGTTCAAAGGGGCGCTGTACGGTTCAACCGACCGTACGGCGCCCTTCGTTGTCCTAGACTCACCGGCATGTCAGGCCCCGACCGGTTTTGCGACCGGCTCTCCCGGCCCCGCCGCATCCGCCGCGGGGCGACCCTGACATTGGTGTTCGCGAGCGTGCTCGCCACCGGTGCGGCCACCGGGTCCTGGACCGAGGCGAACGGCGAAGGCCGGAAGTCACCTGCTCCGTCCACCCGTTCCGTCGTCGCGTCCGGTGACGCCGCCGACGAAGCCGCCGATGCCGCGGCCGAGGCGATGGCCGACGGCAAGTCCGGCAAGAAGGCCGCCGAGGACGCCGTGAGCCGCAGCGGCGACCGCTGGGGATCGGTGTACTCCCCCGGGGAGTACCAGGAGTTCGAGCAGGCCCTCGACGGCGCGTACACCGGCGTCGGCCTCTGGGCCAGGCGCGCGGCCGACGGACGCATCGAGGTCTCCCGGGTCCAGCGCGACGGCCCCGCCGAACAGGCCGGCATCCGCGAGGGCGACCGGCTGCGAAGCATCGACGGCAAGCGCGTCGCGGGTCTCCCCGTCACCGAGGTCGTGTCCCTGCTGCGCGGTGCCCGCGCCGGCACCCCGGTCGCGCTCGGTCTGGAGCGGGGCACGCGCGCGTGGAGCGAGACGCTGCACCGGGCCCGCCTCTCCACGGACTCCGTCACGGTCACGCGGCTGGCGGGCGGCGCCGTCCTGATCAAGGTCGAGTCCTTCACCAAGGGCGCGGGCGAGCGCGTGCGCTCCGCGGTGCGCGACGCCCCCAAGGGCGCCGGAATCCTGCTCGACCTGCGCGGCAACTCCGGGGGCCTGGTGTCGGAGGCGGTCACGGCGGCCTCGGGGCTCGTCGACGGCGGCCTGGTGGCGACGTACGACGTACGCGGCCGGCAGAAGGCCCTGCACGCCGAGCGGGGCGGTGACACCACCAGACCCGTGGTCGCGCTGGTCGACGGCGGCACGATGAGCGCGGCCGAGCTGCTCACGGGCGCCCTGCAGGACCGCGGCCGCGCGGTCGTGGTGGGCTCCAGGACCTTTGGCAAGGGCTCGGTCCAGATGCCGAGCCGGCTGCCCGACGGCTCGGTCGCCGAGCTGACGGTGGGGCACTACCGCACTCCTTCGGGGCAGGCGGTCGACGGCAGGGGCATCACGCCGGACCTGGAGGTCGAGGACGGCGCCGAGACGAGGGCCGAGACAGTATTGACTGGCCTCGGACCCCCCTCGTAGTGCGAAAATGGCCTGACTATGGCGAAAGAAAAGGTAAAGCGCAAGGCCGCGAAGGCCGCCGAGAAGGCCCCGGCCCGGAAGATGGTCGCGCAGAACAAGAAGGCGCGGCACGACTACCACATCATCGACACGTACGAGTGCGGCCTCGTCCTGATGGGCACCGAGGTCAAGTCGCTGCGGATGGGCAGGGCCTCCCTGGTGGACGGCTTCGTGCACATCGACGGCGGCGAGGCGTGGCTGCACAACATCCACGTCCCGGAGTACGTGCAGGGCACCTGGACCAACCACTCCGCCACGCGCAAGCGCAAGCTCCTGATGCACCGGGCCGAGATCGACAAGCTGGAGTCCAAGTCGCAGGAGACGGGTCACACGATCGTGCCCCTGGCCCTGTACTTCAAGGACAGCCGGGTCAAGGTCGAGATCGCGCTCGCCAAGGGCAAGAAGGAGTACGACAAGCGCCAGACGCTCAAGGAGAAGCAGGACCTGCGTGAGACGAACCGCGCGGTCGCCGAGGTCAAGAAGCGCCAGCGCAGCGCCTAGCCCACGGGGCCCGGACGGGCCGCGCGGGAATTGGCTGGCCCCGTCGGGCGTTGGTCACGTACGATGGGCACTGCCCCGCACAGCCGGGGCGCGGTTTGATAAAAAAACATGGGGATGATCGGTTTCGACAGCGGATGTCGAAGCAGGGGAAGCGAGCCGAGGAAGCGACAATGATCTCGTAAACCACCTGTCGCAACCAATAATCGCCAATTCCAAGAGCGATTCCCAGTCCTTCGCCCTCGCTGCTTAATTAGCAGTGAGTGAAGGACCCTTAATGGGTGTCAGCCCGGGGGTGTTCCCGACCCGGATCCTGGCATAATTTAGGGAACTAAACCGTCGAACCCGGTCACGGGGTTCGGCGGGAAATCAAACAGTGACTGGGCCCGTCGGAGACTTGTTCGCGAGATCACCGGGGCCGAGAAAATCGTAGCGAACTGCGCTCGGAGAAGCCCTCCTTTTGCACCGTTGGACGCGGGTTCGATTCCCGCCATCTCCACAATTCCCATGTGAGGTTGAAGCCCTCTGGCCACTGGTCAGGGGGCTTCTTCCGTGTGCGGGGCACGGAACGGTCGGGCACATCCTCTGGGCATGTGACTCGTTACTGCATGCGAGTGCAGGTTCCCAAACGGCCGGGCGCGACAGCGGCCCGGCCGAGTACGCAAGTGCAGGAGGCAGTCGCTTGGATGCCACCGTCACTCTTTTAGGTTCCCTTCTCGCCAGCCTCGGAGTTCTGGGCGCGGCAGTGGTGGCCTATCTCGGCAAGCGCGGCGAGAACGCGCTCCTCGGCTACTCCAGCCTCACGGAGAAGCTCCAGACGGAGCGCGACCGGCTGGAGCGCCAGGTGGCCGAACGCGATACGAAACTCGCCGAGTTGAACGCACTGCACGCCCATGACCAGAGCGAGATCGCCAGGTTGCTCATCGACAACCAACGGCTCGGAGGCACTTCGTGATCAAGCTCGAGCGACTCCTGGCCCGTCGGTGGCGCACCGTCTTCCTCGTCTGTGTCCTGGTCGCCCTCAGCGGCGTCGCGGCGCTCCTGTGGGCCCGTATCGACGCCGGTGACCGCCGCGCCGACCGGCTCGCCGCCGAGACGGACCGGCGCGGCGAGGCCGTGTCCACCCTGGCCCGCGACGTACGGACCCTGCGGGCACAGGTCCGCGCCCACGGCGACACCCCTGCCGCGCCCGACCCCTCCGACGCCGTCGACGACCTCCCGTCCCGGGCGCGGGTGCCCGGGACGCCCGGCGCGCCGGGCTCACGGGGCGAGGACGGCAAACAGGGCGAGAAGGGAGCCCCGGGGAGCGGCGGCCGGACGGGGGGCCGGGGCGAGGCGGGAGCGCCCGGGGAACCGGGAGCGGGCGGTGAGCCGGGCCGGGCCGGGGCGGACGGCTCCGACGGCACGAACGGCGAGCGAGGACCGGAAGGACCGGCGGGGGCGGCGGGGCCGCCGGGCGCTGACGGCGCCCACGGCTCCGACGGTGCGGGCGGCGCCACAGGTCCCGAAGGCCCCGCCGGTCCCACGGGCCCCGCAGGTCCGCCCGGCGAGCGTGGCCCGAAGGGGGAGGCGGGCGCCGCCGGTCCCTCCTGCCCCGGCGGCTACAGCCTCCAGCAGCCTCCGGGCGACCCCGACGCCCTGGTCTGCCGCCGCGTCGGCGTGACCCCCGCGGACCCCGCCCCGGCCGTCCTGCTCCTGGCGGCGCTCCTGCCCCGGCGCCGCCGTGATCCCGCGACGGCGTGACCCCCGCCGGACCCCGCACGGCCCGCCCCGTAGTGCGCCGCGCCACGGGGTGCGATCCGCTCAGTGGCGTACGTGGCCGGAGTGGGGTCTGTCGCGGGGCGCCGGAGTCCGGGATGCTCCAGGGTCATGAGTAGACCCGTGAGACGCGTCAACGCCCGTATGCGCCACTGGATCTGGCCCGCCGTGCTCGGCGTCGCGGCGGCCACCCTCTCCGTCAGCTCGCCGGCCGGGGCGGACTCCGACCGCAGCGGCCTGCCCGAAGCCATCGACACGATCCTCGGCGACCCCCGGATGGAGGGCGGCGCGGCGAGCGTCGTCGTCGCCGACGCCGCGTCCGGTGACGTGCTCTACCAGCACCTGCCCAGCGGGCGCCTGATGCCCGCCTCCAACACCAAGCTGCTGACCTCGGCGGCGGCCATGGAGCGGCTCGGCCCCGACCACCGCTTCACCACCGACGTGCTCACCGACGGCAGGCAGAAGGGCCGGGTCCTCTCCGGCGACCTCTATCTGCGCGGCACCGGCGACCCGACGACGCTCGTCGAGGACTACGACCGGCTCGCGGCGAAGATCGCCGACTCGGGCGTCCGGCGGGTCTCGGGGCGCCTGGTCGCGGACGACACCCGGTTCGACGACAAGCGCATCGGCGACACCTGGGCAGGGGACGACGAGTTCGCGTACTACGCCGCCCAGATCTCCGCGCTGAGCGTCGCCCCGGACACCGACTACGACACCGGGACGGTCATCGTCGAGGCCAAGCCCGGCGCACGGGCCGGGGACAGGCCCAAGGTGACGGTCACCCCGAAGACGGACTACGTAGAGGTCGACAACAGCGCGAGGACCGTCGCCGCGGGCGGCCAGGACACGCTCACCATCGAGCGCGAGCACGGCACCAACACGATCACGGTCACCGGCACCGTCCCCGTAGGGGGTTCGGCGACCAAGGAGTGGATCACCGTCTGGGAGCCGACCGGCTACGCGGCCGCGATCTTCCGGGACGCGCTGAAGGCGCACGGGGTGAAGGTGAGCGGGCCGACCAGGGCCGGGCTCGCCACCCCCAAGGGCGCGCGCCAGCTCGCGTCGCACGACTCCATGCCGCTGAAGGAGCTGATGATCCCCTTCATGAAGCTCTCCAACAACATGCACGCGGAGAACCTCACGAAGACGATGGGGTACGAGGCGACAGGGCGGCCCGGCAGCTGGCCGGACGGACTCGCGGCCATCAGCGCCTACTTGAAGACCGCCGGTGTCGACCCCGGCAAGATCCGCCAGGTCGACGGCTCCGGGCTCTCGCGCAAGGACAACGCGCCCGCCGACCAGCTGATCAAGCTGCTGCTCTCGGCGAAGGGCGAACCCTGGTACGCCGACTGGTACAAGTCGCTCCCGGTGGCCTGCGCCCCGGACAAGTCCGTCGGCGGCACGCTGCGCACGCGGATGTGCGGGACTCCGGCGGCCCTCAACGTACGGGCCAAGACGGGGTCGTTGACCGGGGCGTCCGCCCTTTCGGGGTACGTGAAGGACGCGGGCGGGCGTGAGCTGGTGTTCAGCATCATCCTGAACAACTACATGCCCTCCTCGGTGAAGGCCCTGGAGGACGCGATCGTCGTGACGCTCGCCAGGTCGACCGAGGACAAGGCCGTACTGGTCAAGCCGCGCTCGCAGCGTGGGGCCGAGCCGAACGGCGACCTGGAGTGCTCGTGGCGCAAGCCTGCGCGATGCTGAGCAGCAGGGCGCAGCACGCGGCGGCGACCGGGACCGCGTAGCCCTGCGTGGCGCCGATGTGCTCCACCACCCAGCCGCCGCCCGCGGCGCCGCACGCGATGCCTCCGAGCAGGCCGGTGACGGCGAGGGTCATGCCCTCGTTCAACCGGCCCTCGGGGGTGCGCTCCTGGACCAGGCCCATGCCGGTGACCATCGTCGGGGCCGTCGCCATGCCGGCGACAAGGAGAGCCCCGGCGAGCACAAGGAGCGAGCCGGTGAGCGTGGCGGCCAGGAGCGGCAGCGCCATCAGGGCCGCCATCGCGGTGGCGCACAGGATGTGGCGGCGGTGCGGGGGCCCGCTCGGTTTGAGGGTCCCGTAGAGGAGGCCCGCCGCGCAGGAGCCCGCGGCCTGGAGCGCGAGGATCGCGCCCGCGGCCGCCTTGTGCCCCTGCGCGTCGGCGTAGGCGATCGTCACGACCTCCATCGAGCCGAACACGGCGCCGGTGGCGAGGAAGGCGGCGAGCAGGGTGGGCATCCCGCGCGCGCGGAGGGGCGACTTCTCCTTCGTGGCCGTACGTCCCCGGGGCGGCGGTTCCGTCGAGCGCTGGGCGGCGAAGAGCAGGACGCCGGTCAGGAGCAGCACCACTCCGATGAGGGTGCCCGCCTCCGGGAAGAGCGCTCCGCACAGGAAGGCGGCCAGGACGGGGCCGAGCATGAAGCACAGCTCGTCCGCGGCCTGCTCGAAGGAGTTGGCGGTGTGCACGGCACGGTCGTCGCCCTTGAGGAGGTGGGCCCAGCGGGCCCGGGACATGCCGCCGGTGTTGGGGGTCGTGGCCGTCGCCGCGTACGAGGCGAACAGGGTCCAGTCGGGCGCTCCGCAGTGCACGCACAGGAGCAGCGAGAGCGAGCCGAGCGCGGCGATCGCGGTGGCCGGGACGGCGATCCGCGCCTGGCCGTGCCGGTCCACGAGGCGGGCCGTCCAGGGCGCCACGACGGCGGTCGCGGCGAGGCCCGTCGCGGTGACGGCGCCGGCGAGGGCGTACGAACCGCGGGCCCCGGCGATCATGATGACGGCGCTCACGCTGAACATGCCCATGGGGAGGCGGGCGACGAGGTTGCCGATGGTGAAGGCGGTGGCTCCGGGTATCCGGAAGAGGCGGGCGTAAGGATTGCGGCGGCGGGGCGCACGGGGTTCGGCGGGCGGCATGGGATCACCCTCACCGGGGCGGCGGTGCGGGGTCCAACACCTTCTGGGGGCCGACTCACGCACCTGCGTTGTGAATCTCCGTGTAGGTTCCCGGGGTGACAGCAGAACCCCGCACGACCAGTGGCCTCGGGGCGGGCGTGCCCCGCGACCTGGAGCCCCGCCTCCTGCGCGCCTTCGTGGCCGTCTCCGAAGAGCTGCACTTCACGCGCGCCGCCGCCCGCCTGTACGTCGCCCAGCAGGCGCTGAGCCGTGATGTGCGGCGCCTGGAGCGGGAGTTGGGCGCCGAACTGTTCGTGCGGACCACCCGGCAGGTCACGCTCACCGCGGAGGGGGAGCGGCTGCTGCCGTACGCGCGGCGGGTGCTCGACGCACAGGACGACCTGGCGGCGGCGTTCGCGCGCGGCAGGGGGCCAGGCGCCGCGGCCCGCCCGCTGCTCGTGGACCTGAACAGCCCCGGGCTCATCTGCGGGCGCATCCTGGAGCGGGCCCGCGAACTCGCCCCGGAGTGCGAACTGATGGCCCGCTTCGAGAGCGGGCTCACCGGGGCCGCGGCCGAGATCCTCGCCGGGCGTCTCGACGTCTCCTTCGGGCGGTACGCGGGGCTCGAACCGGCGCTGCGGTCGCGGCTCGCCCAGCAGCCCGTGCGCTACGAGCCGATGGCGGTGCTGCTGCCGCTGGGGCACCCCCTGGCCGAGCTCGACGCGGTGCCGCTCGGCGCGCTCGCGGGGGAGAGCGTGTACGCGGGGGCGGGAAATCCCCGGACGCTGGAGTGGACCGACCTGGCACATCGCCTCTTCGAGGGACGCGGGATCGAGGTGGCGCCGCCCGCGCCCCTCGCGGTGGGCGCCGAGGAGTTCGGACGGATCATGGCCAAGAACAGGACCCCGGTGCTCGCCGCGGTGGATTTTCCGGCCATGCCCGAGTCGGTCCTGCGGCCCTTGATCGACCCCGTACCCCTGTCGCCTGTGTCACTGGTGTGGAGGAAGGGGCTAGAGCATCCCGGTGTCGACGCTCTGCGCGCGGCGGCGGCCGAACTCTCCGCCGCCGAGGGGTGGCTGCGCAGGCCCGAGGACGGTTGGGTTCCGGCCACGGATGCACTCATCATGATGAGCCTGGAATGAAGGATTAGTACGACTGTCACCGCCGTGCGCTACATTCATCCTCCGGGCGCAGTGTGATAAGGGGGCGCTCGGGTCGGGTGGGGGCCCGGTCCGACGGCACGATGCCCGGAGTCGTGCGCGCCCGTGTCAGGTTATGTGGGGGGTTGTGCGTACGCATGGAGAATTGGCGAGAAGATGCCCTACCGGAACACACCCATGATCCGAACGAGGTCACCGTTCAGATCGACGGGGTGGGGCGACAGCTGGCGGATCTGGCCGCCGAGAGCGAAGACGCGCCTGACGGGCCTGTTTTCGTCGACGAGACGGGCCGTCGCAGCCGGAGGTACCGCCGGATAGGCGTGCTCGTCGGCATAGCCTGCGCCGTCTACGCGGTGATCATCGTAGGCACCCTGCTCTCGGGCAACTCCAGCGCGCCCTGGCTGCCGATCGACCCCAAGGACGAGAAGCCGGCCAGCAAGGTGGACACGCCGAACCGCCCGGCCGACTCCCTCGACCCCTCCGCGTCCCCCGGCACGACCCCCTCGCCGGGTGCGTCGGAGAGCGGCTCCACCGCCCCCGCGACCGGTGACGACGGCGCCGCCGACCCGGGCGCGACGGACGACGGCAAGGTCGAGCCGGGCGATGAGCCCGACCCCGACCCCACGGGCGGCGGCAACCCCGACCCCGATCCCACGGACGACGGCGGGAACCCCGACCCCACCGACGACCCCACGAAGCCCGACCCGGATCCGGACCCGACGGACGACCCCACGACACCGGAGCCCGACCCGTCGACCGAATCCCCGGGCGCGGGCGGAGGCGGCGACGAAGTCCCCGCAGTGCAGCCCGCCGCCGATCAACAGTCCCCGCAGCGCGCCCAGGCAGTTGGTTACCTGTCCCCGCAAAGCGCTGGCCAGCAGCCCTCGGAGGGCGCACAGCGATGAACTCCCGCACCAACAGGGGCCGGTCGGCCGGCCCCCGGAACAGTCACGCCCAGTCCCGGTCCCAACCTCAGTCCCGCCCCCAGTCCCCGTCCCGGAGCGGCGGCGGCCGGCGCCGCGCGCAGCCCGCCCGCACCGTCAAGCGGCGCTTGATCCCCCTGCGCTACCTCATGCCGATGCTCCTCCTGGTCGCCCTGATGGCGATGCTCATGCTGCGCGGCTACACGCACAGCGAGATCCTCGCCGACCACCGCGTGCGTCCGCCCGCGGGCACCGACAAGGTCCCGGAGAAGATCCTCGACGGCGGCCCGGTCATCGACACCCGCGGCGGCCACGAGGGGACGCTGAGCGTCCCGGGCCACCGCCTCGTGCTGACCTTCGACGACGGTCCGGACCCGGAGTGGACCCCCAAGGTCCTCGACGTACTGAAGAAGCACCACGCGCACGGCGTCTTCTTCGTCACCGGCACGATGGCCTCGCGCTACCCCGACCTGGTCGAGCGCATGGTGGACGAGGGCCACGAGGTCGGCCTGCACACGTTCAACCACCCCGACCTGTCGTACCAGTCCTCCAGCCGCATCGACTGGGAGCTCTCGCAGAACCAGCTCTCCCTCGCGGGCGCCGCGGGCATCCGCACCTCCCTCTTCCGCCCGCCGTACTCGTCGTTCTCCGACGCCATGGACAACAAGTCCTGGCCGGTGACGAAGTACATAGGCAGCCGCGGCTACCTCACCGTCGTCAACAACACCGACAGCGAGGACTGGAAGCGCCCCGGCGTCGCCGAGATCATCCGCCGTGCCACGCCCAAGGACGGCAAGGGCGCCATCGTCCTGATGCACGACTCCGGCGGCGACCGCTCGCAGACCGTCGCCGCGCTCGACACCTTCCTGCCCGATCTGCAGGACAAGGGCTACCGCTTCACGAACCTCACCGAGGCCCTGGACGCCCCCAGCGCGCACGCGCCGGTCTCCGGCATAGATCTGTGGAAGGGGAAGGCCTGGGTCTTCCTGGTCGGCGCATCGGAGAAGATCACCGGCGTACTCGTCGTCGCCCTCGCCGTGATCGGCTTCCTGGTGCTGCTCCGCTTCGGCATGATGCTGCTGCTCTCCGCGGTGCATGCGCGCAAGGTCCGCAAGAAGGGCTTCCGCTGGGGCCCCGACATCACCGAACCGGTCTCGGTCCTCGTGCCCGCCTACAACGAGGCCAAGTGCATCGAGGCCACGGTCCGTTCGCTCATGACGAGCGACCACCCCATCGAGATCATCGTCATCGACGACGGTTCGTCCGACGGCACCGCGCTGATCGTCGAGGGGCTGCGCCTGCCGAACGTACGCGTCGTGCGCCAGCAGAACGCGGGCAAGCCCGCCGCGCTCAACCGCGGCATAGCCAACGCCCGTTACGACCTCATCGTGATGATGGACGGCGACACGGTCTTCGAGCAGTCCACCGTGCGCGAGCTGGTGCAGCCGTTCGGCGACCCGCGCGTGGGCGCCGTCGCGGGCAACGCGAAGGTCGGCAACAGGGACTCGCTGATCGGCGCCTGGCAGCACATCGAGTACGTGATGGGCTTCAACCTCGACCGCCGGATGTACGACATGCTCGGCTGCATGCCGACCATCCCCGGCGCCGTGGGAGCCTTCCGGCGCTCGGCCCTGGAGCGGGTCGGCGGCATGAGCGACGACACGCTCGCCGAGGACACCGACATCACGATGGCGATGCACCGGGACGGCTGGCGCGTCGTGTACGCCGAGAAGGCGCGCGCGTGGACCGAGGCGCCGGAGACGGTGCAGCAGCTGTGGTCGCAGCGCTACCGCTGGTCGTACGGCACCATGCAGGCGATCTGGAAGCACCGCCGCTCGGTGATCGAGTCGGGCCCTTCGGGCCGCTTCGGCCGCGTGGGCATGCCGCTGGTGTCGCTCTTCATGGTCCTGGCGCCGCTCCTGGCCCCGCTGATCGACGTGTTCCTTCTCTACGGCCTCGTCTTCGGCCCCACCCAGAAGACGATCGTCGCGTGGCTCGGCGTGCTCGCCGTCCAGGCGGTGTGCGCGGCGTACGCCTTCCGGCTCGACCGCGAGCGCATGACCCACCTGATCTCGCTGCCCCTCCAGCAGATCCTCTACCGGCAGCTGATGTACGTCGTGCTGCTCCAGTCCTGGATCACCGCCCTGACCGGAGGCCGCCTTCGCTGGCAGAAGCTCCGGCGGACGGGTGTGTTGGGAACGCCGCCCTCGATTCCGCAGCAGCGGGTGGGCGGCGCTGATCGGAGGCCCGTCGCATGACCTATCCCACGCAGCCCGTGCAACCCACGCAGGCGATGCCGCAGGTGCCGGGGCCCTACGCTCCGGCGGCCCCCGGTGCGACTCCCTTCGCGGCACCTCCGGCCGCCCCCGCCCCGCCCAAGAAGCCCGGCCGCGACCGCTACTTCGACGTCCTGCGTTCGCTCGCCCTGGTCCGCGTCGTCATCTACCACCTGTTCGGCTGGGCCTGGCTGACGATCCTCTTCCCCTCCATGGGCGTGATGTTCGCGCTGGCGGGCGCGCTGATGGCGCGCTCGCTGAAGCGCCCGGCGTGGGGCGTGATCAGGGGCCGAATACGCCGACTGCTGCCCCCCATGTGGGCGTTCAGCGCGGTCGCGCTCTTCCTGTTGTTCTACGGCGGCTGGAACGTGACCAAGGACCCGGACCACGGGGGCACGTGGGGCCTGGTCAGCCTGGTCAACTACGTCTTCCCGATCGGCGCCCCGCCTTTCCCCTGGCACATCGGGGACAAGGCGGGACTCCTGGAGGACACCTGGCCCGCCCAGGCGGCGGGCCCGCTCTGGTACCTCCGCGCGTACTTGTGGTTCGTCATCGCGTCGCCGCTCCTCCTGTGGGCGTTCCGCAGGGTCCCGTGGGCGACGCTGTTCGCCCCGCTGGCCCTGACGGCGGTGCTCGCCACGGGTGTCGTCAAGATCCCGGGCGAGACGGGCAACGCGGTGTCGGACTTCGCGGTGTACGGCAGCTGCTGGGTCCTGGGCTTCGCCCACCAGGAGGGCGTACTGGCGCGTGTCCCGCGCTACGTGGCGGTGTCGGTCTCGGCCCTGATCATGGCCTTCGGCCTCTGGTGGGCTTCGGGCCACCTGGGCCCGGACGGCTGGGACCTGAACGACATCCCGCTGGCGCAGGCGGCGTGGTCCTTCGGCTTCGTCGTCATCCTGTTCCAGTACTCGCCGTCGTGGCAGGAGCTGCCGGGCCGCCTCAAGCGCTGGGACAAGCTCATCACCCTCTCCAACAACCGGGCGGTGACGATCTACCTCTGGCACAACCTCCTGATCATGGCCACGGTGCCGCTCATCGACATGGCGTACGACCTGCCGTTCATGGAGGACGAGCGCTGGAGCTCGGCCCTTGACTCGACGTACATGCTGTGGATGACGGTCCTGGTCTGGCCGTTGATCGGCCTGATGGTGATGGCCGTGGGCTGGATCGAGGACATCGCGGCGAAGCGGAGCCCGAGGCTGTGGCCGAACGGGGCGAAGTCGCGCCGGGCCGCGGTGCCTGCGCGGGGCGGGGCGCACCGGGGCTGAGCCTTCCGGCGGGAACTCGCTTCCCCGGCCGGGGACTTGCGGAGGGCCGACCACCAGGACGACTGGTGGTCGGCCCTCCGTGTTTTGCTTTGCGTTCGGTGTTGACGTAAACATCGGGCACATTTACGGTCCCTCAACAGACATCAACATGAAACAACAATTGAGGATGTCGGAGAGCACGACCGCTCGCGTCCACCCCCACCTTCGAAGAAGGGACCTTCGATGTTCCGACGCGCCCGCAGACCCTTACTGGCCGCCATCCTGAGCATGCTGTGGCTGGTCGCCGCCGGCTTCCCGGCACATGCCGCGCCGGTCACCGTCACCAACGGGACCCAGTTCACGGACACCACGGGAGCCGGGGTCCACGCCCACGGCGGCGGAGCCGTCAAGGTGGGTGAGTTCTACTACTGGTTCGGCGAGAACCGTCACGCGGACAACACCTTCAAGGCCGTCTCGGTCTACCGCTCCTCCGACCTGAAGACGTGGGAGTTCAGGAAGAACGTCCTGACGCAGGACAGCGACCCGGAGCTCTCCGTCGCCAACATCGAGCGCCCCAAGGTCATCTACAACAGCGAGACCCGCAAGTTCGTCATGTGGATGCACAAGGAGAACGGCAAGGACTACACCGAGTCCCGCACCGCCGTCGCCGTCTCCGACACGGTCGACGGCGACTACAGCTGGAAGGGCAGCTTCCGGCCGCCGAGCGGGACCACGTCCCGTGACATGACGCTGTTCAAGGACGACGACGGCACGGCGTACCAGATCTCGTCCGGCAGCGAGAACGCCGACCTCTTCATCTACCGGCTGACCGACGACTACACGGCCTTCGACAAGGAGGTCGCCAACCCCTGGCCGGGCCACCACCGGGAGTCCCCGGCACTGTTCAAGCGGGACGGGGTCTACTTCATGCTGACCTCGGGAACCAGCGGCTGGTACCCCAACCAGCAGCGGTACGCGACCGCCGACAGCATCACCGGCCCCTGGTCTCAGATGAAGGAGGTCGGCGACGCGACCGCGTACGGCTCCCAGACCGCCTACGTCCTTCCGGTGCAGGGCACTTCGGGCACCTCCTACCTCTACATGGGCGACCGCTGGGGCAACTCCATGGGCGGCACGGTCAACGACTCCCAGTACGTCTGGGCGCCGCTGGCCTTCCCGACCAGGACCACCATGAGCCTGCCGTGGTACCCGCAGATCTCCGTCGACACGGCTGCCGGAACCGTCCGAGGAGTGGGCGGCGGACCCCACTACAGCCTCGCCGCCCGGCACAGCGGCAAGTGCCTGGACGTCTCCGACGACTCCTCCGCCGACGGCGCGGCCGTCGTGCAGTACGCGTGCGACGGCGGTCTCGACCAGCAGTGGCGCCTGGAGGACGCGGGCGACGGATACGTACGGGTCCTGGCGCAGCACAGCGGCAAGTGCCTGGACGTGGCGGACGAGTCCACCGGGGACGGGGCCTTCGTGAACCAGTACCGATGCGGTTCCGGAGCGCATCAGCAGTGGCGCTTCGAGGACCGGGGAGGCGACACCTACCGGCTGGTCTCCCGGCACAGCGGCAAGTGCCTCGATGTGGCGGACGAGTCCACCGGGGACGGGGCCCGGCTCGTGCAATGGACCTGTGGCAACGGTGCGAACCAGCAGTTCCAGCGGTCTGCGGTGTGAGCAGCGTGAGTTCGGGTCTGTGGCCGGTGGTCAGTACCCGACGGTGAAGCGGGTGCGGTGGTGCTTGGGGCGTTCGGCCTCGTCCAGGAGCGCCACCGCCAGGTCCTCCATGGAGATGGCGGAGTTCCCCTCGGCGTCGACGATCAGTTCGTCGGCGCCGAGCCGGTAGGTGCCGGTGCGGACGCCCGGTTCGAGCAGGGCGGACGGGCTCACGTACGTCCAGTCGACGTCGGTGCCGGCGGTGCGGACGGCGTCGAACTGGGCGTTGGAGGCGAGGGCGATGTGACGCCAGGCGGTGGGGACGTAGGCGGGATCATCGATGGCGAGGACGCCTTGCCCGCCCGGCACGGTGAGACTCCCGGCCCCGCCGACGATCAGCAGGCGTACGCCGGTCTTGTCCAGCCCCGCGAGCAACGCCCGGCTGATGGCGGCGTGTTCGGGCTCGCGGCCGGGGGCGGGTCTGGTGGCGTTCACCACGAGGTCCTGCCCGGAGCTCAACTCGGCTACCTGCTCAGGGACTCCGGCGTCGCCGGTGCGGTGGACGGCGGCGGGGTGCAGGGCGGGGAACCGTGCGGCGTCGCGGACGACGGCGGTGACTTCGTGGCCGCGGGCGAGAGCTTCGGTGACGACGCGGCTGCCGACGTTTCCGGCTGCGCCGAGGACGGTGATGCGCATGGGACCTGCTCCTTGTGCGGGACGGATGGCGCGGGGAAGGGGGAGGGAGAGGGGAGCAGGAGGGGCTACGGGTGTCGTCGTGCGGGGCGGCCTTGCCCGACCAGCACGCTCGCGACGACGAGGATCAGCCCGCCCACCTGCCAGAGGGTGAGGGTCTGCCCCAGGAGGAGCAGTCCGGCGAGGGTGGCGACGACGGGGTTGGTGAGCCCGAGGAACGACACGGACGATGCGGGGAGCCGCTCGATGCCGCGGAACCAGAGGGCGTACGCGATGGCGGTGCCGATGATGCCGAGGTAGGCGTATCCGGCGAGGTTGGCGCCGGTGAGGTGACCCGGCAGCCCTTCGAAGGAGAGCGCGATGGGGGCCAACACGATCCCACCGGCGGTGAGTTGCCACCCGGTGAGGGCGAGCAGCGAGACACCCTCCGGCCGCCCCCAGCGCTTGCTGAGCACGACGGCGAGGGCCATGAGGGTGGTGGCGACCAGCATGGCGGCGATCCCCACGGGGTCTACGGACGCGCTGCCGCGCAGGACGAGCAGCCCGACGCCGACGACGCCGACCAGCCCGGCGATCAACGTACGACGGGTGGGCCGCACCTTCAGAACCCCGATCCCGAAGCCGGCGACGACGAGCGGCATGACGGCGCTGACGGTGGAGGCGACGCCGCCGGGCAGGTGGTAGGCCCCGAAGAACAGCAGGGGGAAGAAGGCCCCGAAGTTGAGCAGTCCGAGCACCCCCGCCTTCCACCACCAGTCACCGCTGGGCAGCCGCCGGGTGAGGGCGAGCAGGATGAGCCCGGCGGGCAGCGCGCGCAGGGCCGCGGCGAGCAGGGGGCGGTCCGGGGGCAGGAGTTCGGTGGTGGTGACGTAGGTGGTGCCCCAGGTGGCGGGGCCGATGGCGGCGAGGGCCGCGGCGGCGAGAGCGCGGTTTCGCGGTGCTTGACCGGGGCGGTGTGCGCTGCGGGTCTCGTGTGCCGCGGTGTCTGCCTGAGCCTGCGGGCTGCTGATGGACATGGTGTGCTCCCCCTAGGTTCCCCTGAACGCTGTTATTCTCAACGTTGAGATAAATATGAACCTTGGGTCTACGAACGTCAAGTATCTGAACATTGAGATACTCGACGTTCGCGAACCCGGGGCCTTGAGAGGAGTGCGGGAATGGCTGACCCCGAGGTGGTGGCCGACGCCATCGACGAGCTGCGCGGCCAGTGGCACCGGGAGCGTCCGGACATGGACGCGGCGGGCCTGGACGCGATGGCCCTGGTGGGCCGCATCAAGCGGGCGGACCACCTGCTGAGCAAGGGGATGAAGCCGGTCTTCGCCGAACACGGCCTGGAGTTCGCGGAGTTCGACGTCCTCGCCACGCTGCGGAGGGTGGGCGCCCCGCACGAACTGACGGCGGGCGGCCTCCTGAAGAGCGCGATGGTGACGTCGGGCGCCATCACCAACCGCCTCGACAAGCTGGAACGCAAGGGCTTGATCGAACGCCACCCGGACCCGTCCGATCGCCGGGCGATCAAGGTCCGCCTGACGGAGGCGGGTCTGGGGTTGGTCGACCGCGCGGTCGTCGACCACGTGGCGAACGAGGAGCGAATGCTGGGCTCTCTGTCGGCGGAGGACCGCGAGGCCCTGGACGGGGCATTGCGGAGGCTGTTGGTTTCGCTGGGGGATACGCATCTGGGCTGAGCCCTGCCGCAGTTGCCCAGGGGGCCCGGTGGCTTCGCGGACTCAAAGGGCGAAGAGGGGCCGTGGCTCGTGCCTGTTGGTGAGGGTCGAGCTGCGCTGAGCGATGGATCTGCGCCAACGGCAGCGTTGCGCGGACGCTATGCCCGCCTATGCCCCGCAGGGCGGGACGCCGCCCACCCTGCTCGCGGCGGCCACCCTCACTGCTGCCGCGGTCCTCTCGCTTTCTGCTTGCGGAGGGGGGCGATGGCGACTCCAAGGAGAACGACAAGATCACGGGTGCGGAGTCCGGCGAGAAGAGAGAGTCGCCGACCCTGACAGCATCCGACGACGGTATCGAACGCCGGGGGCCACCTCGGCTGCCTCCTGCTGGTGTCTGTGGCGGTCAGATATGGACGCGTGGGGCGGTCTTGAGGGTGCGTATCAGGGCGTGGAGGCGGTCCGGGGTTGTCGTGAGGATGGTGTCTGGGGTGTCGCTTTCGCGGAGGTGGATTGTGCCGTCCGGGGCTGCGGCTATGTAGACGCAGGAGGAGGCTTCCTGGCTATGGGTCGACTTCTGCCAGCGCAGTTCCGACACTTTGGGCTCCTTCAGATGTCGCGGGCCAGCCGCATGATGTGGTCCCGGGACTTGCCCGGTGCCAGCGCGGCAGCTTCCATGCGGTCCAGGACCAGACGGTAGCGCTCCAACTGCGCCGGCGAATCGATGAGTTCGCCGCCGTGATCGGTATCGATTTGTACGGTGTCGAGTTGCTGGACCGGGCCGTGGAAGTAGTCGATGCCCTGACCGGACGTGTGGAAGGGGCCACTGTTGAACGTGATCACGGCGATGGCTACATGCTCCGCCTCGCTCATCGCGGCCAGGTGATCGAGCTGGTCCCGCGCGGTGGCCCGGTCGCCGAATCGCATACGTAGTGCCGCCTCGTGGATGATCGCGGTGTACGGCGGAGGGTGCTCGCGGTGCAGGACTTCCTGGCGCTTGATGCGGTGCGAGACGCGGTGCTCGATCTCGTGCGGCTTCAGGGGTGGCACGGTCTGGTTGAAGAGGGCTCGTGCGTGGGCCGGAGTCTGAAGCAGTCCGGGAATGTTGATGATCTGCGCCACTCGTAGCGCGACGGCGTGGTGCTCGACCTCGGTGAGGTCGAGCATCCGATGAGAGTGGACCTCGCGGTATTCCTCCCACCATCCGCGCCTGCGGTCGCCTGTCATGGAGGCAAGTGCGTCCACCAGAGCCTCGTCGGCGCAGTCGTAGTGGCGAGCCAGCGTGCGTACGCGCTCGCCGCTGACTCCGTAGCGTCCGGCCTCGATGTTGCTGATGCGCGACTGAGTGGCACCCAACAGCGCGGCTGCCTCGGTGGCTGACAGATCCGCGCGTTCGCGCAGCCTGCGGAGTTCTGTTCCGAGGCGTCGTCGGCGGGCGGTCGGCGGCGGGCTCGTCGACGGCATCAGCGTGCTCCTTGCTCGTACGCGTACTGCAGAGGTAACTCACACGAGTTAACTAGGGCTACAGTCCCTGCTTTCCATGGAATGTAGTCCATGAAGGTGGCTACGGTGTGTCTCACGCCACTCAAGTTCCTTGTCCCGTAAGGCGGAAGCGCACCGCGCCGCACGGCTGCGGCATTGCCACCGCTCATCCGGATCGGCACGTCGAGTGGGACAACCCCCCTCCCTGGGAGGCCTCATGGTCACCGTAGCCCCACCCCAAGGCTGGTCCTACGCCCTTCATCTGCCCCACGATCCGAGAGCGCCCCGCGTTGCCCGCATGACCTTGCGGGCCGCCCTCTCCGGGCACGGCATGTTGGAACTCCTCGATGTCGCCGAGCTGTTGACGTCCGAGATGGTCACCAATGCCTATCGGCACACGAAGGGTCCCGCCTCGCTGCGGCTGCGGTCCGTGCGGGACGGGCGGCTTCGTGTCGGGGTGTGGGACACCAGCCCCTATATCCCTGCTCCCTTCGACAAGCCGCCCGGTGCCTTCGGTGCGCCTGCGCCTGTGTCCATGGAATCCGACAGCGGGCGTGGGCTCTTTCTCGTACGGCAGTGCGCCGACTCGTGGGGCGGGTGGCCGCTCGGGGATCAGCTGTTCGGGAGCGCGGGGAAGCTGCTGTGGTTCGAGGTGGAGGTGCCTGCGGGGTGCGGGGTCGGTGTGGCTGTCTGAGGGAGGGCGGTGGCGGCGGGCAATCTTGGACCCCCGCACGGCTTCGGCCGTCGTATGCGGGGCTTGTGCCTTGGACAGCCCGTGGTGGATGTTGGGGACTGGGCGGGGGCAGGGGGTCTCCGCCGGGCTCTGCGAGGAGTCGAGTCGGACAGCGAGGGGACCCGCACTCATGAGCCAGCCTCCCGGCCAGCCGCCGCAGGACGGATCACAAGACGGACCGCAGGGCGGATCACAGGGCGGACCGCAGGGCGGATCACAGGGCGGACCGCAGGGCGGATTCGGGCCACCGCAGCAGCCTCAGCCGCCCATACCGGGGCCACCCGCTGGGCCTTACGGCGCCCCGCCGACCCCTCCGCAGCCGCCCGCCGATGGGCAGAATCCGTACACGCAGGACCCCTACGCGACGCAGGGACCGCCTCCCGCCCAGCCCCCGCAGGGCCAGCCTCAGCAAGGCGGCCCCTACGGCCAGCCCCCGCAGAGCGGCCCCTACGGTCAGCCGCCCCAGGGCCCGTACGGGACCGCGCCCCAAGCCCCGTACGGAGCAACCCCCTTCGGCCAGCCCGACCCCCAGTACGCCGGCTACCCACCGCCCCCTCCGCCCGGCGGCGGCAGCGGAGGCGGAGGCAAGAACAAGGTCGCCCTCATCGTCGGCTCCGTCGTCGTGGCCGCCGCCCTCGTCGGCGGTGGGATCTTCCTCGCCACCAGTGGCGACAGTGACGACGACCAGAAGCCCAAGGCCGACAAGAGCGTGTCCGCCAGCCCCTCCGCCTCCGACGACCCCTCCGAAGAGGTGCCCTCCGCGGAGCCCTCGGCAGACCCCACCACCGACGACCCCCTCGACGAGCCGACCGAGGACGAGACGGAACGGCCCGCCGGTGACACCGGGTACCAAGGCCAGTGGCAGAACGACGAGGCCAAGACCCTCACCATCGGCGCCAAGCTCACCTCCGGACAGGGCAAGGGCAAGCACTCCGTCTCGTACATCGACGCCGGCGGCGACGGGCTCTGCATGGGGCTCGGGCAGGCGCAGGGCGGCACCGGCTTCCGCATCGCCCTCAAGTGCGGCACCGGAGACGACGAGAAGTACATCTCCGCCGACCTCACCCAGGCCGACGACGAAGTGACCCTCAAGTGGGACAAGGGCGGCGGCACCGACGTCCTCCCGTGGGTCAACGCCGCCTGACCCAGCCGCCCGCCAGAGCCCCTCACCGCCCGCCCCACCGCCAGGTGAGAGCAACGTTCCCCGCCGGTCACCGCGTGCCACAGGGCTGAAACCCGGCCTCCCTACCTTCGGGTCATCAGCCGCAAGCCGTGGAGATGAGGCCTGTCATGTGGATCCAGCGGTGGGACCCGGAGGACGAGAGGTTCTGGAACGAGGAGGGAGGCGAGCGCGTCGCCCGGCGGAACCTGGTGTTCTCGATCCTCTCGGAGCACATCGGGTTCTCCATCTGGACCCTGTGGTCCGTGATGGTGCTCTTCATGGGGCCCGAGTACGGGATCGACCCCGCCGGGAAGTTCTTCCTGGTGTCCATGGCCACCCTGGTGGGAGCCGTCGCCCGCGTCCCCTACACCTTCGCCGTCGCCCGCTTCGGCGGGCGCAACTGGACGATCATCGCGGCCGGCGCGCTCCTCGTGCCCACCATCGCGGCCTTCACCGTGATGGAGCCCGGCACCTCCTACACCACCTTCATGCTCTGCGCCCTCCTCACCGGCGTCGGCGGCGGCAACTTCGCCTCCAGCATGACCAACATCAACTCCTTCTTCCCGCTGCGGAAGAAGGGGTGGGCCCTTGGGCTCAATGCCGGTGGCGGCAACATCGGCGTACCCGTCGTCCAGCTCGCCGGGCTCGCGGTCATCGGGGCCGGGGGCGGGCCCCGCGTGCTCCTGGGGATCTACATCCCCCTCATCTTCGTCTCCGCCCTCTGCGCCGCCCTCTTCATGGACAACCTCGCCACCGTGAAGAACGACACCGGCGCCGCGAAGGAGGCCGTCCGGGACGCCCACACCTGGATCATGGCCTTCCTCTACGTCGGGACCTTCGGGTCCTTCATCGGCTACAGCTTCGCCTTCGGGCTCGTCCTGCAGACCCAGTTCGGGCGTACTCCGCTCCAGGCCGCCGCCGTCACCTTCATCGGGCCGCTGCTCGGCTCACTCATCCGGCCCGTCGGCGGGCGGCTCGCCGACCGGTTCGGCGGGGCCCGCATCACGCTGTGGAACTTCGTCGGGATGGGCGCGGCCACCGCTGTCGTGGTCGTCGCCTCCATGCGCGAGTCGCTCGCCCTCTTCGTCGGCGCCTTCATCGCCCTCTTCGTGCTCACCGGGCTCGGCAACGGGTCCACGTACAAGATGATCCCCGGCATCTTCCAGGCCAAGGCCCTCCAGAAGGGGCTCCAGGGGGAAGCCGCCGCGGCCTACGGGCGGCGGCTCTCCGGTGCCTCGATGGGGCTCATCGGCGCCGTCGGCGCGCTCGGCGGGCTCGGGATCAACCTCGCCTTCCGGCAGTCCTTCCAGACCGTGGGGTCCGGGACCGGCGCCTTCCTGGCCTTCCTGGCCTTCTACGCGGCGTGCTTCTGCGTCACCTGGGCCGTATACCTTCGCCGCCCCGCGCCCGCCCCGGACTCCGGGCAGAGCGCCGACGCGGAGACGAAGCCCCAGCTCACATACGCGGAGGTCTGAGAGAGAGGCGGTCGTAGCCTGGTGTTACACGTACGACATCGTGGTGATCCGGGGTTGTCACGGGCTGTTGGCAAGCTCGTCCAACCCCGGACCACCCATCACGCAGTACTAGCGGGACGAGAGCAGCTGCCATGCACGCGACCCCTCAGAACGGTCAGCAGAAGAACGGTCACCAGAAGAACGGCCACGCACCCCTCGCCGGATTCACCGTCGGCGTCACCGCCGCCCGGCGCGCCGACGAGCTCGGAGCGCTGCTCCAGCGGCGCGGCGCCACCGTCCTGCACGCTCCCGCCCTGCGCATCGTCCCGCTCGCCGACGACAGCGAACTCCTCTCCGCCACCAAGGAGCTCATCGACCACGCGCCCGACATCGTGGTCGCCACCACCGCCATCGGGTTCCGCGGCTGGATCGAGGCCGCCGACGGCTGGGGCTTCGGCGAGGCGCTGCTTCAGTGCCTGCGGGGCGTGGAGCTGCTCGCCCGCGGGCCCAAGGTCAAAGGCGCCATTCGCGCCGCCGGGCTCACCGAGAAGTGGTCGCCCGCATCCGAGTCCATGGCGGAGGTGCTCGACCGGCTGCTCGAAGAAGGCGTCGAGGGCAAGCGCGTCGCGCTCCAGCTGCACGGCGAACCGCTGCCCGGCTTCATCGAGTCGCTGCGCGCCGGGGGAGCGGACGTCGTCGGCGTGCCCGTCTACCGGTGGATGCCGCCCGAGGACCTCGCCCCCGTCGACCGGCTCCTTGACGCCACCGTCGCGCGCGCCGTCGACGCCCTGACCTTCACCAGCGCGCCCGCCGCCGCGTCCTTCCTGGCCCGCGCCGAGGACCGCGGCATGTCGATCGAGCTCTTCGCCGCCCTTCAGCACGACGTCCTGTCCGCCTGCGTGGGCCCGGTCACCGCGCTGCCGCTGCAGGCCCGCGGCGTCGAGACGGTGCAGCCCGAACGCTTCCGGCTCGGCCCCCTCGTACAGATCCTGTGCCAGGAACTGCCCTCCCGCGCCCGTACGTTGCCCATAGCGGGCCACCGCGTCGAGATCCGCGGTCACGCCGTCCTGGTCGACGACGAGCTGCGGCCCGTGCCGCCCGCGGGCATGTCGCTGCTTCGGGCGCTCGCGCGGCGCCCGGGGTGGGTGGTCTCCCGCGCCGAACTGCTGCGCGCGCTGCCCGGCTCGGGGCGCGACGAGCACGCCGTGGAGACGGCGATGGCCCGGCTGCGTACGGCACTTGGCGCGCCCAAGCTCGTCCAGACGGTCGTCAAGCGGGGCTACCGGCTCGCGCTTGATCCGGCCGCCGGGTCCAAGTACTCCGACTGACGGGCCCCGTTGCCCCGGCCGAGGAGCACAAGGGCCCGCGCGAGCAGGCCGATCGCGACGGTGGAGACCAGGGCGCGTACGACGTTCCAGGCCAGCCACGCGTCCTCGAACTGCTCGCGCACGGCGGCCGGATCGGCGATCTTCGCCGGGTCGCCCGCGTCCGCCAGCTCCTCGTTCAGGGGCACGTTCACGACCGACGTGACCGCGAAGGCCACGAGGTAGAGGACGAGCGCCGCGAGCACCCACCGGTACGAGCTCGTGCCGCGCAGCTGCCACGCGGAGACCGCCGTGAGGACCAGCGCCCCGAAGAAGCTCGCGAAGAAGACCGGGTTGTTGAACGCGTCGTTCATGTTCTGCATGACCTCGATGAAGACGCGGTCGTCGCTGCGGCCCAGGCCGGGCATGACGCCGCAGGAGAAGATGTAGAAGGTTCCGGAGATCAGGCCCATGGCGACGACGGCCGCCCCCAGTACGGCCCCGGCGCTGCCCTGCCTCCGCTGGTTCGTCACTCGGTTCTCTCTCATGGGACCGAGTCAACCGGCCGGACGGGCGCCCGACCATGGTTCCGAAGCGCGCCCCCATAAGCATGCGTCTCACGCCTGCACGGTGGCAGGGGTTCCGCACCCGCCCGAGGCGAGGCACTGTAAGGGGGAGCACTCACCGGTAACCCCACAAGGCGGTGACAGGCGCATGGCACTGGGCATGGACCCGGCCACGTACGAGCTGCGATTCGACTCCGGGCGGAGCTGTCTGGATCTCGTGGCGACGAACCATCCCGTGGAACGGCTCGACTCCGTGGACCGGCTGCGTGCCTGGCTCGCGGGCGCCGGGCTCATCCCGGATCACACCGCCCTGCCGGGGGCGGGACCGGTCTGGCTCGTGGCCTTCCGCGAACTGCGGGGCCACATCGGCCAGTTGGTCCTCGCCGAACTCGAAGGGCGGTCCGCGGACACCGCGTTGGCCAGGGTCAACGTCCTCGCCGCGACGCCGCCGCCGGCCCCGCGCGCCGTCCGGCACCCCGACGGCAGCCTGGTCCGCGCCCTGGACGGCCACCCCCGGTGCGCGGCCCTGCTCGCCGCCGTCGCCCGTGACGCCGTCGACCTGCTCACCGACCCCGCGGCGCGCGCCCTGCTGCGCCAGTGCGAGGGCGACAACTGCCCCATCGTGTACCTGGACACGTCCCGCGGGCGCCGCCGCCGCTGGTGCTCCAGTGAGGTGTGCGGCAACCGTGAGCGGGTGGCCAGACACCGGCGGCGGGCGGCGCTCGCGCGGGCCTGAAGCGGGCCCGGCGCCGCCCGGCGGGAAGCCGCGGAAAAACTCGTGTGATCTCCGTTGAACACAGCTCCGGTCACCTACGTAAGTCCGGGTGAACAGCCGACAGGGCTACGACAGCCGACAGGGCGAAGCCCGACGAAGAGCGGACACCGGAGGCAGACGTGCGCAAGGATTCCGCCGTGGCCGATGAGCGCCCGCAGGAACGCCCGCACCGACATCGCCTGGTCCCCCGACGCAACGGACCGGACGAGGAGTTGATGCGCGCCCTCTACCGCGAGCACGCGGGTCCACTTCTGGCCTATGTGCTCCGCCTTGTGGCGGGCGACCGGCAGCGCGCCGAAGATGTCGTACAGGAAACGCTCATCCGTGCCTGGAAGAACGCCGGTCAGCTCAATCGTGCGACCGGTTCGGTACGCCCCTGGCTGGTGACGGTCGCCCGGCGCATCGTCATCGACGGCCACCGCAGTCGGCAGGCCCGGCCGCAGGAGGTCGATCCGTCGCCGCTGGAGGTCATCCCCGCGGAGGACGAGATCGATAAGGCGCTGTGGCTGATGACTCTCTCGGACGCGCTCGACGACCTGACTCCCGCGCACCGGGAGGTACTTGTCGAGACCTACTTCAAAGGGCGTACGGTCAATGAGGCGGCCGAGACGTTGGGTATACCCAGTGGGACGGTGCGTTCGCGGGTCTTCTACGCGCTTCGCTCGATGAAGCTTGCGCTCGAGGAGCGGGGGGTGACGGCATGAACGAGTCCTACGGACATGACGCGCGTGGCCATGCGGAGGCCGGCGACGTGCACGAGACCGTCGGCGCCTACGCCCTCGGCATCCTCGACGACGCGGAGGCGACGGCCTTCGAGGCCCATCTGGCGGGCTGCGCCTACTGCGCGCACCAGCTGGAGGAGTTCTCCGGCATGGAGCCGATGCTGGCCGCGCTCGCGGACTTCCCGGGCGCGCGCGGTGTGCGTCCCGTACCGGAGATCGGCGAGCAGCTCGCCGCGCGGCCGAGCCCGCGCCTGGCGGACCGGCTGGTGGACGAGGTCTCCGTGAAGCGCGCACAGAAGCGCCGGCGCGGCATGTACATGGTGGCCGCCGCGGCGGCACTGATCGTCGGCGGGCCGCTGACGGTCCTCGCGGTGAGCGACGACGGCGGTACGACGGACGTGGCGGGCGAGCCGCACCCCACGAGCCCCGCCGAGGACGCCTTCTTCAACCACATGGACGACAAGATCAAGGCCACGGACCCGAAGACCAAGGTCAGCGCCACGGTCGGCACGGAGAAGAAGGCCTGGGGCACGCACGCGGTCCTGGAGCTGAAGAACGTGAAGGGCCCGCTCAAGTGCTCCCTGGTCGCGGTCGGCAAGGACGGCGAGAAGGAGACGGTGACCACCTGGTCCGTCCCGAAGTGGGGTTACGGCATCGAGGACAGCCCGAACAAATGGGCGCGCGGTCCGCTGTACGTCCACGGGGGCGCCGCGATGGACCGCAACGACATCGACCACTTCGAGGTGACCACGTTCGACGGTGATCGCCTGGTGGAGGTGGACGCGTAAGACAAGTGCACACAGGGGTCCCCTTTCGCGTACGGTAGACGGCTGCTCAATAGGGCAGCTGCACGTCCGGAAAGGGGCCTCGGTGGCCGACGTACGCGACCGTGAGATCAGCGTCGAACAAGAACATCTCGACCAGGTCTACCGGCGTCTCGAGGAGAAGATCCACGAGGCCGAGTTCCTCATGACCGACGCGGCCAAGCGCTCCCAGGTCGGCACGCCTGGTGCGCTCGCCGAGCGGGACGCGCAGGTGTTCCGCGCGGGAGTACATCTCAACCGGCTCAACAGCGAGTTCGAGGACTTCCTCTTCGGACGGATCGACCTGCTGCTGGGCAAGGACGGCAAGAAGGGCCCGGACGGGGCCTACACATCGGTCGAACCGGCCGAGGACGCGGTGAGCGAGAACAACACCGCCGAGATCGCCGAGACCCTGCACATCGGCCGCATCGGCGTCCTGGACGCGGACTACTCCCCGCTGGTGATCGACTGGCGGGCCCCGGCCGCGGCGCCCTTCTACCGTTCGACGCCGGTCGACCCGGGCCGTGTCGTGCGCCGCCGGGTCATCCGCTCCAAGGGCCGCAAGGTCCTGGGCGTCGAGGACGACCTGATGCGCCCGGAGCTCACGGCGACCCTGGACGGCGAGAGCCTGCCGGTCATCGGCGACGGCGCCCTGATGGCGGCGCTCGGCCAGGCCCGCAGCCACACGATGCGGGACATCGTGGCGTCGATCCAGGCCGAACAGGACATGGTGATCCGGGCCCCCGCCGCCTCGGTGACGTACGTCGAGGGCGGACCCGGCACCGGCAAGACCGCCGTGGCCCTGCACCGCGCGGCCTACCTCCTCTACCAGGACCGCAGGCGGTACGCGGGCGGCATCCTCATCGTCTCCCCGACCCCGCTGCTCGTGGCCTACACGGAGGGCGTGCTGCCCTCGCTGGGCGAGGAGGGGCAGGTCGCGATCCGCGCGGTGGGTGCGCTGGCCGACGACGCGGCGGGCGCGGTGGAGGCCACGGTCTACGACTCTCCCGCGGTGGCGCGGGTCAAGGGCTCGTCCCGGATGCTGCACGTCCTGCGCAAGGCCGCGCGGGGCGCGCTGGAGAGCGGCACCGCCGCGGTGCGGGCCGCCTCGCAGGAGGGCCAGCTGTCCTTCGGCGAGGAGGAGGACGAGGACGCGCCCCAGGCCCCCGCACCGACGCCCACACGGCTGCGTGTGGTCGCCTTCGGGCGCCGCCTGGAGCTGGAGGCCGACGCGCTGGGCCGCATCCGCCGCAACGCGCTCAGCGGCACGGCTCCCGTCAACCTGCTGCGCCCGCGCGCCCGGAAGCTTCTCCTGGACGCCCTGTGGTCGCAGTCCGGCTCCGCGGGCCGGCACAGCGACCCGGAGCTCGCCGCCGAGCTGCGCTCGTCGTTCGACGAGGACATCACATCCGAGGACGACTTCATCCGCTTCCTGGACGCCTGGTGGCCCGAACTCACCCCGCGCGCCGTGCTCTCGGCGATGGGCGACGAGCGCCGCCTGGGCCGCTGGGCGCGCCGCGTCCTGAACCCGGGCGAGGTCCGCAAGGTCGCCCGCTCCCTCAAGCGCGACGCCCTGTCCGTGCACGACGTGGCGCTCATCGACGAGCTCCAGTCGATCCTCGGTACGCCGCCCAGGCCCCGCAAGAAGAAGGACCTGGACCCCCTCGACCTGCTCACCGGGCTCGACGAACTGATGCCGCAGCGCGAGGAGTCCCAGCGCGAGCGCGCCGAGCGGCTCGCGGCGGAGCGCACCGAGTACGCGCACGTCATCGTCGACGAGGCGCAGGACCTGACCCCCATGCAGTGGCGCATGGTCGGCCGCAGGGGCCGGCACGCCACGTGGACGATCGTCGGCGACCCCGCGCAGTCCTCCTGGTCCGACCCGGACGAGGCGGCCGCCGCCCGCGACGAGGCGCTCGGCTCCCGCCCGCGCCGCCGCTTCACCCTCACCGTCAACTACCGCAACCCGGCCGAGATCGCCGATCTCGCCGCCAAGGTGCTCGCGCTCGCGATGCCGGGCTCCGAGTCGCCGTCGGCCGTCCGGTCCACGGGAGTCGAGCCCCGCTTCGCCGTCGTGCGCGACAAGGACCTCGGCGCCTCGGCGCGCGAGGAGGCGGCGCGGCTGCTCGACCAGGTGGACGGCACCGTCGGCGTCGTCGTGGCGATGAACCGCCGCGAGCAGGCGGCCCGCTGGCTGGAGGGACTGGGCGACCGCGTGGTGGCCCTCGGCAGCCTGGAGGCCAAGGGCCTGGAGTACGACGCCACGGTGGTCGTGTCGCCCGCGGAGATCGCGGACGAGTCGCCCGCGGGCCTGCGGGTCCTGTACGTGGCGCTGACCAGGGCGACGCAGCAGCTGACGGTCCTGTCCGGCGAGCGCGACGACCCGGACGGGGAAGGGGTGCCGGACCTGCTCCGCGAATGACTTTGCGGGACGGGAATTGCCTTGCGGGGATCGTTTGTTACCGTTGATGTGGCACCGGCTCGATCCAAGCCCCCGGGCCCAACCTTCGTCGCTACGAGCGACCACTTGCCGCGAGGCGAGCATGGCGGGTCGGTGTCATTAACGTAGGGAGAGGCCCTCGTCACCACGTGACGAGGGCCTCTTTCCGTTTCCCCCTACCGAGGGCCTTCAACTTCTCGTATGGTGGAAACAAGTTTCCGAAAAAGCGGTGAACGAAACGTTCGCAATCCGAGGCGGCTACCACGTACTGAGTGGTAGGTGCGACGATCGGACGGCAAGAGCAACACGGTGAAAGCAGAGGAAGTCGGCCATGGCAACGGCGCCCAGCGTCTCCTACTCGAACACGGTCCGGTTGGAGGTGCCCGCGAGCGGCACCGCGGTCTCCCAGATCACCACGGCCGTCGAGTCCCACGGAGGCTCGGTGACCGGCCTCGACGTCACGGCTTCCGGGCATGAGGCGCTCCGGATCGACGTCACGATCGCGGCGACCTCCACGACGCACGGCGACGAGATCGTCGCGCAGCTGCGCACCATCGAGGGCGTCACCGTCGGCAAGGTCTCCGACCGTACGTTCCTGATGCACCTCGGCGGCAAGATCGAGATGGCGTCCAAGCACCCCATCCGCAACCGCGACGACCTCTCCATGATCTACACCCCGGGCGTGGCCCGCGTGTGCATGGCGATCGCCGAGAACCCCGAGGACGCGCGCCGCCTCACCATCAAGCGCAACTCCGTTGCGGTCGTAACGGACGGCTCGGCCGTCCTGGGGCTCGGGAACATCGGCCCGAAGGCCGCGCTGCCCGTCATGGAGGGCAAGGCGGCCCTCTTCAAGCGCTTCGCGGGGATCGACGCCTGGCCGCTGTGCCTGGACACCCAGGACACGGACGCGATCGTCGAGATCGTGAAGGCGATCGCCCCCGGCTTCGCGGGCATCAACCTCGAGGACATCTCGGCGCCGCGCTGCTTCGAGATCGAGGCGCGCCTGCGCGAGGCCCTCGACATCCCCGTCTTCCACGACGACCAGCACGGCACCGCGATCGTCGTGCTCGCCGCGCTGACCAACGCACTTCGCGTGGTGGACAAGGGCATTGGTGACGTACGGGTCGTCATGTCCGGTGCGGGCGCGGCCGGTACGGCCATCCTCAAGCTGCTCATCGCGGCGGGCGTCAAGCACGCCGTCGTCGCCGACATCCACGGTGTCGTGCACGCGGACCGCGAGGACCTCGTGGACGCCGCGCCCGACTCGCCGCTGCGCTGGATCGCCGACAACACCAACCCCGAGGGCGCCCGCGGCACCCTCAAGGAAGCGGTCGTCGGCGCCGACGTCTTCATCGGCGTGTCGGCTCCGAACGTGCTGAACGCCGACGACGTCGCGGCCATGGCCGAAGGCGCCATCGTGTTCGCGCTCGCGAACCCGGACCCCGAGGTCGACCCCGCGATCGCCCGCCAGACGGCGGCAGTTGTGGCCACCGGCCGCTCGGACTTCCCGAACCAGATCAACAACGTCCTGGTCTTCCCCGGCGTCTTCCGCGGTCTGCTCGACGCCCAGTCGCGCACCGTCAACACGGAGATGATGCTGGCGGCGGCGGGCGCCCTCGCGGACGTCGTCGCCGAGGACGAGCTCAACCCGAACTACATCATCCCCAGCGTCTTCAACGACAAGGTCGCGGGCGCGGTCGCCGATGCGGTGCGCACCGCGGCGAAGGCGGCTGGGGTGGCTGTGACAGGCGCCACGGCCCAGTAGTACGGCGCGTCGCGGAACGCAGGGGTCCTCAAGGCCCTCTAGGGTGGCGTGGAAGCGCGCCCCCGACTGCCACCTTCAGGGGGCGGTGAAGCTTTTCGTGTGACCCCCCGGGGCCCCGGATTGGCTTTCCCGCCGCAGGTGGGGGCAGGATGCCTTTCTGGGCGCGAGGGTCCGGATGACGGACCCGGGTCCGGGGCCTGACCGAGGACCCTGGCAGCATCGGCTTCGCTGTGCCCATCATGCGGCTCCGCCGCGTGGCACGCCTCAACGGCAAGAAGAACACGGGAGTACAAACATGAACCGCAGTGAGCTGGTGGCCGCGCTGGCCGACCGTGCCGAGGTGACCCGCAAGGACGCCGACGCCGTGCTGGCCGCGTTCGCCGAGACCGTCGGCGAGATCGTTGCCAAGGGCGACGAGAAGGTCACCATCCCCGGCTTCCTGACCTTCGAGCGCACCCACCGTGCCGCTCGCACCGCCCGGAACCCGCAGACCGGCGAGCCGATCAACATCCCGGCCGGCTACAGCGTCAAGGTTTCGGCGGGCTCCAAGCTCAAGGAAGCCGCCAAGGGCAAGTAGCCTCAGGCAGTACATAGAAGGGGCGGTCACCCACCGGGTGACCGCCCCTTCTGCATGCCGTGAGGCCGCGTCAGCCGAGCGTGGCCCTGCCGGGCAGCTCCACCTTCGCGCCGAGTTCCACGAGCTTGTCCATGAAGTTCTCGTAGCCGCGGTTGATCAGGTCGATGCCGTGGACGCGGGACGTCCCCTGCGCCGCAAGAGCCGCGATCAGGTACGAGAAGCCGCCGCGCAGGTCGGGGATGACCAGATCGGCGCCCTGGAGCTTCGTGGGGCCGCTGACGACCGCCGAGTGGAGGAAGTTGCGCTGGCCGAACCGGCAGTGCGAGCCGCCCAGGCACTCCCGGTAGAGCTGGATGTGTGCGCCCATCTGGTTGAGCGCGGAGGTGAATCCGAGCCGGGACTCGTAGACCGTCTCGTGGACGATGGAGAGGCCCGCCGCCTGCGTCAGGGCGACGACCAGGGGCTGCTGCCAGTCCGTCTGGAAGCCGGGGTGCACGTCCGTCTCCAGGGCGATCGCGTTGAGCGAGCCGCCCGGGTGCCAGAAGCGGATGCCCTCGTCGTCGATCTCGAAGGCACCGCCCACCTTCCGGTAGGTGTTCAGGAATGTCATCATCGAGCGCTGCTGGGCGCCGCGGACGTAGATGTTGCCCTCGGTCGCCAGGGCCGCGGAAGCCCAGGAGGCGGCCTCCAGGCGGTCCGAGAGGGCGTGGTGGTTGTAGCCGCCCAGGCTGTCGACACCGGTGACCCTTATGGTCCGGTCGGTGTCCATCGCGATGATCGCGCCCATCTTCTGCAGGACGCAGATGAGGTCTTCGATCTCAGGTTCGACGGCGGCGTTCGAGAGCTCGGTGACGCCCTCGGCCAGCACGGCCGTCAGGAGGACCTGCTCGGTCGCGCCCACGGACGGGTACGGCAGCTGGATCTTCGTGCCGCGCAGTCGCTGCGGGGCCTCCAGATACTGGCCGCCCTCGCGCTTCTCGATGGTGGCGCCGAACTGGCGGAGCACCTCGAAGTGGAAGTCGATCGGCCGGCCGCCGATGTCGCAGCCGCCGAGGCCGGGGATGAAGGCGTGGCCCAGGCGGTGCAGGAGCGGCCCGCAGAAGAGGATCGGGATCCGCGAGGAGCCCGCGTGCGCGTCGATGTCCGCGACGTTGGCGCTCTCCACGTGCGAGGGGTCCATGACCAGCTCGCCCGGCTCCTCACCGGGGCGGACCGTGACGCCATGCAGCTGCAGGAGTCCGCGTACGACGCGGACGTCGCGGATGTCGGGGACATTGCGCAGCCTGCTCGGAGCGCTGCCGAGCAGCGCGGCGACCATGGCCTTGGGCACGAGGTTCTTCGCGCCGCGGACACGGATCTCGCCCTCCAGCGGGGTTCCGCCGTGGACAAGCAGTACATCGTCGGTGACGGTCATGAATCTCGCGTTCCGATTGGATGGACGGGTGGACCAAAGGGCAAGCGTAATGGGCGTGTACCCCCCTTCCGTAAGGCCAAGGGGGCGCGAAACACGTCAGGAGTTCGTGACAACACGAACCGTTCGGAACCGGACACTCCGGGTCACCGGCGAAAGTGTGCGCTCCAGACGCGCCAGTGCGCCCCTGAGCTGCATTCACTCCTGTACGGGCATTGCCTCCCCCCGCGGGGCAAAGATGCGGGATCATGTCGTTCATGACCGAGGTGTCCTCGCTCACAGGGCGGCTGCTCGTGGCCACGCCTGCCCTGGCGGACCCGAACTTCGACCGCGCGGTGGTGCTGCTCCTCGACCACGACGAGGAGGGCTCGCTCGGCGTGGTCCTCAACCGGCCCACACCGGTGGACGTCGCGGACATCCTGGACGGCTGGGGCGATCTGGCCGGCGCGCCGGGAGTCGTCTTCCAGGGCGGTCCCGTCTCGCTGGACTCGGCGCTGGGCGTGGCGGTGATCCCCGGGGAGGAGGACTCCACGTCCTCGGCGTCCTCGGCGTCCTCGGCCCCCGGCTCCCGGCCGCGGCCGCGGCCGGGCCGAGGCGAGCCGATCGGCTGGCGCCGCGTGCACGGCGCGATCGGCCTGGTCGACCTGGACACACCCCCCGAACTCCTGGCCCCCGCGCTCGGCTCGCTGCGGATCTTCGCCGGGTACGCGGGCTGGGGCCCGGGCCAGCTGGAGGACGAGCTCGTCGAAGGCGCCTGGTACGTGGTCGAGTCCGAGCCGGGAGACGTGTCGTCCCCGGACCCGGAGCGGCTGTGGCGCGCGGTGCTGCGGCGGCAGCGGAGCGAACTGGCGATGGTGGCGACGTATCCGGACGACGCGTCGCTCAACTGACCCGGATGTGTACGGCCCGCCCCCGTCCGGACGATGCCCGGAACCGGCGGGCGTAGGTACCCTTGGATGCCATGAGCACTCTTGAGCCCGAGCCCGAGCGCGGGGCAGGTACGGGGACCCTCGTTGAGCCGACGCCGCAGGTGTCGAGCGGTGACGGTGACCACGAGCGCTTCGCGCACTATGTCCAGAAGGACAAGATCATGGCGAGCGCGCTCGACGGTACGCCCGTCGTCGCGCTCTGCGGCAAGGTGTGGGTGCCGGGTCGTGACCCGAAGAAGTACCCCGTCTGCCCCATGTGCAAGGAGATCTACGAGTCCATGAGCGCCGGTGGCGACAAGGACAAGGGCGGCAAGGACGGCAAGGGCGGCGGCAAGAAGTAGCCTCCCGGCCCGCTCCATGACCCTCTTCGCGGCGGGGCGTTGCGTGTACCGCAACGCCCCTTTTGCGTTGTGCAACCGCGTGGCAACCTCGCCGCATGACCTTTGAGCAACTGATCCCGGCACCCGCACGTGCACAGGGACCGCACACCGAAGGCTTTCTCCTCGACCCCTCCACCGTGCTCCGCGCGGCACCCGGCACCGAGTCCACCGAACGCTGGCTGCGCTCCACCCTCGGCGCCGCGCTCGGCCTGCCCCTGGGCCCCGGCGAGGGCAACGCCGTATCGCTGGAGATCGACGGCTCCCTCGCGCCCGAGGCGTACCGGCTCTCCGTGGGGGAGCGCGGCATCGAGATCGCCGGCGGCGCCGCCCCCGGCGTCTTCTGGGGTGCGCAGACCCTGCGTCAGCTCATCGGGCCCGAGGCCTTCCGCCGGGCGCCCCTGCGGCCGGGGGTTCCGGTCGCCGTCCCGGGGTGCCTGATCGAGGACAGCCCCCGCTTCCGGTGGCGCGGCATGATGCTCGACGTGGCCCGGCACTTCATGCCCAAGGACGGCGTCCTGCGCTACCTGGACCTCCTCGCCGCCCACAAGCTGAACGTCTTCCACTTCCACCTCACCGACGACCAGGGCTGGCGCATCGAGATCAAGCGCCACCCGAAGCTGACGGAGGCCGGTTCGTGGCGGCCGCGTTCGAAGTGGGGCCATCGCGCGTCCGAGCTGTGGAACGACACCCCGCACGGCGGCTTCTACACGCAGGACGACATCCGCGAGATCGTCGCGTACGCCCATGAGCGGCACATCGCCGTCGTACCCGAGATCGACATCCCCGGGCACTCGCAGGCCGCCATCTCGGCCTATCCGGAGCTCGGCAACACCGACGTCGTCGACACCGCGTCGCTCGGCGTCTGGGACACCTGGGGCGTCAACCCCAATGTCCTCGCCCCGACCGAGAACACCCTCCGCTTCTTCGAGGGGGTGTTCGAGGAAGTCCTCGAGCTCTTTCCCTCCACCTTCATCCACGTCGGCGGCGACGAGTGTCCCAAGGGCCAGTGGAAGGAGTCGCCCGCCGCGCAGGCCCGCATCAAGGAGCTGGGGGTCGGCGACGAGGACGGTCTCCAGAGCTGGTTCATCCGGCACTTCGACACCTGGCTGACCGCGCGCGGGCGCCGGCTCATCGGCTGGGACGAGATCCTGGAGGGCGGCCTCGCGGAGGGCGCCACCGTCTCCTCCTGGCGCGGGTACGGCGGCGGGATCGCGGCGGCCAAGGCCGGGCACGACGTCGTCATGTGTCCCGAGCAGCAGGTGTACTTGGACCACCGGCAGCACGGCGGCCCCGACGAGCCCGCGCCCATCGGCTTCGTCCGCACCCTGGAGGACGTCTACCGCTTCGAGCCGCTGCCGCCCCAGCTCACCGCCGACGAGGCCCGGCACGTGCTCGGCACCCAGGCGAACGTCTGGACCGAGGTGATGGAGTACCACGGACGTGTGGACTACCAGGTGTTCCCGCGCCTCGCCGCCTTCGCCGAGGTCGCCTGGAGTCCGCTCCCGGCGCCCGCCGAGCGCGACTTCGCCGACTTCGAGCGGCGAATGAACCCGCACTACGCGCGACTTGACGCGCTCGGCGTCGACTACCGCCCGCCGGGCGGCCCGTTGCCGTGGCAGAAGCGCCCAGGAGTGCTCGGACGCCCGATCGACGGGGCGCCCCCGAACGTGTGAGGCGCACCCGATAGTCCGTGTGTCGGGCTGCCCTCGCTGGGAGCGTGGGCAGCCGGACGAAAGCCGTACAAGGCTCACCGAAGAGTGGCAATTCCCGCTGACCGCCGAGGGCGTGTGAAAACGGCACATCCTCCAGGTCTGCGGACGAATGGCTCCTAGCGGACCCCCGCGCCGGGGGCCGGGGAAGATGTGCCAGAGTTGCCACGTCCGGGCTGTGAGCACGTACCGTACGGCGGAACAGGCGTAACGGTGAGAACGGCGAGAAAGCCGCCGGGCATCGGGAAGGGGCAGCCGGTTTTGACCACGCACGCACCGCAGGCGGCGCAGACCGCGCAGACGGCGACGCTGCCTGGGACGTTGGACGAGGCCGTCGAGGCACTCGCCGCGATGCCCGCCGCCGTGCCCGTAGCCGGCGGCACCGACCTCATGGCCGCCGTCAACGCGGGCCTCCTGCGCCCCTCCGCGCTCGTCGGCCTCGGCCGCATCAGCGAGATCCGCGGCTGGCAGTACCAGGACGGCCACGCGCTGCTCGGCGCCGGCCTCACCCACGCACGCGTCGGGCGGCCCGACTTCGCCGCCCTGTTCCCCGCGCTCGCCGCGGCCGCGCGCGCCGCGGGCCCCCCGCAGATCCGTAACGCGGGCACCCTGGGCGGCAACATCGCCACGGCGGGCCCGACCGGCGACACCCTGCCCGTCCTCGCCGCCCTGGAAGCCGTCCTCATCATCGCGGGCCCCGGCGGCGCGCGCCGCGAGGTCCCCGTCTCGCACCTGCTCGCGGGGATGGACATGCTCCGCCCCGGCGAGCTCATCGGCTTCGTGCGGCTGCCGCTCCTGCACGCCCCGCAGGTCTTCCTGAAGGCGACGGGACGCACCGGCCCCGGCCGCGCCACCGCGTCCGTCGCGCTCGTCCTCGACCCCGCGCGGCGCGGCGTGCGCTGCGCGGTCGGCGCCGTCGCCCCGATGCCGCTGCGGCCCCTGGAGGCCGAGGAGTGGGTCGCGTCGCTGATCGACTGGGACGGCGAGCGGACGATCGTCCCGGAGGCGCTCACCGCCTTCGGTGAGTACGTGGCCGCCGCGTGCATCCCCGACCACCCTCCGGCGGAGGACGGCTCCCCGCAGCCGCTGCCGCCCGCCGTACTGCACCTGCGGCGCACCGTCGCCGCGCTGGCCCGACGAGCACTGGGGAGGGCACTGTCGTGAGTGACGACCGACACGATGGGAACGCCGCCAACGGCGGCTGGCAGCCGCATCCACAGGGCGAGTACGACTCGGACGCCACGGCCTTCGTGCAGCTGCCGGAAGGCGCCCTGGACTCCTTCGACCACTCGCCGCTCGCCGCGCCCGGCCACGGTTACGTGCCGCCGCAGATAACGGTCACCCCGACGACCGCCGACGCGACGGACCCGGCGGCCACGGGCGTCTGGGCCATGCCGCCCGAGGTGACCGGCATGGGCACCGGCGTCCAGAACGTGCAGTGGCCCGCCGCGGGCGGATTGCCCGAGCCGGCCGCTCATCCGTCGCATCAGCCGTCGCATCAGTCGGCCGGTCACGACGTCCAGGAGCACGCGTACGACCCCCGGGCCACCGGGCAGTGGAGCTTCCACGAGGCGGAGGGGCACGCACCCGCCGCCCCTGCCCCGGCGGATGTCACGGGGCAGTGGTCGATTCCGGTCGCCAATGGTGATCTTCCGGACGAATCGGGTGAGTTCACCGCGTCCTCGCTCGCCGCGCAGTGGGGCGGTACGCCGCCCGCGACGCTGCCGGGCGGCGCGGCGGCACCCTGGGCGACCGGTGGCGCGGGCGCGGGTGCGCCGTGGTCGGAGCAGGCGCAGCAGCCGCATGCCGAGCCGTATCCGCACGTCGAGCCGCACCTGCACCCGCATTCGCACCCGCAGCAGCATGTCGAGCCGCAGCACCACGAGCCAGTGGTGCCCCCGGAGCCCTTCGTCCCTGAGCCCCCGGTCGCTCCTGAGATGCATGTGGTGCCCGAGGAGCCCATGGCGCCCGAGGTACCTGAGGCGCCCGAGGTACCTGAGGCGCTCGCGGAGCCGACGCCGGAGCCCGAGCCCGAAGCCGAGGTCGAGGCCGACCCCGTCGGCGCGGCTCCCGAGGCCGAGGCCGCAGTCGAGACCGAAGCGGAAGTCGAAGCCGAGGCCGACGCCGAAGCAGAGGCCGAAGCAGAGGCCGAAGCAGAGGCCGAAACGGACGCCGACGGCGAGACCGACCCCGAGGAGGCGGTCGCCGCCACCGCCCCCTCCGACGAACACCCCCTCTGCTCCTACGTCCTGCGCGTCAATGGAGCCGACCGCCCCGTCACCGACGCCTGGATCGGCGAGTCCCTGCTCTACGTCCTGCGCGAGCGCCTCGGCCTCGCGGGCGCCAAGGACGGCTGCTCGCAGGGCGAGTGCGGTGCCTGCAACGTCCAGGTGGACGGCCGGCTCGTCGCCTCCTGCCTGGTGCCCGCCGCCACGGCCGCCGGAAGCGAGGTGCGCACCGTCGAGGGCCTCGCCGTCGACGGCAGACCCTCCGACGTGCAGCGGGCGCTCGCCGCCTGCGGCGCCGTCCAGTGCGGCTTCTGCGTACCGGGCATGGCGATGACCCTGCACGACCTTCTCGAGGGCAACCCCGCCCCGTCCGACCTGGAGACCCGCCGCGCCCTGTGCGGCAACCTGTGCCGCTGCTCCGGCTACCGCGGTGTGCTCGACGCCGTGCAGGAAGTGGTCGCCGAGCGCGAGGCGTCCGCGGCCGCCGCCGAGCCGTCGGCGCAGGGCGACCACCCGGGCGAGCCGCGCATTCCGCACCAGGCGGGACCCGGCGCCGGAGGGGTCAACCCGGCGGCGCGGGACGGATCGTACGAAGGACCCTACGGCCAGGACGGAGGCCAGGCGTGAGCAACGAAGCCGCGGCGACGGCGAACACCGCGACCGCAGTGGAGCCGCAGCCGGGCCCGGAGCCCCTGCCGCACGGCATCGGTGCCTCGTTGCCGTCCGCCGAGGCGCGCGCCAAGACGGAGGGCACGTTCCCCTACGCGTCCGACCTCTGGGCGGAGGGGCTGCTCTGGGCGGCCGTCCTGCGCTCGCCGCACGCGCACGCGCGCATCGTCTCCATCGACACCTCCCAGGCGCGCGAGATGCCGGGCGTGCGGTCCGTCGTCACGCACGAGGATGTGCCCGGCGACGCGCTGCACGGCCGCAAGACCGCGGACCGCCCGGTCTTCGCGTCCGACGTCGTACGCCACCACGGCGAGGCCATCGCGGCCGTGGCCGCCGACCACCCCGACACGGCACGGATGGCCGCCGCGGCCATCTTCGTCGAGTACGAGCTGCTGGAGCCGGTCACCGACCCGGAGAAGGCGTTCGCGGCCGAACCCCTGCACCCCGACGGCAACTTGATCCGGCACATCCCGCTGCGGCACGGCGACCCGGAGGCGGCGGGCGAGCTCGTCGTCGAGGGGCTCTACCGCATCGGCCGCCAGGACCCGGCGCCGATCGGCGCGGAGGCGGGGCTCGCGGTGCCGCGTCCCGACGGGGGCGTGGAGCTGTACATCGCCTCCACCGACCCGCACACCGACCGTGACATGGCCGCGGCCTGCTACGGCATCGACCCGGGCATCGTGAAGGTCGTCGTCACCGGAGTCCCCGGCGCGACCGCCGACCGCGAGGACGCCAGCTTCCACCTCCCGCTCGGCCTGCTCGCGCTGACCACCGGCTGCCCGGTGAAGCTCACCGCGACCCGCGAGGAGTCCTTCCTGGGCCACGCGCACCGCCATCCGACGCTGCTGCGCTACCGCCATCACGCGGACGCCGAGGGCAAGTTGGTGAAGGTGGAGGCGCAGGTCCTGCTCGACGCGGGCGCCTACGCGGACACCTCGTCGGACGCGCTCGCCGCGGCCGTCTCCTTCGCCTGTGGTCCCTACGTCGTCCCGAACGCCTTCATCGAGGGCTGGGCGGTCCGCACGAACAACCCGCCGTCCGGACACGTCCGGGGCGAGGGCGCCATGCAGGTGTGCGCGGCCTACGAAGCCCAAATGGACAAGATCGCAAAGAAGTTGGGCATCGACCCGGCGGAGCTGCGGCTGCGCAACGCGATGGCCACGGGCGACATCCTGCCCACCGGACAGACGGTGACGTGCCCGGCCCCGGTGGCCGAACTCCTCGGCGCCGTACGGGACTTCCCGCTGCCCGAGCTGCCCAAGGACACCCCCGAGGACGAGTGGCTGCTGCCCGGAGGACCCGAGGGCGCGGGCGAACCGGCCGCGGTGCGCCGAGGCGTCGGCTACGGCCTCGGCATGGTCCAACTCCTGGGCGCGGAAGGCACGGACGAGGTCTCCACCGCCACGGTGAAGGTCCACGACGGTATCGCGACGGTCATCTGCGCGGCGGTGGAGACCGGCCAGGGCTTCTCCACGCTCGCCCGCCAGATCGTCCAGGAGACGCTCGGCATCGACGACGTGCGCGTGGCCCCCGTCGACACGGACCAGCCCCCGGCGGGACCGAGCTGCCACGGCCGCCACACCTGGGTGTCGGGCGGCGCGGTGGAGCGCGCGGCGAAGATGGTGCGCACGCAGCTTCTCCAGCCGCTGGCCCACAAGTTCGGGATGTCCACCGAGCTGCTCCAGATCACCGACGGCAAGATCACCTCGTACGACGGAGTGTTGAGCACGACCGTCACGGAGGCGATGGACGGCAAGGAGCTCTGGGCCACGGCCCAGTGCCGCCCGCACCCGACGGAGCCCCTCGACGAGGCGGGCCAGGGCGATGCCTTCGTGGGCATGGCGTTCTGCGCGATCCGCGCGGTCGTGGACGTGGACATCGAGATCGGTTCGGTACGGGTGGTGGAGCTCGCGGTCGCCCAGGACGTGGGCCGCATCCTGAACCCGACCCAGCTCAAGGTGCGTATCGAGGCGGGCGTCACGCAGGGCGTCGGCGCGGCCCTCACGGAGAACCTCCGCACGCCGCGCGGCTTGGTCCGCCACCCCGACCTCACGGGCTACGCGCTCCCGACCGCCCTGGACACCCCCGACATCCGCATCGTGAAGCTGGTGGAGGAGCGGGACGTGGTGGCGCCCTTCGGCGCGAAGGCGGCGAGCGCGGTGCCGGTCGTGACGACTCCGGCGGCGGTGGCGTCGGCGGTGCGCGCGGCGACCGGACGGCCGGTGAACAGGCTGCCGATCCGCCCACAGGCGGCGGTGGCGACATGACGGCCGCGCCGCTCGGCGGGGTCGTCGTCATCACCGGGATCATGGCCTCGGGCAAGTCCACGGTGGCGCAGGCCCTGGCCGAACGCCTGCCGCGCGCGGCGCACGTGCGCGGTGACGTCTTCCGCCGGATGATCGTGTCGGGCGGCCAGGAGTACGAGCCGGGCGCCTCGGACGAGGCGGCGGCCCAACTCCGCCTGCGGTACGGCCTGTCGGCGTCCACCGCCGACGCGTACGCGGCCGCGGGCTTCGTCGCGGTGGTCCAGGACGTCATCCTGGGCGAGGAGTTGAAGACGTACGTGGACCTGCTGCGGACGCGGCCGGTGCACGTGGTCGTCCTGGCCCCGAGCCCAAAGTCCGTGGCCGCACGGGAGGCCGGACGCGGCAAGACCGGCTACGGCGCGTGGACGGTCGAGGACCTGGACACGGGCCTGCGGGAGACCACACCCCGGATCGGCCTGTGGCTGGACAGCTCGGACCTGACGGTCGAGGAGACCGTGGACGCGATTCTGGAGCGGTTGGAGGAGGCGCGGGTCTAGGCCGGCCGGCTCCCGCGCACGCGGCCACTGCTCGCGGCGGGTGCCGGGCCCGCCGACGTCGCAGGGGAAGCCGGCTTCGCCGACCAGGCGCCCTTCAGGCGCTGGTTCCCGCGTGGGTGTGGCGCCACGCCCGACGGCTTCCGGCGGGCCGCCCCGCAGGGGACCGTCCTCGATCACTGTGAGGCCGTGGCGGGAATCGAACCCGCGTTACTGGCTTTGCAGGCCAGCCCCTAAGCCACTCGGGCACACGGCCGAGTTGAACTCGACTCCTTGAACGTAGGCGCCCGCCACCGCCCGATCAAGGAATCCGCCGCCCCCGCAACGGGACTGCCACACCGCGTTCATGAACGCGGCGAGAGGTCGTACGACCAAGGGACCAGGGGCGAGCCGCCTCAGGACAGGGGTCACCGCCTGCCACGCCCCTTACGCTGGCCAGCATGAGCGCCCTGGAACCTCGCGACGCCGAAGTCGCAGCCGCCCCGATAGCCCCGCCGTCCGAGCTCAAGGGCGGAATCCTGCGCGCCCCCTATCGCGCGCTCAGCCTCGGCATCGTCTCCGTGGTCCTGCTCATCGCCTTCGAGGCGACCGCCGTCGGGACCGCGATGCCGGTGGCCGCCCGTGAGCTGGACGGGGTGTCCCTCTACGCCTTCGCCTTCTCCGCGTACTTCACCACCAGCCTCTTCGGCATGGTGCTCTCCGGGCAGTGGGCCGACCGGCGCGGGCCGCTCGGGCCGCTGGCCACCGGGATCGCCGCCTTCGCGGCGGGGCTGCTGCTCTCCGGGACCGCCGGGGCCATGTGGATGTTCATCCTGGGCCGTGCCGTGCAGGGGCTCGGCGGCGGTCTCGTCATCGTCGCGCTGTACGTCGTCGTCAGCCGCGCCTACCCGGAGCACCTGCGCCCGTCCATTCTCGCGGCGTTCGCGGCCAGCTGGGTCGTGCCGTCCGTGGTGGGGCCGCTGGTCTCCGGGACCGTCACCGAGCACCTGGGGTGGCGCTGGGTCTTCGTCGGGATACCGGTTCTGGTCGTGGCGCCGCTCGCCATCGCGCTGCCCGCGATCCGGCGCACCGCTTCCGGGCCCGTGGACCCCTCCGCGCCCGTCGAGGCCTTCGACCGGCGGCGCGTCCGGCTCGCGCTCGGGATCTCGCTGGGGGCCGGGCTCCTCCAGTACGCCGGTCAGGATCTGCGGTGGCTCTCGCTCCTCCCGGCGGCCGTCGGCGCCGCCGTCCTCGTGCCCGCGGTTCTGGGGCTGCTGCCGCGCGGCACCTACCGGGCGGTCCGGGGGCTGCCCTCCGTCGTGCTGCTGCGGGGGATCGCCGCCGGGTCCTTCATCGCCGCCGAGTCGTTCGTGCCGCTGATGCTGGTCACCCAGCGGGGACTCAGTCCGACCATGGCGGGGCTCTCGCTCGCCGTGGGCGGTGCGACCTGGGCGCTCGGTTCCTACGTACAGTCGCGGCCCCGCATGGAGCCCCACCGCGGCAAGCTGATGCTGGTCGGCATGGTGCTCGTCGCCGCCTCCATCGCGGCGGCGCCCACCGTCCTGATCGAGGCCGTGCCGGTGTGGACCGTCGCCGTCGCCTGGGCCTTCGGCTGCTTCGGCATGGGCATGGTCATCGCATCCACGAGCGTGCTGCTCCTGCGCCTCTCGCCCCCGAAGGACGCGGGCGCGAACTCCGCCGCCCTGCAGATATCCGACGGCCTCTCCAACGCCCTGCTCCTGGCCGTCGGCGGCGCCGCCTTCGCCGCACTCGGCGGCGGCATGGTCGGGGCGACGCACGGCGCGGGCGGGGCGAGCGGCTCGCATCCGGGGGCCTTCGTCGCCGTGTTCCTGCCGATGGCGGCTGTCGCCCTGGTGGGGGCGTGGGTGGGGACGCGGCTGAGGGAACGTACGGAGTGAGGGGATGGTGTGAGACCGGTCGCACCCGTCTCACGCCCCGTGCCGTTCTCCGCGGCGCGTCAACCCGCACCGGTAGGGTGGCCCGGTTGTCGTACGTACCCGAGCCGTCAAATACCGGAGACCGTGACTACCACCGCCGCCAACTCCGCATCCCACCACCTCTCTCCCGCCTTCCCCGGCCGCGCCCCCTGGGGCACCGCCAACAAGCTGCGTGCCTGGCAGCAGGGGGCGATGGAGCGGTACCTCCAGGAGCAGCCGCGTGACTTCCTGGCCGTCGCGACACCTGGCGCAGGCAAGACGACGTTCGCGCTGACGCTGGCCTCCTGGCTGCTGCACCACCATGTCGTGCAGCAGGTGACGGTGGTCGCGCCGACCGAGCACCTGAAGAAGCAGTGGGCGGAGGCAGCGGCCAAGATAGGGATCAAGCTGGACCCGGAGTACAGCGCGGGGCCGCTCAGCAAGGAGTACCAGGGCATCGCCATCACGTACGCCGGTGTCGGCGTGCGGCCCATGCTGCACCGCAACCGCGTGGAGCAGCGCAAGACCCTGGTGATCCTCGACGAGATCCACCACGCCGGTGACTCGAAGTCGTGGGGCGAGGCATGCCTGGAGGCCTTCGAGCCCGCCACCCGGCGGCTCGCGCTCACCGGTACGCCCTTCCGGTCCGACACCAACCCGATCCCCTTCGTCGCGTACGAGGAAGGGAACGACGGCATCCGGCGGTCCGCCGCCGACTACACGTACGGATACGGGAGCGCGCTGGGCGACGGCGTCGTCCGTCCCGTCATCTTCCTCTCCTACTCCGGCAACATGCGGTGGCGCACCAAGGCCGGCGACGAGATCGCCGCGCGGCTCGGCGAGCCGATGACCAAGGACGCCATCTCGCAGGCCTGGCGCACCGCGCTCGACGCACGCGGCGAGTGGATGCCGAACGTCCTGAAGGCCGCCGACAAGCGCCTCACCGAGGTCAGGAAGGCCATCCCGGATGCGGGCGGGCTCGTGATCGCCTCGGACCAGGACTCCGCCCGCTCGTACGCCAAGCTGATCCGCGAGCTCACCGGGGAGAAGGCCACCGTCGTCCTCTCCGACGACACCGGCGCGTCCAAGCGGATCGACGACTTCACCGCGAGCAACGACCGGTGGATGGTCGCGGTCCGGATGGTGTCCGAGGGCGTCGACGTGCCGCGCCTGGCGGTGGGTGTGTACGCCACCACGATCTCGACGCCGCTCTTCTTCGCGCAGGCCGTGGGCCGTTTCGTGCGTTCCCGGCGGCGCGGCGAGACCGCGTCGGTCTTCCTGCCCACCGTCCCCGACCTCCTCGGCCACGCCAACGAGATGGAGGTCGAGCGCGACCACGTCCTCGACAAGCCGAAGAAGGAAGGCGAAGAGGACCCCTACGCCGAGTCCGAGAAGGAGATGGACGAGGCGAACAAGGAGGAGGACGAGGACACCGGCGAGCAGGAGCAGTTCTCCTTCGAGGCGCTGGAGTCCGACGCCGTCTTCGACCGCGTCCTCTTCGACGGCGCCGAGTTCGGCATGCAGGCCCACCCGGGGAGCGAGGAGGAGCAGGACTATCTCGGCATCCCCGGGCTCCTGGAACCCGACCAGGTGCAGATGCTGCTCCAGAAGCGGCAGGCCCGGCAGATCGCGCACAGCAAGAAGCGGCCCGACGAGGAGGCCGACCTCCTCGAACTGCCCGCCGAGCGGCGGCCGGTGGTCTCCCACAAGGAGATGCTCGAACTGCGCAAGCAGCTCAACACGATGGTCGGCGCGTACTCCCATCAGAGCGGGAAGCCGCACGGCGTGATCCACACCGAGCTGCGGCGCACCTGCGGCGGGCCGCCCAGCGCGGAGGCCACCGGCGGGCAGCTGCGGCAGCGGATCGCGAAGGTCGGCGAGTGGGCCACCCGCATGAAGTAGGGCGGGTCCCTTCCGGCGGGTTCCTCCCGGCGGTCACCCCGGCAGTCCCTACCGGCGGTTCCTCCCGCCGGTCCCTTTCCGGCGGCGCTTCGCGCTGCGGGGGAGGAGCGGTGCGTTCCAAGTGCGGATTCCCTGTGCGGGAGTCGTGCGCAGTCCCGTCGGCCTGCCCCGCGTATGGGGCATTGCGCCCCTAACAACCGCTCTCGTGCCCGGATTCTGGACGGAGTCTTCCGCTGAGCGGGACGGCCTCGCTAATGTCCCCGCAACGTACACGCCCCGTGGCAGCGCCGCCGCGGAGCGCAGCCGGAGTTCCGACCGGCGGCCTCTGACGCGCGTCGCCCACGGGACCGGCGACGCAACCGCCGCGTAAAGGGGCCGTCGACCCTCACCTAAGGAGTGGGCGTCGTGACCGCGGAGACTTCCCAGACGCTCGACCGAGGACTGCGTGTCCTCAAGCTGTTGGCCGACACCGATCACGGGCTCACCGTCACCGAGCTGTCGAACAAGCTCGGTGTGAACCGCACCGTGGTGTACCGCCTGCTCGCCACTCTTGAGCAGCACGCCCTGGTCCGCCGCGACCTGGGCGGCCGGGCCAGGGTGGGCCTCGGCGTGCTCCGCCTCGGCCGCCAGGTGCACCCGCTGGTGCGCGAGGCCGCGCTGCCCGCTCTTCGCTCCCTCGCCGAGGACATAGGGGCGACGGCGCATCTGACGCTGGTCGACGGCACCGAGGCCCTCGCCGTCGCCGTCGTGGAGCCGACCTGGACGGACTACCACGTGGCGTACCGCACCGGCTTCCGGCACCCGCTCGACCGGGGCGCCGCGGGCCGCGCGATCCTCGCCGCCCGGCAGGGGCTCGCCACCGACCCCGGCTACGCGCTGACGCACGGCGAGCTGGAGGCCGGCGCGAGCGGGGCCGCCGCGCCGCTGGTCGGCGTGACCGGGATCGAGGGCAGCGTGGGCGTGGTCATGCTGTCGGACTCCGTGCCGGAGCGGGTGGGGCCGCGGGTGGTGGACGCGGCCCGCGAGGTCGCCGACGCACTGCGCTGAGGCCGCGCGGGCGAGCGGGGCCCTCCTGGGCGCCGCCGATCACCGGCTTCGCCGAGTTCGTCCTCGATCTCCCCCAAGCTCTCAAGGAGCAGGGGGGTCCCCCACGACGGGCTTGTCTGTTCCCTCGCACGTTAGATTGATCCCCGTGTTCTCCCTCTCACGCCTCACGCGCCCCAAGGCTCTCGCCGTCTGTGCCGCCCCCGTGGCTGCCCTGCTCGCCGTCGCGGGCCTCGCGCCGTTGCCGTTCGCCGTGGCCCAGCCGGGGTCGACGGCGAACGTACTCGGCGAGAGCGAGGGCAAGCGGGTCATCACGATCACCGGTGCGCCCACCCGTGAGACGAGCGGGCAGCTGCGGATGACGACGATCGTGGCCACGGGGCCCGACATGGACGTGAGCCTGGGCGACGTGCTGGACGGCTGGTTCCGTACGGACCGTTCCGTGATGCCCAAGGACTCGGTGTACCCCACGGGCGACAACGTGAAGGAAGTCGAGAAGCACAACCTCGGCGACATGAAGAAGTCGCAGGACACGGCCGCGCGGGCCGCGCTCTCCTACCTCGACGCGAACGGCGTGGACGGCACCGACAAGGTGAAGGTCAAGGTCGACCTCGGCAAGGTCGGAGGCCCCAGCGCGGGCCTCTTCCTCTCGCTCGGCGTCATCGACCTGATCGACGGCAACGGCAGCGGCGGTGATCTGACCGGCGGCCGGAAGATCGCGGGCACCGGCACGATCTCCGACGACGGCAAGGTCGGCCCGGTCGGCGGCGTCTCGATGAAGACGCAGGCCGCGAAGCGGGACGGCGCGAGCGTCTTTTTGGTCCCGAAGGCCGAGTGCTCGGACGCTCAGGCGGAGCTGCCGAAGGGCCTGCGGCTGATTCCGGTCACGACACTGAAGGGAACGGTCGAGTCGCTGCGGGCGCTCGACAAGGGCGGGAAGGTTCCGAGCTGCTGACCAGGCGCAGGCCGAACTCGACCATGGTCCAGCCCAGTTGAGCACGCAGCCGGGGTCGGCGTTGCCGTAAGGGGGCCGCTCGCCTCAGCTCGGCGGCGCGGGCGTGGTGCAGCAGCAGGTGTACGTCGGAGTGCATGGCGGAGACCTCTCACTCGGTGGAGTGCGTCGGGAAGGCGTGGGTGTGCAGGCGCACCCTGGCGGAGTCCGGGGTGCCCGGGTCCACCGCCAACGGGCGGTAGCTCTCGATGAGTTCACTGATCTTGCCGACCAGTTCGGCGGTGAGCGCGGGCGTCAGGCGCAGGGTGTAGTCGCTGAGGTCGGAGCTCTCCGTCCACTCCTTGGACCAGTCGTGCTGCGTGCCGATCCAGGTGGAGACCTCCGAGGCGTGGAAGGCCGCCACCTCGTGGAGATAGACGGCGATCGCGCCGCGCAGGGCCGGGTCCGGGTCGGCCATGAGCGACTCGTCGAGGCGCGTGCCCTGGTGCGTCGACCGCCACCAGCGCTCGCGTCCCTTGCCCCGCTCGGGCGCGTCCTCGACGAAGCCGTGCGCGGCGAGCTGGCGCAGGTGGTAACTGGTCGCGCCGCTGGACTCGCCGAGCCGGTCCGCCAGTTGGGAGGCGGTGGCCGGGCCCTCCTTCCGCAGGGAGGTGAGCAGCTGGATGCGCAGGGGGTGGGCCAGGCCCCGCAGGGAGCGCGGGGTGAGGGTGTGGATCTTGCGGCTCTCGGGGTCTGTCGTGCCGTCCGTCATGTGTGTGAGCGTAGACATGCAAAGACTCCGTTGCAACCCATTCTTTGCAACGGAGTCTTTGTAACTTGCCGAGTGCCCGAGGAGCCGTACCTAGCCCTCCTTCACGAAGCCCTCCTGGACCAGCCAGTCCAGGGCCACCTCGTGCGGGTCCTGGCCCTCCACGTCCACCTTGGAGTTCAGGTCCTGGGCCACCGTGTTGTCCAGCTTCTTCGTGATGGGGTCCAGGACCTCCGCGATCTCCGGGTGCTCCTTCAGCGCCTTGCTGTTGATCTCGGGGGAGACGTTGTAGTTGGGGAAGAAGTGCTTGTCGTCCTCCATGACCGACAGCTTCATCGCCTTGATGCGGCCGTCGGTGGTGAAGACCTCGCCGAACACGCACGACCCCTTGGAGACCTGGGTGTAGATGATCCCGGTGTCCATCTTGGTGATGCTGGAGTTGGGGATCTTCATCCCGTACTCCTTCTGCATGCCCGGCAGACCGTCCTCGCGAGAGGAGAACTCGCTCTCCACGCACAGCGTGACCGCGCCCGGGTCCTTCTTCGACAGGGCCGCCACGTCCGAGAGGGTCTTCGGCTTGTACTTGGCCTCGTTCTTCTGGTTGATCGCCAGCGCGTAGGTGTTGTTGAGCTCGGCGGGCGGCAGCCACGTGACGCCGTTCTTCGCGTCCGCCTTGCGCACCGCCTCCCACTGCTTCTGGGGGTCGTCGATGGGCTCGGAGTTGCCGAGGTACGTGATCCAGGCGGTGCCCGTGTACTCGTACATGGCGTCCGCGTCGCCGCCCTTGACGGCCTCGCGGGCGCCGATCGAGCCCTGGATGCCCGTCCGGTCGAGGACGTCCGCGCCGGCCGCCTCGAAGGCGATGCCCATGATCGCACCGAGGATCAGCTGCTCGGTGAATTCCTTGGACGTGACGGTCAGGTCGGCGCCCTTCAGGGGGAGCCCCTTGCCGATCGTGCCCGGCTTGACGTCGTCCACCATCGGGCTGCCGCTGGTGAGGCCGCAGCCCACGAGCAGGGCACCGCCCACCACACCGACGGCCGCCGTACGCAACGTGATCCTCATGAGCCGGCCTCCAACCCGCGTGGACGAAGGACCAGTTCGGCCAGCGACGCCAGCCAGTCCACGAGCAGCGCGAGCGCGATCGTCAGGATCGAGCCGAGCATGAGCACCGGCATCCGCTGATTGGTGATCCCGGTGGTGATGAGGTCGCCGAGCCCGCCGCCACCGCCGAAGGTGGCGAGCGTCGCCGTGCCGACGTTCAGGACGAGCGCGGTGCGCACGCCCGCGAGGATCAGCGGTACGGCCAGCGGGAGTTCGACCTTGCCGAGAACGCCCCACGACGACATGCCGATGCCGCGCGCGGCTTCGAGCAGGGTCGGGTCGTTGGCGTTCAGTCCCGCGATCGTGTTGGAGAGGACCGGCAGGACGGCGTAGATGATGATGCCGATCAGGGCCGCCTTCTCGCCGATGCCGATCCAGATCACCAGGAGGGCCAGGAGGCCGATCGCCGGGGTCGCCTGGCCGATGTTGGCCAGGGCCATCGCGGGGGGAGCGCCCTTGCGGAGCTTCTTGCGGGTCAGCAGGATGCCCAGCGGGATCGCGATGATCAGCACGAAGAAGGTGGAGATCACCGTCAGTTCGATGTGCTGGCGGAGCCTGAGCCACACATTGCCGTCCGCCAGGGCGTTCTCGGAGATCGGGTCCAGGTCGGCCTGCTGGAACCACCACCAGGTGAGCAGCAGGACGAGCGCGAGGAACGCGGGCAGGATGACGAGTTTCTGCCAGCCGATCCGCCGCACCCGGCCCGCGTCCACCGCCGAGGGCGGTGGCTCCTGCTCGGCCTCGCCCGTGTCGCGGAAGAGGTGGCCCTTGACCTCGTGCTCGCCCTCGGGCCGGGGGTCGGGCCCGTCGGGGGGCGCCGGTTTGTGCTCGGGGATCCGGGGGTTGCTCCCGGGGATGCCGCTCACGCCTTCGCCGCCCCTCCGTCGCCCTCCTGCTCGTGGTGGGTCAACAGGGCCCGCTGTTCCTGGAGTTCGTGCTGGTGCTCCACGGCGTCGAGCCGGTCGGCCTCCAGCATCTCGTGCACGGAGTTCATCAGCGTCTGCATGTCCACGACGCCGGTGAACTCGCCGCGCCGCCCGGTGACCGCGACCCGCCCCGCGTTGTCCGTGAGGACCGCTTCGAGCGCGTCGCGCAGCGTGGCGTCGCGGGTGACCGTGTCGTGCACGAGGGTGCCCGCGCGGGCCAGCGAACCCTCGGCGCGCATCAGGTCGCCGCGCCGCAGCCACTTGTAGGGGCGGCGGCGCTTGTCGAGGAGCAGCAGTTCGTTCGTGCCGCTGTCCCGCAGTTTGTCGAAGATGTCCTGGAGCGGGTCGTCGACGGTCACCGTCGCGAAGTCGGCGATCTCCACATCCCGTACGCGGGTGAGGTTGAGCCGCTTGAGAGCCGCGCCCGCGCCCACGAAACCGGAGACGAAGTCGTCGGCGGGGTTGGTGAGGATGGCCTCCGGGGTGTCGAACTGCGCGATGTGCGAGCGCTCCCGCAGGACCGCGATGCGGTCGCCGAGCTTGATGGCCTCGTCGAAGTCGTGCGTGACGAAGACGATCGTCTTGTGCAGCTCGTGCTGGAGCCGGATCAGCTCGTCCTGGAGGTGGTCGCGGGTGATCGGGTCGACCGCGCCGAACGGCTCGTCCATCAGCAGCACGGGCGGGTCGGCCGCCAACGCCCGTGCCACGCCGACGCGTTGCTGCTGGCCGCCGGAGAGCTGTCGCGGATAGCGGTCGTGGAACTCGGCCGGGTCGAGCCCGACCAGGTCGAGCATCTCCTCCACCCGGGACTTGATCTTCGACCTCCCCCAGCCGATCATCTTCGGCACCAGGGCGATGTTCTGCGCGACCGTCATGTGCGGGAAGAGCCCGGACGACTGGATCGCGTACCCGATCTTGCGGCGCAGCTTCACCGGGTCCATGTCGGTGACGTCCTCGCCGCCGATGCGGATGCGGCCGCTGGTCGGCTCGATGAGCCGGTTGATCATCTTCAGCGTGGTCGACTTACCGCAGCCCGACGGCCCGACGAGGATGACGATCTCGCCCGCCTTGATCTCCATGCTGACGCTGTCCACCGCGGGGTCGCCGCTGCCCGCGTACCGCTTGGTGAGGTTCTCCAGCTCGATCGTCGCGCCCGTGGTGGCGTTCGGGGCCGCCGCGCCCTCGGCTGTCGCGCCGTCGTCTGTGTTGGTCGCGGTGGTCTCAGACACGGATACCCCTCGAAATGGTCAGGCGGCCGATCAGTACGTACGCGGCGTCGAAGAGCAGCGCCAGGATGATGATCCCGAGCGTGCCCGCGAGCACCTGGTTGAGCGCGTTCTTGCTGCCGAGCGAGCCGATGCCGCGGAAGATCTCGTTGCCGAGGCCGGGGCCCGACGCGTACGCGGCGATGGCCGCGATGCCCATCAGCATCTGCGTGGAGACGCGGATGCCGGTCAGGATCGGCGGCCAGGCGATCGGCAGTTCCACCTTCACCAGCCGGGCGGCGCGCGACATCCCGATGCCCTTCGCCGCGTCGACCAGCGAGGGATCGACGCCGCGCAGGCCGACGATGGCGTTGCGCACGATGGGGAGCAGGCCGTAGAGGGTCAGCGCGATGACCGTCGGCGCGACCCCGAGGCCGACGACGGGGATCAGCAGACCGATCATGGCGAGCGAGGGGATGGTCAGGATGGTGGAGGTCGCGGTCGTGGCCAGATTGCCCGCCCATTCGCTGCGGTACGTGACGACGCCGATCAGTACTCCGATGACGGTCGCCACGACCATGCACTGGAAGACTGCGCTGGCGTGCTGGTACGCGTCCGTCAGCAACTGCTGGTGGCGGTTGCCGAGGTAGTCCCAGAAGTTCACTGAACTGCTCACCTCGTCCAGGCGCGGTTCAGACGGCGCCGGGAGTCTCCCGGCGCCCGCGTGCTGCGTACGTCGTGGGGCCGTGCTGCGGTGTGTCTGTTCGTCCGTCTGATTCCTTACCTACCCGCATCAGGTGTCCTCTGACGCCTGTTCGACCAGCGGGATGATCCGCAGCGGAACAGGGTTCTCCATGACGATCGCCGTGGAGGCCCGGACGATGCCATCAAAACCCACCACACGGTCGATCACACGTTGGAGATCCGCGTTCGAACGGGCCACCAGGCGGCAGAGCATGTCGCCGTGGCCGGTGATGGTGTGCAGTTCGAGCACCTCGGCGACGGTCGCCAAATGGGCCCGTACGTCGGCGCCCTGGCCCTGTTTGATCTCCAGCGTGGCGAAGGCGGTGACGGGGTAGCCCAGGGCGGCCGGGTCGACCTCCGGGCCGAAGCCGCGGATGACTCCGTTCGACTGAAGGCGGTCCATCCGGGCCTGCACGGTCCCGCGCGCCACGCCGAGACGGCGGGACGCCTCCAGGACGCCGATGCGGGGCTCGCGGGCGAGCAGCACGATGAGCCTGCCGTCCAGATGATCGATCGTCATGGTGTGCTCTTCTCCGCTCCGGGGGTGGTCATCATGTACAGATAGCCCGCTGATCCGCGACTACCACTGGGCAGATTGCCCACTGAATACGCAAACTATTGCGCACCTTGCGATACGGCGGGAGCCTGCGGACATGGCAGCTACCGCGAACACTCAGCCCACGTCGGCCATCTCTGGCACCCCCCACACCGCGCGCGAGGCCGATCCCTTCCCGGTCAAGGGAATGGACGCGGTCGTCTTCGCCGTGGGCAACGCCAAGCAGGCGGCGCACTACTACTCCACGGCCTTCGGCATGAAACTCGTGGCGTACGCGGGCCCGGAGACGGGCACTCGCGAGACCGCCTCGTACGTCCTCACCAACGGCGGGGCCCGCTTCGTCCTCACCTCCGTCATCAAGGCGTCGACCGACTGGGGCCACTTCATCGAGGGCCACGTCGCCGAGCACGGCGACGGTGTCGTCGACCTCGCCATCGAGGTGCCGGACGCGCGCGCCGCGTACGCGTACGCCGTCGAGCACGGCGCCCGCGGCCTCACCGAGCCGTACGAGGTCAAGGACGAGAACGGCACGGTCGTCCTCGCCGCCATCGCGACGTACGGCAAGACCCGCCACACGCTCGTCGACCGCAGCGGCTACGACGGCCCCTACCTGCCCGGCTACACCGCCGCGTCGCCGATCGTCGAGCCGCCCGCCAAGCGGACCTTCCAGGCGATCGACCACTGTGTCGGCAACGTCGAGCTCGGCAAGATGAACGAGTGGGTCGCCTTCTACAACAAGGTCATGGGCTTCACGAACATGAAGGAGTTCGTGGGCGACGACATCGCGACGGAGTACAGCGCGCTGATGTCGAAGGTGGTGGCCGACGGAACGCTGAAGGTGAAGTTCCCCATCAACGAGCCGGCCATCGCCAAGAAGAAGTCCCAGATCGACGAGTACCTCGAGTTCTACGGCGGCGCGGGCGTCCAGCACATCGCGCTCGCCACGAACGACATCGTGGAGACCGTGCGCACGATGCGCGCGGCGGGCGTCCAGTTCCTCGACACCCCCGACTCGTACTACGACACCCTCGGCGAGTGGGCGGGCGAGACGCGCGTGCCCGTCGACACCCTGCGCGAGCTGAAGATCCTGGTCGACCGCGACGAGGACGGCTACCTCCTGCAGATCTTCACCAAGCCGGTCCAGGACCGCCCGACGGTCTTCTTCGAGATGATCGAGCGGCACGGCTCGATGGGCTTCGGAAAGGGCAACTTCAAGGCCCTGTTCGAGGCGATCGAGCGGGAGCAGGAGAAGCGCGGCAATCTCTAGGGCAGCCCGGAGGGTTGCTGGCTAGAGTGCGGGGATGGCCAGGATCAACGACGTCGGCGGGATGACGGGCTTCGGGCCCATCGACACCACCGACGACACGGAGCCCTTCCACGCGGACTGGGAGGCGCGGGTGTTCGCGCTCAACAGTGCGCTGGTGCGCGAAGGCGTCTACAACCTGGACGAGTTCAGGGACGCCGTGGAGACGATGCCGCCGGGGGAGTACCTGGCGGCGTCGTACTACGAGCGGTGGTTCTACGCGATCCGGCTGCTGCTCGACCGCAAGGGTGTGGTGGCGGCGGGGGAGCTGGACGGTGAGCCGGATGCCTGACCGTTTCGCGCCGGGCGCCCGCGTGACGACCGTGCACCACGATCCGGTGCACCACACCCGCCTGCCGCGGTACGCCCGGGGCAAGCGGGGCGTGGTGGTCGAGCCGGAGGGCCACCACCCGCTGGCGGACGTCCGCTCGCAGGGGCGGGGGGACGCGCCGGTGGAGCAGGTGTACGCGGTGCGGTTCGCCGCGCGGGAGCTGTGGGGAGAGGGGGACCACGGGGTGGTGCTCGACCTGTGGGAGAGCTACTTGGAAGCGGAGGGCGACTGATGTCCGGTACGCACGCCGATGCGCTGATCTCCCGTCAAGTGCGGCGCCTGGAAACCCTGTTGGAGGAGCGCGGGGTGGTCGTGGGCGCCGTCCTGGACGAGGCCCTTGACGCGTTCCTCGCCGGCTCGTCCCCGCTGAACGGGGCGCGGGTGGTGGCGCGGGCGTGGACGGACCCGGCGTTCAAGGAGCGGCTCCTGGCGGACGGTACGTCGGCGGTGGCGGAGCTGGGCCTCGCCGCGGGCGGCGTCCAGCCGCAGCGCCTGAGGGTGGTGGAGAACACCGCCGACACCCACAACGTGGTCGTCTGCACGCTCTGCTCCTGCTATCCGGTACGGCTGCTCGGCCCGTCCCCCAGCTGGTACAAGAGCGAGGCGTACCGCTCGCGGGTGGTGCGTGAACCGAGGGCGGTGCTGGCGGAGTTCGGCTTCGAGGTGCCTCCGGAAACCTCGATCACGGTCTGGGACTCCACCGCGGAGACCCGCTACATGGTCCTGCCGCTCCGCCCACCGACCACGGCCTCCCTCCCAGAGCATTCCCTCACCGACCTGATCACCCGCAACGCCCTGATCGGCACGGCCCCGCTGTAACCGCGGGGGCGGACTGCGGACGGCCCCTGTCCCGCCGCTGCGCGGCGGATGCTCCCCGCCCACCCACCCGATCACCCCGCGGCACGCCACGTGCACGCCACGTGCACGTCCGTGCCGCGGGGCAACCGAGTGGGGATGGACGGGCACGGGGTGGGTCAGCTTTGGGTCGAGGGAGGCTCGCTGGGGGTTGGCTTTGGTGTGGGGGTGGGCTGCGTGCCGGGGTCGGCCGGGGGTCCTGCCGGGGCCGGGGCGTACATCTGGGCCGGGCCGCCCTCCGGGGGGTCGCCCAGGGCCTCCAGGGCCTCCCGGGCGTCCGGGGCCAGCAGGGGCGAGAAGTAGGGGTTGATCCGCAGCGCCTCGCCGATGTGGCGCCGCGCCGCGCCGTACCTGCCGAGCTCCCGCTCGATCTCGCCCCGGTGGTAGGCGAAGGCCGCACTCCGCGGGCCCTTCTCCGTCGCCCGCTTCGCGTACTTCAGGGCCTCCTCGCTCTCACCGGCCCGGTGCAGCGCCCAGCCCAGCGCATCCGCCACCTCCGGACTGCCGTGCCGCTCGAACTCCTTCCGCAGGCGCTCCACCGCCGCCTCCGCGTCCCCGTGATCCGCCTCGAAGAGGCCCAGAATCCGCTCGTCGTTGACGCCGTTGACCGTCTCCTGCTTCACCCGGGCCCGCAGCACGTCGTACTGCGCGCGGGCGGCCGGGGCCAGCCGCAGCGACTCGTACAACTCGCCCAGGGCCAGGGCGTACTCCGGTGCGGGCTGTCTGACCAGCGCGTTCCGGTAGAAGAGGAGAGCCTCCGAGGTGCGGCCCAGGGCCGCCAGCGCGCGGCCCTTCCCGGCCAGGGACGGGTGGTGGTCGGGGTCCGAGAGCAGCGCCGCGTCGTAGTAGCGCAGCGACTCCGTCGGCTCGCCCCGCTCCCATGACAGCTCACCCACCCGGTACAGGCACGCCGCCTTCTCCGCGGGCCCCTCCGCCAGCGCCGCCGCGTCCATCAGCTTCGACGCCGCGTCCTCGCGCCAGCCCCGGTCCCGGTAGACCTGCCCGGAGCGAGCCATCACCGAGGTGCCCGAGTTCAGCTCCTGGAGCGTCTCCAGGGCCCTGCCCACCCCCTTCGCGTCCCCCAGGCCGCTGTACGCGTCGATGAGCGCCGGATACGTCGACCACCGCTTCGGAGACAGCTTGACCGCGCTCTCGGCCCACTTCTTCGCCCCGCGGTAGTCGTGCCGCGCGTTCGCGAGGACCGCCATGCCCGTCAGGGCCTGCACGTTCCTCTCCGGCCGCGTCTTCAGCGACGTACGCAGCGCCTCCTCCGCCTTGGGGTAGTACGCGGAGTCCGCGGTCCGGAGCCCACGCTCGACGTAGGCGGCCCCGAGCACCGCCCACGACTCGTCGTCCCCGGGATGCCTGCGCACATGCGCCTCCCGCTCCCCGATCAGCACCGTGAGGTCCGGCAGCGCCGCGGGAGCCCCGGCCCCCGCCGCCGCCATCGCCCGCCCGGCGGGACCGAGCGCGGGCGGCGCCGCCTTCCCGCCCGAGCCGGGCCGCAGCACCAGGACCCCGCCGAGCACCACACACCCGGCGACCGAGGCGATCAGCACCCGCCGCACCACCGGCGAGCGGCGCGGGCGCCGCGGCGACTCGCTCCAGACGGCGGGCGCGGGCGGCGGACGCCGTTCCTTCTGGGTCACGGACTCGGACCCGGTCTCGATCTCCATGGCGCTCACTGTGCGTCAATACGAAGAGCACATCCCGGCATGCGGACGGGGCGTCGCACACGGGTTCACACCGATGGCCCCGGGTGCGAGGCTGTGATCATGAGCCGCACACTCATCGAACTCCTCCACGAGGGCCAGGACGGCCTCCCCGCCGAGGCCGTCCTCACCGACCCCGACATCACGTCCTCGTACGCGAACGACATGGCGAGCTTCTGCGACGCGGGCACCCCGGCCGTCGTCGTCCTGCCGCGCACCGTCGAGCAGGTCCAGCACGTCATGCGCACGGCGACCGAGCTCCGCGTCCCGGTGGTCCCGCAGGGTGCCCGCACGGGCCTCTCGGGCGGCGCGAACGCCAGCGAGGGCTGCATCGTGCTCTCCCTGGTCAAGATGGACCGCATCCTGGAGATCAACCCCGTCGACCGGATCGCGGTCGTCGAACCCGGCGTCGTCAACGCCACGCTCTCCCGGGCCGTGAACGAACAAGGTCTCTACTACCCGCCGGACCCGTCCAGTTGGGAGACCTGCACCATCGGCGGGAACATCGGCACCGCATCGGGCGGCCTGTGCTGCGTGAAGTACGGCGTGACGGCGGAGTACGTCCTCGGCCTCGACGTCGTCCTCGCCGACGGACGGCTCATGAGCACCGGACGGCGCACGGCCAAGGGCGTCGCGGGCTACGACCTCACGCGCCTCTTCGTCGGCTCCGAGGGCAGCCTCGGCATCGTCGTGCGCGCGACCCTCGCCCTGAAGCCGCAGCCGCCCCAACAGCTCGTCCTGGCCGCTGAGTTCGGCTCCGCCAAGGCCGCCTGTGACGCCGTATGCAAGATCATGGAGGGCGGGCACGTCCCCTCGCTCCTGGAACTCATGGACCGTACGACCATCAGGGCCGTGAACGCCCTGGCCCACATGGGCCTGCCGGAGACCACCGAAGCGCTGCTCCTCGCGGCCTTCGACACCCTGGACCCCGCCGCGGACCTCGCGGCCGTCGGCGCGCTCTGCGAGGCCGCGGGCGCCACCCAGGTGGTCCCGGCCGAGGACGCGGCGGAGTCCGAACTACTCCTCCAGGCACGGCGGTTGTCGCTCACCGCGCTCGAAGCGGTCAAGGGCACGACGATGATCGACGACGTGTGCGTGCCGCGCTCGAAGCTCGCGGAGATGCTCGAAGGCGTCGACCGCATCGCCGATAAGTACAGCCTCACGATCGGGGTCTGCGCACACGCGGGCGACGGCAACACGCACCCCACCGTCTGCTTCGACGCCGCGGACGCCGACGAGGGCCGCCGCGCCCGTGAGTCCTTCGACGAGATCATGGCCCTGGGTCTGGAACTCGGCGGCACGATCACCGGCGAGCACGGCGTGGGCGTCCTGAAGAAGGAGTGGCTGGCGCGCGAGATCGGCCCGGTGGGCGTGGAGATGCAGCGCGCCATCAAGGCGGCGTTCGACCCGCTCTCCCTCCTCAACCCCGGCAAGCTGTTCTGACTCCGGTCCTGTTCTGCGTACGTCGCCCCCGTGGCGGCGGAGCTCACTCACCGTCCTTGGACTCGTCCGAGGGCCAGGGGTCGCGCAGCCAGAGCTCGTCGACACGGCCCGTGGTCGGTGTGAGCAGCTCGGCGAGGCCGTCGTCGATGCCGAGCCGCTCAGTCTCGGAGCCCGGAGGGACCACCCGCAGCGTGCGCTCGAGCCAGGCGGACACGGCGGGCGCCGGCGCCTCGAGGAGGGCGTCACCGTCGGGTGAACTCAGCGCCATCAGGACGACGCTGCGCCCGTCGACCTTGGTCGGCCAGACCCGGACGTCGCCGTGCCCACAGGGCCTGAACACGCCCTCGACCAGGAGTTCGCGGGCGAACGTCCAGTTCACGGGGTGTTCGGAGCCGATGTGGAAGGCGATGTGGACGGCGAAGGGGTCGTCGGTGCGGTAGGTGAGGCGGGCCGGGACGGGGATGGCGCGTTCCGGCGAGAGGACGAGTTTGAGCTCAAGCTCGCGTTCCACCACGGTGTGCATGTCGGTGCTTCCCTTCCTTGTTCGGGGCCCTGGAGCGGGCCCGTGCAAGGAGAGAGCGCGGTGGGCGCGGAGCATTACGCGGGTTCCGGAAAGTTTTTCCGTACGGAGTCGATACGTGGTTGAACTGTGCCCGGAAAGTGGTCTGTAGGGCAGGAGACGCACAGGGGGGCGCAGAGGTCTGATAGATGTGGAACATCTAAAAGACCCCCGAGCAGATACGGGACGACGGACATGAGCGCCCCAACTCCGGCCCCAGGCGACGACAGGCCCCGCGAAGGCTACTACCCCGATCCGTCCATTCCCGGATATGTCCGGTACTGGAACGGAGCGGCCTGGGTGCCCGGGACCAGCCGTCCCGCCCCGACCGACGGCGAATCGCTCCCCGCGCCTCCGGGGGCGGCCCCCGCGTCCGCCTCCGCGGCGGAGGAGACCGGGCCGCACTTCTTCGACGAGGAGCCCATGCCGTCGTCGTCCATGTCGGCGCCCGAGGCGGCGGCCGGTGCGGACGACCTCGGCGCCTCGCAGCACGGGAGCAGGCCCGAGCCCGCCTCCGCGTGGCAGGCGGACGCGGCTCGGCAGACGGGGCTCGGCGGCGAGCAGGAGCGCCGGATTTCCTGGGGCGGGCCCGAGCAGCGCAACGCCTCGGGGGTCCGGGACCCGCGGGACCCGCGCGTGCCGATGCCGAGCGAATCGGCCGCCGACTCCGCGTCTCCCTCTGCTCCCTCTGCTCCCTCTGCCTCCGCGTCTCCCTCCGCCTCTGCTCCCGCGGAAGCTTCCTCTCCGCCGGAGACGAACGGGCCCGGCACGGTGCAGATCCGGGCGATCAAGCCGGGCGGGGCGGGCAACGGGACGGGCAAGCCCGCTGCCGGTACGCCGCCGAAGGACCAGCAGCCCCCGGCCGAGGGCACGGTGACGTTCCGCAGGCCCGCGGGCCCGGTGCGGCCCACCGCCGCCGCGCCCGCCACCGAAGGCACCATGGCGATCCGGGCGCTCCGCCCGAAGTCGTCCGCCGCCGGTACGGCGGCACGGACCCCGGCGCCCCCGCAGGCCGCCGTACCACCCCAGGCCGCCGCTCACGCGCCCGCGCCCGCCCCCGCGGCGGCACCTGCGCCCGCGCCCGCGCCTGCCCCCGCGCAGCCCACCGTCCCGCAGCAGGGCGGTGCGCCGGGCGGCGCGGCATCGCCCGTGACCTCGGGGCCCGGTGGCGGATCGCCCTCGTGGGCGCAGCAGGTGCACCAGCTCGCCGAGGGGGACGGGCAGCAGCAGCCCGTCGTGCCGTGGAAGCCGGTGGCCAGCGACCCGTTCCTCGCCATGGCGCAGAACCAGGCCGCGGGGCGGCCGGCGGGGCTCGGCAGGCGGTTCGCCGCGCGGCTCATCGACACGGTCGTTCTCGTGGCCGTGACCGGGGCCGCGGCCCTGCCGCTCGGCACGAAGGCCGCCGATCACGTCGACAGCAAGATCGACGCGGCGAAGATGTCCGGCGAGAAGGTCACCGTGTGGCTGCTCGACGGCACCACGGCGGGGTACCTCGGGATGGTCCTTGCCGTGCTGCTCCTCTTCGGCGTCCTCTACGAGGTGCTGCCCACGGCCAAGTGGGGGCGGACGCTGGGCAAGAAGGTGCTCGGACTCCAGGTGCGGGACATGGAGGAGCACGAGGCGCCGACGTTCGGGGTGGCGCTGAAGCGCTGGCTCGTCTATGTGGTGCCGGGGGTCCTGGTGATCGGGGTCGTCGGCGTCCTGTGGTGCGTCTTCGACCGTCCGTGGCGCCAGTGCTGGCACGACAAGGCCGCGGGAACGTTTGTGGCGGGCTAGTTCCGGCCCCTGGGCATCGGGCGCCGTTGATCCGCGGCTTCGCCGAGTTGGTCCTCAAGGGCCGGACGGGCTGAGACCCTGCGGCCGCGTTCGAGGGCACCCTTAACCCAGACAGCCGCTCCCCAAATGCGCCCCCGGCGCACTCGCGGTCGACTCGGCCCATGAGTACCGAACCGCCGCAATACCCGCCGCCCCCCGACGACAACGACCCCTTCAGGAAGCAGCCCCCGCCGGACAGCGGCGGCGGCTCGCCCTACGGCACACCGCCCCCGCCCCCGCCCTACGGAGGGGGAGGGGGCCCCTACGGCGCGGGCGGAGGCGGAGGCGGCGATCCCTACGGCGGAGCCGGTGACCCCCTCGCCGGCATGCCGCCCCTGGCGGAGAGCGGCAAGCGCGTACTCGCCCGCATCCTCGACATGATCCTCGTCGGCGTGGTCGTCTGGCTGCTCTCCTGGGCCTTCGGCACGAACGAGTTCGACGTCGACCCGGATGAGGTCCAGTACGGCAAGAGCTTCGGGCAGTCCCTGCTCGCCGCCGTGCTCTACATCGCGTACGACAGCTTCATGATCTCCAGGACGGGCCAGACCCTGGGCAAGAAGTGGCTGGGGCTGCGGGTCGCGAACCTCAACGACGGGGCGACCCCGACGCTCCAGACCGCGCTCGTCCGCGCGGCCGTCCTCTGGCTGCCGTTCGCCTTCTGCTGCGCCTGCATCTGGACAGCCATCTGCGGCGGCTGGAGCTTCTTCGACAAGCCCTACAAGCAGGGCCTGCACGACAAGGCGGCCAAGACGGTGGTGGTCAGCACCGGCTGACGGCGGCAGACCGCTGCGGCGGCAGCGACAGCGGCGTATCGGGCGGGTCCGTGATGTCTACGGGCCCGCCGGCTCGCGTACGGAATCGGCGAGGACCGGCGCGGCGGCGCGCTGGGCCGGAACGCGCTGCTCCGTGGTCCGGGCGGCGGGCGCTGTCGGTGTGGCCGGTGCGGCCACGGGTTTTGGCTGGGGGACCGTCATCGCCACCAGTAAGCCGAGGCCGAGCGCGGCGGCGGCTATCACCGCTACACCGATGCCCGAACTCGTCTGGGAGAGCAGCAGCATGGCCAGCGTCGAGAAGACGACGGTCAGCGTGCCGTAGGTGATCTGCGCGGAGGTGGGACGAGGCAGCGGCATGGGACGAGGCATGGCGTAATCCGTCCTCGGGACAGCGGATGCGGGGGTGGTCGAGCCCAATGTGAAGCTGTATACGAATCAAAGGATGCTCGGCTGCGGCGACTTGAGAAGTGTCGCCTCGCGTTGGAACGCACCGTCGATTGACTCTAATCCGCTCCATGCCCGACGGGAACGGGCAGTAAGCGTGACCTAACCCACGGTGCGGCAGCACAGGGGGCGCACGGGTTCATGACGTCCATCAAGTGGACGGTTCGACGCGCCTGTTGACCATGGCCACGGGCGGGCGCGCGCGTCCGGATAGCGGAGCCGCGAGCCTGCATAGTGTACTTGGCCTGTTCAAGTCAAGGTCTGTCTTTTCTTCCGTATCTCCGGTCCAATGTCGTCACTTGTGACGCGTATCGCGCGCGGACCTCCTCCGACCGGGACCTCGGCCCGCCTTCGCGCGGACGCGGGGGAGGACAGCATCAAGTGACAGTCAGAAGACGGACGTTCAGAGCCACCGCGGCTGCCGTGGCGATGGCCGCGGCAGCCGCCACGTTCTCGGCAGCCACCGCATCGGCCGAGGACAGTGGGCCCACCGGAGCTCCCGCCATCGACCGGCAGGACCCGAGCAGTGTCAAGGCGCAGGTCGACCACGACCTCGACGGGCCCTTCAGCAAGCAGCAGGCCCAGCAGCGCCAGGCGGCCCTTCAGCAGGTCGTCGAGGGCGACGCGAAGGTGCAGAAGCGCGGCGGCTCCCAGGTCGTGAAGCTCGACGACAAGAAGTACGTCGAGCTGGGCCGGGAGAAGACCGACAAGATCTTCACGATCCTGGTGGAGTTCGGGGACAAGGTGGACGACACCACCATGTTCGACCCCGACGGCCCGGAAGGACCCGAGGCGCCGGTCAAGAAGTACGGCGGCAAGCCCGGCCCGGCGCACAACAAGATAGCCGAGCCGGACCGTGCGAAGGACAACAGCACGGCCTGGCAGAAGGACTACAACCGGAAGCACTTCCAGGACCTCTACTTCGGTGAGGGCAAGGACGCCAAGGGCAAGACCAAGCACTCCCTGAAGACCTACTACGAGAAGACCTCCTCGGGCCGGTACTCGGTCGACGGAGAGGTCTCCGACTGGGTCAAGGTCGACTACAACGAGGCGCGGTACGGCTCCAACTACTGCGGCGACACCAACTGCGCCAACGTCTGGGACGCGGTGAAGGACGGCGTCACCGCCTGGACCAAGGACCAGAAGGCCCAGGGCCGCACGGACGCCCAGATCAAGGCTGACCTCGCCAAGTACGACCTCTGGGACCGCTACGACTTCGACGGCGACGGCAACTTCAACGAGCCGGACGGCTACATCGACCACTTCCAGATCGTCCACGCGGGCGAGGACGAGTCGGCCGGCGGCGGCGCCGAGGGCACCAACGCCCTGTGGGCGCACCGCTGGTACGCGTACGGCAGCGACGCGGGCAAGACCGGTCCCGGCGAGAACAAGGCGGGCGGCACGCAGATCGGCGACTCGGGCATCTGGGTCGGCGACTACACGATGCAGCCGGAGAACGGCGGCCTCGGCGTCTTCGCCCACGAGTACGGCCACGACCTGGGCCTGCCCGACCTGTACGACACCTCGGGCAAGGGCGAGAACTCGGTCGGCTTCTGGTCGCTGATGTCGGCCGGTTCCTGGCTGGGCACCGGCAAGGACGCCATCGGTGACCTGCCCGGCGACATGACCGCCTGGGACAAGTTCCAGCTGGGCTGGCTCGACTACGCCAAGGCCAAGGCCGCGACGACGTCCGAGCACAAGCTGGGCGTCTCCGAGTACAACACCCGGCACCGCCAGGCGCTCGTCGTCGACCTCCCGAAGAAGCCCGTCACCACCACGGTCACCAAGCCCACCCAGGGCTCCAAGCAGTGGTGGAGCGACCAGGGCGACGACCTCAAGAACACCCTGACGCGCTCGGTCGACCTGACCGGCAAGTCCAAGTCCGAGCTCACGCTGGACGGTTGGTGGGACATCGAGGCCAACTACGACTACCTCTACACCGAGGTGTCGACGGACGGCGGCGCCAACTGGGTGCCCGTGGACGGCACCGCGGACGGCAAGCCCATCACGCGCGACGCCGGTGACAAGCCCGCGTTGACCGGTGCTTCGGGTGCGTACAAGAAGCTCGCGTTCCCGCTCGACGCGTACGCCGGCAAGAAGATCGACGTCCGTTTCCGTTACTCGACGGACGGCGGCGCGGGCGGCAAGGGCTTCGCGGCCGACGCCCTCGCGATCACCGCGGACGGCGCCAAGGTCTTCGAGGACGGCGCCGAGGGCGACGACAACGGCTGGACGGCGAAGGGCTTTTCGCGCATCGGCGAGTCCTTCACCAAGAACTACGACCAGTACTACCTCGCCGAGAACCGGCAGTACGTGTCGTACGACAAGACCCTGAAGGTCGGCCCGTACAACTTCGGCTTCTCGAAGTCCCGTCCGGACTGGGTGGAGCACTACGCGTACCAGACCGGCCTGATGGTCTGGCAGTGGGACACCTCGCAGAAGGACAACAACACCAGCGCGCACCCCGGCCAGGGCCTGATCCTGCCGGTGGACGCGCACGCCAAGCCGCTCAAGTGGGCGGACGGCACGCTCCTGCGCAACAAGATCCAGCCGTTCGACGCGCCCTTCAGCAAGTACGCGACGGACAAGTTCACGCTCCACAACGCGGACGTGGCGCTGAAGATCAAGTCCCAGAAGGGCGTCCCGGTCTTCGACGACCACAAGGGCACCTACTGGTACAAGGAGAACGGCACGGGAAGTGTCAAGGTCACTGACACCAACACTCAGATCAAGATCATCAAGCAGCCGAAGGATGGCTCCTCGATCACGGTCCAGGTGGGTCCCTCGAAGAAGTAATTAGCGTTTTCGCAGGTCAAGCCATGATCGGCCGCCGCCCCCTAGCGGGCGGCGGCCGATCGTGTTTAGGTGCGTCCTGTGGATTTCTTATTGACACGGGGTCCGGCTGTTCCGGTTTCGGGCCCCGTGCGACGTCTCACGGGGGTGTGACCAGCCATGTCCGCAGGAGGTTTCAGCAAGCTGCCGAACGGCAGCGTGGTGGTGGCCTTGACGCTGCCGAGCCCTTCCCTGGGCGGCGGCAACGTCCGGATGATCGTCCACGCGGTGAACCGTGCGAGGGCGCTGACGCGCCTGCGGAACCTGGGCATGCGCGCCGTCTATCTGCGGGGCAACGCGGAGCCGCCGACGCCGGACGAGATCACGGCGGTCCTTCATCACCCGGACGGGCTCATATGGCGTACGGCGCCGGACGCCGCCGCCGAGCTCTGGCATCCGATCCGGGCCCTGAAGCGGCAGGCGCTCCAGGGGCAGAGACCGTCCGATCTGCCCCTGCGGGCCGGTGGGGGCTGATCGCGCCCACCCGGCGGAGCCGCACATTTCACGGTCCCGCGCCCCTGACGGGGCACTGGACCTAGACGACCGGCTTGCCCGTCAGCTCCACCCCGGCGGCCTTGAGCTCCTCCAGGGCCCGCTCGGTCGTCTCCTTGGAGACACCCGCGGTCAGGTCGAGCAGGACCACCGTGCCGAACCCCTCACGCACCGCGTCCAGGGCCGTGGCGCGTACGCAGTGGTCCGTGGCGATGCCCACCACGTCCACGTCGGTGATCTTCCGCTCCCGCAGCCAGTCCGCCAGCGAGACGCCGTTCTCGTCGGCCCCCTCGAAGCCGCTGTAGGCGGCCGTGTGGGCCCCCTTGTCGAAGACCGCGTCGATCGCCCCGGACGCGACGACCGGCGCGAAGTTCGGGTGGAACCCGATGCCCTCCGTCCCCGCCACGCAGTGCGGGGGCCAGGAGCGGGCGTAGTCCGGGTGGTCCGAGAAGTGGTCGCCCGGGTCGATGTGGTGATCGCGGGTGGCCACCACGTGCCGGTAGCCCGCGGGTGCCTGGCCGATCAGCTCGGTGATCGCGGCGGCCACGTCGGAGCCCCCGGCGACCGCGAGGCTGCCGCCTTCACAGAAGTCGTTCTGTACATCGACGACGATCAGAGCGCGGCGCATCGGGTGTCCTTCGGCTCGGCAAGACTCGTAGGCGGTGGGAGGAGGGAGGGGGACTCGGCCGGATGAACCGAGCGTAGAGACTCCGTCTGCGATACGGGAGAGGGCGTTCGAACGCCCTGCCCTCCGCTCCGGCGCACAATCAGCTGATTCAGATGTATTCCGTCGGAATGACGGCCTCGCCCTTGGACAGCTGCGTGGCCGACAGCGGAAGCCGCTCCCGCGCCGCCGCGTGCCGGTCGCGCACGGTGTCGAGCGGCTCGCGCGCCACCACCTCACCGCCCTTGACCAGCTCGACCAGGAGCTGGTGGTCGGCGAGCTCCACCGGCACCGCACCCGTGCCGATCACCTCGGCCTCGGCCACCCCGTGCTCGTCGGGCCGCCGCGCGGCCCACTTGCGACCGCCCACCGAGGACTTGGCGCCGAGCGACTTCTTGGCCACCGGCTCCAGCGGAGCCTTCGTGTCGGCCGAATGGGCGCGGGCCACCAGCTTGTAGACCATCGAACAGGTCGGGTGCCCGGACCCGGTGACGAGCTGCGTGCCCACGCCGTACGCGTCCACGGGCGCCGCGGCCAGCGAGGCGATGGCGTACTCGTCCAGGTCGGAGGTCACGACGATCTTCGTCTTCGTCGCGCCGAGCTCGTCCAGCTGCTGGCGCACCCGGTGCGCGACCAGGAGCAGGTCGCCGGAGTCGATGCGCACGGCGCCGAGCTCGGGCCCGGCGACCTCGACGGCGGTGCGGACGGCCTCGGTCACGTCGTACGTGTCGACGAGCAGGGTCGTGCCGGGGCCCAGGGAGTCGACCTGGGCCTGGAAGGCGTCGCGTTCGTTGTCGTGCAGCAGGGTGAAGGCGTGGGCCGACGTGCCGACCGTGGGGATGTCGTAGCGGAAGCCGGCCGCCAGGTCGGACGTGGTGGCGAAGCCGCCGACGTAGGCGGCGCGCGACGCGGCGACGGCCGCCAGCTCGTGCGTACGCCGTGCGCCCATCTCGATCAGCGGGCGCTCACCGGCGGCCGAGGCCATCCGGGACGCCGCGGCCGCGATCGCCGAGTCGTGGTTGAGGATGGAGAGGATCACCGTCTCCAGGAGCACGCACTGGGCGAAGGAGCCCTCGACGCGCAGGATCGGCGAGCCGGGGAAGTAGACCTCGCCCTCCGGGTAGCCCCAGATGTCGCCGCTGAAGCGGTACGAGGAGAGCCACTGGAGGGTCGCCTCGTCGACCACGCGGCGCTCGCGCAGGAAGCCGATGACGTCGGCGTCGAAGCGGAAGTTCTCCACGGCGTCCAGGACCCGGCCGGTTCCGGCCACCACGCCGTAGCGGCGCCCCTCGGGCAGTCTGCGGGTGAAGACCTCGAAGACGGAGCGCCGATCGGCGGTGCCGGCCTTCAGGGCGGCCTGCAGCATCGTGAGCTCGTAGTGATCCGTGAAGAGCGCTGTCGACGGAACATCCACCGGCAGCCCAAGGTCCGCTGTGTTCATACGAAGGATGCTACCCCGCATCTCGTCACTCTGACGATTTCGTGAGCCCATTTGTGCGAGGGCCCCCTGCGAGTGGCAGCATGGGACAAGTGAGTACGGCTCCCGCAGAGATCACCCGCCCCGAATCGGACGAAGAGACCTTCGCCGTTCCGGAGCCGGACGTCCCATGGATCACGCTGGTCCACAACGACCCGGTCAATTTGATGAGTTACGTGACCTATGTGTTCCAGTCCTACTTCGGGTACTCGAAGGAGAAGGCCACGAAGCTCATGATGGACGTGCATCACAAGGGCCGTGCCGTCGTCTCCACCGGCTCCCGCGAGGAGATGGAGCGCGACGTACAGGCCATGCACGGGTACGGGCTGTGGGCCACCCTCCAGCAGGACCGGAAGTAGCGACGCATCTGATGCCAGGACAATTCGAAGCCATTCCCGGGGGCGGCGCGGCCGTCGCGCTCGACGAGGTCGAGATCTCGATCATCCGGTCCCTCGCCGTGCAGCTCCTGGAGCTGATCGGGCCGGGCCCGGCCGAGGACGCCTCCGACGACCCGCTCGCGGAGCTGTTCGCGGAGGGCCCCAGCGAGCCGCCCACCGACCCGGTCCTCCAGCGGCTGCTGCCGGACGCGTACGGCGGTCCGGGCAGCGAGAAGGCCGACGAGGAGGAAGTGCGGGCGTATTCCTCGGAGTTCCGGCGCTTCACCGAGAACGACCTGCGGGCCAAGAAGCGCGACGACGCCCTGGTGGTGATCCGCTGCCTCGACGCCATGACGTCCAGGGGCGAGGGCGGCGCCGTCCTGAAGCTGTCCGCCGACGAGTCGCGGCACTGGCTCGGCGCGCTCAACGACCTGCGTCTCGCGATCGGCGCGCGCCTGGAAGTGACCGACGAGGACGACACGGACGTGCTCTACCAGCTGCCGGACTCCGATCCGCGCAAGCCGATGGTGATGGCCTATCTCTGGCTGGGCGGTCTGCAGGAGACCTTGGTCGGCACGCTCATCGACTGAGGCTGACGGCCGAGGGCTGACGGCGAGGGCTGAATGTCACAGCAAAGTCGTTGTATGTAGCAGCGGTTACCTCGCGTTCGCTCAGCGGACGCTCAAATCCGGATAACGATCGTGTCACTTCATTGCCCGTGTTTGACGCGTCAGGGGAATTTTGTCCGGTTCTTCTCGTGGTGTGGGCCACACGCGGATGAACCGATCACTATTGCGACCGTGATAAATCTTCACGACCACTCGGTGACGCCACCCATGTCACCGGTGGCGCTCGGGCCGGCAGACCGCCGGTAGCACTCCATCCATATCCGGGGGGATCAGGACCTGATCCGTGGCCATGACGCAGACTGCGGGCTCACGGATCTAGCGTGGAGAAAGGCGTCACCATGACCTCAGTGCAGGTCGAAGAGCATCACGACGGCAATGAGGCCGACGGCGCGGGCGGTTCGCCCGGCTCGTCAGGCGAGGGTTATCAGCGCGGGCTAGGTGCCCGGCAGATCCAGATGATCGCGATCGGCGGTGCCATCGGCACCGGCCTGTTCCTCGGCGCGGGCAAGGCCATCCACAAGGCCGGTCCGAGCCTCATCCTGGCGTACGCCATCGCCGGCCTCGTCATCTTCTTCATCATGCGGGCCCTGGGCGAGCTGCTCATGTACCGCGCCGTGTCGGGCTCCTTCTCGGAGTACGCGCGTGAATTCATCAGCCCGTTCTTCGGGTACGTGACCGGCTGGACGTACTGGCTCTTCTGGGTCGTGACCGGCATCACGGAAGTCACGGCGGCGGCCCAGTACATGCAGTACTGGACGCACGGCTCCATTCCACAATGGGCCTACGCGCTGATCTTCACGGTCATCCTGTACGGCGCCAACCTGATCTCCGTGAAGCTCTTCGGCGAGCTCGAGTTCTGGTTCTCGATGGTCAAGGTCACCGCGATCATCGGCATGATCCTCATCTGCGCCGGCGTCCTCACCATCGGCTTCTCCGACGCCGGTGACACCGCGTCCGTGTCCCACCTGTGGGACCAGGGCGGCTTCTTCCCGAACGGCATCGGCTCCACGCTGATGACGCTGCAGATCGTGATGTTCGCCTTCCTCGCCGTCGAGCTCGTCGGCGTCACCGCGGGCGAGTCCAAGGACCCCAAGACCGTCCTGCCCAAGGCCATCAACACCGTGCCGTGGCGCATCGCCGTCTTCTACGTCGGCGCGCTCATCATGATCCTCTCGGTCGTCCCGTGGACCACGTTCCAGCCGGGCGTCTCGCCGTTCGTCGCGGCCTTCGAGGAGATGGGCCTGGGCATCGGCGCCGCCATCGTCAACTTCGTCGTCCTGACGGCCGCGCTCTCCTCCTGCAACTCCGGCATGTACTCCACCGGCCGCATGCTGCGCGACCTGGCGCTCAACGGCCAGGGCCCGAAGTTCTTCACCAAGCTGACGAAGAACGGCCTGCCGCTGGTCGGCACCACCTTCTCCGCCACGCTGATGCTGGTCGGCGTCTGGATCAACTACCAGTGGCCGGGCGAGGCGTTCAACTACGTCGTCTCCTTCGCGACCATCTCCGGCATGTGGGCCTGGATCATGATCCTGGTCTGCCAGATCAAGTACCGCCGCAAGGCCGACCGCGGCGAGCTGCCGCAGTCCACCTTCCGGGCGCCGGGCGCTCCGTACACGAGCTGGTTCGCGCTCGCCTTCATCGGGATGGTCATCGTGATGATGGGCATCGACAAGGACGCGCGGATCTCGCTCTACGCGGCTCCGGTGTGGGCCCTGATCCTCGGCGTCGGCTACCTGATCATGCAGAAGCGGGGCGCGCAGCCCGCGGGCGGCGACAAGGCCGAGCCGCAGGACGCGGTGAAGTAGTGCCGTAACACCCCTCGTCCCAGCATGTGGGCCCGCTCGTACCATCCTTCGGTACGGGCGGGCCCTTCTGCTTATCCTGGCTGCCATGCTGACCCTGACCCAGGCCCTCCACGACCAGATCGTCGCGCACGCGCGCCAGGACCACCCCGACGAGGCCTGCGGTGTGGTCGCGGGCCCGGAGGGCACCGGCCGCCCCGAGCGCTTCATCCCGATGCTGAACGCGGCCCGCTCGCCCACGTTCTACGAGTTCGACTCGGGTGACCTGCTCAAGCTCTACCGCGAGATGGACGACCGCGACGAGGAGCCGGTGATCGTCTACCACTCGCACACGGCGACCGAGGCGTACCCCTCGCGCACGGACATCACGTACGCGAACGAGCCGGGCGCCCACTACGTCCTGGTCTCCACGGCCGACGCCGACGACGCGGGCGAGTTCCAGTTCCGCTCCTTCCGGATCGTCGAGGGCGAGGTCACCGAAGAAGAGGTGAAGGTCGTCCAGGCATACTGAGCTTCACCTTGAGGCGGCAGGACCCAGGAAGCCGGTGCGAATCCGGCACGGTCCCGCCACTGTGACCCCACCCTTCGCGGGCGGGGCAGTCAGGAACTGACCTGCCGCCTTCTTCTCCCACGACGCAGGGGACGCGGAATCCCCTGGAGGAGGCAGCTCAGCCATGTCCCGTCCCCTACGCGTGTTTGTCGCCGCGGCGCTGCTGGTCCCGCTCGCCGCGTGTTCGTCCTCCGACGGCACCGACGCGAAGCCGCAGGCCAAGAGGCGGGGCTTCCCGTACACGGTCACCAACTGTGGCGTGAAGACGACGTACGAAGCACCGCCGAAGCGCGCCGTCACGATGAACCAGCACGTCACGGAAGTGATGCTGGAGCTGGGCCTGAAGGACCGCATCGCGGGCACGGCATACCTGGACGACAAGGTCCTGCCGAAGTACGCGAAGGCGTACGCGGACACCCCCGTCCTCGCCAAGGAATACCCCTCGTACGAGAAGCTCCTGGCCGCCGACCCCGACTTCGTCTACGGCGGCTACGCGAGCGCCTTCCAGGCGGGCGAGGGCCGCAGCCGCAAGGCACTGGCGAAGTCCGGCATCGAGAGCCGCCTCAACGTCGAGGGCTGCGCGAAGCGGGCCGTGTCGATGGACGACGTCTACCAGGAGGTCCGCGAGGTCGGCAGCACGTTCGGCGTGCGGCAGCGGGCGGACGAGTGGGTGGGCGCGGCCAAGCGCGAACTGGCCGCGACGGAAGCGAAGTCGAAGTCCAGGAAGCCGATCCCGGTCTTCGTCTACGACAGCGGCGACAAGACCGCGTTCACGGCGGGCGGCCGGGGCATCGGCAACGACATCATCGAGCGGGCCGGCGGCCGCAACGTCTTCGCCGACCTGGACAAGTCCTTCGGCGACGCGTCCTGGGAGTCGGTGGTCGACCGCAAGCCCGAGGTGATCGTGATCCTCGACTACGGCGGCACGACGGTCGCCCAGAAGAAGAAGCGCCTCCTGGACGACCCGGTCCTCGCGGACGTCCCCGCCGTCAAGCACCAGCGCTTCGCGGTCCTGCCCCTGTCGGACACGGTGGCGGGGGTGCGGGCACCGGGGGCGGTGAAGAAGCTGGCGGACCAGCTGTGAGGGGGCGGATTCAGCCCGTCCGGCGTTTGAGGACGAACTCGGCGGAGCCGGTGATGACGGCGACCAAGGCCCCCGCGCCGGAGCGGCCCGCGGCGGAGCCGCACATGTCACAGCCGGGAAGGGGCGGGGTTGGGGAAGGCCCCGCCAGGATCACACCGACCCGCGGACGGCTGCGCTACACGACAGTCATAGCGGCGCTCTGCGCAGCCCTCGCGGCGGCAGTCGTCGCGGGTCTCGCGCTGGGCTCGGTCCGCATACCCACGGCCGACGTCCTTCAGATCCTGACGGGCGGCGCGCAGCCCTCCCCGTTCCGCACCATCGTGCTGGACGTGCGACTCCCCAGGGTGCTGCTCGGCGCAGCCGTAGGCGCCGGGCTCGCCGTCATCGGCACCGTCCTGCAGGCCCTGGTGAGGAACCCGCTGGCCGATCCGTTCCTGCTCGGCGTCTCCTCCGGTGCCTCCGCGGGAGCCGTCGCCGTCATCGTCCTCGGCAGTGTCTTCGGCCTGGGCGCGGGGCTGGCCACCACCGTCACCCTTCCGGCCGCCGCCTTCGCCGGCGCGCTGCTCTCCCTGCTCGTCGTCTACACCCTGGCCAGGTCCGGCGGCGGAGGCTTCGCCACCGGCCGGCTGATCCTGGCCGGGGTGGCCATCTCGTACATCCTCTCCGCCCTGACCAGCCTGATCCTGATCATGGCCGACAGCACGGACCACCTGAAGGAGGTCCTGTACTGGACCCTCGGCGGTCTCGGCAGCGCCCGCTGGGACATGCTCGCCCTGCCCGGCGCCGCCCTGATCGTGGGCACGGCGCTGCTCGTCGCCCTGGCCCGCCCGCTCGACCTGCTCCTGGTGGGGGAGGAGGGCGCCACCGTCCTCGGCCTGGACACGGCCCGCTTCCGCGCCGCCGTCTTCGTCCTCGCCTCGCTCCTGACCGGCGTACTCGTCGCGTACAGCGGAGCCATCGGCTTCGTCGGCCTGATGGTGCCGCACGCGGCCCGGATGCTGGTCGGCGCCGCGCACCGGGCGCTCCTGCCGGTGGTGGCCCTGATGGGCGCGGTGTTCCTGGTGGCCGCCGACCTCGCCGCGCGCACGGTCGCCGCCCCGCAGGACATCCCGGTCGGCGTCCTGACGGCGCTGACCGGCGGCCCCTTCTTCCTGTGGATGCTGCGCAGGAACCGTACGGAGGCGACCGCATGAGCAGCCCGGCCGTACTCGGCACCGAGTCCCTCACCTACGTCGTGGACGGCAGAACCCTCGTCGACGACGTCACCCTGCACGCCGCCCGCGGCGAGACCATCGGCCTCGTCGGCCCCAACGGCAGCGGCAAGACCACCCTCCTGCGCTGCGTCTACGGCACCCTCACGCCCACCGGCGGCCGCGTGCTCCTGGACGGCGACGACCTCGCCGCCCGCTCGGCCAAGGACCGCGCCCGCCGCATCGCCACCGTCCCGCAGGACGGGCACACCGGCTTCGAGCTCACCGTCCGGCAGATCGTCGCCATGGGCCGCTCCCCGCACAAGCGCTTCTGGGAGGCGGACACCGCGCGGGACGACGTCCTGGTCGACGAGGCCCTGGAGCGGGTCGGCGCCGCGGATCTGGCCCACCGCGCCTTCGCCGGGCTCTCCGGCGGCGAACGCCAGCGGGCGCTGGTGGCGAGGGCCCTGGTCCAGGAGCCCGCGGTCCTCGTCCTGGACGAGCCGACCAACCACCTGGACATCCGCTACCAGCTGGAGATCCTCTCCCTGGTCCGCGACCTCGGCACGACGAATCTCCTGGCCCTGCACGACCTCAATCTGGCGGCCTACTACTGCGATCGCCTGTACGTGCTCGAGGCCGGCCGCCTGGTCGCCTCAGGCCCCCCGAAGGAGGTCCTGACCAGCGAGCTCCTCGCCGAGGTGTACGGGGTGACGGCGGAGGTCGCGGTGCATCCGGCCACCGGCGCACCCACGGTGACGTACCTGCCCTCAGCTGCCCCGAAGCTCCCGTCATCCACGTGATGGACGTAATCCGTCCACCATGCGAGATCACATTCCAGAACCCGGACCGGGAATCGATACGATGACCGCATGGTTCCCCACGACGTGAGCGACAAGATGCCGGGCATGCTGCTCGTTGCGCGTCTGCACGTCGATTTGTGCAGGCTTTCCAGCGCGATCTGTTCGCGCTGACAGCCGCCGCCGTACGGCCGTGAGCCGCGGCGCCACCTCCGCGCATCGCACCGCCTTGCGCACTCGCACTGACGCACCCGCACCACCGGGCCGCCGCGCGCCCACCCACGTGACTTCTCCCGACAGGAGCTCCCAGCCATGGCCATCGAGGTCCGCATCCCGACCATCCTCCGCACCTACACCGACGGCGCCAAGGCCGTCGAGGGCAGCGGGGACAACCTCGCCGAGCTCTTCGCCGACCTCGACTCGCGGCACGCGGGCATCGCCGAGCGCATCGTGGACGGCGACAAGCTGCGCCGCTTCGTGAACGTGTACCTGAACGACGAGGACGTCCGCTTCCTGGACGGCATCTCCACCAAACTCACGGACGGCGACAACGTCACGATCCTCCCGGCCGTGGCCGGCGGCATGGTCTGATCGCGGATGCCTCGCTACGACTCCCCGCTGGCGGCCGTGGGCAACACGCCCCTCGTCCGCCTGCCGCGCCTGTCCCCCTCCGACGACGTCCGGATCTGGGCGAAGCTGGAGGACCGGAACCCGACCGGTTCCATCAAGGACCGCCCGGCGCTGCACATGGTCGAACAGGCGGAGAAGGACGGGCGGTTGACGCCCGGCTGCACGATCCTGGAGCCGACGTCCGGCAACACCGGCATCTCGCTGGCGATGGCGGCCAAGCTCAAGGGCTACCGCATCGTCTGCGTCATGCCGGAGAACACCTCGCAGGAGCGGCGTGAGCTCCTCGCCATGTGGGGCGCGGAGATCATCCCGTCCCCGGCGGCGGGCGGCTCCAACACGGCCGTACGCGTGGCCAAGGAGCTGGCGGCCGAGCACCCGGACTGGGTGATGCTCTACCAGTACGGCAACCCGGACAACGCGGGCGCCCACTACGCGACGACCGGCCCCGAGATCCTCGCGGACCTCCCCTCCGTCACCCACTTCGTGGCGGGCCTTGGCACCACGGGCACGCTCATGGGCGTGGGCCGCTTCCTGCGCGAGCAGAAGCCGGACATCAAGATCGTCGCCGCGGAGCCCCGCTACGACGACCTCGTGTACGGCCTGCGGAACCTCGACGAGGGCTTCGTCCCCGAGCTGTACGACGCGTCCGTCCTGACCACCCGCTTCTCGGTCGGCTCGGCGGACGCGGTGACGCGCACCCGCGAGCTGCTCCAGCAGGAGGGCATCTTCGCCGGGGTCTCCACCGGGGCCGCGCTGCACGCGGCGATCGGCGTGGGCAAGAAGGCGGTGGCCGCGGGGGAGTCCGCCGACATCGTCTTCGTGGTCGCCGACGGCGGCTGGAAGTACCTGTCGACGGGCGTCTACACGGCGACGACGACCGAGGCGGCCATCGAAACGCTTCAGGGCCAGCTCTGGGCCTGAGATCGGAGACGGACCCAACGCCGGACGGGCTGGAGATCTCCAGCCCGTCCGGCGTTCTTACTGCTCAACCCGCCAGGTACCGCACCTGGTCCCACAGCGCCGGATCGACGATCCCCGCCCGCCGGCGGAACTCCCACACCGGCACGTCCCGCAGCTCGTCCGTCTCCAGGAAGCTGGGCCGCCCCCGCGCGTCCCCCACCGACCCGGGCGGCAGCGGGATCACCCCGGCCCGCTCGTCGTGGTACTTGCTGGTGATCTTCGCGACGACCGCGCTCTCGCCCCGCACGGACAGCACGAGACAGGGCCTGTCCTTCTCGCCAGGACCGTCCTCGTAGGGCACCTTCGCCCACCAGATCTCCGCCGGCTTGGGCGCGGGCAGCCTGCGGCGCGGCCCGCGAGGACGGCCCGGCGGCCGGGTCGTCCGACCCCGGGGTCCGCGGTCGCTGCGCCCCCGGCCGTCCACCACCGCGGCGACCATCGCGAGCACCACGACAGCGGCCAGCGCGAGCCACCACGACGTATCCATACCGCAGACGGTACCGGCGCGCACCCCGCCCCGCGCGCCCCCCGAACCGGTGACACCGCAGGTGAGTTCTCCCACAACGGCCCACGACGGAGGAGCGACCGGACCTTTTGCGCCTTACGCTCGACGGATCGCAGCACTCCTCGAGGAGCCTCCCCCAAGGCCCTTCGCGAGCCCCCGCAAGGCCCCCGCACAACCCCCGTTTCGCCCCCGGAGGTTTCCGCTCCATGAAGCTCACCGTCGTCGGCTGCTCGGGGTCGTTTCCGTCCGCGGACTCGGCCTGCTCGAGCTACCTCGTCGAGGCCGACGGCTTCCGGCTGCTTCTCGACATGGGCAATGGTGCCCTGGGCGAGTTGCAGCGCCATGTCGGTCTCTACGACATCGACGCGATCTTCCTCAGCCATCTGCACGCCGACCACTGCATCGACATGTGCGCCTATTTCGTGGCGCGCTACTACCGGCACGACGGCGGCCGCTGCGCCCCCATCCCGGTCTACGGACCCGAGGGCACCGAACAGCGCCTGACCACCGCGTACGCCGACACCCCATCGGCCTCCTCGATGAGCGAGGTCTTCGACTTCCACACCGTGAAGCCGGCCGCGTTCGACATCGGCCCGTTCTCGGTCCGCACGGAGAAGATGCGCCACCCGGTCGAGGCGTACGCCATCCGGGTCGAGCACGGGGGCAAGTCCCTCACGTACTCGGGAGACACCGGAGTGTGCGGCGCGCTCGACGAACTGGCCGCCGACACCGACCTGTTCCTCTGCGAAGCGGCCTTCACGCACGGCAAGGAGAACATCCCCGACCTGCACCTCAACGGCCGTGAGGCGGGTGAGTCCGCCCAGCGCGCGAGCGCCGCGCGCCTGCTCCTCACCCACATCCCGCCGTGGACGGACCCCCAGGCGAACCTGGCGGACGCACGGACGGTGTACGACGGCCCGGCCGAACTCGCCGCGCCCGGCCGCAGCTACGAGATCTAGCGGTCCGGCGATCCAGCGATCCGGCGCCTCGTGCCGCGGCCGCCGAGCGCCATCCTGTTCCAGGTGTGGCGGCGGCCGCGGATCGCGACCGAGTAGGCGTACATGACCTCCGGGTCGCACATGCCCGGCAGGTAGGAGTCCCCGAAGTGGTGGGCGTCGACGCCCACTTCCTTCGCGTTTAGGGCCAGCTGCGGCACGACGTTCGCGTGGCTGCCCTCCTGGCTGGTGCCGATCGCCCCCATCACGATCGCCCCCGCGTCCTGCACCGCGGCCACCGCGTCGGCAGCCAGCTCCTTGGTGACTCCGGGCAGCGTCCCGGGCAGCGGCATGACGACGCCGTCCGCGCCCGCGTCCACGAGCGAGGTGAGCCGGGCGGCGGTGACCCGCTCCGGGTGACCGGCGTGGTGCATCTTGCCGCTCCAGAGCGCGACGTCGTCACCGAGGCCCTGCCTCAGCTCCTCCGTGACCCGCGCCAGACCTTCGTACGAACCGCCCGTCCCCGGATTCGCCGTCAGGCAGAGCATCGCCGCGCCCATGTCGATGAGCCGTCTGGCGTACTCGGGCTTGGCGCGGCGGATCTCGGGGACGTCGCCGGGCTCCAGATTGATGCCGACGGGCCGCCCGATGAAGGCGGCGAGCTCGGAGATGGAGGCGAATGTGCCAAGGCCCGGCAGATCGAGCCGTTCGCCGTCCCAGGCCCGCTCGATCAGGTTCAGTACGACGATGTCGGCGCCGAAGGCCGCCACCAGCTCGGCGTTGTGCACACCGGGCATGCCGGGCATCGGGACGAGCGCCGCCCGGTCGGCGAAGACCTCGCCGACCATGGTGCGCCCCTCGGCCGCGGCGACCGACGCGGTCAGGGCGCGGCCGCTGAGGGCGGCGAGGTGGTCGCGGTCGAGGTCGAGGATGCGGGGGGTGGCCCGGGGGGTGGTCATGTCTACGACCGTAAGCCGCGGAGCAGGACGAAGCCCCTCGCCGTTGGTACCGATGGCGAGGGGCTTACGTCCTGAGGTCAGGCTGAGGTGAGGTGCGGCCGGGGCCTACTTCGCCTCGGCCTTCTGGAGCTCGGCGAGCTCCTCGTCGGACTCGCGGCCCGGCGTCGGAAGGTTCCACTTGGTGATCGCGAAGCGGAAGATCGCGTAGTAGACCACCGCGAAGCAGAGGCCGACGAGCACGAGCATCCAGGGCTTGGTCGCGATGCCCAGGTTGAGGAAGAAGTCGATCGCGCCGGCCGAGAAGCCGAAGCCGTCCTTCATGCCGAGCGACCAGGTGAGGGCCATGGAGACACCGGTGAGCACCGCGTGGATCGCGTACAGCACCGGGGCGATGAACATGAACGTGAACTCGATCGGCTCGGTCACGCCGGTGACGAACGCGGTGAGCGCGAGGGAGAACATCATGCCGCCGACGACCTTGCGGCGCTCGGGGCGCGCACAGTGGACGATCGCGAGGCAGGCCGCGGGGAGCGCGAACATCATGATCGGGAAGAAGCCGGTCATGAACTGTCCGGCGGACGGGTCGCCCTGGAGGAAGCGGGCGATGTCGCCGCTCTTGCCCTCGTACGAACCGGCCTGGAACCACGGGAAGGAGTTCAGCAGGTGGTGCATGCCGACCGGGATCAGCGCACGGTTGACGACACCGAAGATGCCCGCGCCGACCGCGCCCGAACCGACCAGCCACTCACCGAAGTTGTGCAGACCCGTGCCGAGGACCGGCCAGATGTAGCCGAAGATGATGCCGATGAACAGACCCGCGAAGGCGGAGAGGATCGGGACCAGGCGGCGGCCGCCGAAGAAGCCCGCCCAGTCGGGCAGCTTCGTCCGGTAGAACTTCTGGTAGAGCAGGGCCACGACTATGCCCATGACCACGCCGCCCAGGACCTTGGCGTCCACGGGCGCGTCCACCATGACGACCTTGCCGTCGACGGCGGTGGCGACCTTCGGCAGGTTCTTGTCCGTGAAGGTGCCGAGCACCTTCTGGAAGACCAGGTAGCCGGTGACGGCCGCGAGAGCGGTCGAGCCGTCCGACTTCTTGGCGAAGCCGATCGCGATGCCCACGGCGAACAGCAGCGCCATGTTGTCGATGATCGCGCTGCCGCCGGCCGCCATGAAGGTGGCGATCTTGGTGATGAACTCGGGGAAGGACTCGCGGCCCAGCATGTCGGGCTGGCCGAGGCGGATGAGCAGGGCGCCTGCGGGCAGCACGGCGACCGGCAGCATGAGGCTGCGGCCGATGCGCTGCATGACAGCCATCGCGCCTGCGCCCTTCTTCTTGTCTGCCGCGGGGGCGGCACTGGCCGTGGACACAACTTCCTCCAGTGGGCAAGGCGCCGCCTGGGGACAGGGAAGAGCGGGACGGCGGCGTCTCCGGGGGTCCGCGGCGAGAGCCGCGTGGTCTACACCAATTAGTGGTGTAGACCTGTTGTAGCACGGTGAAGGTGACGTAAGGAACCCACGAGTTCTGTGGGGTCGGCCATAACGCGAAATGAACGGCAAAAGACCCCCGGACCAGAGGTCCGAGGGCCTTCCGCATGTGACCGCGTACGGGGGCGCGGGCTCCGCCCCTGCTGGCGCTAAGCCTTCGTCTGCTCCGCGTCCAGCGCTTCCGCTTCCTCTTCCGGTTCGCGACCCGGCGTCGGCAGGTCGAACTTGCGGATCACGAAGCTGAACAGGGCGTAGTACACCACCGCGAAGACCAACCCGATCGGGATGATCAGCCAGGGTTTGGTCGCCAGGCTCCAGTTGATGACGTAGTCGATCAGGCCCGCCGAGAAGCTGAAGCCGTCCTTGACCCCCAGGCCCCAGGTGACCGCCATGGAGACACCGGTGAGGACCGCGTGGATCGCGTACAGCAGGGGCGCGATGAACAGGAACGAGTACTCGATCGGCTCGGTGATGCCGGTGACGAACGACGTCAGGCCGACCGAGAGCATCATGCCGCCGACCACCTTGCGGCGCTCGGGCCGTGCCGCGTGGGTGATCGCCAGGGCCGCCGCGGGCAGCGCGAACATCATGATCGGGAAGAAGCCCGAGGTGAACTGGCCGGCCGTCGGGTCGCCCGCGAGGAAGCGGTTGATGTCACCGTGGACGATCGTGCCGTCCGGCTTGGTGAAGTCGCCGAACTGGAACCAGACGAACGTGTTCAGGAACTGGTGCAGGCCGATCGTGAGCAGCGCGCGGTTGGCCACGCCGAAGATTCCGGAGCCCAGCCAGCCGAGGTCCACGAGCCACTTGGAGAAGCTGGTCAGGCCGTCACCGATGGGCGGCCAGATCCACACGCACAGGCCCGCGAAGACCAGGCCGACGAAGGCCATGATGATCGGCACCAGGCGGCGGCCGTTGAAGAAGCCGAGCCAGTCGACCAGCTTCACGCGGTGGTAGCGCTGCCAGAACCACGCGGCGAGCAGGCCCATCACGATGCCGCCGAAGACCCCTGGGTTCTGGTACGCGGCCTGCGCGGGTGTTCCGTCCTGCGCGATGCAGACCCCGCTCCACATGCCCGCGGCCCCGAAGGTGGTGTCCGCGGGGCAGTCGTCGGGGAAGGCGCGAAGCACCGCGTAGTAGACGAGGAACCCCGCGACCGCCGCGAGCGCCGTGGAGCCGTCCGACTTCTTGGCCATGCCGATCGCGACGCCGATGCAGAACAGCAGGGGAAGGCCGAGGGTGGAGTCCAGGAGCGAACCGCCCGCCGCAGCGAAGACCTTGGCGACGTTGTCCCAGCCGAGGCCGTCGGCGCCGAAGACGTCCGGCTGGCCCAGGCGGTTGAGGATGCCGGCGGCCGGCAGCACGGCGATGGGGAGCTGGAGGCTGCGGCCCATCTTCTGGAGGCCCTGGAAAAGCCCGTTCCACCACTTCTTCTGCGGCACCGCTGCTGCTTCGGAACTCATCGGCGTCCCCTCCGGAACAAGCCAGGTTTGGCGGTCGTTGAAAACTGGTGTAGACCAGTTGCGGAACGGGTGCGGCGCCGCCCCCACAGGGATGGCACCTTGATCGTCATCATTGGGTACGAGTGCCGTAACCGCCCGCGAAGATGCTCCAACCGTGCGCTACCGTGACAAAGCGGGCCTACGGTGTGGTGAGGCCGCGTCCTTTAAGAACAGGGAGAACACCATGGCCAGCAAGGCTGAGAAGATCGTCGCCGGGCTCGGCGGCATCGAGAACATCGAAGAGGTCGAGGGCTGCATCACCCGCCTCCGCACCGAGGTCAAGGACCCGAGCCTCGTCGACGACGCCGCACTGAAGGCCGCGGGCGCGCACGGCGTCGTCAAGATGGGCACCGCGATCCAGGTCGTCATCGGCACCGACGCCGACCCGATCGCCGCCGACATCGAAGACATGATGTGAGCAGCGGCACCGCAGCACCCGGGGCCTAGCCCCGAACCCCCAGCCATACGTACAGGCCCCGCTCCGGTCACCGGAACGGGGCCTGCGCGCGTACCGGATAGGGTCGGCGTCATGTCTCGAATCGACGGCCGCACCCCCGAACAGCTCCGCCCGATCACCATCGAGCGCGGCTGGAGCAAGCACGCCGAGGGCTCCGTCCTCATCTCCTTCGGCGACACCAAGGTCTTCTGCACCGCCTCCGTCACCGAAGGCGTCCCGCGCTGGCGCAAGGGCAGCGGCGAAGGCTGGGTCACCGCCGAGTACTCGATGCTGCCGCGCTCCACCAACACCCGCGGCGACCGCGAATCCGTCCGCGGCAAGATCGGCGGCCGTACGCACGAGATCTCCCGCCTCATCGGCCGCAGCCTGCGCGCCGTCATCGACTACAAGGCGCTCGGCGAGAACACCATCGTCCTGGACTGCGACGTCCTCCAGGCCGACGGCGGCACCCGTACGGCCGCGATCACCGGCGCGTACGTGGCGTTGGCCGACGCCGTCGCCTGGGCCCAGGGCAAGAAGCTCGTCAAGGCGGGCCGCAAGCCCCTCACCGACACCGTCTCCGCCGTCTCCGTCGGCATCGTCGGCGGCGTACCGCTCCTCGACCTGCGCTACGAGGAGGACGTGAAGGCCGACACCGACATGAACGTCGTCTGCACCGGCGACGGCCGCTTCGTCGAGGTCCAGGGCACCGCCGAGGCCGAGCCCTTCGACCGCAAGGAACTGAACGCGCTGCTCGACCTCGCGGTCGGCGGCTGCGAGGAACTCGCCGCCCTCCAGCGCCAAGCCTTGGAATCCACGGTCCAGAACGGCTGAATTACGCGGTTCATGCCGCCAGTTGGCCGGACGGCCGGTCAACCGTCGCCCACCCTGGGAGCGTTGTATCGAGTACGACGGGCGCGCGGGCCAAGCCGCGCGCCCGGCCGCTCGCCGGGGAGGGCTTCACCAAATGGCCGCGCGTCACCGTCGTCCCGCCATCGCCATCACCTTGCTCGTCGTCCCTGGAGCGCTCGGCCTCGCCGCCTGCGATCCAAAGGACGCCGTGGACTGCGTACGAGCGGCCGCCGCGGTCTCCGACAGTGCCGACGCGATACGCAAGGCCGCCCAGGAGGCGGCCCTCTACCCGGGCAACATCGACAAGACCTTCGACAACATCAAGTCCGACCTCGACGAGATCCGCGACAAGAACGACGACGAGGACGTGCGCGAGGCCGTCGACAAGATGAAGGAAGCCGTGGACAACGTCGAGGCGGCGGTCGACGGCGGTGACAGGACACCCGACCTCAGCCCCGTCCTGGACGCGGGCGGCAAGGTCACCAAAGCGTGCACCCCGTAGGAACACCGGCGTACGCGGGCCGATGGTGGAGCCCGTCCCGCCTTGACCGAGCCAAGCCGAGCCGCACAACAAGCAACCGTCAGGCCCCTTAGGGGCGTTCTAACGAGTACGGGCGCGCGGGCCAAGCCGTGCGCCCGTCCGTACCCCCTGGGGAGGGACCGAACCATGGCCGCGCGCCACCGCCGTATCGCCACCGCAGTCACCGCCGTTCTGATCGCCGTACCGGCGGGCATCGGCCTCGTCGGCTGCGACGCCGTCAACAAGGCGCTCGACTGCGTCCAGACGGCGGACGCCATCGCCGACAGCGTCACCGACCTCCAGCAGGCCGTCGAGAAGGCGGGCGACGACCCCACGCAGGCGGACGAGGCACTCGACAACATCGACAAGAACATCGACGAGATCGGCGACAAGACCGACAACGCCGACGTGAACAAGGCAGTCGACGACCTCGACAAGGCGGTCTCCAACGTCCGCGCGTCGGTCGAGAAGGGCGACGCGACGCCCGACCTCAGCCCGATCACGGACGCGGCAGGCGAACTGACGAAGGTCTGCACGCCGTAGCGCTTGGTGGCACGCGGGCCATGGTGCCCGCGGGCCGCGGCCGTCGCGGGCAGCCCGGATACTGGTCGTCATGACCCGCCTCATCCTCGCCACCCGCAACGCCGGCAAGATCACGGAACTCAAGGCGATCCTCGCCGACGCAGGCCTCACCCATGACCTCGTCGGCGCGGACGCCTACCCCGAGATCCCCGACGTCAGGGAAACCGGCGTCACCTTCGCCGAGAACGCCCTCCTCAAGGCCCACGCCCTGGCCAAGGCCACCGGCCTCCCCGCGGTCGCCGACGACTCCGGCCTCTGTGTCGACGTCCTCGGCGGCGCCCCCGGCATCTTCTCCGCCCGCTGGGCAGGCCGCCACGGCGACGACACCGCGAACCTGAACCTGCTCCTCGCCCAGCTCGGCGACATCGACGCCGACACCCACCGAGGCGCCCACTTCGCCTGCGCCGCGGCCCTGGCACTGCCGGACGGCACGGAGAGGGTGGTGGAGGGACAGCTGAGGGGCGTACTGCGCCACACCCCGGCGGGCACAGGAGGCTTCGGCTACGACCCGATCCTCCAGCCGGAGGGCGAGACGCGCACGTGCGCGGAGCTGTCCGCGGCGGAAAAGAACGCGATCAGCCACCGCGGCAAGGCGTTCCGGGCGCTGGTGCCGGTGGTACGGGAGCTGCTCGGCCGGCGCTGAGGGCCCACCGCACGACACCGCACGGCCGCACGGCACGACACAGCACAGCACGACACAGCACATACGAAGGGCGCCCGTCGTCGAGACGGGCGCCCTTCGGCAGGTCGTGCGGCCGGAGGGACTCGAACCCTCACGGGAGTTACCCCACTGGGACCTAAACCCAGCGTGACTGCCAGTTCCACCACGGCCGCGTGCGTGGCCCATCGTAATGGGCCACGCCCGCGCGGTGGACCCGGCGTCAGAAGCGTGGAGTCGGAGCCGCCGCTTCCACCATCTCCGCCGCCTCCTCCTTCGTCTCCACCGACGGGGGCGAGCCCGCCAGGGGCTGCTGGGCCGTTTCCTTCATGCAGGCCACCGCGATGACGCCCACCAGCGCCGCCGCCATCGAGTAGTACGCCGGGATCATGTCCGTCCCCGTGATGCTGATCAGGGAGGTGATGACCAAGGGGGCCGTGCCGCCGAAGAGGGACGCGGAGATGTTGTAGCCGACCGACAGGGAGCCGTAGCGGACCGAGGTCGGGAACAGGGCCGGGAGCGTCGCCGACATGGTGCCCAGGAGGCAGACCAGGGAGAGGCCAAGGAGGAGCATGCCCGCGGAGACCCCGAGCAGGCTGCCCTGCTTGATCAGGAGGAACGACGGGATGGACAGGACCAGGAAGCCGACCATGCCCGTCATCAGGAGCGGCTTGCGGCCGAAGCGGTCGGACAGCTTGCCCACCTGACTGATGATCAGCATCAGGACGATCATCGTGCCGATGAGGATCAGCAGGCCGTGCGAGTCGTCGTAGCCGAGCTCGTCCGAGAGGTACGTCGGCATGTAGGACAGGAGCATGTAGTCGGTGACGTTGTACGCGCCGACCAGGGCGATGCAGAGGATCAGCGTGGCCCAGTGGTTGCGGAAGATCTTCGCGAGGTCGCCCTTGGCCGTGGTCTCCACGGTGGACGCGCCCTCGGACGCCGAGTGGAAGGTGGCGTCCTCCATCTTCTGGAACGCGGGCGTCTCGTCGAGCCGCAGCCGCAGGTAGAGGCCGACGAGGCCGAGCGGGCCCGCGACGAGGAACGGCAGGCGCCAGCCCCACGACTCCATGGCGTCCGAGCCGAGGGCCGTGTTGAGGATCAGCACCAGGCCCGCCGCGCCCGTGTAGCCGGCCAGGGTGCCGAGCTCCAGGAAGCTGCCGAAGTAGCCGCGGCGCTTGTCGGGGGCGTACTCGGCGATGAAGGTCGACGCGCCGCCGTACTCACCGCCGGTGGAGAAGCCCTGGACCAGACGGAAGAAGATCAGCAGGACCGGGGCCCAGAAGCCGATCGTGGCGTACGACGGGATCAGGCCGATGGCGAGGGTGCCGATGGCCATCATGATCATCGTGAGCGCGAGGACCTTCTTGCGGCCGATCTTGTCGCCCATCGGCCCGAAGACCATGCCGCCGATGGGGCGCACCAGGAAGGAGACGGCGAAGGTCGCGAAGGACGAGATCAGCTGGACCGTGTCGTTCCCGGAAGGGAAGAAGACGTGGCCGATGGTGACGGCCAGGTAGCTGTAGATGCCGAAGTCGAACCATTCCATGGCATTGCCGAGGGACGCGGCTTTGACCGCCCGCTTGACCGCCGCATCGTCCGTGACCGTGATGTCCGTGCGGCGCAGCGGTGGATTCGAGCGCCGTTTGCCGGCCCGGAAGAGCCGGTGGTGGCGCTTCACCGCCTCGGTATCGGCCTCTGCCTCGTCGTGGGCCGCCATGGGTAGTCCTTCCGTTCTGCGAACAATCCTCCTGGCATCACTTGCTCGAACATGGCCGACGCAAACGAAGGCCCCCGGGAAGGGGGCCTTCGTCACAGTTGCCGGGGGAACGGCTGAACGGGGGAGGGGCGGTCAGATCCCCAGGTCCTTGATGATCTTGGCTACGTGGCCGGTCGCCTTCACGTTGTAGAAGGCGTGCTCGACCTTGCCCGCCTCGTCGACCACGATCGTGGAGCGGATGACGCCGGTCACGGTCTTGCCGTACAGCTTCTTCTCGCCGAAGGCGCCGTACGCCTCCAGGGTCTCCTTGGAGGGGTCGCCGACCAGCGTGACCTTGAGGTTCTCCTGCTCGCGGAACTTCGCGAGCTTCTCCGGCTTGTCGGGCGACACGCCGATGACGTCGTAGCCCGCGCTCGCCAGGACGTCGAGGTTGTCGGTGAAGTCGCAGGCCTGCTTGGTGCAGCCGGGGGTGAGGGCGGCCGGGTAGAAGTAGACGATGACCTTGCGGCCCTTGTGGCCGGCCAGGGAGACCTCGTTGCCGTCCGCGTCCGGCAGGGTGAAGGCCGGAGCCGTGTCGCCGGGGGTGAGTCGCTCGCTCATCTTTCGGTCTCCTCGCACAGGATGCTCGTAAAACGTGTGGTGACGGAGTCGAGCGTAATAGGGGTGCCGTGGGGTGCGGCGCGCCTGGAGCTGACAGACTGTCGGCGACACGTACAGAAGGAACAGACAGCCGGACACGACCACGGAGGCAGCGCGGTGTCGGACACGTCGGATATCAGGACCCCGGCGCAGATCGAGGCGGACATCAAGCGCCGTCGCGAGACGCTCGCCGAGACGCTCGACGAGATCGGGGTGCGGGTCCACCCGAAGACGATCGTCGGTGACGCGAAGGCCAAGGTCGTCGCCACCGTGGACAACTCCCTCGGTCGGGCGTACGTCGGTGCGAACCGCGTGGTGACCGACGTGCGGGCCCAGCTGGTGCGCGAGGACGGTGCGCCGCGCCTTGAGCGCATCGTGCCGGTGGCGCTGGTGGTCGTGGGTCTCGTGGGGCTGCTCGCGGTGGGCACGCGGCGCCGCAGGGACTGACGCGGCGGCGTACGAAGGGCCGACCCGGCATCGTCCGGGCGCGGTGTCGGCAGGTAGGTTCGGGGCGTGAGCGCCAAAAGCCAGGGACACAGCCCCCACGACGACAAGCTGCCCATCCGGATGCTGCACGACCGTGTGCTCGTGCGGCAGGACACCGCCGAGGGCGAGCGCAAGTCGGGCGGCGGCATCCTGATCCCCGCGACCGCCGCCGTCGGCAGGCGTCTGGCCTGGGCCGAGGTCGTCGCCGTCGGGCAGAACGTGCGGGCGGTGGAGCCGGGCGACCGGGTGCTGTACGACCCCGAGGACCGGGCCGAGGTGGAGGTGCGGGGCGTGGCGTACGTGCTGATGCGCGAGCGCGACCTGCACGCCGTGGCCGCCGACCGGTTCGAGGGCTCCGAGGACTCGACCGGGCTGTATCTGTAGCGATCCGTAGCGAGCTGGAGCGGCCCTCCAGCGTGCGAAGGGGCTGGTGACCATCGTCACCAGCCCCTTTTGCGCGTTCTTTGCTACCTTTTAAGGACCCCGACGAGACGCGCCGTACCGGGTTTTGGAAAAGACGACGCACCCCCATCAAGAAACGCGATCTCGCGTTCCTACGTTGTCGGAGGTGCCGTCATGGCCTGGGTTCTGTTGATCGTCGCCGGTCTGCTCGAAGTGGGCTGGTCGATCGGGATGAAGTTCACCGAGGGGTTCACCCGGCTGTGGCCGAGCGTGTTCACCGGCCTCGGGATCGTCGCGAGCATGCTGCTGCTCTCGCACGCCGCCAAGACGCTGCCCATCGGCACGGCGTACGGCGTCTGGGTCGGCATCGGTGCGGCCGGCGCGGCGGTGGTCGGAATGATGGTGCTCGGTGAGCCCGCCACCGCCGCCCGGATCTTCTTCGTCGTGCTGCTGCTGGTCGCCGTCGTGGGCCTGAAGGCGACCTCGGGGCACTAGCCCGGGGGCGCCGGTACGCCCGCTACTCGGCGCCGTCGCCCTTCCTTCTGGCCGCCGAGTTGTCCGTCAGGCCGCCCAGGGCCCCGTCGTCCTCGCCCGTGCCGCCGTCGGCGGTGGCGCCGTCGGTCTGCCCCTGGGCGGCGCCCGGATCGGCGGTGGTGCCTCCGTCGGCCGCTCCGCCGTCCACGGTGGCACCGCCGTCCGTCTGGCCCTGCGTCCGCCCCTGGTCCTGCCCCTGCGTCTGGCCCTGGTCCTGGCCCTGGGTCTGCCCCTGGTCCTGGCCCTGCGTCTGGCCCTGGTCCTGACCTTGGGTCTGGCCCTGGTCCTGGCCCTGCGTGGTGTCGTCGCCCCCGGTGGCCGCTCCGCCGGTCGCCGGGTCCTCCTCGACGCCCGACGGGTCGGGGATCACCGGCACGTCGTCGGCGCCCTCCTCCAGCTCCAGGTCGAAGTCCCGCACCGGCTCGCCCTCCAGGGCCTCCCGGGTGAACTGCGCCCAGATCTGGGCGGGGTAGGCGCCGCCGTTGATGCGGGGCTGGCCCAGCGCCCCGTACAGCGGGGTGTGTGCGCCGGTGTCGGGGTTCTGGCCCATCACGGAGACCACCGTGGCGAGTTCGGGGGTGTAGCCCGCGAACCAGGCCGCCTTGTCCTCCTCGGCGGTGCCGGTCTTGCCGGCCGCCGGGCGGCCCGCGGCCTGCGCGGCGGTGCCGGTGCCGCCGTCCACGACGCTCTGCAGGATGGACGTGGTGGTGTCGGCGGCCTCGCGGCTGACGGCCTGCGCGGTCTTCTTCTCCGGCAGTTCGATCACCTGGCCGTCCTTGGTGACCTTCTCGACCATCGTGTACGTGCCGTGCTTGCCGTGGTTGGCGAGCGTCGCGTACGCCTCCGTCATGTCCAGGACGGAGGCCGTGGACGGGCCGAGCGCGATGGAGGGGGAGGCGGTCAGGTCGGGGGTGCTCTCCGGGACGCCGAGGGCGACCGCGGTGTCCTTGACCTTGTCCGAGCCGACGTCGACGGCCATCTGCGCGTAGACGGAGTTGACGGACTTGTCGGTGGCGGTGCGGACGGTGATGTTGCCGTAGTCGACGTCGTCCTCGTTCTCGGGGGCGTACGTCCCGCCGTCCCAGCCCTGCACCGGGCGCTTGTTGGTGCCGTCGTAGATCGTGTTCGGGGTGATCGCGCGGCCGTCCTGGGTGACCGAGCCGTTCTCCACGGCCGAGGTGAAGACGAACGGCTTGAAGGTGGAGCCCACTTGGTAGTCGCGGCGCGTGGCGTTGTTGACGTACTGCTTGGTGTAGTCGATGCCGCCGTACATCGCGACGACCTTGCCGGTGGCCGGGTCGATCGAGGCGCCGCCCGCGCGCACGTTGCGGTCGACCTTGCGGGCCTTCTTGTCGATCTGGGACATCACCTGGTCGTCGACGGCCTTCTTGAAGGCGTCCTGGCGGCCCTTCTGGAGGGTGGTGGTGATGCGGTAGCCGCCCTTGGCCAGGGTGTCCTCCTCGACGATGTCGTTGGACGTCAGATAGTCCTCGACGGCCTGCACGAGGTAGCCGCGCTGCCCGGAGAGGCCGGAGGCGCCCTTGGCCTCCTTCGGCGCGGGGAACTTGGTCTTCGCCCGCTCGGCGGCGCTGAGCCAGCCCTCCTTGACCATGCCGTCCAGGACGTAGTTCCAGCGGCCCACGGCGCGCGGCTTGTTCTCCGGGTGCGTCGCCACGTCGTACGCGTTCGGGGAGTTGAGCAGCGTCGCCAGATAGGCGCCCTGCGCGGTGTTCAGCTTCTTGACGTCCTTGCCGAAGTAGGCCTGGGCCGCGGCCTGCACGCCGTACGCGTTGCGCCCGAAGTAGCTGGTGTTCAGATACCCGGCGAGGATGTCGTCCTTGCTCACCTCGCGGTCCAGCTTGATGGAGATGAAGAACTCCTTGGCCTTGCGGGTGACCGTCTGCTCCTGGCCCAGGTAGTAGTTCTTCACGAACTGCTGGGTGATCGTCGAACCGGACTGCTTGCCCTTGCCGGTGACGGTGTTCCAGGCGGCGCGGATCATCGCCTTGGGGTCGACCGCGGACTCGCTGTAGAAGTCCCGGTCCTCGGCCGCGAGCGCGGCGTGCTGGACCTCCTTGGGGATCTGGCTCAGCGGTACGTTCTCGCGGTTGACCTCGCCGTCGCGGGCCAGTTGGCTGCCGTCGGCGTAGAGGTAGACGTTGCTCTGGGCGATGGCGCCCGCGTTGGCCGGCGGGATGTCGACGATCATGTAGCCCGCGACGAAGCCGCCGACGCAGAGCAGGATCAGCAGGATGAACCCGCCGAGCACCATGCGCCAGGTGGGGAAGATCCGCCGCCAGCCCTTGCGCTTGGGGCGCTTCTTCTTGCCCTTCTTGCCGTCGGTGGCGTCCGCGGCCGCCGCACCCGCGGGGCTGTCGGCCGCGCCGCCCGTCCCTGCGGTGCCCGCGGTGTTCGCGGTGCCCGCGGGAGTGTCCGCGGGGCTGTCGGCCGGGGGGTCCACGGGTTCGCGGGGCGCCCAGCCCTTGGGTTCTTCGGCGCCCGGCTGCTGCGGCTCGTCGCTGCTCATGTCTCGTGGAACTCCCGGTTCGCGTCGTACGTCACGTACGCCTCGTACGACCCATTGCACACTGTCGCTTCCTGCGTTCCCTACCAGGCACGCGCCGCGCGCCGAAAATGCCTGGCACGAGCGGTGACGACGCCACTAGGCTCCGTCTCTTTGGCCCGGACCGGGCAAGGCTCTCGTTAAAGGGGATGCGTGTGCGTACAGGACGGTTCCGCTTGTACGCGGCCGTCGCCCGAGGAGGCTTCCGGCGGTACGCGACCTATCGGACGGCCACCCTGGCGGGGGTGTTCACCAACACCGTCTTCGGGCTGATCCTCGCGTACACCTACATCGCGCTCTGGGACGAGCGTCCGGGGCTCGGCGGCTACGACCAGTCGCAGGCCCTGACGTTCGTCTGGCTGGGGCAGGCGCTGCTCACGGTGATGGCGCTGATGGGCGGCGGCTTCGAGGGCGAGCTGATCGAGCGGATCCGCACCGGGGACATCGCCGTCGACCTCTACCGGCCCGCCGACCTGCAGGCCTGGTGGCTGGCGACCGACCTGGGCCGGGCTCTGTTCCAGCTGCTGGGGCGCGGTGTCGTGCCGATGGTGGTGGGCGCCCTCGTCTTCGATCTGGCCCTGCCCACCGAACCGCTGCGCTGGCTGGCGTTCCTGCTCGCCGTGTTCCTCGGCGCCCTGGTCAGCTTCGCGCTGCGCTTCCTGGTGGCGCTCTCCGCGTTCTGGCTGATGGACGGCGCGGGCACCACGCAGGTGGCGATGCTCGCGGGCACCTTCTTCTCGGGAATGCTGCTCCCGCTGAACGTCTTCCCCGGCGCCCTGGGCGAGATCGCCCGCGCCCTGCCCTGGTCGGCGCTGCTCCAGGTGCCCGCCGACGTGTTCCTCGGCAAGCACACGGGCGCGGACCTGCTGGGGACGTACGCCTTCCAGATCGGCTGGGCCGCGGCGCTGCTCACGGCCGGACGGCTGCTCCAGGCCGTGGCCACGCGACGGGTGGTGGTCCAGGGTGGGTGACATCAAGCGGGCGCGAGAGCGCCTGACGCACGTGCGGGACGGGCTCCGTGCCTACCGGCTGATCTCCGCCATGTGGATTCGCTCCCTGATGGCCTACCGCCTGTCCTTCGTGATGACCGCGTTCGGCAACTTCGCGGTGACCGCCTTCGACTTCGCGGCGATCCTGCTGATGTTCTCCCAGGTGGACCGGCTCGGCGGCTACTCGCTCTCCGAGATCGCCTTCCTCTACGGCGCCACCTGCACCTCGTTCGGGATCGCCGACCTCGCCCTGGGGTCCATGGACCGGCTCGGCAAGCGGGTGCGCGACGGCACGCTCGACACGCTCCTGGTGCGGCCCGCCCCGGTGATCGCGCAGGTCGCCGCCGACCGCTTCGGGCTGCACCGGATCGGGCGCCTGCTACAAGGCGCCCTGGTCCTCGTGTACGCGCTCGTGGTCCTGGACATCGGCTGGACCCCGCTGAAGGCCCTGATGGTCCCGCTGATGCTGCTGTGCGGCGCGGGCATCTTCGCGGCCGTGTTCGTGGCGGGCGCGGCCTTCCAGTTCGTGGCGCAGGACGCGGCCGAGGTGCAGAACGCCTTCACGTACGGCGGCACCACGCTGCTCCAGTTCCCGCCGACCGTCTTCGCCAAGGACCTGGTGCGCGGCGCCACCTTCATCCTGCCGCTGGCCTTCGTGAACTGGATTCCGGCGCTGTACGTCCTTGGCCGGCCCTATCCGCTGGACCTGCCGACGTGGGTGGCGTTCACGCCGCCGCTGGTGGCCGCCGTCCTTCTCGCACTCGCGGGCCTCGCCTGGCGCACAGGTCTTCGTTCGTACCGCAGCACAGGGAGCTGAACTGCCGTGGAAACAGACCTCATTGAGCTGGAGGGCGTCGAGAAGGTCTTCGACGTACGCAAAAAGACCGGCTTCCTGCGGCGCGAGAAGCACGAGGTGCGTGCCGTCGACGGCATCACCTTCAGCGTGCCGCGCGGCGAGATGGTCGGCTACATCGGGCCGAACGGCGCGGGCAAGTCGACGACGATCAAGATGCTGACGGGCATCCTGACGCCCAGCGGCGGCCGGCTGCGCGTGGCGGGCATCGACCCCTCCCGCGAGCGCACCCGCCTGGCGCGGCGCATCGGCGTGGTCTTCGGGCAGCGCACCACCCTGTGGTGGGACCTGCCGCTGATCGACTCCTACCGCCTGATGCACCGCATGTACCGCATCCCCGACGCCCGCTTCAAGGAGAACCTCGACCGATGTGTCGAACTCCTCGAACTGGGCGCCCTGTTGGACGTCCCCGTGCGTCAGCTCTCGCTCGGCCAGCGGATGCGCGGTGACATCGCGGCGGCGCTGCTCCACGACCCCGAGGTGCTCTACCTGGACGAGCCGACGATCGGCCTCGACGTGATCAGCAAGGCCAAAGTGCGGGAGTTCCTGCGGGACTTGAACGCGCAGGCGGGTACGACGGTCCTGCTCACCACGCACGACCTGACCGACATCGAGCAGCTCTGCAAGCGGGTGATGGTCATCGACCACGGCCGCCTGATGTACGACGGCGCGCTCGCCGGGCTGCACGAGGTGGGCGAGAGCGAGCGGACCCTGGTCGTGGACCTGGAACGCGAACTTCCGCCCATCGAGGTGGAGTCGGCTCGGGTGGTGAAGGTGGAGGGCCCGCGCCAGTGGCTCGCCTTCCCCGCCGCGGAGTCGGCAGCTCCACTTGTCGCCCTGGTCGCGGCCCGGTATCCGATGGTCGACCTCTCGGTCAGGGAGCCCGACATCGAGGCGGTCATCGCCAAGATGTACGCGGAGAAAGCGACCTCGTAGGCTGCTTCTCATGACCGAAGAGCAGCCTCATCTCCCGGACCTCCGGGCCGCCGACGCCGACCGCGAACGCGTCGCCGAACGACTCCGTGACGCCGTGGCCGAGGGCCGCCTGGACATGGAGGAGTTCGAGGAGCGTCTGGACGCGACGTACAAGGCACGTACGTACGGCGAGCTGGAGCCGATCACCCGGGACCTGCCGGAGGCGGGCGCCAAGATCTCGATGGTGAAGCCGGGATCGGCCAGGGAGGGCGAGATCGACTGGCCCTCCCGCATGGGCGGCGAGCCCACCTCCACGGGGGGCTTCGCGTTCTGGAGCGGGTTCATGCGCAAGGGCGGCTGGACGGTCGGCTCTCGGTTCACCGCGTTCGCGATGTGGGGCGGCGGCGAGATCGACCTGCGCGAGGCGCGGTTCGCCGAGCGCGACGTGGAGATCCGCTGCTTCACGATCATGGGCGGCCTGCAGGTCACCGTGCCGCCGGAGCTGGACGTCCAGGTCAAGGGCTTCGGCATCATGGGCGGCTTCGAGGACAAGGCCTCGGGAGAGGGCACCCCGGGCTCCCCGCGCGTGGTGGTCACGGGCTTCGCCCTGATGGGCGGCGTCGGCGTGGACCGCAAGCTGCCGCGGGCGGAGCGCCTGCGGATCAAGGAGGAGCGCCGCCGCGAGAAGCTGGAGCGGCGCGAGGAGCGGCGTGCGGCGCAGCTGGAGCGCGGGGGCCGCGGGGATCGGGGAGAGGGGCACCGGCGGCGGCACGGGGAGCACCACCGCAGGTCCGACTCCTCGCATCCGGCGCCGGGGGACTACGGCGCCGGAAGCGGTGAATAGCGCCGTCGGGGAAACGGCGGAGACTACAGCTCGGCGGCCGCGGTGCCCCGCAGGTGCGTCAGGTTGAACGTCTCCGCCATCTTGCGGTAGCCCAGGTCGCTGGGGTGCAGGTGATCGCCCGAGTCGTACTGGCCGCGCAGCTTGCGGGGGTCGTAGGGATCGCGCAGCGCCCGGTCGAAGTCGACGAACTCGTCGAAGACCTTGCCGTCGCGGATCTGCTCGTTCACCGACTGGCGCACGTTCTCCAGACCCGGCTCGTACCCCCGGTGGCCGCCGAACGGCATCAGGGTCGCGCCGACGACCCGCAGGCCGCGTGCGTGCGCCTGGCGCGTCAGCTCCCGCAGGCCCTCGACGATGCGGTCGGGGTCGTTCTGGTGCGGGTTGCGCAGGATGTCGTTGACGCCGAGCGCGATCACGACGGCCTTGATGCCCGTGCGGTCGAGCACGTCACGGTCGAAGCGGGAGAGGCCGCTGGGGTTGTCCGCGGGCGTTCCGTTGCCGTCCGAGAGGACGCGGTTGCCGCTGATCCCCTCGTTCACGACGCCATAGCGCGGGCCGCCCGACTCGTCGCGGAGGCGGTCGGCGAGGGAGTCGGTCCAGCGGGCGTTGGCGCCCATGGTGGAGGAGATGCCGTCGGTGAGCGAGTCACCGAAGACGACGACGGTGCCGTCCGACTCGTTGCTCAGGACGTCCACGGCCGAGAGGTAGCGCCAGGAGGTGCTCTGCTGGGTGTACGCGGCGCCGTTCGGGTCCTCCGTGCGGTCGCCCTCGGCCACGTAGCTGACCTGGCGGGCGTGCGGGTGGAAGGTGACCGGGCCCGAAGGGGTCGGCGAGAACGTCGAGACCAGGAGGTCCGCGTCGTGCGGCACGCGCAGCCGCACCGCGTCGCTCATCACCTGCTGGCCCGCGGGGATCACCACGGACGTGTTGCCGTTGAAGTTCAGGCGGCGCAGGGTGCCCGGTGCCGCGGCCGGGTTGTTCGACCCGACGGCCACGGCGATCGAGGCGTGGGTGATGCTCAGCGGCTGCTGTCCGTACAGGTTCGACAGCGTGATGCGGGCGCTGTCGCCGCCGACGCTGGTGTGCACGACATTGCGGATGGAGCGGCCCGCGAAGCCGTTGCGGTGCGTGTTTGGTTCGGCGGCCGCGGGGGATGCGGCCCAGGAGCCCACCCACGTTCCGGCGGAGGCCGGTGCCGCGGAGTTGTGGGGGCTGCGTGACCCCGCACTGATGGTGTCCTGAGATCCGTCGTCGGTGCGTGTGACACCGAGGTATATGGCGGCGGAAATCACCACTATCACCGCGAGGACCGCGGCAAGCAGGGCATAACCGTGACGCTTGGTCATGCGGGCTGTGTCTCCTCGAGCAGGGGGAGCCTGATCGAGGCTCCGATGTGATCACCCCATGATGCGTCATGGGCCGTGAGGCGGCCGACACTGCCCCCCTCCGTCCCATCAGACGCCGGGAACTTGTCGTCCGTTCCAGGAGTCGGTCAGTAAGGGGTGCAGAGAGACGGGGACAATACGGATGAGGACGCCGCTAACCACGCGAACGGGCCAGGTGGAGTGAGTGGAACGTACGAATCGATCAATTCCGGAGGACGCGGCTCAAGCGGGTGCTGCCGGGCAGCATGCCCGTGCGCCCCGCCCTCCAAGCGGCGCCCCGTCCGGCCCCGGCCCCGGTGGCCCCGCTCCGGGCGGCGGCTTCACGTACAGCCCCGCCGACGAGGAGAAACGGCGCGGCGTCCGCCGGATGAAGATCACGGCGACGGGCCTCCTCGTCTTCGTCGCGGTCGTGTACGTACTGGCCAAGTGGGCCCAGAACTCCGGCGCCGGTGCCTGGGCGGGCTATGTCGCGGCGGCGGCCGAGGCCGGCATGGTCGGCGCGCTCGCCGACTGGTTCGCGGTGACGGCGATCTTCCGCCACCCCCTTGGCCTGCCCATCCCGCACACGGCAATCATCCCGAACAAGAAGGATCAACTGGGCGCCTCCCTCGGCGACTTCGTGGGTGAGAACTTTCTCTCATCCGATGTCGTACGAGGCAGACTGCGCGCGGTGGGCATCGGAAGCCGCCTGGGCACCTGGCTGGCGGACCCCGAACACGCCGACCGGGTGACGGCCGAACTGGCGACGGCGCTGCGCGGCGCCTTGACGGTGCTGCGCGACTCGGACGTCCAGGCGGTCGTCGGCGAGGCCATCACGCGCCGCGCGGACGCCCAGGAGATCGCGCCGGGCATCGGCAAGATGCTGGAGAAGATCGTCGCGGACGGCGGCCACAAGCGGGTCGTCGACCTGGTCTGCGTACGCGCCCACGACTGGCTGGTGGAGCACGACGAGTCGGTCATGGACGCGGTGCAGGGCGGCGCCCCCGGCTGGACGCCCAGGTTCGTCGACAAGAAGGTCGGCGAGCGCGTCTACAAGGAACTGCTCCGCTTCCTCACCGAGATGCGGGACATGCCCCAGCACCCCGCTCGCGGCGCCGTCGACCGCTTCCTCGCCGACTTCGCCGTCGACCTCCAGTCCGACTCGGACACCCGCGAGCGCGTCGAGCGCCTCAAGCGGGAGGTCCTCGGCCGCGGCGAGGTGCAGGACCTGATCGCGTCGGCCTGGTCGGCGGTGCGCCAGATGATCGTGGCCGCAGCCGAGGACGAGCGCAGCGAGCTGCGCCTGCGGGTGCGGGCCGCGCTGCTGTCGCTGGGCGCGCGGATGGCCACGGACGGACGGCTTCAGCAGAAGGTGGACGGCTGGGTCGAGGGCGCCGCGGTGTACGTGGTGACGACGTACCGCGACGAGATCACGTCTCTGATCACGGACACGGTCGCGGGCTGGGACGCCGAGCACACGTCGAAGAAGATCGAGGCGCACATCGGCCGCGACCTCCAGTTCATCCGGATCAACGGCACGGTGGTGGGGGCGTTGGCGGGCCTCGCGATCTATACGGTGTCGCGGCTGCTGGGGGCGTAGGCCGGTCGGGCGGACCACCCGCGGCTCCGGCGCGCGTGAGGGCGCCTTTGCTGGGCACTCTGGAGGAGCTCTCCCGACGCCGGGAGAGCCGTCGTCCGGGCCGCGGGAGCCTGGGGCCGCCGCGGGAGCCGCCCAGGGAGCCTGGGGCCGCCGGAGGAGCCGCCCCGGGAGCAGCAGGCCGGCGACGTGGGAGCAGCGGAAGGAGCCGCCCGCCATGACCGCGTCGTCCACGCCCGCCCCGCCGCCGCCGGACCGGGAGAGCACCCCGTCCGACGAAGGCACCATCACCACGGCCGTGCCCGCCCGACTGGACCGGCTGCCCTGGTCCCGCTGGCACTGGATGATCGTCATCGGCCTCGGCACGGTCTGGATCCTGGACGGCCTGGAAGTCACCACCGTCGGCAACATCGCGAGCCGCCTCTCCGAGGAGGGCAGCGGCCTCGCCATCAGCTCCGCCCAGGTGACCGGCACCGCGGCGGCCCTGTACGTGGCGGGGGCCTGCGCGGGAGCCCTCTTCTTCGGCCGCCTCACCGACAAGTACGGCCGCAAGAAGCTCTTCATGGTCACCCTCGCGGTGTACCTCGGCGCCACCGCGCTCACCGCGCTCTCCTTCGACGCCTGGTGGTTCTTCCTCTTCCGCTTCCTCACCGGCTTCGGCATCGGCGGCGAGTACGCGGCCATCAACTCGGCCATCGACGAACTCATCCCGTCCAAGTACCGCGGGCGCGTGGACCTGATCATCAACGGCAGCTACTGGCTTGGCGCGATCGGCGGTTCGCTGCTCTCGGTCGTCATGCTGAACACCAGCATCTTCCCCAAGGACCTCGGCTGGCGGCTCACCTTCGCCCTCGGCGTCGTCCTGGGCCTGGTGATCCTGCTCGTACGCCGCCATGTGCCGGAGAGCCCGCGCTGGCAGTTCATCCACGGCCGCGGCGAGAAGGCGGACGCCCTCGTCACGGCGGTGGAGCGGGAGATCGAGGAGGAGAAGGGCGAACGCCTGCCGCCGCCCGAGCGCGAGATCACCATCCACCAGCGCAAGAGCATCGGCTTCGGCCTGATCGCCAGGACCGTCTTCCGCGACTATCCCAAGCGCGCGGTGCTCGGCCTCTCCCTCTTCATCGGCCAGGCGTTCCTCTACAACGCGATCACCTTCGGCTTCGGCGCGATCCTCACCAAGTTCTTCGACGTCCCCTCGGGCAGCACGGGTTACTACTTCGCCGTCATCGCGGCGGGCAACTTCCTGGGCCCGCTCTTCCTCGGCAAGCTCTTCGACACGGTGGGCCGCCGGATCATGATCTCGTCGACGTACATCGTGTCGGGCGTCCTGCTCTTCGGCACGGCCTGGCTCTTCGACCGCGGCTCGCTGAGCGCGGCGACACTCACGGCCTGCTGGTGCGTGGTCCTCTTCTTCGCGTCGGCGGGCGCGAGCAGCGCGTACCTCACGGTCTCCGAGATCTTCCCGATGGAGACCCGCGCCATGGCCATCGCCTTCTTCTACGCCATCGGCACGGCGGCCGGCGGCATCAGCGGCCCGCTGATCTTCGCCAAGCTGACCGAGTCGGGCGTCGTCGGCGACACGGTGCTCGCCTTCCAGATCGGGGCGGGCCTGATGTGCGCGGCGGGGCTGGTAGCGGCCGTGTTCGCGGTGAAGGCGGAGCAGCGGTCCCTGGAGGACATCGCGAGTCCGCTGTCGGAGGCGAAGGCGGGGTAGCCCTCCGGGGCCCGGACCGGATGGGAAGATCCCGGCATGAGCGGAGAGGGAGCAGGGGCAGTACAGGGAGCGGAGAGCGCGCACCGGGTGGCGGTCCTCGTCAGGGACGGGGTCCTGCCCATGGAACTGGGCCTGGTCCACCAGCTGTTCGGCAACGCACGCTCCCCGCAGGGCACGCGCCTCTACGAGGTGACGACCTGCGCCCTGACCCCCGGCAGAATCCGCACGGACGCGGACTTCCCGGTCCACGCCGAGCACGGCCCCGAGGCGGTGGCCGCCGCGGACACGGTGATCATCCCGGCTTCGCACGAGGAGGACGAGTCGCTGCGGCCGGGCGAGCTGTCTCCCGCCCTCGCGGAGGCGCTCGGGTCCGCCACCGGCGCCCGTACCGCCTCCATCTGCACCGGCGCCTTCGTCCTGGCGGCAGCGGGCCTCCTGGACGGCCGCAGGGCGACGACGCACTGGCTCTCGGCGGACCTCTTCGCCCGCACGTTCCCGAGCGTGACGGTCGACCCGGACGTCCTGTACGTGGACGAGGGCGCTGTCCTCACCTCGGCGGGCGAGGCCGCGGGCATCGACCTCTGCCTGCACATGATCCGCCGCGACCAGGGCGCGGCGGTGGCGGCGGACGTGGCCCGCCGCACCGTCGTACCCCCGCACCGCGAGGGAGGCCAGGCCCAGTACATCCGCCGCCCCGTGGCGGAGCCGCGGCTGACGTCGACGGGCCGGGCCAGGGAGTGGGCCGAGGGGCGGCTGTCGGAACCCCTGACGCTGGCCGGGATGGCCGAGCAGGAGTCCATGAGCGTGCGCACCTTCAGCCGCCGCTTCCGCGACGAGACGGGCCTGACGCCGATGCAGTGGCTGACCCAGCGCCGCGTGGACCGGGCCCGCGAGCTCCTGGAGGAGACGGACCGCACGGTCGACCGCATCGCGGCGGAGGCGGGATTCGGCACGGGCGCTTCGCTGAGGCAGCACTTCCAGGCGGGGCTGGGGGTGTCGCCGGGGGCGTACCGGATGACGTTCAGGGGGACGCGGGGCTGACCGCCCCTGGGCCGGCGTCTCGCGCTGCACGACCGGCGGGCCCTCCGGCGCGTGAGGAGTCCCGTTCTGAGTACGCGTACTCTGTCGCGCCCCCGGCCGGGTCGGCAGGCTCGTCCGCATGACGGCAAAGTCGATGAACATGAGCCCGCGCATGAGTCCGCGCATGAGTCCGCGCCGCATAGGCAGGCGCATGAGCCCGCGCAACGAACTGAGCCCCATCCGTGCGCGGAACCTGCTGAAGCCCCTGCCCGAGAGCCCTCCGCTGCGGCGCTGGGCGACGCGCGCCGTCGGCGCGGGCCTAGCGGCAGCGGCGTACCTCCTCTGCCTCCCCTGGGACCTGCGCAACCGCCCCGAGACGCCCGGCGCGATCAACGAGACGTCACCGGTGACGGCGCTCGGCATCACCGCCCTGGCCGTCTCCATGCTGTCCCTGGCGGCCTACTTCGGCTTCCGCGACCGGCTGGTCCTGGCGCTGCTGCTTGTGGCGGGCCCGCCGGCGACGCTGATGTACGTCTCCTTCGACAGCCACCCGGAGCCGGACGCGGCGGTGTGGCCGCTGGCGTGGGGGTTCTTCGTACTCGTGATGGGGGCGGGAGTCCTGGCGGTGGCGGGTTTCGCGCGCTTGTTCAGGGACAGCGAGGCGTGAGCTGCCGAATCCGGCAGTGGATCAAGGGGATCAACCCCTCCGGTCGGCAAGCACCCAGGAGGCAAGCCCCACGCCGCCCGCGACGCTGAAGACGGCGGGCCAGGCGCCGACCTTCTTGGCGAGGGGATGGGACCCGGCGAAGGCGGCGAGGTAGGTGACGCCGAGCGCGGCGGCGGTCTTGCCGCCCGCCGCGGCACGCCACTGCCGCGCGGCGGCGACCCCGGCGGTGGCGAGGACGACTCCGCCAAGGGGCCGCTTCTTGGTCCACCGAGCGACGGCGAACCCGCCGACGAGCCCGCCGGCGGCCGTTGCCGCTGATGCCGGTACCTTCGCCACGCCTGCCTCGCTTCCACGGCTTCCAGCCGATACGTCCCTCGGGATGTCCGTGGCCGAGGCTAACGCGCTGCCGGGAAGCCTTGCGGCGAGGGGGCCTGAGCCGCGTAGGTTGGTGCGGGTGCGCGCTGCGGCCGAGCGGCGCGATCGATGGCGCACCGACGAGGGACCGATAGTAGAGATGACCGCGCGAACCACTGCCCCCACAGTCCGAACCGCCCTGGTCATCGGGGGTGGCATCGCGGGCCTGGTGGCGGCGATGGCCCTGCGCAAGGCGGGCATCGAGGCGAGGGTGTACGAGGCGTACGACGGCTCCGGGCCGAGGAGCGGGGCCGGGGGCTCTCGCTTCGGCGGCGGCATGACGATCGCGCCCAACGGCCAGCAGGCGCTGGAGGCGATCGACGCGGCGGAGACGGTGAGCGCGATCGGCACGCCGGTGACGGCGCTTGGCCTGCGCAGCTGGACGGGCAGACACCTGGCCCAACTGACCGCGCCCGCTGACCTCCCCACCACGCGCTTCGTCTGGCGCACGGAACTGCACGAGGCGATCGCGGCGGAGGCGGAGGGCAGGTCGATCCCCGTCCACCGGGGCAAGCGCCTCTTGGACGCGACGGACACGGGCACGGGCGTTACGGCCCGCTTCTCGGACGGCTCGCAGGAGAGGGCGGACATCCTGATCGGCGCGGACGGCCTGCGCTCGACGGTGCGCCGCCTGATCGACCCGACGGCGCCGAAGCCGCACTACGCGGGAACGCTGACGTTCACGGCCCGCGTCCCGAAGACGGAACTCCCCTCCACGGAGGGGGTGTTGTACATGTGCTACGGCAAGCGGGCGTACTTCGCCTACCAGATTTTCGACGACGCGACGGCGGCCTGGTCGGCGAACCTTCCGCACCGCGAGCCGATGACGGCGGCGGAGGCGCAGGCGGTGGGCGCGGGGGAGTGGCTGAAGCGCCTGGCCGAGGCCTTCACGGACGACCGCACCCCGGCCCCGGAACTCTTGGCGGAGACGCCCCCGGAGGACCTGCTGATCCCGGGCCCCACAGAAACGATGCCTCCGGTCGAGACCTGGAGCCGAGGCCGCATGATCCTGATCGGAGACGCGGCCCACGCGACGTCCCCCACCTCGGGCCAGGGGGCGTCCCTGGCCACGGAAAGCGCGGTAGAACTGGCCCGCTGCCTACGCGACTTGCCGGTAGGCAAGGCATTCAAGGCCTACGAGTCCCTACGCCGCCCCAGGGTGGACCGCATCCTGAAACACACAACAGCAACGGCAACGGCCACATCAGCAGCGGCCCGCACGGCAACGCCGAAGCCGGCGGGGCCACTGAGCCGCGCCCTACGGGACGCGTTGCTGCCGGTGGCTACGAAGGTGGGCGGGGCTGGGGGAGCGGTTTGGGGGGCTTGGCAGTTCGAGCATCGGATTGATTGGGATGAGCGGGTGGGGTAGGCGGGCCTCAGAGTGGGGGGACTTGTTGCAAGGCGGTGAGGAACTCGCTCCAGGTGGACGGCTGGACGGTGACCCGGGGGGCGTCAGGGCGCTTCGAATCACGAACGAGGACTGCCTGCTCAACAGCGGCCACCTCCACGCATTCGCCTCCGGAGCCGTTGCTGTGGCTGCTCTTGCGCCACTGCGAGGTCAAAGGGCCGCTGGATCCTGTGGCTGGGGTCATCTGGAGTACTCCTCAAGCACCTTCTCAATCAACAAGGCGGAGCGGGCCGGGCTTGAAGCAGAGGCCCGAAGGGTGTCGAAGGCCTTCGTGTACTGGTCCACATCCGAGGGAGTTTCCAGGTAGACCGCATCAGTGATCCCATCCCGGTACACCACGTCCGGGTCGCCCCGCTCGGGGAAACCGAGGATGGTGTACGCGCCGGTCGCGGGGTATGTACCCGCGTCGAAGGGCAGGACTTGAAGGGTCACGTTCGGCAACTTCCCCATGGCCAGCATATGTTCGAGCTGCTGCTTCATGACGTCGCGGTCGCCGATGACGTGACGCAGGACCGTCTCGTGGATGACTGCCCAGAGCTCCGTGGGATTCTCGCGGGTGAGGATCTGCTTCCGTTCCATGCGCACATGGATGGCCCGCTCCAACTGCTCGTCACTGATGTGACCTGTGGCGCGGTGCAGTTCGGTGGCGTACGCGGCCGTCTGCAGCAGCCCCGGGGTGAACTCGCACTGGTACTGGCGCAGGCTTGCCGCTTCCTGTTCCAGCCCGACGTAGACCGAGAACCAGGACGGGATCGCCGCCGCGTGGGCATGCCACCAGCCGCGTAGCTTCGACTCCTTGGCGAGGGCCTTGAGGAACTCGCGCAGTTCAGGGCTGGTCCCGTACAAGCGGCACAACGCCTCGACGTCCGACGGCTGGACGCGCCCGGTGCCCGTCTCCATGCGGTTGACCTTGGACCCGCTCCAGTCGAGCTCCTTGCCCACCTGGTTGCACGTGAGGTTGTGCTCCTCGCGGAGCTTCTTGAGCTCGATAGCCAGTCGGCGACGTCGAGCGGTGGGCGAGCCGGTCATTCCAACTCCCTGTCATCTAGCGGAGGTTCCATCTCATCGGAAGCCCCTGGAAAGACCAATCACTCTATGGAGGGAATCCCTTTGTGCACATTGCACGGCGGGATGCGCGCTGCCATGCTCACATGCGTCGCTACGTTGGGTCCATGGGTCGTGACAACTAGTTGCCGACCTCGTCGATCTCATGGGCTTCTGGCTGAGAGGTGGAGGCGTGAGCGTTCATGAGTGCATGACGAGGAAGCCGTGGGAGATCCCGTTCCTCGCCGAACCAGAGGAAGTGGCGGCGCTGCGCCGCATCATGCGATTGCATCTGAACCTGTGGGGCCTTCCTGAACTGGTCGATGCGGCACAGCTGTGCGTGAGCGAGCTCGTGGCCAACGTCATTACGCATGTCGGCTCGCACACGCCCACGACGCTCGGAATCAGCATGAACGGCACGTTCGTCCGTATCGAGGTCAGCGACCCCGATGTGCGCGCGCTTCCGACACTGCTCGTGGCCGAGGCGGAGGCCGAAAGCGGGCGCGGGATGGCCCTGCTGGAGGGGGTCACCGACCGGTGGGGCGTGATTCTGCGGGGTGATTCCAAGGTCACCTGGTGCGAATTGGCCACAGGACTCGGATCGCCGACCGGGCACACGGGGGGCCTGCGAGTCGACCGTGCCGAGGCTGTGATCGGCCTCTATGGGGAGAAGACGGTGCGGAGGGGCAAGGCCTGTCCGGTCCTGGCCGTCGCCGTTGCGGAAGAGGCCGCGATCGACGTCATCGCGGACCTCCTCCATTGGCTTCGGGCTCACGGCTGCGATCCGGACGAGGCGCTGGATCGGGCGCAGACGCACTTCGAGGCCGAGGGCGCAGGTGGATGAGCCCGGGAGCGCGTCCCGTCGTAGAAGCCCGCTTCAGGTTTGTTCGGGGCGCCGATCCGGCTGATCCGGTGGGGAGTTGGCGCCCCTCTTTGGGCGAGCCGCCGGATGTGCTCCTTGGCTTCCGCGCGTCGGGTGCCCCACCTGTTTCTCCGAACGGATCACTGCGGCCACCTGAACGGCCACCTGCTCCGGCGCCTCGTGCTCCCAGAAGCGGAGGACGGTCCAGCCGAGAGATTCGAGGTGGGCGGTGGTTCTGGTGTCGCGCATGGCGTTCTTGTTGATCTTTTCGCGCCAGAACGTGGGGTTCGACTTGGGAAAGGTGGCGTGCTCGGGGCAGCCGTGCCAGAAGCAGCCGTCGATGAAGACGGCGATGCGGAGTCCGGGGAAGGCGATGTCGATCGTGTTGCGGGCCATTCCGGGGACGCGTCGCTGAAGCCGGTAACGGAGGCCGGCGGCGTGGAGCAGGCGACGGACGGCCACTTCCGGTTTGGTGTCCCGAGAGGGCTGTCTGCTCATGCGGGCTGAGACGGTGTGGGACGAGGGGATCGGGCGTGAAGCGGGCACGATCTCAGTGTGAGGCGTCTTCGCGGACCCGCGGGGACCAGTCGGCGAGTGCGCGCCACACGTCCTCACCCGGGGGCGCCAGGCCGAGCGCGGCGCTGAGGACGTGGATGCCGAGGCGGGGCGGAACGGCGTTGCCGATCTGTTGGGAGATGTCGCCGCCGGACCAGGGGAACCGCTTCGGGAAAGTCTGGAGCTGACCCGCTTCGCTCGTGCTCAGCCGGGGGAGGTCATCCTCCGTCATGTCGTCGGTGACGATGCGGTTTCGGGAGACTTTGCCCGTCACAGTGGCAGCGGGTTCGCAGGAACGGCGCCTGCCACGGAGCTTTGGGTCGCCACCAGTGCCGTAGTTGGAGACGACCCGGAAGGGTTCGGTGCGCTCGGTCAGCACGTCTTCCATGGCCACCCAACTCTGCAGCACGAGATCGCCCGCCGGCCTTGGGGCGCCCTTGCGGTAGCGCTGATGTGTTGGGGTGGGGAGGGCCGCCGTGTGTCCGTCACGTCGGGCGACGAGGATCGCGCGGCGGCGGGTCTGCGGGACGCCGAATTCCTCGGTGTGCAGGATGCCGTGGGCCACCGAGTAGCCCTCCTCGGCGAGGGCCGCTCCGTACGCCTCCCAGACGGGGAGGGCTGCGGGCACCTGCTCCAGGACGATGGCGTCGTATGGACGGAGCCCGTCGTTGTCGATGGCGCCCAGCGCCCAGCGCAAGGGCTCCAGGACAAGTCCTGTGCGCTTGTCGTCCATGTCGGCGAGGTCGGCATCGATGTTGGCGCGTGCGTCGCGGTCGACGAGGCGCTGGACGTATTTCAGGACGTCGTCCAGGGCGCGGCGCCCGGCCCCGGTGCCGGCGACAGTGAAGCTCTGGCAGGGCGGGCCACCGGCGAGGACATTCGCTTCGGGGAAGTCCTCCGGACCGTAGCTGCGCACGTCGCCGTGGATCGATCGGAGACCGGCGGCGTCACGTGTCGTCACGGCATTCGCGTCCCATTCGATCCCCAGTGAGGGGACACCCAGAACCGTTGCGGCCATGTCCAGCCCGCCGGGGCCGGCGAAAAGGTCCACGATGTGGAAACCCGCAGGTGAGAGCTGGTGAGGCAGAGCGACGGTCATGGTGAGCGAGTTTATAGGTGATGGAGGAGGTCGGGGGAGCCGGTGGAGGGCCACGACGTCACGTGGCCGACAGCGCGGCGTGGATCGCACGCCCCAGCGCCTCTCCCACCGGAGGCGGGGAGGCATGGCCGACCTGGCGGTAGCGGGCGGTCTTGCGTCCCGCGAAGGCCCAATCCTTGGGGAAGCCCTGCAGCAGGGCAGCCTGCTCGACGGTGAGCGCCATCATGCCTTCGCGTCCGAGGGCCGGGTTCCACTCGAAGTCGGGGTCCGGCACTTCGTTCGCGACCGTGCCGCCGTCCACGCCGATGCGAGCCCAGGCCCGCTTGGAGCCGGTCGGGCCCAGGTCGGCACCGCCGCGTTCCCAGGAACCGCCGACGAGCGTGGGGGCGACCTCGGTGGCCTGTGCCGCCCACTGGGCGGCTCCGGGCCAGCCACGGGCGGCCATGGTCGGGCCGAGCGCCTGACCGACGGTGATCGGGGGTTCGGGGGAGGGCGGCGGAATCCGGAATGCCTCGGCCGCCCCCGGGCTCGCGAAGGCGAGGAGAATGCCCTGCTTACGTTCCTGGGGCACGCCGTAGCGGGCGGCATTGAGGACGAACCAGAGCGGGGCGTAGCCGCTCGCGGACAGCTCCTGTTGTACGTGGTCCCGGAGTGGCCGGTACATCTCGCTCGTGATCAGATCCGGTACGTTCTCGATCAGGAGGGCGCGGGGGCGCAGGGCCCGGGTGAGATCGAGGGTGGCACGGAAGACCGACAGCTCGTGGTCATTGCCACGTTCGCGGGAGACGGCGGCCGCTGCCTTCACGCGCGGCAGACCACCGGAGATCAGGTCAAGTCCCAGCAGGGTCGGTTCCTGGGCCAGTGACGCAGGATTCAGGGTGCTCAGGTCTTCCTCGTGGAGGCGCCAGTCGGGTCGGTTGAGGCGCAGGGTGTCGAGGGCGACGGGACGGTTGTCGATCAGAAGGACGGGGTCGAAGCCCGCGTATTCCAGGCCAAGTGCGAGGCCTCCGGCGCCGGCGCACAGCTCGAGGGAGGCCAGCCGACGGGCGGGGGATGTCGGCGCGGGCGCTGCCGCAGGCCGTGGGGCCCAGGTCGGCCCGAACTCGGGTCTCTCTACCGGACCCGGCGAGATCGCGTGCGTGGGTGGGGGTTCCGAAAGGGCCTGCTGCGCTTCGTCGGGCCTCAATGCGGCCACGGACTCCTCGGCCACGGAACGTAGTTCGGCCTGTAGCTCGGTGTCGTCCAAGGCCTCGAAGATGACGAAGGGAGCGAGCCTGAGGAGCCGCTTGAGGAAGTCCCTCAGAACGTCGCGCTCCGCGAGACCCTGCAGGTCGACGGCCGCCCAGGCGTGCAGGATGTTGCGTACGAGATGCGGGCTGCCGCCGAGGGACTTGCGGCGGGCGTAGATCTGGTCGAAGGCAGCCTCTCCGAGGATGTCGAGCGCCGCGTATGGCTCCGGAGCCACGGGGTCACGGACGAGGTGCGCCCGCCACCACAGGCGGCCGAAGACGTGCCGGGTCAGGTCGCTGGCCACCACACGGTCGCCGGGTGGGCGGGGATAGCGCCAGTATGCGATGTCGGGAAGCAGGGTCAGCGCGAGAAAGGCCCAGACGTCGCCGGACGCTGCTTCGGCCGGCATCAGGTCCATCTTGCTGTGCAGGAGCGCGGCCAGTTCGAGATCGAAGCGGGCCCGTGCCGTACGAGAGGACTCGTCGGGGAAGCCCGCACGAGCGGCGGTCTCCAGGACGCGGGCCCGCAGGTCGCGCAGTTGTGCCTCCGTGATCCTGTCGCCGCCGGTGGCGACGTAGACCGCGGACTCATGGCGGTACGCGACGTGTTCGGCCAAGTCGTGGGGTGGCATCTCCTTGTACCGCTGGTGGAGCGGTTTGGCCTGTCCGGCGAGGAGGCGGGGGTAGAGGAGAGCCATGGGTCATGCCTCCTGGAGGATGCGTGTCGCGGCCTGGAGTTCAGAGGCGAAAAGGCTCGGTGAGTTCTGTCGGAGCTGCCGAAGGTCCTGGATCGTGCGGCCCGCAAAGAGCTGGTGGAAGAGGTTGACCAGGGTCGCTCCCAGCGAGTCCTCGGGGAAGTCCGCTTCGTCGAGGAACTCCTCCTTGAGCAGGGCATGTTCCATCATGATCCGGGCGCAGTCGGAGTACACCATCGAGAGGACGACGCGATCCACCGGGCCGGGTCTGGCCGCGTGGGCGAAGGCGGCGGAGACCTCATCGGCCTTCTCGTTGACGAGGAGAAGCATGGAGCCCATGGCAGCGGCGTTCAGATCCGATCCGAGTTGCAGGTGCCAGGCCGCGCCGTCCCGGAACGAGGTGTGGGCGAAGTCGATCACCGTCATGGGGAAGAGAGGCGCATCGCCCTGGAGACGCAGCGCCGCGGTGTCTTCCCAGAGCAGCGACCCGGCGCGGCGTGGAGCGAAGGGGGCAGCTCCCCCAGCCGCACGGGCGAGGACGAGCACTGTCTCCAAGGAGAGCACGCCCCCGAGTTGGGCTCCCGCCAGGACGGCGTGAAGGTCCACGGTGCACACGTCGTCACCGGTGAGCGGAACCCGTTGCACGGGGCCTCGGAGATTGGAGCCGGAAGCGGTCCAGATGGCCGCGAGGGTGAGCACCGCGCCGTCATTGAGGCCTGCTCCCGCGCGGGCCGTCGGCAGATCGACGTGCACGGTGCGGCTCACCTCGACGTCCATGCGGTAGTCCCAGAAGTCGAGAGACTCCGGGAGAGCGATGGTGGCGCCGTCGAGGACGAGCTGCCACGGCTCGGCCCGGACACAGGATGTGGCGGGCGATCGGTAGGGGAGGGCGAGTCTGCTCACGACGCGCTCACCGCCTGGGTCTTCACGGTGATCTCCGTGATGGTGTCCGGGGCCGGACGGACAACGGCGCGCCAGACGGTGTCGTCGCCGCCCTCGATGACATAGGTCGGCGAGGCGTGGAGCGTGCCGGTGGGGTCCTCCCAGCCGACGAGGCCGGGCATCGCGGCGCCCGCAGGAGGGTCGGTCTCGCGATTGCCGGTGCCGGGGAGAGCCACGGCCAGTTCGACCCGAACACGCTGCACGACCGGAGCGGGGAGGGTGAACGCCTGCACGAGGACCGAGTGCCCGAAGCGCTCTTCGTACGTGGTCTCGCCCGAGTACTTCACGCGTGGGCGGGGGGCACGGCCGGTGTCGACCTCCGGGGGCGAGGCGGCGGCAGTGCCCTGGCCGCGGCCCCTCCGTCGCGCGCCTGAACGGGGGCGCGGGTCGGGGTGTTCCTCGTCGTCGTCCGGCGCTGCTGTGGCCCGGCCCGTGGAGTGGGTGCCGTAGTCCGTGGCGCCCCCGGTTCCCCAGGCGCCGCCCACCAGCGGGGAGAAGCGGGCGCTGGCTGCGCCCAGTGCCACGTTCGCCGAGCCCTCTCGGGACGTTCCGCCCAGCTGGAGCAGCTCGTCGACCGCCTCCTTGAGACGGGTGAACGTGGTGCGGACGAAGGTCCGGTCGTGGCCCTCCAGGCGGTGGTGATTCCAGGCGTCGTGTGTCGGGGGTTCGGCTTCGGCGTAGGTGGCGTCCATCTGGTCCGTGGCGCGGAAGACGCCTGCGTACGAGAGGAGTTCGGCGCCGGTCTCGCGCCCCGGCCAGTAGGTGACCACCAGCTCCGCGGGGCGCATCAGCGCCACGTGGTGCAGGGACCGTTCGACCTGCACCATCTCCATGGCCCGTCGGGCGGCGGGGGAAGGCTCGAGGGGAATGACCGGACGCTGGACGAGCCCCAACCGCCCCAACTCCCTGATGGGCTTCTGACACGACAACGTTCGGCCCTCGTCGGTGACCAACTGGCGGTAGGCGTCCACGAAGAGGTTGAGTGGGGACGTGGTGCGCGGATCCGGGACGGGGAAGTCGCGCCCCTCGCAGGTGACGGAGAACTGCATGGCCGACGAGCCGTCGGCCCGCTCCAGCATCTTGGGCCACAGGTGCCAGGCCACGGTCTCGGCGAGATAGGCAGCGGCTTCCTTCGGCTCCAGGCCGTCGAGTTGAGGATCGAGGACGACGACGCTCGTACCGGTCTCCTCCGCGCCGAAGGGCGTGAGGCCCAGCTGGCGGGCTGTCTCCTCCGCAGCGGCGCCGACGAGGGGGTCGATCACGTCTCCGGAAGCATCACCCCACCAGTGCCGGCCGGTGTAACGCCGCTCGTCGCCCTGAAGGTCCCTGTCTCGATAGCTGTGCCACAGGGCGCAGCCGATCAGGCGGGTCTCCAGGTCTCCCCGCTCGTTGCGGCAGCGGGTGTGCACGAGCACCGTCCCGAGGCTGGAGAGGAGGTAGAAGATTGCTTTGCCGAAGCCGTACGTGCCGCCGCCGAGTCTGGTGTCGCGGGGCTCTCCGACGTTTCGTACGAAGGCGACGAAGTCCTGACGACCCTTGGGGATCTCGTGGGCGCGGGTGGGGCCGCCAAGGCCGTTCGTGCCCCGATCGGAGATCGTCATGATTCGGATGCCCGCGCGAAGTGCCCTGCGCAAGGCCAGATGGTCGTTCGACGGAGCGCCGTTCAACAGGAGCCTGCGCCAGGAGTCGGCAGACGCGGGACCGACATACCCCAGGTCGATGCCGAAGCGGACCGGTCCGTCCTGCCGCGGGTCCCTGGCGTCCCAACTGTTCTGGGCGGCCTCTCGCACGAGGATGGTGAGCAGGTCCAACTCGGGGCGGCCGAGCTGGTTGCGGATGCCCTCGGCCGCGCTCGCGCCTTCCGGCGGATACGGCTGGGAGTACCACTGCGGTTCGATGCGCGCGTCTGTCACTTGCTCTCCCCGAGCATGGCGGCCAGATGTTTCTCCACCCGGGTCATCGGGAGAGGGCTGGGCGGGGACACGGAGAGATCCACCGTGTACTCGACGTCGGTCACGTTGCCGGGCACCTCGGCGACGGCGAGATCGGCCGCCGTGAGGCGGGGGAAGCCCGCGACCACCGCGTACCAGCGCTCCTCACGCACGAGGAATCGGGTCGTGCGGTAACGCTCCGTGTCGACGGTGTGATAGCCGGCCTCGGCGAGGCGACCGAGCAGCGTGCTCTCGTCGTCGCACAGCCGCAGTGCCCGCTCCACCAGGTCCACGACGCTCGCCCCCTCGCCGCCCTCGGGGACGCGCTCGACGCGCAGACAGGCGAGCTGGAGGGAGCCGCCCTCCGGTGGCTCCAATTGCCGCAGGCCGTGGACGCGTACGCGCAGCGCGTCCCCGGTGGTGGTCTTGACCTCGACGGCGTCGGTCCCAGAGGTGAAGTCGTGCGGGCAACCGTTCGGCCCAGTCCACAGCCGGTGGGCGCTGGGGTTCTCGGCGAGGAGTCGGAGCAGTATGTGTAGTTCGCCGTAGAGACCTGCGAGTTGCACGGGACCCAGCAGCGCGCCGTGCGTACGGAACAGGGCCCGCCAACGGTCCAGGACCCGGTGCAGAGCTTTGAGCGTCTGGGAGGAGGCGGGCGTCTGCTCGTCCCCGCCGAGCTGCGCGATCTCCCGCAGGACGTTTTCGCCGAGCCCGGTGAACACGTCGTCGAGGTCGTGCCGCAGGCAGCCGAGGTCGGCGTAGTGCTGGTAGACCTCCGCGTCCTCAAGGGGGCGCTTGCGCAGGTGAAGGACCTGGCCGTCGCGGATCTCCCGGACGTGCTGATTCCCTGCGATGGGGACCAGCAGATGGCGATGGCCCTCGCGATCGATGGCCGCGAGGACCGGGCCGCGTGACGTGCTGACCGGCAGGGGTGCGGTGCGGAGCCGATTGTCCGCAGACACGGGAGAGAGAAGGAGATTCCGCCAACTCTCCTCCAGGGCCCGCCGGAATACGTCACTCACGCCGAGTCCTCGCCTTCGAGAGTGCGAAGGTCCTCGTCGTCGTTGTCCTCCAGCCGAATGCCGGAGAGGTCCGCCGAGATATAGCTGCCGTCCCAGCCGACCTCGCTGTCCTGCCGGGGTTCCGGAAAGACCAGCCCGACGCCGATCACATGGTCCTCGGCGCCGAGCGGCTCACGGAACTTCTTGCGGCGCTCGGAGGGGCGAGAGTCCTTGTCGATCGGGTACAGCACGAGGAGACCGTTGTCCGGGAGCTGCTCGCGGCGCTCCCGCTTGATCTCGTCCTCCGCCAGGCCACGAGGGACGTCCTTCAGGTCCACGGCAGCGTCGGCCCGGCTCATCAGGGTCTTGATGTCCGCGAAGTCCGCTTCTCCCTTGAGGTTGCGCAGTCGGGCACGGGTGATGCGGCCGACGGTGACGTCCGGGGCGAAGGTGAAGTCCGTGTCCGTGGTGCCCGCACGGTTGCCGATGATCGCGACGTTCCAGCGCAGGAGTGAACCCCTTTGGACGCGGCGCTGGACATATGCGGAGATCAGTTCGGCGTCGCACTCCTGGGAGCTCTCGTGGAAGCGGTACCGGCCCAGAAAGTCGAGCACGTCGGTGTGCGGAACCCCGTGCAGGATATGACGGCCTTCCTCGGGGCGCGAGTGCTGCGTGACGGCCTGGCTGACGGCGCGACGCACCAGCTCGCGGGCAGCTTCTTGGTTGTCGAGCAGCCAGTCAGTGGCCGTGTGGAAGTAGCGGGTCTGGATGCGGCGACCGCCGTACGCCGCGCTGGCCCTGATCGCGGACTGCATCTTGGCCGCCGCCGTCACCCGCAGCACCGGGTGGGTGCGCAGGCGGACCGCGAACGTCTGTGGGGTCTCGTTCTCATGGAGGTACACGTCGATGTCGCGACGCATGTCCGCCTCGACGGTGGCCAGATGCCGGAAGGCGGAGTGGAGTTCGTCCGTCATCCACACGCGCGGGAGGTCGGCGTACCCGTTCCGGAAGCCGAACCAGCGACCCATCTGGAGCAGGGTGTCGTACGCGGAGGCGGCGCGGACGAAGTAGGTGACGGCGAGGCCTTCCAGGGTCAGGCCTCGGGAAAACTTGTTGCCGCCGACGGCGATGGCGACCACCGGGCCGTTGTCGTAGTCGAGGGTGTCCTCACTGTCGGAGTTGTCCATGATGATCCGGCAGTCGCCGATGACGCCCGGCAGCTCTTCCAACAGCGTCTCGAAGGGGACCTTGGTCTCCCGGAAGTCCTCGGCCGGCACCCGTTTGGTCTCGTCGTCCCAGAGCGTGCGCAGTCGCTGTAGGGCGTCAGGATCGTTCAGGTGGTCCAGGGTGTGTGCGCGGAGCCTCTTGAGGGGCTCTCGGAAGCTGTTGTGGACCTGGATGCGCATGCTGGTGTGGATCAGCATGGTGGCGTGCTTGTTGCCGGTGCCACGAGCCCGGCGAGCGGCGGTGGTGAGCCAGAAGTAATGGATGGCGTCTTCGAGGGTGTCGGTGATCTCGGGCGTGAAGCCGTCGGCGTCCGCCCTTGTCGCAGGAGTGACCAGAGGGACGTCCTCACCGGGGACCCTGCGGATCATGTCGTACCCGTCATCGACGTCCTCGGGGTCCTCGCCGTCGAGGGCGTACCTGCCGAACAGGACCTCCGTACCGAAGTGTCCCTTTGGCTGCGGCAGGTTGACGATGAAGTCGCTCGGGTACAGGTCTTTCGCCGCCGGGTCGATAAGGACATTGGCGAAGGGGGTCGCGGTGTATCCGACGTACGCAGCCTTCGGCAAGGTGTCGAGAATCCGGAGGATCAGCGGGTTGATCGATGGGGTGGCGACGCTGGCCTGGTCGGCCTCATCGTCGATCACCAGGGCGGGGGCCTGCTGCAGGTAGTCGGAGGCCGACTCCAGCCAACGGGCGAACTTGCGGAGTACCTTGGCGTTCTTCTTCACCACACACAGCACGTGGGTGCGGTTGCTGCCGCCGAAGAAGGACGCGGCATTCTCCATCGGTACGAAGTCACGGTCGAGACCGGTGAGTTGGGACCACCCCGTCGGATTCGACTCCACAAGCTGTTGGGCGAGGCGGGCCTGGGTCTGACGGCGCAGGCCGTTGTGGATGCCGGCGAGCACGATGAAGAGCTTGTAGCCGCGGTCGGCCGCCTTCGCCATCACCGAGGTGAAGTTGGTGGTCTTGCCGGACTGCACGTAGCCGACAACCAACCCGCGTGTGGAGAACTCGGGTTCCTTGGGGTGGTTGAGCAGTGAGACGACACGCGTGGACGCGCCATCGAGATCTTCGATCGCGCCCTTTCCCCAGCCCGACTTCTCCAGCTCACGCTGGATCGCGGGCCATGCACGGTCGTTCTCGCGCGGTCCGGTGTACCAGGTCTCCCGGTTGCCGTTGACGGCTACCCGTGGTTCCTCCATCTCTTTGATCGCGAGCAGCTTCTGTTCGTGGCGCTCACGGATGCGCTGGATCCGCTCTGCGTCGACCCCCAGGATCTCCAGCTTCTTCACCGCTTCCGCGGGCGTGCTGGTGTCGAGGAGATCGCGGAAGACGCCGTATATCTGGTCGAGTTCGCTGCTCACTTGTTCTCCTTGCCGGGCCGAGCGTGGCGCCGGTACCCCGATTTCTTGCCGGTTCACCGCAGTTGGTGGTCCCGTGAATTCCAGAGTCCGCAAAAATGCACGCCGAGCAGTCATTCGGGGTGCGAACTGACCGGGCTCACCGGTGGGGCTGTGCACCGCGGGTGGCGTCGTCGTAGCGCCGGTCGGCGGTGGGCGCATCAAGCATGCTGTCGTGTTCCCCGGGAGCGTGGGGCTCTATCCACGGAAGCAGGCAGCAACGGCTCTGCAGTTCTAAAGGTTCCTCTTTAACGATATCGCACAGGCGTTTCATATGGGGTGCGAGTGCGAAAAGGGTGGTGAGGCCCTGGCTAAAGGTGCCAACAGGTCCTCAGCCGGGGCCCTCGGTGACGCGTCGCGCCGTTACGGCCTTCCGTGGCAATCGCCGTATGGGGTGCCCGACCCGCACCAACAAGCCGCCCCCGCCTCCGGCGGCCACCCCACAGCCCGGCCCCGCGCCGCCAGTGTCGTTGCGTACTGGGGGAGCAGGGAGACGTCCGTTGGCTGGGCGCCCTCCGAGGCTGCGAAGGCCTCGTAGGACGGGACCGTGCCCGTGACGATGCCCAGGTTCGGGGTGCCGGAGGCCGACAGTTCCCTTAGTGACGACTCTATGGTCGACAAGTGCGCCTCGTGGGAGGGGTATTCGGATTCCAGCGAGGGGTACGCCGTCAGGAGTTCCTCCAGTTCCGTTGACGGCCAGTGCAGGACCGCCACCGGGAAGGGGCGGGACAGGGCCTCCCTGTACGAGCCCAACTCCGCCTGGATGCGGGAGATTTCCGCGCGGAGTTCCGCCGGGTTGTCCGAGCCCAGGGACCAGATTCGCTTCGGGTCGTGCAACTCGTCCAGGGGGACGGGGGATGTTGACACCTCGTCCGCCATCGCGTCCCACGCGTCGTGTTCCGCTCCCAGCAAGCGGCGCACCCTGTGGCGGCCGAACAGCAGTGGGCGTTGTTCGTACGACGGGGCGCCGCCGGAGCCGCCGGGCGGGAGCAGGAGCTCCAGGGCCTGGGTGAAGGTTTCCTGCGCTTGGGTCAGTTCGTCGTGCGCTTCCAGCGACTCCGCCACGATCACCCACGGCGCCGGGTCGCGAGGTGCCGCCGCCCGTACTCCGTCGATGATCGCCCTTGCCTCCGCCTCGTGGCCGTACTCCCAGAGGTTCGAGGCCTTGAGGGCTCGGATGAGGGTCGGGGCCGACGCCGGGTGGGGGGCGTCCGGGGCCAGTAGGCGGTCGTAGAGCGTGGTCGCGCGGTCGCGCTCACCCGCCAGCTCCAGGTTGGCCGCGGCCTGGAGCAGCAGGTGCTCGGTGTCCTCGGGGTACAAGCCGGCGGTCCGCTCCAGGCGCTCGGCTTCGGCGATGTGATCGGCAGGCGTGTCGGGGCGCATACGGGACACCGTACTGCCGAGTGGGGGCGTTACAGCAGGGTTGCCGTGCAGATCAGGGCGGCACACTTTCGAGGTTCGGGCGGCTCAATCCGCTGTGGGCGCCATGGCTTGTTGGCGGGCTTGGGCTTAGCCTGCCGCCCTCTTGGGACGGGAGGTGCCGGGTGCGCATGCGGGTGCGGGTGCGGGAACGAGGACGGGGACGGGGACGGGGACGGGTGGAGCGGGTTCCTGTTGTTGTGCAGGGGCGTCGGCGTGGGGCGGGGCGGGGGAGAGGCGCTCGGCTCGTGTGGGGGGCCGCCGAAGCCGCCGTCACCTGCGGGCTCGTCCTGCTGCTTCTCGTCGCCCATCAGCTCTGGTGGACCAACCGGCAGGCCCGCGAAGGCGCCGAGCGCAAGGTCGAAGCCCTTGAGCGGGAGTGGGGGGAGCGGGGGGAGCGGAGGGACCGGGGGGACCGGGGGGATGCACCCTCCGGCTCGTCCGATGCCGGTGCCGACGTCGCCGACGAGCCCCCGCCTGACGCCGTCCCCGACTCCGGTGAAGCCCCCGGTCACGCCTTCACCCGCCGCCAGAAACCCGCCCCCACCCCCGACTGGGACCAGGCCTACGCGGTCCTCCGCATTCCCCGCATCGGAATCCGCGTCCCCGTCGCCGAGGGCATCAGCAAGAGCGGCGTACTCAACAAGGGGTACGTCGGGCACTACCCGCGCACAGCCCAGCCCGGGGAAGGCGGGAACTTCGCTCTCGCCGGGCATCGCAACACCCACGGCGAGCCCTTCCGCCGCATCGACCGGCTCGGGGACGGGGACCGGCTCGTCGTCGAGACCAAGAAGGCCGTCTACACGTACGTCGTCGACAAGACCCTCGCCCAGACCTCGGCCCGCGACAGCGGCGTCATCCGCCCCGTACCCCGCAGCCTCGTGAAGGCCGGGCGCGGATACAGCGCTCCCGGGTACTACATCACCCTCACCACCTGCACCCCCGAGTACACCTCCAAGTACCGGCTCATCGTGTGGGGGAAGCTGCAGTCCATGCGGCCCCGGTAGGCCCCGGTAGGGCGCGGTAGGGCGCGGTAGGGCGAGGCGGGGCGGGGCAGGGCGGGGCAGGACGCCCTCTACGGCCGGCGGGGCCGATCCTGTATAACGGGCGGTAGGCGACATGAGGTTCGATACGTTCGATACGTTGCTGCGTCAATGAGCCAGGAGAACCGAGCCAGGAGAGGGGGGACCCGGAAGTGCAGGACGTGATCCGTAGCTGGAAAGCCGCTCTTCGTCCCACCGGCCTTCTCCTCTTCCTCCTCGTCGAGGTCGTCCTCCTCGACGCGAGCAGCCTCACCGCCGCCGTCGCGCTCGCCGCGACCGCCGCCGCGGGCTCCGCGCTCGCCGTCTGCTCCCTGATCGCCGCGCGTTGCGCGCCCGCCGTGCCCCGTACTCGGGTGCGTACGGCCATCCGCGACCGCGAGAAGCGCACGGCGTTCCTGCCGCAGCGCGATCCCGACGCCTCCGGGCGCAGGCGCCCCCGAGCACCGGGCCGTCTCGTCATGACGGCCGCGTAGGGAACAGCACCTCTACCGATCCACCGAGTCCCCTCGCGGGCCGTCACGCCGAAAAGAGCCTCAGCGCACACCAGCGCACCAGCTCCCTCACCTCTTTTCCTCGGCACGACGAGCCCCACGGAGGGCCTCTCCATGTTCGATTTCCTGTCCGGATTCATGTCGCTTTTCGCCGATCTGGTCGGCTCCCTCGCCGATCTGCTCGAACCGCTCTTCCATGCCTCCGCGATGGCCGCCGCCATCGTCCTGTTCACGGCGTGCGTACGACTCCTCGTCCATCCCCTGTCGCGGGCGTCGGCCCGTGGCCAGAAGGCGCGCGCCAAGCTGTCGCCGCAGATCGCCGAGTTGCGCAAGAAGCACGGAAAGAACCCCGAGAAGCTGCAGAAGGCAGTCCTTGAGCTGCACGCCGCGGAGAAGGTCTCGCCGCTCTCCGGGTGCCTGCCCAGCCTCTTCCAGCTCCCGGCGTTCTTCCTGCTCTACCACCTGTTCTCCAACTCCAGCATCGGCGGCGAGGCCAACGCGCTGCTCGGTCACAAGCTCTTCGAGGCGCCCCTCGGCGGGCGCTGGGCCGACGCGCTCGCCGACGGCGGGGTCTTCGGGGCGCAGGGGCTCGTCTATCTCGGCCTCTTCGTGATCGTGGCCGCCGTCGCGACCTTCAACTATCGGCGTACGAAGCTGCAGATGGCGGCGGCGCCCGTGAGCGGCGGCGCCGACGGCCAGCAGATGCCCGGCATGGGCGCGATGACCAAGGTCATGCCGTTCATGTCGTTCATGACGCTGTTCACCGTCGCCTTCGTGCCGCTCGCCGCCGCGCTGTACGTGGTCACCAGCACGACCTGGAGCGCGGTCGAGCGTGCCGTTCTGTACCGCGACATGCCGTACGGCGCCGGAGCGCTGGCTACCGCCCAGTAACGGTCCGGTCTGTGAACAGGGTCTTGCGGGATGGACGGCGACCTTGGAGGATCGGCCAATCCTCCGACGATGGCCGCAACCCTTTCGCGAGCTCTCGACTCTGCTCGAGAGCAGGGGAGCCCCGATCCGGGCCACGCGATCGTCGGAGGTGAGTGGGCGCGCTCGACCAAGGGAGATTGACCATGAAGCTGCTGCGAGTCGGTACGGCGGGGGCCGAGCGCCCGGCGCTGCTCGATGCCGAAGGCACGCTGCGGGACCTTTCAGGGACCGTCACGGACATCGACGGTGCGCTGCTCGCCGACACGGCAGCCCTCGACCTGATCAGGTCCGCCGCCGAGGCGGGCGAGCTGCCCGCGCTCGACGCGGCGGGGCTGCGGGTCGGGCCGCCGGTCGGCCGGATCGGCAAGGTCGTGTGCATCGGGCTGAACTACCACGACCACGCGCAGGAGACCGGGGCCACGCCGCCCGCCGAGCCCGTCATCTTCTTCAAGGCGGCGGACACGGTGGTCGGCCCGAACGACACGGTCCTGGTGCCGCGCAAGTCGGTCAAGACCGACTGGGAGGTCGAGCTCGCGATCGTCATCGGGCGCACCGCGCGCTACCTGGAGTCCCACGAGCAGGCGCTCGCGCACATCGCCGGGTACGCGGTGTCGCACGACGTGTCGGAGCGGGAGTTCCAGATCGAGCGCGGCGGCACGTGGGACAAGGGCAAGAACTGCGAGACGTTCAACCCGCTGGGCCCGTGGCTGGTGACGACGGACGAGGTCGGCGACCCGCAGGACCTGTCCCTGAAGCTCTGGGTCAACGGAGAGCTGAAGCAGGACGGGACCACGGCCCAGCAGATCTTCCCGGTGGCCGAAGTGGTGCGCTACGTCAGCCAGTTCATGACGCTGTACCCGGGTGACGTCATCAACACCGGTACGCCGGCGGGGGTGGCCATGGGGCACGCCGAGCCGAAGCCGTACCTGCGGGCCGGTGATGTGGTGGAGCTGGAGATCGAGGGGCTGGGCAAGCAGCGCCAGGAGCTGAAGGACGCGTAGCCCTTCGGGGCGGGGGCGCGGCGGATTCTTGGTGCCCCGGGGTGGAGTCGGCTGGGGCCATCGCCGACTCCACCTGCGGGTGCGTCGTGGCTGGGCGCGCAGTTCCCCGCGCCCCTGACGGGGCGCACCCCGCGGCCCTACACGAACCGCTCCAGCGCCTCCACCACCAGCGCGTGGTCCGCCGCCTGCGGGAGTCCGGAGACGACCACCGTGCCGATCACGCCCGCGCCCCGCACCGCGATCGGGAACGCGCCGCCGTGCGCCGCGTACACGTCCGGGTCCAGGCGCGAGGACTCCTCGAAGGTCGTTCCCTTGGCGCGGAAACGCGTGCCGACCAGGAACGACGAGCAGCCGTAGCGTTCGACGACGCGGCGCTTGCGGGCGATCCAGGCGTCGTTGTCCGGCGTCGAGCCCGGCAGGGCCGCGTGGAAGAGCTGCTGGCCGCCCCGGGTGATGTCGATGGCCACCGGGGCCTGGCGCTCGCGGGCCAGGTCGACCAGGAGGGTGCCGAGCGCCCAGGCGTCCTCGTACGTGAAGTGGGGGAGCACCAGGCGCAGTTCCTGGGTCTCCAGCTCCTCGACCGTGGGCGGGCCCGTCGGCGTGGGGCTCGTCATACGACCACCGTCACACCGTCGCGGGCCGAGCGGCGAGCCGCCTCCAGGACGTCGAGGGCCGACGCGGCCTCGTACGCGGAGACGGGGTTCCGGCCGGTGCCGCGGATCGCGGCGGCCACGGCCGCGTAGTACGCGGGGTAGTCGCCCGGCAGCGTCCTGACAGGGTTGCCGCCACCGGTCAGCGGGGACTCGCCGGAGCCGACCCGGCCCCACATGCACTCGAGCTCCTCGCCCCAACCGTCCTCGCCGGCGGGCCGCTTGCCGTCGCGGAGTGCGGCCTCCTGCGGGTCGAGGCCGTACTTCACATAGCCCGCCGCCGAGCCGAGCGCGCGGAAGCGCGGGCCGAGCTGGGCGGTGGTGGCGCTCACGTACAGGTGGGAGCGGACGCCGCCCCGGTGCGTGATCGCGATGAAGGTGTCGTCGTCGGCCTCGGCGCCGGGGCGACGGACGTCGGACTCGGCGTACACGGTCTGGGCGGGGCCGAAGAGCACGAGCGCCTGGTCGACGACGTGGGACCCGAGGTCGTAGAGCAGACCTCCGATCTCTTCGGGGTTCCCGGACTCGCGCCAGCCGCCCTTGGGCTGCGGGCGCCACCGCTCGAAGCGGGACTCGAAGCGCCATACGTCGCCGAGTTCGCCCTCGGCGATGAGCTTCTGGAGGGTGCGGAAGTCGTTGTCCCAGCGGCGGTTCTGGAAGACGGAGAGGAGCAGGCCGCGGTCGTCGGCGAGCGCGGCGAGCTCGCGCGCCTCGGCGGCGGTGCCCGCGATCGGCTTGTCCACGACGACCGGGAGGCCCGCCTTGAGGGCGGCGGTCGTGAGCGAGACGTGCGTCTTGTTCGGGGAGGCGATCACCACCAGGTCGAGCTCGTCCGCGCGGGCCCAGAGGTCGTCCGCCGACGCGGCGAAGCGCAGGGCGTCACCGAACTCGGCGCGGGCCTGGGCCTGCCGCTCGGGGTTCGAGGTGACGACCGTGTCGAGGACGAGGCCCTCGGTGGCGGCGATCAGCGGGGCGTGGAAGACGGAGCCCGCGAGGCCGTATCCGATGAGGGCTACGCGAAGAGGGGACCCTGTGGACCCTGTGGAGCCGGTACCAGTCATGCGTTCCACTTAAGCAACGGTGTTGCCAAAGCGCAAGCGCGGGCGACAATGGGGGTGTGAACAGCACTGATACGGCGAGGGCGGGCGGCGGCAGCGGCGCCGGTGGCAGAGGGAACGGCGGCAGGGGAAGCGGCGGCAGGACGGGTGCCGCCGGAGTGAACCTGCCGGCGCTGCGCGGGCACAACGCCGCCCTCGTGCTCGACCTGCTGCGCACGGCGGGCGAGGCCGGCATAAGCCGCCTCGAACTGGCCGAGCGCACGGGGCTCACTCCGCAGGCCGTCAGCAAGATCACGGCGCGCCTGCGTACGGAGGGTCTTGCGGCGGAGGCGGGCCGCCGGGCGTCCACGGGCGGCAAGCCGCGGACGCTGCTGCGCCTGGTCCCCGACGCGGGCCATGCGGTCGGCCTCCACCTGGACCGCGACGAACTGACGGCGGTCCTTGCCGACCTGACGGGCCATGTGGTCGCGGAACGGCGGGCGCCGCTGGAGTTCGGGGACGGCGCGGAGGCCGTGGTGGACGCGGCGGCGGGGGTGGTGCGGGAGCTGGTCCAAGAGGAGCGGGCCCCTGGGGATGCGGGGCTGCTCGGTGTCGGGGTCGCGCTCCCGGGCCCGCTCGACCACGCCGACGGAGTACTGCACCGCGTGACCGGTTTCCCCGCGTGGGACGGCTTCCCGCTGCGGGACGCGTTCGCGGGGCGCCTGGGGATGCCGGTGGTGGTGGACAAGGACACGAACGCGGCTGCGCTGGGCCTCGCGCTGGGCGGGGTGGCGGACTCCTTCGCGTATCTGCACCTGGGCACGGGTCTCGGTGCGGGGCTGGTCCTGGGCGGAGGCCTCTACCGAGGGGCGCGCACGGGGGCCGGCGAGTTCGGCCACCAGGTGATCCAGCTGGACGGCCCGGAGTGCGGCTGCGGAGACCGGGGCTGCATCGAGGCGCTGTGCCTGGCGGCGGTCGCGCGGGGCGACCTGGAGGAGGCGGCGCGGGTGCTCGGGGCGGGTGCGGGCAATTTGGTCAGCCTGCTCGACATCGACCTCGTACTCCTCGGCGGCCGAGCGGTCCTCGCGGACGAGGAGCGCTTCGTACGAGGGGTGGGCGAGGTCGTCACGGAACGCGCCCGGCGGGGCGGCGGAGACAGAGAGATCCCGGTCGCTGTGGCCCCCGGAGGCGACAGAGGCGTGGCGGAGGGTGCCGCCCAACTCCTGCTGGCCCCGCTCTTCGGCAGGGCGGACGTGGCGTTTCCGACGGGGCGGGGGTAGGGGCTGCGGTCGAGTGGAGCCACTAGCGGTCCCGGCCGCCGGGGTCAGCCTCGCCCCCTGCAATCGCAATTAAACGAAAGTCGGCTGATAGGGGGACTTACGCGGGGCAGTCGGCCGTACGCCGTTGTGGCGGGGGTGTGGGGTTTTAGGGGCGTGGCAAGGTCGCCGTCCGTGGCCAGTGTGTGTGGCCTTCGTTCGACAGGTCTCGACAGTCTTCTGACGGCCCCCGCTCCCGTCCGCGTACAGCAAAGGCCCTTCATGCGACTCCGCCGCTCTCTCGCCCCCGGCGTCACCGCCGTTGCCGCCGCCCTCGCGACCGGGGCGGTCGGGGCGGCTCCAGCGGCCGGGTCCGTGCAGCGGCCGTATGCCGCGCAGCCTCCCATCTGTTCCGCTCCCAACGGGCAAGGTTTTCCCATCGGGACGCGGATCGTAGGCGGGCCGCCCGGCTACGAGGCCGGTGGCGGCTACCGGAGCTGGTCCGTCGAGCTGGCCAACACCACCCGCGGCACCTGCGGCAACATCCACCCCGTCGTCGTCATCGTCGACAAGGAGCGCGAGCTGCGGCCCCGGCAGATCCAGCTGGAGTTCCGCGCCGGCAAGCGCTGGCATCCCGTGGAGTTCGAGCGGACCGACCAGGACGAGAACGTCGGCGTCTTCGACGACGGTTTCCCCGGGTTCAAGGTCAAGGCAGGGAAGACCCGCACCGTCAAGGTGCGGCTCTCCTTCACCTCCGAGGCCCGCTCCGAGCGAGCCGTCATCTCCGCCGCCGTCGTCCAGCGCCGCGTCGACGACGGCGACTGGGTGGGCGAGTCCGACGACTACCCCTTCGGCATCGACCCCGGGGGCGACATCGGCGGTGACCGCAGGGACGAGAGCGGACCTGACGTGAGGGAGGGCGGGGTGCGCGACCGGCAGGAGGCCGATGGCGGCACCAGCAGTGGAGGGCGCGAGCGTCTCGACGCCGGCGGGTCCTCGTACGCCGATGAACTCGCCGCCACAGGACCCCGCGCCCTGCTCGGCGTCAGCGCCGTCGCCGGTGCGCTGTTCGCCGGGGGCTGGGCCCTCGTCGTGGGGACCCGGCGGCTGCGGGCCGCGCGAAGGCGCTGAGCCCCCGACAGGACCCCGCACCCGCCGAGCCGCCGCCCCGCACCCTCCGTTCACCCACCTGTTCACGTACGTCTGCGAACATCCCTGCGTGGACAACCCGAACTCCCCGCACCCTCCCGCGCACCTGCTCGACCAGGCCCCCGGCGCCCCCATCCGCTCCGGCATCCCCGAGCACGGCCGCATCCCGAAGTACTACGCGGTGAAGGCCCGGATCGCCGACCTCATAGAGGAGTTGGGGGACGGGCAGACGCTGCCGACCGAGCGGGACCTCGCCGTGCGGTACGAAGTCGCCCGGGAGACCGTGCGGCAGGCCCTGCGTGAGCTGCTGCTCGAAGGACGGCTGCGCAGGCAGGGGCGCGGCACCGTCGTCGCGGGCCCCAAGCTGGAGCAGCCGCTGTCCCTCGCGAGCTACACCGAAGGCGTACGCAGGCAGGGGCGCACCCCTGGGCGCCATCTCATCTCCCTCGACCGCTTCCCCGCCCCCGAAGCCCTCGCCGCCGAGATCGGGGTCGGGCAGGGGGAGCCCGTCTGGCACATGGAGCGTGTGCTGCTCGCCGACGACGAGCGGGTGGGGCTTGAGAGCACGTACGTCTCCGTCGCCCGCGTCCCCGCGCTCGACCGGGACTTCGAGCCCGACTCCTCCTTCTACGCCTACCTCCGCGACCGGCTCGCCATCTCCTTCGGCGACGCCGACGAACGCATCGAGACCGTCCTCGCCACCCCCCGCGAGGCCCTGCTCATCGGCACCCCTCCCGCGCTCCCCATGCTGCTGATCCACCGCGTCTCGCGGGACACGTCCGGCCACCCGCTGGAGCGGGTCCGCACCCTCTACCGGGGCGACCGGTTCTCCTTCACCACGCACCTGGGCAACGGCGGCGCCTGAACGGCAGAGCAACTTCCCCTCCCCGTACGGCGATCGAATCCGAATGACCCAGACAGATAACGAGAACGTAACGGGTCTAGGCCAAGCTTGGGTGGCCGTTCACCATCCCGTTGCCGTCAGGACCACAGCGGGCCACCCGTCCCCAGGAGCGTTGCCGTCGTGAGAGTCATCGTCGTAGGAGCCGGCGTGGTGGGAACCATGCACGCCTGGCACGCAGTGGAACGCGGCCACGAGGTCGTACAGATCGAGCGCGAGAGCGAGGCCCGCGGAGCCTCGCTGCGCAACTTCGGGCAGATATGGGTGAGCGGCCGCGCCGGAGGCGAGGAGCTCGACACCGCCCTTCGGGCCCGCGAGCTGTGGGAGGAGATAGGCGCGAGGGTGGCGGGCATCGGCTTCCGGGCCAACGGCTCCCTCACCCTCGTACGCAACGAGCGCGAGCGCGCGGTCGCCGAGGCCGCCCTCGCCCGCCCCGACGCCGCGGCCCGCGGCTACAAGCTGCTGGACGCCGACGAGGCCCGCGCCCTCAACCCGGCGCTGCGGGGCGACTTCACCGCCGGGCTGTGGTGCGAGCGCGACGCCGCCGTGGAGCCGCGCACCGCTCAGCTCCGGCTGCGGGAAGCGCTGCTGGCCTCGCCCCGCTACACCTTCCTGCCCGGCCGCGAGGTCCGCGAGGTCGTCGGTGAGAACGCGGTGCGGGACGACCACGGTGACGTACACACCGGTGACGTCGTCGTGCTCGCCACCGGCGCCTGGCTCGGCGGCCTCGTCCGCGAGCTGGCCGGGCCCGACCTGCCCGTGCGCCGCGTGCGCCTCCAGATGATGCAGACGGAGCCCCTCGGTGAGGCGCTCACCACCTCCGTCGCCGACGCGGACAGCTTCCGCTACTACCCCGCGTACAAGTCGGACGCCCTCGACGCGCTCAACGCGGGGCAGGCGCAGGCGCCGACCGCCGCCGAGCACAAGATGCAGCTCCTGATGGTGCAGCGCAAGGACGGCGGCCTGACCATCGGCGACACCCACGAGTACGAGCACCCCTTCGCCTTCGACACCCTCGAAGACCCCTACGACCACCTCACCGAGGTCGTCGAGGGCTTCCTGGGGCGCCCGCTGCCGAAGATCAAGCGGCGCTGGGCCGGGGTGTACGCGCAGTGCGTCGACACGGCGCGCGTCGTGCACCGCCAGCAGGTGCGCGAGGGCGTCTGGCTGGTCACCGGGCCCGGCGGGCGCGGCATGACGTGCTCGCCCGCGATCGCCGAGAAGACCGCCGACGAGTTGGGATGGTGAGGGAGTTGACCGCAGTGACCGCACACACGGCAACGCGCACGGGCAGCGGCATCGGCCTCGTGGTGCTGGACATGGCAGGGACCACCGTCGCCGACGGGGGCCTCGTCGAGCAGGCCTTCTCCGCCGCCGCGCGGGAGCTCGGCGTCGAGCCGGACTCGGCCGACCATGCCGAGAAGCTGGACTACGTGCGCGCCACCATGGGCGAGTCCAAGATCTCCGTCTTCCGGCACCTGTTCGGGGACGAGGTCCTCGCCCAGCGGGCCAACGTGGCCTTCGAGAAGGCGTACGGGGAGCTGGTCGACGGGGGTCTGATCGCGCCGATCCCCGGCGCGCGGGAAGCCGTCGAGGAGCTCAAGTCGGCCGGTCTGACCGTGGTGTTGAGCACCGGGTTCGCGCGGGTCACGCAGGACGCGATCCTGGACGCGCTCGGGTGGCGGGACCTGGTCGAGCTGACCCTGTGCCCCGCCGACGCGGGCGGCCGGGGGCGGCCCTACCCGGACATGGTGCTCAGCGCCTTCCTGCGCACGGGGGCGGTGGACGGCGTCCAGCAGGTCGCCGTCGTGGGCGACACGGCGTACGACATGAAGAGCGGGGTGCGGGCCGGGGCCGGTGTGGTCGCCGGAGTGCTGACGGGGGCGCATGACGCAAAGGCGCTGCGGGGGGCCGGGGCCACGCACGTCCTTGGCTCGGTCGCGGAACTCCCCTCCATACTCAGGGGTGTTGACGAGTGAGCGCCGCCGTCAGCACCGGCGTCAGCGCCGGCACCCCTACGCGCGTGCGCAGCGGTATCCGCTTCGACCGGGTCTCGGTCGCCTACGGCAAGAACACCGTCCTGGACTCGCTCGACCTGACCGTCGAGCCGGGCGAGGTCATGGCCCTGCTCGGTCCTTCCGGCTCGGGCAAGACGACCGCGCTGCGGGCCGTCGCCGGGTTCGTGCGGCCCGCGTCCGGGCGGGTGTTCATCGGGGAGCGCGACGTCACCGGCCTTCCGCCGCACCAGCGGGGGATCGGGATGGTCGTCCAGCAGTACGCGCTCTTTCCGCACATGCGGGTCGAGGACAATGTCGCCTTCGGCATGAAGGCGCAGAAGGTCGCCAAGTCCGAGATTCCCGGGCGGGTCGCCGAGGCGCTTGAGATGACGGGGATGGCGTCGTACGCCAAGCGGTTTCCCCGGGAGCTCTCCGGTGGGCAGCAGCAGCGGGTCGCGATCGCGCGGGCGTTGGCCATTCGGCCGGGGGTGCTGCTGCTGGACGAGCCGCTTTCCGCGCTCGACGCGCAGTTGCGGTCGGGGATGCTGGGGGAACTCGCCCGTTTGCACCGCGAGTTGCCCGACGTCTCCATTCTTTACGTCACCCATGACCAGGTGGAGGCCTTGACCCTGGCGGATCGGATCGCCGTCATGGACCGGGCCCGGTTGCGGGACTGCGGGACTCCGCAGGAGCTTTATCGGGCGCCTCGGACTGAGTTCACGGCATCTTTTGTGGGGAACGCGAATCTGCTGCCGGTGACGGTCGGCTCGGGTGATGTCACCTTCGGTGGGGTCGAGTTGAAGGTCGACACGGGGGAGGTGGCTCGGGGGGCCACGGCCACGTTGTGTGTGCGGCCGCATGTGGTCGGCCTGGGGGAGGGCCCCAATCCCCTGAAGGGCAGCGTTGCCGAGGTGCAGTGGCGTGGTGCCACCCACCGGTTGTACGTCGATGTCGGCGGACAGCGGGTGAAGGCGGACCTACGGGAGCTGCGGACCCCGCCGGGTATCGGTGACGAGGTCACGCTGCACTTCGCGCCGGAAGACGCGGTGCTGCTGTCTGGTGGTGTGACCGATGGCTAGCCCTGGTGGACGCCTCGTTGACGGTGACCCGGCGTCGGAGGCTGTGCCCACCCGTCCCGCCCTGCGGGACGCCTGCCCACAGCAGGGGCGGCCGGACGGCTCGTCCGGGGAGGGAAAGGGCGGCAGCCCTTCGCCGAAGCGGCGGATACCCGGTTTCGTCTGGGCCCTGCCCCCCATCGCGCTCCTCGCCCTCTTCTTCCTCTACCCCCTCGCCCTCGTCGTCCAGCAGTCCGTCCAGCCCGATACCGGCGGGACCTCCCTTCAGCCCTACTCCGACGTCTTCGCCTCCGAAGCGTTTCGGGAGGCGCTCGGGACCACCGTGTGGCTGGCCGTCGGAGCCACCGTCGGGTGTCTCGTGCTCGGGTTCGCGCTCGCGCTGATCATCGCCTTCGTGCCGTTCCCGGGAGGGAAAGCCGTCGCCCGGTTCATCGACGTCTTTCTCTCCTTTCCGTCCTTCCTCATCACCCTCGCCCTGCTGTTCATCTACGGCACCAAGGGCATGGCCAACGGGATGTGGACGGACGCGACGGGGGCCGCGGACGGGCCCTTTCAGTTCCTCACCACTCCGTGGGGCGTTCTCCTCGCCGAGATCACGTACTTCACGCCCTTCGTGATGCGCCCGCTCCTCGCCGCGTTCTCGCAGATCGACACCGCCCAGCTGGAGGTCGCCTCCAGCCTCGGCGCGAAGCCCGGCCGCATCATTCGGCGGGTCATCCTGCCCGAGGCGCTGCCCGCCCTCGCCGCGGGCGGCAGCCTCGTACTCGTCATGTGTCTGAACGAGTTCGGGATTGTTCTCTTCACCGGAGCCAAGGGAGTCACGACCCTTCCCATGCTCGTCTACAGCAAGGCCATTCTCGAGTCCGACTATCCGGCGGCCTGTGTCGTCGCCGTGGTCAACATCGCGATCTCCGTGGGTCTTTACAGCCTCTACCGGATGGTGAGCCGTCGTGTTGGTGCATAGCCGCAAGGGAAAGCTGGCCACCTGGGTTCTCTTCTTCGTCTTCTTCCTGCCGCTCTTCGCGCTGCCTCTCCTGGTGATCCTGGCGGCCTCGTTCTCCTCGCACTGGTCCGGCGCCTTCCCGTCCGGATTCACCACGGAGCACTACGCGTCCGCCACCCGCGGGGAGTCGCTCCAGGCGCTCACCACCAGCCTGGTCACCGCCGTCGGCGCCAGCCTGCTCGCGCTCGCCGTCGGGTCCTGGGCCGCGCTCGCCGCCGCCTCGCTGAAGAGAGGGGGCAAGCGCGTACTCGACACGCTTTTCATGCTGCCGGTGGCCGTGCCCTCCGTCGTCGTCGGGCTCGCGATCCTCGTGGCGTTCAGCAAGCCGCCGATGATCCTCAACGGCACGCGCTGGATCGTGGTCCTCGCGCACACCATTCTTGTCACGGCGTTCGCCTACCAGTCGGTTTCGGCTGCCATCGTCCGTCTCGACCCGGCGTACGAACAGGCCGCCGCATCGCTCGGTGCCCGGCCCGCGTACGTCCTGTGGAAGGTGAAGCTGCCGCTCCTGCTGCCGTCGCTGAATGCGGCCGCGGGCCTCTGCTTCGCGCTCTCCATGGGCGAGTTGAGCGCCACGATGATGCTCTACCCGCCGGACTGGATGCCGCTGCCCGTGCAGATCTACGCGGCCACCGACCGCGGCTCCCTGTTCACCGGCGCCGCCGTCGCGGTGGTCCTGATGGCGGCGACGCTGCTCGTCCTCTTCGCCGTCTCCCGCATCCGCACCCGCGCCTCCTACCGCTGAGCCCGAACCCTCCCCGAAGGAGCACGAACGTCATGTCGCGTCACACCCGCACCAGAGCGCTCGCCGCCGTCTCCGGCAGTCTCGTCCTCGCAGGCTCCCTCACGGCGTGCGGCGGCGAGTCCTCCGCGTCCGACGCGAAGGAGGTCACCGTCTACAGCGCCGACGGCCTCAAGGGCGAGAACGGCGACGGCTGGTACGACCAGGTCTTCAAGGACTTCGAGAAGAAGACCGGCATCAAGGTGAACTACGTCGAGGGCGGCTCCGGCGAGATGGTGCAGCGCGCCGTCCGCGAGAAGTCCAACACGCAGGCCGACGTCATCATCACCCTGCCGCCGTTCATCCAGCAGGCCGACGAGAAGGGCCTGCTCCAGGCCTACAAGCCGGAAGGGTCCGACCAGGTCGACGGCGCCGACAAGGCCTCCGACGGCAAGTGGACCTCCGTCGTGAACAACTACTTCGGCTTCATCTACAACAAGAAGGAGCTCGGCGGCTCCAAGGCGCCCAAGACCTGGGAGGACCTCACCGACTCCGCGTACAAGGACAAGGTCCAGTACTCCACGCCCGGTGTCGCGGGCGACGGAACCGCCGTGCTCATCAAGGCGATGCACGACTTCGGCGGCAAGAAGCCCGCCATGGACTACCTGAAGAAGCTCCAGACGAACAACGTCGGCCCGTCCGCCTCCACCGGCAAGCTCGCGCCCAAGGTCGACAAGGGCGAGCTCCTCGCCGCCAACGGCGACGTGCAGATGAACTACGCCCAGTCCAAGGACATGCCGAACCTCGGCATCTGGTTCCCGGCCAAGGAGGGCGGCAAGCCCACCACCTTCGCCCTGCCCTACGCCGCCGGCCTGGTCAACAAGGCCCCGCACAACGCCAACGCCAAGAAGTTCCTCGACTACCTGCTCAGCCAGAAGGCCCAGCAGCAGGTCAGCGAGATCGGCGGCGGCTTCGCGGCGCGCAAGGACATCAAGGCCACCGACGCGAACGCGGTCGCGCTCGACAAGATCGTCGACGGGGTCGAGGTCTTCGAGCCGGACTGGGCCGACATCTCCGAGAACCTCCAGACGTACGTCGAGGACTGGAAGTCGGCGACCGGTAGCTGAGAGTTCACCGTCGCACCCTTGGCCCCGGGTGTTCGGTAGCGAAAAGATAACGGGTATGGACCCAACGCCCCTGGTTCTCCGGGGGCGTTGGCATGTGCCACCCCTCTGCATCAGCCCTCTCACGAACCGGAGGACCACGTGTCGTCGCACGGCATATCCCGCCGCTCGCTCCTCGTCTCCACCGCCGCCATCGCAGTGGCCGCGGGTCCCCTCGCCGCCGTCGCCAGGGCCGCGGCCAAGACCCCGAAGGTCCTGGTCATCGGCCTGGACGGCGCCCTGCTCAACAGAATCAAGGACGCCGACGCGCCCGCACTCAAGGGCCTGATGAGCGCGGGCCTGACCGCGCCGAGCAGCATCTACGCCAATCCGCTCGCGCCCACCTCGTCGGGTCCCGGCTGGTCGACGCTCATCACCGGCGTCTGGCCCGACAAGCACAGGGTCGTGAACAACGAGTTCACCGGGCACAACCTCGCCGCGTACCCGGACTTCATGACGCGGATCGAGGCCGCGAAGCCCGCCCTGCGGACCTACGCCGTCTCGTCCTGGGCCCCGATCACCGACATCATCTTCTCGGCGAAGGTCGACGCCCGGGTCTCCACGCCGTCCGCCGAGTACGACGCGGGCACCACGAGCCGCGCCGTCGCCGAGGTCAAGAGCGGCAACCCCGACGCGGTCTTCGTCCAGCTCGACAACATCGACCACGCGGGTCACGACAGCGGCGCCGCGAGCCAGGCCTATCTCGACGCGATCCACGGCGCCGACACCCAGGTCGGCCGGATCGTCGCCGCGGTCAAGTCCCGCGCCACGTACGGCTCCGAGGACTGGCTCGTCATGATCACCGCCGACCATGGGCACACCGACCCCGGCGGCCACGGCGGCTCCAGCTGGCCCGAGCGCCAGACCTTCATGATCGCCACCGGCGGCGGGGTCACGGCGGGCTCGGTCCGCCACGACGTCCGCATGCCCGACATCGCCGCCAGCGCGCTCGCCCACCTCGGCATCGCGATCGACCCGGCCTGGGGCCTGGACGGGCGTCCCGTCCAGCAGCCCACGCCGGACGCGTTCGATGCCCTGCGCGCCCAGTTGACCGGGCCCGTCGACGAGACCGGCATCGGCGGCGGGGTCATCGGCTTCACGCACACCCCGCCGAGCGGCTGGAGCGTCGACAACTCCAGGATGGGCGCGGGCGGCATGACCGAGTGGCGCGGCTGGTCCTTCACCACGGACGAGTTCTGGACCAAGGCCGAGCGCGACCAGCGGCGCGAGCTCAACATCCGCGCCCGGAACGTCTTCGCGGTCGCCGACGGCGACGAGTGGACCGACAAGTCCTTCTCCGGGACGTTCGACTCGACGCTGGTCAGCCCCTCGTACACGGTGCGGGGCGGCGCGAGGGCCACCCTCACGTACACGACGTACTACCGCCAGGAGGCCCCGCAGAAGGGCGAGGTGCTCGTCTCGTACGACGGAGAGGCCCCGGTCACGGTGAAGACGTACACCGCGGACACCCCCTCCGTCGTCGAGAACATCGCCCTCCAGGTGCCCGCCGGGGTCACGAAAGCCCAGGTCCGCTTCCGTTACACCGGCGGCAACAACTGGTACTGGGTGATCGACGGGGTCACGATCACCGCTTCCTGATTAGGCTGTGGGGCGTCGGCACAGAGCTGTCCCGGCGTCCCACCGTTACCTTGCTCAACGGAGACCGCAGGAGTGCACCCCATGGCAGAGCGCAAGCCCATCGAATCGTGGCTCACCGACATGGACGGCGTACTCATCCACGAAGGCGTTCCGATCCCCGGCGCCGACGCCTTCATCAAGAGGCTCCGGGAGTCCGGGAAGCCCTTCCTGGTCCTGACGAACAACTCCATCTACACCGCGCGCGACCTCCAGGCCCGGCTGAACCGCATGGGCCTCGAAGTGCCCGTCGAGAACATCTGGACCTCGGCGCTGGCCACCGCGAAGTTCCTGGACGACCAGCGGCCCGGCGGCACGGCGTACGTCATCGGCGAGGCAGGGCTCACCACCGCCCTGCACGACATCGGGTACGTCCTGACCGACCACGACCCGGACTACGTGGTGCTCGGCGAGACCCGGACGTATTCGTTCGAGGCCATGACCAAGGCCGTACGGCTGATCAACGGCGGGGCCCGCTTCATCTGCACGAACCCCGACGAGACCGGGCCCTCCACCGAGGGGCCGCTGCCCGCCACCGGGGCCGTCGCCGCGCTGATCACCAAGGCCACCGGGCGCAACCCCTACTTCGCGGGCAAGCCGAACCCCCTGATGATGCGGACCGGGCTCAACGCCATCGGGGCGCACTCCGAGACCAGCGCCATGATCGGCGACCGCATGGACACCGATGTCCTGGCCGGTCTCGAGGCGGGGATGGAGACGTTCCTGGTCCTGACGGGGCTCACCTCCCGCAAGGACATCGACCAGCACCCCTTCCGGCCCTCCAATGTCGTGGACTCCATCGCCGACCTGGTGGACCGCGTATAACCACCCGTTTGCCGCACACGGGAGGCGTGTGATGCCGCCGCGCGTGAACCTCGGAACAGGAGGTTCACGATGCGTAGAGGAACACTCACCCTGCGTGGCATAGCCGGGGCGGCTGTCCTCGCCGCGCTCCCCGTCGTCGCCACGGTGCCGGCGCACGCCCATGAGCAGGACAAAGTGCGTGCCACGGTCACCCCGTCCACCGCCGAGCCCGGGGCCAAGGTCGAGATCAGCGTCTCGGGGTGTGAAGGGACGACCGGGTCCGCCGGGTCCGGCGCGTTCACGGGGGACGCGAAGCTCACCGGCAGGGACGGCGAGAAGTACTCCCTGAACGGCTCCGCCACGATCCGCAACGGCGTCGAGGGCTCGTACGACATCACCGTCATCTGCGACGGCCACCCCCACCAGGGCGTGGGCACCGTGCAGGTCGGCCGGCACCACACCGCCCCCGTCTCGCCGGTCCGCGCGGGCGGCGGCGGCACCGCGCAGCTGGCCGCGCACGCCCAGGAGGCGGGGCCCGGCACCCGGCACGCGGTGATCGGCCTGGTGCTCGCGGGGGTGGCGGCCGTGGCCGTGGCGTTCCGCAGTGTCCGCCGGCGCCGCTCCGAGTGACGGGCGGCCACTGACATGTCGGGCCACGAGGGGTCGGCGGGCCACGGGCGGTTCCTCACCGGACTCGCCTGGGCGCTGGTGCTTGTCGGGCTCTGGCTGTGGGGCAGCGAGATCACCGACGTACGCGGCGGTGTCTCGGAGCCCACGAACGGTGACGTGGCGGCGGTGGGCCGGCCGTTCGCCGTCGAACTCCCGGACGCGCACGAGCCGTTGGGTGCGGCCAGGCCGCTGAGCGTGGACGTTCCCTCGCTGAAGGTGCGGGCGCCCGTGATCGCCCGCGGGCTCGACCGGGACGGCGCCATCGATCCGCCGCCCTTCACCGAGGCGGCCTCCGTCGGCTGGTACGGCGGCGGGACGCGCCCCGGCGCCGAGGGCACCTCCCTGTTCGTGGGCCACGTCGACACCGAGACGCGCCCCGCCGTCTTCTACGACCTCAGCGCGATGCGGCCGGGCGAGAAGATCCGGGTGACCCGGGACGACGGCTCGGTCGCGGAGTTCACCGTGGACGACGTCCAGGTCATCAGCCGGGACCGCTTCGACGCGAAGAAGGCGTACGGCCCCCACGAGAAGGGCCGCGCCGAGCTCCGCCTGATCACCTGCGGCGGCACCTTCGACCGGGCGGCCAAGACGTACTCGGCGAACGTGGTGGTGTCCGCCTACCTCACCGGGGTGGGGCCGTAGGGGTGGCGCCCGGGCGCGAGGGCACTCCCGCCGCGCTCGCGCCCCTGGCGCCACCCCTGACGGCCCCTTCCCGGACGGCCCGCAGGCCCAGGGCCCCGAAGACCGCCGCGAACACGGCCCAGAGCAGGGCGTGCGAGGCGACCGAGAGGACGCGGAAGTCCCACAGGAGCGCCGCGTCGACCGGGACCGGGTCGGGGTTGTCCGGGAGCAGGAAGAGCGCGGCCAGGACGGCGACCGTCGTGAGGGCCGCCGCGAGCTGCCGCACCGGGACGGATCTGGCCGCGAGGCGTACGTACACCTGCCAGGTCAGGAGCGTGCCGAGGACGCCGATCGCGACGGCCGCGAGCCACATCGGCTGGCGCTCGCCGACCGTGCCCGCGTCGCCGACGCCCGGCGGGTTCGCCGGATAGCGCAGGCCGGGCAGCAGCGAGAGGGCCAGGAAGGCCGCTCCCGCGAAGGTGAGGGCGCGCGGCCAAGGAGCCGAGTGCGGGTCGCGGCGGTGCACCAGGGCGTACACCACGGCGAACAGGACGCCGACGGCCAGACCGGCGACGACCGCGGTGACCACCAGGCCGCCGTGCTGGGTGGAGCGCGTGAACAGCTCCTCGTGGTGCCGCGCGGCGTGCGCGTGCTCCTGGGCGGCCGTCCGCTTCTCCTCGGCGCGGATCGCCCGGTCCATCAGCGGCTCGGCGAGGAGCAGGGAGAAGAGACCGGCGGCGAGGCCCGCCACGCCTCCCGCCACGAGACCCCGGCCGAGCAGGGGCAGAACAGGTGAGGACGAGGGGGATGGCATGGTGCCGTGTCCGTCCCCGGTCAATGGCAGGGGGCGCCGAAAAGGTGCCTGCCGTCGTGGGCGAACTCGTGGAGATGGCCGCCGGTCGCCGAGAGCAGCGAGCCGTTGTCGAAGAAGACGGCGTAGAGCGCGACCAGCGCGATGACGACCGCGGCCGACGCGATGAGCCAGTCGCGGGCCGAGGCCGTGGCGGCCTGCGCCGCCGTGCTTTCGGTGGGCGATGGCGCGGCGTGCAGTGACATGTCGAAGCGCCTCCTCCTGGGGTTTCCACGCCCCGAAGCAGGAGTGCGACGGCTCAGTTCCTGACTTCCGCACGCCACGCGGGCGTTCGGTCACAGTGGCGGGACCGCCCCGGAATCGCACCGGGTTCCTGCAACCGTCGCCTCGATGTATGGACTTGTCCCGGAGAGCCCCGGATCGGGAGCAACCCGGCCCGGTCGGCGGCCCGCTCCCCCCGGAGCCGTCGACCGGGCTGGTCCTCGACCGCGCGCGCACGAGCTGCGGGAGTAACCCGGCGCCGGCGCGGGAGGTTCGGTGGCCAACCCCGCAATACGGGATGGACGATCAGGCCGGGGGCTTGGGCCGTTGAGACGACTCTAGAACGGATGAGCGCTGGAGCCTAGGGGTGGTTTGACGCCAAGTCGTGACCCGCTTCCTCTCCGTGATCGCCGCAGGTGGTGGTGGTTCCCGGGATGACCTTCAGGAAGGTTCGGACCAACTGCCGCGCAGCACCGTGTCGTCGAGCGATCCCTTGATCACTTCGGTGGCGACCAGCTCCATGACCAGCCGTTCTCTACGCGCGTACCGTCGCAGCGCCTGGAAGGCCTCGTCCACACCCGTGTGCCAGCGTTCGGCGAGTATGCCTTTGGCCTGTTCGATGCGTACGCGGCTGGTCAGAGCGCCCTGGAGCTGTGTGGCGAGGACCCGATACTCCGTGTAGGCGCGGTGATTGTGCAGCCCTAGCGCGGCGGCGTCGGCGATCGCCTGCGCCAGACGCAACTCCCCGTCGGTGTGCGGGACCAGGGTGGCCTCGGGCACGAAGACGTTGAGCGCGCCGAGCAGGGCCTCGCGCTGGCGCAGCGGAACCGCGTAGGTGATCCCGATGCCGCGGCGGCGGGCAAGCGCGGTGAACTCCGGCCAGCGCTTGGCGGGTTCGGCCGTCGCGAGCCGCACCGGCGGCACGGGCAGCCCGGTGCCGAGGCTCTCCACGCAGGGTCCGCCGCTCTGCTGGGCCCCCAGCAGGTCGAGCGCCAGGTCCCGTGGGTGGCCGCCCGCGGCGACCGAGTGTGTGCCCGCGCCGTCGAAGATGACTCCGGCGGCAGTGGCGTCGAGCAGCTCTACGCAGTGGCCCGCGACCCGGCTGAGATAGAGGTCCGGGTCGAAGTCGTCGTCCAGTGTGTTCGTGGTCTCCACCAGGACTTCGGCCAGCCGTAGTTCAGAGGTGTGATCCCGCATGATCTCCTCCCCATGAGCGCCACCCCGCGCCCTGCGCCTACCCCCGGGCGCCGAGCTGTAACAGGTCTCCAACAGGTCTCCGCAGCCGACGGGCGGGCCTCGTGGGCCGGGAGTGCGTATGTCAGGATTGAGAATCGGACAGTGCACCCAAGGGGGAGTGGATGTACCACAAAGGCACCGGCCGCGGTCATCGGATCGCGGCCCGGGGGGTGAAGGCTGCGGCGGCGTTTGCGGGGGCGGCGCTGCTGCTGTCGGGGTGCTCCTCCGATGACGGCTCGGGCAACGAGGAATCGTCGGGACAGCCCATCAAGCAGCAGCCCAAGGGCTCCGACCCGTACTGGGTCAACCCGGAGGGGAACGCGGCCAAGCAGGTCGCCTCGTACGAGAAGGACGACAAGAAGGACGACGCCGAGCTGATCCGCAAGATCGCCGAGCAGCCGGTCGCCGAATGGATCGTCCCGGAGAACGCGGAGGAGCAGTCGCGCGGCTTCACCGAGGCCGCCGAGAAGGCCGACCGCGACGCCCTGTTGGTCCTCTACAACATCCCGCACCGCGACTGCGGCCAGTATTCGGGCGGCGGCGCGGCCGACGGCAACGAATACAGGAAGTTCATCGACCAGGTCGCCGCGGGCATCGGCGACCGGCGGGCCACGGTCATCCTGGAGCCGGACGCAGTGCTCCACATGGTCGACAACTGCACGCCGGAGGAGTTCCACGAGGAGCGGTACGACCTGCTCAAGGGCGCCATCGAGAAGCTCAAGTCCCTGAAGAACACTAAGGTGTACCTGGACGCGGGCAACGCGGGCTGGAAGAACCCGGACTCGCTCTGGGAGCCCTTGAAGTGGTCGGGCGTCGAGCAGGCCGACGGTTTCTCGGTCAACGTCTCGAACTTCCAGACCACCGAGGCCAGCACGGAGTTCGGCAAGAAGCTCTCGGCGAAGATCGGCGACAAGCCGTTCGTCATCGACACCGCGCGCAACGGCAACGGCCCGTACACCAAGGGCAAGGACACCTGGTGCAACCCGCCGGGCCGCGCGCTCGGCGAGGCGCCGACCACCAAGACGTCCGACCCGCTCGTGGACGCGTACCTCTGGATCAAGCGGCCCGGTGAGTCCGACGGGACGTGCAGGGGCGGGCCGAAGGCCGGTCAGTGGTGGCCCGAGTACGCGAAGAGCCTCGCGGCGGCGGCCAAGTAGGAGCGCCCCGCAAGGGGCGCGGGGAACTGCGCGAGCAACCACAAAAGAGCCGCAGTCGCGTCTGCCGATTCATCTGGCAGACGCGACTGCGGCTTTTCGCGGGCTGAGCGCGCAGTTCCCCGCGCCCCTAACGGGGGCGCAGTCACCCGGCCCCGCGCCCACGCGAGCTACGGCACGTGGACCCACTGGGCCTTGCTCGGGGTGCCCTGGTCGTCGGTGACGAACAGCATGTACCAGCCCGATTCGACCAGGCTCTTCTCCTCGGGAATCGTCACCGTGACGCCGTCCGCCGACTTCTTCAGGTCGAGGGCGACGGACGTCTGGTCGATGTCGGTGACGTGCGTCGAGGCGCTCGGCCTGATCAGGCGGGCCGTCTTGATGGACGAGGCGTGCTGCGTCCGATACGTCCCCGAGCCGCCGCGCTTGATCTCCTCGGGACCGCCGGTCAGCGTGGGCTGCGAGCCCTGGTAGAGGTACGGCGGCGTGTAGATCTCGATGCGCTGCTCGAACTCGCCGGGCTTGGTGTTGGCCTTGTCGGAGTAGAGCGAGTCGGAGCCGAAGAACATCACGCGGCCGTCGGGCAGCAGGATCGAGCCCGAGTGGTAGTTGCGGCCGACCTCAGGGTCCGCGACCCGCCGCATGTTGCCGGTCTTGGCGTCGTAGATCCGCGCCTGCTTGATGTTCGAGTCGCCGCGGCCGCGGTAGTCCTCCGAGCCGCCGGAGATGAGCACCGTGTCGTCGGGCAGGGTCGAGGCCTGCGGGTAGCGCGTGCCCTTCTCCAGCTCGGGGCCGTCCTCGAACCTCGGGTTGTCGTCCAGGAGGTCGACGATGCGGGTCTTCTTGCTGGACTTCTTGGACTCGCCGACACCGCCGCCGCCGACCACCATGTACTTCTGGTCCTGCGCGGGCGGCAGTTCGACCGTGTTGGAGGTCTCCAGGAGATTCGGGTCGCTCATCCCCGGGATGCCCTTCCAGCTGCCCTTCTTCTCCAGGTCCCAGGTGCCGGGCTTGCGGCCGACGTCGTCGGGGCCGTAGCCGGCGTTCGAACCCGAGTAGAAGAGCCTGCCGCTCTCCAGCTGGAACACGGCGGGGTAGGTCGGGAACTGCCGGACCTGCTTGGTGTAGGTCCACTTCTTCGTCTTGGGGTCGTAGACCTCGTTCTTGCCCGGGACCAGCTGGCCGATCTCGTCGAGGCCGGAGAGGCTGAGCACCTTGCCGTCCGAGAGCGTGGTCAGCGTGGGGTACCAGCGCGCCTCGTTCATCGGGTCGACCTTGATGTACTTCTCGGCGACCGGGTCGAACTCGAAGGCGTCCTTGATCCCCTGGAAGTCCTTCTTGTCCAGGGCGAGCTTCTGCGCGATGCCGTACGTGTTGCGGGTGGCGGCGCCCTTGAGGCCCTGCACGCGGTAGTTGTCCTGCGTGCCGGTCTCGTGCTTCGAGCCGCTCTTCTGCGCCTCCACGTACACCCGGCCCAGGCCCGGTTCGTTGCGGACGAACGCGCCGGTCGCCTTGTCGAAGACCTTCTTGGCGCGCTCGACGACGACCGGGTCCTTGGACACGAACGTCTTGCCGTTCTTCTTGCCGGTGAACTTCGTGCCCGCGGGCAGCGTGATCGGCTTGTCCGGGTCTTCGTTGTGCACCACCATCAGGCCGCCGGCCTTGGTGATGTCGCCCTTGAGCTTCTCGTAGCGCTGGGTGCCGCCGGCTATCAGGAGATTGCCGTTGGCCAGCTGCGTGTGGCCGGTGCAGAAGAGGTCGACGGGCGTCTTGATCTTCTTGATCGTGTTCTTGACCGGGTCCCACAGGCGGGTGTCGAACTTCTTGGCGTCGAAGTTCTTCTGGTTGTTGCCGGAGCCCGCGACCAGAAGGATCTTGCCGGTGTGCAGGAGCGCCGCGTGGATCGTGTTCTGGCGGTACTCCTCGGGGAAGTTCACGACCTGCCAGTGACCGTTGTCGGCCTTGTACTCCGGCTTGTTGATCTTGTAGTCGTGGTACTTCTCCGAACCCACGCGCCACAGCCACGGGCCGTTCATCCCGGCCAGCGCTATGACCACCGCCGCGCCTATCGCGATGCGGCGGGCGCGGCGGCGGCTGGAACGGTCCTTCATTTCTTACGTCCCCCAAGGGCGATCTGCATGGTCTGGTCGTTCGCTGCCCAGCTGGGCTTCTGCTGAGGCGCGTGTGGCGCCTGCGAAGGCTGATGCGCCTGTGGCAGCTCCGCCGTGGCGTCGCGCTGCTGCGGCACCGTCGGGCCCCCGCCCGTGGGCGGTCCCGCATTGCCTCCCCCGTGCCGCGACTTGCTCTTCTTCTTGTCCTGCCGCATCCCCCACCGCCACGCGAAGATCGGCGCGGCCGTGATCAGCAGGGCGAACGTGGCCCAGATGATCATCGCCGGGTGGACGTGGTCGAAGACGAACGCGGCGGCCATCGAGCCGGCGAAGACCAGGATGAAGAACAGGTGGATCCGGAACGTGCCGAACAGTGTGTCCGGGCTGGCCGAATCGCCCTTGGGCGTCACCACGAACTTGCTCTTGCGGCGCAGCACGGCGTCCAGGAGGGAGCGCGCGTAGACCGGCGCGGACAGCGCCGACATCACCATGCCCGCGATACCGCCGGAGCCCTCGGGCTCGTGCGGCGAGACGTTGTGGCGGCGGTTCCAGATGTAGAGGCCGATCTGCAGCGCCGACGCGTTGCCGTACAGCATCAGCCAGATCGTCGGGTCGATGTTCACGCCCGATGCGCCCATGCCCAGGAACAGCGCGCAGGAGAGCGCGGCCAGGATCCAGTTCATGGCGGACATCGGGTAGAAGATGACCATCATCGTGTAGTTGAAGAGGCGGCCGGGCGGCAGCGAGAACGGCGCCTTCCAGAACTGCTTGAGGATGGTCTCGTACGTACCGCGCGACCACCGCAGCTGCTGCGTGAAGAAGTCCGTCCAGGCGTTGGGGCCCTCGCCGACCGCGAGCACGTCCGGTGTGTAGACCGACTTCCACTTCTTGCCGGTCCGCGGGTTCGTGGCGCGGTGGATCTCGAAGCCGGTCGCCATGTCCTCGGTGATCGAGTCGTACAGACCGCCGATCTGCTTCAGCGCGCTGATGCGTACGGCGTTGCTCGTGCCGACGAACATGGGGGAGCCGTACGCGTTGCCCGCGCGCTGGATCAGGGCGTGGAAGAGGAACTGCTGGGACTCGGCGGCCTTGGTGATGAAGTTGTCGTAGTTGCCGTAGACCTGCGGGCCGATGACGAAGCCGACGTTCTCGTCGCGGAAGAAGCCGAGCATCCGCTCGAGGTAGTTGGGCATCGGGATGTGGTCGGTGTCGACCGATGCGAAGTAGTCGTAGTCGTCGCCGTGCGCGTCCAGCCAGGCGTTGTAGTTGCCGTGCTTGGTCTTGGCGCGGTGCGGGCCCTTGCTCATGTTCCACTTCGCGATGCCCTTGCGGGAGAAGTGGTGCACGCCGAGCCGCCGGCAGACCTCCTTGACGGCGGGGTCGTCGCCCTCGTCGAGGAGCCAGACGTGCATGAGGCCGCGGTGGCGGATCTTGACGGCCGCCTCCAGCGTCTTCGTCACCATCTCGAGCGGCTCCTTGCCGGGCACGAAGGAGGTGAGGAAGGCGACGCGGGTGCCGGTCTCGGGCACCACGGGGATCGGGTCACGGGCGACGAGCGTGGCGTGCGCGTTCGACAGCACGTTCATGCAGCGGAAGAACTCGATCAGGCCGATGGATATGAGCATGACGATGTCGAGCGTGGGCAGCCAGTCGTTGGCGACGTAGTCGCGCTTCGTCCAGTGCGTCGGCTGGAGCAGCCAGGCGAGCAGTACGAGGGAGAGCAGCGGTGCGGCGCCCAGCATGAGCGCGGCTCTGATCCGGTGCGGCTCCTGCGAGAGCAGGGAGCGGTACTGCACCTTGTACGGCTTGGTCGGATCGGGCTGCGTGAGCGGCCCCGCGAGACGGCTGTAGTGCTCGTAGTCGTATCTCGGCAGGGCCTTCTTTATACGTCGGAACCCGCCCGTACGGTGCGACGGCACCCGCAGCTGGGTCGTCTCTGACGGGTCGTTCGGCCGGGCGCCCGTCGGCGTCGACGTCATGAGTCATCCCCCCGCACGCGGTCCCCCGCGTGTTCGTTGGTCCTTCCGTCCGGCTCGGTCCCCCGACCTTCACGGACGCATCAGTGGCAGGCCACCGTCCCCTTAGACATGGAACAGCTACCTTCCGGTTGCATGATGCCCCCCTCGGCATCCATTCATGAAAGGGGCCCCCGCCCCTTCCCCCGTGGGCACCGGTCGGGCCCCCCAACTGCCCCGCACCGCCTGCCTCATGAGAGCCAATGGCTCCAGCACAAGGTTCTACGCCCCTAGCCATGATCGCAAGAGCGAAACAAGGTGTTTACCGGTCATACGAGAGATTTGAGTTGCCTGTTGAGACAGGAGCACTCAACCGCGTTCGAATATTACCGAAGTGTTCCCGTATCGCCCGCTCGGCCCGGAGCACATCGCCGGATCGGACCGCGTCGAGGATCTCCCGGTGCTGGCGACAGGTGACCTTGGGGTCCTGCGGCACGTCCACGAGGTCGGTACGTACCTTGTGGAAGGCGTCCCAGAACGCTTCGAGGACCTCGCCGAGCAGCGGATTGCGCAGACAGCGGTAGAGAGTGGCGTGAAATGCACGGTCGGTTTCGGTGTGAACCGCCGCCGGCCGGCCGCTTCGGCCCTCGCTCGCCGCCGTCTCGCTGTCCATCCGGTCGACGATCGCGTCCAGTTCGGCCAGATCTTCGGCCGGGATGCGGCCCGCGAGACGGGCGATGAGACCGGTCTCCACGGCCTCCCGCAGCTCCAGGAGCTGGAGCAGGCTGTCCTCGCCGCGGTAGTGCCCTGCCACCGTCCGGAACGTCAGGCCCTCGATCATGGGAGCCATCGACATGGGTCCGACATATGTGCCGAAACCGTGCCGGATTTCCACGATGCCCATCGCCTGTAGCGCCTTGAGGGCCTCTCGCACGGAGTTCCGACTGACGCCGAGGCGTTCCATCAGTTCGGGCTCGGTGGGCAGAGAGGCGCCGGAGGGCAGCCGCTGGTCGATGATGAGCTTCTTGATCCGCTCCTGTATGTCGCGCGCCATGGCGCAACGGTAGCGGTAGGAACACGGGTATCGACCCTGCTCAGGAACACGGGTGTCGCCCCGGCCCGGGAACCACGAAGGCCCCCCGCGTGAACGGGGGGCCTTCGCTGTCTGTGCGCCGTCAGGGACTCGAACCCCGGACCCGCTGATTAAGAGTCAGCTGCTCTAACCAACTGAGCTAACGGCGCCTGCTGACCTGGAGAACTCTACCGGACGCGGACGGGTGCTCCGGACCCTCCGGGAGCTTCGGGTGCTCGGGGCGGCACTCGGCCGGGGTTCGAGCGGGCTTTGCTCGGGGCGGGCCCGGGGCGCGGCGGGGACGTGAATGCGGGGCGGATCCATCATTCGGACCGTCAACATGCGATATCGCCCGACAGTTGAGAAGCTGACGACTGTGCAGATGCGACGCAGGCATTCTTTCCTGGAGTGTGAGGGGAATCGCATGGAGGGTGCTCCGGTATTCGAGGAATTCGATCCCGAGAGCGACTGCGACTGCCCCGGATGTATTCACTGGCGACGAGCCATGACTCACGCACTTCCCGTACGGCAAGGTGGCCACCCGGCGGCGCACGGCGCGCGCCGCGCCCTCGTCATCGCCGCAGCGGCGGGCACCGTGCTCGGCGGCGGGCAGGTTCTCCCGGCGGCGGCGGCCCCCGGCGCCGGCCACCATCCGGCGCGGCCACCTGGGACTCCGGCGGACGAGGATCCGGGCCCCGGCAGCCCGCAGGGCGACACGAGCGCGTTGCACGGAGCGCCGGGCAGGCCCGGAACCCCGGGCCCCGCGGCGTCGGCGGCGCGGAGCACGACGCGGGCCGAGATCATCGCCCGCGCCAAGAAGTGGGTCGCGGCGAAGGTGCCGTACAGCATGGGGGCGTACTGGTCCGACGGCTACCGGCAGGACTGCTCGGGCTTTGTCTCCATGGCCTGGAATCTCGGCGGCAATGAATGGACGGGCAGCCTCTCCTCGTACGCGGTACGCATTACGAAGGCCCAGCTCCAGCCCGGCGACATCCTTCTCTTCCATAACCCCGCGAACCCCGAGAAGGGGTCGCACGTGACGATTTTCGGCGGCTGGGCGAACGCGGCGCACACGCAATACACCGCGTACGAACAGGCCCGTCCGCACGCCCGTAAGCAGACCACTCCCTATGCCTATTGGAGCAATGGGAACCGCTATCTGGCGTACCGCTACAAGGGAGTGACGGAGGGCACCCCGGGCGGCTCGGGGCCGGGCACGGGGACGCGCTACCCCGGCGCGGGCTCGTTCGGCCCCGGCGCCGACAACAAATACGTGACCCAGCTCGGCAAGGCCCTGGTCGGCAGAGGCGGCGCCCGCTTCTACAAGACGGGGCCCGGCCCGCGCTGGAGCGACGCGGACCGCAGGGCCACGCAGGCGTTCCAGCGGGCGCAGGGCTGGAGCGGCGGGGACGCGGACGGACTGCCGGGCCCCACGACCTGGTCGTACCTGATGACGGGCAAGGGGCGCGACATCCCCGGCGCGGGGTCGGGCGCGGGCGGCGGCGCGCAGGGCAGGGCGCCCGCGTACCCCGGCAGGGGAGTGTTCCGCCCCGGCCAGTCCAGCCCGTCGGTCGAGAAGCTCGGGAGGCAACTGGTGAAGAAGGGCTTCGGCAGGCACTACGCCCAGGGGCCGGGCCCCCGCTGGAGCGAGAGCGACCGCCGCAACGTCGAGGCGTTCCAACGCGCGCAGGGCTGGCGGGGCGCGGCGGCGGACGGCTACCCGGGCCCCGAGACCTGGCGGCGGTTGTTCGCATGAGCCTGATGAGGAGAGCGGCGCGCGTGGGATGCGGGCAGGAAGGTGACCGGGTTGCGGGTGTGGCCGGGGCACGAGTCGGGCCGGGGCGCGGAAGTGACCGGGTTGCGGGTGTGGCCGGGGCAGCAATTGGGCTGGGACACAGATGTGACCGGGTTGCGGGTGTGGCC